>CAVUXQ010000012.1:0-64471 GCA_963745265.1 uncultured delta proteobacterium
CGGCTTGCCGAATCCTTTTCTATAGTTATCTTGGCCATGGCATGAGCCCCGGTCGCCGATTTGCACAGGCCCACGTGGCGGTCGAATGTCATCAAGAGCAGCGCCAGCACCGCGACAGTCGCGACCAAATGGATACCAATGCAGCGCGGCCGGTTGGTTGTGGTTCCCATATATTCCCCTCAGCGCTCCCAGTGAGAAGGGCGTCTGATACTCTTAAAAATTCCACGAAATACAGCCGGAAGAAAACGCCGTGCGCCTCGCCTCTCATGGAAATATCGGCCCGGGACACCTGGCAATGGCATCACGGAACACTCTGATAATTTTGGTAACCGTTCATCAACTTCCCGACCGGGTGAACGTGCACATGGGGAAACGAAATCCGACAGGCTCCTAGCAAGATCTCAGCAATTTCCGCGCCATTCAGGGGAAAATCGCATAAGCACACAAAAAGAGCATTATTTGCACCACGACAACGCTGAAGGAGGGGCTTGCTGCGGAACAGGAAATGGCCATTTCCGGAAAACCTGTTCGCAAAACCGGAAATTTTTGCGCACGTGTACGCATCCGTTCCGTTTCTCGTTTATTCATCCAACTCAGTGGGACAGCATTCCGGCTGTTGGGGGTGTGATGCTTGCCCCCACCCATTGACCGGGCGAAACCCGGGCCAGAGACAAGCCTTGGAGAGCTCAGCCAACCGCATCGCCATCGGCAGGTATCAGCTCTTCGGGAAAGGACTTTACTTTGTAGAGATCGCTGGTCAGTTCTTTGAGTTCCGCCTCTTCCAGGGTCTCTTTTTGCAGGAGGATCTTGGCGCATTTTTCCAGGATGTCCCTGTTTTTTTCCATCAGCGCGTAGGTCGCCGAGAAGATGGTATCGATGAGCTCCCGAACCGCGGCATCGATCTGGCGAGCGGTGTTGTCGCTCATATGGGTTCGGGCGGGTGGATAATTCTGCTGACCAAGAAACGTTTGCTGACTTTCTTCATAGACCACATGACCGATCCGCTCATCCATGCCGTAGCGGATCACCATGCTCCGGGCGATATCGGTGGTCCTGGCCAGATCGTCGGAGGCACCGGTGGAGAGATGGTCGAACACCAGTTTTTCAGCCACACGACCACCGAGCAGCACGGCAATCTTGCGCTCCAGCTCCTCCTTGGTCATCAGGAAGCGATCCTCGGTGGGACGCTGCAGGGTATACCCCAGGGCCCCGACTCCTCGCGGTATTATGGAGACCTTGTGAACCGGGTCGGAACCGGGGAGCGCGAGAGCGGTCAGGGTGTGGCCCATCTCGTGGTAGGCGACGATTTGCCGCTCCCGCGGGTTGAGCAGCCGGTTCTTCTTCTCGAGGCCGGCCACGATGCGCTCGATCGCCTGGGTAAAATCGGCGGTGTCGACACTTGCCGCCTGCCGCCGAGTCGCCAAGAGCGCCGCCTCGTTTACCAGATTGGCGAGATCCGCTCCGGAAAACCCGGTGGTGAGTTCGGCAATCTGCTCCACCTCGACACCCTCGCTGACCTTCACCTTTTTCATATGGACACGCAGGATCTCGACGCGACCCAGTTTGTCCGGTCGATCGACCAGGACCTGCCGATCGAACCGGCCGGCACGCAGCAGGGCCGGATCGAGAATTTCCGGCCGATTGGTGGCGGCCAACAGGATGAGCCCGCTGGTCTGGTCGAAGCCATCCATTTCCACCAGCAACTGGTTCAGGGTCTGTTCGCGTTCATCGTTGCCGCCCATGCCGCCGACGGCGCTTCTCGCCCTGCCCAGGGCGTCCAACTCGTCGATAAAGATGATCGCGGGCGCCGATTTGGTGGCCTGCTCGAAGAGATCGCGCACCCTGGCCGCGCCGACCCCCACAAACATCTCCACGAACTCGGAGCCGCTGATGGAATAAAACGGCACGCCGGCCTCCCCGGCCACGGCTCTCGCCAGCAGGGTCTTGCCGGTACCCGGAGGGCCGATGAGCAGAATGCCTTTGGGCATCCGGGCCCCGAGGGTACTGTATTCATCGGGCGACTTGAGGAAATCGACGATCTCCATCAACTCCGCCTTGCTCTCCTCGACACCGGCCACATCGTCGAAATCGACCCCGGTCTGCCGCTCGAAGTAGATTTTGGCCTTGGACTTGCCAATGTTCATGAAGCCGCCGCCCGGCCCTTGCTTGTCGATCACCTTGCGGATGATGAGATACCAGATGCCGAAAAAGATCAGCGCCGGCACAATCCAGGAGAGGAGCGTGGCAAGAAATTTACTCTCGTGTACCTGGGTAAACGGTACATGGTATTTGGAAAGCTGCTCGGCCAGGGCGGGTTCGACCCGGTTGGCGACCACCATGTTCTTGCCGTTCTCATCGGGTTCCTTGAGTTTACCGACGATATAGTTATCCCGGATGGTCAGCGAGGCAACCTTACCCTGGGTCAGCAACTGCTCGAGTTCGCTGTAGGGTACCGGTTGCACGCTTTGCTGCTGCACCAGTATATCCTGCACTATCATGATGCCGACAACAGCGATAACGGCATAGATGATGTTGAGTCTGTGGGATGTATTCATCGCTCCTCTCTCCTCGGAGATTGCAAACGGTCGGAAAGCAGTTTGCTTCCGTGCGCAAGGCAGATGGTGTCACGATGGAGCACGTGCAGACGTGCACCTTAATTTGCTTTAACTATATCATAGGACATGATATTGCGGGAACAAACAGGACACAATTTTCTGTGCGTTTGTCAGGAATGAGCACGGGGAGCGGGAGTTTGACGGAACCGACCGGCTACACCGCCATGACAGGCAGCCGGTCGGTCGGAGTTAAAATTTGCGATTATCGATAACCCTGTTGCCCTTGCCTTCGAATCGCTCCAGGGTGTGCTCCTCAACGAGTTTGACCTCGACACCGATGCCGAGTTCCGAGGCGAGGCGCTTTTTGATGGTATCCACCAGGGTACGCTGCTTTTTCATCTCATCGAAAAAGATCGATTCGACCACCTCGACCATCACGGTGAGCCGATCCTCGTTGTTTTCGCGATCCACGATCAGCCGGTAATGGGGCTCGGTGCCTTCGATATCAAACAGCACCGACTCGATCTGCATCGGAAAGACATTGACCCCCTTGATGATCAACATGTCGTCGGATCGCCCAAGCACCCTGTGCATTCGTGCCAGGGTCCGGCCGCAGGGGCAGGGTTCCGGCAGTAGCCGAGTCAGGTCGCGGGTCCGGTAGCGGATGACCGGGAAGGCCTCCTTGGTGAGGGTGGTGATCACCAGTTCTCCCACCTCACCGGGCGCCACCGGCTCCAGGGTTTTCGGATCCAGCACCTCCACCAGGAAGTGATCCTCGTTGATATGCAGGCCGTTGCCTTCCCGGCATTCACCGGCGACTCCGGGCCCCATCACCTCCGAGAGGCCGTAGTTGTCGGTTGCTCTGATGCCCAGCCGCTCATTGATCTCGGAGCGCATCGCTTCCGACCACGGCTCGGCGCCGAACAGACCGTAGCGCAGCGAAAGGCCGTTGGGATTAAGGCCCATGTCCATCATCACGTCCGCCATTTTCAGCGCATACGAGGGGGTGCAGACCAGGGCCGTGGTCTTGAAATCCTTCATGATCTGGATCTGGCGCTTGGTATTGCCAGCCGAGATGGGGATAACCGATGCCCCCAGCCTCTCCGCCCCGTAATGCAGTCCGAAACCACCGGTGAACAGACCGTAGCCGAAAGCGATCTGGATAACGTCGTCGGCGGTTACCCCGGCCCCGCAGAGAACACGGGCCACCAGATCGGCCCAGGTGCTGATATCGTTTTTACTGTAGCCGACCACGGTGGCCATACCGGTGGTGCCCGAAGAGGAATGGACCCGCACCACATCGCGCAGGGGCACGGCAAAGAGGCCG
This sequence comes from uncultured delta proteobacterium, assembly GCA_963745265.1. GTDB lineage: Bacteria > Desulfobacterota > Desulfobulbia > Desulfobulbales > Desulfocapsaceae > Desulfopila. The sequence continues at coordinate 3,883 of CAVUXQ010000012.1, forward strand.
TAGGGGTAATTATCGCGCAGGTCCTGCTTCATGGTGAAGGGAAAATCCCGCAGCTTCTCCAAGGAGTCGACTTTTTCGACATCGAGCTTCATTTCCTTGAATTTGTTGCGGTAAAACGGCACATGGGTGGCCACCCTGGCAAGGGTGACCTGCAGCCGCTCCAGCTGCAGCTTCCTCAACTCATCCGTTGGCAAACACTCTTCTTTCGGCTGCCAGTACATAGGTCGTTCGTCCCCCGGTATTTCCTGTGGATAAAAAATTGCGTCGTCCTGCCTACAGCGAGCAGATCTGCTCCCCGGTCAGCAGCGTGTAGCCGTCTTTCTGCAGCGATTCGATGGCCCGGTCCATATCCTCGAAGCGGAAGATGAGTACCGCGTTCTCGCCGCTCTTGTTGACAAAGGCGTACATATACTCGACGTTGAGCCCGGCCGCTTCGATGCTTCTCAGCACCGTGGCCAGCCCCCCGATTCTGTCGGCGACTTCCACCGCCAGCACGTTGGTGATGCCTACCGTGAACCCCTTGGACTTCAGGGCGGCCTTGGCCTTTTCCACGTCGTCGACAATCAGCCGCAGTATGCCGAAATCGGCGGTATCCGCCACCGACAGCGCCCTGATATTAACCCCTTCCTCGGCGATAATAGAGGTGATCTCCGCCAGACGGCCCGATTTGTTTTCCAAAAAAACCGCAATCTGTTCTACCCGCATATCGCTCTCCTCTTTTGATTTATCTCCATTGGTCGCAATGGCAAAAGCCCGTCCAACCGGGAAATTTACTTAGATTTTTCTTCTGTCGATTACCCTTTGCGCCTTACCCTCGCTGCGCTGTATGGTCTTGGGCTCGACCAGCTTGACGCTGGAAGTCACGCCCAGGAAATCCTTGATTTCGGTCTGGATTTTCCTGGAGAGGTTTTCGAGCACCCTCACCTCATCGGAAAAGACATTTTCGCTCACTTCGACCAGCACCTGCATGGTATCGAGGTTGCCCTCCCGCTCGACCACGATCTGGTAGTGCGGCTCGACCCCCTCAACACCCATCAGCACATGTTCCACCTGGGAGGGGAAGACGTTGACCCCACGGATAATCAGCATGTCGTCGGTGCGCCCGGTCACCTTTTCCATGCGCACCAGAGAGCGGCCGCAGGCGCAGGGCTCGTAGATGAGTCGGGAGATGTCTTTGGTCCGGTAACGGATGAGCGGAAAGGCCTCCTTGGTGAGGGTGGTGAAAACCAGTTCCCCCTTCTCGCCCGGCGGCAGCACTTCGCCCGTATCCGGATCGATGATTTCCGGCAGGAAGTGATCTTCGAAGACGTGCATGCCGCAGTCGCTTTTAAGGCATTCCATGGCCACGCCCGGGCCGATAATCTCCGAGAGGCCGTAGATATCCACCGCCTTGAGGTTGAGTTTGCGCTCCACCTCCTCGCGCATATTCTCGCTCCACGGTTCGGCGCCGAAAATTCCCACCCGCAGTGAGAGGGTGGAGGGATCGACGCCCTGTTCCGCCATGGTGTCGGCCAGGTTGAGGGCATAGGAGGGGGTGGCCATCAGCACCGTGGAACCGAAGTCGCGCATGATGGTGATCTGCCGTTTGGTGTTGCCGCCGGAGATGGGGATGACCGTGGCGCCGAGGCGCTCCGCCCCATAATGGGCACCGAGCCCGCCGGTGAACAGCCCATACCCGTAGGCGTTGTGCACCATATCGCCGCGATGGACGCCGGCGCAGCAGTAGGCGCGCGCCATCACCCCGGCCCAGAGCTCGACATCCGCCTTGGTATAGCCGACCACCGTCGACTTGCCGGTGGTCCCCGATGAGGCATGGACCCGCACCAGCTCGTCGAGCCCCACGGTGAACAGGCCGAAAGGATAGTTATCGCGCAGATCGTCCTTGTAGGTGAACGGCAGCTTGCTCAGATCGGCAAGGCTCTTGATATCCTCGGGCTTCACCCCGGCCTGCTCCATTTTGTGGCGGTACGGCTTGACCTTGTCATAGAGTCTCGCCACCTGCCGCTGGAGCCGCTTGAGCTGAATCGACTCGAGCCCCACCCGGGGCAGGGTCTCTATCTCCTCTTCCCAGTAAATGGTAGTCATTACTCTCCCCCTTCTTTCTCTATATCTCTTCCCTTTTGATAAGCGCGAAGATTCACCTCGCGGAATTTCTCCGGCACCCGGGTTCTGATCACCTTCTCAAAGAGTGCGCCATCCACCGGCAAAAAGGCGGTCAAGGCCCCCACCATGACCACGTTGGCGGTGCGCACCTCCCCGACTTCGTTAGCGATATCAAAAGCATCCACCCTCACCACCTTGATATCTCTGGTGGTGAGTTCGCTGAGGATATCCTCCGGATAGGCGGTCTGGCCGGTGGCCACCGCCGGAGGCAGGATCTTCTGGGTGTTGACCACCACCGTACTGCCCCGATGCAGGTAGGGCAGATAGCGCACAGCCTCCATCATCTCGAAGGCCACCTGGATATCGACCCGGCCGGGTTCGATCAGCGGCGAGTACACCTTCTCTCCATAGCGCAGCTGGGCGGTAACCGAGCCGCCCCGCTGGGCCATGCCGTGCACCTCGCTCTTTTTCACATCGAAACCGGCAGCCAGAAGGCCCAGCGCCGTCACTTCGCTGGCCAGCAGAATGCCCTGGCCGCCAACCCCCGAAAAGAGGATGTTTCCCGTCGCTTCCATTAGTTCTCCTCCCCCTCTCTGGTGATCGCCTTGAATTTACAGAGCGAGGCGCACTGGCCGCAGTCGTTGCACAGAATCTCGTCGATTTTCGATACGCCTTTTTGATTCTTGCGATAGCCGCGGGCCTCCGCCTCGCCTTCGCCGAACGCGGTCCAGCTGATGGCGGGACAACCGAGCCGGATGCAGGACATGCAACCGGTGCAGTTGTCCTGGTTGGTGAAATGCGAGACGGGTTTTCTCGCCTTCATCTCCGGCAACAGCACGCAGGGTGCGCGGGAGATGATCACCGACGGTTCGTCGAGCGCGATCGCATCTTTTAGCACTTTCCGGGTTTCCGGAACCTCATGGGGATTGATCACAAAGACGTGCTTTACGCCGACGGCCCGGCAGAGCCCTTCGAGATCGAGCTGGGTGGCCGGCTCGCCCTTGATGGTGCGGCCGCTGGCCGGGTTCTCCTGCTGGCCGGTCATGGCGGTAATGCGGTTGTCGAGAATGATAAGCGTGGCGGCGCTCTTATTGTAGACGCTGTTGATCAACCCGGTGATGCCGGAATGGACAAAGGTGGAATCGCCAATCACCGACACCACCTTGTCGTGGGCGCCTTCGCCCAGGGCCTTGACCATGCCGTGGGCCACCGGCACCGATGCACCCATGCAGACACAGGCGTCCATGGCGGAGAGCGGCGGCATAAACCCAAGCGTGTAGCAGCCGATATCCCCGGAAACAAAGACCTTCATCCGGGAGAGGTTAAAGAAGATGCCGCGGTGCGGGCATCCCGCGCACATGTTGGGCGGCCGCATCGGCAGCTCTACCGGCTCGAACAGCTCCCTCTCGACGGGGGCGATGGCGTTGCGGACGATGGAGGTATTGAGCTCTCCCACGGCTCGGGATCAGGTCCTTGCCGTGACAGTCGATGCCCATGGCCTTGATATGGGTTTCGAGGAACGGATCGAGTTCCTCGACCACAAAGAGTTCCTCGACCGATTCCGCAAACTTGCGGATCATTTTTTCCGGCAGGGGCCAGCACATGCCGAGCTTGAGCACGGCAGCCTCTGGAAAGGCCTCTTTGACATAAAGATACGATACCCCGGAGGCGATGAACCCGCGCCGGGTATCGCCAGGCTCCAGCCGATTGAACGGCGCGGTTTCGGCCAACTCCCTGCATTTGCCCATGCGCGCTTCCACCGCCAGCCGCCGGCGACGGGCAAGGCTTGGCAGCATCACCAGTTTCTCGGGAACTTTTTCAATGCCTGGCGCGACCACCGCGCTCTGCTGCCGCTCTCCCCGCTGCACCACTCCCTTGACATGGGCGATGCGGGTAGTGATTCGCAACATCACCGGCGTATCCAGCTCCTCGCTCAGCGCGAAAGCGGTTTTCAGCATCTCTTTGGCTTCCGCCGGCTCCGAGGGCTCGAGCATCGGCACCTTGGCGGCAAAAGCGTAGTTGCGGTTGTCCTGCTCGTTCTGGGAAGAGTGCATTTCGGGATCGTCGGCGGTGACAAGCACCAGACCGCCGCGGACCCCGGTGTAGGCGGCGGTGAAAAGCGGATCCGCCGCCACATTGACTCCGACATGCTTCATGGTGGCCAGGGCGCGTGCCCCGGCAAAGGAAGCGCCGATAGCCACCTCCAGACCCACCTTTTCATTGGGCGCCCACTCCGTGTATACCCCGTCATAGGCGGACAGGTTTTCCAGTATCTCGGTGGATGGCGTGCCGGGATAGCCGGAAGCCACCTTTACCCCGGCTTCACAGGCGCCGAGGGCGATAGCTTCATTTCCGGACATCCAGAATCCGTCGTCGCTAATAGTAGTCACTGTATCTCCTGGGATTTTTCGTAAACGTTAAGCACAAAACCAAAGCCGGTGGTCGGCGAGCAGGCGATACCAGCATCCCCTGGCCACGAATCGCCCGGTGTCACTCTCCCTCCGTTCTTCTCACAGCGCAAGTTATGAGATTACTCTGAAATCGGTGCAGCGGGCAAGCCTTTTTCCGTGACTTCCCCGCTCATCAGCTAGTGAACCCGCCACGTTCCGTAGCCTTCGGCCCGGTAAGCGTTCACCAGCACCCCACATCCTGGCGCGAGCAGGCCGGCGGGCTATAGCCGACCTCTGCACGCCAGCCTGCTCGCTCCAAGATGGGGTACTGGAGGACCTTTACAGCAAACCTTTGTTTTGACAACCGTAATGTTTAGAATATAATGCAGCGGAGCAACAGCGGGCGGCACGATCCGGGAGGCATCGGATCATCCCGTCTTCACTCAAGGAAGGTGAGCAATCCACCTCCCCGGCCCTGGAGAAGACAGTCATACGACGGAGGAAGGCGTTTATGTATATCGGCAGAATCATGCATACCGATCTGGTTACCATTTCACCGGAGGCCACCCTGGATGAGGCCCGGGATAAACTCGACCAAAAGCACATCGCGCACCTGCTGGTGGTCAACGACAAGGGAAAACTGGTCGGTCTGGTCTCCGACCGCGATCTCAAACAGAACTGGGCTTCTCCCGCCACCTCGCTTTCCACCCACGAGCTCAACTACCTGCTCTCGAAGGTGACGGTGAAGATGATCATGGTCAAGACCGTGGTGACGGTGCCGGTGGACACCACCATCGAACGCGCGGCCTATATCATGCAACAGCATGACATCAGCTCCCTGCCGGTGATGGAAAATGACAACCTGGCCGGCATCATCACCAGCACCGATGTGATGGAAGTCCTTCTCGAGGCCATCGGCATCAGCGACGACTCGATGCGGCTGGGCGTATTCGTCAAGGATACCCTGGGCACCCTCGCCGAGGTCTCCAAACTGCTGCGGGATGAAAAGATCAATATCCAGTCCATCCTGACCTGGCCCGAGAAACACTATCCCGGGGTCACCCAGCTGGTCATGCGGGTTGCCGCCCAGGACGGCAACAGGGCGATCAACACCCTGCGGGCAAAAGGTTTCAAAGTGAAAAGCGGGTACGCAAAAGACATCACCCCCTATCTCCCGGAATAGATGAAAACAAGCGAACAGCCTCCGGTAGAGGCAGGCAATTCCACCATCTACCCGGCGGAGGCCAACAACGGCTGCGATCCTTTTCTGAAGTGGTTTCGGCATGTAGCGCCATACATCCACGATCATCGCGGCAAGACCTTTGTGATCCTGATCCCCGGCGAATGTCTCGGGCAGCCGAATTTTGTCAACATAATCAGCGATATCGCCATACTGCGCGCCCTCGGCATCCGACTGGTGGTGGTGCACGGGGCGCGCCTGCAGATCGAGGAAGAATTGCGGCGTGCCGAGATAACCTCCCACTTTCACCGAGGCGCCCGCATCACCGAGCGGAGCCATCTGCCCTACGTGCTCAAAGCGGTGGGAACCGCCCGCTGGCAGCTGGAATCCCTGTTCTCCAGCGGACTGCCCAACTCGCCGATGTACGGCGCCCGGATCAAGATACGCAGCGGCAACTTCATCACCGCCATGCCCCAGGGAATCATCGACGGCGTCGACCATCAGATGACCGGTAAGGTGCGCAGTGTCGACAGCCAGGCCATCGGCGACATCGTCCGCCAGGACGTCTTGGTGCTGCTCTCTCCCCTGGGCTATTCGATCACCGGCGAGGTGTTCAACCTCTCATTTGCCGATATCGGGGTAAGCGTGGCGGAATCGATCAAGGCCGACAAGCTGCTTGTCTTCAACGACGACGGTCCGATCTACGACAAGGATGGCACGCTCTACCGGCAACTCAACCTCGATCAGTGCCGGAATTTTCTGGCCGAGCAGGCCCAGCATGCGCCGGCAAACAGCTACTTTTCCCTGCGCACCTGTTATACCGCCTGCAAAAAGGGGGTGCCCAGGGCGCATATCATCTCCTCGAGCGAAGACGGCACGCTGCTGCGAGAGCTGTTCACCCGCGACGGCTCCGGGACCATGGTCCACAGCGACAGCTACGAGGTCCTGCGCCCGGCGCGCCCGGACGATGTGGCCGGTATCCTCAACCTGATCGCGCCCCTGGAGAAAAAAGGCATCCTGGTCAAGCGCTCGCGGGAGTTGCTGGAAAACGAGATCGGGTATTTCACCGTGATGGAAAAAGACAACCTCGTTATCGGCTGCGCCGCGCTCTACCCGATTCAGGATTCAAGCAGCGGGGAGCTCGCCTGTTTCGCCGTACTCAGGGAATACCAGAAGGGAGGCCGAGCCAGGAACCTGCTCGCGCATATGGAGAAAGAGGCGAACAGGCTGCATCTGGGCGAGATCTATGTGCTCACCACCCAGGCGGCCCATTGGTTTATCGAACAGGGATTCGTCGAGGCTTCGGTGGATTCTTTGCCGGCAAGCCGCAAGGTCATGTACAACTACCAGCGCAATTCCAAGGTACTGGTTAAAAGACTGGAGAATGGATGAGAAGCGACCGGATTGCATCCCGCCCTCCGGAGTTTGCGAGGGCAGGATGCACATGCCGGGAAATTCGGCCTGAGGTGGAGCTTACTTCTTTTTGTGGTCTCTGGCGCCGAACACCAGCTTGCCGCCGATATTACCGGCAATCGCCGCCGCCAGCAGCATGATGAGGGCAATGCCCAGGTAAATGAGTCGATAGGGGGAATCGGCCCCAGCTACGGTGGGTACGAGAAAACGCCAGCCGACCAGGGCGATCAGACAGAGGGTGACCACCGCACTGCAGGCGATTTTAGCGAAAAAACGAAAGGTTTTCGCGCCTTTGTATCGATGTTTCCACTCCAGGTATCCAGTGGTCAACACCACCGGCATAGCTAGCAGAACAAAGAGGAAGTTATAAAAGGCAGCAAGTTCGAGATTCTGCAGCTGGAAAAAAACGGCGATGGCCAGAAAGATAACCGCCGCCGGCAACAAACCGTTAGGAATATGCACCGCGATCGGGTGGATATGAAACCTCATCACCATCCTGATGAGGATGGAGGGTTTCTTCTCCTCCACCGGAGGTGGCGGCGCCGGTGCGGCAGCCTCCTCGGCTGGCGCTGTTTCGCCGGTTTCGCCTGTTTCGTCCGTTTCATCCGTTTCGCTCTTAGGCAGCTCGTTGCCTTCGCTGTCGATCTCCACGAACTTGTCGGCACTCGCCTTGCAGATCGGGCATTCTTCCGGCGGCTGATCGCCTTCATGAATATAGTTGCAGACCGAGCATCGCCACCGTCTGGTCGAATTCTCTGAAGCTTTGGCGAACTTCTTCTTTTTCGCCTTGCAGACCGGACATGTCTCCGGAGGATCGTCACCTTGGTGTATGTAGCCGCAAGCACTGCATTTCCACAAACTCATATTTTTCCCTCCTTAAAATCAAACTATCGATACAACCTTCCGCTTTCCGTTTTTAAAACGGCCCCAGTCTACAGCCAGTCAGGCAGAATTCCGAGCTTTATTTTCTCCGTGGCAGGTATCCGCGCCTTTGCGGGCATCACGATCCCAGGCGAGCGTCTACCTCCTCGATCTTCTCCTGAGCGGTTTCCCAGCGTTCGTACCAGCGTTCCAGGCGCCGCTTGCACTCTTCGTATTTTTTGCTGGTGCTCGACCAGGCCTCGGCATCGGCATAGAGATCGGGATCGGCCATCAGGGCCTCGAGGTCGTCTTTTTCCGTTTCCAGCTCCTCGATGTGCCCTTCAGCCTCCTGCACCTGTTTGAGCCACGGACCGGCAAGGCGGCTGCGCTCCTGGCGTCTTTCCGCCTCCTGTTTCTTGCGTTCTTTCTTGCTCTTGCGGCTCTTCTCCTCGCCGTCGTCCGCCTGATCCGCCGGTTCGGATTCCGCACCCATCTCACCCGCTTGCCGTTGCTCGGCTAGACGTTCGAGTTTTTCCAGGTATTCGGTGATGTTGCCCTCATAGAGGGTTACCCGGCCGTCTTTGACTTCGAGTACCTTGTTGACGAAACTGTCGACGAAATAGCGGTTATGGGAGACGACGACGATAGTGCCGTCATACTGGGCCATCGCCTCTTGGAGCACCTCCTGGCTGCTCATGTCGAGGTGGTTGGTGGGCTCATCGAGCAGCATGCAGTTGGCCGGAGTGGCGATCATCTTGGCCAGGGCCAGCCGGCTTTTCTCGCCCCCGGAGAGCACCGCCACCTTCTTTTCCACATCATCGCCCCGGAACAAAAACGCGCCGAGCAGCGATCGCATGCGGGTGATGGTCATCTCCTCGCCGGAGAGCGCCATGGTATCGAGCACCGAGAGCTCGGGAGAGAGTTCCTGGGCCTGGTGCTGGCCGAAATAGGAGAGCACCACACCCGCGCCGAGGCGTACCGCGCCGCTGTCCTGCTCGATCTTACCAGCCAGGATTTTGAGCAGGGTCGACTTGCCGGCGCCGTTGACCCCGACCACCGCCACCTTGTCGCCGCGCTGCAGCTGCAGTTCCACCTCGCAAAACACCTCTCTGCCGCCATAGCTCTTGCAAAGCCCTTCCACCTGCAGCACGTCCCGACCCGAGGCCGGAGCCGGCGGGAAGGAAAACCGTACCTGAACCTCGTCGTCGGCAAGCTCCAGAACCTCCATCTTCTCGAGCTGTTTGAGCCTGCTCTGTACCTGCTTGGCCTTGGTCGACTTGGCCCGGAAACGCTCGACAAAGCGCATGGTCTGGCGAATCTTGGCCTGCTGGTTCTCGTAGGCCGCCCGCTCCACGGTACGCCGTTCCTCCTTGTCTTTGAGGTAGAAGCTGTAATTCCCTTTATAGGTCGTTATCTTGCCAAAGCTCAGTTCCCAGGTGGCGGTGGTGGCCTTATCGAGAAAAGTCCGGTCGTGGGAGACTATCACCAGGCCACCGGGATAGGTGCGCAGAAAATCCTCGAGCCAGGTGAGCGACTCCAGGTCGAGATGGTTGGTGGGCTCGTCCAAGAGCAGCAGCGACGGAGCTTCCAGAAGCATCTTGGCAAGCTTGAGGCGCATCATCCAGCCGCCGGAAAACTCGGAAACCGGCCGCTGCATATCGTCTTGGCGAAAGCCGAGCCCCAGCAGGACCTTTTCGATCCGGGCCTGCATCGTATAGATATCGCTACCGTCCAGCCGATGCTGGATCTCCCCCTGTTTCTCGAGAAGACGCGAGCACTCCTCGGAGTGCGGATCCAGGTTGGCGAGTTCGTCGTGGAGCCGGTTCGCCTCGCGCTGCAGCTCGAGCAGTTCGGAAAAGGCGGTCTGCGCCTCCTGGTAAAGGGTTCTGCCGGTGAGCAGCTCGTGCGACTCCTGGGGCAGATAACCGACCGTGAAGGTCTTGGCCCGGCTGACCACGCCGTCGTCGCTGGCACTGACCCCGGCCATGATTTTTAAGAGCGTCGATTTTCCCGCGCCGTTGACCCCCACGAGGCCGATCCGGTTGCCTTCATAAACCTGCGCGGAAACATCTCGAAACAGGTACTTTTCTCCATAACGGATATCCAGGTGATTAACTGACAACATAAGTGATACTTCCTCGTTTTCTCCCCTTCTCCGCGACAACGCAAAAGCGATCGCCGAATCCGAGTTCGGCCAGCCGCCGCAGGTTGATTTTCTTTGGCCCCAGCACCGCCGAGTGATCCCGGTGCGATATGAAAATTGTCATATTCTGGTGCGATGGCAAGTCCGCCAGAAGTCTTCTGATCCGCCGGAACCACTCCCGGGAGATCACCAGTTCGCCAAAGGCCGGGTGGTAGGGACCGGCCACCACCTGAGGCCCGAGCGTTTGCGAGGGTTGCAGCCCCATGCGCACCACCGGGATACCGGCAGCGAGAAAGAGCTCACGGGCCCTGCGCGTCCAGGCGATGGCCCGCGCGAGCGACAGCGGCGCATAGAGCCCCTTGCGGTAGAGATGCGCAAGACCCGAGTGTTCTACCACCACCGCCGGATAAATGCGCACCAGGTCCGGCTGCCACTCGATCACTTCACGCACCCCGCGCAGAAAAGAACGACCGGTCTCGCCCGGCAGGCCAGGCAGCAACTGCACCCCGACGCCAACCCCGGCGCCCTTGAGCAGGCGGTGCGCCCGGCGGCTGTCGTCCGCGTCATGGCCGCGCCGGGCGGCGCGCAGCACCGTGTCGTCGAGTGACTGCACCCCCAGCTCCACCATGGCGACCCCACCGGCCTTCAATCGCTCGATGATCGGTGGCTCAAGACAGTCGGGTCGTGTCGAGAGGCGGATGGAATCAACCCGCCCGGCAGCGAGAAAGGGACGCACCGCCGCGAAAAAACGCTGCTGTTCCGCCTCGGGCAGGCAGGTGAACGAGCCGCCGTAAAAGGCAACCTGCACCTTGCCGTGCCCCGGGCTTCTGGAGAGCCAGGTCTCGATGGTGGCGGCCAGTTCGTCATCGCCCAGGGACGCGGCGCCGGAATCACCGCCGCTGATGACATGCTGATTGCAAAACAGACACTGGTGGGGGCAGCCGCGATGCTCCAGAAAAATCGGTACGACAAGCATAAAAAATATCAGCCGTCCTTGTCCTGGAGATCTTTCAAGGCGGCGGAGGCGGCACGCTGTTCGGCCTCCTTCTTGGAGCCCGCTTCGCCGGTGCCCAGCACCTCCTCGCGGAACAATACGGAGATGGTAAAGGTCTTCTGGTGCGAGGGGCCCTCCTCACGCTCGAGACGATAGGAGGGGCCTTCGTTGAATTTTTCCTGCAGCGCCTCCTGCAGCCTGCTCTTGGAGTCGGCGATAAGCATCTCCTCTTTCTTATCCTCGATGGCGGGCAGGAAGAGATTGGTGACGATTTCCGCCACCACCTCGTAGCCGCCGTCCTCGAATATGGCGCCGATCACCGCCTCCAGGGCAGAGGAAAGAATAGATGCTTTGTCCCGGCCGTGAGATGCCTCCTCCCCCTTTCCCAGAGAGAGATAGCGGCCCAGATCGAGCTGCCTGGCCATCAGGGCGAGGTGGGTTTCGTTGACCAGACCCGCACGCAGGCGGGTCAGCTCGCCTTCGCGCATCTTCGGATACCTGTAAAACAGCAGATGCCCGATGACCAGATCGAGCACGGCATCGCCCAAAAACTCCAGGGTTTCGTTATTGTTTTCCGCCTGAGCCTGCTCGAAGGCAAAGGATGAGTGCACCAGCGCTCTTTGCAGCAAGCGCAGATCGGTGAAACGATAGTTCATTATTTTTTCAAACTCGCTCAATTGCTCCTTATTGGCGCGAACCAGCGAGTCGATATCCATACCCATTTTTTTTTATTTCCCTCTTGTCAAAAACTAAAACTGTGGTATAAAGTGGCCTCACATTTAGGGCGGCGTAGCCAAGTGGCTAAGGCAGTGGTCTGCAAAACCATTATTCAGCGGTTCGAATCCGCTCGCCGCCTCCAGAATGGTAAAGGGGTTACGGGTGTCACATCCGTAACCCCTTTTTTCATTTGGCGTACCAAACACTATTCGAATCTCTTCCTTCAGCGGATTTCCTCTATCGGTCAGTAGTGTACTTTGCTGTGTGGGCCATTAGATACTTGATATTGCATCACAGGTCAAGTCATCTCACAGCTTCGGTCTTTCCTACTCCACCGGAATGCCCCAAATCTTTTCGGAATATTCACGAATGGTCCGGTCGGTCGAAAATTTGCCCATGCGGGCCACGTTGAGAATCGCCTTCCTGGTCCAGGCCGCCTGATCGAGGTAGGCGCGCCCTACCTGCCGCTGGCACTCGATATAGGATTCGAAATCGAGCATCAGCAAATACGGGTCGCGGACGTCCATCAGGCTGTCCACCAGCGGCTGAAACAGGGTTTTGTCGCCTTTTGAAAACGCGCCGTTTCGCAGGCTATCGATGATTGCCGCGATCTCTTCATTTCGCTCGCAGACCTGCTGCGGCGTGCGGCTGGGATGACGATGTTCGTACTCGGCCTCCTTGGCGGTCATGCCGAAGAGAAAAAAGTTCTCCGCCCCCACCTCTTCCCGGATCTCGATATTGGCGCCGTCGAGCGTGCCGATGGTCAGCGCCCCGTTCAAGGCGAACTTCATATTGCCGGTGCCGGAGGCCTCGGTGCCGGCAGTGGAAATCTGCTCGGAGAGGTCTGCGGCCGGCATGATGAGTTCGGCCTGGGAGACATTGTAATTAGGGAGAAACACCACTCTGAGCTGGTTGTCGATCCGCGGGTCGTTGTTGACCACCTCGGCGATGGAGGTGATCAATTTGATGATCAACTTGGCCCGCCAATACGTCGGCGCCGCCTTGCCGGCGAATATTGCCGTGCGGGGCGCGAGGTTGTCGTCCTTGTTGCAAACCATGCGTCGATAGAGATAGATCAGATGCAGGGCGTTGAGCAATTGCCGTTTGTACTCGTGTATCCGTTTAACCTGGACGTCAAACATCGTATCGGGATCGACCTCCACCCCGCCATCGTGTCGAATACACTCGGCCAGCTTCGTTTTGTTGGCCCTCTTGATCGCCTGCCACCTGGCCACGAACGTTTCGTCTTCCGCCAGCGGCTCTAAGCCGCGCAATTGATCGAGATCGGTAATCCATCCCGAACCCAGGTGTTGGCTGATCAGCTCGGCAAGCTCCGGATTGGCCGCCAGCAGCCATCGCCGCGGGGTAATACCGTTGGTCTTGGCATTGAAGCGCCCTGGATAGAATTCGTTGAAATCCGGAAAAATTCGGCGCTGCAACAACTCCGTGTGCAGTTTTGCCACCCCGTTGACCGAGTGGCTGCCGACGATAGCCAGGTTGGCCATGCGCACCTTTTTCACTTCGCCTTCCTCGATGAGGGACATATTCCGCAGCTTACTTACATCACGCGGATATTTCTGGGCAACGGCCTCAAGAAAGCGACGATTGATCTCATAGATGATCTCCAGATGGCGGGGCAACACCCGGCCCAGCAGATCCACCGGCCACTTCTCCAGGGCTTCCGGCATCAGCGTGTGGTTGGTGTAACCGAAGGTTCGCACCGTGATGTCCCAGGCCTTTTCCCAGCCAATACCCTCCATATCGAGCAGAAGGCGCATCAACTCCGGGATAGCGATGGAGGGATGGGTATCGTTGAGCTGCACCGCCACTCGATCCGGAAATCTGGTGAAAGAGGTGTGCTTTTTCTTGTAGCGGCGCATGATGTCCTGAAAGGTTGCGGCCACAAAGAAATATTGTTGCTTGAGCCGCAGTTCCTGGCCGGCGAGATTATGATCCGGCGGATAGAGCACCTTGGAGATGGTTTCGGAGCTGACCTTGGATTCAACCGCGCCGATATAATCGCCACGCCCGAAAAAGCCGAGATCCAACTCACGGGAGGCCCGGGCCGTCCATAGCCGCATGTTGATCACATGATCGTTGCGGTACCCCGGAATCAGCATGTCGCAAGGCATCGCTATCACATCCTTGGTATTGACCCACTGGGCTCGGTAACGGCCATTCCGATCCTGGTAGGAGGTGACTTTGCCGTAGAACTGCACCAGGAAGACCGGCATCCGCCTGTCAAAGGCCCAGGCGGTACCGTAACGCAACCAGTTGTCGGGAGACTCCACCTGGCGACCATTTACCAACTGCTGGTAAAAAAGACCGTATTCATACCAGATGCCGTAGCCGTAGGCAGGGATTTTGAGCGTAGCGATGGAATCCATGAAACAGGCGGCAAGACGCCCCAACCCCCCGTTGCCCAGCGCCGCCTCCTCCTCTTCCGCACAGATTTCCGGGAGTTCGTAACCGAGTTCACCCACCGCCTGCTTCGCCTCCTCGATCATTCCGAGATTGATCATACTGTTATAGAGCGAGCGGCCGATCAAAAATTCCAGCGAAAGGTAATAGACCCGCTTTTGCCGTTTGGCATAATAGGTCTTCTGGGTGGCGACCCACTTTTCCACCATGCGGTCCCGCACCACATAGGAGAGCGCCTTGCAGATGTCCGACGGGCCGGACCGCTCCGGATCCCGCCCCTGGAAGCTGAGAAGATGGTGGATGATTTCATTCCTGATTTTCTCGGTCCTGGCATTGAAATCGGCGACGGTGCGCCGCTTCATCGTTTTCCGCGCCTTTGATGACAACTGCGTCCAATTCATTCATTTTGCCCTCCTCGGCACGGCGGCCGTCTGGCATCTCTTCTCAATGTATTATCTCTCTTGAACGATTATACTACTGTGTGGTATACACAAGCTGCCGGCAATCGCCTATCATGACAGTTTACTGCAAGCTATTGCCGCGCGACCTGGAGCATACAAATGTATATACAAATAAGCGATTGTTTCATATTACCGGCAGCAGCAGCCGTTTTTCAACGGCCTGCCACACATTTTTCACGATAGAGGAGACAAGGACCAGATGAACGACAACACCCCGACTAAAAAAAAGCAATTGCCGATACTGACATACGCCGTCATTTTTATCTGCGGTTTTCTGGCCGGCGTCGGCTTCACCGTTCTCAAAACGAGTAGTAGTGGCACAGGAGGAGGCACGGTATCGAGCGTTGCCGAGACAAACCAGAAATCGACCGCCATCAACAACCTGGAGGCCACGGTAACGGCCAACCCCGAAAACTTCCAGGCCTGGATTCAACTCGGTAACCTCTACTACGACACCGGCCAATACGACAAGGCGATCACGGCCTACACCACTTCGCTGAAATACCATTCGGGAGATGCCAACCTGCTGACCGATCTCGGTGTGATGTACCGCCGCACCCATCAACCAAAGAAAGCCATCGCCATGTTCGAAAAAGCCGAAAAGATCGACCCGACCCACCAGGCTTCCCTATTTAATGAAGGCATTGTCCGCTATTACGATCTCGGCGATACCAAAGGAGCGCTTGCATGTTGGCAGGAACTGCTTAAAATAAACCCTGACGCAACAGCGCATAACGGCCAAAGAATTCAGGATCTTGTCGATCAGGTGAAGAAGGGCATCAAGCTGCAATGAAGAGTGCGGGCGAGCCCCGCGCATATCTCAGAGAGCCAGCTTCGCCCTGTACCCACCCGCAGGATCCAAAATGTAGAAGATCTCGCCAGAGTTCGTCGACCTTCCCTGACGCCTCGGTGCTCCTCCATTAAAGGAAATTATCTCATGAAACTGGAAACGTTAGCGATTCACGCGGGTCATGTTGTCGATCAAGATACGCTCTCACGGGCGGTGCCGATTTACCGCACCGCCGCCTATCTGTTCAATTCCACCGAGCATGCCGCCAATCTCTTCGGGCTCAAGGAACTGGGCAACATCTACAGCCGGCTCGGCAACCCGACCCAGGATGTGCTGGAAAAGCGCATGGCCGAGCTCGAAGGCGGAAAGGCGGCCCTGGCCCTGGCCTCCGGCACTTCTGCGATTTTTTACTCCATCATCAACATCTGCCAACAGGGCGACGAGGTAGTGGCGGCCAACAACCTCTACGGCGGCACCTATTCCCAGTTCGATTCGATTTTGCCCCAGCTCGGCATCACGGTGCGCCTGGTCGATCCATCCGACCCGGAAAACTTCAAACGTGCGATAACCGACAAGACCCGGGCCCTCTACTGTGAGACCATCGGCAACCCGGCCCTCAACATGACCGACATCGGCGCCGTTGCCAAAATCGCCAAAGCGGCCCATCTGCCGCTGATCGTCGACTCCACGTTTACCACGCCGGCGCTGCTGCGGCCCATCGAGCATGGCGCCGACATCGTTGTCCATTCGCTTACCAAATGGCTCGGCGGCCACGGCACGGCCATTGGCGGCATCGTCATCGACGCCGGCACCTTCGACTGGACCGATCCGAAATTCGCCCTCTACAACGAACCGGACCATTCCTACCACGGAATGCGCTACGCCCACGACCTTGGTGAGATGAACCCCATCGCCTTCGCCCTGCGCATGCGGTTGGTCCCCCTGCGCAACCTCGGGGCCTGCCTCAGCCCGGATAACTGCTGGATGTTTCTCCAGGGCATCGAGACCTTGGCTCTGCGCATGGAACGCCACTGCGAAAACAGCATGGCCGTGGCCACCCATCTGCACGAACACCCCGATGTCGATTGGGTCAACTACCCGGGGCTCGCCGGTTCGCCCGGCCACGAGGCGGCGTTGAAGTATCTCAAGAAGGGTTTCGGCGGCATGGTCAGTTTCGGTATCCGGGGCGGCAAGGAGGCGGGCCGTAAATTTATAGAAAGCCTGCGGCTGTTCTCGCACCTGGCCAACGTCGGCGACGCCAAATCGCTTGCCATCCATCCGGCATCCACCACCCACTCCCAACTCTCCACCGAGCAGCTTACGGAGGCGGGTATCTCGGATGCGATGATTCGACTTTCGATCGGCATCGAGCATATCGATGACATCATCAGCGACCTTGACCAGGCCATCGCCGCCGCCAAAGCGTGATGACGACACGAACCGCCCAGCCATCGCTTCCCGTGGATTCAGTGGGCATGGTGAAGAAGCAGTTTTTCACCTTCGCCGAGAACTCCGAGCCGCTGGTGTTGGAAAGCGGCGCCCGGCTCGGGCCGGTCACCATCGCCTACGAGACCTACGGGAAGCTTGCGACCGCGCGGGACAACGCGATACTGATAACGCACGCCTTTTCCGGCGACGCCCATGCCGCTGGTTATCTCGATGACGATCTCCCCCAGGAAAAGCCGGGCTGGTGGGATTACATGATCGGGCCGGGCAAGGGCATCGATACCGAAAAGTATTTCGTCATCTGCTCGAACATTCTGGGCAGCTGCATGGGGTCCACCGGTCCCAGTTCGCTCAACCCCACGACGGGAAGGCCTTATGGACTCGAGTTCCCCATGGTCACCATCGGCGATATGGTCAGCGCCCAGAAGGCCCTGCTCGATCATCTCGGCATCAAAAGGCTGCTGGCGGTAATCGGCGGCTCCGTCGGCGGCATGCAGGTATTGGAATGGTGCGTGCGCTATCCGCAGATGGTGCGCGCCGCCATCCCCATCGCCACCACCATGCGGCATTCGGCGCTCGCCATCGCTTTCAACGAGATCGCCCGGCAGGCCATCATGGCCGATCCCAACTGGCGGCACGGCAACTATTACGAAGGGGTAAAGCCTGATCTCGGCCTGGCGGTGGCGCGCATGGTAGGCCACGTCACCTACCTCTCCGATGAGGCCATGCGCCGCAAATTCGGCCGCAGACTGCAGGACAAAAACGATTTCTCCTACGACTTCGGGGTCGATTTTCAGGTGGAGAGCTACCTGCGCTACCAGGGATCGAAGTTCGTCCGCCGTTTCGACGCCAATTCCCTGCTCTACATCACCAAAGCGGCCGACTACTTCGACTTGAAAGACCGGGTCTTCACCGACGAGTGCATTCAGGATCTGCAGGACTCGAGGTCGAAATTCCTGGTCATCTCCTACAGCTCCGACTGGCTCTACCCAACCTACCAGGCCCGGGAACTGGTGCAGGCCCTAAAGCGCACCGGCCAGGACGTGAGCTTCTGCGAAATCGAGGCGGATTGCGGCCACGACGCCTTCCTCATCCCCGACGTGCGCCTGACCAACATTGTGCGAGGATTTCTCAATGGCATTACCCGGCACTGACGCGATCCGGTTCGATCTGCAGGTTATCGCCGACTGGATCGAACCGGGCAGCCGGGTGCTCGACCTCGGCTGCGGCAAGGGCGACCTGCTCGCCTGGCTCGCCGTCAACAAACAGGTGATCGGCACCGGTATCGAGCGCGACAAGGACAAGGCGGCCTGCTGCATCGCCAGGGGGCTCTCCGTGTTGCAGGGTGATCTCAACGAGGAGGTGGACGACTACCCGGACAAAAGTTTCGATTATGTCATCCTCAGCCAGACCCTGCAGCAGATCTTCGAGCCGGCCCGGCTGCTCTATTCCCTGTCCCGGATCGGCCGGAAAGTGATCGTCAGCTTCCCCAATTTCAGTCACTACTCCATCCGGCTGCAACTCCTTTTTAAAGGGATGGCGCCGAAAAACGACCAACTGCCCTATTCCTGGTACGACACACCAAATATCCGGGTCATCACCCTTTCGGATTTCAAGCGATTCAGCCGCGATGTCGGCTACACCATCGTCAGGGAGATTGCCATCAACACCAATAGTGCTAATAGTTCAGGCAACATCGTACGGTTTTTTTCCAACCTGCGGGCAACCTACGGGATATTCGTCATTGAGAAGAACCGATGATATTTCAAGGGGAAACATTTGCCCGTAAAGGAGCAGAGACGGCACATGCGACTCCGCCAGGATGTACAACGCGAGTTCGCATTTTTTCACCACAATCCCAACACCTTTCCGTTCTACCATGACGACACAAACAAAAATACACCCGGTTACCGATTCCCTCTCCGCCCTCTGCGATCACATTCAGCACGCCGAGAGCAGCCGGCACGACCAGGTGCCGACGGTGGTCAGGAACCTGCTCTCTTCGTGGCAGGCCAAGGAGTGCTACGAACATATCAGCCCGGTGGCGATTCCCTCCCATGAGCAGATCATCGATATCGTCAAACAGGCCCGGCGCATCCTCTTTCCCGGCTATTTCACCAGGACCAAGCTGCATGCCGCCAATCTCGAATATTATATCGGCAAGCAGACCTCGGATCTCTACGACAAGCTCGCCGAACAGATCACCATGGCCATCCGCCACGACTGTAGGCGTCACGGGCAACCCTGCACCGCCTGCGAGGAACGAAGCCACCAGATGGCCTACTCATTCGTCGAGAAACTGCCTATGGTGGCATCCATCCTGGCCAGCGACATTCGCGCCACCCTGGAAGGCGATCCGGCCACCGACAACCCGGACGAGGTGATCTTCAGCTATCCCGGCCTGCTGGCGACCTCTATCTTCCGGCTGGCCCACGAATTGTTTCTGTTGCAGGTCCCCATCATTCCGCGAATCATGACCGAATACGCCCACAGCCTCACCGGCATCGACATCCATCCCGGCGCCACATGCGGTCCCGGCCTGTTCATCGACCACGGCACCGGCGTGGTGATCGGCGAGACCACGGTGATCGGCAAAAATGTCCGCATCTACCAGGGGGTCACCCTGGGGGCGTTGTCGCTGCCACGCGACGCCGGACCACGGCTGCGGCACCAGAAGCGGCACCCCACCATCGAGGACGACGTTATAATCTACGCCAACACCACCATCCTCGGCGGCGACACGGTGATCGGCGCCGGTTCGGTTGTCGGCGGCAATATCTGGCTGACCGAGAGCGTCGCCCCCGGCACCAAGGTACTACTCAAAAGGCCGGAACTTATCTACTCCAACTCCAAATAGTGCGGGGCGCGCGCCGTTCCAGCCCAAGGAGCTCTAGAATCGAGGTGATCATCATGGCAAAAAGTCTTATCCAAACCATCGGCAACACCCCTCTCGTAACGCTTGCCAACTTCGGGGCCGGCTGCCCCGCCACTCTTTTAGGCAAGCAGGAATCCCGCAACCCCATGGGCAGCGTCAAGTGCCGCATCGCCGTCGCCATGATCGAGGCGGCCCAGGAGGACGGTCGCATTACTCCGGATACCACCGTCATCGAGCCGACCAGCGGCAACACCGGCCTGGGCCTGGCGTTTGTCTGCGCCGCCAAGAAACTCAAACTGATCCTCACCATGCCTGAATCGATGAGCATCGAGCGGCGCAAACTGCTCAAGCACCTGGGGGCGGAGCTGGTGCTCACTCCGGCGGCCGGCGGCATGAAGGCGGCTATCGACGCCGCCAGTGAGCTTGTTGAGAAGACCCCCAACAGTTTCATGCCCGATCAGTTCGCCAATCCCGCCAACCCGGCGGCCCACCGCCTGACCACCGCCGAGGAGATCTGGCGGGACTCGGACGCAAAGATCGACATCCTGGTGGCCGGGGTAGGGACCGGCGGCACCATTACCGGCTGCTCGGAGGTCTTAAAAAAATACAACCCGAAGATGGTGAGCATCGCCGTCGAACCGGAAGACTCCGCGGTGCTCTCCGGCGGCAAGCCCGGACCGCATAAGATCCAGGGCATAGGCGCCGGATTCGTACCGGCAGTGCTGAGGCGCGAGCTGCTCGACGAAGTCCTGACGGTCGGCAACGAGGAGGCCTTCGACACCGCCCGCGAGCTGGCGAGAACCGAGGGCATTCTCTGCGGCATCTCCAGTGGCGCCGCGGCTCACGTGGCCCGGGAGGTCGGCAGACGGCCGGAAAACAGCGGCAAAACCATCGTAGCGATTCTGCCCGATACCGGTGAGCGCTATCTCAGCACTCCGCTGCTCCAGGAATAAGGCCGGTTGCAAATCTTGTAGCAAGCCCGGCTGCTTCATAGTATATTGCAAGCATATTGAGATGATAGGATCGGGAGGAGGGAGCCATCGAAACGCGTCACCTGAAAATATTCACCGCGGTCTACAAGAGCAGGAGTTTTACCAAGGCGGCCGAACAGCTGCACACCAGCCAGCCGACCGTCAGTGAACATATCCGCAACCTGGAGATGCGGCTCGATTGCAAACTGTTCGATCGCATGGGCCGCTCCATCATGCCGACCATGGAGGCGGAACTCCTCTACCCCAGGGCCCTGGCGATCCTGGACGATCTGAAAAAGCTCGAGGACGACCTGGCGCAAGCCGGGAAAACGGTCTCGGGCGAACTCATCATCGGCGCCAGCACCATACCGGGAGCCTATATCCTGCCGGGGTTGGCCTCGGCATTCAAGAGTCGCTATCCCGCGATTTCCTTCGAAGTACGAATCCACGACTCGGCTCGGATCGTCGAGTCCATTCTCGCCAGCGAACTGCTGCTGGGAATAGTCGGCGCCAGGATCCCTGCCAGAAAGATCCACTACCAACCCTTCGTCCGGGACGATCTCATTCTGGCCTGCGCGGGAAAAAGCGAGGTGCCGGAAAAAATCGCCCCCGAATATCTCCTCGAGTTGCCGTTTATCATGCGCGAGGAAGGATCGGGCACGCGTAAAAATGTCGAGACCTTTCTGGATTCAAAAGATATCGGCGTCGATCAGCTCAATATCGTGGCGGTGCTCGGCTCGAGCACCGCGGTCAAAGAGGCCATCAAGGCCGATCTCGGCGTCTCCATCATCTCCAAATACGCCCTGCACGACGAGCTGCAGAGCGGCAGCGTGCGGCAGGTGGCCATTCACGGCCTCACCATGAGCCGATCGCTCTATATCGCCACCGCCAGCAAACGAACCCTGCCCCATCACTATCAGGTTTTTCTCAATTCGATTTTGCCGGAGAAAGAGAAATAACCCACCTGATCACCTGCGCAGCCTCCCCAATCTTTTTTTCTTGGAGTAGGAGCCTGTCGGATTATAGGCATTTTTGCTCGAGGCACGAAATAGGAGGCATTCGTTCCGAGGATAATTTTTTCGATTTCGATATGGGGTAAGACTATTGTGGTACTATTGGCGGGAAGCAGGCACAGCGTCCAGAAATTGCTTGACCCAGCGCTCGACATCGTGGGATCGCACCTGATCGCGCAGCCTGTGCATTCGTTCTCGGCGCTCCTCGTTCGGCATGGAATAGGCCTGCCAGATGGCCTCGGCGGTTCTCTCAACGTCATAGGGATTGACCAGTAGGGCGCCGCAGGCCAGCTGCGCCGCCGCCCCGGCGAACTCGCTAAGGATGAGAACGCCGTTTCCTTCCACCGAAGCGGCGCAGTATTCCTTGGCGACCAGATTCATGCCGTCACGCAGGGGGGAGATCAGGGCTATCTCACAGGTGCGGTAATGCGCCAGCAGCTGCGTCCGATCGAGGCTGCGGAAGAGGTAGTGAATCGGCACCCAGCCGTGCTCACCGAAGCGCGCGTTGATTCTGCCGGTCAACTGTTCGAGATTTTCTTTCAGGTCCTGATAGCCCGGCACCAGGGTCCTACTGGGCACCACCACCTGGATCAGCGAAACCTGTTGCCGCAACTCTGGATATTTCTCAAGCGCCCGCTCAAAGGCCAGAAAACGCTCCGGGATGCCTTTTGTATAATCAAGACGATCGATTCCCAGCAGCAGCTGCCGACCCTGATAGTGCTCATGGAGATACCAGGCGGCATCCTGCACGGCTTTTTCCAAAGCTCCCTGATGGAATTCCTCGAAGTTGATGCTTATGGGGAAATGCCCCACCGAAACCTGCCGGTCTCTCAGCTCGAGACGGGTTATTCTCCGGCTGGTTTCCGCATGGATATCCGGGAAAAATTCGCGTACACAGGCAACGAAATTGCGACGGTCGCCAAGCGTTTGAAAACCCAGAAGATCATAGGCCAGCAGTGCTTCGAGAATTTCTTTTCGCCATGGCAGGCGCCGGAACAGGTCGTAGCCGGGGAAAGGGATATGCAGAAAAAAGGCAAGCTTCTTGTTCACCCCCTTCTCACGTAAATTTTTGCCGAGCAATATCAGCTGATAATCATGGACCCAGATCAGGTCCTCCTCTGTCACGTTGCTCATGATCGCATCGGCAAAACGCTGGTTGACCTCAACGTAGCGATGCCAGGTATCGAGGTCAAAATTACAGTGCCCGAGCAGATCGTGAAAGAGCGGCCAGAGCGTCTCGTTGGAAAAGCCACGATAATAGAGTTCGACATCCTCTTCGCTCAGGGGCACCGCCGCCAGCCGATACCCGTGATCGCGAGTGAACTGCTCGAAGAGCTGTGCAAAGGGAGCATCCTCCCAGCTTCCGGGCCAGCCGACCCAAAGCCCTTGGCGGCGAGCCATAATCGGGCCAAGGGCAGTGACCAGGCCTCCGGCTGCCGGCTTGATCCGCCACTCCCCTTGCGTGCCGTCAACTACCACCGGCAGACGGTTGGAAACCACTAGGTACTGAGATTCTTTTGCCATCTGTTTGTCTCCTCTCGAGCCTTTCGCCACTGGCCAAGAAACCACAACAGTTCCTCCGGGGGCTGCAGCCAGAGATCGGCCGCTGTGTCGCGCAATCGAGGGCGGACCAACACTTTCAATCCGCCCTCGCCCAGTGCGGCGAAGGCATCTTCATCGGTCAGGTCATCTCCCAGATAGGCAGCCGCCACTCCCCTTGGAAACTCCTGCAGGATATGTTCAACAACAGTTCCTTTAGTTACCCCAGGGCAACGCAGCTCCGCCCCACCGTCAAACGGCAGGAGCACAAGCTCACTCTTGTTGCTCAGTTCCTGCCAGGGGCGGACCACCAGCCGCTGCAGGCGCAGCCGTTTCTCTTTCGAGACTCCCCGCCAATGAACGGCAAGGGAATACGGTTTGCGTTCCAGATGTTCCACGCAGTCTTCGGCCTCGGCAATATGCTCGGCTTCCCGCAAGGCGCAAGCGGCGGTTTCCGATAACTCGAAGCCGACCTGCCGACCGCTACGGTAGCGGCGCTGCCAGCCATGACACCCCCAAAGTTCCGGCGGCTCGTCCAAACCAAGCAGCCGCTGCAGCTCGGCGACATCACGCCCGCTGATGATACGGACCTGATCAGGATTCTGACGCATGAGCGCCTGGAGCCGGCTTCTTCACTCCTGGATAGAGGGCGGCCAGATCACGCTCGACCACAAGAGGGGAGAGCGTACCGTCGAAATCGAGCATCAACACCACCTGCTCCGCTCCGGCAAGCTGCTCCCAGTACCGATCGAGATTGATCTGAGGTTGAAGTATCCGTGGCATATCGATTGTTGTAATGGTTGCCGCAATTCGCCACACGAATCTCTAGGCGCCCGTCGAATTTGAGCATCCCCCCATACACGATCGCGCCGCTGGAACCGGACCCACAAGTACAACCTTATGCCCTGTTGGAAAGCTGCCGAACGTCTGCAGTGCGGGAGAAAAAGAATACAGCGGATGCGTCGGAGTCCTTTCGAACGATAAAGGGGATCTCATAAAGGATAGCAAAAATTAATCCTGATTTCCAATTAATATCCGCTTTCCCGGTTGACGGGGGGGAGGGACTGGCGTGTTGGGAGGGCTATTCCTGGCAGACCCGGTAGACTTCCTCGATGGAAGTCAACCCGGCCATCACCTTGGCCGCGCCGTCCTGACGCAGGGTAACCATGCCGTTCTTGCTGATAGCCAACTGTTTTATGGCGTTGGCATCGGAAGTCTGCATCACCAGATGCTTCAAATCCCTGCTCATCAGCAGCAGCTCGAAGATGCCGCGTCTGCCTTTATAGCCGGTGTGGTGACATTGGGCGCAGCCCCGGCCACGATAAACTTCCGCGTCCTTGTATTTGTCCGGGTGCAGACCGATCTTCCACAGTTCTTCCTTGGTAGGCGTATAGGGCTCCTTGCAGTTTTCGCAAAGTACCCGCACCAGCCGTTGGGCGAGGATGGCGTTGATGGAAGAGGCGATCAGAAACGGCTCGATCTCCATATCACGCAGGCGGGTGATGGCGCTGGCCGAATCGTTGGTGTGCAGGGTGGAAAACACCAGATGGCCGGTCAAGGCCGACTGGATAGCGATCTCCGCGGTCTCGGTATCCCGTATCTCGCCAATCAGGATAACATCCGGGTCCTGTCTGACGATGGAGCGCAGGCCGGAGGCAAAGGTAAGATTGATCTTGGAGTTGACCTGGACTTGACCGATACCGCTGATCCGGTACTCGATGGGGTCCTCCACCGTGATGATATTGATATCGGTGTTGTTGATCGAGGTGAGCGCCGCGTAGAGGGTGGTGGTCTTGCCGGATCCGGTTGGCCCGGTGACCAGGATGATGCCGTTCGGGGCTTTGATCTGTTTGGAAAAATGGGCGAAACGATCTTCGGGCATACCGAGATCGGCAAGCGAAATAAGCACCGACGATTTATCCAGCAGTCGCAGCACCACCCGCTCACCGAAGGCGGTGGGCAGGGTCGAAACCCGCACGTCCACCTCCTTGTTGCCCACTTTGAGTTCGATCCGGCCGTCCTGGGGCAGCCGCTTTTCGGCGATATCGAGTTTGGCCATGATCTTGACCCGTGAGACCAGGCTCGACTGCACATGCTTTGGCGGACTGAACATGTCGTAGAGGATGCCGTCCAGGCGCTGGCGTATCTTCAGACTGTTCTGATAGGGTTCGATATGGATGTCGGAGGCCTTGTCGCGCACTGCCTGGGAAAACATCAGGTTGACCAACCGGATCACCGGCGAGGCGCTGGTCTCGTCGAGCAAGTCGCCGATCTCCTCAATTTCGTTGAACAACCGTTCCGGATCATCCTCGTCTATGTCCTGCATGACCTCCTCGGCGGTATCCTGGGTCATGTCGTAGGCATAGTTGATGGCGTTGACGATCGGCTGATGGGGACAGAGCACCGGCCGGATATATTCCCACTCGTTGCCCAGCATCCGCCGCAGATCGTCAAGGGCCTGAAACAGCGAGGGATCGTTGATTGCTATATAGGTGTCATCGCTCGTCGCCACCGGTACCATTCTGTTTTTTCGCAGAAAACCGATCGGCACGTCGCCGGTGAATTCGGTATGGATTTCAGCCGGCAACTGCTTGACATGGTCCATGGAGTACTGAAGACCGAGCGTCTCCACCACGTCGATATCATCGATGAATTTGTTTTTCTTGAGAATTTCTCCGAGCCGAAGGCCGGTTTCCCGGCTCTCTTCAAGGGCATTGCTCATTACTTCATCAGGCAACCCGCTGGTTTCCTGAATAATTTCTCCAAACAGCTTCATTCCCGTCACCTCATCCCGCATGTCGACCTCCCCCTCTCACTCACTTTTTGGTCGACATTTCGTGCCGCAAACGTTCAATGTTCTGACGAGCGATCTCGACGAGCGGCAACCCTCTCTTCTCCTCGTTGCTCGCTTCGACCGCCGCAGCCTTGGTATCCACCGTTATCACCGCCTGGTAATAGCGCATAGCTTCACTATAGGCACCCTGGCGTTCCGAAACCACACCCATATCCAGCAATGCATAGGCGTTTTTGGGATCTATCTGCAATGCTTTTCGAAAATATTGCTTGGCCTCATCGAGCTTGTCGGCAACCAGCTTTCCATACCCTTCTTCTGTCAATTTCATCGCGTGGGTCGGGTTGACTTTGCGATGCAATGCTTCTTTGGCACCGGGAAGCAGCCCAGTCATATTTTCTCGCTTGCTCAAGGTCACCGCCGCAATATCAGCAGGATTGCGGATGATTTTCGGAGTGACGAAGATAAACATATTGGTTTTGTTATCCGCGTTGGATTTCGAACGAAACAACCAGCCGAGAATCGGTATGTCACCAAGCAGCGGCACCTGGGTATTACCGAGGTTGGTATCTTCGCCAATAATGCCGCCGATCACCACTGTGTCATCATCATTGACGATAACAGTGGTGGAAGCCGTCCGAGTAAACGTGGTCGGGGTGAGTGTCTCGGAAGCCGATTTGAGCTTTACTACTTCGGTTTTAATATCGAGCCTCAAGGTATCGCCCTGGTTGATTTGCGGGGTAATGGTCAGTTTGGTGGCCACGTCCTTGTATTCGTATTGGGTATAATCCTGTTGACTGGCGGTGGTATTCTGACTGGTGATATACGGCACATTCTCACCAACGCTGATCTCCGCCTTCTTGTTGTCGGTGGTCAGAATCTGGGGGGTGGAAATGATATTGATATCCGCATCATTTTTGTATGCCCTCAGGATAGCGCCGATATTTGGAAAAGTGATACCGCCAATCTTGATTCCCTGCTTGATTACACCGAAGGAAAACCCATTTGGAAGAGTGGGATTATCACTCTCAAGCCCCTGCAGCAGATCAAAAGCGCCTTTGGAAGTGGCGCTGCCGCTAAAACCAGTGGCCAGCGTGCCGGTGCTGTCGCCGAACATGGCCGGCAGCCGCCCACTCGACGCCGACATCGAAGTTCTTGGTGGACTGCACTTCGAGGATAAGCGCCTCGAGGTAAACCATCTGCCGGGGGATATCGAGTTTTTTAATCACCCCCTCGAGAATATGATATTCTTCGCGGGTGGCGGTGATGAGCAGGGAATTGGTCTCTTCATCAGCGGTAATCTTTACATTTTTCGAAATTGACGGCGCCTTGCCCTGCTCTTTTGCCCCCTGGCTTCCCGGTAGGGCGGTGAGGACCTTCGCCAGCTCGGTGGCATTGGCATTCTGCAGGTAATAGACGTGTATGTCGCCCTCGTCCCGATGCACCGGGGTATCGAGTCGCTCCACCAACCGCTTGACCCGACCGATATCTTCCTTGGCGGCCAGCACCACCACCGCGTTCACCCGTTCATACGGGACAACCTTTATCTGTTCCTGGCCGGCAGCCCTGCCCCTGGCGGCGGAGCGGGTCTGAAAGACGGAAGCCAGAATCTTGGCAACATTAGTGGCATTAGCGTTTTTCAGCGGTAAAACCGCCAGCTCTTCCTGGGTTCCCTCCACGTCGAGGACCCCTATGATGGCCATCAATCGCTGAATATTGGAGAGCGTTTCAGTGAGAATCAGCATCCCCGATTGCGGGTCGGAAATCACCACCGACGACTTGGAAACGAGCGGCAGCAGCAGCTTTTTCATCTGGTCCGGCGATGTGTGCTTGAGCGGCACCAACTGGGTGACCACCTTATCCTCCGGGTGTGCCGAGGAAATGGCGCTTATGGTCTCGATATTCTGGGAACGGGCTTCGGCCGAAGGGATGATTTTGATGATCGGCCCCGAGGGAACAGTGGTGTAGCCATGCACCTCGAGCACCGACTCGAAGACCCTGTACGCCTCGGTGTCGGAAATCTTGGTGGGGGAGAGAATGGTGACGTTACCCTGCACGCTCTTATCGACCACGAAATCCTTGCCGGTGAGCTCGCTGATATATTTGATGAACAACCGGATATCGACATTATCGAAATCAAAGGACACATACCTCCTGCCGTCCGCTTTCGAGGCGGAAGAACTCGGCGCATCGTCTGCGGCGGCGCAAGCGCAAGGCACGCTCACCGACACCAGCGCGAGGAGAACGAGAAGGAAAAGAAGGATTTTTCTGCTGCCCATATATTCTCTCCAGAGATGTAGTCGCTACTTGGTTGCCGGACCTGCAGGACCGCCGCTCTCCCGGTCTTGGGGTTGCTGCGGCACGATCCTCCGGATCGGCCTCACTACCCTGATCCTGACAGCCTGCTGCCTTTGGACCGGCTCCCGCGCCGCGGTCGGCACCGCGGGTCGAGCCTGCTCCACTTGCGGTCGACGGTAAGAAGGCGCCGCCGAAACCGGCCCGGACGCTCCTCCTTTGCCGTATTTCGCTGCTTCGCTCATATCGAGGACCTCGTCCTTGCCGTTAAAGTTCAGGACGACCTTGCCGCGCAGGATGCGTTTAATCTGCGCACCTTCCACCAACTCGCCTGCCTCATAGAGTTTTTGCTTCCTGTCTTTTTTGGTGAGGATGACGGCGCGGTTCTCTCCCGAGCCACCACTCACCGTGCCCATCAAGACTATATCGAGCGAGGTCGCTTTGAGATTTTCCAACTGTTCGGTGCTGATGTTCTCCTCCGCAGCCTTTTTTTCCGGAGGCGGACCGAAGAGATTGCGCTTGACGATGATCGAATAATCGGGCGGGGCCTCTGCCGAGTTCCCTTCCGGAGTTGGTCCCTGCGTGACCGGATTCTTTTCGGGACCGGAGACGACGGATTTTTCCAGTGACGAGATGTGGAGGTTTAAACAGGTAGTGCTCTAGCCCCATATACGCGGCCTCCACCCCGAGAATACACAAGAGAGTGATTAAAAGAAATGGCATGATGATGGAGAGTCGCGAGCCCATCCTTTTCCTCTCAGTGTTCACGAAACGCAAATCGCGGATCGCCGACCGTGCCTTTGATGGCAAAAGGCAGTGCGTTGCCCCCGTACATCTGCTGCAACCCTCTGACAACCTGAACCATCCGGGGATATTTTCGCAGATAGACCCGATGTACCGCCAGGTTTCCGGTGAGTCCTATCCCCCAGGACTCGAGCCGGGACTCGGGATGGAGCGCGCCGCTGAATTCCGCCTCCAGCTCCGTTCCCCCGAGCTTGCCTCCGGTAACCTTGAGTTCACCTCCGGTCAAGGCGAAATCCATCGCCAAACGTTCGAAATCGATCTCGGTAAGAGAGAGTATCGGCTGCAGCAGATTGACCGAACCGTTGCGTAGACTCAGCGCACCCTGCGCCCGAATCTTCCGCTGACGTTGCCACGACCCGTCGAAACGTCCGCGACCACTCAAAACGCCGGTAATGGTGCGACGGGTAACGGCATGCAGATAGGTGAACTTTTCGAGCTGGACATTGTCGAGCCGCAGATCACGAAGCGCCAGGTGTCCGGCAAACGGGGCGATCGACAACATGCTCTGAAAACTGCCGCCGTACAACTCGCCGCTGATAGCATACTCTTTGCCGAGCCCGCTGAGAACGGGAGTGAGCCTGAGATCGCGTAGCACAACGACCTGTTCCTTGCTTTGCCGTTCGGTGAACGTGGCCCGAACCAGGCGTAGCGTCAACGGGGGGGCATAGTGGAACTGCCCGATCGAACAGCTCAAGCTGGGAAACGCCGCATCTGATCTTGCGAACCACGAACGACCGGAAGTCGGCGGTCGGAAACCGCACATAGAGCAGCACAATGAGCAAAATCACGGCGTATGCCAGGTACGACAGCCGCCTCCAGAATCGGGATCCCCTCTCCTGTGCCATGGCTAGCTGGCCTCCGTGAAGGTGACAATCTGCAGGATCACGTCCAGGTACCCCTGCTCCCGAGTGCTCGTCTGGATAGAGAGCCGGCGGATCGCCACCATCTTCTCGGGCGACTCCACCAGGTCCAGGAACTTCACGAGATTCTCGAGATCGATCCTTTCGAGTTTCACTTCCACCATGGATTCGGAAAACTGGCCGTTGCCGGCGCCGGGCACGAGGGAAGGTTTCATGTAGGTTATCAGTTTCTTGACTCCCGCGTTTCCTGCTTGTTGATCGATAAAGGTAAAAAGGGTAAAGGACTTCGAGCGTTTTTCCAGCGCCGCCTTGATGCCCCCTTCCTCCTGCCGCAGTTCCCCGTATTGTTGCTGCAGCTGGTGCATCTGCGTAAGCTGCTTCTGCTTCGTGTCTATAGCTCTGTGCAGCCTGGCCCGAGAATCGAGATAGGGGGTGATCACCATCTGAAAGATCACGAAACCGAGGACAAATACGACACCGCCCGCCAGGATAAGTTTTTCCCTGGGGGCCAATTGATCAAGGCCGGCGCGGCTTTTAATCTGCTGCCATATTTTCTCCAGATTTGGTGCTACCATGGCCTATTTCCTCAACTGCAGTCTCAATTCGAAGCGCACTTCGCCCCCTTGGGGCGCAAGATTGGCCGAACTGATGACCACTGACTCGAAATACGGGGATTTCTCCAGGTCTTTCTGCACACTGTCGACAATGTTAAAGTCCTTGGTTTCGCCCCGAATCCGGATAGAGTCCTGATCCGCGACCAAACGGGTGATATGCAGCTGCAATGACTCCGGAATACGGGACGAAATCTCCGCCAGAAGAGCCAACATGGAACTATTGCCCCGCCCGTGGCTGCCGACCTGGTAGAGCTTCCTGGTCTGATCTATCTTGACCCGCAGCTGCTGCACCGGATCGACAACCCGGGTCACCTCCGGCAGGGTGGAGTGGAAAACGGCATTGATCTGGCTGCGCAGGGCATCCTGACGGTGCTGTAGTGTGGCATAGTTCCACCAGCAGAGGCCAACGACAACCACAACGATCACCCCAAGCGATGCAGCGGCGGCAAGCGCCCAGTGCCGGTATTTTTTCAGCGAGATACGTTTTTTAAAATCACCCCGCCTGAAATTGATAATCGCCGCCGGGTTCCGGTCACTCAGCGCCAGCGCCAACGCACCATTCATCAGTGCGGAATTCCAGGCGCCGTTCTCACTGGCCTCGATATTCACCAGCGGCTGATCGGCCAGATCGCAGACACGCACCTCCAACTCCAGCTCCCGATCGAGACTTTCAAAGACCAGCGGCAGAAGTCCCACGGCCCCACTGACAAAACAAGGAATTTTTTTCTTGAGCAGATCCTCCCGATCCTTCCCCTTCAAGGTCTGGATAACCGCCAGCCCCAGCTGCCAGGCAAATTGCGGAATCCGCTGCTCGTCGGCCACCTCCACTTGCCGCGTCTCGGACTGGTAGGCAAACCCGGCCTCCCGCTGCCCGATAACGGCCAGGGAACGCACCAGAACCACGCGCCCCTCCTCGATGACGGTAAAGGTCGTCCGGCGCAGACCGATATCGAGAAGTGCCACAGTTCCAGCTTCCGGGAGCGTGCCTGCCAATACGCCTGCGATCTGCGGGCCGCCGACGGTAAAGAGTTCGGGATCGATCCCCTGGGAGACGAGTTGGGAGAGGAGATCGGCGAAACGCTCCTTTTCGATCATGGCGGCGAGAATTTCCCCGCCCTCCTCACCCTTTGGCCCTACAAGAAAATCAAGGTGCAGTTCGCCTACCCGATGCGAGGTTTGCTCTTCGAGTTCAAAGGGCAGGATCTTCTCGATCTGTTGCCTTTCGCCAAAGGGCATTTTGAGATTTTTTATGAAAAACTGATCGGCGCCAAGGGCGACTCTGCAACTTCCCCCGGAAAAACCGGCCTGGCGCGCGACCTCGGCCACGGTTTCGGCAAGCGAGGCACCGGGCACATAGGGGACTACTCCATATCCTTTGACTCACGCTCTCCCGCGATCCGGTTTCGAGCAGCACCGCCGCGACCATTCCGTCGCTGATATCCAAGGTAAAGAGTTCGTCCACCTCGCCTACTCCACTCGCTGGTAGATTACCGAAACACCGTTTTTTTTGTCGCGCTCAACCACCGCCGTCACCCGCCGATGCTGGTCGTGAAAAACCCCTTCGGAGTCCAACTGAAAATAACTGCTCTTGGTGACAAGCACATCCCCGGGCAGGACGATATCGCTCGGCCAGCCGTCGATATTCTTATACCAGTCCGGTTTGCTTAGTTTGTCCCGGTTTTCTTCAGCTCGCCGATAGTCATCCATCTGCGCTGCCAGATCCTCCGTCAGCTGTGGCGCGAGCGCCTTCAGCAGCTCTAATGGGGCAGTATTGATATTGATCTTGCCGTCTTGCCCGTAGACGGTAAGATACGCCGCCAGTCCGGGCCGTTTTTTCTCGCCGAAGAGCAACTTGGGGGTTATGCCCCTGACCAACAGTAGCTCCTCGATGACCGGTATCGGGCCATTCCTGCACTCATAAGGAGGACTCAACGTCTGGTAATATGTTGATTCGGCACCAAAATCCGACTCCCTGTTATCGGCGTCAAGCCAATCGACCAGAGAATCGATGATCCGCTGGGCTTGTTCTTCATCCCTAATATCAAAGGTACCCGAAAGCAGAAGCCGCTTCAATATTTCTTTGTTTTCACTTGCTATTTTATCACTCACCAAGGTCTTTTCGCCATTTTTCACCGGCACCAGGCTATTGACCTGCAACCGTCCCGAAAGATCGCTGATCTTGAGGTCGAGCTTCCCCCTGTTGAAAAGGCCCGGAAAGGAATCAACCGTCAGCTTCGCCCAGGGATCCAGCAGGGTGTCGAAGGTATTTTCCTCTCCCTGCCCGGAGGACTCCAGCAAAAAGCTGCCGATATTTATACCGGAGAGGGACGCTACCTGCAGCTGCTCGCCGTCGATCAAGGTCTCCGAAGCGAAGAAATCATCTCGGATCGACCTGGCAAATTGAACGGTGGCGGCGATGAGGAGGCTGATCACCATGATGGTAATCAGCAGCGCCATACCACGACTGTTGACAAATGACGGGCACCCCTCGCGCTTCCCTTTCACCCCTCGTCTCCTTGCCGATGGTTCGGTGGAGGGGCGATCGCGGTGGTGAAGACCACCAGCTGACCGCCGTCCTGCCCCACCGCAAATTGCAGTTCCACCCGAATCATCGCCGGCATTACCGGAAATTCCGCCATTTCGGAGGTATTCCCGGTTTGCACCTGGGCCTGGGCCTGGGCCCGTTCCTTGCTGTCCCACGCATCCTGCTCACTGCCGTCGGCACCGACATAGGTGAGCCGAAACTCCTTGAGGCCCTCCGCCAGCACTTCTCCCCCCTCGTCTTCTCCTTGCGAGGCGGTCTCGCCCGGCACCTCCGGGGTGTCCGAGCGATACAGGCGCATCAGACCGGTATCCTGGTCCTCTTCAACGTGATACCGGATCACCGTCAGCCCGGCGCGAGGATCATCCGGGTTGAAGACCAGATGCGATGTCGAGGTAAAGGAGAGGGAGTCGGCCCGCTGACCGCCGATATCGCCTCTCTCGCCTTTAAGGGTGCCTCCTTGCCTGACATAGAGAGACTCGAGGTCGCCGCTCAGCCGCTCCATGACGACCCGGGCGCCGTCGGTTGCAGAAAGTTGCTGCTGTGCGCCGTTGATGTTGAAGAAGGTGGATCGGTACGCCTCGTAGACCATGCTGATCACGATGGCGAAGATGGCGATTGCCAGCAACACTTCGAGCAGCGTGAAGCCCGACGGCGATTTTTTCCACCGCAAGCCACTCATTGCCTCGCCGGCTCCCGACCGTAGTAGATCATGGTTGCGGTCGTGGCGGCGTCGTCGCCAAGGCTGATGGTAAGCTCGAGTCGTTGCAGCGGCCGTTTGGATACCCGGTCCGGCTGGAGATCGCCCAGGTCCGCCCTCTCGACCTTGACCTGCCAATGATAACCGGGAAAGCCCTCGCCGAAATCCCCCTCATCGTCGACATAATCGTGCTGGCCCGACTGGTAGCGCGCCAGGATATCCTGGGCCAGAAAAGATGCCGTGGTGTTGAATTTCGCACGGGTGGCCATGGATATGCTCCGGGACTGGGAAGCAAAGAGGCTGGTCATGGCAATGGCGATAATGGCGATGGCAACCAATACCTCCAGCAAGGTAAAGGCCTTATCGCCGCCCGGCATGGTGCGAAAGAGATGCTTATTGCGGTTCATAGGTGCCGTCCCTCACTTCGATGCGAGGGAGAAAGGGAGAGAGCACCAGACTCAGACTGTCTCCACTGTCGTTGTCGAGATGAATCACCGTCGGCGCCACATACCCCTCGCGACTCACCCACAGCTTGTAGACCCCTCCTTGCACCTCTCCCTTGGCTTTCGTCCAGATGTCACGCACCTGCGCGTCGCCCGACAGCTGCAGAACATCTTTTTTCGGCGCCTCGGTCTTTTCGGCCTCATCGGCGGAAGCCGGCAGATGGTAGATGCGGTGCTCCTCCAAATCGAAATAGATATAATACGGCTGCTGGGTGCGCACCGCCTCGTCGCGCACCCCGCGAATCAAGCCGATCAGTTTGCGGCTGTTCGTCTTGAGGGGATCACCGAGCAGGGTATTGCGCAACGAAGGAACGGATACCACCAGCATGATGCCGATCAGTACGCAGACGACGATCAGCTCGAGCAAAGTGAAGCCCGATTCGTGAGGATTACTCGGAGCCACCATCACCAAAAAACCGGCTCACTCCATCTCCCAGTTGTTGATGTCCGCGTTGTTGCCCTCTCCGCCGGACTCGCCATCGGCACCATAGGAACTCAAATCATAGTCCCCATGCACTCCGGGGGAGAGATACACAAAATCGTGCCCCCAAGGGTCTTCGGGCACCCTCCCTTTCTCGAGGTAGCCCCCCTTTCGCCATTTCGCCGGCAGGGTGCCGGTGGACGGCGGTTCAACCAGCGCCTGCAGACCCTGTTCCGTGGAGGGATAGACTCCGTTGTCGAGCTTGTAGAGCTTCAAGGCGGTCTCGATCGCCTCGATTTCCATGGTTGCCTTGGTCCGCTTCGCCTCCTCCGGGTGTCCCATGATCTTCGGGCCGATGTAGCCGGCCAGAATACCGATAATTACAAGAACCACCAGGAGTTCGATCAGGGTAAAACCACTCTCGGCGACCGAGACGTCCAGCCGCCTTGCTTTAGCACTATCCCACACTTTTTTCATTTTCTTTCCGTATGCCCTGCCGGCCCGGCAAAAAGAAGAACCACACACCTGCTCGTTACCGAGAACCGGCACGGTACATCTTCACTCTTCCTTACTTGCTCAAGACAGGCAATTTTTTCCGAACAAACACCGCCAGCGGCGGCACTATAGCCAACACCAGTAACAATCCCATCCCTGTCAGCGCCATCGGGGAGCCGTGCAGCAACAGATAGCTCAGTCCGATCAGCGGCAACAGACAGACCCGGGTTATGGCCCGCAGTACCTCATGGTTGCGGATCACCTCGGCCATGGCAGGTGAGTAGTGATAATATAAGGCGATAAACTTCCTGCCCATGGCATAATTTTTCAAAATTCTATCGCGGAACTCACGGAGCACCACGACATGTTTCTCCAACAGCGAGCCATAGGCAGCCGTGGCGATAAAGCAGGCGTCCGTCGTCCGAAAGGTAACCTCGTTGCCGTAGATGACCGAGCTGTCGGCGAGAACGGCGTAGGCCCGCACATAGTAGATGGCATCCGGGGTAAGATTGGTCAGATCGCTGCCGTAGGTCCCGGTGCCGCTGCCGTCACTGGTCTGACCGGAACGGACCAGGTCGTAATTGTACGAGGTATCGGTAGTGGTGGAGGGAAAAACTCCGGCGCTTATGGTCGCAGTCGAATTGGTCGAGGTGCTGTTGCTCGAACTACTCGAGGAGCTGCTCGAGCTGGAGCTTGAAGAACTGCTGCTGTTGTACACCGGATGCGGCGCGACACTGTAGGTGACGCCACGGGCGGTGACATTCTGCGCGGTGGTTGGCGCCTGGATAGTGCCGCCGGTCGTGCCTCCATTGCGGGAAACGTTGGCGACCGGCAGGGTGGTAACGGTAAATTCACCGGTCGTCACCCCATCCGAGAGGCTGGCGGTCGTCCGGGATTGCCCTGTTATCGTCGAGCCATCATAGGCCACCAAGGCAAAATCCGTATTCAGGCCATTGCCTCCGTAACCGGCGGTAACGATCCGACCATCCGGGAGAACGGCTACGGCCCGGCTTACGTCATCCTGGCCGGCGATATCGGTTTCGACATATCCGGTTGCCACCATCGTCGCGGCCGAGGTTTCAGTCTGCCCAGTTGCGGCCCGCACTGCCTCGGAGGCGGTCTGCGCGGTCAAATTCCCAGTGGCCGCCGCTCTTGACAACTCTGTCTGCAAGGTGGAATTGCTTGCGGAACCGGCCTTAGCCGCCGCCGAGGAATCGGCCGTGCCCGTCGTGGAGTCACCGGCAGCAATTTCCAGAAGCACCATGTCTTTCCCCGTGGACTCGCTGTCGTAGCCGGTCACCAGAATCGATCCGTCGCTCTTTCTGGCCAGCCCGTAAGCGACGCTGTCGTGACCGAGGTCCGAAGTCACCACGCCTTGCTCTCCAAACATGGTGTCGACGCTGCCGTCAGCCTGCAATCGCACCACCATCGCTTCACGATACGAGCCGTTATTGAAGTCGCCGACCGCCATGATTCGACTATCCGGCAACACCATAACATCATGCAACTCCGTCGATCCACCGTCCAGCGTTAACGCGGTTTCGCCGTTGTTGCCAAAACTCGTATCGAGGGTGCCGTCCTTGTTGAACTGAAACAGCCCCGCGCTGGCAATCCCCCCCGCTTCGCTCGAACCGGCAACCAGCAGCTTACCGCTGTCGAGCAAAGACCAGAGAACGCGCGTCGGTCGCATAGCTGCGCTGGAGCGTGGCGATGCCGCCGTCGCCGAAACCGCTGTCGAGCGCGCCGCTCCCGTCGATCTTGGCCACGAACGCATTAGTCGCCGCCTCGCTGCCCGTTGCGGTGCCCGCCAGATAGATCGAGCCGTCCGAAGCGGTCTGCACACTGTATGCGGTTTCATCGCCGCCAGACTGGGAGATGATCAACTGGCCGCCGTTGCCAAAAGAAGGATCCGGAGTGCCGTCACTGTTGAGCCGAAGCACGGCGATGTCCGCATCGGTATCGACCGTTGAGCCGGCCAGAACAATTTTGCCGTCTTTTTGCAGACTGATCGACCTGGCGACACTGTCGCCGGCCCCAAGGCTGAAGGTGGCACGCCCCCCGTTATTGAAATCGGGATCCAGCGTGCCGTCTGAGAGATAGCGGGCAACCGCCATATTGCGCACCGCGCCGTTGGAACTCGAGCCGGCAACCACAATCTTGCCGTCCTGCTGGACCGCCAGGTCATAGGCCTGATCGTCCCCGAATCCAAAGTCCGTAATCACCACGCCCTTGGCACCGAATCCGGCATTGGAATCCGCCTCGGATAAGGTGCCGGCCAGGACTGCCCCGAGCAGCAAAAGAACGCACGCTCCCGTCGATATCACTTTTGTCAGTTTTTTCATGCGAATGTATCCCTCGATAAGATGTATCGACCAAATTTCGTCGTCTCGGCAACCGACAAAACCAGATACCAACCCGGAAATGCGTGATTTTTCACAATTGCCATGAAGCGTTCCGGCTGGGCTCGGAAAAGCTGAAGTCCTACTCCGTCGGCTACCCGCCGCCACATGAGTTTGAAGCTGTGGATTTCTGCGATTTCAAAAAGATTATGCCACTACCTACCGTACAATTCCCTGACAACTATACACAAGAAAGGAAAACTTTCGCAACACCCAATGCTGTCTGTAATTTTATTGTAACATATCAATGCACTATCTGGTTCATCTGGAAAATGGGCAGCAAAATGGAAAGAACGATAAAGAGCACCGCCATCCCCATAACCAGGATCATCAGCGGTTCGAGCATGGCGGTCATGGAGGAGATGGCGGTTTCCACCTCCCGCTCATAGGCATTCGCCACTTTTTCCAACATGGTTTCCAGGGCACCGCTCTGTTCCCCCACGGCCACCATCTGGACAAACATCGGAGGAAACCAGGGTGAATTCGAAAGCGACGCCGTCATGCTTTTCCCACGTTCGATATGCTCCATCGTTTCGTCAAGCACCGCCGAGATGCGGACATTGTCGATCAGGGCCCGTACAATCTGCATGGCGGCCAGCAGCCCCACCCCGCTGTTGAGCAGACTGCCGAGGGTGGAGGCGAAACGAGCGAGGATGATTTTACGGACCACGGGTCCGACAATCGGTATCCGCAGTTTGATCAGGTCCCACCACGATCTCCCGCTGGGGCGGCCGAGCCAGTAGCGAAAAAGCGAGATCAGCGCAACGATAATGCCAACGAGCAGCCACCAGAACTGTTTGACAAAAGCGCTGAAGGCGATAAGCAGCTGCGTGGGCAACGGCAGCACCTGGTTCATATCGGTGAAAACCTGAGTGATGTTGGGTACGACATAGGTAATGAGCACAAACAGGATGCCGGTGCCGACCAGGGCCATGAAAATAGGATAGATCAGAGCAACCTGCAGCCGCCCCTTGAGGGCCTGCTGCTTCTCACCGAAATCGGCCAGCCGTTCGAGCACCACCGCCAGCGACCCGGAGGCCTCGCCGGCCCGGATCATATTGATGTAAATATTGGAAAACAGCTTGGGGTAGTCGCTCAAGGCCCGGGTGAGGGTCGCCCCTTCGTTCACGGTTTCCCGAACCTGGGCGATCACCTGTTTCATGGCCGCCTTCGGCGTCTGATCCACCAGTGAGGAAAGAGCCTGAACCAACGGCACCCCCGCCCCCAGCAGAGTGGCAAGCTGACGCGTCATGACGTACACCTCTTCGGGCCGAATGCGCTGGAATATCCCGACGCCGCTGCTTTTCTTTCCCGCCTCCGCCGACGAACCCGTACTGCGTCGAATGGAAACAGGGTATTTACCCGACGCCCGCAGCTTGGTCCTGGCCTGGGATTCGCTCTCCGCGTCGACAATCCCCTTGAGGTTCTTGCCACCGGCGTCGAGCGCTTTGTATTCATAAACCGGCATACTGCACTAAAAAAAAGTTTTTAGGTATTTTTGCGAGGTTATCCTTCTCCACTTTCTATGTTAGAGTGGGAAGCGCCGAGTTACAACAAAAATCAAAGAAAGATAGAAAAAACCCTCGTCTTGCCGTATACTACAGGGGATCCGGAACCCCTGACAGACGAAAGAAGGGGAATGAATCACAGTTCATTTGTATATCCAGCGGCTTAGCACACCGATAAACGGTTGTAGTGAAGGGGAGAAAGCCCGAAACCTCGCCGATTGGTCCGTGTCCATCCAGAAATGAGATATTTTTTCTGAATCGAGGCGCACTGGGGGATTTAACCGGAGGCAGATACTGAATATTCCGAGGATTAAATTTTCCAGGGCAACAAAGAGTCGGGGAAAAATAGCCATTTCTGGATGGACACTAATTCACGATGCAGCCAACCTCTTGATGGAACACTCCGGAATGTACAGCCACTATTTCGGTTTAACGGAAAAGCCCTTTATCATCTCCCCGGACCCGCGCTACCTCTACATGAGCGAGCTGCACCGGGAAGCCTTGGCACACCTGATCTACGGATTGAGCAGCGACGGGTGTTTCGTGCTCCTCACGGGCGAGGTGGGCACCGGCAAAACCACCGTCTGCCGCTGCCTGCTCGAGCAACTCCCCGAGAAGACCGATGTGGCAATCATCGTCAACCCCAAACTCACCGTTCTCGAGCTGCTGACAACGATCTGCGAAGAACTGGGAATACAGCTTAGCCAGGAAGAGATCTCAATAAAAACCTGTATCGATCGTCTCAATAGCCACTTGCTGGCTGCTCATGCCGAGGGGCGCAATACCGTCCTGATCATCGATGAGGCCCAAAACCTTGACACGGACATCCTCGAGCAACTGCGACTGCTCACCAACCTGGAAACCAACACCCAGAAGCTGCTCCGTATCGTCCTCATCGGCCAACCTGAGCTGCGAACCATTTTGAACAGACCGGACCTCTCCCAGGTCAACCAGCGCATCACCAGCAGATATCATCTCGCGGCCCTGCAACCCCAGGACGTGTACAGCTATATCCAACATCGGCTGAAGGTGGCCGGCTGCCGCAGCCGCCTGTTCACAGCCGGCGCACTCAAGTACGTGGCCCGACGCTCCGGCGGCATCCCGCGAGTGATCAATATCATCTGTGACCGGGCCCTGCTTGGCGCCTATGTGGAGAATACAGACCAGGTCGATACACGTATCATGAAACAGGCCGTCCGGGAGATCTATCCCGACAGCGACCTCAAACATGTGCTTTCCAGCCGGCGACTGGTGGTGGTTGTCGCCCTCTTAATCCTCTGCGCCGGCCTCTCGGCGCTCTATTTTTCGCCGAATACCGCACGCGACCTCGATCCTCAGAGCACAAATCCTGCTCCGGCAATTCCCCGGACCGTCGATCTTGCCGACAAGAACCGGCAGTTCGATGTGCAAAGCGACTCTGCCCAAAGCGATGCATCCTCGTCGCCGTCCGTCAGCCACCAAAAAACACTACAGACGGCCGAGACGAAAATCAACGTGAAGCCAATACGGATATCCGCCAGGCGGAACAAGCTTCGGCAGATGGCTCGACCAACCTCCTCCAAGTGAGACAGGGGCATGTCCTATATCCTTGACGCACTCAAAAAATCCGAACAGGAACGGCAACAGGGAACGATTCCCGACCTGCGGACCCTGCACACGCCAAGCCTCCGATTTCCCCGCCAAAAACCGGACTCGACAAGGAGGTTCTGGATCATGGTGGCAGCCTGCGTGCTAGCCGCCGCACTGGCCGTCGGCCTCTATCGCTTTGACCGCCGCCAGCCCCTCGTGGTCCAGGAACAATCCGCTATCCGGGAGCAACCTACCGCCCCGGAGATCGAAAACATCCAGAGCCAAGCCCCGGCTGCACAGCCACATAAAATTGCGACACGCCGCCCCCTTGCGCCACCAACGCGGCACGAAATAGTTTCCCAACCCGCACCGCCCCCTCCAACAACCCCGCCGCCCGCAGAACAACCGCAACCAACCGAACAGGTCGTCTTAGAGCCGGCACCATTGGTTGCCGCTACGCAGCCGCTGGTGAAGACAAAGACATTCGTGCCACCGCCCATCGACCACTCCATCCCCTTCCTCAGGGATCTGTCCCCAGAGCTGCAAATGCAACTTCCCAAGCTCAAACTTTCGGGACAAACCTACTCGCAGGTTGCAAAAAATCGCATGATCATCATCAATAACAAGATCTTACACGAAGGCCAAGAAGTCGATGACGATCTGCGGCTCATAAAAATAACCTGGAGCACCGTAGTGCTCGACTATCGGGGCATCCGCTTTCAGATACGTGCCTCGAGGTAACCGGCAACGCAGAGGGACCACTGGGAGCCGCGTAGAGGCAATCTAGAATACCTGCCACCTCGAACCGGCCGAAACTTGAACTCACAAGACAGCACCACAAGTGAGGCGAGATAATCCTCGACCAACCGGGCGGCACTCTCCTCGCGGACAGCGGGCAGGCGGATCGCGCCTGCCGCTTCAGCCAGCAGATCGAGCCGAGGGTTTACTCCTTTTCCCTGTGGATTTGGATGCTTTTGTTTTTTTCCCATTGCCGCAATATACCTCTGAGACACAAGTTGTCGCGTGAGCAAGGCCGAGCCGCCCTCCTCGCTCGCACCGAACATGAAGGTACACCAACCACTGCCAATTTTCCTTAATATAGCAACTGTTCATGGGCATAATGCGAGCAAAGAGGAAAGTTGGGAGGTTGCCTTGAATTTTATGTTCCTTAAGGTATAAGTATCGGATAGGGGGAGCATCGTGGGTAAAGCTCAGCCTCCCCTCTCCTCCTCGAGATACCCTGCAACGTTACGCAAAAAGGAACGTCAAGGACAGTGTAAACCATGAGAGGATCACTTCTAAAATCTCCCCGTAAGTACTTCACCGACCTCCTGGCAAAGGCGGATATCGTCGTCAACGGTAGCCGCCCCTGGGATATCCGGGTCAAAAACAAAGCGCTCTTCAATCGAATACTGGCCAACGGCTCCCTTGCCCTGGGGGAAGCCTATATCGATGGCTGGTGGGAATGCGAGGCGCTGGACGAGTTCATCCACAAAATCCTGCGCAACCAGCTGGACCGCAAGGTGCGCCTGACCCCACCCATGGTTCTCAACTCCCTCAAGGCCAGGATGTGCAATCGCCAGAGCCGGCGACGGGCCGATATTGTCGGAAAGAGACATTACGACACCGGTAACGACCTCTTCGAGCGAATGCTCGACAAGCACATGGCCTACAGTTGCGCCTTCTGGCAAGGCGCCAAAACCCTCGATGAGGCGCAGGAAGCCAAACTGGATATGATCTGTCGCAAGCTGCACCTGCGCCCCGGGATGCGACTACTCGATATCGGCTGCGGCTGGGGCAGTCTGGTGGAATATGCGGCTCGCCATTACGGAGTCGAAGCCGTTGGCATCACCATCTCCAAGGAACAGCTCGCAGGGGCCCAAAAGAGGTGCACCGGCCTGCCGGTGGAGATCCGTCTGCAGGACTATCGCGAAGTCAAGGAGACGTTCGATGCGGTGGTCTCGGTCGGCATGTTCGAGCACGTCGGCTATAAAAACTACCACACCTTTATGAAGGTCGCCCGGCGCAGCCTCGCCGACGACGGCCTGTTCCTCCTGCACACCATCGCCACCAACGAGAAGAGTCGCAGCTGCGACCCATGGTTCGATAAATATATTTTCCCCAACGGCATGCTGCCCTCGGCGACCCAGCTTGCCGGCGCCTTCGAAAAGAGATTCATCCTCGAGGATTGGCATAATTTCGGGGTGGACTACGACAAGACGCTCATGGCCTGGTATCGCAACTTCATCCACAGCTGGCCGGCGCTGAAAAGCAGGTATAGCGACAAT
Organism: uncultured delta proteobacterium; assembly: GCA_963745265.1. Lineage (GTDB taxonomy): Bacteria > Desulfobacterota > Desulfobulbia > Desulfobulbales > Desulfocapsaceae > Desulfopila. The sequence continues at coordinate 46,989 of CAVUXQ010000012.1, forward strand.
TTTTTCCGGATGTGGTGCTATTACCTGCTCTCTTTGGCCGGAGCCTTCCGTGCCAGGTACATGCAGGTCTGGCAGGTGGTGCTCTCCCCGATGGGAGTGCCGGGCGGATACACCTCCATTCGCTGCCCTCACTGCCCCGACCCGGCGCTTGCCGTTTCCGATCATCACCCGCCCGACCTGGGAGACAAGAGCTTCCAGACCCACGCTGCCACCGCCTCAGCAGGATAACACTCGCCCAACAGCCGCACCGCTAAAAAGCCCGGCAAAGCGACAGGGTCGTTTCCGTGCGATCCTGTCGCGCCCAGCGGAGCCCCTCGCTTTTCTTCTTTCCCTCTTTACCGGCACATGGTTATAGTTCCAGCAGAAAGGGCTGTTTTCACTCAATACGGGAAAGAGGATTCATGCACTATAAAAAATCAGATCTTGCAGACAAGTGGGAGGTCTCGCCAGGGCGGGTGGTACTCGAGACCCCAATCGTGAACATCAACGCCGGGCCCGTGCGTTGCAAACGAAGCGGCCGGGAAAAAGAGTTCTATCTCTTCGATTTCCCCGACTGGGTCAATGTCGTGGCCCTGACTCCAGAGAAAGAGATCGTGCTCATTCGGCAGTTCCGGTATGGTTCGAACCGGGTGGAGATCGAGATCCCCGGAGGGATGATCAACGCTGGGGAAACACCTCTCGAGGCCGGGTGCCGGGAACTACTCGAGGAGACGGGATATGCGGGAAAAGGCGGCCGGATTATCGGTAAGGTGTGCCCTAACCCCGCCATCCAGGGCAACTTCTGCCACACCGTCCTGGTCGAGGAGGCCGTCAAGGTGGCAGAGCCGAACTTTGATGAGATGGAGGATATCGAGTGCTTCCTGCATCCGGAAAACGACGTACTGAAAACCGCCGTCTCGGGGGCGATCGACCATGGCCTGGTCCTGAACGCCCTGATGTTCTATGCCCACAATCGCAATGGCGCCGGTCAATTGCGATAACCCGCGGTTACGCAGAGAGAGTCTGTAACCGGCGCCGTTACGCCTGTTCTTAAGCGCTGGCCGATTCGTCCCGCCGCATCTGCATCTTTTTGCCGTTGATCCTGGCTTTCTGCAGCAGTCGCAGCACGGGTTTGGGCATGCCGTAGGGCAGATCCACCGTGGAATAATCGTTGTAGATGGAAATGCGGCCGATGTACGCACTATCGATATCAGCCTCGTTGGCGATGGCGCCGACAATGTTGCCCGGCTTCACCCCATGGGTTTCGCCAACTGCGATGCGGTAGCGATCCATGCCCTCCTCCGGACGGGTGTTTTCCGCCTCCCGGTTCTTACCCCGCCGTCGGCTTTTCATGGTTTTGGGCTCACCCCGTTTTTGCAAAGCGGGGCGATTTCCCTGCTGCCTCGGCTCCCGCTCACTCAAAAGCAAGGGGGTGTTTCCCTGCGCCATTTTGGCAAGAGCCGCAGCCACCCGGTCAAGCGGTGCGTCGTGCTCCCGGCAATAATCTTCGACCAGCCGGGAGAAAAAGGAACAGTCGCCGGACAGGGCTTCGGTGATCCGGTTTGTATAGGTCTCCACCCGCCGCTGATTAATATCGGCGACGCTGGGGAGCGACGTTTGGGCGATCCTGCCGCCGGTGGCACGCTCGATGGCTTTGAGTTTGGCCTTCTCGCGCGTCTGCAGAAAGAGAATGGCCTTGCCGCTGCGACCGGCCCGGCCGGTGCGGCCGATCCGGTGGATATAGGCCTCGGTATCAAACGGCACGTCGAAATTGACCACATGGCTCACGCGTTCCACATCGAGACCACGGGCCGCCACGTCGGTTGCCACCAGAATGTCGAGTTTGCCGGCTTTGAGTTGCTCCACCATCCGCAGTCGCAGTACCTGGGAGATATCGCCGTTGAGCGCTCCGGCTCCGTACCCCAACGCGGCAAGATGCTCGGCAAGCTCCACGGTCTGGGCTTTGGTGCGAACGAAGACCAGCATGCCGTCAAAGCGCTCCACTTCGAGGATTCTCTCCAGCGCCTCGCGTTTTTCGACAAGACTGCGAACGAGCAGATATCGCTGTTCGATGGTGGAGGCGGCAATGCTCTTTTCTTTAATCGTTATTTCGACGGGTTCCCGCAGGTAGGTGGCGGCGATACGGCGAATGGAATCCGGCATGGTGGCCGAAAACAGCGCCACCTGTTTTTCGGCGGGCGTTTGAGCGAGAATCCATTCCACGTCGTCGAGAAACCCCATTTTCAACATCTCATCGGCCTCGTCGAGCACCAGGCTCCGAAGAGCCGCCAGATTGAGACTGCCGCGGCGAATATGATCCATTACCCGGCCAGGCGTGCCGACCACCACCTGGACGCCGCGTTCGAGTTCGCGCAACTGCGACGCATAATCGGCGCCGCCGTAGACTGCCAAAACCCGAAGATGCGAGAGATACCTTCCATAATTCTGGAAAGCTTCGGCGACCTGAATGGCCAGCTCCCGAGTTGGGGCCAGCACTAACACCTCCGGACGTGCCTTTTTTTGGAGTCGGAGGCTAGAAAGCAGGGGAAGGGCAAAGGCGGCGGTCTTGCCGGTGCCGGTCTGGGCCTGACCGACCACATCGCGACCAGCCATGACCTGCGGAATCATTTTCGCCTGGATAGGCGTGGGAGCGGTGTAGCCGCTGGCGTCTAGCGCCTTGAGTAAGGCATCATCGAGGGCGAGATCGGTAAAACGGGTCTGCTCGGGACCTTGGACATCGTGAGACATGGTACTTCCTATCGTAAAGAGTTTTTCCCGGAGAAGCGGTTCTGTAATCACAACCAACCGCATGGGCAAGAAAACCGGCGAATTGAAGAGCTTAAGGGTGGTGAAAGCCACCTCTTCCTTCGGGCCGATCCTAGCGTGTCACTCCAGTTGTTAGCACTCTACGCAAAATACCTTCATCCTGGTCCGACACTCACACAAAGAGGGGTAAACGTTCATCAGTACCCCAGCTGGGCACAGGGAAGCGCGGAATCCGATCAAGCCGACAGGCTCCTGGAGCCCATCAGCGTACTCGAAATCTTCGCTCACCTGTGAAAGTTTACCAACGAGACGAGTCTTGTACCAGTATCACGGAACAAATGCAATGTATTTTCGTTGAAAATAGCAGCCGGCGATAGCGCGCCTATTCGTGCCGCAACGCCTCGATAGGATCGAGCCGAGCAGCCTTTCTGGCCGGAACATAACCGAAAAGAACGCCGACTCCGCCGGAAAAGACGAAGGCTACCACGATGATGCCGGGGCTGAAAATAAAGGGCATGTTCAGGACATTGGCGCCGAGCGCCGCCGCCCCCAGCCCGATGGTGATGCCGAAGAGGCCCCCGAATAGCGACAGCACCACCGACTCCACCAGAAACTGCAGCATCACGTCCCGCTCCATTGCTCCGATAGCCAGGCGAATGCCGATCTCGCGGGTGCGTTCGGTGACCGAAACCAGCATGATATTCATGATGCCGATGCCGCCGACCAGCAGGCTGACGGCCGCCACCGCCCCCAGCAGGGCGGTGAGGATCCGGGTGGTGCCGGTGAGGGTGGACATGATCTCCTGCATGTCGCGCACGAAGAAATCGTCCTGCTCGCCGGCGCCGATATGCCGCCGCTCACGCAGCAGCTTTTCGATGCTGTCCTTGATTCGGGTGGTGGAATAGCCGTCCTTGGCGGAGATATAGATGCCGTTGATATCGGTATTGCCGACAATGCGCCGCTGTATGGTGTGCAGGGGGGTGAGGATGAAATCGTCCTGATCGTTGCCGCCGGCGGACTGCCCCTTGGCGGCCAGAGTGCCTATCACCTGGCAGGTGACGTTTTTGAAACGTATCGATTTGCCGAGCGGGTCCTGGCTACCGAACAATTCTTTTTTCACAGTGTTGCCGACGATACAGACCGACTTGCCCCCCAGCAATTCGGCACCGGTAAAGCGTCTCCCCGACGCCAGCGTCCAGTTGCGGGCGTGAAGAAAATCGTTGTTGCTGCCGGTAAGCGTCGTCGACCAGTTGATATTGCCGGCAATGGCCTGCACCGAGCGAGAGACGTTGGGCGCCACTCCCGCCAGGCCGCCAATCTGCTGGCGGATAGCCTTGATGTCCGATGCCTTGAAGGGTTTGGATGCCTCGCTGGCGCCTCCCGGTCCGTGGAACCCCTGGCCGGGACGAATCATCAGCAGATTGCTTCCCAGGCTCGAGATTTCGTTTGCCACCTGAGCGGTCGCCCCCTTGCCAAGCGTCACCAGCGTTATGACCGCGCCGACGCCGATGACGATGCCGAGGATGGTGAGCGAGGAGCGCAGCACATTGCGGCGAATCTCACGAAAAGCCAGGATAACGGTTTCCCAAAGCATCAGGCAGCCCCTCCCGTCTCGCCGATCGCAGAATCGATAGAGCCGTCGATGAAATGGATCTGCCGGCCGGCGTATTCCGCCATGTCCGGCTCATGGGTGACCATGATCACCGTCAGCCCCCGCTCCCGGTTGAAATCGGTCAAGAGTTGCATGACTTCCCGGCTGCGCACCGAATCGAGGTTGCCGGTGGGTTCGTCGGCCAGCAGCACCTTGGGTTCGGTGACGATGGCCCGGGCAATGGCCACCCTCTGCTGCTGCCCGCCCGAGAGTTCGCCCGGGGTGTGGGACTCCCAGCCTGAAAGTCCGACCACCGCCAGGGCTTCGCGGGCGCGGCGCTGCCGCTCGGAGGGCGATGTGCCCCGGTAAATCAGGGGTAACTCGACATTTTCAAGCGCCGAGGTGCGGCTCAGCAGATTAAAACCCTGGAAGATAAACCCCAGATAGTGCCGGCGGATGAGCGCCAGCTGATCGCGCGAAAGCGAACCCACCTCCAGGTCTTCGAGCATAAAAGTCCCCGACGTCGGGGTATCGAGACACCCCAAGATATTCATGCAGGTGGATTTTCCCGAGCCGCTCGGCCCCATCACTGCCACGAACTCGCCGGGATAGATGGCCAGATCGATTCCCCGCAAGGCATGCATGGCGCCGCTGCCGCTGCCGTAAACCTTGGTCACGCCACGCAGCTCGATAAGAGCGGTACGCTCCCGGCTGGTATGCGATTTCATTGGCTTACGCTCTCCATATCGATCACCAGCGGCTGACCGGCCTGCAGGTTACCCTTGATAACCTGGCTTACGGTTCCATCCGTCAGTCCGATGGTGATCGGCACCACCACCGGTCGACCATTGACCAGGACGTAAACATGCTGGCGCTTGCGGGAATCAGGCGTCTCTTCCCGTCGCTTTTCCTGACGTCGATGCGAAGGACGCGGAAAGAGCTTGCTGAGAATCGAGCCCCCGCCCGACCTCGCGGCCGCCGACTGCTTGTCGGGAGCAAACCTGAGCGCCGCATTGGGAACCACCAGCACGTCCTTGGCCTGCTGGACGGTGATGGTGGCGGTGGCGGTCATTCCCGGCCGCAGCGACAGATCGGAATTGTCGACCTTCAAGATGGTCTCGTAGGTAACTACCCCTTCGGTGGTGGTGGAGCCATAGCGGACCTGGGTGATCCGAGCGGGAAAACTGCGTTCGGGATAGGCGTCGACCGTGAACACCGCCGGCTGATCGACCTTCACCTGGCCCACATCCGCCTCGTCGACATCGACATGGAGTTCCATTTGGGTCAGATCCTCGGCCAGGGTGAAGAGAACCGGGGCCTGCAGGGAGGCGGCCACGGTCTGGCCGGGCTCCACAGAGCGGCTGAGGACAATGCCGTTGATCGGGGAATGGATCTCGGTTTTGGCAAGATCGGTTTGATTCAGGCTCAGCGTCGCCTCGGCCTGGGCCACGGAGGCCTTGGCGCTGGCCTGGTCTGCCACGGCTCGGTCCCGGGCGGCAATGGCGGCATCGAGATCGCTCTTGGACGCCGCCCTGTTATTGCTCAGCTTTCTGACCTCCTCGAGCCGCTCCAGGGCGGCACGGGTCTCGGCGACAGTAGCCTTGGCCTGCAGTTCCTTGGCCTGGGCAGCGGCGAGTGCCGCCTTCGACTGCAGGACCTGCGCCTCGAATTTTCTAGGGTCCAGCCGGGCCAGAACCTGGCCGACCTTGACCTGGTCGTTGTAATCGACATCGACGGATTTGACAATTCCGGAGAGTTCACTACCGATTTCCACCTTGTTGGTGGGCTGGAGGTTGCCGGTGGCGCTGACGGTGACCGTTACATCGCCCTTGCGGACAGCCTCGGTCTTGTAGCGGACGGCGGTGGTCTCTCCATGCATGGACCAGAGGGTCCAGCCGATGACCACCAGCGCCACCGGCAGCAGCCAAAACATCATCTTTTTCCACCTGCCCACCGAAGATTTTCCGGAGAGCTTCTCCAGGTTTTCGGCGATGCCGATATCTTCGCCCTGTGCCTTATTGATCGTATCAGCCATTGTCGGTCAACTCTTTTTTGCCGGTTGTGGTAGTGGAAGATTCCGGAACGATAGTGCTCCAGCCGCCGCCCAGCGCCTTATACAGCCGCACCAGATCGGCCGCCATGGTGCCGGTGCTCTGGGCCAATTGGTCCTCGAAGGACAGGAGCGATCTGCGGGTATCGAGAAAATCGCTGAAGGTGATCATCCCTGCTCGGTACTGTATGTCCGCCAGGGAGGATGCCTGCTTGGCGGCATCCACGGATTCTTGCAGCGCCTGGTTGCGCTCCCGCTCCCGCGAGGAGGCGGTGAGACTGTTCTTGACCTCCGCCAGGGCATCGAGAACCGTTGCCCGATACTTGGCCAGAGCCTCCAGCTGCAGAGAGGATTGCAGCCTGATATTGGCTCGAATCGCCCCGGCGTCGAAGATCGGCCAACTGAAGCTGGGCCCAAAAGAAAAGGTACGGCTATCAGCCTGGAAGAGTTTGCCCGTGGTGAGAGATTCAAGACCGATGGAGCCGCTCAGTTTAAAAACGGGGTAGAGGTCCGCCGTGGCGACGCCGATCTCGGCGGTCTGAGCCGCCAACTGGCGTTCCGTCCGCCGAACATCGGGCCGATGGCGGAGGGTGTCCGCAGGGATGCCGATAGCGATCGACTCCGGCACCACGGGAATGGCGCCCTGCTCGCCGAGTTGGCTATCGAGAGAACCGGGATGTTTGCCGAGCAGCACGGCCAACTGGTTCATGGCCTCGACAAGCCCCGTCTGCAGGGTGGGAATCTGGGCGACGATACTCGAAACCGCATACCTGGCCTGCTGCACCGCCAGCTCGCTGGTGAGCCCGCTGCGGTAGCGATCCCTGGTCAGCGAGAGGATCTGCCGTTGGGTTGTCAGATTCTCCCGGGCGATCGCTAGCCGCGCCTGGTAGGTGCGCACGTCTATATAATTAAGCGCCACCTCGGAGAGCAGCGAGACCAGCACGTCGCGCAGGTCTTCCCGGCTCGCCTCGAGCTGAGCCTGGGAGGCTTCCAGCGACCGCCGCTCGCCGCCGAATAGATCGAGTTCCCAGCCGGAATCAAATCCGAGAGAGAAATGGTTCGACTCGCTGCCGCCGCTGCGGCTCTTGGTGGCGGATCCGCCGGCATCGAGTGTGGGCGAGAGGGCGGCGCCGCTGATGTCGCGCCGGGCCCGGGCCTCGCTTAGCCGCGACCAGGCCTGATGGAGATCGAGGTTATCGGCAACCGCCTGTTTGATATAGCTATCCAGCAGCGGATCGCCCAGGCTGGTCCACCACGTTGCCAGCGCCTGAGGCGTCAGCTGCGCGCCTGCGGGGCCTGCTTCGCCTGGCCGCTGCCACGAGGCGGGGGCGGCAAGATCGGGTTTGACATAATCAGGGCCGACCTTGGTGCATCCGGCGAGCAGCAGGCAAAGCCCTGCCAGCGCAAGAAGCGGTTTAAAGGCGGTTTTCACCATCGTTGCCACTATGCTGTCGAAAATTTTGGTTTATGGTTTGCAACCCGACCGCGTTTCGCGCAACCACTCTCAATATCGGCCCATGGCTGCCTTTTTTGGGAAAATATCCTCAGCCGACAGAGATTGCCGACATTTCAGCATAAAGGATGCCGTATCTTACCTCTTCCCCAAAGGCTTGCAAGCAATCTCGCAAAATATTACACAACTGTAACCGTTGATCTTGTTGCCCCCATGTTACCCAAAACAATTACAATCCACCGACACTGCGTCGGAACACGCTCCTTCTCTCCACCATTTCCTCGTTGATTTCCATTTTCCAGTGGTTATTTTCCACCTATAAAATGCCGCGACGGCGAGAGCCGCAACTCAAAAACAAAACCGGAAGGCACGGTGAGCGCTGCGTTTCGTACCAATCAGTCAATCTCGTTGAAATCCTGAACAATATATAGATTCGCAAGCTTTTCTTTTGTGTCGGCATGCGCCCCGCGGATCAAAAAAGATCCCGGCAGGCAGCAATGCACAAACGGCCATCACCCCAGGCGCCGTTTATCACACCAACCAATGAACTCCAGGCGGAGTTCAAGGAGGTCATCATGAGAAAGGCAATCATGGTATTTTGTCTCGTATTTTCAGTAGCATTACTGGCATCGAGCACCGCGTTTGCCAAAAGTGGAAGCAGCTCCTCCATGATGGGCGAGTCGCAATCGATGATGGGAAGCGAAGGGGGAGCGATGTTCCAACACCCCCAGCGTTTGAGCCAGCTTATCGGCTCCGATGTCATCAACAATGCCGGTGAAGAATTGGGAAAAGTCCGCGATCTGATAGCCGATGAAGACGGCAAGATCAACTACCTGGTGCTCGCCAGGGGCGGAATGATGGGCGTTGGCGCCGACCTGGTGGCTATCCCAACGGCGGCGGTCCAGCCCAGGATAACCAAGGACGGCAAATGCAGCATCAACCTGGATAAAAAAACGCTGGCGAAGGCCCCAACCTTCGCATCATCGAGCTACCCCGATTTCTCCAACAAGCACTGGCAAGAACAGGTGCGGGGGTATTTCTCGGGCGAGGGGCAGCACCCAGCAGACAAGGGTATGACGCCTGAAAATAATAAAATGGCGCCACCATCCAAGGAGGACAGCGGATACTAAGCCGGAGTGACTCCTTCCTCCTGCCGCCTCAAGCGCGGCAAGGGGAATTGTCCAGACTGACGCTTGAGGGGACAATCGGATCGCAACAATTGGAGATGCACCGTTTTGTCCCCTTCGCGCGCAAACATTGCAACCGTTCGTTCACCAGGCGGGCAAAGAGGTTAGAACTGAAAAACCTCATTGCCCGCTCGCAGCGGCGAGCCGCACGCGTGAGGCTTGGGCAACGCATTGTTTGAAAAAGGCGCGCAGGCGGGAGAATGGCCCTCGCCTAGCGCTAGAAGCAGTTGCAAAAGTTTTCAGGGTGCGGACATATTCTTTGCGGATGTCCCGACGAACCCCCAGGTTCAGTGGCTCGCGGCTGTCTGCGGAAACAGCTACGTCGGGTTTGTCGAGGTTGGTTTTCAGCAGATCGAGATAGAGCAGCGAATGCAGAAACGATGCGCTGAATTCATCGAGGTTGTCGGAAGAATGCCCCCCGGACATACCCGGAATAAAATTCTTTTCGTTGATAAAGGAGAAAAAGGGCTGCACGGCAGGCGATGGCCTATGGGCCGGATCGGGCATCCTGCCGGTAGTGGTGAAGAAAAACCGCTCCCTGGAAAAGAGCCCATACCCCATGAGATCGGCATACCACTGTTTGAGCGGCCCGGCGTGCGTGTACCCCAGGCGATCGACCAGAATGTGCAGGGTTTCATGCTCCGCCATGCTGCGCAATTCGGCAACCGACTGGGAACGCAGCGCGTCGATATAAAACCATACCTGCGACTTTCCTCTCAGGGTCAAGGCATTATCCGGACCTCTATAGGGAACGATGTTGACATAATCGACGAGATCGAGCCCAAAGGTCTTTTCCACCCGACCGATCCCCGACTCGATCGCCCGCAGCCGTGCATCGGCATCCTTTAAATCCGCGAGGAATCGATTGAGATCCGAACCCGCATAGCGGAAAACGGGTGCATTGTACCCGCCTTGACAGTCGCTTGCCCTGAAAAGGGAATGCACTGATACCCTCTCTGCTGAATTGTGAGCGCCTGGCTGGCCTTCCCTTTCTGGATCGACAGCAGAAAATGATCCTCCGGGCTGACCGCTCCTCCCTGGATACGCGGAAAATAGGTATAGAAATATTGCGCTGTACCCGTAGCGCCGCCCGTCTTGGTCGCCGGCTTCCCCAGTCCGCGTCGATATCCGGTTGCCGGTCCCAACGCTCCAGCTGCCGGTCGCCAAGAGTGGCCGCCATGTCTGGGTCGCCGCTGATCAGAACAACTCCTGACACATAACCTGAGGTGACGAGAATCTTGCCGCTCTCCAGATCGTGACGGCTGAAATGGATTTTATGGTTGCGGCCATCGACGACCTCATAGAGACAGAGTCCGTCGAGGTTGGGCAACCTCACCTGAACCTGATTCACCGAAGGCGGCGAAGCGACTATCGCGGCGGAAACCGAGGGAGGGTTTTCTTGCGTCGCCAAGCTACCGGCAGCGCTTAAAAAAGGAAAGAAACAGAGGGCAATCGCCCCAAAGACACAGAAGAACCAGCGAGAGGATAAAATCGTACAGCGCATAAAAACTCTAACATGCTCCTTGCAAATTGTCGGTTTCGCGGCACGCCCCAAAGCCAGCCTTCGAGCTTCATGCTACGAAATCGGCGCCGCTTGCGATCACCGGCCTTCACTTGCGTGAAATCATACCGGAAATCCCCCCCACCAACCAAGCGTTGCGACCCGAAAAAATTTTCAAATAGCACGGATGTTAGCCGATATAAGCCGTTTCGACAACATTTTTCAGTTGTCCTGTTCACTCAATTGCAGGCGATAGCCGCGCTCCTCGAACGCCCCCTCAACAGAGTTCGAAATCTGGAGACACCACATAAAGTGCAACAGCGACGAATGGTATGCGTGTCGCGTTCGTTCACTATAACCTCGATGCTTATCTTCGGCATATCTTCGAGAAGTTGCCGACGGCATATATCCTTGAGCACTACGAGGCGTTGCTGCCCTGGAATATAGAGGCCGACGAATTGGCCGGATCCAAGGCCCTGTTACGTGCTTAATTAGGCGCTTACAAAACGGCATCAATTTCATAGCTAAAGAGGAGCAAAAGGCAGCCTAAACGAAAAACATCTTTTCCTTGCCGAAGTACTGATCTTCCCGCTGGTCCTCGCCGAATAGGGGTCTGTGCATGTGATAGCGACAATGCCACCAAAGGTCTGTTTCGAGATCAGCGGGTTGGCACAAACTCAATCTTCTGCGAAAGTCGTTTTATATGCGTTACCATCAGATACGCATTGGCTTTACAATGCTGCAAATGGATGTCTGGTCGCATGATCGATGCTGACCCTTTAGAGAAAAAGAGATCAGGATTTTTGGCAAGCTTGCAAAAAAAATAGCGAGGATAGACGGATATAAGCCGCTCCAGCGGAGGTGAGCTTGGATCTCCGACGAGCGCATTTGAGAGGCCCATTCTCGGCCCGAACTCACCTCCGCTTCCGCTACCCTCAGAGTTTAGCTAGTGTCTGACCGAAAACCCCAGAATCGAAGCGAGATAACACGAATGCATTAGACAGTAACACGAAACTCTTCGGCTGAAGACCTTCATTTTCAATTAGTTACGCCAAACATGACAACAATGCTAATCTTGACCGTAGCTGGAGCATAGCTCCGCCATTGAGGGTGCTATCGAATCAGCCAATTTACGTCAGGCAGCTTTCTTATAAGACCTGCGTTCCTGCTGAGCGGCTTCTTTTTCTTGTTGACGCAAGATCGCACCAAGACGCTGTATGTTACGTGCCACTACCGCCATGGCGACGTAGCGTTTAAATCCGTCGAGACCGTGATCGGGACATTTGTCCAGTCCGTGGATTTCAAGCGCGTTGATTGCCGATTCCACCGCTGAGTGTTGTTTACGTAAATTTACAAATTCAGGATCGGTTTCGCTGACTTTATCAGCCTGGGATAACTTGCCTTTCTTAGGGAGCACAACACGCTCAAGACGCGATTGCAGGTCTTTAAGATTAGCCGGAGTATAGAAACCCTTGTCCATGCTGACAGCGCGTAACATGCTGAATTTCTGTTTGGTTTCGACCGCCATTGCAATGGCGACCTTGTCATCGGTGATTTTTTCCATCACTCGATGATGCAGAATAAAGCGGTGCTGGTCTTCCATGATGCACACACGCAGGCCCAATTCCACCGGAACACCGGCCTTGCCTTTACTGATCCATTCGGTATGCGGCTCAAACAGGGAAAATACCTTTTCGTCGTGAGGAATTCGCTCACCTTGGAGCACTCGTCGATCAATCTGGTCAATCTGCCGCCAGGCATGTTCCATGAAGTTATGCAACATGCTAAGCTGGGCCGCAACGAGAGGATCCTCCGGGGAGATCTGGTTGCGAGTTTGTTCCGCTCGCTCCAAATGGCTCACCGCCAGGTCCAGGTAGACACTATGAGCGTCTTTAATCTCCTGCTCTTTTTTCTCCTGCTTGTTCTCGTTTTGGGACGTGGAGTGTTTGAGCCGTTGTGCAGTGCGGTACTGCTTTTTGAATTGAAGCTGGTAGTGATGGTGGTCTTGCCAGTCCGATAGGTTGTAGGTGCTGGACAGTTCTGCGCTGATTTCGATAACCTTACTGATAGCGTCAAGGAGCAGGTTGATGTCGGTTGGATAATGGACGTTTGTCTCTACCACAAAGGAGTCGCAACGGCCTGCGAGACCTTCGTCCGGATTAATCCGTAATGCGTCGTGTCCCGCCAGGACTATTTGCCGGTTAAGCCGATCCAGCAGTTCCGGCGTAAACAGCCGCAGATTATCCTTGAGGGTCTGCAGATGGTAATATTTTTTATCCAACCAATCACTGTGCCCCAGCATTTGCCGAAGAGTCTTATGCTCGTTCGCCAACTGGTGGATACGATCATAATCGGCATTGAGTCCTAATCTCAGTACCGCGAGCACCAAGATCTGCCACTGCGTCATGCCGGGGCGACCGTTGCTGGGATTGGCTTTAACACTTTGCCCGTTGATTTGGCGTACAGGCAAGACTTTTTTTAGGATGGCAAATACCGGTTCTCGCACTTCAGGTGTTGTGTACAGGTGCTGGAGCCCCCGCAGAATTTGTGGAATATCGTCGCGGGATTTAGGATCCAGCTCTATATCGGCGATAGCCTGTTCACCCAATTTCATTTGTGGCGCGATTACTTGCCGCATGTATTTTTACCCGAGGAAGACTTGGCAGAGTTGGTTGTTTTATATGTCCATGTTACATCAATGAAAATGTTAGTTAATGATAAATATACCATGCAAACCAGCAAGTTACATCAATATTTAACGGTCATCCCTGCCTGCGAGATTATTTTCTTTACTTAGAGGGATAGCGATATCATGTTGATTTATCGTTGTTGTTGAGTTTTCTGCCAAGCACTAGCTACCAACTGCAGGCAACAAATGGTACGACTCACTTGGTGGTAACAGGAAATCACCGTTTTCCCTGTAACCGTTCACCGGGTCAACCAAAGACTGGCCAAGCCAATGGACTGTAAACGTTCTCCAGTGCCCCAGGTTGGGACCAGGCGGCTGTCGGGCAATGGCCTATCTATGCACGTCAGCCTGATCAGTGCCAAGATGGGGTGCTGGTGGACGTTTACTTTCCCTTGACAATATTTATCGTGGATGTCCCTTTTATCTCGATATGAAACAAGCAACCGCTGATGTCGAACGCATAAAACGATTCAATAGCGGCGACGAGGAGGCATTTGCAGAACTCGTCCGATGCTATCAGGACAGGATCTATTCCCTGTGTCGCTATATGCTTAAAAACCGGTACGATGCCGAGGATGCTGCCCAGGATACCTTCATCAAGGCTTAGCCGGAATCTCCGAAATTTCAAACCCAAGGCCTCATTTTATACCTGGCTATACCGTATTGCCATCAACACCTGCCTCGACAGACAAAAGCGACCTCTTTTTGCGTCACTGTTCAAATGGTTGGCGCATGGAGAAGAATCGACAGTCGAGGCCCAGTCGAATAAACCCTCGCCTGAAGAAATTTGCGAAACGCGTCAACTAGGCCAAGCCCTGCACATCGGCCTCAACAGACTCTCTCCGAGACTCCGTGCGGTCATCTTTTTGCGCGAGATAGACGGCTTTCCTCGGAGAGATGCCGAGGTCCTAGAGGTATCGGTGGGCACCGTAAAATCGCGGATATCCAGGGCAAAAGAAGAAATGAGACGTATGATGATTTTTTTTAGGGAACAGAACTAAGGATTGAATCGTTTCACAATTAGGAGGATTACAATATGAAATGCTCCGGAATAGGAAAAATCCTCTCTCTTTACGTTGACGGTGAACTAAGTGAAAGAGGCCGGGCGACGGTCGAATCTCATGTTCAATCATGCAGTGATTGTGAAAGAGAGTTAGAGGATCTGCAACTACTGAAGCGGATGTTCGACCGCGCTGGAAGATACCAGGTGCCTAATGGATTTACAACAAAAGTCATTGCCAATGCAGCCTTGCAAAAGAAGCGGAGAGGGGCATCCGATGCCTATTACGTCAGGTTTGCGCAGGTGCTTGCTTTGATCGTGGTACTCGCTGTCGGGTTGTTACGGGCGGCCTCATCGTGCAGAGGGCCCGAACACCTAACAGCGCCACCCTGACCACGAGTGTTTCACTTGAGGTGTTCGAGGCGGCCCCACCCGACTCGATTAGCGGTGCATATCTTGCGGTAGAGGAAATCGGCCATGACCAGTAAGCTTATGAAATTCCTCTTTACCGCTTCTGTGCTGTTAATTGTGCCGCGTTTATAACAGTCGGATATGTGTATTACAGCCAATCATCAGACTGGATTTCTCCTTTCGGTGTCAAAATTAAGCAGGGTGGATTTCTATTTGAACGCCTTTCCTTGCAGCCAAAGCAAATGAAGACATTGCAAAACGGAGCGCGGGTCTTTCGCGCAGAGATAGATAAGAAACGAAAGGAAATACTGAGGAAACGAAGCGAACTCATTTCGCTTCTCCGTGCAGATATGATAAAAACACAGAAAATTCAAACTGTTATAGATGATATCAGCTCAACGCAGAAGGATGTACAGCAAATGGTCGTCCAACACATTCTGGAAAATAAGGCGGTCCTCGATAAGCAGCAGCAAGAGAAATTTTTCGACCTGATTGAGAATTCTATGAAAAAGGGGATTCAAGCGGGCTGTCTGGCGCCGAAGAAAAATTAGCCCGGAGTAATCCTCCACCGAGTTTAACGGATTCGATCAAGGAGCAGACCATGGGATTGGTGGTGGCGGAAAATGTCGGCAAAGACTATCAGGCTGGAGATCTCGTTGTCAACGCCTTGAAAGATATCAATTTCACGCTACCGCGTGGGGCGTTTACCGCTTTCGTCGGGCCATCGGGAAGCGGCAAGACGACGCTGCTGAACCTGATCGGCTGCCTGGATAGGCCATCGAAGGGGCAGATTGACCGTTGCCGGCGTGGACGTTGCAAAGTTGACTCGCAAGCGGAGTGCACTCTTCAGAGGCAAGACTCTAGGTTTCATCTTCCAGGATTTCAACCTGATCCCGGTGCTTACCGTCTATGAGAATGTCGAGTATCCCCTGCTGATGGTCCAGAATATTCCCCCGAAGGAGAGGGAGAAACGGGTGAGGCGGTCCTTCTGGAGGCCGTCGGCATGCTTGAACAAAAGAAGAAATACCCTGATCAGATTTCAGGCGGGCAAAAACAGAGAGTAGCCGTTGCCCGGGCGCTGGTTACCAATCCAAAGGTTGTTCTTGCCGATGAGCCGACCGCCAATCTCGATCACAAAACCGCGAAAATGGTCATCGACCTGATGAAAAAAATGCGGGAGACTGAATAAAGACCTTTATCTTTCTCGACCCATGACCAGAAGGTTTTGTCAGTGAGGCCGAGACCATATATATCCCTAGAGGACGGAAAGATGTTAGGCGCCGGTATCGATGGAGGTGGTGACATAATGCGTAACCTTTTCAAGATTGCGATCAGGAATCTGCTCCGTTACAAACGAAGGACACTGTTTAACCGCCTCCCTGATTTCCATCGGCGTCATCTTCGTGCTCCACCTTTACCGCAGTGACCGGCTCCTTCAAGAATATGATGATCGGAGAAGATAACCGATTCGATGCTCGGGCATGTCCAGGTCCACAGGAAAGGTTATGTGGCCTCCATAGACAACCTGCCACTCAACCTCAATCTCAAGGCCGAGGCCATGAAAAAACTGGCAGACATCCTGGATGCTACCCCTGAAATAGAGGCCTGGTCTCAGCGCATCAAGTTTGGCGGGATGTTCAGCAACTTTGTGGAAACCACCAATATCCGCCTGAATGGTATCAACCCGGCAAGGGAATTCGCCACAGTCCCGCTGCTTACCTCGAGGGTCGTAGCCGGCAAGAAGACCCTCGACAGGGGGGATATCTTCATACCCGACCTCCTGGCGAAAGGGATGAAGGTCAAGGTAGGTGATTCGGTCGTCGTTGTGACAACCAACCAGGACGGTTCAGTGAACGGCAAGCAGTTCAAGGTTGCCGGTATACTCGAAAGCGCGACAGGGCCTGGGGGCAGGGACAGGTATATCCATATCGCTGACGCGGCAGAGCTTCTGCGAATAGAAGACAAGCAGACAAGTGAGGTTGCCATACGGCTGAAGTGATTTCAGCAATCTCCATCAATTCACTGAAAAACTGGAGAAAGAACTCTCCGGTCTGACAAATAAGGCAGGTAAGCCCCTCTTCGAAGTGCATACCTGGGAAAAACTCACACCTTTCTATAATATTTCGAGGATGCTGGATTTAATGACCGTCCTCATTAAATTCATGCTGATAGCGATCGTTCTGATCAGCATCATGAACGTGATGATCATGGCCGTCTATCAGCGGATACGGGAGATAGGGACCATTGCAGCTATAGGGACCCTGCCCGGCAGGATCCTTGCCATGTTCCTCATAGAGGGGGTATGCCTCGGTATCGTTGGGACGGTGATCGGAACCTTTGCCGGAATGCTGCTGATTTCTCTTCTTAATCTAGCAAAAATGACCTTTAGTTTTGCTCGGCATAGCGGGTTGATTCTCTCGAGCAAGATCGATCCTTCCGATATCCTTGTTATTTCGATAACGGTGATCGTCGTTTCTGTCATTGCCAGCCTGCAGCCGGCATATAAGGCGTCTCAAATGGAGCCCATAAAGGCCTTGAGGCATGTGTAAGCATTTACCAGCCCCCCCTCCCTATGCCCGACACAGTCTACTTACGCCAAGCTGGGGCACTGACGAACGGTTACAAGCCTGTGAGAGATTGTTCATGATCAGAGTACTTGTTGTTGTCTTCTGTGTTCTCTTGGCGGCCCCTGCCTATGCAGTTGATGGAAAACGGTTATTGCAGGAGGTGGACAGGAACCTGAATCCGGAATCCTATCAAACCTACAGGAAACTAATCAATATCGAGCCCAACGGGAGAAAGAAGGAATATACGCTTTTCACCGTCAAAAAAGGGGAGGACAAGGTTGCGGCCCTC
>CAVUXQ010000013.1:0-12161 GCA_963745265.1 uncultured delta proteobacterium
TGTCCCTTTTTTCTCGATATGAAACAAGCAACCGCTGATGTCGAACGCATAAAACGATTCAAAAGCGGCGACGAGGAGGCATTTGCAGAGCTCGTCCGATGCTATCAGGACAGGATCTATTCCCTGTGTCGCTATATGCTTAAAAACCGGTACGATGCCGAGGATGCTGCCCAGGATACCTTCATCAAGGCTTACCGGAACCTCCGAAATTTCAAACCCAAGGCCTCATTTTATACCTGGCTATACCGTATTGCCGTCAACACCTGCCTCGACAGACAAAAACGACCTCTTTTTGCGTCACTGTTCAAATGGTCGGCGCATGGAGAAGAATCGACAATCGAGGCCCAGTCGAATAAACCCTCGCCTGAAGAAATTTGTGAAACGCGTCAACTGGGCCAAGCCCTGCACATCGGCCTCAACAGACTCTCTCCAAAACTGCGTGCGGTCATCTTTTTGCGCGAGATAGACGGTCTTTCCTACGAGGAGATTGCCGAGGTCCTCGAGGTATCGGTGGGCACCGTAAAATCGCGGATATCCAGGGCAAAAGAAGAAATGAGACGTATAATGATTTTTTTTAGGGAACAGAACTAAGGATTGAATCGTTTCACAATCAGGAGGATTACAATATGAAATGCTCCGGCATAGGAAAAATCCTCTCTCTTTACGTTGACGGTGAACTAAGTGAAAGAGACCGGGCGACGGTCGAATCTCATGTTCAATCATGCAGTGATTGTAAAAGAGAGTTAGAGGATCTGCAAATACTGAAGCGGATGTTCGACCGCGCTGGAAGATACCAGGCGCCTAATGGATTTACAACAAAAGTCATTGCCAATGCAGCCTTGCAAAAGAAGCAGAGAGGGGCATCCGATGCCTATTACATCAGGTTTGCGCAGGTGCTTGCTTTGATCGTGGTACTCGCTGTCGGGGTTGCTACGGGCGGCCTCATCATGCAGAGGGCCCCAACACCTAACAGCGCCACCCTGACCACGAGTTTTTCACTCGAGGTGTTCGAGGCGGCCCCACCCGACTCGATTAGCGGTGCATATCTTGCGGTAGAGGAGATCGGCCATGACCAGTAAGCTTATGAAATTCCTCTTTACCGCTTCTGTGCTGTTGAATTGTGCCGCGTTTATAACAGTCGGATATGTGTATTACAGCCAATCATCAGACTGGATTTCTCCTTTCGGGGTCAAAATTGAGCAGGGTGGATTTCTCTTTGAACGCCTTTCCTTGCAGCCAAAGCAAATGAAGACATTGCAAAACGGAGCGCGGGTCTTTCGCGCAGAGGTAGATAAAAAACGAAAGGAAATACTGAGGAAACGAAACGAACTCATTTCGCTTCTCCGCGCAGATGTGATAAAAACGCAGGAAATACAAACTGTTATAGATGATATCAGCTCAACGCAGAAGGATGTACAGCAAATGGTCGTCCAACACATTCTGGAAAATAAGGCGGTCCTCGATAAGCAGCAGCAAGAGAAATTTTTCGACCTGATTGAGAATTCTATGAAAAAGGGGATTCAAGCGGGCTGTCTGGCGCCGAAGAAAAATTAGCCCGGAGTAATCCTCCACCGAGTTTAACGGATTCGATAAAGGAGCAGACCATGGGATTGGTGGTGGCGGAAAATGTCGGCAAAGACTATCAGGCTGGAGATCTCGTTGTCAACGCCTTGAAAGATATCAATTTCACGCTACCGCCAGGGGCGTTTACCGCTTTCGTCGGGCCGTCGGGAAGCGGCAAGACGCACGCTGCTGAACCTGATCGGCTGCCTGGATAGGCCGATCGAAGGGGCAGGTTGACCGTTGCCGGCGTGGACGTTGCAAAGTTGACTCGCAAGCGGAGTGCACTCTTCAGAGGCAAGAACTCTAGGTTTCATCTTCCAGGATTTCAACCTGATCCCGGTGCTCACCGTCTATGAGAATGTCGAGTATCCCCTGCTGATGGTCCAGAATATTCCCCCGAAGGAGAGGGAGAAACGGGTGGGGCGGTCCTTCTGGAGGCCGTCGGCATGCTTGAACAAAAAGAGAAATACCCTGATCAGATTTCAGGCGGGCAGAAAACGAGAGAGTAGCCGTTGCCCGGGCGCTGGTTACCAATCCGAAGGTTTTGCATGCCATCGAGACGATAGCAAATATAAAATAACAAAAAAACAAAAAAAATGGACAAAATAAAATAAATGAAACACAAAGTGAACAAACATATATCTTCAACGACCCATGACCAGAAGGTTGTCAGTGAGGCCGAGACCATATATCACCCTAGAGGACGGAAAGATGTTAGGCGCCGGTATCGATGGAGGTGGTGACAATGCGTAACCTTTCAAGATTGCGATCAGGAAAGTGCTGCGTACGAACGAAGGACACTGTTAACCGCCTCCCTGATTTCCATCGGCGTCATCTTCGTGCTCCACCTTGAGCGCAGTGACCGGCTCCTTCAAGAATATGATGATAGGAGAGATAACCGATTCGATGCTCGGGCATGTCCAGGTCCACAGGAAAGGTTATGTGGCCTCCATAAAGACGTCCACTCAACCTCAATCTCAAGGCCGAGGCCATGAAAAAACTGGCAGACATCCTGGATGCTACCCCTGAAATAGAGGCCTGGTCTCAGCGCATCAAGTTTGGCGGGATGTTCAGCAACTTTGTGGAAACCACCAATATCCGCCTGAATGGTATCAACCCGGCAAGGGAATTCGCCACAGTCCCGCTGCTTACCTCGAGGGTCGTGACCGGCAAGAAGGACCCTCGACAGGGGGATATCTTCATAACCTCCTGGCGAAAGGGATGAAGGTCAAGGTAGGTGATTCGGTCGTCGTTGTGACAACCAACCAGGACGGTTCAGTGAACGGCAAGCAGTTCAAGGTTGCCGGTATACTCGAAAGCGCGACAGGGCCTCGGGGGCAGGGACGGGTATATCCATATCGCTGACGCGGCAGAGCTTCTGCGGATGGAAGAACAAGCAGACAAGTGAGGTTGCCATACGGCTGAAGGATTTCAGCAATCTCCATCAATTCACTGAAAAACTGGAGAAAGAACTCTCCGGTCTGACGAATAAGGCCGGTAAGCCCCTCTTCGAAGTGCATACCTGGGAAAAACTCACACCTTTCTATAATATTTCGAGGATGCTGGATTTAATGACCGTCCTCATTAAATTCATGCTGATAGCGATCGTTCTGATCAGCATCATGAACGTGATGATCATGGCCGTCTATGAGCGGATACGGGAGATAGGGACCATTGCAGCTATAGGGACCCTGCCCGGCAGGATCCTTGCCATGTTCCTCATAGAGGGGGTATGCCTCGGTATCGTTGGGACGGTAATGGAACCTTTCCCGGGATGCTGCTGATTTCTCTTCTTAATCTAGCAAAAATAACCTTCAGTTTTGCTCGGCATAGCGGGTTGATTCTCTCGGCCAAGATCGATCCTTCCGATATCCTTGTTATTTCGATAACGGTGATCGTCGTTTCTGTCATTGCCAGCCTGCAGCCGGCATATAAGGCGTCTCAAATGGAGCCCATAAAGGCCTTGAGGCATGTGTAAGCATTTACCAGCCCCCCCTCCCTATGCCCGACACAGTCTACTTACGCCAAGCTGGGGCGCTGACGAACGGTTACAAGCCTGTAGAGGAGATTGTTCATGATCAGAGTACTTGTTGTTGTCTTCTGTGTTCTCTTGGCGGCCCCTGCCTATGCAGTTGATGGAAAACGGTTATTGCAGGAGGTGGACAGGAACCTGAATCCGGAATCCTATCAAACCTACAGGAAACTAATCAATATCGAGCCCAACGGGAGAAAGAAGGAATATACGCTTTTCACCGTCAAAAAAGGGGAGGACAAGGTTGCGGCCCTCTTCCTTGCGCCTGCAAGTGAAAAGGGGCGAAGCACCTTGCGGCTCGGAGACAATATGTGGCTGTACATTCCAAATGTCGGCAAACCGATACGCATAACAAGCCTCCAGTCGGTGGTGGGAGGAGTGTTCAATAATGCTGATATCCTCAGGCTGGACTATGCGGCGGAATACGATGTCGAAAAGGTCGAGGAGTCCGGAAATGCGTTTCTTCTCTTTGCCAGGGCGAAAAACAAGACGGTTGCCTACGACAGGTTGAAGATATGGGCGGATAAAATAAAAGAGCTGCCGATAAAAATTGAGTGCCTGACCAGGGACAACATGCTTATCAAGACACTCTATTTCAAGGATATCAAAGATTTTGGAGGCGGCATCGTCCGGCCATCGGTTATCGAGACGGACAGCCCGTTGTATAAGGGGTACAAGTCGGTGATGATATTTGGCATGATCACCAAAAGAGACTACAAGGACGTGATATTCACCCTTACCTTTATGCCGAATTTAGAGTCACTGCGTTAGCATGAGTTTGCGCTCTCCAAGTCCGTGCGGCTGCCCGCCGTCGCCGGGAGCGAGGCTGCTGCGAGGACGGATAGCTCTTTATCTCTTCGTTTTCCTCATTCTCCCGGCCCTCTTTCCCCGGATTCTCTTAGCCGAAGACTACACTTTCTCGCCCTCGGAAATCGAGAAAAAACCGTATCATTTTGGCGGATACATGGAATTGAAACCGGTGCTGGTCGGACTTGATAAAGATGCATCTCTCTATAAGGTAAATTTTTTTGGGCGCAAAGAAGGCAGTACGCTGAACGAATATGACGGCACACTCCAGCTGGAAGGGAGTTTTGACTACGGTATTTGGCAATTTTCTGGGCGAACCAATTCCGACTATAAGAATTCATACCTCGGGGAAAATCAACAGACGACGGTTCAGGAAGGATATATCTCTCTCAGGCCAATGCCATCTCTCAAGATCGATGCAGGTAAAAAAACGCTTGGCTGGGGAAAGGGATATGCCTGGAATCCGGTCGCCTTTCTGGACAGGCCCAAAGACCCCAATGATCCGGAGTTGAATCGTGAAGGATATTTTGTCGCAAAGGCAGATTACATCAAGAGCTTAGACGGGCCGTTGCAAACGATCTCTTTTACCCCGGTGGCTCTTCCCGTCTGCGACCACGTCAATGATACTTTCGGCAAGCTTGACCACATGAATTTCGCTGGAAAGATGTATTTTTTACTCTATGACACTGATATTGATCTGATCTTTTTCAGCGGCGGGAGTAAAACGACCCGCTACGGTCTTGACTTCTCAAGAAATATAACCACTAACCTTGAGATCCATGGCGAATTTGCATTCATCAAGGATTTCGAAAAAACATATATCGATAGCACAGGCAAATCCTTTACCACAAGATACGACGCCAAGAGCTACTTACTAGGCTTCAGATATCTAACTGAAAATGATACAACCTATATCCTGGAATATTACCGGGATGGCACTGGCTTTACCACCGATGA
The DNA here is from genome assembly GCA_963745265.1 of uncultured delta proteobacterium. Taxonomy (GTDB): domain Bacteria; phylum Desulfobacterota; class Desulfobulbia; order Desulfobulbales; family Desulfocapsaceae; genus Desulfopila. The sequence continues at coordinate 5,360 of CAVUXQ010000013.1, forward strand.
AATGACGGATTACTATTCGTTCATTGACGAGGGCTATACTGCATTTCAAGCCTCAGGCAGCACCACTCTCTTAAACACGGCATCTCTGCTGACCCAAGGGAACTACGGCAGGATGAATCCCTCAACAGATTACCTGTATTTCCGCATCAGCCAGAAGGACCCTTTTGATATCCTCTATTTCACACCGGCAATAACCTTCATGACCAACCTGAACGACCGAAGTTTCTCGGTTGCGCCTGAACTCGTTTCCACCGCCATTACCAATGTTGAGTTGCGACTCAAAGCGCAATTTCTTGCAGGCGCCCGCAATAGCGAATTTGGCGAAAAGCAAAATACCTACAGAATAGAATTCAGGGCAAGATTCTATTTCTGATTCGATAAACGTTCACCAGGTCATCCAAACACTGGTTACTCCAATGAGCTGTAAACGTTTTCCAGTGCCCCAGGTTGGGACCAGCAGGCTGTCGGGCAATAGCCTATCTATGCACGTCAGCCTGATCGTGCCAAGATGGGGTGCTGGTGAACGTTTACGGAAAAATTATCCTCCGGTAAGCGAACGGAGTGAGACTCCGAGATATTCAGTATATGCCTCCGGTAATTTTTTCGAGTTTGCCTCGATCCGAGCAAAAATTCCTATAATCCGACAGGCTCCTGGCGATATGATGGTGGTCTGGAAGCTCGGCCGTCTTCCATGCTCGCTCAAAGACCTACTGATCCGTATGGAACGTATCGATAGGGCTGGCGCTGATTTGCGGTTTCTGGCCGAGGCTTTGGACGCGACAACATTCGCAGGTACTATGAAAATGTGGGAGGTTGGCTTCTTTGCTGTTATTTGGTGCCCAATGAATAAGCCAGGCATGAAACCGCACCAGGCGCGGCACCCGAGGATTGCATTGACATCGCCTCGTGTACTCCGTATAAAGAGAGAAAACAACATGCAGGGGTGGCGGTTATTTCGCCTGAGATGATACCCATAGAACCTGATCTGGTCAGCACCAGCGTAGGGAATTGCACGAGTTGTTGCCTCTTTGGGCATGCACGCCATGCGCAAACGGCATGCGCCCTCATCTCCGTTCCCCCCCCGCACCTCCGGATAAGCGCCGGATAACACCTTTTCAACAAGGAGAAGCTCCTATGTTGCATCCTGCGGACAGAGCGGCGGAAAACCTCAAAAAAATTCGTGCCGACAAACCACTGATCCATAATATCACCAATTTTGTGGTGATGAACTTTACCGCCAATGTGCTCCTGGCCTCCGGAGCTTCGCCGGTGATGGCCCATGCCGCAAATGAAGTCGAGGAGATGGCTTCCATGGCCCGGGCCCTGGTGCTCAATATCGGTACCCTGACCGATACGTGGGTCGAGGCGATGATCATGGCGGGCCGACGCTGTTCCGAACTGGGTACCCCCATTGTCCTCGATCCTGTGGGTGCGGGGGCGACCGCCTTGCGGACCGCGGCGGCGCGGCGGATACTCGAGGAGACCTCGGTCGGTATTATACGCGGCAACAGCTCGGAGATCCTCTCGCTTGCCAGCGAGGAGGCGAAGACCAAAGGCGTAGACACCCTGCACACCGTGGATGAAGCCGCCCGCAGTGCCGAGATGCTGGCCGGGGAGCTGGGGGCGACGCTGGCCATTACCGGCCCGGTGGATCTAGTGACCGATGGCGAGCGCATGGTCCGAGTGGCTAACGGCGATCCGCTGATGCCGTATGTGACAGGCACCGGTTGCGCGGCCACTGCTGTCATCGGAGCCTTTGCGGCGGTGGATGCTGATCCCCTTGCCGCCGCTGCCACCGCGCTCGCCTTTTTCGGCCTGGCCGGTGAGCGAGCCGGAAAAAGCGCTTCGGGGCCGGGAAGCTTTGTGGTGGCACTGCTCGATGCGCTCTATAACTTGACGCCGGAGGAATTGCATGCCGGTTGCCGGATCACCACGGTTGCCTGATCGCCATGACGCCGGATTACTCCCTGTATCTGGTAACGGACAGCGCACTGGTTGGGCGGCGCCAGCTTTTCGAGGTGGTCATGGCGGCGGTGGCCGGCGGTGTTCGGTGCGTGCAGTTGCGCGATAAGTACTTGCCAACCCGGGACTTGGTGGAGCAGGCCCGGCGGCTGGTGGAACTCTTACGTCCTGAAGGTATTCCGCTTATCGTCAACGATCGGGTGGATGTGGCCCTGGCGGCGGGGGCGGATGGGGTGCACCTGGGCCAAAGTGATATGCATATTCGGGATGCGCGCAAGCTTCTCGGACCCGACCGCATTATCGGCATCTCCGCTGAATGCGTCGAGGATGCCGTCCGGGCCGAACGCCAGGGCGCGGAGTATATCGGCATCAGTCCGGTGTTCGCTACCGCCACCAAAACCGATACCGCCGCGCCGCTGGGTCTCGCGGGAGTGGCCAGGATCCGGGAAGCCGTCGCCATCCCCCTGGTGGGAATCGGCGGCATTTCCGCCACCAATGCCGCCGAAGTGATGCGGGCCGGGGCGGATGGAGTCGCAGTGGTCTCCGCCATCATCGCCGCGATGGATCCGGAGGTTGCTGCCCGGCACTTGCGGCGATGCATCGGGGAGCGGGCACTCTGAACTGGGGCGGCGGGCAAACCTGCCGCAACGCCTCGATGTTTAGATAAAAAATGCCCCGGAGCGGTATTGCCCCGGGGCATTAGAGGATCTCTTGAGTCGATTACACTGATTGTTGCCTATTTGATTGCAATTTCTCGCTTTTGCTCCTCCTCCGGTTTGGGGATTTCAAGGCGTAAAACCCCGTTTTCATATTTGGCCGCCACCTTTTCGGCATCGACGGCGAACCCGAGTTTGAAGGTTCGCTCGAATTTACCGTATCTTCTCTCCCTGCGGTAGCGCTGTCCCTCTTTGACCTCCTCGTTGGTTTTGCGCTCGTAACCCAGGGTCAGCAATCGGCCCTTGACGTCGAGTGTAATGTCCTCTCTGGCTACGCCCGGCATTTCCGCCTCGATGACCAGCTGGTCGTCTTTTTCGAAAATATCGACCTGTAGACCGTTGCCGACAGTGGTGTCGGTAAAGAGGTTGCGTCCCATAGCCGGGGCGAAGAAGTCATCGAAAAATCCGTCGAAGAATCCGGCGAAATCCGATTTGCGATTGCTGAGCGCGTGATGTGGGTTGTATCGAACCAGTTGCATTTATGAAGCTCCTTTTCTGTTGTGATCTAGTGTCCGGCGTGGGGCTCCGCCACCAAGCCGGGACCTTTGTCAATTTTTACGCCGAATGAATTTCCCTCGTTTACTGAAGAAAACCGCTGTGGTGCACACTTTTTAAGTTTATCTCCTTACCTGAAATGGTAATAATAAATGTATCGATGTCAATAATGGCATGTTACTTTTTTTCAAATTGTGAAAAAGTAACATTTATTGGTGATAATTATGGCGGGAAAGCATAATGAAAAAGACGAAGACATTCATAAGTCTGCAATTTACCGAGAGATCATCGGCTGAGCTGCGGGGGAGGCAATCTGTGCGGACTACCTTCAGGCTGTCCGAACGGTGTATCGACGCCCTCAGTATCCTGGCCGGGCAGATGGGAATCAAACAAAAGTCGCTGTTCGATCACCTGGTGGATGACCCCCAGGCGCTTGCGACCATCGCCCGTGAATTCGAATCGTTTCCCACCGGGCAGTCGCGGGTCGCCAAGACCTATGTGGTTTCCAGGAAAACGCTGGAAAACCTCGAACGCGTGGCCGCCAGGTACAACACACCGAGGGATGTGCTGGTGGAATTCTCCATCGAGCGGATCCTCCCGCTCATCGAGCAGGAGAAAGAAAAACACAAGAAACGTAAGGCCTTCGCCTCCCGGTTGGCAGATCTGCTCAATCAGAGCGGCGGGCTGCTCGGCGAAGCGCGGGCGGAACTCGGCCCGGACGATCCGGTGGTGCGCGAAATGGAGGCGATGCTGCATGCCGGTGAGGTCGGCTTTGGTCGCATCCATGATTTTCTTGCGAGAGGAGAGCGGATTGAGGACTTTTGAGGCAATTCGCTTGTGAGGCATATGGGTCGTTTTGAGCAAAAGGTGTTGAAATTATTGACCCGCTCCGTATAGTGGACTGGGAGCGACAGGGCAGGGGACATTTTTGCGCCATAACCGGTAGGGTGCTCGAGAAGGGGAACCTGCGCCGTCATGTTCGAACGTCAAATATGGCTGGGAGTTGGCTTTCAGGGGAGGTGGGAGTGCGGAGACTCGTCGCGGTGGGGCTGTTGCTTTTGCTTGTCGTGTTGCCGATCGGTTGCGCGGTCGAGCCGCCGGTGGAGTTTGCGCGCGTAAAGCCCATTGCCCGCCCGATCGACTACCTCACCGAGATCAAACCCATCCTCGACAGACGCTGCGTGGTCTGTCACAGCTGCTACAACTCGCCGTGCCAGCTCAAACTGAGTTCCTACGAGGGGCTGGATCGCGGCGCCAGCAAAGAGCGGGTGTATGACGCCCACCGTCTCTTCACCGCCCAGCACACCCGGTTGTTCGTCGATGCCCAGAGTACCCGCGGCTGGCGCGGCAAAGGGTTCTACAGTGTCAGTGAAAACCACACCGATGACGGGGTGAGCGGCTCCTTTCTCGAGAGGATGCTCTCGCACAAGATGGCGCATCCGCAAAGCGCCTGTTCCGCTTCCAGCAGCGATGCCTGCAACTCCTTCGTACCCGAACGCGAAGACCTCACCTGCGCGGCGACCACGGGCGAACTCGACAGCTACCTGCTTCGACATCCCAACTGGGGAATGCCGTATGGCTTTCCGCCCCTCGAGCAACGGGAATTCCAGCTTGTCGGCAACTGGCTGGCCCAGGGCGGGCGCGGCCCAACCCCGGCCGAGGAGGCGGCGCTATCCGCCGTTGCTTCGGCAGACCGGCGGGCGGTCGATACCTGGGAGCGCTTTCTCAACCGTGGCGATGCCAAGCACCGGATGACCGCGAGGTATCTCTACGAGCATCTGTTCCTGGCCCATGTCGCTTTTTCACCCTCTACAAAGACTTTTTACGAGCTGGTGCGCTCGCGCACCGCCCCGGGCCGACCCGTCGATCTCATCCCCAGCATCCGTCCCTACGACGATCCGGGAACGGATACCTTTTACTACCGGTTTCGGCGGATCACCTCCACCATCGTCTACAAGACCCATATGGTGTTTCGCTTAAGCGAGGCGAAGCTGCACCGCATCGAGCAGCTTTTTATCGAGCCGCGGTGGCTGGAAAAGCCCCATGTCATGTCCTACCAACGGAAGGAAGGGGCCAATCCGTTTGCGGTCTTTGAGCAGATTCCACCCCGTTCCCGCTACCAGTTCTTGCTCGATAACAGCCGCTACATCATCATGACGTTTATCCGTGGGCCGGTCTGCAAGGGCCAGATCGCCCTGAACGTCATCCGCGACCACTTCTGGCTGTTCTTTCTCGATCCGGACCATGACCTCTCCGTGCTCTATCCCGGTTTTCTGAAAGAAAACCTCAATCTGCTCCGGATACCGACGGAGCAGGGCAGCACATTCAGTCTGCTCAAGTTCTGGATGATTCCCCGCTACCGGCGCCGGGCTGCACGATACGTCAAGGCCCGGCAGGACTATTACTCGATGAGCTACAGCTACCGGGGGCTCGGCGCCGACGCCATCTGGGCGGGCGAGAAGCCCGAGGACAGCCCGGTGCTCACCGTCTATCGCCATTTCGACAGTGCCTCGGTGATGCGGGGCGCTCGGGGTGCCTGCCCCGCACCATCTGGGTAATGGACTACCCGCTGCTGGAGCGGATCTACTATGCCCTGGTGGCCGGCTTCGACGTCTACGGCTCCATGGGGCACCAGTTGGCGGTGCGGCTGTACATGGACGGTTTGCGCCAGGAGGGGGAAACCATTTTTCTTGATTTTCTGCCCGGATCGGCGCGCGGCAACCTGATGCGCGAGTGGTACGGGGGCATGGATCCGCGCACAATCCGTTACCAACCTTCGTCCATGCCGGCCGGTCACCGGTTCGTGACCAGCAACCCCAAGCGGGAGTTCGTGGAGTACCTGGTCCGTCACCGGTTGAATCCGGCTGCCGGCATCCATTTTGATGAAAATTATCTCGAAGCCGGCGAGCCCTACCCGAAACTCCCTGCATCATATCGGTCGCGAGAAGACTATATCCGTGGGTTCAAAGCGGTTTCGGCCCCGGGCAATTCCTTTTTCACCCACGTTGGGGATCACAACGCCAACCTGGCTTATGTGCGCATCAAGCTCCCGGGCGCAAAGAATGTGGTAGTTTCGATGGTGATCAACCGCTGGCACCGGGATGTTCGCACCCTGAATTTCGAGGACGCAAAACTCGATGCGAGTAAAGACACCGCCGATTTCATTCGCGGCTATGTCGGCTCGTACCCCAACTACTTTTTTGTGGTCGATCTTGCCGAGCTGCCGGATTTTCTGCGTTTGCTGCGGGGCTATGACGGCAGCAAGGCGGCCAACGACCGGCTGCTGCGATATGGCGTCAACCGATCCGACGCCGATTTTTGGCAGTGTTACGACTGGTTTCAGCAGGACTTTCTCCGCAGCGATCCGCTGCGGGCCGGTCTGTTCGATTTGAATCGCTATTATCACCTCGCCGTCGATCCATCCTTTTTGCCTCACCGCAAACCTGGGAGGTGTTTCTGAGTCTGTCGGTATGAAGCATTCCGGATGAACTTCGACTCCGGGCTGTGTATACTGGGGACTGTTCGCTAGGAGCCCGTCGGATTATGCCCTTTTTCGCCATATCCTCGTTAAACGCGAAAAAAATTATTTTCGGAACATTATGTCTATGCCTCCGGTAGTTTTTTCGAGT
>CAVUXQ010000014.1:0-22265 GCA_963745265.1 uncultured delta proteobacterium
TCACCGAATGCCATGCCGGTGAACGTTTATGTCTTTACCTAAAAATGCAGGAGGTTAGCGGGATAAGGCAATGATCGCCCTGATTACTCGGTGTGCGGATCACAAAGAAAAATCTAGACAGACAACGGCCTCCGTATTACAATTTGTAATACGGAGGTGAGGTATGATCACATTAAGACTTGATCCTAAATTGGAACAACAAGTATCTCATGCAGCAAAAAATCTCGGTCTTTCGAAGTCAGAGTTGATTCGTAAAAGTCTCGTTAGTTACCTTGAAAAGGTAGAAAAGCAAAGTCCTTGGGAAACCGGTCAGGATTTGTTCGGCAAATATGCCAGTGGCCGCGATGATTTGTCTTCGAGTAGAAAAGAGATTTTAAAAGACAAGCTTAAGGCCAAAAGGACATGAGTAAAATCTTAATTGACAGTGGCCCTTTAATCGCGCTCTTCGACTCATCCGATAAATACCATCAAAAGGCGGTCTTGTTTATCAAAGATAACAGTTCATCGCTCATAACTACTATCGCCTCAATTACAGAAGTCCTTCATTTGTTAGACTTCAACCGAAATGCTCAACTTGATTTTATTGAATGGATAAAGAGGGGTGGGGTTGAGATAGAAACCATTTCCAATTTCGATTTTCATAGAATCAAAGAACTCACCGAAAAATATCGCGATTTGCCAATGGATTTTGCTGATTCGTGCCTTGTATTCCTAGCGGAAAAATTGGGGATCAATACAATTGCTACCATTGATCGTGACTTTTCCATTTATCGCATCAAGGGCAAAAAAGCGTTCAAAACTGTTTTGTTGTAGATTTCAACAAAATCATGAAGGAGCTTAACCGGTGGTGCCGGTTAAGCTGATTGGATGCCAATGCTTTCATGATTCGTAGCCACCGGTTTCGGATCTACAGACCGGTGGCAGTCGATTCTTGCCGGTGTCCTCGGTATTGCCGGGCGCCAAGCCCATGAACCGAGACAGGCGCTCGCCTGGGATGATAAACGACTCTCCTCTCATCTCCTCTCGCTCCCGAGTGCCGCCAGGAGCCCCAAAACGGCACAGCCCGCCATAACCGCGGTCATTGGCACTGCCGTTGTGTTTTGGAACAGCGCCACCGCCGCCCCGGCAGAGGCGCCGAGGGTATACTGGATTGTGCCAAGAAGCGCCGAGGCGTTGCCTGCCATCGTCTGGAAAGGGGCGAGGGCAAGGGCAGTGACGTTTGGGTAGAGCAGCCCGACGAGGCTCATGGTGGCAAAAAGGAGCACCACTTGCGCTCCGAAGCCGCCGATTCCCGATATCAGCGATCCGAGAAGGAGCGCACCCGTCAGGGCATTGGCGACTGAAGCCACCATCAGGATGCTTCGCGCACTAAAGTGGCGCAACAGCCGACGGTTCACCTGGGAGGCGCCGATCAGCCCAAAAGCGTTCATCCCAAAATAGAGACCGAAATGCTGAGGCGAGATCCCGTTGAGTTCAATAAAGAAGAAGGGCGCTCCGGCCACGTAAGCGAAGGTAACCCCGGCGACGCAACCAAGAGCGACGGCATAGCGCAGATAGTCTCGATGACGAAAGAGCTCGCCATAGCGAACCGTCAGCTGGAGCAGGCTGCAACGTATACGCCGCCCTTCCGGCAAGGTCTCGGGCAGGTAGAACAGGGCGGCGAGCAAGGAAAGCAGGCCGAAAACGCCCAAACAGCCGAAGATCCACCGCCAGCCGGCAAGCAACAGCACCTGACCTCCCGCCATTGGGGCGAGGATCGGCGAGACACCCATCACCAGCATGAGCAACGAGAACATCCGCGCCGCCTCGGCGGTTTCGTACAGGTCGCGCACCACCGCCCGCGAGATCACCATTCCCGCGCCGCCCCCGATTGCCATAATCACCCGCCAGAAGATCAGAGCCTCTCCGCTGTGCACCAGGGCGCAGCCGATGGTGGAAACGACATAGAGCGCCAGGCCGCCGAGCAGGGGAAGGCGTCGGCCCCAGCGGTCGGCAAGCGGGCCGTAGAAGAGCTGGCCGGCGGCAGATCCGAAGAGAAAGGCGGAGATCGAAAGTTGCACCGTGCCGATGGGGACCCGCAGGGTCTTGGCAATCTGCGGAAAGGCGGGGAGGTACATGTCGATGGACATCGAACTGAAAGCGGTAAGAGCCCCCAGGATCAGCACCAGGCGGACCAGGTGCAGTCGGGATTGCCCCTCTGGCCCAATGACGGGGGCAGCGGTGATCGGATTCATAGAGAGAGAAATTACTTGAGCAGATTAAGGCAGGCTCGACGCAGGACTTCGCGACAGACGTCGAGCTCACCGGGATCGATTCCCTTCTGGGCGTGCACCAGAATCTCCTGGACCAATGCGGTGGCCCGATCCATCAGCTCCTTGCCCCGGTCGGTGAGATAGACCAGACGTTCACGGGAATCTTCGGCGCTCGGCAGCCGCTCGATGAGATCGGCACCCTCCAGGTTGCCGGCCAGGCGAGCCATGGTCGTCTTGTCCCGCTGTGTTTTTTCGGCCAGCACCCCTTGCGGCAGACCGTTTTGTTCCCAAAGCTGGACCAGAAAAGCATACTGCTGGGCGGTGATACCGAGGTCCGCCCGGGTCAGGGCGAGGTTGATACGCTTCAAGAGTGTACGGGAGAAGCGGGTTGACAGAAAGCCAAGGGAGTTGGCTGGAGTATATGGAGAAGGATGTTTCATAGTAGTTGCGCTATACAACTATATGGCCTGCACGTCAATACAGGATCGAAGAGGTCAATTCGCGGTGTGCATTGCCCGATGATATGCATCTGTTCCTGGTAGCGCTTCAGATCATCTCGCTCGCCAGTTCCCCCTTGACTTCTCCGGCACGGATATGATGCCATAGAGGAGGGAGGCGGGCAAAAGCACAAAACCGTGCCCGTGGGTACATGGGAGTCTGTCGGCTTATAACCATTTTTTCCCAGATCGAGGCGAACTCGAAAAAATTACCGGAGGTATATAGTTCATATCTCGGAGTCTCCCTCCGTTCGCTTTCCGGAGGATAATTACTTTTCGAGTGTAACGAAGATCTGGGGAAAAAGGCATAATCCGACGGGCTCCCAGCAGATTGCCGCGCAACTGATCCGCCGGGAGGCAGCCTATGACACGACCCACAGCGGCCAAAGCAGCTCTGGTGCATCACCTTTTTCACTCCCGCAACAGGCTGCTTGCCGCCATTCGGGAACAGAGTCTGCGTGAGCCGGAACGCCGGCCGATCTCGCTGCTGTTGCAGCAGTGCTGCGCCATTATCCGCGAGGCTATGCACTGCGACACCGTTTGGGCCGGGGATATCGACGCCGAGCACCGTCGCCTGACGCTGCTCGCCTCGGCGCCGCCGTCCACCGACCGCGACATCGCCGTCGGCAATCGTCTTGCCGAACTGCTCACCAAACAGTTCGGCTCCGAGCTCACTGCCTTTACCGAGCCGCTCTTTCTTGATTTCGCCACCGATTCTTCTCCCCGCAACCCGCCGGCCCGCTCGCATTCGATCGTCTGGCCGATAGGCTTCCAGGACAGAACCTATGGATTCGTGGTGGTGTCCGGCTGCGGGGAAGTTGGGCTCAAGGGCCTGAAAAAAGAGTTTCTGGCCCATGCGATCGACGATATAGCCCTGGCCCTGTATTCTTGCGACACCGCGCTGAAGCTGCAGATCGAGCGGGATTTCAACAAGGAGATCATCGACACCATTCAGGCGCTGATGGTTACTATCCGCCCCTGCGGGACGATCGTCTCCTTCAACCGCAGAGCCGAGGAACTCACCGGGTTCAGCGAAGCCGAGGTACTTAACAAGTACTGGGTCGACGTGCTGATCAACCCCGAGCGCAGGTTGGAATTCCAACAGGTTTTCTCCGAATCACTCAAAGGGGCGCAGGCGAACATCAACTTCACCGCTCCCCTGCGAACCAAGAGCCTGACCGAACGATACATCAGCTGGCACGGATCCATTCGCCACAATATCGAGAAGGGCCGGGTCGGCCTTGTCATGCTCGGCATCGACGAAACGGAGACGCTCGCTGCCGACCAACAGCTCAACATGTTCACCGCCCGCTGGGAAAAGATCTTCATCGCCATCCAGGACCCGGCCCTGGTGGTTTCGAGCGACTCCATCATCCTGGAGGCCAACCCCGCCACCTTCGCAGCCGCCAGGAAGCGACGCGAGGAGGTGGTGGGGAAAAAGGTCTGCGATATTCTCCACGATGGGCATTGCGAGCATGGGAAATGTCCGCTGGAACAGCTGATCGGCCGCCAAAAGACCCGTATCTCGGAAACCGACCTCCATGGCCTGCATGGCCCTTATATGCTGACGGTGAGTCCGCTGATCGAGGAGGATGGCGACATCCATGCCACGCTGCTGGTGGCCCGCAACCTGACCGAGGAGGAGGTGGTCAGGGCCGAGGCGATCAGGGCCGCCCAGCTGGCCGCCATCGGCGAACTCGCCTCGGGTGTCGCCCATGAAATCAACAATCCGATCAACGGCATTATCAACTACGCCAGGATCATCCTCGACGATCCGGACGACGAGGGGGCTAAAGAGCATTTGACCAACATCATCGGCGAGGGCAAACGCATTGCCGCCATCGTCTCCAACCTGCTTGATTTCGCCCGCCGCAAGGAAGAACGGCAGGCCCCGTCCCGGGTCGAGAAAATCATCGCTACCAGCCTGCAACTGGTTTCCCACCTGCTGAAAAAAGACGGTATCACCTGCACGGTGGCCATCGCCGAAACGCTTCCGCCCCTCACCTGCAATGAACAGCAGCTGCAGCAAGTGGTGCTCAACATCATCAGCAATGCCCGCTATGCCCTCAATAAAAGATACCCTCAGCCGTGCCCGGAAAAGACACTGGACATCACCGCCAGCCTGCATCGCCAAAATCTGAGGGAGTACATCCGGCTGACCTTCACCGACCGGGGCATCGGCATCGCCCCCGATATCCGGCATAGACTGTTCGATCCCTTTTTCTCCACCAAACCCAAAGGGGAAGGGACCGGGCTCGGACTCAGCATCAGCCATGGACTGGTACGCGAACATGGTGGCTCTATCAGGGTACAAAGCAAGACGGGGGAAGGGGCACGGTTCACCATAGACCTGCCGCTTCGCCCTCTTCAAGCATAGGGGGGAGAGAACATGGACATCGAGCGGCTGCCGACCGGATGGATGGTGACGGGGGAGTTTGCGTTTTTCGTAGGCCTCAATCTCATATGGCGACGGCAAGGCGCGGGGCCGCCCTGGGCCGGCCTTGTGGTGGAATTGTGCCTTTTCGCGCTTCTCTTCGTCGCGGTCCTGCTGAGCGTTCGCAGCGCCCTGAGCCGGCGGCGGCAGACAATCTCCAGGCTGGACACTGCCCTGGCCGAGACAAAGGCCGAAAACCACACGTTGAAAATGCAGTTCGAGCGCGATATCGAAAAAAGGGTTTACGAGCTGCAGGCGGTGAACGGCGCCCTGAACAGGGAAATCGCCGAGCGTATCCAGGCCGAGGAAGAGGTGCGCGAGCTGCAGAAACAACTGAGCCTGATCCTCGATTCGGCCGGCGAAGGCATTCTCGGACTCGATAACCAGGGCAAGGTTATTTTTCTTAACAGAGCGGCCTCGCTGATGCTCGGCTGGGAAACCGAGGAGCTGCTCGGCAACACGCACCATCAGCTGATCCACCACACCCATCCCGACGGCACCGCGCATCCCATGGAAAGCTGCCCGATCTATATGGCCTATCGCGACGGCGTCGTGCACTACAAAACCGGCGACGTCTTCTGGTGTAAGAACGGCACCAGCTTCCCGGTGGAATATGTCAGCACCCCTATCCGCGACCGCGGCATGCTCACCGGGGCGGTGGTGGTGTTTCGGGATATGAACACCTTCAATTAAACCCAAGAGACCACCAATGACAAGCGAGAGCGCCAAAGCCATTCTTATCGTCGACGACGAAGCCAGTCTGCGTAACACCTTTCGGATTTTTCTCCAGCGCGCGGGCTACGGGACCGTCAAGGCGGTCGCGACCTTCGACGAGGCGATCCACGCCGTATCGGCTCGAAACTTCGATTGCGTCATCTGCGATATCGTCCTGGAAAGCGCTTCCGGGATAGAGCTTGTGAAGCGGTTCAGGGAACTCGGTGTCACCTCTCCGGTGGTGATCGTCACCGGATACCCCCAGGTGGAGACGGCCTCGGAGGCCGTACGGCTGGGGGCGTTCGACTACCTGGCCAAACCGGTCGAAAAAGAGGCGCTGCTCAATACCACAAGGTTGGCTGTGCGCGAATCCCGACTCGAACAGGAGAAAAGGGAAGCGGAACATGCCCGGGAATGCTACCGGCGTTTTCTGGAAACCCTCTTTAAAAGCGTCTCCGACAGTATCATCTCGGTGGACAGGGAGCTCAAGGTCTTGAAGATGAACCGGGCCGCTGAACAGCTCTTCGGCGCCATGCGTCCCCCGCTGCGCGAAGGCGACCCCCTCTCCCGTGTTTGCCTCGACAAGGGGCTGTGCAGGATCACCGAAAACGTAAGCCGCGTCCTCACCGGCGGCGCCGAAGTGACTGATCACCGCCTGGAGTGTTTTGCGGACGGGAACTGCAAGGTCCTCAGCATCTGTATCTCGCCCCTGCACGACGAGGGGGGCGAGCCGACCGGAGCGGTACTGGTGATGCGCGACATGACCCAAAAAGAAAGCTCCGGGCCCGGCAAAAGAAGCCGTTTCTACCGACTGATCGGGGCGAGCCCCGCCATGGAACACGTCTTCATGATGATCGAAAATATCGCTCGCGTGGACAGCACCGTGCTGATCACCGGCGAAAGCGGCACCGGTAAGGAACTGGCGGTCCACGCCCTGCACCGCGAAAGTCCCCGGCGCGATCGCCCCTTAGTGATGGTGGACTGCACGGCAATGCCGGAAAACCTGCTCGAAAGCGAACTCTTCGGCCACAGGAAAGGCGCCTTTACCGGAGCCGAAGAAAACAGACGGGGACGCATCCTGCAAGCCGAAGGCGGCACCCTGTTTCTCGATGAAATCGGCGATATCTCGACGGCGATGCAGCTGCGACTGCTGCGTTTCCTCCAGGAAAAGACCTTCTACCCGGTGGGCAGCGACACCGAAGTCCGAGTCGACGTGCGGGTGGTGGCAGCCACCAATGCCGATCTCAAGGCCAAGGTCGCCGGCGGAACTTTCCGGGAAGACCTCTACTACCGTCTGCTTATCATAGACATCCGTATGCCGCCGCTCCGCGACCGGACCGGAGACATCGCCCTGCTCTGCGATTTTTTCATCCGCCGTTTCGCCCGAAGCATGCGTAAAGCTATCACCGGCATCTCCCAACAGGCCATGGAACTTCTGGGCACGTATCGCTGGCCGGGAAATGTCCGCCAGCTCGAGCATGTCATCGAACGAGCCGCCATCCTCTGCGCGGGGCCGACCATTTCCTGCACGGAGCTGCCCGAAGAGATCCGCCTGGCGGACAGGGAGCGGGACGGGCGGATTCCGCCGGTCTGTGTCCAGCCGAGTCGCGTGCCGGAATCCCCTTGCGATGATCGCCTGGGCGAGGAGCAGCGGCAGATCGCCGCCAGGATACTGGCTGCCTTGGAAACGGCCGGCGGCAACAAGGCCAAGGCCGCGCGTCTTCTCAATATCGACCGCTCCACCCTTTATCGCAAGATGCATGAATTGCATATAGATATGCAAGCGTTTGTTTAAGGATAAACGCACTACTCCAGTCGGATACCGTTCGATAGCCAAATGTGACCACGGAAGTGTGGCCACACTTCTGTTGCAAAGCAAAACGGTTTTCCGCCACCCGCCCGATTCTTCGTCCTCCGAAGCGCTTCGGCACCCCCTTCCGGCACCCATTTCCTCTTGTTTTTCCGATCTATTTTAATTTTCTTCGCTCCCTCCCCGCTTCTCCTCTCTTATTGGCATCTCTTATGCTCTTGAGAAACCAGTCAGGATAGGCTACTCCGGCACCCCCATACCGTACTCAAGAGGCTCGCTTATGGTGCACACGATGCCACATCCCCTGCCCGCCCAGCTTGCGGGAGAACACACCTGCGTATCGTATCTGTTTAATAAACGCTGGCCGTGGGGGTTCACCTGTCCGTTCTGCGGCGCGGTGCAAAAAGAGCTCACCCCAGCCTACACCATTGTCTGCCGGTACTGTCGCAAGCAGACCTCCATCACCTCCCGGACCCTGATGCATGGCAGCAAAAAGAGTCTGGTTGCCTGGATGCAAGTGGCCTGGCAGTTCTGCGCGCGCAGCCAAGGGTTGAGCGCCCGTGAGTTACAACGGCTGATGGCACTCTCCTCCTATGAAACCGCCTGGAGATGGTTGGTGAAGATGCGCTGTGCCGCCTCGCTTGCAGAAGCGTTACCCTGCCGCGGCACCGTGCTGCTCGATGTCGCCAAGCTGCCGGCAGCGATTTTCGCCCAACGGACCGACTGCCAGGTCGCCATGGCCCTGGAGATGGTCTCCTGCGGGGAAACACCCGCTCGGGTGCGCTTTGAGGTTTGCGATCCGCTTTCACCCCAAACTATGGAAGCCGCCATCGGCCGGCTGATCCTGGCCGGGACAAAACTGCTCAGCACCGTCGAGGGACTCGACAACATTGAAGTACTCGACAGTTCCTATCTGCTCTGTGAGCCGTCGGCCTGGCAGCTCAATCAGGGCAGGCAACTCGCCCATCGATGTGGTACATGGCTCAGGTCAGTGTTCCGGGGCGCCATCGATGTGGCCGGCCTCCAGGGTTATCTCGATGAATACGGATTTCGCCATAACACGGCTTGTTGTCAGGAGCCGATGCAGATGCTCGATCACCTGCTGACCGGTCTCCTCTCTTCACCGCGGCTTCTGGATCTGCCACAGGCCACATCCATGATCGGGAGCAGACTATGAAAAACAGGGTGCAGGCAGGTTTTCTGGTGCTTTTGCTCACGGTTCTCGGCGTCCTCTTTTACAATGCCTGGCTACTGGAGACCACACCGCCGACCGCAACCTATACGGCCCTGCTCGACTCACTGCGAGATAACGAGGTAGCCACCGTTCACCTGCAAGGCGGGGAAGTCCGCTGGACGGACCGTCGGGGCAATACATTCGCCACCTATTCCCCAGATGTAAACAACCTGCTCCCCAGGCTTTATGCCACGCAAACAGTCGTCACCGCCGAAGCCCCATCGACCCTGGGTCAACGGTTGCCCGGTGTCGTCCTCGTCGGTCTGGCGATGCTCGGATTGTGGTTCGTCTTTGCCAGGCGAGCACCCGACGGCAAGAACATCTGGAAAGAAAAAGAGTGGCGAATGAAAACCGACACCGGTACCCCCAGGACCTTTGCCGACGTGGCCGGAATCGACGAGGTCTGCGGCGAGTTGCAGGAAATCGTCGACTTCTTAAAAAACCACGAGACCTACAACCAGCTCGGTGGCCGCATTCCCAAAGGCGTGCTGCTGCAGGGGCCGCCCGGCACCGGCAAGACCCTGCTGGCCCGAGCGATCGCCGGAGAGGCCGCCGTGCCCTTTTATTCCATGAGCGGCTCGGACTTTGTCGAGGTCTTCGCCGGCGTCGGGGCCGCCAGAGTGAGAAAAGTTTTTGAAACAGCTAAAAAAACGGCACCCTGCATCATATTCATCGACGAGATAGACGCCATCGGCGGCAGACGGGGCATCCACGGCGGCTGGCACGAGGAGCGTGAACAGACCTTGAACGCCCTGCTGGTGGAAATGGATGGCTTTGCCAGTAAAGAACCGTGATCGTCGTTGCCGCACCAACCGGCCCGACGTGCTCGATCCCGCCCTGCTTCGGCCCGGGAGGTTCGACAGGCAACTGACCGTCTCCCTGCCCAACCTCAGCGGTCGGGTCAAGATCCTTCATGTGCATACCCGGCTGGTAAAGATCTCCCCGGCCCTGAACCTGCCCCTGATCGCCCAGGGAATTCCCGGCTTCAGCGGCGCCGATATCGCCAACCTGGTGAACGAGGCGGCGCTCACCGCCGCTCGCCGGAAAAAGCAAGCGGTGGAGATGGCCGATTTCGAAGAGGCGAGAGACAAGATCATCATGGGCCTGGAGCGGCGCAACGCCGCTATCAACGAGCGCGAACGGCGGGTGATCGCCTACCACGAAGCCGGGCATGCCATCGTCGCCCGCCTGTTGCCGGACACCGACGAACTCCACAAAATCACCATCGTACCACGGGGCATGGCCCTGGGGTTGACCCAACAGATTGCCTTTGAGGAGCGATATACCTGCTCCCTCGATTACCTGCTGAGCAGGATCAAGGTCCTGCTCGGCGGCCGGATCGCCGAAAAAATCGTCTTCCATCGCCTTTCCACCGGCTCGGCCAACGATATCGCCGAGGCAACCGATATCGCCAGCCGGCTGGTGTGCGAATGGGGGATAAGCAGCCGTCTGGGTTCCATGGTCTATCGCCGAAGACGTTCCGCTTTCGATGAGCGAGCGGAGATGACCGGAAATTTCAGCGAGGCGACCGCCCGCGAGATCGATCTCGAGATCCGCCGTATCCTCGACGACTGCGCCGCCCAGACCGAGGAGTTACTCAGAAGCCATAACCGTTTGATTCACGAACTGGCCGAGGTCCTGCTCATCAACGAAACCATCGACGCCGAAGAGCTCGATATCATCATGCGCTGTTACTTTAGCAGCGCGGAGCGGCAAAATGCTCGCGTGGAGCACCCCCCACAGCCGCCATCCACCGCAGCTTCCCATCACCAGGAGAAACGCCATGAACAGATTGCTTACACTCGCAGCGGCCATGGGGCTGCTCGTCCTGCTGCCGACGCTGCCGCCCTCGCCGGTGAAAGCCGGTGAGCACCGAGCGCCGCCGCCGGAAACAATCACCATCGATACCCTCCAACACCTGTATGAACCGGTCCTCTTCGACCATGCCATGCATGCCGAAAATTACACCTGCTCCCGGTGTCATCACCACACCACCGGCGACGGCGTCGAGGACGCGCGCTGCGGCAGGTGCCATACCGGTTCGGCTGGATCCGCCAATGTGTCCTGCCGCCACTGCCACCCGACCCGGCCGCAGATTGCCGCCAGCCAGGTGGAAAACGGCATACCGCTCTATCATATCGACAAACCGGGCATGCTGGGCGCCCTTCACCTGAAATGTGTCGGCTGCCACCGGTTGGACGGAGGCCCCACCGGTTGCCGGGACTGTCATGGCTTCACCCCGGCGGGCCGCAAGCGTTTTGCTGTTACCAAGCCTTAAGGATTTGCCCCTCTTGGGCGTGTGCGGATGCAGGCCCAAACAGGCCGAACCAAACTTGCCGAGGTTGCACTGACTTGTTACCCCGAAAGGAGATAAAAATGGCCGCAAAGACAAATCGAAGAACACTGTTGCAGAGCGGACTCACGGCAACGCTGGCGGCGCTGCTGCTGCACCCCAAAGCCGGCTCTTCCCACCAGATTCAAAAGTACCCGGACAGTCTCGGGGTGCTGGTCGATATCAGCCGCTGCGTCGGCTGCAGGAGCTGCGAGGCGGCCTGCAACGCCGAGCAGCATCTGCCGCCTCCGGAAAAGCCGTTCACCGATCAGTCCGTCTTCGCGGGTGATGAGCATGGCAGACAGCGGCGTCCCGACGAAGGCCATTATACGGTGGTCAATCGCTACCAGCCGCCGGGCCAGGACCATCCACTGTTTCGCAAGGTTCAATGTAATCACTGTCAGGAGCCGGCCTGCCTCTCGGCCTGTTTCGTCAACGCCTACACCAAAACGCCCGAGGGTGCGGTCATCTACAACCCCGATGTCTGCGTCGGCTGCCGGACCTGCATGGTCGCCTGCCCCTTTTATGTTCCGGCCTTCAAGTACTCCAGCGCTTTTAGCCCGCGGATAGAAAAATGCATCTTCTGCTACGACACCCGACTCAAATATGGTCGCCCGCCGGCCTGCGTCGAGGCCTGTCCCGAACAAGCCTTGAGCTTTGGCAAACGCGACGAGCTGCTGCGCGTCGCCCGCCGCCGCATCGCCGAAAACCCCGGCCGCTATGTGGACCATATCTACGGTGAGCACGAGGCCGGCGGCACCTCCTGGCTCTACCTCTCACCGGTGCCCTTTGCCGAGGTCGACTGCAACACCGATCTTCCCGATGAACCGATCCTCGACTCGGTCAAGAATTTCCTCGGTTTCGTGCCGATGGTGCTGACCATCTGGCCGGCGCTCTTTGCCGGTTTTCACCTGCTGGCCACTCGCAAGGAGCAACACCGGGACCAGGACCCTGAAACCTCGCGGGAGGAACGACCATGAAAACCTTGACTTCGGAAAACGAATGGCTGCCGGTAAGTGGCACCCGAAAACATGACGGCACAGACTGGAAGATAAAGGAGAGGCTGTTGCTGGGCCTAAGCGCTCGCCAGTACCTTGCCCAGCTGCGGCGCAACCCCCTGAACTGGCTGTTGCTGCTGGTGTTCGCGGTGGGGCTGCCGCTGCTCGGCCAGCGGTATCTGGGAGGGCTCGGCGAGGTTACCCACGCCTCCAACGACTATCCCTGGGGGCTTTTCCTTGGCTTCGGGCTCTTCGGCATGGTGCCGCTTTCCGCCTCCGGTTTTCTCTTGAGCACCGCCGTCACCCTGTTTGGCAGAGAAGACTTCCACGCCATCGAACGGCTCGCCCTGCTCAACGGCCTTTTAGGGTATTTTTTCGCCGTGGTCTATCTCGAAGTCGACCTCGGCATGCCATGGCGGCTGGCCTACCCCATGTTCGTCTCGCTGGGTCCGGCGGCGGTGCTCTTTCTGGTCGCCTGGCATGTCGCGACCTATCTCTCGGTACAGATCGCCGAAGTGCTGCCGGCCGTCTTCGAATGGCTGGGCAGACCGGGATGGAAACGCGTCATCATCCGGATCAACCTCGGTCTCACCATTGCCGGCATCATCCTCTCAACCCTGCACCAGGGAGCCCTTGGCGCCCTGTTTACCTATGCCCCCACCAAGCTGCATCCCCTCTGGCTGTCCACCGAATTCGAGTGGATCTTTTTTCTCTGCTCGGCGGTGTTCGGCGGCCTTGCCATGGTCATTGTCAGCTCGACCCTCATCAACCGCTTTATGTCCTGGCGATGCGGCACGAAATTTCGGCAGTCGCTCGATTCCATGACTCTGGGGATGGCAAAGGGGGCCGCCTATGCCATGATCACCTATCTGGTAATCAAACTGGTCGGCATAGCCCATGACAACAGCTGGTCGTATCTTCTCACCGGCTGGGGAGCCTACTACCTGCTCGAGATCGGCCTGGGGGTAGTACTGCCTATGGTGCTCTTTGCCACCGGGGTACGGGAAAGCGCGGTCGGCCGTGTCCGGGTGGCAGCCTTTATCGCCGTTTTCGGCATTGTCTGGAATCGACTCAATACCACTATTATCTGCTTCAATTATCAGATGTATCAGGACCTTCCCCACTGGAAGGAGGTCTGGTTGACCTTGACCGTGTTCGCTCTCTACTTCGTCGTCTACCGCTTTATCGTCTATCGCCTGCCCATCGTCTACGACTGGAACCAAGCGTAAGCCCGGCTCGTAAATCATAACTCCGGCTCCCGACCCCGGGGGCCGGGACGGGGCAGGTGGCGAATTCCACCCTATCCGCAAGATTATACATCAGAAATACAGATCTGTGGCATCCGCCGGGAGGAGAGAGCCACAGGTTTGACCATCCTGCACACACGAGTGCAGTCGGCTATTCGCGCTGCTCACATTTCACTTTCACAGCAATTTGATATTACGTGGTAATTCCAGATTTCCGACCTTGTAATAATCTCCCCTCCAGCGGTTCGCTGGCATACCAGATGCACTACCTAGAATGAGAGCAACGTCAAAGCAACATTCATGCACCGCATGCCCGTCCACAACCAAAAGATCGGGAAACGCGCTTCGCCATGGCAGTTCCCGCTGCGGACGGGCACCGGCAATTCACCCCAAAGGAGGCCGTCATGAAATCCCCGATTATCACCAGAGAAGAAACAGATATCGATCTCGCCCAGGAAGCCACCACATTCTGCCTCAAAGCCGGCACCGTCGTCTGCGGGCTGATCGGCATCTGGGCCCTCACCTGCCTGACCGTCGCCCTGGTCAAATTTGGACCGATGCAGATGATACGCGGCTATATTACCGCCATTACCGGCTATTGAGAGGTGTGCCATGTCAATCACGAAGATAAAGCCCATGGGCGCGATACTTCTAGGAGGAGGACTGCTTGTCCTGTTATGGGCGTCGGCAGCATTGGTAGGCGGCCTGCACCAGGTGAATTGGCAAGTGACGGAGTTGCTGCGGCAAATGATGGTGGCCAGCGGGTTGGTCAAGCCCATTCATACCCTTGTCGGCTACTATACCCATATCAAGGGAATTGAATACATCATCTGCGTGGCCTTTTTCGTCGCCTTCCCGATTTTCTTTCGCTATGTCGAAAAGAGAAAGACCGGAGTTCCGGTGACCATCAAGGGCAAGAGGGTTCAATAATCTCGCCGGCAAAGAACGCCCATAAACGGACCGGTTTCTCCCCGGTCCGTTTTTCCGTTCACCTCGCCGTCGCCTAACCGAACGTCGACGGAATCCCCCAGCCAAAGCACCAGACTAGAGGTGCAAAATTGTCATCAGTATCAGGCTATTCCGGGAATCCCACCTTGCTGTACCCCATGGCCGTTCTTATAATCCCTGACAGGGAGGTCGCATCCCCCAGGCAAACCGCTCAAAAGGGATTGCCATCCCCTTGGTATTGATCCGAACCGTTTACCACCCGCCCCGGATATCTGATAAACCGGCATGCCGCAAACCGTATTCGCCGGCCATAATAAAAGCGTGAAAATCGGATCTTCGGCGACCGCATCGCATGGCGTTATCAATATTCGGGCTAACCCGACATAGAACGGAAACATAAGCCATGACAGATATAACAAGTATAACCTCAACACTCGTCGCCTCCTTTCTCGGATCGTTCGTCGAGTTCGTGGAGGCGTTCACCATTGTTCTGGCAGTGGGTCTCACCCAGAGCTGGCGGCCGGCCTTTATCGGCACCGGTCTGGCCGTGGCGGTTTTGACCGCCCTGGTGCTGGTGCTGGGACCTCTGCTTACCCTTATCCCGATGCAGGCGCTGCAATTCGTGGTTGGCGTCCTGCTCATTTTGTTTGGCATGCGCTGGCTGCACAAGGCCATCCTGCGGGCCGCGGGCCATATCGCCCTGCATGACGAAGAAAAGAAATTCAACCGGGAGACGGAATCGCTGCGTCGACAGAACCCCGACCGGCGTGGCCGGCTGATCGCCGGCATCGCCGCCTTCAAGGCGGTGCTGCTCGAAGGTCTTGAAGTGGTGTTCATCGTCATCGCAGTGGGCGCTGCCCACAACATGACCCTGTACGCAGGCTATGGCGCCCTGGTGGCCTTTTTGCTGGTGCTGGCCATCGGCCTGGCTGTCCACCGCCCCCTGGCGCGAGTCCCTGAGAACGCGCTCAAGGCCGTGGTCGGCTTGATGTTGACCAGCTTCGGCGTGTTCTGGACAGGAGAAGGACTCGGCGTGGAGTGGCCCGGATCGGATTTCGCCCTGCTCGCGTTGATGGCGATCCTCTCCGCTTTTGCTTACCTGGCCGTTTATCGGCTTAAAGGCATCGAATCGCAACTCCAGGGAGGAACCAGACCATGAAAGCCATACGAATCGCTGCCTCGGAACTGGTCGGCATGTTCGTCGACGACGGCAACCTCGCCCTCTTCATCTCTCTTCTGATCGGGGCGGTGACGGTCCTCATCAAACTGGCCCACATGCCGCCGCTCTTCGGCGGATTGCTGCTGCTGGGCGGCTGCATGGCCATCCTGGCGGAAAGTACCAGCCGTGCGGCACGACACCGGTAGCCACTCGGTATACGCGCTCGCAGCGCTATCGCCGCTCCGGCTCGTGGTTTTAAGCCGAGCCGGAGCGGTTCGCCGCACCGCCAATTGCCCGTAGCCGGCATGCGCCTGACGCTCATCGCCGGCCAGAGAGGCATCTTTTGCTCTGCCCACAAGCGACATCGGCTGCCCCCTTCCACGATTTTTCCTTAAAATTCAAAAAATACTGCAGTATTATAATGGAACGGACCAACGGATACACCTGCAGGGATGTCTAGGGCTCCTGGGACTCCTAACACCGACTCCTAACACCCTTTTTACAACCTCAAACAGATACGGTTTCACAAACTATGAGTGATATCCAAGCAATGACCATAGGTATTGTCAAAGAGATGCTCGAAGGGGAGAACCGGGTCGCCGCCACCCCGAAAACCGTGCAGCAGCTGATAAAGCTGGGCTTTCGGGTCGCCGTGGAAACCGGCGCCGGAGAGGCGTCCAGCTTCGGCGATGCCGACTACGCCGCTGCCGGCGCCGAGGTCCTGGCCACCGCCGACGAGGTTTGGCGCTCCGACCTGGTATTCAAGGTGAACGGGCCGATCGCGCGGCCCGACGGCACCCTGGAGAGTTCGGCCATGCGGCCGGGCGCCACCCTGGTCAGCTTCATCTGGCCGGCCCAGAACCCGGAGCTGCTCGACCAATTGGCCAAGCAAAACGTCACGGTGCTGGCCATGGACTGCGTGCCGCGCATCTCCCGGGCCCAATAGCTGGACGCCCTGAGTTCCATGGCCAACATCGCCGGTTACCGGGCGGTGGTTGAGGCGGCCCATGACTTCGGCCGCTTCTTCACCGGCCAGATCACCGCCGCGGGCAAAGTGCCGCCTGCCAAGGTGCTGGTGATCGGCGCCGGCGTGGCGGGGCTGGCGGCCATCGGCGCCGCCGGCAGCATGGGCGCGATCGTCCGCGCCTTCGATACCCGGCCCGAGGTCAAGGAGCAGGTCGAGAGCATGGGCGCCGAGTTCCTCGAAGTCGAGACTACGAGGAAGAGGGCGGCGGCGGCGGCGGCTATGCCAAGGTGATGAGCGAGGAGTTCATCAAGGCGGAGATGGAGCTGTTTGCCGAGCAGGCGAAGGAAGTGGACATCATCATCACCACCGCCGCTGATTCCCGGCAAACCGGCGCCCAAGCTGATCACCGCCGAGATGGTGCCAGTCGATGAAGCCCGGCAGCGTGATCGTCGACCTGGCCGCCGAGCACGGGCGGCAACTGCGAGTTGACGGAGCCCGGCGAAGGCTCGCCGTCAAGCATGGCGTGACGATCATCGGCTACACCGATCTTGCCAGCCGCCTGGCCGACCCAGTCGAGCCAGCTGTACGCGCACCAACCTGGTCAGCCTGACTGACGCAGCTGTGCAAGGACAAGGACGGCGGCATCGACGTCGAATATGGAGGACGAGGTGATCCGCGGCGTGACCGTGGTCAAGGACGGCGAGATCACCTGGCCGCCGCCGCCGATCCAGGTCGCCTGCGCCGCAACCCAAGCCGCTGCCGGGCACCGCCGCGCCACCGGCCGCAGCAAGGCGCGGCCGCGGCAGCCGACGAGCCGAGTCCGCACAAGGCGCTGTTCTGTGTTCGGCCGCGGCAGCTGGCTTCGCTCTGTTCGCGGCCGGTGCGCGCGCCGGCAGCTTCCTGTCGCACTTCACCGTGTTCGTGCTGGCCTGCTTCATCGGCTGCAGGTGATCTGGAACGTGACCCCGCCCTGCACACCCCGCTGATGAGCGTGACCAATGCGATCGGCGGCATTATCGTCATCGGCGCCATCGCTGCACGATCGGCCATGGCCACGCGCCTGATTTCGCCGTGCTGGCCTTTTTCTCGCATCCTGATCGCCAGCATCAACATCGTCGGGCGGCTTCCCCGTCACCCATCGCATGCTCAAAATGTTCCGGAAAGACGTAAGGAGACTCACAAAGGAGCTAAAGAGGCATTCCATGACTCGGCTGTCCGGCTATCTATATCGGTCGCTGCCATCTCTGTTCATCCTCAGCCTCGGCGGCCTCGCCACCAGGAAACCGCGCGCCGCGGCAACACCTACGGCATCATCGGCATGGCGATCGCCGTGGTGGCGACCATTTTCGGCCTGGGCACCGACGGCCTTGGCTGGCTGCTCATCGCCATGCCCATCGGCGCAGGTATCGGCCTGATCTGGCACGCAGGTGGAAATGACCCAGATGCCGCAACTGGTCGCCATGCTGCACAGCTTCGTGGGCCTGGCGGCGGTGCTGGTCGGCTTCGCCACCTACCTCGAGCACCAGCTGCTCACCGGCGCGAGCAGACCATTCAACTGGTGGAAATCTTCTCGGCATCTTCATCGGTGCGGTGACCTTCACCGGGTCCATCGTGGCCTTCGGCAAGCTGCACGGCCGAATCGCAGCAAGCCGCTGATGCTGCCGCGACCGTCACTGGATGAACCTGGCGGCCGGCATCGTCTGCCTGCTGCTGTGCGAATATTTCCTGCCGACAATAACGTTCGCTGGCTGCCCTGATGGTGATGACGATCATCGCCCTGGCCTTCGGCTTGCACCTGGTGATGGCCATCGGCGGCGCCGACATGCCGGTGGTGGTGTCCATGCTCAACAGCTATTCCGGCTGGGCGGCGGCCGCCACCGGCTTCATGCTGGGCAACGACCTGCTGATCGTCACCGGCGCCCTGGTGGGCTCTTCCGGCGCCATCCTCTAGTTACATCATGTGCCAGGGCCATGAACCGCTCATTTGTCAGCGTGATCGTCGGCGGCTTCGGCCGGCCGGCGGTTCGGCCGCCAGCTCCTGCGGCGAGCGAGAGCAGCTGTCCAGGAGACCATCGATGCCGAAGAAGTCGCCGAGAGCTGCTAATGCCCAGAGGTGATCATCGTGCCCGGCTACGGCATGGCCGTGGCCCAGGCCCAGAACCGGTGTAGCGAAATGACCCGCATAGCTGCGGGAAAAAGGCGTCGACGTGCGCTTCGGCATCCATCCGGTGGCCGGTCGTCTGCCCGGGCACATGAACGTGCTGCTGGCCGAGGCCCAGGTGCCCTACGACATCGTGCTGGAGATGGACGAAATCAACGACGATTTCCCCGATACCGACGTGGTCCTGGTGATCGGCGCCAACGACATCGTCAACCCGGCCGCCGAGGAAGATCCCGACAGCCCCATCGCCGGCATGCCGGTACTGGAAGTCTGGAAGGCCAAGCCCGTCGTCGTGCTCAAGCGCTGCATGGCCTCCGGTTATGCCGGCGTGGACAATCCGCTGTTCTACAAGGAAAACACCCGCATGCTGTTCGGCGATGCCAAGGCCAGCGTCGACAGCATCCTGAAGGCGCTCCAGTAAGGTGAGTTAGAAGCCTGTCGGAAGGCATTTCTAGGAGCCTAGATGGGCACTACGTGGTGAAGAGCTCGACCGAATCTTCAAACACATCGGCGATCTGCTGGCGGGTGATCAACCCCTCCACCCCTTTGAGACCGACGCCGGAAACCACCAGGGCCACCGGCATGTGGTGGGCGTGCAGTCCGGCCACCACGTCGAAGAGGCGGGTATCGGGAGAAATCGTAATAAATTCGTGGAAGGCGATATCGTCCACCTTTACATTGGGGTCCGGATGGAGCACCGCCTCCAGCGCCATGCGGGCATCGAGCACGCCGACGATCTGCTCGCCGTCGATAACCACATAGGCCGGCTCGCTGCGGTGCATGGCGAGTAGCTTACCGAACTCCGCCAGCGTCGCCCTGGCCGGCACGAAGACCACCTCGGTGGTCATAAAATCGCGGGCCGGGCGCTGCTGCGGCAGGTTGGTCTGCAGCGCCTCCGGGATGGGGTGGCCGCGCCGCACCAGCTTGAGGGTGTAAATGCTCTCCGGACAGAGGAGCTTGCGAAGGCCGTAGGCGATGGCCACGGTGATGGTAATCGGGATGATCACGCCGTAATTGAGGGTCATCTCGAAGATCATGACAATAGCCGCCAGAGCCGCGCCGGTGGCCCCCCCGACCACCCCGGCCATGCCGGCCACCGCAAAGGCAGGCGGCCCGATTCCCAGGCTGGGAAAGAGGTGTTGGAGGAGCACTCCGTATGCTCCCCCCAGGGTGGCGCCGATAAAGAGCGCCGGCGAAAAGATTCCTCCGGAAGCCCCCGAACCCAGGGTTAGGGAGGTGACGATAAGCTTAAGAACGCACAGCGCCAGCAGCAGCCCGATCGAAGCCAGGGTGCCGGTGAGCACATCCTGCACCGCGGCGTACCCTACGCCTTCGATGTAATAGTGACCGGAATAGACCATGGTCGCATACATCAACAGCCCGGAGATGAGCATGCCCCCCATGTGCCGCAGGTAATAGCTGCCGCCGATGCGTTTTTCGAAAAGATCCTCGCATGCGTAAATAGAGCGAATATAAAGGGCGGATACCGCCCCCAGCAGCAACCCGAGACCGATATAGGCCAGAAGTAGCAAGGGGCTGGCGACATGGAAATAGTGGTTCTCCATGGCCGGGATGACAAACGAGGGATGATCGCCGAAAAAGAGGCGGCCGACATAGGTGCCGGTGGCAGTGGCCAGGGAGATGGGCACCAGGGTGCGCACACTCACCTCCTGCATCATCAGTTCGACCACAAAGAGGATGCCCCCCACCGGGGTATTGAACGTGGCGGCGATGCCGCTGCCGGCACCGGCCGCAATAAGGGTTACCCTTTGCCAGGCCTGCATCGGCAAGAGTTGACCGACGGTGGAGCCCAGGGACGAGCCGATCTGGATGATCGGCCCCTCCCGGCCGACGGCGCCGCCGCTGCCGATGGAGAGCGCCGAGGCCAGCGCCTTGACCATGGCCACCACGGGGCGGATGCGGCCGTGATTGTAGTAGATGGCGTCGATCACTTCCGGCACGCCGTGCCCCTTGGCCTCGGGAGCGAAATTCTGCACCAGATAGGCCACGCCCACGGCGCCCAGTACCGGCACCAGGATCACCAGTGCCCCCCAGGGGCTCACCGGCGTGTGGACGTTGGCGTCATAGCCCCAGCTCAACTGGCCGAGAAAGAGCAGATTATGGATCGAACCGATCAGGCCGCGAAAGAGTACCGCGCCCAGGCCGGCGACCACCCCGACCAGCACCGCCAGAAACGAAAAAGAGAGGGGATTGAGCGGAATCCGCTGGGGTTTACGTTCGGTCACTTCCATGGGTTCACGTCCAGAAAACGTTTATCAGATGTCTTACTCGATTTTGTATCCGCTCACCGGTTTGGCTAAAATTCAGCCAAGTCCTGTTTCACTGTCATAACCATATAACACGAAAAGGAAAAACTCAATGAGCCACCGTGATAGGTTTCGAGTGGAGCCGGGCCGCGAGATAGACTTGTCCGCGATCGATCCCGACTTCAAAGACAAAAAAATGAACAAGAAGGCCGCAAGAGAAGAAACCGCCGCCTATAACCTCAAGTTGCACGACCTGCAATTCCTGATGTACGCGGAAAACAACCGATCGTTATTGATCTGTCTGCAGGCCCTCGATGCGGCGGGCAAGGACGGCACCATCCGGCACGTGCTCGGCGCCATGAATCCCCAGGGCACACGGGTGCAGGCCTTCAAGGCCCCGACCGTGGAGGAACTCTCCCACGACTTCCTCTGGCGGGTGCACCGGCGCGCACCCGCCAGGGGCGAGGTGGTGATATTCAACCGTTCGCATTACGAAGACGTGCTGGTGGCGCGCGTTCACAAGCTCGTCCCCCGGGAGGTATGGAAAAAGCGTTTCGGCATCATCAACGACTTTGAACAATCGCTGGTCGCAAACGGCACCCACATCCTCAAATTTTTTCTCCACATCAGCGAAGAGGAGCAGCTGAGCCGCTTCAAGGCCCGCATCGACGACCCCGCCAGGCACTGGAAAATAAGCCACTCCGATTATGCCGAACGTAAACTCTGGCCGCAGTACCTAAAAGCGTATGAGGAAGCAATTAGCAGAACCAGCACCAAACACGCACCCTGGTACGTGATCCCGGCTAACCACAAGTGGTTCAGAAATCTGACGATCTCAAGAATCGTGGTGGAAACCATGGAATCGCTCGACATGAAGTTCCCGGCACCGACCGTCGATATCGAGGAAATTCGCCGGCTCTACCATATTGCTGCAAGTACATGACAGGTACGATTCTCTGCCGATCAGGCTCCTGCTTACCCTGACTTGCGCATCGTAGACGGATCCGTCCTTGCTTTAAAAAACCCCGTCTATCCATTCTCATTTTCTCCTCCTGTTTATTGAATCCATTAACTGCTATATGAACCACGTCCGAATCTAAAGCGAGTAAGCGTTCACCAGTGCTCCATATATGCATAAGCAGCTTGCCGGGCTACTGCTATGATCGTGCCGAGTGGGGGCGCCTTGGAGAACGTTTACCGTTCATTGGCCTGGCCGGTGTTTGGTGGATCTGGTGAGCGGTAACT
>CAVUXQ010000015.1:0-14825 GCA_963745265.1 uncultured delta proteobacterium
TATTATAAATCATCAGATTATAATGAAAGAATACTGGATAAAAAGCTATTTGATTTCTTGAAAGAAAAAAATACAATTAAAAAAGTTGAACCGGAAAAAATATCAAAAACAGAAATTGAGGAAAAAAATGAGCAAACAACCAGAAATATATAACCAATTAGTTCCTTACGTAATCGAACAAACTGGGGCGGAGAACGGGGAATGGATATATATTCCCGACTGCTTCGCGAAAGAATTATTTTTATCGGCACTCCTGTTGACGACCATATTGCCAGCTTAACAATAGCTCAGCTTATTTTTCTAGAGGCTGAAGATTCAGAAAAAGATATAAATTTATATATCAATTCTCCCGGCGGAAGCGTAAGCGCTGGGCTGGCAATTTATGATACTATGAAATATATAAAGCCGGATGTTGCTACAATTTGTGTAGGATTGGCAGCAAGCATGGCAGCAGTTTTCTTGCAGGCGGCGCAGACGGAAAAAGAATTCGCTCCCAAATTCCAGAATAATGATACATCAGCCATGGGTGGGCGGTTTGCAGGGTCAAACTTCGGATATTGAAATTCACGCTACGAGAAATGTTGAAAACCCGCGATACCTTATATTAGATTTTGGCTAAGCATACCGGTAAAACTATGGAACAAATTACTAAGGATTGCGATAGAGATTATTATATAAGTGCAGAGGAAGCTAAAAGTCATATAAACTGATTGACAGCGGTGTTG
Source organism: uncultured delta proteobacterium (assembly GCA_963745265.1). Classification (GTDB taxonomy): domain Bacteria; phylum Desulfobacterota; class Desulfobulbia; order Desulfobulbales; family Desulfocapsaceae; genus Desulfopila. Next base: position 726 of record CAVUXQ010000015.1, read on the forward strand.
AAAAAAGAATTACTTTGGATAATAATAAATAATTAAATATAGCTCAAATAAGACAATTTCAATTTGATTTAAGGAACAGCTATTTTATTATTCTATCAAATTCAAACCCGATAAGTTTTCATCCATGAGAACTTCTACTCCTTACATAAATTTTCTTTTACTATTCTTATATTTTATCATTCACTTCTCTTATCCCCAAAAATTAATTACCAGGGTCACATAATTATTTAAAAGAATATTATGACAACAAAAATATTCCCTCAATATCTGCCGGGCGTTTCTTCAAATGATGTTATTATCTTGGTCAAATCTGCAGAAGGCTATATAGATATAGAGAATCAGGTTCCGGCAAATCAATGAATCATATATAGAGTTGCTTCAATTTCAAAATCTATAACTGCAGTAGCGGTAATGCAGCTTGTTGAAAAAGGTAAAATAAATCTTGATGAAGATATACGCAAATACATTCCTTACTTTCCTAAAAAGAAATGGAAATTTACAACCAGGGCAAATATTAAATCATACATCAGGAATTAGGAGCTATTATAGCGGTGAATTTGACAGCAAAGAATACTTTCCTACTATTAAAGATGCAGTCGGTATTTTGTTAAATAAGATACTTTAAAATTCAAGCCCGGAACAAAATATCATTACTCAACTTTAGCCTACAATTTATTGGCAGCCATTATTGAAAATACTAGCGGTATGACTTATGAAAAATACATGGAACGAAATATTTTTGAGCCGGCAAGAATGACCTCGACCCATTTTGATTTTCAAAAAGATATTATAAAAAATAGAGTTCACGGATATTTAAAAATGAATTTAGAAAATTTAAAAGCCGCAGGCGCAAGACTTAAGCATTAAAATACCGCGGAGGTGGAATACTTTCGAACAGCATTGACTTGCTTAACTTTCTGATGCATTTTATGGAAAACTAATTAAATTATCAACTCTTGATACAATGCTCAACGCTTCAAAATTAAAAAATGGAACACAGTTGACATACGGCTTGGGGTTTGGGGTCGGACAAGAACAGCAGAGGCAGAAAATATTTTTTTCATTCCGGTTCCGGGACCGGCTTCACTTCGTTTTTCTTCTTATTTATCCTAAAGAAAAATTGGACAACGAAGTTTATCTAATGAATATCCGGGATAGAAATTTAGATAACCCGGCTTTTGATTTGTTATCAATAATTTTTGGAAATGATTTGTAAATGTTAAGAAGTCTTTGGCAGATAAGCTTCTGCAAACATCAACAAAAATAAATGTAGATTCTGCTATAGCGGAAAATAAAATGCTACAAAAAACTAGATTCATCTGATATATATAAAATTGATGAAGAAGAGCTAGGTCCTTTTGGGCAATGATTTGATCAACACTAAAAATTTTGCTTCACCTCTATCTGACAAAGCATTTAGATCCTTAATATTAGAATTTCCTCAAAATATAGATGCTATTATGGGACTGGCAAGTTCTTATAATTTAGATGGCAATAAAGGGCTGGCTATAAAATATTATAAAGCAGTATTAAAATTAGAGCCGACAAATTCGGAAGCAGCTTACATGCTTAAAAAGTTAATTGGACTTTAAATATAAATTGGAAATATGTACCATCCGAGCTATTTTCAAGCAATACGAAAAATGCAACGAAGTACAGGCACATTGCTGTGGTAACCGCGAAGTTGATTATGGGGCTACAGGGTTAGGCGGGGATTACGATTGGGAAAAAAGACGGTTAGGCAATGTTTAGTATTCTCGTTGCGAATAATTTACTGGTGCTGCGGATATGGGCGAGGAGGGCCAGCGATTAAAGGAAAGGAACTGGGAGTGGTCCGGGAAGGACGGGTGATTATGGAAATTGGTCCCGTTTACCTGAGCGATTTCACAAGATCGATAACGGTCTCATCGGTACCAGGCGGGCCCTGTATGCTCGCGTAACGGAGGAAGAGCTTGTCGTTTATACGGTACCAGTAGGTGGCGTGCCAGAAGGCGGCGAACATCCCGTCGGCCCGCACCACGACCTTTTGCGCGGCAGTCTTGGCGCCGCTGACGACGATATCCTCGCTTCCCTGTTTTTTCGCATTTAAGGCAACGACATCCAGGTTGTCCGAGCGAACCATCCAAAAGGATGTGGCGGTGGCGGTGGAATTGAGATACGGCTGCAGGGAAATCGACAGCAGTTGATACCAGGGACGGTCGTCGATTTGCACCGTTTTATCGTAATTTTTCCCGTTATGGACACCATAGATATGCATGGTGTTTCCATGGCGTTCGGCGGTGATGTTTTCCGTGTCTCCTCGGCGCAAATGCCACTTTTGGGTGTTGCCATCGGCAGTACAAACCTGCAGCAGCGACCTGTTCTTCTCTGAAACGGCGACATGAACCAGCCCGTCTTTCTCCGTGGCCTTCAAAGAATAGACATGACTTTTCGCCCCCACGGTTTCCCGGTAGAGATACCTTCCCGGGGTGGTGATTGCCGCGTGGATGCTGGTAGCGTGGAGCGCAAGAGCAATCAGAAGAGAGCAGAGGGCAAAGTTCGGCAGGCGGAAACGTTTGTACAAGGGAGTCATCGGTTACCAAATTTTTTAACATATTCGAACATTGGATCAGGGCTATAGCCCGTCAGCCAGCTCGGAGTCTGCGCTTACCTGCGCCAACCTGGGGCACTGGTGAACGGTTGCTACGCAATCGCGGATCTCAAACCCAGGCCGGCGAAGCCTTCAGCAGCCCGCCCCTATGCTATCTTGGCGACGGCATTTATGCAATACATGTAATCGCCCTCGTGATGGTTTGTGAAAAATTTCAAAAAGATGAGTGTTTACGAAAAGATTGGTATCGCTAAAGTCCCATGCAGTAACGGCAAATGGCAACATAAAGAATTATTGATCGAAGCCTAACAGGCAGACGCTACCCTAAGATAGCAAAAGTGAACGTTTACCGTTTATCCAATCATCAACCATCATGGTTTAAAGCCTGAAATGAGCACCGCACCGCAAAGCGAGGGCCGTCTTATCATCGAGAACGGTGATATCGTTACCCCGGAAGAAACCATAGAAAAAGGCGCTCTGGTCATCGAGGACGGTTACTTCACCGAGATAACCGACGGTGAATGCACCCTCTCCGGCAAGCGCTGGGACGCCCGCGGCCAACTGCTGCTGCCGGGCTTTATCGATCTGCACAGTGATGCCCTGGAAAAATATATCGAACCGCGTGCTCGCAGCGTGTTTCCTTTCGATGCCGCCATCATGGAGTTCGATAAAACCCTGCCGGCCTGCGGTATCACCACTATGTTTCATTGCATTGCCTATGTCTATGGCAACGCGCGCAACAGAACGCTACGTTCAAATGATATGGCGGATGCCATCCTGGACGAAGTCCAGCGCCTCTCTCCCTGGTTACGCACCCATACCAAGGCCCATATCCGCTACGATGTCCTCAATACCAGCGCTATTCCCAGGCTCCGCAAGCATGCCGAGCGAAATCGCATCGATCTTTTTTCCTTTATGGACCATACGCCCGGCCAGGGGCAGTATCGGGACGTAGACGCCTATCGCTCGCGGATGATGGAGGACAATAAAATTTCAGCGGATCTGGTGGATGCTGAGATCGCCGTTCGGCTGGAGGCGCGCAAAACGGTTCTGGACAGGGAGCTTCAGGCCCTGGCCGGGGTGTGCACGGCAAACGGCATCCCGATCGCCTCCCATGACGACGATGGGCCGGGAAAGGTGGCGGCATCGGGGCGGCTCAACGTTTCCATCTCGGAATTTCCGGTCTGCCGGGAAGCACTGCAGGCGGCCAGAAACCTATGGGATGTGGACGGTTTTCGGTGCTCCCAATGTGCTGCGCGGGGCTTCGCAATCGGGCAATATGAGCGCCACGGAGATCATGCTGGCCGGCGAAGGCGACATTCTCGCCTCGGATTACGCCCCGATGAGTCTTTTCTACGCTGTTTTCAAGCTAGTGAAAAAGGAGCATGTGCCCTTGCATGAAGCGGTAAAATGGATCACCCTCAATCCGGCACGGGCGGTGGGACTCGATTCGCTCACCGGCTCGCTCGAAGTCGGCAAGCGCGCCGACCTGGTTCTGGTCCACCCCTTTGGACCGGTCCCGCACATCACCACCACTTTCACCGCCGGTTGTCTCACCTATATCGGCAACTTCCCCTTCAATCAGCATCTCTCGTAACTCCTCATGGGGTAAACGACTTGGTTTGACAAACCTCTGTATTTGTAACTGCTTGCAGGGTGCCGGAGGTATTCGCAAGCAGCCTGGTTTAGCGTATGTGGTTATACGTAAGCCAGACTGATCGTGAAAAGATCTGGTGCCCTGTGAGCAGTTACCATCTCTCATGACAGCCGAAGCATGCAGAACCTCATGCCATGCTGAGGCTCTGCATGCACGGTTATTTATCAATTATTTTTTTACGAATAAAGCTGGAGAGGTTGTCGATTGCGCTCACCGTCAAAAACAGCAAAATGACGATGGTCATCACGTCGTTCCAATCGTTGGCGCGGATCAGCTCGTCGAGCAGGAATCCGATCCCGCCTGCGCCGACGATGCCGAGTATGGTGGCGGTTCGAGTATTTGACTCCAGATAGTAGAGCGAGTTGCTGATAAGTATCGGCAGGACCTGCGGCAAAATAGCCAATCGTATCACCTTGAACCGGTTGGCTCCCGACGCCTTCAAGCCTTCGATGGGCTTTCGGTCGACATTTTCGATGGCTTCGGCGAACAGTTTGCTTAAGGAGCCGGTGTCGCTTACGGCGATGGCGAAAATTCCCGGCAACGGTCCCAGCCCGAAAGCCCGGATGAAAATCAGCGCCAGGATGATCTGCTCGAGCGCCCGCAGGGTATCAAATCCGCGTCGCACCGCGAAATGGGCCGGATACCAGCGGACGATATTTTTTGCCCCGAAAAACCCGAGGAATAGCGAGGCGAGAGAGGCAAGCAGGGTCCCCATGAAGGCCATGGCCACCGTCTGGGCGATGGCATAAAGGGGATCGGACCAACCCTGCAGCGAATTGTAGAGATGGGGTGGAAACATGAATTGCAGGACAAAGCCCAGTTTGCCCAACCCCAGGAAGAGTCGCTGTGGAGTGAAATGGAAGTCGACCACGGTGTAGCCGAGCAGGGCGGCGAAAGCGCACCAGCCGCAGATGATAAGAAACCGTTGAGACGCCGGGCGCCCGAAGGCGTGTGGATAAAGGGCCCGGGCTTTTGCTATCTCTTCAGGGCCTATTCTTTTTCGGTCGTTCACTGGCTCCCCCTAACTTCGCCGATGAGTCGATGGCGCAGCGTCTCGCAGGTGAGATCAATAATGGCCACCGTGCAGAAAATGATCAGAAAAATCGCGCTCAGGTCATGATATTCGTTAAAGGCGACGGCGGTGCGGATTTCCTGTCCCAGTCCGCCTGCCCCGACATAGCCGATGATCGACGATGAACGGACGTTGATTTCAAAGCGCAGCAGGGTGTAGGACAGAAAATTCGGCAACACCTGGGGCGCCACGCCATAACGAATGGTTTGAAACCAGGACCCGCCGGCCGCTCTGATTCCCTCCAGCGGCCGGTGGTCGATGTTTTCGTTGACTTCGGAAAAGAGCTTGCCGAGAGCGCCGGTGGCATGCAGAGAGATCGCCAGGACCCCGGCTGCCGGACCGACGCCGAAACAAAAGACGAAGATCAACGCGTAGACCAGTTCCGGCACAGATCGGGCGATCTCCAGCAGACGTCGGGTGGCGAAATAGATCGAGAATCTATCCATGAGATTGCGCGAGGCGGGGAAACAGAGGAGAAAGGCCATCGTCGTGGAAATGGTGGTGGCCAGCACCGCGATAAGCACCGTTTCCAGTAGCAGTTTCAACCAGATATCGATGAGAAAAAACCATTCGCCAAGATCGTGACCAAGGGTTTTGACGTGCAGCGTCGGGATGGTTTTGGCGATGTACTCATGGAGATGGGGAATGCCGGTGATAATTTTGACGGGATCGAAGTCACCGATATATGCCGAGCAGGCAAGGGCCGCGAGAAAGAGAACGCCGTACACGAGGTTGGCGCGTCTCTTCGCCCTGACCGCGGCGCGGTATGTCTGGTGAAAATCAGTGCCGACCGCAGAAGCGAAGGCGTGTTGGCGATTCATTGGAACTGTTCCTGGTTCTCGGGTGAGCCGGGAGGCGCCATGGCCGTCCCGGACACGAGGGGCGGTGTCGCGACGGCCATGGCCTCCTCTTGTCAATGTTTGTGCGGGTTATTCACCGCGCTGGCGTCGCAACTTTCTGATATCGTCGCGCATGGCGATGATCCACTCATACCGTTTGTGATTTACTGGCACATAACCGATCTGGGTTTCCGTTTTCATGGCTTCAAAAGCCTCCGGATCATCGACGCTGATCCGAAACAGGGCCAGGGTTGCGGCATCGATCAAGTCCTTGGGAAGATTCGCTCGTGCCGCAAACGGGCCGTTGGTGATTTCCGGTGACTTCCAGATCCACCTGACGCTGCCGGCGGGGATCATCCCCTTTGCCACCATACGCTGGGGAGTACCGTCCTCATCGTTTTTGATATAGGTGGCAGCGGCGTCGTACTGGCCGTTGACCACGCCCAGAACGCCGGTCTCATGGGCGCCGGAAAAGGGGATGGCGCCGAAGAAGGTTCGGGGATCGTACCCCTGTTTTTTCAGGTTGAAATAGGGTACCGCAAATCCGGAGGTGGAGTTGGGATCGGCGAAAGCCAGGACCTTTCCCTTGAGATCCTTGACGCTCTTGTAGGGGCTGTCGCTGCGCACCACGACAACCGAATAGTAGCCGGTCGAGCCGTTGTCGGTGATGCTGGTCAGCAGCGGAATCACCTTGCCGTCCATTTCCTTCCAGGCGCCGGCGTAGGATGACGAGCCGTAGAAGGCGAATTCGATTTGATTCGCCGCCATGGCCTGCATGACCCCTTCATAGGAGCTGGCGGTAAAGATTTTTACCGGCACCTTCAGGGCGCGGGTCATATACTCGGCAAACTTTTCATATCGTTTGAGCCGGTCCTTTTCGTTTTCTCCGGAAAGAATTCCGATTTTCACCTCCTTGAACTGCTTGTGCCAGTCGGCCCGGACCACTCCGGGCAGGCTGAAAGCGGCTATCAAAGCAAAGGCCAATACCATACGACATCGTTTGAGCAGACGGTGCTGAAACATTTTCACCTCCTCCTGGTTGGACACTGATTGAGAACTTCATCGTAGTTTTTTATGGCTATACCGGCAGCGGCATAGCTGCTTGCTGGCCGGGATAACGATAGCCGGGCAGGGCCGTCGAGGTTACCCGCTGATCGAGCTGGTCCCGCTCGTCCAGCCCGTAGATCTCGAGGATCTTCTCCTCGGTAAGATCGGCGGGCGTGCCGTCGAAAACGACTCTGCCGCCGGACATGCCGATTATTCGGTCGGTGTAGTTCCTGGCGGTATCCAGGGTGTGCAGGTTGACAATGACGGTTTTCCCGTCGTCCTGGTTGATGGAGCGCAGGGCGTCCATCACCTTGGTGGCGTTATGGGGGTCGAGCGAGGCGATGGGTTCGTCGGCAAGGATTATGGAAGGCTCCTGGATAAGCGCCCGGGCAATGGCTACCCGTTGCTGCTGGCCGCCCGAGAGAGTGTCGGCCCGCTGCAGGGCCTCCCCCGCCACGCCCAGCCGGTCCAGGGCTTCAATAGCCATGGTGCGTTCCTCGGCGCTGAACAGTTTGAACATCGACCGGAGCGTGGAGTGGCGGCTTACTCTGCCGATCAGGACGTTGGTCAGCATGTCCAGACGATCCACCAGGTGAAACTGTTGGAAGATCATGGCGCAGGTGGCGCGCCACTGGCGAAGCGCCTTGCCTTTTAATGCGGTGACGTCCGTGTCGTTGAAATATATCCGGCCTTCGCTCGGGTCGATCAACCGGTTGATCAACCGCAGCAGGGTGGATTTGCCGGCGCCGGAACGGCCTATGATTCCGACCATCTGACCGGCCGGGATTTCCAGATCGACGCTGTCCACGGCGCTGACCGTATCGAAACGCTTTATGAGGGATTCCAGACGAAGCATATGTATCTCCTCTGAGTTGATATTTTTTTTCTCCTGGACCGCAGCCTCAATTCCTTGGTTCGCTTTGCGTCTTCACTTCCATGGGATAGATCGCATCGCACACTGCCTCCATGATTCTCTGGTCGTGGAAGATGGCGATCATGGTCGTTTCCCTGGCCTTGAGATCCAAAAGGATATCGATCACCGCCTGCCGTGTTTTGGCATCGAGCGAGGCGGTCGGTTCATCGAGCAGGAGCAGCCGCGGCCTGGCGATAACGCCGGCGGCGAAGTTTACCCGCTGCTGTTCGCCGCCGGAAAAGGTGACCGGACAGGCGTCGAAGAGGTTTGTGGGGATAGCGAGCCGTTCCAGGAGTTGGCCGGCTTCCCGTCTCGCCTCGGTCGGATTCATGCCGAGGCAGAGCAGCGGCTCCGCGACCGTATCCAGCGCCGAAACCCGCGGCACGACACTCAAAAACTGCGTGACATAGCCGATTTCCGCGCGTCGCAGCTGGAGGATCTGGTAATCGCTGGCCGTGGCCAGATCGATCGCCCCCAGCGTCTTCGACTGGTAGAAGATGGATCCGGACGAGGGCAGATAGGCGCGATAGACGCATTTCAGCACCGAGCTCTTGCCGGCGCCGCTCCGCCCGGCGAGACCCAGTGCCCGGCCGCGGCCGACCGTAACGGACATCTTAGAAAAACCGGCGATCACCCGATCGTGCAGGGTGTGCAGGGTAAAGCTCTTTGAGAGGTCGCTAAGAGTGAGCATGGCTATAGGATCGAGCTGACCAGGAGTTGGGTATAGGGGTGCTGGGGATCTTCGAGGATCTGGTTGGTCAGGCCGGACTCGACCACCTGGCCGTTTTTCATCACCAGCGTGCGCGAGGTAAGCAGCCGGATGACCCCGAGGTCGTGGGAGACCACGATGGTTGCAAGTCCCAGCTCCCTGGTGAGGCCGCGGAGCAGATCGAGAACCCTGGCCTGCACCGACACGTCGAGTCCGGTGGTGACCTCGTCGAGCAGGAGAATCGAGGGCTCGTTGGACAGCGCCCGGGCGATCTGCACCCGTTGCTGCATTCCGCCGGAAAAGGCGCAAGGCTGCTCGTCCATGCGGTGGATATCGACCTCGGTTCGCTCGAAAAGGGTGCGGATCCGTTCGCGCATGCGGCCGACGTGGTCCCAGCCGTCCATGAGCAGGCGTTCCGCCACATTGCCCCCGGCGCTGAAATGCATCCGCAACCCCAGCACCGGATTCTGATAGACGATGCCCATATGCCTGTTGCGCAGCTGGCGCCGGGAGAAGGAGTCGAGGGTGAAGGCGTCGCAACCGCTCTGGGCCGCAACCTCGCCACGGTACCCGTTGACCATGGCCAGCAAGCCTCCATTCTGGTGTTGCCTTGCAACCAGATGCAGGGTCATGGAGCCGTGGGTCGGTTCGATATCGAAGTGGATGGTGCGGATCACCGTCGACTTGCCGCTTCCCGACTCCCCCACGATGCCGATCACCTCTCCTTTATGGAGGGTGAGGGAGACGTTGTTGCAGGCGACCACCGTTTTGCAACTCGGGCAGAGGTTGCTGCCCGCCGCGGCGCCGGTGGAGGAAAAACAGTCCGGGCAGCCGGGTCCGTAGAGCTTGCAGAAATTTTCCAGCTGGAGGATGGGTTCGAAACTGTTCATTCTTTTCCCTCCACCATGCCTCTGTTGATCCGGCACTGGAAGGTGTCGGAGCAGGTGAAAACCCGCTGTCCGGACGATTCCCGCACGATCTCGTCGAGATAGGTGGTGCGCGAGCCACAGAGGCTGCAGGCTTGGCGAAAATTTTCTACCCGGAAGCGGTAATCGCGAAACTCCAGGGGACGGACTTCGGTGAAAGGCGGCACGGCGTAGATCCTCTTCTCGCGGCCGGCGCCAAAGAGATAGAGGGTATCCGCCATGTGCAGCCGGGGCACGTCCCAGCGGGGTATGGGGCTCGGGTCCATGATATGGCGGCGGTTGACCAGCACCGGATAGCGGGAGCCGATGGTGATCTCGCGGTATTTGACGATATCTTCATAGAGCCGCAGCCACATGGAGCTGTAGTCCGCCTCGCCGTGCATCCGCCGTGTTTCCTTCTCGCTCGGCTCGACATGGCGTAGCGGCTCGGGTACGGGAACCTGCAGAACCAGGATCTGGTCACGGCGCAGCTCTTGTTCCGGAATGCGGTGACGGGTCTGGATAAGTGTCGCCTCACCGGTGTCGTCGGTGGTTGTTACGCCGGTGACCTGCTGGACGAATTTTTTGATGCTCACCGCATTGACCGAGTCGTCACAGCCCTGGTCGATGATCTTCAGTACATCGTCCGGGCCGATGAGCGAGAGGGTCAGCTGGATGCCGCCAGTGCCCCAGCCCCTGGCTATGGGCAGCTCGCGGGATCCAAAAGGTACCTGATATCCAGGGATTGCAATGGCTTTCAGGGTCTTGCGGCGAATCTCGCGTTTGGTGGCCTCATCGAGAAAGGCGAATCGGTGTCCGGCCGCTATTCTGGTTTGAGGCGGATGCTCGCGCAGCCACTGGTCTAGCCGTCCCCTGGAGATGAGCGTGCCGTCGCCGCTGTGCCTCACGTTCATGGCTCTTCTCCTTGCCTGCTCTGGCGCAGTCTGTCGAGCTGCGATTGAAAGGTCACATAATGGGGCAGTTTGAAATGGTTGCAAAAACCCATGGCCTCGATACCGTCGACATGGGTGAGAACAAATTCTTGATCTTCCGAAGGGGCCTGCACATCCTCACTCTGCATCGCCCGGTCGAGCACCGCCATGGAGATGGCCTTGATCTCGTTGTGCCCGAAACACAGGCCGTAGCCCAGGGTGAGCCGAGGCGTGTCGGAGTCGCTGTATTTCTTGGAGATGATTTCCGCTTCGGTCACTTTCACCTCTCCGATTCGGTAGGGTTCGCCGGTTATCGGATGCTCCACTTCCACCGGCAGATAGCCCACCCGCAGCTCGCCGATGGTCGGATGCACCGAGCCGTAGCCGCGCATGTTGGAATAGGCGAGGCAGAGCAGGCCGCCGCTCTCGCCCCGGGCCATGGTCTGCAGCGCTGCCGACCTGGAGGCCGGAAATCTGATCGATTCGCGGGTGATATCGGTTATGCTCTCCTCTCGTCGGTCCCCTTCCTCGAGCAATCCTTCGGCGCGCAGCAGATCGACGAGCTTGGGGAAGGTCGGCGGTAGCGGCTCCGCGATGCCAGCCTCCTCGAGGAGAGCGGCTATGGCCTGTTGCTGCCTCTCGCCACTGTCGTCGAAGAGGTCGAAATTGACCAGCCGCAGGCTGTAGTCATCGGTGGGCCCGAGGATCTGGCCGCCGGGGATGTCCTTGAAGGCGGAGGAAATACGGCGGACGACGCGCATTTCTTCGGTTCCGGCGGTGCGGCTGTAACCAAGACGAGGCTGGGTGGTGCGGAAGGCGCGGAGGATGAAGGCGGCCTCGAAGATATCGCCCCCCGATTGCTTGAGCGCCAGCGCCGCCAGATCCGGGGAGTAGAGGGAACCTTCGCCGATGATCCGGTCGATGAGCAGACCGAGCTGGTCGATCAGCTGTTCGACCTCGAGCGGCCTAGTGCCGGCCGAGACCTTCTCGTATTCACTGAAGCGGCAGGCCTGCTCGATTGCCCGGCGTCCGCCCTTGATCGCGACATATGCCATCTCGTTTACCTCGCTTTACCGCATTGGATCTGTAGGGAGCGGGGCAATGCCATTACCTTATCGTCCCGGTCGACCAGCAACAGATCGACCCCCATGGGATAGGCGGTGTTGATTTCCCGCACCAGCGCCAGTTCATGGGAGCCGAGCCCGACAATCAGCGGTTTGGCCTCGCTTGCAATTCCCGGCCCCCGCAGGACAAGAGTCTCGTCTCCGGCATCTGCTTCGAGCCGCTCGACCTGATAGACCACGGTGGCGCCTTGGTCGGGATAGTGCTGGCTGCCGCATTTCGCCCGGCGTATTTGCCCCCGGCTGTCGCCGTGGGGTACGAAAACGAAATCGGCGGCTTCGAGCTGCTCGCTTTTGCCGCCGGTCAACGCCGCTAGAGCCTGAGCCAATTCGGGATCATCGAGTACGCAATAGCTCGCCTCCTGATCGAGCAGGGTGGCGGCCAGCGCCAGCAGACCGTTCGGCCAGAATCGCCGCAACCCTCCCGGCAGGCGGCTAACCGAGCCGGGACGGCTCATGACATCGAGGAGGTCGCGATATACGGATTGGGTAAGAAAGAGGGAATTCATCCTTTGTCTACTCCACGGCCATGGACTGAAAATTGACCCGGGTCGCGGCGGCCCGCCGTCGCTCGTCGGCCAGCCGCGCATCGGCTTCGGCCAGCCATTTTTCCAGCACCGCTCGTATTTCCATGGTAAAATCGTTTGGTTTCTTCCGCAGCATTACGTCGAGAGCCGCGAGCAGCAGGGCCCTGTCGGCGTCATCTCCCATGATCATCCCCCAGCCTCGGTGCCCCTCGATCCGCACTCCCGCCGTCGTGACCAGTACCTCGCCCAGGTGAAAGTCGGTGTGGAAACAGTCGGTGACATTGATCATGACAAGTCCGGTTTCCGGCTCTTTTAGAATTTCGATCTCAAGCTCCGAGAGTATCTTGAGCAAGGAGCGAACCGCCCCCGCGTCCATGGTTGAAACTGTCCGGTTGAGTTCGGCCGAGGAAAACCTGGGCGTACTTTTTTCCTGCTGTTCACCTTTCATCGTCAGTTCACCAGGGCGCGGGTCGGGATGGTTCGGTACACCGGCTGGCCGCCGACAAAGGTGGCGAGAACCCGGGGCAGGGCGCCTCTGGTATCGACCAGGATAAGATCGGCCGCTTTGCCCTCTTCAATGGAGCCGGTGATTTCCCCCAGCCCCACTGCCCGGGCGGGATTGAGCGTGAAGATCCTGGTGAGTTCGGCAAGCGGCGCTCCGGTCAGTTCGACGGCCTTGAAGAGGGCCGGGAGCGAACACATCGGCGAGTAGTCGAGACAGAGTATATCCACCAGACCCTCGGCAAGCAGGTCGGCAACCCGCAGATTGCCGGCGTGGGAGGTGCCGCGGATCAGGTTCGGGGTGCCGAAAACCGTCCGCATGTTGTGGCGACGGGCATGTTCCGCCGCCTCCATGGTGACGGGGAATTCGGCCACCGTAATCCCGAGGTCGGCGGCCCAGTCGATCTTCTCGGCGGTATGGTCGTCATGGGAGACCACCGTCAGTCCATGCTTTCGGCAGGAACAAACCAGGGATTTGAGCGCTTCCCAATCGATTCCGGTGTGAAGCTCCAGCAGCTTTGCGATCTTTAGGTCGGCGGCAGCAAGGCTCTGCCCGGAACGGCGAAAATAGTCGCGATAATCCTCTGAATTCTTGAAAACCCCGCAACCGGGAGTGTGGTCCATCAGCGAAACCAGATCCACCAGGCTTTCCTCGATCATGGTGTGAAGAAGCGGCAGGGAAGCGGTATCGATGATTTCGTAGCGAAGATGGATGCAGGTTCTGAGATGAGCTTCGGTCGCGAAATCTCCGATTGTCCGCACAAGCTCCTCGGCCATCTTCCTGGTGCGTAACGGTTTTCCGAGTTCGCCCAGATCGCCAAGGCCCACGCAGTGGAAGACCGTGGTAAAGCCGTTCATTGCCAGTTGCGCCTCATAGCTCGGCAAGACGGCGGCCGGCTCGAAGGGTGCCGTCGGCCGTGGAGCGATGGCCATTTCCAGGGAGTCGGCATGGATATCGACAAAACCCGGAAGCAGAAGACAGCCTTGCGCGTCGAGAGAGTCTTCACCGTTATGGCGGCGAACACCCTCTCGGATATCGACGATGCGACCGGACTCGATGCGCACCTCGGCAGACTCGAGGATGGCGTCGGGAGTAACCACGCGAGCATTGCCGATGCTGAGCCCGCCCTCCAGTCGAATCCGGTGTGCGGGTTTTTATATGTTGGTTGTACGCATAGTGTTCACCAGCTTGCAATGGATACCTTCGTAGTATTTTTTAGGTGAACGAAAAAGTAGCGACAAGAAATTATTGTGCGATCAGAATTGAGTGAGTTTCCTGTTACCGGA
>CAVUXQ010000016.1:0-88936 GCA_963745265.1 uncultured delta proteobacterium
TTTTCACATCAGGCAGCTCAGCAAAAATCCGGCGAAGAGAAGCCCACCTGCCCTGACAGGTCTCCGATATATCGCATACCGTCCCAATAACCAGCATATCAACAGCACTACCAGAAATGTAGCGATAAATTTGAGATACACCGGCAGAGGAACACACAGGAGAGCCCATTGCAGGATGACTATAAAGGGCAGATGAATCAGGTAGATGTCATAGGAGACGGCGTGCAGATGCCGCCAGGCCGGTGAAGGCCGATTGCCGAAGCGCTGGCCAAAAGAGAGGAAAAGCCCAATAAAGGCAAAGCAGGCCAGTGCACGGAGCAGCCCATGCGCCAGGGCATGGGCCCATGGAATCGGCGCAAATTCCTGCATTATTGTGCTTGTTAGAGCCAGAAGAGCTCCTGTCAGGACCATGCCTGCAATAAGCCACAACCAGATGCTGCCCGGAAAGCGACGATCGAACCACTCACATCGAAAACTATACATCCCCAAAAGGTAGGCGGCGATATAGAGAGGAACCCGCGTCGGCTGAATCAGGATCAATCCACCGATTTTTCCCCAACCCCAGTCCGGGATAAAGCGGTTGACTACGGCAAAACCTAAAGCGCCCAACACAGCAGCAACCGCCACCGCAGCGATGATCCGCAGTGAAGCCAGGCGTTCCCCTGAAAAACGTGGGTGAAACAGCCCGGGAAAAACCCGGGTTGCCACCGCGGTCAACGCAAAGAAAATAAGGAGCAGCGATAAAAACCACAGGTGCCAGAGAGAAAAGTCGTTGGCGTGGAGGCTAATTGTTTCCGGCGATACGAAACATACCCAGTGATAATCCAGGACGGTATGCATCTGCATCCACCAGAATCTGAGAAATCCCATGCCGTTGACATTGCGCAAGTGAAAGCCGATATATGAAACGACAGGTACCCAAAACAGGCCCACCAGGAGCAAGGGGAGTCCGAGGCGCTTGAGCTTGGCGAGAATAAATCTGCTGCTGCTCTGCCGTTTTGCCAGGGACGGCAAGGCAAAATATCCTGCTACGAAGAACAGCCCAGGCATCAGAAAAATATCGAGTACCACTATCAGGAGATCAAACAGCCTGTTCATCCCCGGATCCCTGACGCTCCACCAGGGAATAATAAGAGAATACGCACAGGCCGCATGCAGAAGCACCACCCCAATCACCAGATGATACCGTATCTTGTCCAGGAAGATAATTCGATCGGTGGAAGATGAAGTCATATAGCCTCCTTTCGTAAACGTTCATCATGTAAACGGCAACAGCAGGCCAAAACCAGCCAGAGCGATCCCAGCCATTTTTTCAAGAGCTGTACTCCATTTCGGCGACAGCCGCGTCAATCGGCTACGTCGAATAAAGACTGTCAAACCACGATCCCAGATCAACACAACCGACATCATCCAGAGTCCATACAAACCGCGCTGCGCAAACGGTGTTTTCGGCGATACCAGCGAGGTGAACAGGGCCAGGTAAAAGATGATGTTTTTCGGGTTGAGGATAGCGGAGAGGAACCCGAGTCGAAAGCCGACTTTCAAAGCTTTGCCGTTCGCAGGTGTCGAACGTCCCTGAACATCTGGCTCAGCCACCGGTTTTGCCAAAAGAAGCACAATGCCGATGGAGAGCAGATAGACAGCCCCAAGATACCGCAGGACAATGATAATTTGAGCAAATCCCCGAACAGTCTCTATGCCCAATAACGCGAGAGATATCCAGACACCATTGGCGGCGGCAATTCCACCACACAATCGGATTGCATGGAATAAAAGAAAGCCGAAGAATTTGCCTAACATCATCGGAGCTGATATATTGTAGGCACATTTATGAACATATGCCAAGCTTAACGCCCCCCACAGCAGGCGACACAGGGATTGCACGCCGGGTAATATCCACGGTAATCACACTGCAGAATAACTGGAGAGGAACCGCCTATGAACAGGATACTCATTGCCGCTGTCATCCTTGCTGTAACCGGATGTACAGCTCTTCCCGAAAGGACCACACAACTCGAGCCAATGGCAATGTGCAAAGGAAGCGTAAGCCTGCCGGCAAGAGTGCAAAACATGTTTGAGCCCATCGAGGACACGCCACTTCTGAATCAAGCGCTTGGCGCAGCCGATGAAGGAAAACTCTGCCAGGGCAAAGTGTATAAAAGCAAACCTGGCACACAACTCACAGTCTATCGTGCCTGGAACAGCACAAACCTGAAGAGTCAATTCGGCAATTGGTGGGCATTTGAAAAACCTGAGGGAATAATAGCCGTCTATCGCTCAGCCTACGAAATATGTTACCAGTGGTCGCCTCTGGATAAACTGGAGAGCTGCACGCTCAAACCGGAAACCAAGATAGTCGTCGGCACAGGTCAAAGCGCAAAATGCTCCGAGTTCCTGACCTATCCGAGCTCGGACACGCAGCAGATATTTATCGACGACCCCAGAAACGATCTCACGGACTGTTCGTATTTTGATGGTGTATTTCAGTGGCAGTGACATCCGTATGCACCTCGCCCCCTTTCCCTTTGGCGGCACCTTGAGAACGAGATATATACCTTTAATAGTACGTGGTTTTTAACAACAGGTCACCTGCACCCCATCTGGGGACGATCAGGCTGACGTTAATAGATAGTGCCCATCCAGGAATGGCCCTTTCTTCCTAACTCGTCGTTGTTCTCAAATTTTATCCTCGAAATATCGCTGCTGACCATTTGCAGAATTGGCCTGCAGGTGCGAGGTTTGCGCGGTCACACAGCAATATTGACAAAGTGCAGGTGTTTTTTCATCAGCATGGTGCCCCCGCCTTGGGAAACGATGCGTCTGATCTCTTCGGTTTCACCGACCATCGAGCCGCTCAACTGGGTGATGGTGGTTTGCGCAAACGCCTCCGGACAGAGCGGTGTCGAGGGGCCGAGGAGAACGGCGGCGCGGTTCTTGCGCAGATGCCCGAGCAGTTCGTCGATGGTACCATTGATGATGCTGGTCGCAGTGATGATAGCCACATCGCACTGCGCGAGCACCTCGGGGCCGGAGCGCAGGTCGATGATACCCGGTTTGCTCCTGTCGAGATCCATGACGTCGAAACGGCAGCCGGTTTTTGTTATTCGCGGGACAAGCGGTGCGAAATGGCCGACCATCACCACATGATCCATGGGACCAATGTCAAGCATGGCGATGGCCTCCATGTCATTGAATGAACGTTGCACCCTTGAGTTGACCGCATTGAATGCCGCCAGACCGACGGCCCGTTCGAGATGGACATCACTTTCGAGCAGTTGCAGGGCGTCGTGCTCGGGCAGTTCCTGCAGATGGCCAGCCCGTTTGAGGTGGGTGCAGGAAACCGTCGCCCCCCTACCCGGAGTCCAGGCGATGCCGGCGGCGCCATCGGCAAGTTCCACATAGGTATAGCCCAGGCCTATGCGGACATCGGTCAGTGTCGCCGCAAGGCAGTGTTGTTCGCCAAAGTGCTTGAGGTTGCGTGTTACTGACATTGGAAACTCCTCTTATCTTCAACGGTTACATTGAGTGCAGGCGTTTGCTTTCATTTCATAACACATGGAGCAATTTGACACAATACGCATCGGTGGATATGATGGCCATCATGGTTTGAACCCAAGGCATTCCTACCCAAGGAGAAGATATGACGATCAAAGGCAGCTGGATCACCTACGGAGACCAGAGAGGATATTTCGCCTACCCCGAACATGCTTCGGAGCCACTGCCGGCCATACTCGTCATCCAGGAAATCGGTGGGGTCGGCACCCATATCGAAGAGGTGACCCGGCGTTTCGCCGCTGCCGGCTATGCGGCTCTCGCCCCCGATCTTTTCGCGGTGAACGGCGCACGGCCTGCCCACTTTTCCCAGGATCGACTGGACAAAACGCTGGATTTCGTCCGGCAGCTGCCACCCAATGTCTGGCGGGATCCCGCCGCCAGAGGCAAGGAACTGGCCAAACTTGAGGAGCCCGACCGGTCGGAAATCGGCGAGACCTGCGAACAGATGATTGGTGCAGTCAGTAAACTCTCGCAATTTGTGCCGCACTTACGAAAAGCGGTGCACCATCTGCAGAACGAAGAGTCAAGGACCAAAAATCAGAAAGTCGCCTGTGTCGGTTTCTGCATGGGGGGCGGCCTCTCGGCCCTGCTGGCCTGCGAAGAGCCGGAGCTCTCGGGCGCCGCGGTCTATTATGGGATGACGCCTCCGAAAGAGAAAATCCCCTCCATCAAATGCCCCGTCATTGGCTTTTACGGGGGCAACGATCAGAGAATAAACGTCGGCATACCAACTTTCGAGGAAGGGTTGCGCTCCACCGGTGCACACTACGAACACTATATTTATGACGGTGCAAACCACTCCTTTTTCAACGATGATACCTCGTCATATAACGTCAAGGCGGTCAGGGCTTCCTTCGTGAAGTTGATAACGTTTTTTTATCAGACCCTCTCCGACTAAGGCGCCGCTCGCGTGACGGACCAGTCCGAATTGCTGATAATGGCAAAACCGACGGGCGCGCTATGCAACATGCGTTGCCGCTACTGCTACTATCAGGACAAACGCGCGCTCCCGGGTGGCGCCATCCCGCGGATGAGCGACGCTCTACTGGCGCGGTATATCAGCCAGAGGCTTTGCGGATCGCCTGGACCAGTTACCCATTTCGAATGGCATGGTGGCGAACCCACACTCCTGGGGGTGGAGTTTTTTCGCAACGTTGTCCACCTTGAGAGGCAATATCTCCAGCCCGGCCAAACAGTGAGTAACGGCCTGCAAACCAACGGTCTGTTGCTCGATGATGATTGGGCCGCCTTTCTAGCGGCGGAAGGCTTCTCCGTGGGGCTCAGTCTTGACGGGCCGAGCGATCTCCACGATGCCTTTAGAAAAACCGCCGATGGCGACCCAACCCACTCACGGGTCGTGGAGGCTTTTCAACTCCTTAAGAAACATGGGGTATTCTGCACTCTCCTCTGCGTGATACATGCGGCGAACGTACGCGAACCAAACAGGGTCTACGACTACTTTTGCGATCTGGGGGCCCGCTACATCCAGTTTCTGCCGCTTGTCACCCAGGCCGGGGAAAAGCGCGTCAGCGCTTGTGCCGCGCAGCCGGATGCGATCGGTTCGTTTCTCTGCCGCATCTTCGATCGCTGGATCGCCCGGGACGTGGGCCGGATCGTGATCCAGAATATCGATGAAGCCCTGCGATCTATCTACGGCGTGGAGCACGCCCTCTGCGTCCATCGGAAAACCTGCGGCACTGTTGCCGTGCTTGAACGCGACGGCGACTTTTACCCCTGCGATCATTTTGTCCGCCCCGAGCACTATATCGGTAATCTCCATGAACGAAGCCTTGCCGATCTCGCTTCCGACCCGCAAATGCGCCACTTCGGTGAGGCGAAACAACTTGGCTTACCGGATCGCTGTCTTGCGTGTTCAGTGCTCGACGCCTGCAACGGCGGCTGCCCCAAGGATCGGCTCATCGCCCTCGCGGACAGCAAACACCGTTTGAACTTCCTTTGCCCAGCTTATAAGGCCTTTTTCAACCATACCCGTCCGGCTCTCATCCGCCTTGCCGCCCATATGAAGGCCGGCAGACCACTCAGGGCGTTTTAAGTGATAAGCCCGGTAAGAACGGTATACAACACCCGCAATCCGACAAGCCCCAGGGTCACGGCCAGGCAACGGATGATCACTTGCCCCTTTATGATGCGGGATAAGTGGGCGCCAGTCTGCGCTCCCAGCACCACACCAATGGCCAGAACAATCGTCCGATGCACCCCATGGACGAAGGCCCCGGTAACAATGTGACTGAGGGTTCCGGTCAACCCCAGTATTGCCAGCGCGAATTGGGATGTAGCTGTGGCGATATGGATCGGAAAATTCAACACATACGTAAAAACAGGAACATAAAACACTCCACCGCCGATTCCGGTCAACCCGGAGAGATACCCGAGACAGAAACTCAGCGCCAGGCCAACCCAGGGGTTGTAGGTGTAGTAGTCTTCGGTACCATCGCGCTCTATCAGGTGCCGCAATATGTGGTGGGGCGTTTTGCTCTCCGTTATTTTCCGCTGCATATCATGCTTGATCAGAAGAAATACCGAGGCAATAAGCATCAGGATACCGATGATGCTGTCGAAGAGGTTTCTAGGAAGGTGAGAAGTGGTCAGGGTTCCGAGGATGGTCGCCGGAATCAGGGCCGACGAGAAGATCAGCCCCGACTTGAAATCGACCCTTCCCATCATGGCATAAGCCTCGGTGCCGGACAAGGCGTTGAAAAAGACCACCGCCAAGGTCATGCTCGCTATCACCGCCGGGCTCTCATGGGGATAGAGAAGCAACAACATCGGCATCAGAACGAATCCTCCGCCGGCACCTATCAGGGTACCGAAAGTCCCTGCCCCGAAACCCAGCAGGATCAGTTCAAGGTATTGGGCGATTGTGAGCGTCATTAGACTGTATTGGATAGGGAGAGTTACTCATTTGTCAAAGTTTACCTGGGAATAATTGGGGTCTGTCCCCGGTTCCCCACTACTTGCCGCTCGATTCGGTCTGCACTTTTTGCAGCGCGGTCAGAGCCGTGGACACCATCCCGGCCACGTCACTGACATTGCTTGGAATAATGAGGGTGTTCGAGGCCTGCGCCAGTTTGCCGAACTCGAGGATATATTGTTCGGCTACGCGCAGATTGGCAGCAGATTGGCCGCCGCTCATCTGCAGCTGCTCGGCAACGGTCTTGAGTCCTTCCGCCGTGGCCCGGGCCACGGCCAGTATCTGTTGGGCCTGCCCTTCGGCCTCGTTTATGCGCTTTTGCTTTTCGCCTTCGGAGCGCAGGATGGCGTCCTGGCGCTCACCTTCGGCGCGATTGATCGTTGCCTGCCGGTCCCCCTCGGACTTGGCGATGGCCGCGCGTTTTTCCCGCTCGGCGGTCATCTGCGCCTCCATGGCTCGTTTTACCGATTCGGGCGGCATGATATCCTTGACTTCGTAACGCAACACTTTCACCCCCCAGGCCTGCGCTGCCTGATCGATGGAATCGACGACCTGCCCGTTGATGGTTTCGCGCTCCTCAAACGTCTTGTCCAAGTCGATTTTCCCGATGCAGGATCGCAGCGTGGTCTGCGCCAGCTGCGATGATGCCAGACGGTAGTCATTGATTCCGTAAGCTGCCCTCTTGCTGTCCATGACCTGCAGATAGATCAGGCCGTCGACTTCCACCGTGACGTTGTCTTTGGTAATACATGTCTGGCTGGGGATATCGAAAACCTCCTCCTTCAAGGAAAACCGATAGGACACCCGATCCAGAAACGGCACCAGAATATGAAAACCCGCAGACAGGGTCGTGTTGTACTTACCTAACCTCTCGATGATAAATTCGCTTTTCTGCGGCACTATCACGGCGGTCTTAAGGAGCACGACAATAACGAGGGCTGTCAGAAAAACAACAGCGATAAGTGTGGCGTTCATGGGAACCCCCAATGGATGCTAGACTTTTTTGACAAAAAACACTTGGCGTGAATCACCTGCAAACCGGACAATTTCGACGACTTCGTCCTCTTCAATCGCTTCATCCGCGGCAGCATCCCAGAAGGTTCCGCGAAACTGGATGCGCCCGTTGACGTCAGGGGTAATGCGCTTAGTTACGGTGACACGCTCCCCTTGAGGAAAGTCGTCGAAGCCCATTGTGGACTGATCCGTCAACCTCCCCCGAAAAATATTCATAAGCCATTTGCGCAGCAGAACGATTGAGCAAATGGTCGCGACGATAAAGAGCAGAAGCTGCTCGGTGAGCGTCAGCGACCAAATCAGCAGCGCGCCGGCGACCACCCAGCATCCCAGGCCGAAGAAGACGAGGATGAAAGCCGGCATGAGAAGTTCAAGAAATGCCAGCCCTACCCCGGCAACGAACCAGATAAGCCAGGCAGAAATAATTGAATCCAGATGCATAACAAACTCCAGCCGATCCTCTCTTTTTTAAGTGGTCGTTCGCGCCGGCCACCTCACTAAGCTTTCAAGCAAAGGGTAATCGTTCACCAAGTCGACCAATGAGCTGTAAGCCTCAGGGTTCCTTTTGTTCCGAATCCTGGGCAAATTACTCGCTAACGCATTGTTTCAAATACCATATTCTCTATCCTACGTTTTATGGCGAAAGGAAGTCAAATACTTTCGGAAAATAGGGGTCTGTCCCCGATTTACCTGAAATGTCGCATCGCCGGCAATGCCGGCGATGCGACATTTCAGGTTATGCTCCCTCCGCCTGAAGTTTATACTGTTTTCCAGAGACAGTTCGTCCCGACGGTACAAGTTTCCCCATCAGGTTGAACACAAGGACGACAAGGGGGATTGCGATCAACAACAGGACGGGCAAACACCAGAGGACAACAATCAAGGATGCGATATCGAACATGTTTTTTCTCCAAATGTAGCATATAAAATAAAAATCGCGACTCCCTGGTTGCTTGCCAGGGGAGCGACAAAAAAGAGCATGTGTGCACTAACAGCCTATCGCTAAATTATTAGGGTACAAGACCTCAAAAGGAGATAAGCAGGGGCAGGTTGACGGCGGAGGTACCACATTTTTCTCCGTTCACCGGGTAAGTTCCAAAATTGCCCAAACCGATGATTTGTAAGCGTTCACCAGTGCTCCAGCTTGGTGCAAGCAGGCTGTCGGGCTTAGCCGAACTATGCACGATGGCCTGATCGTGCCAAGATGGGGTGCTGGTGAACGCTTACCCACATTTTTCTCACAAGAAGATGCAGCCCTTCTCGGGCGCGGGAATGTACCACACCTCAAGCCAAAATTCCAGTAAATGTTCACCAACCCACCATCATGGCACTGTCCGGCCGGCAGGTATATTCATTCCTTTGACTTTGCACCCACCTGCTGATAATAAAATAATATGTTAGGTTCAATACCAATTTCAATGTCAATTATCCATGGACTTCTTCATCGCATCACAATAAACCTCTTCCAATAAGGCATTGATATGAAAAAGATTATCTTTCTCATTTTCATCTTGACATTCCCCCATATTCCAGCACTCGCCTCTGAAAACGTCAGCGGCACATTTGAAGCCGTTCGCGCATGCGATGCCTACAGTTCCTTTCGCAAAGGGCATAATCCCGGACTTATAAAAGTTAAACCCGGAGAAACGTATGAAGCGGCCGAGGTAAACAAACCCGGCGAATGGGAGTGGATCAGGGTCATGGTGAACGATCCGAGCGCAAATCCACCCTTACGTTGGGTAGCCCGGGAATGCGGAAAAGCAGAGATCACTTTCCAGGAAGGGAAAAAGCCTGAAAACGGCAAAAAATGCTCAATCGCAAATCAATACGACAGTTTCGTATTGGCGCTAACCTGGGAGCCCGGATTTTGTGAGCATTATCATTACTCCGGTGTAAAACCCGAGTGCGATGCCCTCAATAACGGCACCATCTCTTTGTCCCATCTCACGATCCATGGCCTTTGGCCCAACAAAGACGATTGCGGGACACGCTATGGGCATTGCGCCGACACACCGCTGGATCTCAGCGAAGACACCGTGATTAAACTGGCCCCGTGGATGCCCAATTTTTATTATTCCACCGCTTTTGGAGAATATGAGTGGAAGAAGCATGGAACATGCCAAGGCCTTGATGACGATGACTACTTCCTGCTTGCGGAAAAACTTCTGCAACGAGTGGACGAATCTGAGATCGGATCGTACCTTCGGGAAAATATCGGCAAGACCATACATGCGGCGGAATTCAAATCAGCCATAGCCGCCGCGATGGGCAACGACGTCGCAGAGAGAATGCAACTGATATGCACCCAGAATACCTATCTCGAAGAGATTCGAATCAACCTGCCGAAACAGATCGATCTCCAGGAGGAGATTCAGCAAGTGATCGGAAAGGCAAAGAAATTCAACGCATTTACCAATGGCTGCAGCGATGCGATCTATATCGAAGCGTCCGGAAAGAATTAAACGGTGTCCCCCCAGTATTCTGTCAGCCGCCCTGCCCCGCAGCTATTCACCGCCCTTGCCGGCGGAAGGGATGGAACCTATGAATTTTCTGCCGGCGAGGAGATAGAGAAACATCGAGCCGAGGATCAAATAACCGAACATTTCCACATCCTTGGTTTTGAGGATGAACGCCAGGGCGACGATGATGGTGGCACTGGCGACAAAAAACAGGGGCTTGGGGATTTGCTTGATAATGATCCGGCCAAAATGCGCGAAGCGCACATGACTTATCATCAGAGCGACAGTCAGAGCGGCAATCCCAAGAAGCGCCTTCGGGGGGGCGACCAAAGAGGCGCCAAGAACGATCAAGGCCCCCGCAGGACTGGGCAGCCCATTGAATATCCCTTTGGGGAGATCGGTTCGCTTCTTGTCGACGGCGACAAAACGATAAAGCCGGTAGGCCACGCCGGCGACGAAAACCGCCGCAAAGACCCAGGCCACCGAGCCTCCGGCGGACTTGATGACAACATAGGCGGGAGCAAGCCCGAAGCTGACGAAATCCGCAACATCGTCGAGGTAGGGCCCATACTTGGTGCCACCGTGCTTTTCGGCCATCCTGCCGTCGAAGAGGTCGAACAGCTGTCCCATGATGATGATGCAGATGGCCCAGGCGAAACGTCCGTTATGGGTCAGGACCAGGCTGGCGACCCCGCAGCAGAAATTGAGGGTCGACAGAATGTCGGCGTACAGTCGCGACGAGATGAATTTGAAAACGATCGATGCAGCGGCGAGGATGATACAAGCGATCAGCACCTCGTCGCCAATATCGATAATGCCGTGGTTCTTGTCGATCAGGGCGCAAAAGATGACCAGGGCAAAACAAATAATCGCCTTGATCTTGCCGAAGTTATTCGCCGCCCCGGTTATACCGAGAAAGGAAAGTATCCGTCTGGCGAGAAACTGTCCCACCAACTCGATCGCGACCAGGGTCCAGACCAGATCGACGGAGACGATACCTCGATAGGCAAACCCGACCAGGGGCGGCAGATAGGTCAGCTTATCGCACATCGGATCGAGCCACTCGCCCCACTTGGTGCCGAGGTGGCAACTGCGGGCCACCAAGCCGTCTACACCGTCGAGGATCGAGGCAAAGGCGAAGACCGGGATGGCGACCGCCTGAAAAGGCGTAAAGAAATAGAGCCCGAAGGCGATCACGGCGATGATTGCCCGCCAATAGCAGATGGCATTGGGATGAAGCAGCCACTGATGAGCCAGGATATATTCCTGCATCGATTTTCTGTGGACCATGCGTGAAAACCAGTAGAAGAAGATGGTCCCCAGAAAGGTGGCGATAGCGATAACGAGTAATCTTTCCACGATTAATTATTCTTTTTTTAAGCTCAGGTTATTGGCAGCTGTTCGTCTGAATCCAGTGGTGGGCGCATCGTTTTATACCCACCTTCGCCTCTGAACGGAATCAGGTCGCCAACTTGTTTACCATTTTGTACAACAATAGTCCAATCTTGCACGTCCTTTAACGTTTTACCACGCCTGATGATCGTAGTGCCTGTGCAAGGCCCACAGCAAGAACTGGGCGAAAACTCGCCAGACGTCGTCGCCATACCCGCCGGCCATCAGATACGCCGCGGGAATCTTGCGCTCTTCGAGCCAGTTGGTAATCATCGTGTTGCGCGCAAACATCTGCTCCAGAGTGAGCTTGAGCGGCATCGCCGAGGGCAACTCATCTTTTTCGTACGGGTCGGCGCCGCTGACAACGATGGCAAGATCGGCCTTGGGGGCCTCCTCCAGTCGATCGAGCCCGGCTTGCAGCCGCTCCAGGTAGTAGGGTTCTTCGCCGCTCTCGATGGGAATGTCGATATCGCTGGGAATAAAGGAGGGATTGGGGCGGCCGTCGGCCAACACTTTGGGGCAATCCAGCGGCCAGCCGCTTGCCATATGCACGCTCAGGGTGCGGATGGAATCGTCCCCCGCGGTCAGCGCCGCGGTGCCGTCGCCCTTGTGGGCGTCCACATCGATGATCCAGACCCGATCGACCTTTTTTTCCGCCTGCAGCTTGCGCGGGGCGATGACCACGTCGTTGATCAGGCAGAACCCGTTGCCAAAATCGCGCTGGGCGTGGTGGGCGCCGCCGGTAAAGGAAAAACAAAACCCGTGCTCCAGGGCGAACCGCGCGCACTGGAGAGTGCCGGCCGACCTGAGCAAGGTGCGCTCGAAAAGATCGGTCAGGGGCCTGGTGGCGGTTTCCGGGGCATAGCGATAATATTTGCCTTCGGCGTCGATCAGCTCAAAAGTGGAAATTATCTCCTTTTCAAGCCCTTCCGAAAAAAGCCGATCCACATATTCGGCGGAATGGACCCGCAACAGATCTTCCCGGCTCAGGGTTTCGACAATGCGGTCCTGATGCCATTGGCTTTGCAGGGGACCAAGCAACGGGTCGTCCAGCAGGGCCTGAAATGTTTTGGTGGCGCGGCTGTCCTTGACGGGAATCTGGATGCCGAATTCAAAAAAGCTCGCGGGAATACTGGGGTCGTAGAGAATCATGGTCCGTTTCTTTTGAAAATGAAGATATTGTCATCGTGAGTAATTATTAGGATAATACAGGATTTTAGTCATGCCATAAACCGAGATCAACGCTTTTCGCTGCATTTTATTCTCCAGGCAGGAAAACGCATTGACGTATCCGCATAAACGGATTAGTGGTATTGATTAGAGACAGCCTGATTCATCCAGCTAGGGAGAAAGGTTCCGAGTTCGGAACCGTTTACCAGGTCAACCAAATGCTGGCCAATCCAATGAACTGTAAACGTTCTCCAGTTCTCCAGGTTGGCTCAGGTGAGCGTAGACTCCTAGCAGGCTATCGGGAAATAGCTTAAACTCTACACGACAGCCTGCTTGTGCCAAGATGGGGGGCTGATGACCGTTTACCCGAATTCCATGAACATAGTATCACCGTACAACGAGGTTGCAGATGAGCTCAACCTCGACGAGGCTGCGCAGATGTTCAAAGCAATCGGCGATGTAACCCGCATTCGCATGCTGGGCCTCCTCCGTCATGGAGAACTTTGCGTCTGCGATCTCATGGCCGTACTCGAACTGCCCCAATCGACCGCCTCCAGACACTTGGCCTATCTGAAAAATTCCCACTGGATAAGCGGAACCCGACGGGGCAAATGGATGTACTACCAGTTGCGAGAGGAGGTGTTTCATAACTCCGCATTTCAGGGCATCATCGACTCGCTGACTTCCTTGCGCCGGATCGACGAAGATTACACAAAGCTGCTCCACCATCTGGAAAGCAAGGGCGACCAACAGTGCGACTGACTGATTTTTGACCGCCAACTTCATCAAGGTGAGCGACCATGAAATCAACTTCTAGAAGACTCTCTTTTCTCGACCGCTTTCTTACCCTGTGGATTTTTCTGGCGATGTTCGTCGGGGTCATGACCGGCTACCTCTATCCGCCGGTGCAGAACCTCATCAATTCGTTTCAGGTCGGCACCACCAACATCCCGATCGCCATCGGGCTGATCATGATGATGTATCCCCCGCTCGCCAAAGTAAAGTATGAAGAGCTGGGGCAAATCTTCAAAGACACCAGGGTTCTCGCCCTCTCTCTGGTCCAGAACTGGCTTATCGGCCCGGTGCTGATGTTCCTGCTGGCGGTGACGCTGCTCTCCGGACACCACGAATATATGGTGGGCCTCATCCTCATCGGCCTCGCCCGTTGTATCGCCATGGTCATCGTCTGGAACGACCTGGCCGATGGCGACACCGAGTACTGCGCCGGGCTGGTGGCCTTCAACTCGATCTTTCAGGTCCTGTTTTTTTCTTTGTACGCCTGGATCTTTATCACCGTGGTGCCAAGGTGGTTCGGTCTGGCCGGGGCGGTGGTCGATGTTTCTATCGGGGAAATCGCCAAATCGGTTTTCATCTATCTCGGCATCCCCTTCCTGGCCGGGATGGCGAGCCGTTTTATCGGCATCAAGGTGAGGGGCAAGCAGTGGTACGAAGAGGTGTTTGTTCCGAGAATCAGTCCGCTCACCCTCGTTTTCCTGCTCTTCACCATCCTGGTGATGTTTTCGCTCAAAGGCGAGTATATCGTTCAACTCCCCTTTGATGTTCTCCGCATAGCCCTTCCGCTCACCATCTATTTCCTGGTGATGTTCACTGTTTCGTTTTTCCTTTCCATGAAAGTCGGGGCGACCTACGAACAGAGCGCGACGCTGAGTTTCACCGCCGCCTCCAATAATTTCGAGCTGGCCATCGCTGTTGCCATCGCCGTTTTCGGCATCAATTCCGGAGAGGCCTTTGCCGCGGTTATCGGCCCGCTGGTGGAAGTGCCGGTTTTGATTTCGCTGGTCAATGTGGCGCTGCGATGGAAAAAGCGATATTTCCCCTATGAGCGAAAAACCCTCACCGGGGTTTGTAGCGTGCGCACGAAAGAGTAACTTCCGTCCGAAAACTAGCTGGAAAGAGCCTCGGGCAAAGTTTCGACAAAGGCTCGAATCGCATCGCGAACCCTGCGATAGCAGTTCCGTTGTTCCTCCAGGTCGGCGCCCCCGGCCGCGAGTTCTTTTGCCAGCGCCGGCGGATCGGCAAAGCCGACATGCAGCACCTGTTTCGCCCCCGCGATAAAGGGACAGGTCTCGCGGGCATTGTCGCAAACAGTAATGACGACGTCAAAGGACATGTCCTTGAACGTATCGACATGTTTTGAGCTCTGAGCCGAGATATCCACGCCGGCTTCCGCCATCACCTCGACAGCCTCGGGATTGAGGCCATGGACCTCAACCCCGGCTGAAGAGACGTCGATCAGATCCCCCTTGAGGGCGCGGGTCCACCCTTCCGCCATCTGACTGCGGCAGGAATTGCCGGTACAAAGAAAAAGAATCCTGATCTTTTTGGCGGCCGTCATCATCTCTTCCCTTGTCTGCCCGGCAATCAAGCGGCCAACCAGGCTTCGACCTCGGCCTGCTTGGGAACCCGCCCGGTGCATTTGACCTCACCGTCGATCACCACCGCCGGTGTCGCCAGGATGCCCAGCGCGGCAATATCCTGAAAATCCTTAACCTTGACGACCTGCGCCGCCACACCTTTTGCCGCAACCGCAGCTTCCACGATTTTCTGCGCCTTGGTACAAGAGGCACAGCCCGGTCCACATACTTTAATTTCCATGAGGTCCCTCATCACTAAATTATGGTATTAAAAAGATAGCCTGTAAAAACTATTCCACATCCCACCACGACGATAAAGACAGCGATCAGTTTTGGTTTCAGCACCTTGCGAAGGATGATCATCTCGGGAAACGACAGCGCGATAACGCTCATCATAAAGGCGAGCACGGTGCCCAGAGCGGCGCCCTTACCAAGCAGCGCCTCGACAATGGGTACGATACCGGCAGCGTTGGAGTACATGGGGATGCCGACCAGCACAGCCGCCGGAACCGACCACCAGGCCTGTTTGCCCATGATGGAAGCCATAAAATCCTGCGGAACATAGCCGTGGATTACGGCGCCCACGCCAATGCCCACGATCACATAGATCCACACTTTGCCGACGATATCGCGAACCGCCTCCCAACCCCGGTCGACCCGATCTTTCCAACGCAGCTTCTCTTCGAAAACCAACGCCTCGGCGGAGCGCATCTCCCGAACCCAATCCTCGATCCAGCCTTCGAGCCGCAGCCTGCCGATCACCCAGCCGGCGATCATGGCGATAAACAGACCGGTGCCGAGATATATTGCCGCCACTTTCCAGCCGAGAAGCCCGTAGAGAAGCACCAGGGCGATCTCGTTGACCATCGGCGCCGCGATCAAAAAAGAAAAGGTCACCCCAAGCGGTACACCGACCTGGACGAAACCGATAAAGAGCGGCACCGCCGAGCAGGAGCAAAACGGGGTGACGATGCCGAGCAGCGCCGCCATCACGTTGCCCGCCGTCTCACGTTTTCCCGCCAGGTACTTACGGGTCCGCTCCTGAGTGAAAAACGAGCGGATGATGCCGACCACGAAGACGATCAAGGTGAGCAGCAGCATCACTTTGGGAGTGTCGTAGGCAAAAAACTGAACGGCGCTCCCCAGGTGGCTCGTCACATCCAGCCCCAGCAGAGAGGTGGTGAGAAAAATGGAGAAGGGTTCCAGCGATCGATACACCACAAACCACAACACCAGCCCGGCCAGCCAGAGCGCGCCGCCAGCGAGTCGAGGCAACGTCACACCGGTGGCTCTCCCGCCGGCAACTTCATCTTTCGGTTCGTATCCTGATGACTGCATGGTCTCCATGAATTCACCCCTGTTCTTTATAAAATTAATGAGACTGCACCGGGACCTCGGTCAGAGATATCTCCGGATGGAAACTGAGTTGTTGCATGGCCAAAAGATTGCACATTTTCCCTAATAGCCAAATATGAAAACAAAAAAAAACGACCTGAGATCTTATTTCAGCAGTTCGATATGCGTCTGGACGGTCGCCTGAATAACCTCCTCGACGCAGGGAATAAATTTCAGGATGCAGGGAACCTTCAGCCGATAATAGACATTTTTGCCGCGCTTTTCATCGGTCACCACCCCGGCCTGTTTCAAGATATTCAAGTGTTTGGAGATAGTGGAGAAATCGGCATCGATCTTCTCGACGAATTCGCAGACGCACCGTTCTCCGTCGGCAAGCTGTTCGGCCATCCACAACCTGGTGGGATGCCCCAGCGCCTTGAGCACATTGGCCTTGGCTTCCAAAAGTGCCTTCTGTTTTTCATCCATACCCTACCCTTGATTCAACCTGGAAGCCGGAACATCCACAGTGTTGGGGTGCCCGATACGCATCCTGCTCGATCGTAGCCAGGCAGCATCGATCCGTCCGGATGCCATCCCATGGTCATATGGTAATTTGACCAAATGATAAAGTCAATCTCTATTCGCGCCGGCCTGTTGATTTCGGGCAATAGTCAAATAGCAAACTTCGCCCCTTCATCTCGAAGAATATTGCATCCAGCATAACCATACCCAGATGTTTTGCCTGATCCCATAGCCCTTTGGCCCTCGCCTTGCAGGATGATTATATTCGTATAAGAGAGGTCCGACACAATGAAACGCAAATGGAAAAATCGCCTGGCGTTGTTGTTGGCAGTCGTGGGACTATCGCTGGTAATGACGTCTTGTGTGTACAGACAAAGAACGAGAGGATATTACGAACCATACAGCCCCCCGCCGGTAGGGCCGGTCTATTCGCCGTTCTGGTATGACGACGAGCCACGATATTATTTCAGGGACTTTGCTCACCGCGATCCGCATCATCACTACGACCGGGACCGGGACAGGCACCACCATCGGGACCACGACCGGTACCACGACCGGGATGATGCCCACCATCATCACCACGGACACCACCGAGATGATGGCGCACATCATCACCGGGACCGGGATAGAGACGACAGGTACCGGTAGCACGACTCGCTCAACCATGATTGGACCAAAACTCCCGAGCTTTCTGCGCCGTATGCTCTGGCGGATCAAAGGTGGCCATATCACCCAGCATGACCTCAAAGCCCGTGTGATCATTGCGCACCCAGGGGGCGAAATTGGACCGAACCAGAATAACCGCTCGCAACTCGAGGCTCTCGTTTTCGTCTTCAATCAGTAACAATCCGAAGTTGTAGCCGTTGCGGCTGAGGCTGCGATAGAATTTCTGGGTTCTGATCACCCCCAGGGCCAGGTTCTCCCAATCGTCCCGGCCAAGGTCCTGAAACGAGGTGCGGTCGGGCAGAATCCCCCATATTTCGTAGAAACCTTCCGGCGCAAAGGCTGCCAACCAGTGCCACTCTCCGGTGCTGCCGATATAGCGCCGGCCATCCTGCCGCTCGTGGTGCAGATAGTCGGCGAAGATCCGAGTACGACGTGCCTTGAAATATTCGCTTGCTCGCTGGTGGAGAAACCGGTGGTGGTTCGAAGCGACGCGATCGGCGTTGACCTGCAGATGGGGATGCAGCAGCGAACCGCCGGCGGAGGGAAGATGATTCTGGGTAATGGCCATGAACACGGCCTTGGGATCGATCCCGCGTATCCGGCGCAGGTATTCGGCGCAGTTGAGAAAGCTATCGCGATAGGAACTCGCCGATGCCTTGCCGATCTCGACAAAATGTTTGTCGTCAAAGAGGCTCACGGCGGAGTAGGCGCCATAAGGAAAGAGGTTCGGGAAAAGCAGCGACTCCCCCTGGACCAACCTGCCGGCCGGATCCAACGCCCCCCGGCATTGCGGCGTCATTCTGCTCACCTGCGGTTGGCAAAACGGGCACTGCGCCTTTCCATCGGCGTCGGGTGGGGGATCGGGCAGGCACTCCGTGCCTTTTTCCTTCTCGCGGCTGCGAGCCAGAGTAATCCGGCTGGTTCGCAAACTGATGGGATTCGTTCTGATTTCTATTATCTGCTCCACCTCGCGCCCACCCGGATCGATAAACTGCGCGCTGATCGGCTCAACGGTAAATTGAAGACGGCTGTCCATGCTGTTCTCCTCAGGTTGCCTGCAGGATATGTAACCAATTAAAATCTCAGAGTCGCTTTCAACCGCTTGGGATGCAGCAACAAATCGAGGCCAACCCCAGCGTCTCTCACCTGAACATCGGCTGCCAGAAGAGCCTCGACCGCACATCCCTCACCCTGCGAAACCGCCATTCCCACCCGTGCCGCCTTAAGCATCCTCCGGTCGTTGTTGCCGTTGCCGAAGGCGATCACTTTGGCGGCGCCCAGCTCGTTTACATATTCCTCTTTTTGAACGTCATGGTTTTCTCCGGTCAAAATGCGGATATCGCAGGAAATACCCGCCAACTCGGTTTTCGCCATGCCAAAAGTGTCGGCGGTCAGAATATGTATCTTCATCAGATCGGCGACACCGCGCAACTGCTCCCGAACCCCGGGCAACAGCCGTCCATCCTCGGACAAGGTCCCGGTGAAATCGGATACCAGGTGTTCGAGCACCACCGGACCAAAACCGGGAATATCTATTTCAAGCATATATGGTTTCCTCCTGTTCTGGTTATACATTTCATTGTCCACACTCTTTTTTGTCGCTACCGCCCCGCAGGTGAGCCTTGCGCAGCCCCGCAGCCGCGGCACGCCGCACGCTACGCCTTATAACTGAATTTTTATCAAATCATTGGAGCTATTAAAATCACTTTCCATATCTTCTGCCAATCGCCTCGCCCAAAACGGAAGAAACCGTCAAGCCACGGCTTCTTTTTTGCTGCGACTGCCACCGGTCCACCACACCTCGAGACAAACAATCGGGTACAATCTCAACTGACTCTGGCAAAGTGTTATGATCGATATTACTATTCTCAGGAAGAAGTCTCTGTGCAGCCCCCCGCGCCTTGACTTGCCGACCGAGCTTTTCAACGCTTCTTCAAGCAGCAGGATAGCCATGACCCGTCCCATACCCGCTAGTCTGACCATTCTCAAGACGCCACCGCACCGTGCCACCGTGTGGTTGTTGCTTTCCATTGCCGCCGCGGTTCTGGCGATTGCCGGCAATGTCATCGCCCTGACCAACAGCAGCATTTACAGTCATCTCAGCCCCGCCTTTCTGCCACAGGCGCTGGCCCAGGACATAGCCAATGTATCGATTATCTCTCCACTCTGGGTCATCCTGGCCATCCTGGCCCTGCGCGGCTCGTTTCGCGCCTATCTGCTTTGGCTGGGGGTGGCGACTTTTACCGTCTACAACTATGTCATCTACACGTTTTCGATCCCTTTCGGGCCGCTTTTCCCGCTTTGGGTCACGGTTTTCGGCCTCAGCCTCTATTCGCTGATCGGCGGCATCGCGGCCATCGAGCATCGGGTCGTCGCGCTCTCTTTCGGCAACAGGCGCAGCCTCAAGGTCGTTGCCTGGTCGCTGATTGTCACCGCCACGGCTTTCGGGCTTCTCTGGCTCTCGGAAGACATCCCTGCTCTGCTGGCGGGCACCAGCCCCAAGAGCCTCGTTGCCTTGGCGCTGCCGACCAACCCGGTCCATGTTCTCGACCTGGGCTTTTTTCTGCCGGGAGTGATCATCACCGGAGTGCTGCTCCTGCGGCGGACACCGCTCGCGTTCTCGCTGGCGCCAATCGCCCTGTTCTTCATGCTCCTGACCGGACTACCGATCCTGGTGACGCCCATCGTCGAGGCATCACGCGGCAAAGTTCCGGCCTGGGGCATAGTGCTGCCTGTCGCGGCACTGACCGTGCTCCTGCTGACGCTTCTGGCCTGGCTGCTTGCGACCATGTCGATAGACATGCCGCTTTCCGCAAAACATTCAGCCAATGGTTCTGCCTGAAAAGACAACACATTACACGGACATCTTCATAATGACCAATTCAGTAGACGGCTCATCCCACAGGCAGGCCGGCAAGCACTCGGGTTCGAAATTTCAGGAATATGCCAGGTCGATCCTGCTCGCTTTCGCCCTTTTTCTCATCGTGCGCATTTGCGTGGCTCAGCCCTTCGAAATTCCTTCCGGATCCATGAAGAACACCCTGCTGGTCGGTGATTATCTGCTGGTCAACAAATTCATCTACGGCGTCAAAATCCCGTTCACTAACCTGAGGTTGCCGGAGATCCGCCCACCCGAGCGAGGCGACGTCGTGGTCTTCAAATTTCCGCTCAACCGCTCGGAAGACTATATCAAACGGGTTATCGGGATACCCGGCGATGTGATCAGCATTCGCGATAAGGTCGTCTCCGTCAACGGGATCCCATACCAAAACCCCCATGCAATCCATACGGATCCGTACATTCTGCCACGCAGCATCGGGATCCGCGACAATTTCGGGCCGGTCCGGGTTCCGCCCAACTCCTATTTCGTGATGGGAGACAACCGCGACAACTCCTACGACAGCCGGTATTGGGGATTCGTCAAAGCCGACGATATTGTCGGCGAAGCCTTCATCAAGTACTGGTCCTGGAACCAAAAGACCTGGCGACCGCGCTGGGGGCGGATCGGCCAACCAATCAATTGACGGCTACGCCGACACGATCGACGCCTTTCTTCACCACCTGCCTCGGCAACCATTCACGCAACCAGGAGGCCGGTGAACAGAGGCG
Source organism: uncultured delta proteobacterium (assembly GCA_963745265.1). GTDB lineage: Bacteria > Desulfobacterota > Desulfobulbia > Desulfobulbales > Desulfocapsaceae > Desulfopila. The sequence goes on from CAVUXQ010000016.1 coordinate 21,030, forward strand.
CGGGTTTTGCGTCTTTCGCAAAAAGCCCGCCACACAAATAGAGCGGTTTTCTCGGTGGCGACGGCTTGACAGCAATAAATTTTAGGCACACCTTAAAGTAATAGCGTTTTACCTTCTCTAACGTATAGAAACATACAGCAAGGTGGCGGGGGGGTGCCCGGCCGCATTGCAGAGACGATTGGCTGCCGCAGCTCCCTTGCTCGATAAGGGAACGGTATCGGCAGCCGCGACCGGTTCCCGGAGTGTTTGCTCCGGAAAAGTACACCGAACCACACAGAGGAGAAATGCATATGAAAATCACGACAACCGCGATAAAGGCCGATATAGGCTCAATCGGCGGCCACACACGGCCAAGTGACAAGATACTAAAAGAGGTAAAAGACGTCGTTGAATCACGCGGAATCGCCACCGGTCTCTTGATCGATCGGTACATCGGTTATACCGGCGATGACATTCACATTCTGATGACCCACACTAAAGGGGTGGGCAACGAGACCGTCCATAAACTGGCCTTCGATGCCTTCCTCAAGGGGACGGAGACAGCCAAAAACGAAGGACTGTACGGCGCGGGTCAGGACCTTCTCAGCACCGCCTTTTCAGGGAACGTGCGGGGCATGGGCCCCGGGGTCGCCGAAATGGAATTTGAGGAACGACCAGCGGAAGTCCTCGGCTTGATCACTGCCGACAAGACAGAACCCGGGGCGTTCAACCACCCATTTTACCGCCTTTTCTGCGACCCGGCAGCCAACACCGGGCTGCTCCTCAACCCGACACTCACCAAAGGGGTCGAATTCAGAATCATGGACGTGGAGGCGGGCAAGATCGCCTCGTTGCATACGCCCGAGGATCTCTTCGTCATCGCCGCGGCGCTCATGTACCCCGGGAGATACGTCGTGGAATCGATCTGGACCAGGGACGGCGAACCGATCCTGAACGCCACCACCGACCGGCTGCACAACATCGCCGGCACCTATGTCGGCAAAGACGACCCGGCAGCGGTGATACGGCTGCAAAAAACCTTTCCAGCCACCGAAGAGGCCTGCGCCGTGTTCAAATACTGCCATTTCGTGGCCGGCAACACCCGCGGCAGCCACCACATGCCGCTGATGCCGGTGGCGCGCAACACCCCTTCCACTCCCAACTACTGCATCCCCATGGTCTCGGCCAGTCTGTTCAGCATCAAGGGCGGCAAGCTCGGGCAATCGATCGACGCCTTTGCCACCAGCGACTGGGACTACTTCCGCAACAAGGCTGTGGAAAAATCGGAGATGATGCGAGCGCAAGGGTTCATCCATCCGGCAACGCTCATACCGAACGAACTGGAATACAACCTGGGATACAAAAACGTGATGCGCAAACTCGAAGCCAAGTTCGCCGAGCAGCATGAGTCATCCCTGGTGGGCTGATTCCCAGCAACTTCCCATGAGAAATCCCCCCGGCTGCGCGAGCCTTGACCGCGCAGCCGGGGTAAACCTTTACCCTCTTCTTTTAGGCATCTGGTCGAAATACCACTGCATCGGGTCGAGAAGCTCAAACCCGATGTCCAGAAGGCGTTTTTTTACCCTGGCCACGTTGTTGGTCAACAAATAGGGGAAAATCGCTTTTTTCTCTTCGTGCAGCGTCTTGGAGACCAGCACGCTGCCGAGTGAAATTTTTTCTTCAGTAACGATATCGACGATCTTTTTCAACTGCCCCTGCTTTTCTTCGGAAAGAATGCAGAGCAAGGTGCCGGGCTCATCGATTCCCATGACATCGACGAAGGCTCGCAGCAGGTCGCGGGTCGAGAGAATGCCTTTGAGGCAGCCTTCATCGTCGATGACGGGCACGGCTCCTACCTTGTGACTCCGCATGATCAGCAGCGTATCCTGAATGGTATAATAGACATAGATCGTCACCGGGTCGCGGGTCATGATATCCTCGATCGGATGGTGCATGACCTTCTCGAGCATCGCCTCGAAATCGCCTTTGGCCAGCAGTTTCGAAGGCATGGCGTCGCGCATATCGCGGTCGGTAACAATACCCAGCAGTTTATTCTGCGCATCCACTACCGGCAGATGACGAATGCCGCGAGAACGCATGATTTCACGCGCTTCGGATAATTTCAGCTCGGGCGGTGCGGTGATCAGGTCGGTTGACATCCTTTGGCTGACGAACATATTCCCTCCCTCAAGTGTAACGCCTATTTATCCAGGCGCGATGTGTGTCGTTAAAAGCCTTCCAGGCACCTTCCATGACCCATTGCATCACTTCCGGATTCCACGCAGACCGGCGAGATATCGAATGTGATTTTCCACTAGCAGGGGCAACAACTCGAGGTTATAGCCCCCTTCGAGAATGGAGATGACCCGCCCATTCGTCAACGTATTGGCGATATTCATGATCGTCTCCGAGATGAAGTCGTAACCGTCGGTGGTGAGATTGACGCCGGACATCAGATCCTGAACATGGGCATCGAAGCCGGCGGAAACCAGCAGTATCTCCGGTTGGAATCTTTTGATCACCGGGATGAGGTCTTGAGTGATTTTACGGCGATATTCCATGTCGCCGCGACCCGGCAGCACCGGGGAGTTGACGGTGAAGCCCTCCCCGTCGCCGTTGCCTTTGTCGAAATCCCGACCGGTGCCGGGATAGGCGAACGAGGGATGCTCATGAATGGAATAATAGAGCACTTGCGAGTCGGATTCAAAAATGTGTTGGGTGCCGTTGCCGTGATGGACGTCGAAATCGATAATGGCAACCCGTTGCACGCCCCACTGCCGTTGGAGATACCGTGCGCCTATAGCGACATTGTTGAAGTAGCAAAACCCCATGGCCTTATCGACCTCGGCGTGATGGCCGGGCGGTCGGACGGCGCAGAAAGCCGAATCGATCTCGCCGAGCATCAACTGATCGATGGCTTTGAGCACTCCGCCCGCGGCCAGCAGCGCGGCATCGTAGGTGTCGCGGCAGATAATGTTTTCCGGGTGATCCAGATCGGGAAGTCCGAGAGCGCAGGCATCGCTGAAACGCAGGATATAATTCACATGGTGTACCGCTTCGATCCAGCGCTGCCCGGCCGGTTCCGGCTTGATCCGGATAAGCTTTTCGAGCAGGCCGCACCGGTTGAGACCTTCAATGATCACCCTGAGCCGTTCCGCCGATTCCGGATGGTAGCTGCCGGTGTCGTGCGACAAATACTTTTCGTCATATACAAACCCGATTCTTTTCATCTGCGCGTTCCCGTTTGCCAATAGTGTGATGTTTTTCTCCCCGACCTCCGTAAACGTTCACCAGCGCTCCAGGTTGGCGCAAGCTGGCTGACGGGCTATAGCCTACCTATGTAAGCCGCCCTGATCATGCCAAGATGAGGTGCTGGTGAACGTTCCCCCGGGAAGACGACCAAACAACCGCATATCCTCAACGAGACAACTCTTACCCGGTATCTCTCATACGTTCGGACAGCGATCGCCGCCAGAACACTTCCCAGGAGTTATGGGAGCCTATAATCCGAGAGGCTCCTGGCATCGCATGGGCTGGTGAAAAATCCGAGTTGGAACAGGTATTGATCCTACCACAACTTCCGTATTCCCAGGCAAAGTTTTTTCAATCGACAAGAAAAAATGATTTACTTTGTTTTCCTCAAAGAGTAACATTGTTCTTGAATAACCCAAATTCGACACTGAATCTTAGCATTTGTATTTGAGATATCGACATTTTAATGATGTTTTTCATAAGTAACAAAGCTCCACGATCGCGGTGAAGTACCTTAAATTTGACAGGATCTCTATCTTTCTATCTACCGATTTTAACTTTCTTATCAACAGCACGAGCAACAAGCTTCAATATATTTGATGCAAATCATGGTAACGGTGTTTAACAAACTCACCCAAAAAGCAGACTGTTTTGCAGGGTTTATAGCCGGAAACATGATTTTTTCACCAACCCGGCTGCGCGCCAGCGAGTCGTGGCGCCGGCACGGCTCGAAGCGCGGCGGCATGGCGTGTTTTCCGATTCACCACCCCGCAAGATTGTGCGCCGACACACGTTGACCGTGAGACGAAGTGGCACCTCTCCCCCTTGGCCGACCTGCGGGGCGATAACAGACTGAGGAGGCGACAAAAACCGAAAAACCCAGGATCATACCAAAGATACTGGTCGTTCTTTTTACTTGCAGACCAAAAACATATGCATTAGAAGCAGGAGAAACCTCATTCTTTTATTCTGGTTTCACAGAATGCTCCAAAAGTAATGGTCACAGAATCGGCAAGTTAAAGCAGTAACATTTTTACGCGTTCCCAGGGCCGCAAGGCAGTGTCGGACTGCCCGTCCGCAAGAGCCCGCGGCCGCCCTCGCGCAAGGGCGGGAGCGTGATCCTCAAAAAGGAAAAGGACGGCAGTAATAATGGCAGAAGAACTCAACCCTGAAATCCACAAACGACTGGAAAAAGCGGTATTGGAGGTGTTTTCCAATTCCGATTTCCACAAGGCGAGTATCCGGGATATCGCAGAAAAGGCGGGGGTCAGTTTTACCACCATCTATAAGCATTATGGAAGCAAGGAACGATTGGTGTTCGCTTTTGTCGATGTCTGGATGGGCAAAGCTGACCGATCGGATCGTCGATCATCTCCAGGGCATTGAGGATCTCAAGGAGAAGCTCCGCAAGGTCTTCTGGCTGCAGCTCGACTATTACGAACGCCACGAAGGACTGGGCCGAATCGTCTTTATGACGCTGCCCATGAAGACCTGGATGGCGGACGAGACCTTTGACCAGCCGCGGATGATGAACCTGCTGATCACCGTTCTGCGGCAGGGGCAGAAAGAGGGAATTTTGAACACCGATGTCAGGGCGGGGACCCTGCTGGATTTCCTCATGGGTTTTGTGCAGCGCAGCTTTTTCATGTGGATACTGCGGGGGCAAGAAAGAAAGCTTGGCCGAACAGGCGAATGCCATGTTCGAGATGGTATGGCGGGGCATGGCCAACCCTCGAAGGAACAGCAGGAACAACGGAATCGATCGGTAAACCTTGGCAGTGGGGTTCTGCTCCACGGGTAAACATTGGAATTTTTCGGGAGGAACAACATGAAGATACTGAAAATAGACCATCTAGGAATTGCTGTCAACAGTATCGAAGAGGGGAAGAATTTCTGGCCGCAGATCCTTGGGCTGGCCTTTGAAGGTGCGGAGACCGTTGCCGAACAGAAGGTGACGACCGCATTTTTCCCCGTAGGCGAAAGTGAGGTCGAACTTCTGGAGTCGACCTCTCCGGATGGCCCAGTGGCAAAATTCATTGAGAAAAAAGGTCAGGGATTTCAGCATATCGCTTTTCGGGTTGAGAACATAGAGGCAGCCTTGGCAGAGTTGAAGGAAAGGGAATCCAGCTGATCGATCAGACGCCGAGAATAGGAGCGGGCGGAGCAAAGATCGCCTTCCTCCATCCCAAAGCTACCGGCGGCGTTCTGGTCGAACTCTGTGAGCGTTCAGTAATACTCTTTTTTTAGCACATTTATTTTCGGGTATTCGCCCGCAATGACAAGGAGCTGCAATGATGTCAGCAACATCCAAATAAAGACAAATGGGAAGCAGTAGCAAGCAAGCAGATGAAGGGAAAGTCCGTGGATACTTTGGACTGGATGACCCGGAAGGAATCAAGGTCAAAGCACTCTATACCGCCGAAGATATAGAGGGACTGGAATGTGTCAACACTTTGCCGGGCTGGCGCCCTATGTCCGTGGTCCCATGGCCACCATGTATGCCGGCCGGCCGTGGACCATCCGCCAGTATGCAGGTTTTTCCACGGCCAAGGAATCCAACGCTTTTTATCGAAAGGCTTTGGCTGCCGGGCAGAAGGGACTGTCCGTGGCCTTCGACCTCGCAACCCACCGCGGCTACGATTCCGACCATCCCCGGGTGGCAGGTGATATCGGCAAGGCGGGTGTGGCCATCGACTCGGTCGAGGACATGAAGATTCTCTTCGACGGTATCCCTCTGGATCAGATGTCCGTGTCCATGACCATGAACGGAGCGGTTATCCCGATCCTGGCCGGCTATATCGTGGCGGCCGAGGAGCAGGGCGTTACGCATGAGCAGCTGACCGGCACCATCCAGAACGATATCTTAAAAGAGTATCTGACCCGCAACACTTATATCTATCCGCCGGAGCCGTCCATGCGGATCATCTCCGACATCATGGCCTTCTGTTCCAAGAAGATGCCGAAATACAATACCATCAGCATCAGCGGCTATCATATCATGGAAGCGGGCGCCAACAGCGTTCTGCAGACCGCCTTTACCCTGGCCGACGGTGTGGAATACGTGCGGGCGGCGCTCAAAGCCGGCATGGACATCGATGCATTTGCCCCGCGTCTTTCTTTTTTCTTCGGCATCGGCATGAACTTCTTTATGGATATCGCCATGCTGCGTGCGGCCCGCTTCCTGTGGCACCGGACTGATGGGCCAGTTCAATCCGAAGAATCCCAAATCCTCCATGCTGCGGACCCATTGTCAGACCTCGGGCTGGAGCCTTACCGAGCAGGACCCGTATAATAACGTCATCCGCACGACCCTGGAGGCCCTGTCGGCGGTTCTGGGCGGCACCCAGTCGCTGCACACCAACTCCTTTGACGAAGCCATCGGCCTGCCGACCGATTTCTCGGCCCGCATTGCCCGCAATACCCAGATCATCATCCAGGAAGAATCCCAGGTCTGTCAGGTGATCGATCCGCTGGGCGGTTCCTATTATGTCGAATCCCTGACCAACAGCATCGTCCGAGGAAGCCCAGAAGATCATCGATGAGGTGGAGGAGTTGGGCGGCATGGCCAAGGCCATCGAGTCCGGCATGCCGAAGATGCGTATCGAGGAGTCGGCAGCCCGCAAACAGGCCCGGATCGATCAGGGCATAGATGTGATTGTCGGGGTCAATAAATACAAACTGCCCGACGAGAAGATCGACTTCGATGTCCGTGAGGTCCCGGCCTCGGTGCGCGACGAGCAGGTCGCCCGGCTAAACGGAAATCAAGGCCAACAGAGACAAGCGAGGCCGTGGAAGAGGCCCTTGGCCGATCTCACCAGTGCTGCCGAAAGCGGCGGCAATTTGCTGGAGGCTGCACTGCCGGCAGTCCGGGCCCGGGCCACCGTTGGCGAGATCTCGGATGCCATGGAAAAAGTCTTCGGCCGATTTGTCGCAACCACCCGATGCATTTCCGGTGCCTATGCCTCGGAGTACATGCCGGCAACAAGGAGATCATCGAGCGCTCGCGGGACGAACCGAGGCTTTCCTGGAAAAACAGGGCCGCCGGCCGCGGATGCTGGTCACCAAGATGGGTCAGGACGGTCATGACCGCGGCATCAAGGTCATTGCCAGCGCCTATGCCGATCTTGGCTTCGACGTCGATATCAGCCCCATGTTTCAGACCCCGGCGGAGGCGGCCAAGATGGCGGTTGAAAACGATGTCCACGTGGTGGGCGCCTCGAGTCTTGCGGCAGGTCACAAGACCCTGGTTCCTGCTTTAATCGAGGAATTGAAAAAGTTGGGCGGTGAGGATATCATGGTAGTTGCTGGCGGGGTCATTCCACCCGGCGACTATGAATACCTGTACGAGAAAGGGGTTAAGGCCGTTTTCGGACCCGGCACCCCTATCCCCGAATCGGCGGACAGAACACTGCAACTCTTAGAGAAGAAATACATCAAGTAAGACGATTCTGAACGTCGTACGAAGCGGCACACGGCGGTGGGGTTTAAAGAGCGCCCGTTCCCATCCCGTTGCATGTGTGCCGCTTTTCTCGTTGTTGGTAAGCACCTTGCCTTCTTCTTACCCTGTAGCTTTTTTTGCAAGGTCTCCCGACCGCCGTACGCCAATTGTAAGCTTTCCCGTATAATTACCATGCAGATAGACACCGAGGCATACATCAAGGGAGTGCTCGACCACAACCGGCTGATGCTGGCCCGCACCATCACGCTCATCGAAAGTACCCTGCCCGCTCACCAACAGGCAGCGAGGAACATCCTCGACCGTCTGCTGCCCCATACCGGCAATAGCGTGCGGCTGGGGATAACCGGCGTGCCGGGCGCCGGTAAATCGACCTTTATCGAGGCCTTCGGCACCCAACTCACCGAGCTGGGCAAGCGAGTGGCGGTGCTGGCCATCGATCCCAGCTCCACCCGAAGCGGCGGTTCCATCCTCGGGGACAAAACCAGGATGGAAAAGCTCGCTGTCAATCCCGACGCCTTCATCCGCCCCTCCCCTTCCGGCGGCAACCTCGGCGGCGTCGCCCGCAAAACCAGAGAGGTGATGCTCGCCTGCGAGGCGGCAGGCTTCGATGCAATCATCATCGAGACGGTGGGCGTCGGCCAGTCGGAAACCACCGTGGCCTCCATGGTGGATTTTTTCATGGTGCTGATGATCGCCGGGGCCGGCGACGAGCTGCAGGGCATCAAAAAGGGGGTGCTGGAAGTCGCCGACGCCATTGTCATCAACAAGGCGGACGGCGACAACGTCAATCGCACCGAGATAGCCAGAAAAGAATACGAGGCGGCCCTGCACCTCTTGATGCCACGAAGCCCCCACTGGAGTCCGCCGGTGCTCACCTGCAGCTCTCTCATGGGCAATGGTATTGCGGAGATCTGGCAGACGGTGCTCGAGCATCGCACCGCCCTCACCGACTGTGGCGAATTGGCCGAAAAACGCCGCGGCCAGGCCCAGGACTGGATGAAATTTCTGGTTGAGGAGGGGCTGCGAGACTGGTTCTATGGCCAGGAGAGAGTGAAAAACGCTCTGCCTCGCCTCAAAAAGGAGCTGGAGGCGGGCACCCTTTCACCGACCGCCGCGGCTTCGGACCTGTTGAGCTTTCTGCAACGCTACTCCCAGGAGTCGTAAGGATTCGACAATACAGGATAGAATCAGGCCTTACATGAACGGTTGGAGGGGAACCGGAAGCCCGGCCAGGATTGAAGCAAGGATCTCTCCACCGCGCTCGACTTCCGCTTCGTCTTTGGGCGGCCCGATACAAATGCGTACCGCTTCTTCTCCAGGCTGCTCGCGGGTACTGCAGAAATTGGCAGAAGGAATAACCTGCACCCCTCTGCTCGCAGCCTGGCGGGCGAAGGTTTCTCCAGTCCAGGGGGCGGGGAGCTTGAGCCAGGCGTGCAGGCTGCCGGGACGGAACTGGAGCTGTTGCCCGGCAAGTTTGCCGGCAAGAATCGCCATCCGCGACTCGGCCGCTCGTCGTTTCTGCAAAATCGCCCGATCGGCGGTCCCGTCATCGATCCATCTGCTGCCAATCTCGGCCATGAGCGGCGGATTGACCCAGATTGTCGCCGCCATGGCCCGTTCGACGGCAGCCTTTACGGAGTGCGGCAGGGCGAGGAATCCGATTCGCAGTCCCGGCGCCAGCGTCTTGGAAAGATTGGTCAGATAAAAGCTGCGCTCAGGGATGGAAACCGCGATCGGCAGGCAGTCCTCTTGTTCCATACCACCATAGACATCGTCTTCCACCAAAAACAGGTCGTGCCTGGCTATGGCCTCCGCCAACTCGCTGCGCCGCTTCGGGCCCCATGGTCACGGTCGTCGGATTGTGCAGGGTCGGAATCAGGTACACGGCTTTCAAGTGATGGCGGCTCGCCGCCTTTTCCAGCGCCTCCGGCCGCATGCCTTGCCCGTCTCCCTCGACTGCGACCAGACGAAGATGCCCCAGACCGGCAATATTGAGGATGCCCGGATAGGTAGAGCAATCGACGGCCAAACCATCACCTGGAGCCAGTTGGCTGGCCAGGGCTACGAAGATGGCATGCTGGGCGCCGGCAGTGATGGCGATATTTTCGGGGTCGACTTCAATTTTGTGGCGCTTGAGCCAGCGGCAAGCGGCGCGGCGGTGCTGGATGAGCCCCGCTGTCGGCTGATAGCGAAGCAACTCCTGCAATGACGGCTGGCCTGAGAGCTCGGCCAGCATGGCGGCCAGGTCTGGTGTCCCTTCCGGAACCGGGAAGTTGAGGTCGAAACGGATGACGCCGCCACCTTCCCGCTCTATCCGGTTATGCAGGGCATGGAGGGTGAACTCCTCGTCCTCCCGCCGGGCGACAAACGTTCCCCGTCCTGTTTCCCCCTTCGCCAGGCCGAGTTTGACGATTTCCCGATAGGCCCTGGTCACCGTCCCCAGAGTCACCCCCAGAGCATCTGCCAATTCCCGTTGGGGCGGCAGGCGATCGCCGGGCCGCAGGCTGCCATCATCCAAGGCCGCCTGAATACCCCGTATAATCCGGTGATATTTCCTGCCGTCAGTTAGCGAGATGTGTTCGAGCAAAATTGTCATCATAACAATATATCGATTGACTGGTACAATTTTATTCGATTATGACATTATTCAAGGACAATGTCATTGAATAAGAGGAGGCAATTGCCATGAAAGAGCTGATCAAGGGCATACAGGCCAATATTCCCCTGGCCATAAGTGCCATGGCCTACGGAAGCGTGTTCGGGATCTTGAGCGGCAATCACGGCGTCAGTTGGGCCGAAATGCTGGGCATGGATGTGTTGATGTTCGCCGGTTCGGCCCAGTTGGTGATGATCGAAATGTGGTCTTCGCCGATCCCGGTGTTCTCGATCGGCCTGGCGGTTCTCATCATCAACATGCGCTACCTGCTGATTGGCGCCTCGCTGCAACCGGTTTTCGAAAACCGGCCGTTGTGGCAGAAGGTGCTGGGCATGCACCTGGTCGCCGACGAAAACTGGGCGGTGACCATAGCCGCCCATCGCAATGGCGGAACCTCTCCATCATTTCTGGTCGGTGGAGGGCTGTTGCTGCTCGCCGCCTGGACTGCCGCCACCATTACCGGCAATCTGCTCGGCGGCCACATTGTGCAACCTCAGCGCTGGGGTCTCGATTTCGCCTTCATTGCCGTTTTCGCCGCCCTCTCTTTGAGCCTCTGGCAAGGCAAAGACGATCTGGCACCCTGGCTGGTGGCGGCCGGGTTGGCGATTGCGGGCGAACACATATTGCCCGGCAAACTCTATATCGTCCTGGGCGGCGTGGGAGGGGCGCTGACGGCGATGGCCATGGAAATCTGGCAATCCAAGAGACAGCACCCGACACAAGAGGCACCCTGCAAATTGCCGGTGACAACCGGCGGGGAGAAACTGCAATGACCCACCTGTTTCAATTGGGCGCCGTGACGGCAATCCTGCTTGCCGCCGGCGTCACCTACGCCTTGCGCCTGGGAGGTCTGCTCCTGGCGGACCGGTTGCCTAAGTCCGGTCCGGCCAGACGCTTTCTCGATACCTTACCCGGCACCCTCCTGCTCTCGCTCACCGTACCGGGCGCCCTGCATGCGGGAATCGCAGGCATGCTGGGGCTTGCCGCCTGTCTTCTGGTCTATCTGCGCAGCCGCAACCTGCTCTTGACCATGGCCGCCGGCATGGCTGGGGTCTGTCTTTTCCGCTGGTTGCTTTAACCCGCACTTTTCATGAACCGGTATGGCAGCACCCTCTTGTGTCGCCACAACCAAGCGAAGGAGATCCTCTCTTCTCGAGGCTTGCCATCGACAGCTCCGCTGAACGACTACTCTGCTTCGGCTGAAGCATCGGCGAATCCGATATTCTTCAGAAATGTCCTCGACATGGCCTGGAGCTCTTCTGCCGGTACTCCATTTTTCGAAGATATGGAAAGTCCGTTTAAAAAGGCCTGCAGAATGTTCGCCACAACCTGCGCATCAGTGTTTTTCGACAACTCTTTTTGCCTGATCGCCTTCTGGACCAGCATCTTGAACATTCGTCTCTTCTTCTCTTGCATTGCGGTCAACACCCTTCCCAGGGCTGAATCTTCCGGAAGCGGCTCCGCCATGCAATTCACCGCCAGACAGCCACGGTGCTTGCTGTCCGAAGCGAGCATTGTGGAGATGGCATCAAAGAAGCGATACAAAACAGGTCCGACCGGGTCTCCATCACGAATATCCGCCAGGATCGTCTCCGGAGATTGGGCCAGGTATTGCTCAAATACTTCAAGGAACAGCGCTTCCTTGGTCTCAAAAGCGTTATAGAGACTCGCTCGTGACAATCCCGTGGCCCTGGAGATCTCAATGAGGGAGAGATTGCTATACCCTCGCTCCCAGAAGAGCTCCATGACCTGGGCGACAAGCTTTTCCCGGTCAAACGATGCCGGTCGACCGCGACATTTTTTCTCTGCAATTTTCAGAGCATCCATCATAAACTTCCTGCCTGTTCCTGTTGCTTCTAAAAAATACAATAACACAGACTTGATTTTAGACAAAGCTGTATAATATTTGAGTGAAGATTTTATACATCGGTGTATAAAATTACCCAATTCATAGAATCGGGCCGACGAACCGCCTCTACCGGTGCAACCAGCTACGCAGGAGAGATCAAAATGACGAAACAGTTATTTGAATCTGTAAAAATAGGTGAGCTTGAACTGAAGAACAGAATCGCGATGGCTCCCATGACCCGAGGCCGTGCAGGAGATTCGAGGATACCCAATGAACTGATGGCCGAATATTATGCCCAGCGCGCCTCGGCCGGGCTCATCATTTCCGAGGCAACTGTCGTTTCGCCACAGGGAAATGGCTGGGTCGGTTCGCCCGGAATCTATACGCCGGAAATGACCGCCGGGTGGAAGAAAACCACGGCACGAGTCAGGCAGGCCGGAAGCCATATTTTTCTGCAGTTGTGGCACTGCGGAAGAGCGTCGCACAGTGACTTCCATAACGGCAACCTGCCGGTTTCCGCATCAGCCGTGAAGCTAAACGGCGATATGATTCGTACCCCGAAAGGCAAAAAAGAGTATGAGGTGCCGCGCCCGCTCTTAGTAGAGGAAATACAGGCCACGATCAACGACTATAGAAATGCCGCCATAAATGCCAGGGAAGCCGGATTTTCCGGTATTGAAATACACAGCGCCAACGGGTACCTGCTCAATCAGTTTCTCGATTCGAAAACCAATCTACGGACTGACAGCTATGGCGGTTCTCTTCAAAACAAATATCGGTTTCTCGGTGAGGTCCTGGGAGCTGTTCTCGAAGTCTGGCCTTCGAAAAGAGTTGGCGTCCGTCTCTCGCCAAACGGTGTATTCAACGATATGGGAAGTGAGGATTTCCGGGAGACGTATCTCTATGTCATTAAACAACTCAAAACCCTTGATCTCGGATATGTACACATCATGGACGGCCTTGCCTTCGGCTTTCATGGAAAAGGAGAGCCGATGACGTTAGCCGAATTTCGGGAACACTATGACGGGATCATTATCGGCAACTGCGGTTACTCCAGGGAAGACGCGATACAGAGAATAGCCGAAGGCGGTGCTGATATAGCAGCGATCGGCCGCCCTTTCATCACCAATCCCGATCTTGTCGAACGCTGGCACAATGACCTGCCACTTACCCCCTTCGACGACATGTCTACCTGGTATACCGCCGGCGCCGAAGGCTATACTGATTATGCCAGATATTCAGGTTAGGCAGTTCTGCCTCTTGGGCTCTATTGCAGACTCTCAGACACCATAGGCCATCAACCCCATGGTGTCTTGAATACGGCTCCTAGCCTTCGACGGGCATATTTAGAGAGCCGTAACCCTTCACCAGCACCCTATCTTGGTACGAGCATGCTGGCACGCGCAGAGAGGTCATAGCTTTTCTTGACCGTATTGAAAAAAAGGAGTTATCCTTATTACGATTTACTTTCCAAAATCCCCTAAAAATGACATCCTTTCGTTTTTTACAGGCAGCATAGAGTGCCCTCCAGGGAGCAATGATGAGGATATTCAGCGAAGAAGAACTTAAGCAATACGACGGCCAGGAAGGCAGAGCGGCCTACATCGCCCACCAGGGGAAGGTGTACGATGTAAGCGAGAGCAAGATGTGGCGAGGCGGTCAGCATATGAAGCGCCATGGAGCTGGTGCGGACCTGACCGCCGAGATCAGTGCCGCCCCCCATGACGCCGATGTGCTCTCCCGCTATCCACAGGTGGGGACACTGGAAGCGACCCAGGTACCGGACCGGCCAATGCCCGCATGGCTCGCCCGCCTGCTGGAGACCAACCCTGTTATTCGCCGGCACCCCCATCCCATGACGGTGCATTTCCCGATTGTCTTTCTGCTCGCCAACCCTTTTTTCAACGCGCTGTACTGGGTGAGCGGCAATCGGACTTTCGAAACCACCGCCTATCACTGCCTTGCAGGCGGGATTGTTTTTACCGTCGTGGCTATCGCGACCGGCCTTTTCACCTGGTGGTACAACTACCTGGCAAAAATGATGCGCCCCATCGCCGTCAAGATCCCACTCTCGATCATCACCTTGCTCATCGCCAGTATCTCCTTGATCTGGCGATGGAATGATCCGGAGGTAATGGTGAACCTGCACGGGATCAACCTCCTCTACTTCTTCTTCTCGCTTGCCTTCGTCCCGCTGATTTCGATTATTGGCTGGTACGGGGCAACCATGACCTTTCCGGTCGAGGATTGAGCGTTCACCCTATTCGTAGGCGTCGGTGATCTCCACATCGCGGCGGTCGTCGCCCGGCTTGATGTGCGGATTGCCGTTCAATACCCGAGCGCAGGTGTTCCAGCGCAGGGCGGCGTCCTCGTTGCCTGGGGAGCAGTATTTCAGCGCCTTCTCATAGTCCTCCATTGCCTTTATGTACCAGTCGTGGGCGATCTGGGCGGCGCTCGGGCCGCCCTTGTGCAGGTGGGCCTTGGCCCGCCGCTCGTTAATGATGCCCTGGTAGTAGAGTTTGCAATGGGCATCACCGAGTCGTTCCAAAACATCGATGGCCTTGTTAAAGGCCGGGAATATCTCGTCTTTAAATGTATCGGTGTAGGCCAGCAGCAGCGTGATGATGGCTTGCTGGTTGCCGGGGTCGACCTCCAGGATATCCAGGCAAATGCTTTGCGCCTCGTAGGGTTCGTTGAGTAAGCGGTAGCGCTCGGCTTTTTGCAGGGCCGAGGGGATGGAAGCTGTAGGCAGGGTCTTCAACTCGAACATAACGACCTCCTCTCTTGCGGAGTCAGGCTTTTTTCTGCTGCTTGATGGCTGTCTTTATCTGGGTGATACATTTGGTCACCGGGATGCCCTTGGGACATACGTCGGTGCACCAGCGCATGATCTTGCAACCCCACGCTCCGCTTTCACTGTCCAGATCGGCCAGGCGGCTTCCTCGAGCAGTGTCTCTGGAATCAAAGAGGTAGCGAAAGGCGCGCAGCAGGGCGGCAGGCCCCAGGTAATCCGGATCGGCCCGGTTGATGGGGCAGGCCGAGGTGCATGAAGCACATAAGATGCACCGCAGGGCCGGTTCGATGGTTTCCTGATCCTTGGGATCCTGCAGCCGCTCGGTATCCGGCGGTGGCTCGTCATTGATAAGATAAGGTTTCACCTGCCGGTATTTTTCAAAAAACGGGTCCAGATCCACGACCAGGTCCTTGATGACCGTAAACAGCGGCAGGGGCTCGATGACGAAGTTCCCACCGGTCGTAAAATCCCGGATCAGTTTCTGGCAGGCCAGGGTGACATTGCCGTTGATCACCAGGGCATCAGACCCGCAGATGCCGTGGGCGCAGGAGGCCCGGAAGGCCAGGCTGGCATCCTGCTCCAGTCTGATCTTATTGAGGCAATCGAGTACCTTGTCGGTTGGTTCGGCCTCGACCACATAGGTCTGGTAATGGGGCTCGGTGTCTTTTTCCGGATCGAACCGGTAGATAGTAAAACGGCATTGCATATCAATACGTCCTCTCTTTGGGTTCAAATCGCGTGATAGTTACCGGCCGGGTGCCAAGAGTCGGTGTGCCGGCGTCGCTTAAAACGGCCAGGGTGTGCACCAGAAACTTCTCGTCATCACGATCAGGGAAAGTCCTCCCTGAAATGCGCGCCCCGGCTCTCCTGACGCCACAGGGCGCCCTGGGTGATGACCTCCGCCAGATCCAGCATGTAGCCCAATTCAAAATAATCCATCAGCTCCCGGTTGAAACGGCTGCTGTTGTCCGTGAGGGCGATCTTCTGGTAGCGCTCCTTCAAGTCGCGCAGGGTCTGCCACGGTCTTCTCCAGACCCGCTTTGTCGCGAAACACCGATACATGGTCCATCATGGTGCTTTGCATGGTGGAAAAGAGGACGCCGATGCGTTCCTTGCCGCTGCTGCGGCGGCGGTCGGCGATTCCACTGATGGTATCCTTTTCTAAAGCTTCAGAGATCTTGGGCCAACCAACGCTGTGAATGTACCTGCCCATGGTCTTACCCGCCCGCCGCCCGAACACCAGGGTATCGAGCAGGGAGTTGCAGCCCAGCCGATTGGCTCCATGTACCGATACACAGGCGCATTCGCCGGCGGCAAACAGCCCCTCGAAGGCGGTTCCCTTCTCATCCCTGATCACCCGGCCTTCGGCGTCGACGGCGATGCCGCCCATCATATAATGGCAGGTGGGCTGCACCGGAATCGGTTCCTTGGTGGCGTCCACGCCGGAGTAGGTTTTGGCGAAACCGATAATTTCCGCCAGCTTGGCGCCGATCTCCTGCTGCGGCAGATGGGTGAGGTCCAGATGGACATAATCCTTGCCGTCTATTCCCCGGCCGGCGCGGACTTCTTCGAGGATGCAGCGCGAGACCATATCGCGGGGGGCCAGATCCTTGATGGTCGGGGCGTAGCGCTCCATGAAGCGTTCTCCGTCTTTGTTGCGCAGCACCCCGCCCTCTCCCCGGGCGGCTTCGCTGATCAGAATCCCCAGCTTATAGATGCCCGTGGGATGAAACTGAACGAACTCCATGTCCTGCAAGGGGGCGCCGGCCCGATACGCCAGAGCCATACCGTCGCCAGTGGAGGCCATGGCGTTGGAGGTGGTCTTATAGATCTTTCCTGCCCCGCCGGTGGCCAGCAGCAGCGCCTTGCAGCGCAGGGTGTGCAACTTGCCGGTGCTCAGTTGATACACGCAGACGCCGCCGCAACGCCCGTCTTCCACCAGTAGCGACACCACATGGAATTCATCCAGGAATTCGATGCCGCGCTGCAGGCTCTTCTCCCAAAGGGTATCCAGAATCACCCGGCCGGTCCGATCCGCCGCGTAACAGGCCCGTTTGACCGCCGCCGCGCCGTAGTCCCGGGTGTGTCCGCCGAAGGCGCGCTGGGCGATTTTCCCCTCCGGGGTCCGGTTGAAAGGAACACCCATATGTTCGAGTTCATAGATGACCCGAGGCGCATCCTGGGTCATGATTTCTATGGCGTCCTGATCACCGAGGTAGTCGCTGCCCTTGACGGTGTCGAACATGTGCCACTCCCAGGAATCCTTCTCCTCATTGCCGATGGCGGCGCCGATGCCGCCCTGGGCCGCACCCGAATGCGAACGGGTGGCGAACACTTTGGTAATCACCGCGACACGGGTGTCCTGACCGAGTTCGATGGCGGCGCGCAGGCCGGCCAGCCCCGAGCCCACGATGATTACGTCATACCGCTGGTCCATAAAATACCCTCCTCTGCCTCTCAGGCCGTGATGGTGTGGACGCTTATGGAAAACGACGAGTAACTGAAGCTGAAATACTAAATCTACGAATAAGCTGAAAAATCACCCAACGACGTTAGCGCCTGCCAGGACTCTGATTCCGCGATAGAATTGCCTGGAAAGAGAATCCAGGAACATTGGATATGGAGATATGCGCCTGATTTCGCGGTCGAGCCTTTGTTTGGATGTAAAAGCATTGTATGTTACCGATAGCGCAGTGTAAAGGCCTTTTCAGGTAAACGTTTGCCAGCACCCTGTACGAAAATGTTGCCTTCCTCACGGAGATCGGTTACCGGTGAGGTTAACCGATAAACTCCTTGCAAACATATCCGATGCCCGAAAATCTCAAGTTTCAACTGCTCTGCAAAGACAGGATAGGAATCGTTTTCGACATCGCCCAGCTGATGACCCGCAAAGGCATCAATATCGTGTCGATGGAAGTGGAACAAAAGAACGGGTTCGCCAAAACTTCCATCGAGATCGAGGCGAGAGAAAACAGCCCGGACAAAGACGATCTGCTCGCCGTTCTTTCCACCCTGCCTGGCCTCAAAAGCCTTTCGGAATTGCGGTATCTCCCCCAGGAGAGACGCCAGCAATGGTTCAAAACGCTGTTCGACGGCATGAGCGAGGGGATAATTTCGGTGGATGCAGGCGGCATTATCAATACCATCAACTCCGTTGCCTGCCGCCTTCTCGGCCAGACGTACGAGCACATCATCGGTCACCATATCAGTGAGTTGAGCCCGAAGGATTCCATTCTTCTGGACTGCATCGAGAAAGAGATTCCCGTCAGCAGAAGAAAATGCGTCGTCACCAGTACCGGTCGGGTGGAGTTTTACGGCTCCGCCAAACCGATCACCGATGCCCTGGGTCACTTCGTCGGGGCCGTCCTGCTGATGAAAGATCTCAAGGAAGTCAAAGAAATGGTGGACGCCGTCTCGGCACCGCTCGAAGTGACCTTCGACGACTTCATCGGTGAAAACCTCGCCATCAAGAACCTGATCGGTTTTGCTAAAAAAATCGCCGACACCGGCACAATCGTCACCATCACCGGCGAGAGCGGCACGGGTAAGGAACTGTTCGCCAAGGCGATCCATTATGAAAGCGGCAGGCCCGGCCCCTTTATCCCTATCAACTGCGCGGCGCTTCCTGAGCAACTCATCGAAAGCGAACTCTTCGGCTATGTCGACGGCGCCTTTACCGGTGCCCGACGCAAAGGAAAGCCCGGCCTCTTCGAGGCCGCGGCGGACGGCACCATCTTTCTCGATGAAATCGGAGAAATGCCGCTCGGCCCGCAGGCCAAGATCTTGCGAGTGCTTCAGGAAGGACTGGTTCGGCGGATCGGCGGATTTGAAGAGATCCCGGTCAACGCCCGGGTCATCACCGCCACCAACAGGGACCTCAGAGAAATGATGGAGGAAAAGCGGCTGCGTGAAGATCTCTTCTATCGTATCAATGTGCTGACAATCCAGATTCCTCCGCTGCGGGAACGCTTGTTGGACATCCCGCTTATGGCGGTAAAGTTTCTCCACCAGTTCAACGTCAAACTGGGACGAACGGATCAGACGATCAGCAAGAGCGGCCCTCGATAAGCTCCTCGCCCACTCCTGGCCCGGTAATGTGCGAGAGCTGAAAAACGTGGTGGAACGTGCCGCAGTCTTCACGGATTCCGATAACATCACCATCGACTCGATCCTGCTGAGCCACGAGATGACGAGCCAAAGCATTCGCGCCGACCCTCCATGCTGCAGCGGCAGAAAGGAGAAGCTCAAAGACTGTATGGCCTTGTATGAGAAAGAAATACTGGTCACAGCCTTGAACGCTGCGACGAGCATTCGAGAAGCCGCCAGGAACCTGGGCTTGTCCCACACCGCCCTCATTAAAAAGATCGCCAAACACAGCCTACGCCGCGGTGATAAAAGTTACCAGTGGTGCGAATAGTTACCATTCCGGTATCATCTTAATTTTTAATCATTTTTTAATAATCGGCATAACACATGGAAAGATTAGTTTCCATGTCCCTCCCCTGCAACGTTCCACCCCACCTCGTGATCAGCGACCGAAAAACGCCTCCGCCATCCTTATTACATACTGATATAACTATATAATTCTCACCATCCCGCTGAGCCCACCATCTTCCCTGCTAGCCGTCCCTCTCTTCTGGCAAGACTTTTGCTAGGTTTATTCCCAACAGCGCTGCACCTTCACCTTAAAGCTATCTGATTTACAGCAAATAAACCCTTTTTTATCCACCCCGGAAGCAGCATCGGGAACAACACTCTCACAGGAGACGGAACACCATGAAAGTCGGTATTTTAAAGGAAATAAAAACAGCGGAAAACAGAGTTGCGATGACCCCGGCCGGGGTCGAAACCATGCGGGCCAACGGCCATATCATGATGGTCGAAAAAGATGCGGGCCTGGGAAGCGGTTTTGCCGATGCGGCCTATGTGGCGGCCGGCGCGGAGATCATCGACGACCCGGCGGCGATATATGCCAACGCCGATATGGTTATGCATGTCAAGGAGCCGCAGCCTTCGGAGTACGACCTCATCAGGGAAGGCCAGATCGTCTTTACCTATTTTCATTTCGCTCCCAATGAGCCGTTGACCCGGGCAATCATCAAGAGTGGCTCCATCGCCATAGCCTACGAGACGGTGGAAGGGCCCAGAAAGGATCTGCCGCTTCTAACTCCGATGAGCGAGGTCGCGGGCAGGATGTCGGTCCAGGAGGCCGCCAAATATCTCGAGCGTTCCTATGGAGGCCGCGGCATTCTGCTGGGCGGCGTAACGGGCGTAGCCCCCGCCACCGTCGTAGTCATCGGCGGCGGCATCGTCGGCACCAACGCCGCCCAGATGGCCTGCGGTCTCGGCGCCAAGGTCTATCTGCTCGACATGAACCTGGACCGGCTCCGCTACCTCTCCGAAGTCATGCCGAAAAACTGTTTCCCAATGATGAGCAACCCCACCCTTCTGCGCGAGCTGGTCATGGAAGCGGATGTGGTCATCGGCGCCGTGCTCGTTGCCGGCACCAAAGCGCCGAAGCTCCTCACTCGCGAGATGCTGAAACAGATGAAAAAAGGCTCCGTCATCGTGGACGTGGCCATTGACCAGGGCGGCTGCTTCGAAACCTCCAAGGCCACAACCCATACCGACCCGGTATATGAAATCGACGGGGTTATCCATTACTGCGTTGCCAACATGCCCGGTGCGGTACCGGTCACCTCGACCATGGCCCTGACCAACGCCACCCTGCCCTATGCCCTGCAGATCGCCAACAAGGGCTGGAAGCAGGCGGCGCTCGAAAATCATGGCATCAAAACAGGCCTCAATATCGCCGATGGCCAGGTTACCTTCAAAGGCGTCTCCGATGCCTTCAACCTTGAGTACACACCGGTTGAAACTGTGTTGAAGTAATACCGGAAGGGCAAAAAGCCGTCCGGAAACAAGGGGGAGAGACGGAGGATCGCAAAGTGGCTTTGGGGCGAATCTTGCGATCCCGTCCTCGGCTGTTCCAGGAAATATGTCTTTGGCAACGAGACACTCGGCTAAAGACATTTTTCCTACCAATCCAAGAGGAGAAGACAAATGGATTTCATGAGTACCGTAGATGCCGTTGTCGCGAAGATCGGCGCCTTCGCCTGGGGGCCGCCTATGCTGATCTTGCTGGTCGGCACCGGGTTTTGGCTGACATTTTCTCTGCGTGGGCTCCAGTTCACCAAACTGGGCCATGCGCTCTATCTTGCCCTGATCAAACGTAAGGAAGACACGGACCAACCGGGGGACATCACCCATTTCCAGGCCCTGATGACGGCGCTCTCGGCCACGGTCGGCACCGGGAATATCGCCGGCGTCGCCACCGCCAGTCGCGGTAGGCGGGCCAGGCGCCCTGTTCTGGATGTGGCTTACCGGGCTGGTCGGCATGGCCACGAAATACTCCGAAGCCGTTCTCGCGGTAAAATACAGAGTTACCGATGAAAAAGGCGAGATGAACGGTGGGCCGATGTACTATATCTCACGAGGTCTGAAAAAGCCCTGGCTGGGCACCGTTTTCGCGGTCTTCGCCTCCGTCGCCGCCTTCGGCATCGGCAACATGGTCCAGTCCAACTCCGTCGCCGACGCGGTCGAGGCAACCTATCATGTTCCAACCGCGGTGACCGGCCTCATCCTGATGGTGACAACGGCCATGGTCATCATCGGCGGCATTAAAAAGATCGGCAAGGTCACCGAACTCCTGGTGCCGTTTATGATCGTTTTCTACATCCTCGGCGCCGCTGTATATCATCATCGCCAACATCGCCGACGTTCCGGCGGCACTCGCCCTGATCATCGACCAGGCCTTCCACCCCACCGCCGCTGCCGGCGGCTTCGCCGGTGCGACAATCATGATGTCTATGCGCATGGGCGTGGCCCGAGGCATTTTCTCCAACGAGTCCGGACTGGGCAGCGCCCCCATCGCCGCCGCCGCAGCCCAGACCAAGAGCCCGATCAGCCAGGCCCTGGTCTCCATGACCCAGACCTTCATCGACACCATCGTCGTCTGCACCATGACCGGCCTGGTGCTCATCCTGACCGGTCTCTGGTCCGACGGACGCACCGGCGCCGAACTGACCACGGTGGCCTTCTCCGCAGGTATGCCGCTCGGCTCCCATGTGGTGACCATCGGCATTATCCTCTTTGCCTATTCGACGATTCTCGGCTGGTGTTACTACGGAGAGAAATCCATCGAATATCTGTTCGGTATCAAGGCGGTCATGCCCTACCGGATCGTGTATATCTTCTTTGTGGGCGTCGGCTCGGTGGCCAAACTCAGCCTGGTATGGAACATCTCCGACGCGCTGAACGGCCTGATGGCTATTCCGAACCTGATCGCCCTGCTGCTGCTGACCCCGGTGATCGTTGCGGAAACAAAGAAATATTTCGGATCAGACGAGACTCGACAACCCGCCCTCGAACCGCAACTGGCGGAAAGCAGGGAACGCAATATCGATTGATCGTAGGGACTCATAGCGCCCTGCCCCGTATACGCTTACCAGCATCCTCTCTAAGTGCGAGCAGGCTGATGGATTACCCCCACAGTCTGCTCGCAATTTTCACCTACCCGGTAAACGCTCACCAGCCCCCCCATCTTGGCTCGATATGCAGAGGGTTTGAATACGCCGCCCCGAACCAGCATATAACAGAGCTGCTGCCACTCGTTTTTGGAAAGCATGGATTTATATTTCGCTATTGGATAGTTGCGCTCGACAAAAGCTACTTCAGTCGCCGATGCCGCCAGCACTTTCGCGCCTTTGGCGATTTTGGCATAGGCGCTAGAGGGACAACACCTTTGTCGAAAGTTTGCCAAGATCCTAAAAGTTTGGTAACCGTTCACCAGATCAAGAAAATACCGGGCAAACCGATGGACGGTACACGTCCTCCTGTGCCCCAGTTTGGCGCAGGTAGGCGACGACTCTGAGCAGACTTACGGGCTATAGCTTGCTCGGACAGATAAGACTACCCCCCGCAACTCCGCATTGTCTCCAGCGGGAGAGAGATGAAAAACGCCCCCCAACATCCAATGCCATTTTCCGAAAACGATCCAGCGGCTGAAGGATTGCAGTTCCTGGAAAACATCGCCACGGCTTACTGGTATTCCCAGGTTCTCTTTACGGCGATCGAGATTGATCTCTTCTCCAATCTCGAGATCGGGAACGCATTTCTCCAGGATATCGCACGGGCCACCAACTGCCGCCCCCAGGAGCTTTCCCGACTGCTTCGGGCCCTGGAAAAGATGAATCTTGTGGTGTGCCATGATCAAATGTGGATGAATGGCGGTGCCGCCAGTCGTTATCTTGTCAGGGGCAAACCGGAGTATCTGGGGGAGTTCTTTCTCTATCGCCGGTATATGCAGCCAAATTGGCAACAATTGACGGAAAAGGTACACGGACGCAGGCAGCCGGAAGAGCAGCTTGACTATGAAGAGCGGAACTTCCGCTACGTCAGGGCGATGGACTGCCTGGTGCGACAAAAAGCAGTCGAAATAGCACGACTATTTACCGGGGTTCCCCTTGCCGGGCCGGTGCTCGATGTCGGTGGAGGAGCCGGCTCGCTGCTCAGGGCGATACGAGACCGGCAGAACAGCCAGACGACAAGCGAAAAACCCTTTGCCGGTGAGCTGTTCGAGCTTGAGGAGGTAATAACGGCTGCCAGAAGACTGTACCCGAAAACGGGTGATTGGCAACAGATTGCGCCTTTTAGCGGAGACTTCAGATCGCATGTTTTCAACTCCCGTTATTCGGGGATCATCCTCTCCAATTTTCTGCATGCCTATGGTGCGGACGAGGCCAGAGAGCTTTTAAAAAAGGTACTCGACCTCCTCGATGATCACGGATTCATCCTTATCCACGATTATTTTCCGGACCGCTCCGCCGTGGTGGAGCAAAAAGGGGCGCTCTATGATCTCTGCATGATGCTCAATACCTATAACGGCACGTGCCATGAGGTGCAGGAAATACGACAATGGCTCCAGGAAAACGATCGGAGCAGGAACATGCAGGTAAGTATCCATGACCTGCAAACCGATTCCACGCTGATATGTATCGGCGGCCCCAAAAAATGGCACAACCTTGGGGACGGCTGGATGGAGGACGCCCGCGAGCTCGGCTTTGACAAGATGGCTTCCATAGCACCGCAACAGGTGATCACCGCCCCCTGGGTGAATCAGAAATGCCGATTCGGATGCAAGGGATTTGCCAGGAACCTGCAATGCCCCCCACACACCGGCTCTGCGGACGAGACCCGAAAACTCCTCGATTGCTATACAACAGCCCTCCTTGTCCAGGGACAGCCGCCGGGGAAAAATTTCCATAACAAACTGCTTGAACTCGAGCGACGCACCTTTCTCAGAGGGTACCACAAGGCGCTTGTCTACGGTGCAGGCCCCTGCACCCTCTGTTCGGATTGCCCGACCGATGGGATCTGCAGAAACCCGGAACAGGCACGCCCGGCAATGGAAGCAAGCGGCATCGATGTGTACGCGACAGCGCATGCAGTTGGCTGGAACCTGGACATCGTTCAGGGCAAGGACGGTTTTGTCAAATATATCGGCTTACTGCTGGTGGAATGATGCGAACACTATTGGTACAGTTGCCGACCTCCCATTTCGGCGCCCAGGAAAAGGTATATCCCCTGGGGCTCTCAAGGCTTTCTTCCGCTGCGGGCCGCGATCATGACAAACGATGTCTTGACATGAACGTTGCGGCCGACCCCTGGATGGAGCTCGGCTCGCTGCTGCGAAGCTTTGTCCCGCAAATCGTCGCCTTCTCGTTTCGAAATCTCGATCCGCTGGCAGGGCATCAGGCCTCCTATCTCTCATCGCTGAAAACCGCCGCAAGTCTGGCCCGGACCTGTTGTCCCAAGGCCCGTCTTCTCGCCGGAGGCCCGGCGTTTTCTCTTTTTGGCACACGAGCTGATGGAGGCCTGTCCTGAACTCAATATCGGCCTGGTTGGCGAGGGCGAGAGAGTTTTCCCGACTTTGCTGGAAAAGCAGCTTGTACCCGCTCGGATTCCGGGGATCATCTGGCGGGAGGGTTCCCAACTGCAGAGCAACCCTCCGGACGCCCGCATCGATCTGAACCGACTTCCTCCGCTCGACCTGGAGGCGTTCATCCCCCGCAGGTATACCGGTAGCAACACGTATGTCGCCGCCGTCGGTATCGAAGGAAAACGGGGATGCGACCTTTGTTGCGGCTACTGCCTTTACCCGATGCTGGGCGGGAGGAAGGTTCGTCTGCGCGACCCGAAGTTGATCGTCGATGAGATGGAACTGCTGGTGAAGGATCATGGAATCGGCCTGTTCCATTTCACGGATCCGGTTCTGAACCGACCCGCGGACCACTTTGAGCAACTCTGCGGGGAGCTTTTACGAAGAAAACTCGACTGCCAGTGGACCGGCTTTTTCCGTGAAAGTCTGGTGAGCCGGCAAAATCTCGCCACGGCAGCCGATGCCGGGTTGTGCTGCATTTACTTTTCAGGCGACGCGCTAACTGAAAGGGGGTTGAAACTGCTCAGCAAACAGCTGAGCAAAGCCGATCTCCTCAAAGGCGCCCAGGTCACTGCGGATCTGGGGATGCTTACGGTCTGTCATTTTCTGGTCAACCTGCCCGGAGAATGTGAGCGGGAAGTGGAGGAGGCGCAGGAGATGCTCGACCGGCTCCTGGCCATCCATCAACCGGCGGGCAACCTGGGAGCGGTGATTTTCAACCATGCCCGCCTCTACCCGAAGGCGCCGCTGACCAGGAAGCTGATCGCTGACAACGAACTGGACCCGTCGCTCAATCTTCTTTACCCCGTGTATTACAATCCACCTCGGTTCAGCCATGTTTTGCATGATTTCGAGGCCCGCTGTCACAAGGCCGGCGTCTTTTCCCGACTGGAGATAAACAAATGAAGGTTGTGGTGTTCGAACATCCACGGATAGCTTCCCGGGAGAGGTTCAACGATATCGCCAATACTCCCCTCTGGTCCTGCCTGATGGGGGGATATGTCGCCGCAAATCTGCAGGCAAAGGGCGCCGATGTCACCTATCTCGATCACGCCCAGCCGGGTTGCACATTCGACGACGCGCTTCCCCTGCTCCTCTGCCTGTCACCCGATCTTCTGGCGGTCAACGGGGTGTATTTCTGGGAGCACACAGAGGCGTTGTTCGAATTTTTCCGGACTCTCCGCGAGGGGGGTTTTACAGGACATCTCAACCTCTTTGGTTTTTTCCCAAGCCTTGTCTATGAAGAAATCCTGCGGGAGAGGCATTCGGTCGATTCCATTGCCGTAGGCGAGTGCGAGCATACGGTTGCCGCACTCTGGCAGGCTCTCAACAATGGCGGCAACCCAGGCGATCTTGCCGGCCTCGCTCTGCGGGGCGGAGATGGCGCCATCCGCTATAGAGCACGCCCCGTTGAAAAGAGTCCCGACCTGTTCCCCTTTCCCCTGCGCACGGACACTTCGGACCCGACCCGGACCATCCTCGCCAGCCGGGGTTGTTACAACCGCTGCAGTTTTTGCCTGATCCCCCCTTTCGACGGGCAACGCAGCGGCTGGCGCGGGCGCTCTCCGGAAAATATTTTAAAAGAAATCCGGGACGCCAGGGCAAAGGGATATACAAAATTCTATTTCAGCGACCCCAACTTCATCGGCCCCGGTAAAGATGGCAGAGCAAGAACCCTTCGTCTTCTGGAAATGCTGGGAGAGCTCAATATCACCTTCGGCATGGAGACCAGGCCCAACGATCTCGACGACGAACTCATGCGAAGTCTGGTCGATTCCGGTCTCACCAGCCTGCTGATGGGGGTGGAAAGCGGCTCCGCCGGCCAGCTTCGCCATATCAACAAACATTCGTCCGCGCAAACCGCCGGGGCGGCGATCTCTCTCTGCAGGAAATACGGGATCGATCCCGAGATCGGTTTTCTGATGTTTTTGCCTGATGCCACTCTTGAGGATCTGCGCATAAATTTTTCCTTTCTCCAGAAAAACGAGCTGCTGACCCGCCTCGATCGGACGGCCAATCTCTTCTGCCACAGACAGATCGTTCTGCGCGGCACTGCAGGCTATGCGACCTACCTGCAGAGCGGACGCCTTACCGCAAGCGGAGTGTTTGGTTTTGAGGGCGTCGTCTCGTTTCTGGATCCCAGGCTGGCGCCGATATGCGAGGTTGTCCTTTTCGCCTGCCACACCGTTCTGCGCGAGATGATGCGTAATGACTCGCCGGTCTACTGGCAAAACCCGCACGAAGGCTGCGGCAATTCTTTGAACAGGTATCTTACCGAACTATTTCCCAGAACCCTTGAGACAGGGGGAGAGCTCGATGTACGCCGGGAGAAGGAGCTGATCCGCTCGGAAATCGCTGCAATTACCAGGGCGGCATCAGTACCAATCGCGGGCCAGGAGCAGCAGGCAAGTAGAAGAATCTGCTGCCGGTAACTCAAATACTTTGCCCTGGGAGATATGAGACAGAAGGGCATATTGAGCTTTGAGAAAATGTTTGCCGGCGAGCTTGGCGAGTGCCTGTAGCTCGGCCTCGAGACGCTCCAGCGATGCTCGGACTCAGCCCGCGCATCCACGCGTATCACGTTCTCGATCCGTCGATCCGCAATCAGCCGGATCAGCGCCACCAGCACATACAGCCCGCCCGCCAGTCAGGGTGTGACAAAGGCCCGCGGGCTTGCCATCCGATCGAAAGAAGCAGTGCAAACTGGGCATGAACCCAATCTCACCTCCGTTTGGGCTACCCTCAGAGTTGGGCTGCCAAATACCGGCAAGAAAAGGTTTGACTCACTTGGCGGTAACAGGAAATCTCCGCTTTCCCCTTGATACTACCTCTCATGGATGACTCTATTTTCGCAACTGCAGCTTAGTACCATCATCATAAGATATTCATCATCTACTAATTGTGCCCTAACATAAGCCAACTACTTTCTTCGCCGTTTCCGTACGCAGAGTACGAAGAGAAGGTAAAAGGATTCGAAAAAAGACAGATCGATCGCCTCTTGCCATCACCACCTCTCACAACTTGGAGAAAGTCATGATTAACCGCACGACCTTGGGACTTGCCGTTCTTTGTTCTCTCGCCGCGTTCAGCGTCAGCGCCTCGGCCGCCAATCTCGTAATCTACGACAAGCTCGACTTCGCCGCCACGGTCGCCAAGGCGTTTACCGCCAAGACCGGCATTACCGTCGATGTTGTCGAGCCCGGCAGCACTGGTGAATTGCTCGGCAAAATTGCTGCCGAAGGCGATAATCCGCAGTTCGATATCGTCTGGGTCGACGGGTCGGCAGTAATGGAGCGCATGCTTACCGACGGCGTGCTGCGGCCGGTGCCCAGTGGAATTACCGCAGCCATCGAATACAACAAACTCGGCAAGTCGCTCCTTCCCAAGGCAAGGCGTACCTGCCGACCGGTGCCAGCACCACGGCGATCGAGGTGGACACCAAAAAGGTGCCCGAGGCCGACATGCCGGAAATCTTGGACTGACCTCGAGAAGCACGCAGGTTTTGTCGCCGCCAAAGACCCGAATTTCTCCGGGCCGGCCTATCAGTGGCTTGCCGGCTTTTTCCAGACCAACGGCGTTGACACCGGCAAGGCGCTGCTTGAGAAGGTGCTCTCCAACAAGGAGATTTCCGGACTCTCCAGTGGCGGCAAAGTCAACAAAGCCATTCTGACCGGCGATGCCAAGTTCGGCATCAACCAGGATTCTTCGATCATCGCCAAGAAGGCATCGGGCGAGCCGGTAGTCGCAGTCTATCCCAGCGAAGGCTCGGTGGCGCTTCCCGAAGCGATCGGCATCAGCGCCAAGAGCAAGCACATGGATGCCGTCAAGAAGTTCATCGCCTTCGTCACCAGCCCTGAAGGCCAGGCTGCGGCGCAGAACGGCGATGATGGCGATTTCTACTTCATGCCGGTGATCGACGGCGTCAAGGCTAAGGTCAAGCGTCCTGACATCAAGTTCGTCAAGCTCGACGACAAGGTCGCCGCCCGAAATGAAACCAAATGGAAGAAGTGGTACAAAGACCAGTTCGCTCAGTGATTTTCAGGATAGAGTCAACACCCCGCAAGGGGCTATACGTGCCTTGGATATACGTTTTAACGTATCGATTCTATAATTATTTTTCGTTTTCTCACTTTTCCGATAACTTTGGGGAGTAAGGCAGTAATGAGCGAACTCATCGAATTCAAAAGCGTGGCGGTCCCAGGCCGCTACGCTTGTCCCAATGTCGCCGCAGCGCGGGCAAGGTGCGGCTCGCTTTTAGGCGTCAATCTGCCGGCGATGCTGATTTACGGCGCTTTCCTGTTGCTGATCGCGCTACCGCTCGTCGTTGGTACTGGTGCAGGCGGTGATGCCGGGTCTTTTCGATCCGAAATCACCGAGCATAGCGCTCAGTCTTGCGCCTTGAACATGCGCTGGCCGCCAGCCGTGTTCTCCTCACCATCGTCCATTCGCTGGAGCTGGCCAGCGCCAGCGCGCTGACCTCGACCGCACTTGGCGGCGCGTTCGCCTTCCTGATCCTGCGTTTCGACATCCCGGCTCGGCGCTCATAGCCATCGTGCCGTGGATGGTGTTTCTGACGCCGTCCTACTTAAAGGCGCTGGCCTGGGTGCTGTTGATGTCGCCGGGCGGCTATCTGGTCCAGCTCGGACTGATCTGGCCGCGGTCTGCCCACGGCTTTTTCTCGCTGCGCCGGTCTGATTTTCGTCCAGACCCTTTCGCTTTTCCCGCTGCCCGCCTTTATCATCGGCGGCGCCTTGCCGGTCTCGGTCGCGAGCTGGAAGATGCCGCCCGGCTCGCCGGCGCAGGGCCGTGGCGGATCTGGACCGCAGATCAACCTGCCGCTGCTCGCGCCGGCCATCGCCCTGCCATGATCGCTATCTTCGCCGAAGGCTTGTCGGATTTCGGGCTGGCGGCCACCATCGCCCAGCAACGCGCATTTCGGGCTTTTGACCTACGGCATCTACGCCGCGGCCAGCGACTATCCGATGAATTTCCCATGGCCGGCGCCCAGGCGCTGATCCTGCTGACCCTGATGGTATCGTGGTGTTCGCCGACCGGTTCCTTCGCCGGCAGACCGAGGCGCGGTTGGTCTCCGGGCGTTCGCGCCGGCCCGAGCCCACGCCGTCGGCCCTGGCGGTGGCCGGCGCGGGCGCGGCGCATCTCGTCGCCGTCCTGGCGCTCTGGCTGCCGCTCGCGGCCATCGCTGCCCGGGCCTTCCGGCGACATTGGGCGGGGCTCGCCGCGGTCACAACTTCACCCCGCCATATCTGGCCGCGCGGCGAGCCCCGGCGCGGTGGCAATCAGGCGCTGCTCCGCTCGCCTTCCTATGCGAGCCTCACGGCATTTTCGCCTGCACGGCCGCGCTGCTGCTCGCTGGCCCGGGTCGAGCCGCTCGGCAAGAGTCTGCGGCCGCCTGGTTCTCGGCCATTTCGTCTGGGGGCGGTCGCGATTCCCGGCATCGTGCTCGGCTTCGGCTACATTCTGCTCTGGGATCGCCTGCCGGGGTTCCGCGGCTGGCCGCTGCCGCATTATGGCGACGCTTCTCTACTGATCACCGGGTATGCGGCTGCCGCACTACCCTACTGCCTGATCATCATCCTCGCCGCCATCGGCCAGCTTGCTCCAAGCCTCTCCGATGCGGCACGCCTTCAGGGCGTCGGGCGCGGACGACGGCTCACCCGAATGTCCTGCCGCTGGTGCTCCTTTCCATCGCGACAGCGTTTGTATTAACCTTCATCCGCACGGTATTCGAACTGCCGATCTCACAGTTGCTGATCCCGTTTCCCGGTTCACCGGCGCCGCCACTGGTCGTCAAACTCTTCAACCACGATGGGGACGGTGTCGCCTCGGCGCTCTCGATCGTCGAGATGGTGCTGGCCGGCGGTGCGGCCGGGATTTTCTGGCTGATTATCTCGAAATTGGCGCCTCGCCATGCATCACATTCCCAAGGAGGAGCCTCATGACCGCCACGCTGTCCTGCAAGGCCATTTCCAAGTCCCTCGGCGGCAAGACCGTACTTGCCAATCTCGACATCGAAATCGCCGCCGGAGAGGTGGTGTCGCTGCTTGGCGCCAGCGGCTCGGGCAAAACCACGCTGTTGCGCGCCATCGCCGGATTGCATGACCCCGATGAGGGCACGATCAGGCTTGACGGCAAGGTAATCTGGAGCCGTTCATCCAGCGTTCCGGCTGAGAAGCGCCGTATCGGCATGGTGTTCCAGGACTATGCGTTGTGGCCGCACATGACGGTGGAAGGCAACCTCGCCTTCGGGCTCAAGGCGCGGAAGATACCGCAGACGGAAATCAGAAGCCGCATAGCTCACGCGCTCGAGGTCACGCGGCTTTCGTCCTATGCCGAGCGCCATCCCGCCGAGCTTTCAGGCGGTCAGCAGCAGCGCGTCGCGATCGCGCGCTGTCTTGCCGCACGTCCGGCGTTGATGCTGTTCGACGAGCCGCTCTCCAACCTCGATGCCGCACTCCGCGAGGACATGCGGGGCGAGATGATGGAAATGGTGCGCCGCGAGGGCATCACGGTGATTTACGTCACCCACGACCAGTCCGAGGCCATGGCGGTATCGGACCGCATCGCGGTGATGCGCGAGGGCAGGATCACCCAATTCGACACGCCGGCCCGGATCTACGACGCTCCTGCCAATGCGTTCGTTGCCAGCTTCATCGGCGGCTTCTCGCTGGTTCACGGCAGAACGGAAGGCAATCGCTTTTTCGTCGAAGGCAACGGGCAGGACGCCTTGGCCATTTCGACCATAAAGAGCGGGTCCAGCATCCTGGTTGTTCGTCCCGAGGACGCGCGACCTGCTGGCGATCATCCCGGCAGTCGTTTCACCGCAAAGGTGCGCTCACGCGCCTTCCAGGGGCGCTGTTGGCGGCTTGGTCTCGACATCGGCGGTCACAAAGTGAGGATCGATTGGCCGGAGGGCATCGAACCAGGCAAGGAACTCACTTTCTCGCTTCCTCCGGAGCGCTGCGTGATTCTTACGGCCTGAACGCTTGGGTGGGCCGCATTAAAGGAAATACATATGAACGACATTACCACCATTACCTCGACAATTACCGCCTCCTTCCTCGCCTCGCTGGTCGAGGTGGTCGAAGCCTTCACCATCGTGCTGGCCGTTGGCATTACCCAAAGCTGGCGCCCGGCCTTCATCGGCACCGGCATTGCCTTCGTGGTGCTAGCCGCACTGGTGCTGGTGTTTGGGCCGCTCTTGAAGCTGATCCCGCTGCATCTCCTGCAATATGTCGTCGGCGTACTGTTGATGCTGTTCGGCATGCGCTGGCTGCGCAAAGCCGCGCTGCGCTCGTCGGGCTATCTGGCGCTGCATGACGAGGACAAGGCGTTCGCCAAGGAAAAAGAAACACTATCAAAACAGAAAGCGGACAGGCGCGCCGACTACCTTGCCGGGCTCGCGGCCTTCAAGGCGGTGCTGCTCGAAGGTGTCGAGGTGGTGTTCATCGTGATCGCGGTGGGCGCCGGCCACGGGCTGACGCGCTATGCCGGATTGGGTGCGCTGGCGGCATTCGTCACGGTACTTGCCATCGGCCTGTTGGTCCATAAGCCGCTGTCACGGGTGCCGGAAAACAGTCTGAAATTCGCGGTCGGCCTAATGCTCACCAGCTTCGGCGTGTTCTGGACCGGCGAGGGTCTCGGGGCGCAATGGCCGGGAGCCGACCTGATGCTGGTCGGCATCTTTGTCGTGCTCACTCTCTTTTCATATGGAGCCGTGCGCTGGTTGCGCGGCGCCGGCAATCTCACCGAAGGAGCCATCGAATGAAAGTTATCCGTATTGCCTTCTCCGAGCTGATCGGCATGTTCGTCGACGACGGCATGTTGGCGCTGTGTACCGTCATGCTGATTGCCATTGTTACCGCGCTGGTCGAACTCGCCGGCCTTTCGGGCCTTGCCGGGGGCGCGCTGCTGCTTGTTGGCGCAATCGCCATTCTTGCAGAGAGCATGATCCGGGCTTCGAGACGACCTTAAAGCCGTCTCGAGGAAGAAACAGATCAGAGATGGCCACCCTGCCCCATATTCAGGTGTGTCTTGAATTGAACAACAGAAATATCCTATCATTGCTTAAGGGAGGAGAACGACGACGTGGGCATTTAGCCAGTTATACAAGAGAAGATGATGTTTTCTGCTGCACATGCGAGGCAAGCCTTTCTTATTGCTTTGTTGGTTTTTCTTCCCTGCGCCATCTGTGAGGCGGCAAATCGAGCGGTTGAATTTTCCTGGGCTGTACTCCAAGACACGCTCGATGGCCAACAGGCGATCGATTTCCTGCACCCTGAACCAGTCAGGAACAGGGCCACTCTGCAGATATTTCTCAAGCAGCAACCAGGGGTATATATCTATCTCTATCTCCTTGATTCCAGTGGGGAGCTGGAACTCCTCTTCCCCAAAGAACCAACCTCCTATGACGAGACCGGCCCGGTCGAGAAGACAATCCGGATTCCTCCGGGTGGAAAACGGTTTACACTCACTCCGCCGGCAGGCCAGGAAAGACTCTTTCTGATGGCGGCAAGCATGCGTCTTAAGCGGCTCGAGCAGCTTACCAAGGCATACCTCAACCAACCTACCGATAAAAAGCGAGGGGCGGCGGTGATCCAGGAGATGAAAAAGCTCCGGCATCGGTACTCAAAACTCACCCAGACCACCGAAACCGGCGTGCCGATTGCCGGGACGGTGCGCTCGATACAAGAGCGCGGTGCGGCATTCACGGTCACCAGAGTGAAAGCCGAGACCTTCTACAGCAGAATCCTCCGTATTCGCCATGAGTAAAGGGAATCTGGCACGTTACGGTTTTGTTGTGATTGCCTGCTTTGCCTTTTACCGCCTTCTCTGGATAGTGCTGCCTGGTGTCAGCGGCATCCTGGAGTTGCAGGCGAGCGATCAATTGGTTCGACTTGCCTACTCCCTGCAGGGTAAAAGAAAGACAAGCCCGGATATCGTCTTTATCGACCTCGATGACCAATCGATAGCATCGATAAGGTATTCGCCCTCCGATCCTCGCCTCTATGCCGAACTGATACGCATTCTCTTCAAGTCCGGGGTGCGGTCCATTGTGCTCGACATCCTCTTCCCCCGCTGCCAGCAAAACGGGGGGTGCGATGCACTGGCGCGGGAGATGCAACAGGCCGGCAACGTGAACATTGCCGCCATCCTTTCAACGAAAAGCGTTCCCTCACCTGTCAAAGAAAGCCGACAGCTTGCCGATAAACTTCGGATTGCCGTGCAGCCGCCGGATATTGCCGATCTGCTCAGCGGCCGGGTAGCCATGCTGAGCGCCAATCGGCTGAGCGAGGCGGCTGCCGGAATTGGCCATATGAACTGTTCGCCCGACCCCGATGGGGTCTACAGGCGAATTCCCCTCTTTATCAGAACAGCCGAGGGTTTGGTGCCTTCCCTGGCCCTTCGTGCTACCCTGCAGTATCTTGGGCTTTCCGCAAAGCAGATTCGTTTTCCTTCCCGCCACGCGATTGTGCTGCGCAAGGCGTCGCTGCCCGACGGCCGAGTCCTTGATATCGACATCCCGGTAAATGAACATGGAGAAAACAGGATCAGCTTCAGCGGGCCATGGCAAGGCACCTTTACCCATTATTCCGTCGCCACGATTCTCAAGGCCGGAGCAAGCCCGGCGGGCAGGCTGGAACTAGTCGGCGAGCTCGAAGACTCCCTGGCCATCATCTCCGACGTCTCAACCGGCGGCAGGGATTTCGGGGCTGTGCCGCTATCTCCCTGGTTCCCGCTGAGCGGAGTGCACGCCAACCTGATCAACTCGATTCTCACGGACGATTTTGTTACCGAGTTTCCCCCGGCAGAATGCATCGCCTTGGATATTGTTCTGGCAAGCCTGTTGATCGTGATTGCTTTTCTTACCAGCGGCCGGCGCTTTGTCATCCTCTCCATGCTGCTCTTTTTCGGGGCGCTTCTGGCAATCGTCATCATCTTTTTCGAGTTCAGAATCCTATTGCCTCTGGTGAGACCGTCGCTCTCTCTGGTCACCGGCATGCTCGCACTTCTGCTGCTCCAGTTCTTCAAAGTGCAGCAGGAAAAACAGCATATTCGTTCCACACTGACGCATTACTTCGCCCCCCCGCTCCTGGAAAAGCTCCTTTATGACCCGGAGATGATACAAGGTGTCACGAAAAAAAAACTAACGGTGCTGTTCAGCGATATCGTCGGTTTTACCGCCTGGTCTTCCACGCGGGATGCCAAGGAGGTGCATTCCACACTCAACACCTATTTCGAGGCGATGGCGGAGATCGTCTTCAAGCATGGCGGCACCATCGATAAGTATATCGGCGATGGACTCATGGTGTTTTTCGGCGATCCGACTCCCGACCCGGACCACCCCGAAAAAGCTGTTTGCGCGGCTCGAATGATGCAGGAGAAGACCGCCCAGTTGCGCAAAAAATGGCGGGCGATCGGTGGCCTGGAAATCCAGATACGCATCGGCATCCATACCGGCGAGGTGGTGGTCGGCAATATGGGATCCCAGTCGCGGATGGACTATACGGTGATCGGCTCAAACGTCAACCTGGCCCAGCGGCTGGAGAGCAACTGTCCTCCCGGCGGCATTCTGATCTCCGAGCAGGTGAAGCAGCAGCTTGACAGCCGAATTCCCGTCAGTCCGCTCGGTGAGATCATGGTGAAAGGATTCAGTGAGCCGGTGTCGGTGTATACGGTTGGTCTTGTTTCGGAGTGAGGTGCGAGGCCGCATCTTTCTCAGGCGAGGAGACGCCGTCAAGCGGCGTGAGCGTCTCGCTCGCTTTGCCGTTGTCCCAGGTACCCTCGAGCACGCCAGAGGGGGTTACTTTGTAGATGGCCGGAGAGGGTGCGCCCCATTCAACGGTAAGGGTTTTGCCCTTTAGCATCCCCCGCCCGGAGTAGGTGTCTTTGGCCACTTTCCAGCGCACGGTATACCCCCGCCCCTCTTTCCTGATTGTCACCATGCCTGCATACCGGGAACCGTTCGGGTTGGTGCCGCTCACCTTATATTCGCCTTCCAGCGGCGCCCTTTCCCTGCTTTTCAGCTGTCGCAAACGTACCAGCGCTATTTGCTTGAAGTGGCCGTTCGGGTAGGCCTTCAGGTAGTCAAGATAATCCTGCCGGTTGCCCGAATCGGCGATAGCCTTCCAGAACTCTTCTTCCGCATTCAGAGCCGACCTGGATGCGGTTGTCGGTGTGGAGGTGGTGCGAGGAAGGGAAACACTTTCGGTGGCAGAGCGATATCCACCGCCAAAATAGAAATCACCGGTGACCGAAGAGCTGATCCAGGGGATCTGCTGCCTGGCCGTCTCCTCCTGCACGCCTCTGGCCACCTTTTTCATGAACTCGGCGAGTTCCACGTCAGCCGATCTGGCAAGTTGGTCCAGCAGGTTCTCGGTAAAGATGCCGTTTCTCCCCTTGCCGTCGGCGGCCGTCCTGCCGGGGGCGGTAGCGTATGCGATCATGGTGCCCGCGGGCGCGTCCATCTGGGCAAGCCCTCGCTGACTGCTCCGGAAGCTGCGCTTGAACGGGTTGTTTCTGCAGGCATCGAGAAAGACCATGTTGAGCCTGTTGGCGGCACTCTGCATCTTTCTGAGCACCATGCCGACATCCACCCCATAGTCCTGCACCTCGTCCTCCTCCTCGATATCGGCATCCACGGGGATCAGGTAATTCACTCCGCGTACCTGTATTCCGTGCCCGGCATAATAGAACAGGCCGATTCCACCGGCTTTCAACTTGCGGCCAAACTCCCGAATGGCGGTGCGCATCTGGCGTTGATCGGCATCGATGAGGGTCGTTACGGAAAAGCCCAGGTGTTCCAGAGCAGTGGTCATGTCGCGAGCATCGTTGGCCGGATTTTTCAGGGGTGCGTCGGCATAAGCGCTATTGCCGATCACCAGGGCATGCCGGAGTTCATTTTTTATCGGTCCCCCTGCCAGCACCACGGACAGAGAGAAGGCGACCAGGGCGATAGCCAGAAAGATCCGGAAAAGTCTCGAATAGAATTTTTGGCACATAATGGATTTTTTTTCGAGCGTACAGGTTCATTTGCAAGGGAAATATTCGAGGGCGCCCCTTATTTAGAAAATAGAGCATATGTAAACAGTTCACCAGGTCGACTCAACAACGGCTAAACCAATGAACTGCAAACGTTCACAGGGGCGAGCGAAGACTCCGGGTGCCCCAGGTTGGCGCCGGTACAAGCAGACTGCGAGCAGGCTGGCGGACTATTGCCTAATTTATGCACGCCAGCCCGATCGTGGCAAGATGGGCTCCTAGGAGCCGGTCGGATTATAGGCATTTTTGCTCAGATCGAGGCAAACTCGAAAAAATTACCGGAGGCATATACTGAATATCTCGGAGTCTCATTCCGTTCGCTTACCGGAGGATAATTTTTTCGGGTTTAACGAAGATATGGGGAAAAAGGGCATAATCCGACAGGCTCCTAGTGAACGTTTACGACGCAGACAGAGGGCAGCCCCCGACGAAAGGCTTTGCTGAGACCGTTCTCCCAAGAATGCCTGACACGTATCGGTCGCAGGATCGATGGAAATACAAATTATTATATTTGCACTCCATTACATATTGTTGCAACACGATTTAGTTTGCGCACTTCCCTTGCCCGGGAACTTTTTGTTCAATTTTTTGTACCTTCATATTGACAATGTCTGAAAAAGTAGTACGCTTTCACCTGAGTGATTGTTTATGCAGTCATCATGCGTGGCTTTTCCCAGGTAGCCGCGTTTATCCTCTTTCGCCAGGTGCCTCCTGCCTGTCTACAAGGTTGTAGATTGCCAATTTGAAAATTTATTTGCCGTGTACTGCACGCAAAGGAGAACTGTATCCATGAAACGTCACTATTTTGTGCCTCTTTTACTTGTTGTGGTTTCGCTGACCTGGCTGGCAACCTCCGCACAGGCCATCACCCATCTGGGCAAAAATCCTTTTTTTAAACCGCCGCTGACCTCAAGCGATCAAATGAAGCAGATGCTTGTCGAGAAAAAGGACGATGTGAAAAAAGGTTTGACAATGGCAGGAAACGGAGAGCTGTTTACACCTCTTATGGAACAGCTGCCTGAAGCGACCGTGACGACTGTCGAATACCAGAAGGGACAACATCTGCAATGGATGTTCTACCGGAGAAACGGCAAAGGCCCGGTACGTGTAGATAAGGATGTAACCTGGGAGTCTGACGAGGCTTTTACCGGATATGAATTTTTCATAGACTACCAGGGAAATCGTTACACATTCACCGTTCCCTTGGTTTGCGGTAATCTTGCCTTGAACTCCGTTGGACCCACCCCGGCTCCGGCGCCAGTTCCAGCACCGGTAGTCAAAGAAGCACCACCGGTAACCGAAGCGCCTGCCGCTGAACCGGCTGTCGCACCCAAAGCCATGCCCTTCGTGGTCGATGCCGGGTATATGTACCAGTTCGATCCGGCCAACTATCTCTTCCTTCGTGGTGGCTATGAATATGTTGTCAACGACAACATCTCCCTTCTCGGCATGGTCGGCATAGCCCCCAAACTCAACGGCACCAATGGAAAGACCGCATTTCTGGTAGATGTAATGGCCAACTATAAATATAACAAGATGTTTGCCGGCCTCGGCCTTGGTGGCTGGATCACCAATGGCGACAGTGATCTCGAAGACGAGGACAGCGACGTGGATATCATTCTGGATTTGGGCTACCAGATCTACGAAAAGCCGGACGCATACAAAATCTCCGCATTTGTCGAAGTTCGCTCTGCAATCGACGAACTCGATGATTTCGACAAATACGGAAGAATTGGAGCAGGGCTGCGCTTCAATTTTTAAGTCAGATCAAGATTACGTTGGATTTTCCCCTCAAGAGCCCCCACTGTTTTGGAACAGTGGGGGCTCTTTTTATTTTTGAAATATCGACACTGTGGTATACTCTCAATCATGGTAATTTCACGTTGTTAACAGCAAAGAACACACCGGTAGACAAAACAGTTGGCAAAGAGTTTTCATAGATTTTCGTTCTTCCTGGCCCTCCTCCTTATTCTCTGTACCGAATGCGGATATGCCGCTGATCTTGCGTTATTTTCACCCAAAGAGCGACAATGGCTGAGCGAGCATCCGAGCCTCACCATGGTTGTTGTTGGCGGACCCCGCCCCATCTCTCATCTGGTCCGGCCCTCTGGTACAAAAGAGTTCTCCGTATCAGTCAACATCCCGGGAACCGGCGACGGAAGCCTCCCGGATGTCGGCCGAGCCGGGCTCAAA
This sequence comes from uncultured delta proteobacterium, assembly GCA_963745265.1. Lineage (GTDB taxonomy): Bacteria > Desulfobacterota > Desulfobulbia > Desulfobulbales > Desulfocapsaceae > Desulfopila. Next base: position 60,272 of record CAVUXQ010000016.1, read on the forward strand.
CATGCCTCCCGGACCCGACGGTTCCTTTGGATTTCCCCCTATTCCACAAGGACGGCACAATCCCGGACAATTCGGCACAGCCCTGTATAGGGTAAAAGACGACGAGCAGCGTTATTTCCAGGGAATTTCAGCTGACTACCTCAAGGAAGTCTCCAAGTTTACGGGCATTGCCTTCAAAACCACATTCTATTCCGACAGAGACATCAGAGCAGCCATAGGCGCATTGGAGACGGGCAAGGTCGATCTGATGCCGACCTTCATGGGCAATCCGCTGAGAGCCCCCTCTTTTCAGATAAGCGCTCCATATTTTCAAACGCTCATCGTGGTGGTCATGCGCTCCGATGCCGCCCCCTTACGCGAGGCGTCCCAGCTCAATTCCATGACAGTGGCCGGTCTTCTGACGGTTCCGCCAAAACTCAGGGCCTTGGGTTGGAATATCCGCATCCACTTTGCCAATCCCACCGAGGGATTGAGGGGCGTTGCGGAAGGGAGGTTCGATGCCTTTCTTGGTGAGCGGGCGGTTATAGTCGAGGAATTCAAGACAGCTCCGGTACGCAATATTAAAATCGCCGCCAGGTTACCGGTTCTTTCCGTTTTTTGTCTTGGGGTCTCCAAATTTCCATCGGAGTCGCCCTGGCTCGCGGAACCGATGGCGCACCCAACGACGATATCTATAGGCGGGCCGATGCCTGTCTGTATAAGGCTAAGGGGACGGGAAGAAACAAATGTGTGCTATCGCCGCCCAAGGTCAGGGAAATGCCGAGGTCATGTCCGGTAATGGATAGTGTCTGACTCAACACTCTTTCGCGGTCTCTGCCGCCGGCCAAACCTATCTGCCCAGGGGAGCTGCCAGACAGCCCCCCTGGGTCACTAGCTTTTAGTACATATCCTCCATATCCTCGTCCGGCATGACAGGTTTCTTCTTCTCCGGACGATCGGCTACCAGGGCCTGGGTGGTGAGCAGCAGGCCGGATACCGAGGCGGCGTTCTGCAGGGAGAACCGCACCACCTTGGTGGGATCCATCACCCCGGACGTCAGCAGGTGCTCGTATTCGTCGGTCTGGGCGTTGAAGCCAAAATCGTCTTTACCTTCCATCACCTTATTGAGCACCACCGAGCCTTCGAAACCGGCATTTTCGGCAATCTGGCGCAGCGGTGCGGTAAGGGCGCGGCGGAGGATCCTGATACCGTGTTTTTCCTCGCCGGCTGACCTCGACCTTATCCAGGGCCGCCATGCAGCGAACCAGGGCGACGCCGCCGCCCGGGACAATACCTTCCTCCACCGCGGCCCGGGTGGCATTGCAGGGCGTCTTCGACCCGGGCCTTTTTCTCTTTCATCTCGATTTCGGTGGCGGCGCCGATATTGATCACCGCCACACCGCCAACCAGTTTGGCCAGCCGTTCCTGCAGTTTTTCCCGGTCGTAGTCGGAGGTGGTATCCTCGATCTGGGTGCGGATCTGCTTAACCCGCTTGTCGATCGCGTCCTGCTTGCCGGCGCCGTCGATCAATGGTGGTGTTGTCCTTGTCGATTTTGACCGATTTGCAGGTGCCGAGATCGGCCATCTGACATTCTCCAGCTTGATGCCCAGATCCTCGCTGATCACCTGGCCGCCGGTAAGGATGGCGATATCCTGCAGCATGGCCTTGCGCCTGTCGCCAAAACCAGGCGCCTTGACCGCCGCAACCTTCAGGGTGCCGCGCAGCTTGTTGACGATGAGGGTGGCCAGCGCCTCGCCGTCGATATCTTCGGCGATGATCAACAGGGGCTTGGCGGCCCGGGCAACCTCTTCGAGAAGCGGCACCAGGTCTTTCATGGTCGAGATCTTCTTTTCATGGATAAGGATGGCCGGCTCCTCCAGGTTGACTTCCATCTTGCCGGGGTCGGTGACGAAGTAGGGGGAGAGGTAACCGCGGTCGAACTGCATGCCTTCGACCACATCGAGAGTGGTGTCCATGGATTTGGCCTCTTCGACGGTAATCACCCCTTCCTTGCCAACCTTGTCCATGGCATCCGAGATGAGGTTGCCGATGGTTTCATCAGCATTGGCGGAGATGGTGCCGACCTGGGCGATTTCCTTCTTGTCCTTTGATAGGTTTGGAGATTTTCGAGAGCTCGGCGACCACGGCAGCCACACCCTTGTCGATGCCCCGTTTCAGCTCCATGGGGTTGACGCCGGCGGAAACCAGTTTCTGGCCCTCGTTGAAAATCGCCTGGGCCAGGACGGTGGCCGAGGTGGTGCCGTCGCCGGCGACATCACTGGTCTTGCTAGCGACCTCGCGCACCATCTGGGCGCCCATATTCCGGTACTTGTCCGTCAGTTCGATCGCCTTGGCGACGGTGACGCCGTCTTTGGTGACCACCGGCGCGCCGAAGGATTTTTCGATGAGGACGTTCCGGCCCTTGGGACCGAGGGTGACCTTGACCGCGTTGGCCAGGATGTTGACCCCGTCAAGAATCGCTTCGCGGGCTTTGGCGTCATAGGTAATCATTTTGGCAGGCATCTGGTATCCCTCCTTAATCTTGGCTTGATCTTGCGTTAAGCGTTCACCAGCACCCCATCTTGGCACGATCAGGCCGCCGTGCAGAGTTGGGCTATAGCCCGACAGCCTGCTCGGAGTCTGCGCTTACCTGCACCCAGCTGGAGCACCCGGAGTCTTCGCTTACCTGTGAACGTTTACAATGCATCGCCTTGGGCAACTTTTGGCTTACCCGGTGAACGATTACGAAAATTCGCACTGCCGATGACAAGAGACGGGACACAGTGTTGCTGATGTGGTGAACGACCACCTGAAAAGAAGGTGCGAGGTTCCGCATTTTTCCCTTCCGGCGCGACTACAGTAATCTTGCCCTAACAGCTGTCAAGATCTGCTTTGATATTTTCATTATAGCAGGTCATGGAGGATGAATAGTCGTAACTTTGGGAGGATGAAGTAATTTTATCCTACCCAAAAATTGCATCTTCGCAAGTCCCTTTGCTCTAACTCCGGTAGTCATCATCGCATCCCGCGACATTAGCTCAACATTTTCGTACCCTATTGCCACCAACAATAGATTATTCCTATTTGACACATATTTATAATCTATTAATATGGACACGTTCCCCCATAGTGTACACCCGAGATTGCAACCGTTTCGGCAAAGGAGCCCCTGTCGTTTTTCTGATTGCAGAACCATCTGGATCGGGATCCGGACAGACGATGGAGAAGTTCCAGCCGAGACAGTCGTTATGCGATGTTTTCTTTGTGTTTAAACTTCAGGCAAAAGGAGCGAGTATGACAGTAGCAATTCATTTGGGAAAAAGCGCGAAGGCCCGTCTTTTTGGACAAGGTGCAGGAGATTCTTCCGGAAGGAGGAAATTTGAACCTGTGCCTGACCTGCGGCGCCTGCGCTTCCGGCTGCCCGGCCACAGGACTCGAGGACATGGACCCGCGCAAATTCATCAGGATGGCCGCCTACGGCCTGGATGAAGAGATCACCGAACACCCTTGGGTCTGGATGTGCACGATGTGTGGGCGCTGCATGCATGTCTGCCCGATGAAGATCAATATCCCAGCTCTGATCTATGAAGGCAGAAAACTCTGGCCGCGAGAGAAAGAGGCCCAAAGGCATCCTGGGCTCCTGCGATATGGCGCTGAGGAACATGAGTCGCGCAGCCACAGGCGTCTCGGAGGAAGATTTCCGTTTTGTTGTCGAGGACGTACTGCAGGAGGTGCACGACACCCAGCCGGGATGGGAGGATCTGCAGGCCCCGATCGACAAACAGGGTGCACATTTCTTTTTGAGCCAGAATTCCCGAGAGCCGGTCAAGGAACCGGAGGAGATGGCGCCGCTGTGGAAAATTCTGCACCTGGCTGGGATCGACTGGACCTACGGCAGCGAAGGATGGGCCGGAGAGAACTACTGCATGTTCCTCGCCGACGACGAAAACTGGCACAAGATCGCCCGAACCACAATCGAAAAGGCAAATTCCCTTGGCTGCAAAGTCTACCTGAACACCGAATGCGGGCATTCCACCTTTTCGGTCTGGATGGGGCAACAAAAATTCGGCATCGCAACGGAAATGGAAATCGCCCCGATGGTCAAATACTACGCCCAGTGGATCCGGGAAGGGAGGCTCAAGGTCAACTCCGATTGGAACCGCGACCTCAAAATCAAATTCACTGTCCAGGATCCTTGCAATCATATTCGAAAAAGCTTCGGCGATCCGCTGGCCGAGGACCTGCGTTTTGTCGTCAACTCCTTGGTCGGCGAAGAAAATTTCATCGACATGGTCCCGAACAAATCGAACAATTACTGCTGCGGCGGCGGTGGCGGATTCCTCCAGAACGGGTACAAGGATGCCCGATTCTATTACGGCCGTTTCAAACATGAACAGGTCATGGCCACCAGGGCCGCCTATGTGATTACCCCCTGCCATAACTGCCATGCCCAGATCGAGGAACTGGCCGAGCACAACGGGGCGGCCTACCGCACCGTCCATCTCTGGACCATGATCGCCTATCTCTGGGCGTCCTCGCCGACAACGAACGTATCTATCTCGGGCCGGAACTCCAGGAAGTCAATCTCCCGCAAGCAAGGAGGGTCGCAACAATGACAAAAGAAACAACAGGTTCCGTCCTGGTGGTCGGCGGCGGCATTGCCGGCATCCAGGCATCTCTGGACCTGGCCGAATCCGGCTATCTGGTCCATCTGGTGGAAAGCAAACCCGCCATCGGCGGGGTCATGGCCCAGCTGGACAAGACCTTTCCCACCAACGACTGCTCCATGTGCATCATCTCGCCCAAACTGGTGGAGGCCGGCCGTCATCTGAACATCGAACTGCATACCCTGACCGAGATCGATGAGGTCGACGGCGAGGCCGGGCAATTTCACGGTCAACCTGCTGAAGCAGCCGCGTTACGTGCAGCTTGACAAATGCACCTCCTGCGGTGAATGCGCCAAGGTCTGCCCCATCGACGACCCAAAACGAGTTCGACGAGGGGCTGCGCGACCGCAAGGCCGCCTACAAGCTCTATCCCCAGGCCATGCCCGGCGCCTATGCCATTGATAAGACGCGGCACCGCCCCCTGCAAGGCCACCTGCCCGGCCCATGTCGGCATCCAGGGATATATCGCCCTGATCAACGACGGCAGATACGAGGAGGCCCTGAAACTGTTCAAACAGGAGCACCCCTTCCCGGCGATCTGCGGCCGCGTCTGCCACCATCCCTGCGAAGGGGCCTGCAGCCGCAACGATGTGGACCAACCGCTGGCCATCCGTGAACTGCACCGCTTCCTGGCCGACTATGAAAGGCATAGCGGCGAATATTACATCCCCGAGATCCAGGCCGAAAAACGCGCCGAGAAAAGGTCGCCATCATCGGTTCCGGCCCGGCCGGCCTCACCGCCGCCTATTACCTGCTCCAGGAAGGCTATCAGGTGACGATCTTCGAAAAACTGCCCGAGCCGGGCGGCATGATGCGCTACGGGCATCCCCGAGTACCGCCTGCCCCGCGACATCCTGGCCGGCGAGATCAAGATGGTCCAGGACATGGGCGTCGAAATCAAAACCGGCGTGAACTTCGGCAAGGACATTACCCTGGAGAGCCTGCAAAAAGGACGGCTATGCGGCCGTCTTCCTGGCCATCGGCCTCCATGATGGCCGCAGGCTGGGCATCGAAGGCGAAGATATCGAAGGCGTGCTCCAGGGCGTGGACTTCCTGCGCGAAGCGGCCTTGGGCAACAAGCCCGAGGTCGGACAAGAGGTCATCGTCATCGGCGGCGGCAACGTGGCCATCGACGTGGCCTTGACCGCCAAGCGGCCGGGCGCCGAGAACGTGACCCTGCTCTGCCTGGAGCAGCGCGAGGAGATGCCGGCCTGGGAATATGAGATCGAAGAGGCCCTGGAAGAGCGATATCAAGATCGTCAACAGCTTGGGCCCCAAGAGCTTCTTCATCGACAAGGACGACAAGGTCTCCGGCATCGAATTCAAGAACTGCACGCCGGTGTTCGACGAGAACGGCCGGTTCAATCCCGCAATACGACGACGCGGTCTGCCAGCCCTTTTTCGGCGACACGGTGATCGTCGCCATCGGCCAGAGCGCCGACTGACGGCGATCAAGGACAGGGCATCGCCATGTCCCGTCCCGGCGGCCTGGCGGCCGATCCGGTCACCTTGCAAACCCCGATCGCCTGGGTCTTTGCCGGCGGCGACGCCTTCTACGGCCCGAAATCGGTGGTGGAGGCGGTGGCATGCGGCAAGGAAGCGGCCGAAAGCATCCACCGGTATCATGAACGGCATGGATCTGCGGGGGCCGCGAGAAAACCTGGGAGTACGTCAAACCCGAGACGGCGCGACGAACCCAGAAAAGCAGGGTCACGGTCGGCTGCCTCGACCCCGAGGCGCGCGAGTGCAACTTTCATCGAAGTCTCCTAGGGCTACAACGAAGAGGAGGCCAAGGCCGAAGCCCAGCGCTGCCTCAAGTGCGGCATCTGTTCGGAGTGCTACCAGTGCGTGGACGCCTGTCTGGCCGGGGCGGTCGATCCATGCATGCAGCCGAAACGGACGCCAGTTCAGGTGGGCTCGGTGATCCTGGCGCCCGGGTTTCAACCCTTCGATCCCAGCAAGTATGAAAACTACGCCTACGCCAGCCATCCCAATGTGGTGACCAGCCTGGAGTTCGAGCGCATGCTGTCGGCCTCCGGCCCCTTCGAGGGGCACCTGGTGCGGCCATCGGACCATACAGGAACCCAGAAAGATCGCCTGGCTGCAGTGCATGGGCTCCCGCGACATCAACAAGTGCGATCACAGCTACTGCTCGTCGGTCTGCTGCATGTACGCCATCAAGCAGGCGGTGATCGCCAAGGAGCACAGCGACAAGACCCTGGATACCGCCATCTTCTTCATGGACATGCGCACCTACGGCAAGGATTTCGAACGCTATTACACTGGCGCGCCAAGGATGAGACGGCGTCCGCTTCATCCGGTCCCGCATTCACACCATCGATGCCGACCGACGACGACAATCTGCGGATCTCACTACGTCACCGAAGACGGGACGATCATCGAGGAGGAGATCTTCGACATGGTGGTGCTGTCCGTCGGCCTGTCGCCCGAGCAAGAGGCGGTCCGAGCTGGCCGACAAGACTCGGCATCGAACTCAACGACCACGACTTCGCCAAGACCTCCGACCTGACGCCGGTACGCACCAACCGGGACGGCATTTTTGTCTGCGGCGCGTTCCAGGGGCCCAAGGATATTCCGCAATCGGTCATGGAGGCTTCGGCGGCGGCCTGCCGCGGCCACCAAGAATCTGGCTTCGGCCCGCGGCACCCTGACCAGGACCAAGGAACTGCCGCCGGAACTGGACGTTTCCGGCCAGGAACCGCGCATCGGCGTGTTTGTCTGCAACTGCGGCATCAACATCGGCGGCGTGGCCGACGTGCCGGCCGTGCGCGAATATGCCCGGACCCTGCCCCACGTGGTCCACGTGGAAGACAACCTGTTCACCTGCTCCCAGGACACCCAGGACAAGATGAAGGAGGTGATCAAGGAAAAGGGCATCAACCGGGTGGTGGTGGCTTCCTGTTCGCCGCGCACCCACGAACCCCTGTTCCAGGAGACCATCCGCGAAGCGGGGCTGAACAAGTATCTGTTCGAGATGGCCAACATCCGCGACCAGAACACCTGGGTGCACATGAACAACCCGGCAAGGCCGCGACCGAAAAGGCCAAGGACCTGGTGCGCATGGCCGTGGCCAAGGCCGCCTGATCGAACCGCTGCATCAGGTAGCGCTGCGGTCTGACCAGGCCGGCCTGGTGATCGGCGGCGGCGTGGCCGGCATGGAAGCGGCCCTCGGTCTGGCCGACCAGGGATATCAGGTCTATCTGGTGGAACAAGAGCGACCACCTGGGCGGCAACGCCCTGCAGACTGCGCAACACCTGGCAGGGCGAATCCATCGGCCCCTACCTGAACGGCCTTATCGAGCAGAGTCCAGAACCATCCCGAGATTCAGCTCGTTCATGAACAGCGAGGTTACCGAGACCACCGGCATCATGGGCAATTTCACCACGACCCTGGCTCCGCTCAACGACCCGACCGGAGCCACCGTGCTGGAACACGGCGTCACGATCCTGGCCACCGGCGGCCACGAATACAAGCCCACGGAATATCTGTACGGCCAGCATGACGAACGTCATGACCCATCTGGATTTCGAGCATGCGTCATGAACAGACGATGCCACGGATCCAGGACGCCGGAATCGGCGGCCTTTATCCAGTGCGTGGGATCGCGCAACCCGAACGTCCCTACTGCAGCGGGTCTGCTGCACCCACATCGCTCGAAAGCGCCGTCAATCTGAAAAAGATCAACCCGGAGATGAATGTGTTCATCCTCTATCGCGACATCCGCTCCTACGGCTTCCGCGAGGATCTGTACGCGAGGCTCGGGAAAAGGGCGTGCATCTTCATCCGGTTCGACCTGGAAAATCCGCCGCAGGTCAGCCCAGGACGGCGAACGGCTCTGTGCTCTGCGGCCAAGGATCACGTCCTGCGGCCGGCCCATCGAAATCAAGCCCGACCTGCTGGTGCTGGCCTCGGCCATCACTGCCCAACGAAAACAAGGACTTGTTCGAACTGTTCAAGGTGCCGGTCAACGCCGAAGGATTCCTGGTCGAAGCCCACGCCAAACTGCGGCCGGTGGATTTCGCCTCCGAGGGCATCTTCATGGCCGGACTGGCCCACTATCCCAAATCCATCGACGAAACCATCGCCCAGGCCAAGGCCGCGGCCTCCCGGGCCATGACCATCCTGTCCAAGAACGAGATCATGGTGGGCGGCGTGGTGGCCGCGGTCGATGCCAACCGGTGCGCGGTCTGTCTGACCTGCGTGCGAACCTGTCCCTACCGCGTGCCCTATATCAAGGAGCGAAGGCTATGCCGTGATCGATCCGGCCGGATGCCAGGGCTGCGGCATCTGCGTGGCCGAATGTCCCGGCAAGGCCATCACCCTGCAGCATTTCACCGACGAGCAGATCATCGCCAAAACCGATGCGCTTTTCATGAGTCGGTTAGACAACGTGACAGCTGAGCGCACTGAAGATCCTGTCATCCGGCCATGAGACAGACAGTGAATCTCAATGCATTCATTCAAGAAAAATGAAGGAAAGTCACCATGATGACAACCTTTGAACCCCAGATCGTCGCGTTCTGTTGCAAGTACTGCGCCTATGCAGCCGCGGATCTGGCAGGTTCCATGCGATTGTACTACCCGCCCAACGTCAAAATCGTCCAGGTGCCCTGCACCGGCCGGGTGGATATCATCCATCTGCTGAGGGCCATCGAAGACGGCGCCGACGGGGTCTACGTGGCCGGATGCCTGGAAGGCGAATGTCATTTCCTGAAGGAAACTCAGGGCCCGGAAAAGGGTCGAATATGTGAAAAAAACATTGGAAGAGATCGGAATCGAGCCTGAACGGGTAGAGATGTACAACCTCTCCTCCGGCCATGGGCCCGCGATTTGCGGAAATCGCCCAGGAGATGACCGAGCGAATCAAAGAACTGGGACCGAGCCCGTTAAGCCGATGGCAAGACCGCTTGATAAAAACATGTATACGAAGGTGCGGAGATCGCCGAAAACACTTTTCACGTAAACGAGGTGAACCATGATAGTGGCTGACAGAAAACCCTTGCCGAGATACACGAGATGATCAAGGATTACCGGAAGGTTCTGATTTCTGGCTGCAAAGGTTGCGTGACGGTCTGCAACGTCGGCGGCCTCAAGGAGGTCAGGTTCTGGCCTCCACGCTGCAAGATCGCCCGCAAAAAGGAGGGCCGACCGCTGACAGTGGAAGAAAACCTGCTGGAGCGGCAGTGCGATCCCGAATATATCGACAGAACTTGCCGATATCGTACATCGACTACGATGCCGTGATCTCCATGGCCTGCGGCGTCGGTCCGCAGTTTCTCTCCGAGGCCTATCCCAGACAGCAATTCTTCCCGGCCGTCAACACCAAGTTTATCGGCGGCGCGGTCGCACACGGCATATGGGAGGAACGCTGCGCCGGCTGCGGCACCTGCGTCATCCACAACTACGACGGCATGTGTCCCATCGCCCGCTGTTCCAAAAGCCTGCTGAACGGCCCCTGCGGCGGAGCGCCGACGGGCAAGTGCGAGATCAGCCAAGGATGTCGTCTGCATCTGGGATATGATCGTGCGAAAGAAAATGGAACAGGGACGACTGGACGACCTCCTCACTGATTACCCCTGCCAAGAACTGGAGCACGGCGCGCGACGGCGGCCCGCGCAAGATCCATAAGAGAGGAGCTGATGCAATGAACGACAATGAAATCCGGAAGCAATCTCGAAAAAGTACTCAAGGCCGGACATTTCGCTTTTACCGGCGAATGCGGGCCGCCCAAAGGCGCCAACGTCGAGCATCTGAAAGAGAAAATCGCCCATTTGAAAGGCATGGTGGATGCGGTCAACGTCACCGACAACCAGACCGCCGTGGTGCGCATGTCCAGCTGGGCCGCCATCGTCCGTGGCGGTGCAGGAGGGATGGAGCCCAATTTTCAGATGGTCTGCCGGGACCGCAACCGCCTGGCCATGCATGAGCGACATTCTGGGCGCCTATGCCATGGGCGTCCGCAACATGCTCTGCCTGTCCGGCGACCATCAGCAATTCGGCAACCATCCCGAGGCCAAAAACGTCTATGATATCGACTCCATGCAGCTATATCGCCTGGTGAAAAAGATGCGCGACGAGGGCAAATTTCTAAACGACGAGGAAATCGACGACCCGCCCAAACTCTTCATCGGCGCCGCCAGCAACCCCTTTGCCGATCCGTTCGAATTCCGGGTGTACCGTCTGGCCAAAAAGATCGGCGCCGGAGCGGACTTTATCCAGACCCAGTGCATTTACAATATGGACAAGTTCCGGAAATTCATGAAAAGGGCCGTCGACATGGGGCTGACGGAAAAGTGCTACATCCTGGCCGGCGTGACCCCCATGAAGAGTGTCGGTATGGCCCAGTACATGGCCAAGCAGGTTCCCGGCATGGATGTGCCCGACGAGCTTATCGACCGCTTGAAGGGAGCCGGCAAAGGCAAAGTCGGCCGAAGAGGGCATCAAAATCGCCATCGAACAGATCGAGGAGTTCAAGGAGATGAAAGGCGTGGCCGGCGTGCATCTCATGGCCATCGAATGGGAACACCGGGTGCCCGAAATTGCCGAACGGGCCGGCGTGTTGCCCAGGCCGACTGTCTGATCGTCTGATTAGAGGTTACTCTGCAAACCCCTCACTCCGGATTGGCCGGGGGTGAGGGGGAATACAAAGTAGTTGAGTCATAGGTTTATGAGTTTTGGTGAACTCATAGTTGAACCTCTTCAAATCACCTCGAAATCCGACAGGCTCCCAGGTAAAAGTTCCCCAACGGGATTCATGAGATTGACGAAAACGCCAGAATCAGATATATAGACAAAATAAAACCCTAAGTTTCAATTTGTCTATGTTAAGCCGTTGTTTGGCTGACCTGGTGAACGGTTACATGTTAAGCAGAAGAATCGAAACAGAACTGAGAATAACCGCCAAAGAGTATCCAGTTATTACCCTCATCGGGCCTCGGCAATCTGGCAAAACCACTCTGGCCAGGAATTTTTTTCCCGATCATACCTATGTGAATCTTGAGGATCCGGAGTTGCGTAGCCTTGCTCAGGAAGATCCCAAGACATTTATGCTCCGTTATCCGGTACCGGTAATCTTTGATGAAATCCAAAACGTTCCAGAACTTTTGTCATGGATTCAGGTAGCTGTTGACGAAAATCCGGAGATGACAGGTGGATATATCTTAACGGGCAGCCATCAACTCCAATTGAGAGAAGCAATTACGCAATCCCTGGCGGGCAGAACCGCCCTTTTGACACTTTTCCCTTTTGCTCTCAACGAGCTAAGCGAAGAATATACTCAAAAAGAACGGGAAACTTTAATCTTCAACGGTTTTATGCCCAGGCTGCATGACAAAAAGATAAGACCAAGACGGTATTATAGGGACTATTTTCAAACCTATGTCGAAAGAGATGTGCGAAAGCTCATGGCCATTGAAAACCAACAGGCTTTTGAGCTTTTTCTCAAGCTGTTAGCCGGTAGAATTGGGCATGAGATCAATTACAGCTCTCTTGCCGGACAGGTCGGTATCAGTGCCCCGCAGATTAAAAAATGGCTCAGCCTCCTGGAAGCGTCCTTTATTATTTTCAAGCTGCCGCCGTTCTTTAATAACTTCGGTAAGCGCATTACAAAATCTCCGAAGATATATTTTGTGGAAGTTGGGCTTGCTTGCTATCTGCTGGGCATCGAGAACCTGGTTCAACTCGAACGTGACCCTGTATTTGGTGGACTCTTTGAGAATATGGTGATCGCCGAGGCATATAAAGCCCGAATAAATGAAGGCCTGGATCCTGGGCTCTATTTTTACCGGGATAGGTATCAAAATGAGGTTGATCTGCTCTACCCATCTGGATCATCCTATATCCCCATTGAGATCAAATCATCGAGGGTCTACAGGAGTGAGTTTTTGAAGGGCATTCGCTATTTTCATAAACTGTCTGACTCAATTCTGCCGGGAATGGTGATTTATGACGGTGAATTGGAGATGGAAAAAGAAGAAGCTGTTGTAAAAAATTTCCGCAATGTTTGGCTCTGAACACTTGCGTTTTGCGTAAACATTCACCAGCACCCCGTCTTGGCACGATCCGGCTGGCGTGCATAGTTTGTTTCCATCCGAAAACTAGGGATTTGGTTCGAGATCAAGGCATTCGCAAATTTTTACCACAGGCATATTCGCCATCGAACAGATCGAAGAGTTCAAAGAGATGGAAGGTGTGGCCGGAGTGCATCTGATGGCCATCGAGTGGGAACACCAAGTACCCGAAATAGCTGAGCGGGCCGGCGTGTTGTCCAGACCGACTGTCTGATCGTCTGATTAGAGGTTACTCTAAAAACCCCTCGCTCCGGATCAGCCGGAGTGAGGTTTTTTTTTATCCACCACAGAAGGTACCCGTTTGCCACCCGTTTACCGGATGAACCCAAAAAACTGGGTACCCGTTCACAGGCAACACAAGCAACGCCGCGAAACACGCAGGATACATTGCCTGCGAGGGGGGATCCCCCCCCCCGGTGCAGATTTACCGTCTGGCATATTTTTCCTGCATATCTATCACCTGATTATCAGAGAGATATTCATCGTACGGGACCATCTTATCGATAACGCCGCCAGGAAGAATCTCGATGATTCTGTTGGCCACGGTCTGGATGAGGGTATGATCGTGAGAGGAAAAGAGCACGATCTCCGGAAATGCCTGCAGTCCACTGTTTAAAGCCGTTATCGACTCCAGGTCGAGATGGTTGGTCGGCTCATCGAGAATAAGCGCGTTGGCGTCGCTGAGCATCATCCTCGCGAGCATGCAGCGGACCCGCTCGCCGCCGGACAGGACAGAGGTTTTCTTCAGCGCCTCGTCCCCCGAAAAGAGCATCTTGCCCAGAAATCCCCTGGCGTAACTCTCCCCCTCGGTCACCGGGGTGAATTCCCCCAACCAGTCAATCAGCGTTTTGTCCTCAGTGAAGAACTTACTGTTCTCTTTGGGGAAATATGAGGTGCTCATGGTCTGCCCCCAGCGGAACGTTCCGCTGTCGGGTTCAATCTCCCCCGCCAGAATCTGGAACAATGCCGTAATTGCCGGGCTGTTCAGACCGACGAAGGCTATTTTTTCACCTTTGCCAACGGTAAGGGAGAAATTATCGAGCAGCTTTACTCCGTCCACGGTCTTGGAGATGCCGTCCATCTCAAGGATAACGTCACCACAGCTCCTGCCGGGCTTGAAATGGATGAACGGGTATTTGCGCGACGATGCCGGCAAATCCTCCAGTTCAAGTTTATCAAGCAGCTTCTTCCGGGCTGTCGCCTGACGCGCCTTGGAGGCATTCGAAGAGAACCTGGCGATGAATTCTTTTAATTCCGAGGCCTTCGACTCGGCTTTCTTGTTCGCCTCCTGGCGCTGCTTCAAGGCGAGCTGGCTTGCCTGGTACCAGAAGTCATAGTTCCCGACATAGACCTGGATACGGCTGAAATCTATATCGGCCATATTGGTGCACACCTGGTTGAGAAAATGACGATCGTGGCTGACGATAATTACGGTGTTCTTGAATCTGCCCAAAAATCCCTCAAGCCACCTTATGGATTTGACGTCGAGGTTGTTGGTCGGTTCATCCAGGAGCAGGATATCCGGGTTTCCGAAAAGCGCCTGGGCGAGAAGCACCCGCACTTTCTGACCGCCTTCGAGCTCACGCATCTTCCGCTCCCGCAGTTCTTCACCGATTCCAAGGCCGGTAAGCAGAACCGCGGCCTCGGATTCCACCTCATAGCCGTTCATCTCGGCAAACTCTGCCTCGAGTTCCCCGCTGCGAATCCCGTCTTCCTCGGTAAACTCAGATTTAGCGTACAAGGCTTCCCGTTCGGCGATGACTTCATGCAGCCGCTTATGGCCCATAAGCACAGTCTGTGCGACCGTCATGTCATCGAAGGCGAACTGGTCCTGGCTGAGGACGGCAATCCTTTCCTTTGAACCGACAAAAACCTCTCCCCTGTCAGGCTCCATCTGGCCTGCCAGAATTTTCAGGAACGTCGACTTGCCGGCACCGTTGGCTCCGATGAGGCCGTAGCAATTTCCAGCCGTGAATTTAATGTTTACGTCTTTGAAAATAACGCGCTTGCCATAGGCAAGAGCGATATCGGAGGCTTGTATCATCTGTTTTTCCTCAGGTAGTACATGGTGGTAATCTATCGATTCGTTTGTAACCGTTCATCGGGCAAGCCCCAAGCTGCCCAAGCCAATGCATTGCAAGCGTTCAACAATGCTCCAGCTTGGCGCTAGGAGCCTGTCGGATTATGCCCTTTTTCCCCATATCTTCGTTAAACTCGAAAAAATTATCCTCGGAATATTCAGTATATGCCTCCGGTAATTTTTTCGAGTTTGCCTCGATCTGAGCAAAAATGCCTATAGTCCGACAGGCTCCTAGCAGAACGCTCGCGCCATAGCCTAACTATGCACGGCGGTCTGATCGTGCCAAGATGGGGTGCTGGTGGACGTTTGCGGTCGTTTGTCGAAGGTAATAGTCGTAGTCACCCTCGTATATGCGCATTTCGCCATGGTCGATCTCGAATACCCGGTTGACCAAGGACCGTAAGAAATGCCGATCGTGACTGACCAGGAGAATGGTCCCCTGATAGTTCTGCAGCCCTTCGAGGAGTACTTCACGTGAGATAATGTCTAAATGGTTTGTCGGCTCATCGAGCACCAGGAAGTTATGCGGCTGCGATAAAATCTTCGCCAGGACGACCCTGCTCTTCTCTCCTCCGGAGAGGTGCGCGATCCGTTTTTCGATATCATCGCCCTGAAAGAGAAACGCGGCGCATATATTTCGGATGGTACCGATATTTTCCAGCGGCAGACTCTCCTGGACCGCTTCGAAAACCGTCATCTCAGGGTCGAGGACGTCCATGGCATGCTGGCTGAAATACCCGGTGGAAACCCCGGCACCGCTGATCACCTGGCCGGAACTCGGCTCGGTGCTGCCGGTCAGCACCTTGAGCAGGGTCGATTTCCCAGCGCCGTTGACACCCACCAGGGCAATCTTCTCAAGCCGCCTGATGGTTCCGGACAGCCCGCTGAAAACCGACTTGATCGTACCGTCCGCGGACTCCCATTGCTTGCCCAGGTCATGCAGATGCATGACGTCATCGCCGCTCCGAGGAATTTCCGGCAGCTTGAGTTTGATACTCTTCTGTTCGGCCGGCAGCACGATCCGTTCTATCTTTTCAAGCTTCTTTATGCGTGATTGCACCTGTGCGGCATGCGAAACGCGTGCGGCAAACTTGGCGATAAACTCCTCCTCTTTCGCGAGCATGTCTTGCTGGCGCTGGTAACTGGCCAGAAGCTGGTCTCGACGAATCTCGCGTTCTCGAAGGTAAAAATCATAATTGCCGGTATAGGTGGTGGCGCTGCCGTTGCTGATCTCAATGATGCGTGAGACGACCTTATTCATGAAGTCACGATCATGACAGGTCATAAGCAGGGCGCCCTTGAATGTCGTTGACAGCCACTCCTCGAGCCAGATGATCGACTCTATATCCAGGTGGTTGGTCGGTTCATCAAGTAGCAAAACATCGGGGTTGATCAGGAGGATCTTGGCAAGGGCGATCCGCATTTTCCAGCCGCCGCTGAAGGTCTCAACCGGCAGGTCGAAATCGCAACTGTCAAAACCCAGCCCCGAAAGAATCTCCTTGGCGTTCGAATCGAGTTCATAACCGCCGCGATGCTCAAACAGCTCGACTATATTGCCGTACTCATCGAGCAGAGCAGCCATCTCATCGTCTGCCATGGGCTCTGCCATGCGCGCCTCCATCAGGCGCATCCGGCTGGCCATCTCAACAATTTCACCAGCAGCCGAGATCACCTCCGCATGGACTGTGCGCCCTTTCATCTCGCCGACATCTTGAGAGAAATAACCGACCACCGTCTTTTTTGCGCAGGTGATCTCGCCGCTGTCGGCTTCTTCCTGCTTGGTAATTAGCCGGAAAACCGAGGTTTTTCCGGCGCCATTGGCGCCGACCAAGCCGGTTCGCGATCCCGCCGGTATCTGCAGGTTGGCGCCGGAAAACAGCACCCGTGAACCGTATTGTTTCTGTATGTTTATCAAATGAATCATAGTAACGAAAATCGAGAGAGTCGCTTTGAAGTAGTTCCCATCCAGAAATGGCTGAGTTTGCAAGGCGTACCGGTCTTGGGGCTCCTAGGAGCCTGTCGGATTATGCCCTTTTTCCCCATATCTTCGTTAAACCCGAAAAAATTATCCTCGGAATATTCAGTATATGCCTCCGGTAATTTTTTCGAGTTTGCCTCGATCTGAGCAAAAATGCCTATAATCCGACAGGCTCCTAGCGGATTTGCATCTCCCCCGCTCCGGTTTTCCCCATCCGCGGCAGAGCAGAGGTCCCCGGGCATTCCACCAGCCTTGACGGCCTGCATCGTCGAACGGACAAAGGTGAGAACACAGTCTGTACCCTGGCTCTCGATTGAACAACACGGAGATTTGCGGTCTGATACGCACAAAAAAGACAGGATATATACCAGAGATAAACGATTTCCTCCAGGTATTTCGCAAAAATACGGGGTTACACGGAACCCCGTGCGTTTAACCAATGCTTTTTCTTACTGTTCTTTCTCTTTGCGAGCAATTTGCGTGAAGGCAAACGTTCATTAGCGCCCCCACATCGCGGCACGCCAGCCTGCTCGGAGTCTGCGCTTACCAGTGCCAGCAAGGGGGCCTTGGAGATCGTTTACAGTCCATAGGCTTGGCCAGTCTTTGGTCGACCCGGTGAACGGTTACTAAAACCGCGACCTATCCTGTTGGTCAGCCGAAGTAGAGGATGTTGATCAGATTGGCAACAAGCCACATGCCGACAACATAGTGAAAGTTGTTCACCAGTATCGACCGTGGCGAGACATGATACCGACTGGTCAAGACCAGGCCTACTCCGGACAGCGGGCTGCTGCCGGTTGAGATGGCCCAGCTGGTGAGAAACAGGAACGCCAGCCGCGAATTATCGGGGTGCAGAGGCAACAGCAGAGGGCTGACAATGGAGATGCCGACCAGTGGGTGCACACCAATCAAGCCCAGGCCGATGAGCAGTGCCGAGATCGTCGCAAACAGCGAGTGACTGAACGTTTCACCTGCGAAGTTGAACAGTTGCGGATAAACATGAATAACCGATGTTATACCGACAGAGAAGACTCCGGCGGCAAGAAAGAGGACGAACTGGCTGACCGTGGAAACAATACCGTGTGTTATAAAATCGTAAAGATGTACCAATCGCGGCCTGTTACGCATCAGCAGAATCGCAGCCGGGGGCGATACCAGGCAGATCAGCAGGATCATGCCCAGCTCGGGGAAAAAATGATGGCCGGTAATTACTGCCACTGCCAGGAGAAGCGGTGCTGCCAGACTTTCTTTACGCACCGGATAGCCGGTGAATTCGGTCCTGCGAATATACCCAACCTCGACAATCGAGTAGCAAATCGCAACCCCGCTCATGATCAGGCCTGGCAGAAGAGTGCGGTAATACTGCATATCCGGGGCATATGTAAGGGCGACGCCGGCTGCAATAAAAAACGGCGACCACCAGGCCGCGGCACAAAATGAGCGGGCGAGCAGAATCGCTTGTGCTTTGGTCAATGTGTTATTGCGCTCCAATCGATCCCCAAAAACAAACAGAATCGAGAGGTTGATGACCGCGCCAAGCAGATTGGTGCCGACCGAGGTGGTTACCACTGCCCGTTTTCCCTTCGGCAAGTTGTCATCCTGGGCTGCCGGGTTGGTCAAGGCAAGAAAGGCTACGGCTATAAACATCGGCAGTAGCTGCAGATTTTGGGTCATAACCTTTTGCCAGCCCAGGAACACTCCGTGCAAGGCTGAAAACAATAGCGCCGCGATACCGGCGACAAGAAGAAAATATGCCTGTTTGCGAGAACCTGCAGAAAGTCTATTCCATTCCACGATGACTACCAGCCAGGCCAGTATGGCAACACCGATAAACAGAGAGGAGGTGAGCCTGCTGATGAGAAAGAGCAGCAAGGTGGCGAGGATGAGCCATCCGGTATAACGTTGCAAGGGGGAAAACATGGCTGTCAACCAGGAAGTGGAAGTTAGGGTTTTGATGCTAGGATCCAGAGAACACGGAAAGAGGATGTATAAATCCGCTTGCAGAAGGAGGCAAGCAGGAATTTCACCCGCGCCGTAAAAGGGAGGTTGCTTGTCCTCAACTGCAGGAGTTGGCCTACCGGTAAAGCGTCTCAATCCACCTGATCGCCTCGGCTCCTCTCACCCTCCAGAGGTACCGATGAGCTGTGCAAATCCCCAGAGCGACAGGCGGATTCGAGGGGCGCTGGATATCGCCTATCATACTAATATTATATTATTTTTCACTCATCACTGCCCGGAAACCACCCCGCATCTAAATAATTTTTTTAACTGGATGGGAAATCAGATCAGGAAACATCTATAGGAGCCTGTCGGATTATAGGCATTTTTTGCTCAGATCGAGGCAAACTCGAAAAAATTACCGGAGGCATATAATCAATATTCCGAGGATAATTTTTTCGAGTTTAACGAAGATATGGGGAAAAAGGGCATAATCCGACAGGCTCCTAGTGGACGAGGATACGACTCCACGTCTAAGGTTGCCAAAGGATAACTCTTTCTGCATGCTTACTATCGGCAACCCCCCACCGTATTGACAATAGATACACGCCCATGTATATTGATTGTGAATACAGATGAGCTTTCTTCGAATGAGGTATCATTATGAAACATATGGAAACTCGCGAGGCGTCGATCAATATTCGTGCTTTGCGTGCACAGAGGGACCTGATCGACAAAGCTGCGGCAGTGCGCCATAAAACCCGCTCTGACTTCATGCTTGAAGCTGCCTGCCAGGAAGCAGAAAATGTTTTGTTGGATAGGAGGTTATTTCACCTTAAAGATGAAGATTATGATGCTTTTGAATCAGCGTTGAAAGCCCCTGTCAGTGATAATCCCGCACTTCGTAAGCTTCTTGCCAAGAGAGCCCCGTGGGAGAGCTAACGGCACCGGCACCGATCGATTCGGTTTATAGTACTGATAATTTTGATTGCGGAATTCCTTCCCTCAATCAATGGCTTAGCCGACAGGCTCTAAAGAATGAAGCATCAGGTGCATCCAGAACATTTGTCGTTTGCAATGAAAAGGAGGTTGTCGGCTATTATGCTTTGGCCACCGGAAGTGTAATGCGCCAGCAAACTCCAGGAAAAATCAAATGGAAAATGCCCGAACCTATTCCAGTAATGGTGCTGGGTCGTCTGGCTGTTGATCGCGGGTGGCAGGGATCAGGCCTTGGCAGTGGCTTGTTGCGAGACGCATTGCTACGAACTTATACTGTTTCCAAACAGGTCGGTGTTCGCGCTCTACTTGTTCATGCATTGTCGGGCGATGCTAAAATTTTTTATATGCGCCATGGTTTCATGCAATCGCCCATGGAGCCAATGACGTTGATGCTGAATCTTCGAGATGTACAACATACTCTTGAAACGCAAAAAGACCTGCCTGAATAAAATTCTTTGCGTTCGAGGTGTTTCCCTATCAGGTTGGTTATGATTCTTTCTTATTTTGCAGCGTTATGGCATCTTGGTCGCCGGCTGCAAGTCCTAGCCTCATTATACTCTTCTTAACCTGAGCAGTCCCTCTTCTCCATTCATCCGAAGGATGATTGGCGAACATTGACAGAGCCTCAGAGTAGAAAAGAAGTGTATTTGAAACGCTCATTTTAAGTGAAAACATTGCAGGGAACGAATCGATGAAGACAGGTGCAGGTAGTTTTGTCCGCAAATTGATCTTGGTTATGGTTTTGATTCTGGTCCTGGGTGTTGGAATCGTGGCCGGTATTATTCTGGATCGGCAAGTATTTACGTTTTTTGTTCCGCCCAATAATATACCATCAAACGCGACATCGGATTTTCGCCTCATGGCCGAAGCCTGGAACACCATCGATAAATTCTATGTCGACCGGCCGGCGGTGAAACCTCGCAATCTCGCATATGGTTCGATCTCGGGCATGGTGAATGCCTTGGGAGATACCGGCCACAGCACTTTTCTGACACCCATGATGATGAAGCAGGAAAACGACTTCGTCAAAGGTCGATACAAGGGGATTGGAGCGGAGATCCACTGGAAGGACGGACACTTGGTGATCGTGGCCCCGTTGGATGGGTCTCCAGCGCTGAAAGCAGGCCTTCGACCCGGCGACATCATCTTAAAAGTCGATGGCAAGGAAATCTCGACCCTCCCCCTGTCTCAAGTCGTCAAACAGATCTCGGGTCCGGCCGGCACAAGGGTTACGCTCACCATTTTCACTCCGGCAACATCGAAGCCGCGGAGTGTCACCATTGTGCGGGCCGAGATCACGCTTCACAACGTAACCTGGCATCGTTTGCCGGGCACGAAAATCGCCCATGTGCGCATCGCAAGGTTCAGTCAGGGAGTTACCGGGGACCTCCGGGATGTCCTGCTGGAAATCCAGAAACAAAAGTTGGACGGGCTTATCCTTGACCTTCGAAACAACCCGGGCGGCCTGCTCGATCAGGCCATCGGCACGGCCAGCCAATTTTTGACGACTGGAAATGTAGTGCTTGAAAAGAACTCCCGGGGCAAGATCAAGCCGATCGCAGTCAAGCCAGGAGGGGTTGCCCCAAAAATTCCGGTGGTCTGCCTCATTAACGAAGGCACGGCCAGTGCCTCGGAAATTGTCGCCGGGGCGCTCAAGGACATGCACCGCGCCGAGTTGGTGGGCAAAACGACTTTCGGTACAGGCACGGTTCTTAAGGAGTTTGTCCTCTCCGATGGATCAAGCCTCCTGCTGGCCGTCGAAGAATGGCTGACTCCCGACAAACATACCATTTGGCACAAAGGCATAAAGCCGAACGTAGTCGTCGCTCTGCCGCTGAACGTAACGCCTCTTATCCCCATGGCGGAAGAGGGAATGACCGCCGGCCAGTTAGAGGCCTCAAAGGATAATCAGCTTCAGCGCGCCCTGGCACTGGTAACCCAATTGGCCGACAAGCCGGACGCCACGCCGAATGAGGTGACGCGGAAAAAGTAACTCGTGTCCACACCCAAATGGCCCTTTTGCACGATTGTGGCGTTGGACGATCGATCTGAATCTTGGAAATAGCATAGCTATTCCCAGGATAAAATTCTTGGGTGGCCAACGGCGAAAACAAGAGAAGAGATCATCGAAAAAGTCATGACATTTGGAGCGGATCTGGCCGGTATCTTGCGGGTAATGGACCTGAAAGACTCACCATCGCACTGGATCACTGAGATAATCCCAGATTTTGAGCGGGTGGGAGGATAGGGGTCAAACAGGCTGACAAATGGGTATCATTCAAAAGCACAACACCCATTTGCCTTAACCCGGTTCGTCGAACGGGTAGCGTGAGGGGGGCTCTACGACCGGCAACCCTGGGCGCCTGTCAGTTGCTGAATGGAGTGTCGTGACCACTGGTGAGCAAGATAGTGTTGAGTTGGTCATGTGGCTTAATAAGCGATATATGGGTGCGAGGTGCTGTCCTTCAGGGCATCCCTCCGGGTTAATAGATACAGTAGACACTTTCAATTTTGGGCTATCAATGATTTGATGAGATGCTATTTGGCAATCTCATGTCCGATCGCTGGTGACAATCCTCTATAATAGAGGCAGCTTTGTCATAATTTCAAGTTTGGAATTTCAACGAGTAGAATATTAACGTTTGCCATTTTAGGAATCTACACATTTTAGAGATTTTGCATAACCCCATGCAGCAGTTTTATTCCACAAGGGAAGTGATTTCAGTTCGGTGAAAAACAATCTTCTTTGACCATCATTTGAATCATTTTCCTGAGGGCCAAGAAGAATGATATTTGATTCGATATAACATGATCCGCCGATTTTATTATTCATCCCACTGATGGTTTCCCAGGATACGGTAAGGTTTTTGTCGATGGTGATTTTACATCTTTTCAGCTTATAAGAGCCTGTTTCAGTCTGACTGACGTTGCCACAGCATACTTTGCATTCGGCTATATTGTTGATTGCATCGCAATTAATACTTTGAGATACACCGATTCGCATAATGCTGGCAGAATGACAATAATAAATAGTTTTAGTCCATTGAGGTGATTTTCTTAAGTGCTCATGAAATTCTAGCGTCAAGTATCCTGGCTCTTCGTTATTGCAAGGGAACAGTACGAGAATATTGCCTAGGATTTTGCACTGTCCGCTACGCTGGCAACCAAAATGGCTATGTTCCACCCAAGACAGCGCAATGCCGTTGCACTCAACAATAATGTAATGATTGAGCCGGTAGCTGACATTGTTTAACATAATATTACCTCGTTAACGTATTGATTTGTTTCTGTACAAGCTTATACAATTCAAATGCCGTTATACTCAATAAGCCTGAAGTAACGTGGCATCGGCAGTAATACTCATAAAATATAATTGCAGATCGCCACGTTTACAGTTTCTCCTATTGGATATTTTAATGAGCGATTTTTTTCCCTGTGATCATTGATTTTGTCAGATTTTCATTATGCATTTTGCTTGAGATAGCAACCCCAATGATATGTAAACAAATCAATATCAGCACCACCTGAGCTGATATTTCATGGATTTCGCTCCAGACACTATAATTTTCATCATCTTTTTCTCTTCCTGCATATCCTGCTCGTTTTTTATGCTTACGTTCATGCCTTTCATTGGTGTCATCATCGGCATAAGCCCTGGCCACAATTGAGATTGTATTGCCAGAACCTAATGAATTCATTCCTTTCTTCACCGTATGCGCGGCATAGCCGGTCAGACAGGTTACTAGACTGCCTGTAAGCAACAAAAGAATCATCCAGGCAGCTGCGGGATTGTGACCGATATAGTGTTTTGGTTTTCCGATCACGAGTTCTTTCAAGTAGTTCAGACCCTTTGCAGGAGAACATATAAAATCACTAAAAAGAGCATGCTTTGTACCCCAAAAACCCCACCATATTCTGGCTATCACAAGCAACAAAACTGCATAACCAACATAACGATGAAAAGGTCCTTTATGATCTCCAGTTGCATATGCCACAAAGAAGAGCAGCAATAATGACCAGTGAAAAATTCGTATAAACAAGTCCCATACGACCACCCCTTTTTGTCCACTCATTATTTTCTCCAAAAACAATTTTATGTCGTTATGTCCGCCCTATCCGTTACTGTCGATAGCATCCGACTAGCAGTTTCTTCAGGATCAGATTCTTCACGTATAATTAACTTGATTTTTTTATAGGTTACCGTATCGAGCAAACCGTCGGTGGAAACCAGAAATCGATCGCAAGGCAAAACATTAACAATTTTCTGGTAGAGGATCTATCAAGGAGCATATCACGACACTGACAAAGGCAGGGTGATCGAAAAACGGCTACCCTCACCCACTGTACTTTCCACCATGATCGTTCCATTGTGGCCTTCAACTATTAACTTAACAATATTTAGGCCAAGGCCCGTTCCGTCACTATTTCTTACGGCATCAGACCTGTAAAAGCGGTCGAATATTCGGCTCCTGTCTTTTTCGGCGATGCCAATTCCAGTATCCGAGACCATAATATACACTGCCCCGTTTTTTTGGACATAGGAGACATCCACTACACCGTTCTCTTGGTTATACCTTACCGCGTTCTCGATCAAATTGAGCAAGGCTTCCGTCAGCCTGTCGCCGTCACCCTGCAGAACAAGATCACTCAAACAAGCTGCCCTGACACTGACAACCCTCTGCTCAGCAAGAGGGTGAACCAACCTGAGAGCGTTGTGTACACAGGTTTTCAAGGAAACATCTCTTAAAGTGGATGTTGACAGTGCCCCAGCATCGAGCCGTGCCAGCGAAAGCAAGTCGTTTATGAGCCTGCCCATATTGGCTGAAACATCTTGGATCGTCACCAGAGCTTCATGGTACTCTTCTTTGCTTCGATCATTCAGGAGAAGTACGTCGCAATGGGCCTTGATAACCGACACAGGTGTCTTGAGCTCATGGGAGGCATCGGACACGAGTCTCCGCTCGGATTCAAACGCCTTCTGCAATCTGCCCAACATATCGTTGAACGACTCAGCAAGCCCATCCAGCTCCCGAACTTCTGTCTTTACCCCTAGTCTGTCGCCCAGACTTCTGTGAGTGATTTTACTGATTGATGCCGCAAAGACATCCAGAGGCAATAGGGAACGTGTTATTATCCATCCGTTCACAAGGCAAACGACCAGAATGCTTGCGGGGATAATTATCATCAAATAATTATGGAAGCTGTGTATCATCCCAACATGTTCCCGGGTGCTTTCTGCGACAAATATATCAAAGGATCGTCCGTAGTTCCTAAAACTATGCTGAAGAGTTCTGATCGGTTCTTTGTCGGGCCCTGTGGCCATATAAATTTTTTCGTTCTTCTCAGTATCCGAAGAGGCAATGCTCCCGGACGCCAGATCAAAATTTCCCTCCACCATTGAAGGTGAGGCTGCCAGGAGAAAGCCGTTCATCAATACTTTATAATAATGGCCGGATCTCGGTAGGGAATATTCTCCGAGCACGATTTCAGAAAGCTCAAACTTAATGTTATTGCTCTCTTTGTGTAAAAGCCCGGTGATGAGTTGCTCTTTTGAGTGGAGAGTCTGATCGACCGATTCCATTATTATCCGTCCAACTTCATTATATAAAAATACCCCTATGGCAAGAAGCAGGGTAACAATGAAAGAGAAAGACCATAGAAAGAGTCTACCTTTAATCGTTTTGAACCAGATCATTGCTCACCCCTTAAGACATAACCAGCACCCCTTACCGTCACAATTAGCTGCCTGTTATACCCCTTATCTATCTTATTTCTAAGGTAATTAACATAAACATCTATAACATTACTGTCCAAATCGAACTCTGTGTCATACAGATGTTCGGTCAGCTCCGTCCTGCCGAGCACCCTGCCACTGTTCAAAGCGAGATATTCGAGGAGATTGTATTCCTTGGGGGAAAGATTGATCTCTATTCCCGACCTGGTTGCACTTTTGGCATTCATATCCAGAGACAGATCATCTATAACGATAATGGGAGACGCCTTTCCCATGCTTCGTCGTATAACGGTGTTCAAGCGTGCCAGCAGCTCTGAAAAATCAAATGGCTTTACAAGATAATCATCAGCCCCAAGGTTCAAGCCTCGTATTCTGTCCTCAAGTTCTCCCTTTGCCGTCAGCATCAAGACCGGAACCCCTATCTTTTTTGCCCTCAGTGTCTTGAGAATTGTAAGTCCATCAACCTTAGGAAGAAGTATATCGAGGAGTACCGTATCGTACGGATAGGTTTCAGCCATAAAGAGTCCATCTTCACCGTCAAGGGCCACATCGACGACAAAACCGCTCTCCTCAAGGCCCTTTTTTAGAATCGCAGTAAGTCTTTTCTCATCTTCAATGATAAGAATTCTCATCACGTCTCACCCTTTGATGTCCGTTATCGTCATGGCCAGATTTCTCTTAGCCCCACTTAACCCTTACTGCATGGCTTGTTGTGTTTTTATCCTGCCGGCCTGAAAGGTTTCTCCCGATTTCATACCAACCACTTCCACAAGAGATCCAAGTGTTGCTTTGCCATATTTTTCTTGTAGTACAGTGTCTTTCAAGACAAGAACCTCCTTGCCTCCAATAACCCAGGTGCCCAGGGCCCCTTTGGGTATTTTTTCTACCTTACCGGTGATTTTCTGCTTAGTTGCCCCGTGGGGAGCATGGGCTTTTGCTCTTTTGACTTCTACTTTATCGGCAGTAAAGGTGTTTTCCGATTTTATACCTTTGATTTCGACGTAGGTACCGGGCTCAAGCAGACCATGTTTTTGCTCCAGGCGGGTTCGCTCCGTCACAACGAATTCTCGTCCATCAACGATCCATATCCCGGATAGCCCGGTTTCTGGAAGTTTCTCTACCGTACCGTAAATCTTGCTCCGATACCCTGCAGGACTATGCCCACTATCGCCTATGTATCTCCCATGATCGCAATCTTCTTCGCTGCTGAATACCGGCCAAACCATACAACCAAGGATCACCCACAATACCAAAGTCACCGTTACTGTTCTCATTATCGCCTCCAAGAGTGGCGCAACATTATCCTCGCTCTCGCAAACATTTTTTTCACTTCCTGCACCTTGACCTCTTTCTGCCAACAAGATGTTGATAACATAAGAAGGGAGTATAACAACCCTTTACCTCTATATGTCTCGGTAGGGCATCAATCATCATCGTTGTCATGATGCTACGTCTCACTCCCGTTCTCTTCACCTCTCTTCCCGAACCCAACAAGATTTTGTGCTGGCGCAAAAGATAACCTGCCGGTGGGTATGACACCGACACCAATGGTGGCAAAATCAATCAAAGGCTGCCATTGATTGCCGCTTTAACTCGATTTCCATTCAAGAATAAACTAGACGACTACCAAACCAATCACAGCCAGTTCAAGCCAATACAAAAAGGTAGTCAGCAAAGCAACAGAGTGCAGATGCAAAGTCATTGTTTTTCCAGAATAATTTCCCATAAAGTAGAGAATGCCACTGCTCAGATCCATAAATTATAAACCAACTTTAAATTCAAAATAACAAAAACAAGATTAAAGGAAGGTTAAAGACTGTTTTTTTCTGATAGCCATTTTTACTTGTTCAAAAGGGCGTTAAATGGAAGACGAGGCTTGGAGGAGCGAGCTATTGGGGAGGACGTACCAAATTTACGGGTATTGATATTAAAGATTCACAATGGCAAGGTGAATCATTGTATGACATCTGTGGCTTGAGACTATTCCTGAGTATACGTAACAAATCCTGTTTTTCCCAGTGTCACCGGTCAATCAGACAGGAACGTGGCTGATCGTCATTAGATTTGACAATAACTCCTCAACTTGAAGACAAGCTCTGTAAGGTGCCAAGCGGAACAAGTGGCTGTGGATTTTCAAGTCGAAGAATTGATGTAACAAGCGTTTCGGAGACCTTGATCTACTTCGCAAACAATTTTGCTTGTAACCGAATATAATTTCGGTTAAAATGGAGCTATGAAACCAAAAGACGAAAAGAAACTGGAAGCCGTTATTGCCGCAACCTGTCGCTTGGCGACGGAATGTGGGCTGTTTGGCCTAACCCTGGCCCAGATCGCCAAGGCGGCTGGTATCGGTACCAGTACGCTCTATGTGTACTTTGCCGATAAAGAGGCCTTGTTCAACGAAGTGTACCGCCAAGCCAAACGCGAGGCTTTAGCATTCTATAGCGCCGATATCGACCCGACCCTGCCACTGAAAGGGCGGGTTCGTGGAGTATGGAACAGGATGCTCGATCATCGCCTAACGCGCTATGACCAGGTCGCTTTCATGGAACAGTTTGTTGGCTCTTCCTTCATGAACGATGAGAGTCGGGCCTACATAGAGCGGCTTAGTGAAGGGTTAGTCCAGATTGTTGTCGAGGGGCAGCGGGAAGAAATTTTGAAAGCCGTACCACTGCCTTTCCTGAACTCGCTGTTCATCGGCTCCGTCCGTGAAACCGCGCGACTCATCCGCGCGGGATCGGTCACCGATTCCGAAGAAAACCGTGCTGTCGCTTTCCAGCTCTGCTGGGACGGCATTCGATCCTGAGTGTTTTTCTGACCTTAAACCGAATATATTTTCGCTAAAGGAGCGGTGTTATGACTACTACTGAAACTTCCACTGTCGTTCTGATCACCGGCGCTTCAAGCGGCATTGGCAAAGCGGCCGCTAACTTGTTCGTCGAGCGCGGCTGGCACGTCTGGCCACCATGCGAAATCCCGATAATGGCAGGGCATTGGCTAAACACAAGAATGTTACTGTGCTGCACCTCGACGTGACTGATCCCTCTTCGATCGAGATGGCAGTCGCCACAAGCCTGGAGAATTTCGGACGGATCGACGTGCTCGTCAACAATGCCGGCTATGGCTTGTTCGGTCCTTTCGAAACCGCGACCAATGAATAAATTCATCGTCAGTTTTCAACCAATGTCGACGGCGTCT
>CAVUXQ010000017.1:0-172778 GCA_963745265.1 uncultured delta proteobacterium
CCGCTGCGCCTTGACGAGTTCGTCCTGCATCCTCTTTCGCTCGCTGATATCGCGGGCCACTGCCAGGACCGAATCGGTATTGCGGTAGTTGAAATAGACCGAGACCATCTCAACCGATACGGTCGAGCCATCGGTTCGGATCAGTGTCATTTCAACCGCGGTTCTTTCTGTTAAAGAGTGCATTACCTATCCGTTCCGCGACATTTTGACGATAATCGAGATGCACGAAATCAAAAACGCTCCTACCGTAGAGCTCCTCGGGACTTTTCGCTCCCAACAGAGCTGCTCCGGTGGCGTTCATAAACACGAATTTGCCATCCCGGTGGATGTATACCGAATCCGGGAGAGTTCCACCAGCTTTCTGTAGCGTTCCTCGCTTTCGGCAAGCGCCTGGGCTACCGCTTTCTGTTCGGTGATATCCCAGATGCAGCCGACCGTACCATTCTCCTCCCGGCTATAGTGACCGGAAAGATGACGTCGAACCAGTGCGGTTCTCCCTGAACAGGAAGAATCTCTTCAACGTGCTTCGGCTTGCCGCTTATGAGCGCTTTCCTATCTTCCCCGGCTATCCGATCACAGAGATCTTGAGGTAAAAAGTCGTAATTGGTCCTGCCCTCCAGATCCTCCCACCGTTTAAGCCCCATATACTCGGCAAGTTTACGGTTGGCAGCGAGGTACCTGCCCGCCTCAGTCATCCAGGCCCCGTAAGGAAAGTTATCCAGCAACGCCCGCTGGTAATGGTCGCGCAGCCGCAACTCCTCATGCAGCCGGACGCTCTCGGTGATATCGGTCCAGAAACAAAGGAAATAGTTCCTCTCTCCTATTCTGACGATTCGCTGGCTGATTCGGGCGTTGCGCAACGATCCGTCCTTGTGGCGATGCAGGGTTTCAAAAACCGTATGACCCTGGGAGATGAATTTGCGCGTAAGATTCAGACGCCGCTGCGTATCGAACTCGGCATTGATATCGAGAACGGTCAGGGCGGCAAATTCCTCTCGGCTGTAACCAAGGGTGGTGCAGGCCACAT
Organism: uncultured delta proteobacterium; assembly: GCA_963745265.1. Lineage (GTDB taxonomy): Bacteria > Desulfobacterota > Desulfobulbia > Desulfobulbales > Desulfocapsaceae > Desulfopila. The sequence continues at coordinate 1,028 of CAVUXQ010000017.1, forward strand.
CGTTGAACTCTTGAAAACCGAGGGATTGCGCATCCACCAAGACGACGCCGTCCGGCGCCTGATCGACCATGGCGCGGTAGAGTTGTTCCTGTTCGCGGATCGCCTGCTCGGCCTTGGTTCGATCACTGATGTCCCTTTCAAAGCTGTACAGAAACCCATTGCCATGAAGCTCGAGCAGGGCCACGGAGACTTCAACGGGAAACCTGTTGCCGTCCGCACCCTGATGGACGGTTTCAAAATTGAGCGACCCTTCTTTGCGCAGTCTCTCCATATGGGCCGACCACATTTCGGCCGTGAATTCAGGATCGAAATCGAAGACGGTCATGCTGTAGAGCTGATCACGGGAGTACTCCAGGGAGTTGCAGGAGAACTCGTTCGCCTCCAGGATTCTTCCTTCGAGTGAAATCCGCAAAAATCCTATAGGGGCATTATCGATACAGGCCTTGGCGAGATAGAGTTCTTCCTCGGCATGCTGGAGCGACTTGAATTCGGCAAGCTTGGCCTCGGAGATATCGACGATTATCCTTCGAAGCCTGGCCACACCCGCCTCATCTTCCACCACCGTTACGATGTCATGAAACCAGACGATCCTGCCGTTCGCGGCGATCATGCGGTATTCGAATTCGTGATCCTCACCCCTTGCCGACGCGTTGCGGCAGAGTTCACTGCACCACTCAACATCCAAAGGGTGCATATGGGAGCGCCAGAAATCCTCTTCCTCAATCCATTGTCGCAACGGATATCCCAGGATGCGTTTGGCCTGCGGGCTCACGTAAGAAAACCGGAAGGAGGCGGGATCGGCCTCCCAAACGATCCCGCGAATGGAATTCACCAGGGTATTGCAGAGTTTTTCATCCAGACGCAGGGTGAATCCGGAAGTTCGTCGACTCATCGGTATCCCTTTGCACGGCAACTCGGAATGGGCGTAAACAACACGGACGGTATCACGGCACAGATCGGCTCATCCTGGCACTATATCCGCCAATCAGTCGTCGTTGCATGGTTTCTCAATATTTCTCTTCCAAAAGTTTACCATGGATATCTCTGGAATCGAAGCAATCAGCTTGGGCTAGTAAGATGATAATAGCTACAGGATTAAAGAGCTATAGAGGATCTCCCTAGCGGTGGTCTAAAATACCATGGAGAGCGACCCCTTAAGGATCATACGCATCCCTGAGGGGCGGATACATCTCCAAGGAGATGATCATCCCCGCTATGCCCTTCGACCTTGTCATCGCCCCGCAAGCCACGAAGAACATCGGCACGACCGGTGCCATAGGGAGTCATCGGTCCCCTACCGAACCATTTCCAGAATGCCCGTCTGGCTCAAACCGCACCATCGTCAAATCGGTCTTTACTAAAAGCCTAACGCCACCCGTGCCGCCATGCGAAGTGTCCGCTCCGACATCGCCACGAAGTGCATCGTTACCCCCTTCACCGGAAACGAGTCGAGCACCTTGATCTGCTTATCAAACCCCAAACCGAGCCCTTCTTCCTTACCGGTCCAAACACAGAGAATGTTCTCCACCAGGGACTGGCGTTCGTCCCTATCCTCGCTCACCACATATTGCTCAACAAGCTCCTGCAACCGCCCGCTCGCATTCCGCACCATGGCCCGATGCAAGGTAAAATGATACCGTCTCATTGAAATGCTGAAAGATTAGCAGCCTTTCGAAGATGCCGTCGTTGTTATCGATTTTCCCGTCTTTTTGATCGTCAAATTCCGTCAGTGCTGCAAAGCCGTATTGGGCGATACTGCCGTCCATCGCTTCTTATTTTCATGCAACCCTTTTTCCACAGAGTAGCGAAATGGGAAGTCGATGGTTACACCCTCTTCGGTGGAAATTTTGGCGGGGTTTTTGCCGTGGCGAGATCAGAGAAATCACAGAGAGGAGTCTCCAATTTTCGCATGATCTTCCGTACGGTTAACGGGCCAGCCCAGAGGACATATTGTTCATTATATTCGGATTCCGCTCCAACATCCTGAGGCGGCATTATTAACCTGCCGCTCTTATGCTCGACAGCCATGATTTCAAGTGCGGTTCGCGCCTTGAGAATTTCATTATTAGCGACAAACCAGTCCGCTCTGATCCGTATTATCCCGAAAACATTGACGCTGACATAAACATCGATACCAGCCTCCAGCGGCACGACATAGACCCTTTTCAGAAAAAAAAGGTTCATCCGGTTCTTGCGTACTTTTACGGGAAATTGACAGGTTATCGTTGCTGTCGTCGCCAGATTTAGGTCAGCCTGGAGAGCTGAGCACTCTGTCCAGCCCTGCTTTTTTTGAGGAGGGGGCTGCAAGACCACATCAAGCCTCTCGGAGGACGTAGTGCCTGCTCCAAGAATAGCTTCAAAAGCTAAAAGTACGCTTCAGCCGAATCAACCAAAAAAATTTATACCAAGCTATCCTCTACATGAAGGTCAGCCTGACGCCCCCCAGGCAGGGCACCTAAGACCAGTTAGGCAGAAGGGAAGGTGAAACTTGAAGAGCTTCTATTGGAGGCAAACGAATAGAATGCTATTTTGACACGACACAACATAGACCAAAGCAATCATGCGGTTGGACCATACAATGAATTCTCACGATATTTCACAAAATATAAACGTTCACCATTGCTCCAGCTTGGTACAAGCAGACCGTCGCGCAATAGTCTGACTGTGCGTGACGGTCCGATCATGCCCAAACGGGTTTCACATCCTGCCTGCCAAGGTACAGCACCCTATAATGAGCAGGCAGCCAACAAACCAGAATTCTTCGAATCTTCTGTTTCGCCGGTCAGGCCGCCAATATCCGATGCCGTGGCTTGACTTCCGGTTTCAAGGCTCGTCAGCGAAGTGCCCGAAGTAGTCCTGTAGAGCTCATAATCCCAATCTTGACCAGTGGCTGAAGCTGCGGCCGTGTTCGAAGCCGCTGAGAACAGCAAGGAGCTACTCGCTGCTACCGGCTGGGACGCTGCGGCCGAAGTGTCGGGCTCAACCATGGTCTCGATCTGAGCTGCCGATATGCCGGACCCTCCGGAAGGCTGTATATACGCAACTTTATCCGCATCACCTGCAAACCAATCCTGCACCGTAACCATGGTGGTTTCACTATCATCAATCCGGACTTGCAGGTCATCTCCCGAACGGTGGTAGCTGAGCCTCTCCGAGGAGATATCATCGGTAAAAATCAACCAATCGGTTCCGCCATCACTGTTGATAATGGTATCGCTGCCGGAACCCGGGCGATAGACATAGGTGTCGTCGCCCGTACCTCCTGCCAGGATATCGTTGCCGGCATCACCACCGAGTTGATCGTTACCGGCACCGCCCAGCTGCACATCATCACCGGCACCTCCATCGAGATAATCGGCGCCATCCCCGGCCACCAGCCAATCGTTGCCGGCAAGACCGAACAGCTGGTCATCGCCTGCAAGGCCCTTGAGGAGGTCGCCACCACCGGTACCGACCATTTGCTCGGCCGAGTCGGTGCCGGTGCTTACCATATCGAACTGCTCATCAGCCGGTATCTCCAGGTCGTTTCCCGTGGGGGGAGCGGCAAACAGGCCGGTTTTATTTCCGCAGCCGTAATTGCCGACTCTCCGGATGGCTGAATATAGGCCAGCTGGTTCTCACCACCCAGGAACCAGTCGGTCACGGTTACCTGGCTCGTGGCATCGCCATCGATGCGGATGACAAGATCATCACCGGATTGCAGGTAATTCAGGCGATCACCGGTAATATCGCCGGTAAAAATCAACCAGTCGACTCCGCCACCGGTATTGTCGATGGTATCGGCTCCCGAACCCGCCCCGTAGACATAGGTATAGTCTCCCCCACCTGCAAGAAGGTCGTTTCCGGCATCGCCGCCGAGTTGATCGTTGCCTGAGACCGCCGTTTTCGATATCGTCGCCGGCACCACCATCCAGATAATCATTGCCCGCACCACCGTTCAGCTCATCGTTCCCGCCCAAACCAAAGAGCTGATCGGCACCATCAAGACCGTTTATCTGATTGGTGCCCGCCGTGCCGACAAGCTGTTCGTCTCCTGCCGTGCCGTCGATGACGCTGGGGAAAGCCGAGCCGGGGTCCTGGCTCAGCAGATTTGCTATCTGGGCCGCCGGGATACCATAGCCGCCATCGGGCTGGATATCGTCGATCTGGTATTCAGGGCCTGTAAACCAGTTTTTGACAGTGATCTTGTCCGTCGAATCCACAACGGATACTACAAGATCACTGTCTTGCTGAGTGAATACCAGCTTATCCTGGGTCAAGCCATCTGCAAGCAACAGCCAGTCGGTACCACCTCCGCTGTTATCGATCGTCTCTTCACCGTAGCCTGCCCGAAAAACGTAACAATCATCACCCGCACCGCCATGGAGCATGTCGTTGCCGGTACCGCCGTCGAGATAGTCGTTTCCTGATCCGCCCAACAACCAATCGTCGCCACCCTGCGCAAAAAGGTTGTCGGCCCCCTGGTAGCCGCGCAATATATCGTTTCCGTCGGTACCTATCAGCTGTTCGTCCGCCGATGTTCCGTACCACCTGGCATCGAAAGTGGAATCGGTGGGAACGGAAATGGTATCCGCTTCGGCGTCATCGGGTGGAAACATACGGTTTATCGTCTCTGCGGTTATACCGCTCGCCCCGGACGGTTGAACGGCGGACAACTGGTATTCCGATCCGAGGAACCAGTTGGTCACGGTTACCTGGCGATTCTCGTCCCCATCCACCCGAACGATAAGATTGTCGCCGGATTTTATGAAAGAGAGCCTATCGGCGGTAAGGTCGTCGGTAAAAAGTAACCAGTCCTGGCCACCGTCGCTGTTATCGATCTCATAAACCCCACCGTCGGAGCGATATACATATTTATCGTCCCCGGTTCCACCACGGAGAAAGTTGTTGCCCGCACCGCCATCGAGCTGGTCGTTGCCGGCACCACCCAACAGGGTATCGTTGCCGGCATCCCCCGTCATCAGGTCGTTGCCATCATTTCCTTCCAGATAATCGCTCCCGTCGGCACCAATCAACTGATCGTCGCCGCCACCACCGAACAGGCTGTCGTCACCTTCGCGACCCCAGAGGTTGTTTTCCGCCTCATTGCCGATAATGGTATTGTCCAGCTCGTTACCGTTGCCGCGATAAACCGTGCCCACCAGGGTCAGGTTTTCGACATTGGCGGAGAGCAAATAAGAACTCTCATAGCTTCTGACCTCCGTATCCATGCCGTACCGAGCATCTCGAAGAGGGTGTCGCCGTCCGAATCCGTATAATAGGTGTCGTTTACCGCTTCCGCCTGCCAGGTAATCGGCGCCCGCCCCGCCATCGAGCAGGTTGTCGCCGCTGTTCCCGGACAAGTGGTTGTTCATCGAGTTGCCGATGGCCTGAATGTTGCCAGCGGAACCTCTCAGAATAACATTTTCGAGGTTATCGCCCAGGCTGATGCCAAGATCGGTCTCAACGGTATCGGTGCCTTCACCCGCCAGCTTACCACGATCTCATCACCGGCATCGTCGACCACATAGGTGTCGTCACCCGTCCCGCCTTCCATGCGGTCTGCCCCGGCTCCCCCGATTAGTGTGTCATTTCCCCCCAGAGCCTCCAGGATATTATTTGCATCGTTGCCCTGCAGGACATTGTCCAGACTATTGCCGACGCCGTGGACCACGGCGGCACCGAGGACGAGGTTTTCCACCGCGTCCGCCAGCTCCGCACTACTGTCATAGCCCCGAATTTCGGTATCGTCTCCCTGCCCCACGTTTTCTATGACCACATCCCCGGCCGACTCGGTCTGGTAAGTGTCGTTTCCCGCGCCGCCGATAAGCGTATCGGCCCCCAGTCCTCCATCGAGCAGATTGTTCCCGTCGTTGCCGGTCAACACGTTGTCTTCGTCGTTTCCATAACCGTCGATATCGGCGCCACCGGTCAATCGCAGGTTCTCGAAATTGGCCCCCAGGCTATAGGTGATCGAACTTTCCACCGTATCGACGCCTTCGCCGGCCTGCTCAACGATACAGTCTTCCAAGCTTGTAAGTACATAGGTATCGTCGCCAGTCTGGCCTGCCAACAGGTCTGCCCCTTCACCGCCGATCAGCCGGTCGTTGCCGGCACCGCCGCGCAGTTCGTCATCGCCACCGCCCCCCTCCAGCAGATTGTCGGCGGAAGAGCCGGAAATGACATTGGCGGCGTCATTGCCGGTACCGCGATATGCCGTCCCGCTCAGAGTGAGGTTTTCCAGGTTTGTCCCAGGGTATAATCGACGGAGCTTTCAACGCTATCCGTGCCGCCACCGGCCTCTTCAACGACCGAATCGCCTGCGTTATCGACAATGAAGGTGTCATTGCCGACACCGCCGAAGAGCAGGTCGGCGCCGCTGCCGCCATCGAGGAGGTCGTTGCCGGCCCCTCCATAGAGGCTATCGTTGCCGGCCATGCCGTCCAGTTCGTTGTCCAGCTCGTTGCCGGTCAGGACATTGGCGCCGTCGTTGCCGGTGCCATTCAATGCCCCGGCGCCAACCAGGGTAAGGCCCTCAACATTGTCGGCCAGGGTATAGCTCACCGTCGCTTCGACGGTGTCCGTACCGGCATTCGCTGATTCCACCACGACATCGCCCGCGGCATCGACCCGATACCGGTCGTCTCCCAGGCCGCCCGCCATCGAATCGTTGCCGGCTCCGCCGTCCAGCTCATCGTTACCCGCGCCGCCGACCAAGCTATCGGAACCAGCACCGCCGGACAGGACGTTATCCAGGCTGTTGCCTTCAATGCGGTTGTCAAGTTCGTTGCCGGTGCCGGATACGGCGCCGGCTCCTTCGGCCAACGTCAGATTTTCAAGATTTGCGCCGAGGCCGTAGTCGATTTCGGCCGTTACCCGGTCGGTGCCTTCATCGGCGTTTTCCGTCAAAGTGTCGCCGGCGCCATGCACGATGTAGCTGTCGTCGCCGAGCCCGCCGGCAAGCACGTTCACACCGCTTCCGCCGTCAAGCAGATCGTTGCCCCGACCGCCTTCAAGGTGGTCGTCGCCATCATTTCCATACAACTGATCGTCGCCATCGTCGCCGTACATCGCGTCGCTGCCCGCACCACCGGCCATCAGGTCGGCGCCGGCGCCGCCATAGGCGATATCGTCGCCCGCACCGAGATCGATACGGTCGTTGCCGGCCCGGCCGTCCACTATGTCGTCACCGCCCAGAGCGTTGATGTTGTCGCGTTCGGAGGTGCCGGTCAGGGTATCCGCCTCTTCGGTTGCGGCGATATCGATGCCGACCGCCTCGATGACCTCGGCCGTGCCCAGTGTCTGACCATCTGAAAATTCGATAACCTCAATCGGTGAAGTGGCTGCCAGATTGTCGTAATCCACCCCGTCGAGATGCAGACCGTCGCCCGCCTCTGCCGTGCCGATCAACAACGATCCCAAAGAGAGGTGAATCGTATCCAGGTTGATGCCACCTTGCAGAATCAGGCGATTGTAACCGTCGCTATCGCTGAGATGCTTCACGCCGCTGCCAAGGGCAAAATAATAGGTGTCGTCACCGGCGCCGCCATCCATGACATCGTTGCCCGTTCCGGGGTCGATAAGGTCGTTGCCGCTACCGCCCGAGAGGGTATCGTCGCCGGCGCCGCCATAGAGCTTATCGTCGCCCGCATCGCCCGACAGCGTGTCGGAACCACCTCCTCCAATCAGCTCATCCTGGCCATCCCCGCCATAGAGTGCATCGTTGCCGCTTCCCGATGTATCGTCTGGGTTGTCTCCGCAGAGGACATCGTTGCCGGCTCCACCGGACAGATAGTCATCTCCATCCTGGCCGAGCATCTCGTCGTCACCGAGTTCTCCGTAGAGCCGGTCGTCACCGCCCTCACCCCGCAACTTGTCATCTCCGTCACCGCCATGGAGCGTGTCCTTGCCTTGCCCCGTCCCATCCCCGGAATCACCCCAGAGAAAATCGTTGCCGATACCGCCATTAAGCGTGTCGTCACCATCGCCGCCGAAGAGCCGGTCCGAACCACCATCGCCCGAGAGGCTGTCGCTTCCGGCGCCGCCTACCAGTTCATCGTCGCCGTCGCCGCCCAAAAGCGTGTCTTTGCCATTTCCCGACCCGTCCGCGTTATCGCCCCAGAGCACGTCGTTGCCGCCGCCGCCCGAGAGGTAATCGTCGCCATCCTGGCCGATGATATGATCGGCGCCCTCATCCCCGTAGAGCTTGTCGGCACCGCCCTGCCCCGAGAGCTGATCATCGCCGTCGCCGCCATAGAGGATATCGTCACCATCGCCGGACTGATCGGCATTATCCCCCCAGAGGATATCGTTCCGGCCCCCCCATACAGGGTGTCGTTACCCGCTCCACCCTGCAATTCATCATCGCCATCCCCACCATCGAGCGTATCGTTGCCGCTGCCGGTGAAATCGCTGTTGTCTCCCCAAAGTTTGTCGTTGCCCGTTCCTCCGTACAGGGTATCCGCGCCAGAACTGCCTTGCAGCTTATCGTTGCCGGCTCCGCCATACAGGGTATCATCCCCGCTGCCGCTGCCGTCACCGTTATCGCCGAACAGAAGGTCGTCATCCGCATCGCCATAGAGGGTGTCATTACCACTCCCCCCTTGCAGCTGGTCGTTACCGATGCCGCCGTAGAGTTTGTCACTTCCGGTGCCTGTATAATCGCTGCCATCTCCAAACAAAAGATCATCACCTGCCCCCCCATTGAGTTGATCGTTACCGTCGCCCCCAACGAGCAAGTCGTTCTCGGTACCTCCATCAAGAAAATCGTCTCCATCCCTGGCCCACAAGGCATCCGAGCCGGAACCGCCGACCAAGGTGTCATTGCCGCCTCCGCCGTCAAGATAATCCCGACCCGCGCCGCCGTCGAGCACATCGTTGCCCGATGGAATATCACAGGTAATATCGTGCGTTGTATTATTTATATCCGTATAGCTATACGAACTTCCTGTTTCCACGATATCTACTGAAGCAGGGAACCATACATCGGTAATCCAGCCGTTTTTCTGGTCATAGCTGAAGTTGACGAAATTTGGGCCTGGCTGCAGCGCATGATAATCTAGATTAATGAGATGTTTATCCGCAAACAGCACATCATCGCCGTCACCGCCGCTCAGGTGATCGTCACCCGATTGACCAAGCAACACATCGGTATCCGACCCGCCGTAAAGGTTATCGTTGCCTTTATATCCATTTAACACGTCATAACCGCTCCCTCCGTACATTGTCGTGTCAAAGCTACTGTAATACGAAATATAATCGTTGCCTGAACCACCATCCATGACATCACCGTCAATAGAATAATGGGAATCATCTTGCGGTTCATATAAAGTATCCATTGGATAGCAATATGAAGGCATAAACCCATTGCCAAACAATTCATCATTGCCCGGCCCTCCATACAGATAATCCTTCCCCTGCAAACCGTATACTCTATCGTCTCCAGAGCCGGCGTCAATATCCAGTGTAGGTATATTGTTTGGATCGTCTAGAACAATAGTTTCCCACCTTGGTTTATCAGTATCGACTCCATACTCGTAAAACCATGTCTCTTGCGTGCCGCTTCGTATACCGGATATATCATTTGTTGGGCTGCCGGTAAAGTCATATGATGAAGGCTCATCTATAGTGAAACCACATGTATTTTCGATCGAATCCGATTCGTTTTTTATATTGGCAAAAGTCACTTTGGTGCTATCATCGATTGTCAGTATTGCACCGTCAATGGTCATCGACAAGCTGTAATTTAATGAAGGATTGCTCAATACATATTGTCCGGCACTTTCCGAGTATTTAAAGACCCCCCTAACTTCTTTCCCATTGACAATCAAATTATTCGGGCCAGTGTCATAAATCGTGTCGTTACCGTCTCCACTATTGATGATATAGGTGTCATAGCCGTCACCGCCATACAGGTTGTCATCACCTTTACCGCCGGTTATGACATCACGCTTTTCGCCGCCGTAGATCGTATCATTGCCATCAGAACCGGTAAGTTTGTCGTACCCATCACCCCCCTCGATTTTATCGATTTTGCTTACCGTGACTCCGGTAAGATCGATGACATCGTCTCCATCCGTGCCGGCAATGATGTTATACCCTTCACCACCATCTATTTTTTCTATGGAATTTTCTACATGGTCGAAATCATGGACACGGATAATGTCGTCATATTGACTCGCCTGGATGGTGTCCTCATCACCGCTGCCGCCGTGAAAGATATCGTAGGCGTCGTCCTTGCCTTGGATGAAGAAGGTGTCGTTGCCGGCGCCGCCGTCCATAGTGTCCTGGCCTTGGCCGCCTTCGATGTAATCATTGCCACCATAACCATAGATGGTGTCGTTGCCGCCCATGCCGTACAAATGATCGTCTTGGGTGCCGCCGGTGAGGGTATTGGGATTTTGATCGCCAAAACTATAGATGGAGGCATCACTTCCAGCAATTATCGACTTGTTGAGGGCTGTATCGTAGAAAGAAATACTGCCATCCGGATTTTGATAAGTGTCTTGTGTAAGCTTGACACCAGGCTGCATCCAAATTTCTGTTAATGTACCCAGCATTAACGATCGATCGGTAATCCAATTTTCCGTCAAGCTGCCCTCACCGCTCTCTTGATTGTAGAGATCAAGCGAGCCGTCGGCGTTCTTAGCACTATAGTCTAAACCATCAATGGCGACATAACGCAGCATTTTGAGAGCATATCGTGCGGCAAGCCCTTCGTCTCCTACTATCAAGGCCTTATCCTTTAAATCATCGACTCCTTGAACATCACTCCCGTAACTCGTAAGACCTATACTAATGCCGATATCCTCAGCATTGAGCAGATGGTTCATTCCGCCCCCTGTAGTAAGGGCTGGTAGCGGTTCGTAAGGTAAGCCTTTTTCAAGGTACAATTCGTTCATAGCCTTTATCATATTCTCTTCACCAATATTGGTAAAGGTGACAAGTAGGGCATCACGGAACGTCTGTGATAGGCTATCCCATTGGCCTCCATATGCACCATTGGCTTTAAACGAATCCTCTGCCTCTTTCAGGTAAAGGCCGTAGAGTTTCGCCGTAAGATCACTGGTTGGATCTAGAAGGTCAGCTACCAAAACGTCAAAATGTTCTTTATATTCTCCTAGCCCAAGAGAAGGATAAGTATCTGCATTCTCCAAAACCATATCTATCGCTGTGGCTATCTTAAAATTAGCAGGACCGGAATCGATCAAAGCCGGGTTAAGAATCTTGTCCTCTTTTGATGGAATGCCCGTGAACGATTTGGCTTCTTCATATAAAGCCTGCCATTCTTCATGTGAACGAGTAGTACCGTATAATTTGCCGGCATTAAGAGCCAACCAGGCAGCAACGGCTGCAGGTCCACCTGCAAGGGCCACAGGCAATGTAACTGAGGCAACAACAGGATCAATATCTGACTTTGCATAGAGGTCCAATGCATAATCGTAGTTATCATATGCCGTATTCTCTTCGGCCATCGCGCCAGCTATTGCACCCGCAGAGATACCGAGAATGCTTGCCGTTTCTATAATATCGCTACTCCTTTCAGATACGTATTGTAAAGCACTTTCACTGTATTCTTCATTAATTGCGTTTTTTAGATAGGTGATATTTGCCATGCTTTTTCTCCGAATAATAACATTACTTTTTAGTGGCCATTACATAAGCGAAGAAACCACTGAGGCTCTATTTGACGAAAAACACATTCGAAATCTTTCCAATTAGAAGGTATACGATTAAGTGATGATAATACTCGCTCTTGAAATATGTATTCACCCGTATGACCAACTGGACCTAGAAGCTTGCCGTTCTCAATACGCGGTGGCTCAGGAAAAAAATTATAATCTTTCCAGATAACACCATAGAAAAACGTGTTTTTGCGAAAAGCACGATCATTTGCCCAATCCCAACGTACACCTTGTTTTGTTTGTGGCGTTGCTGGAACGATCTTTAGTGCACCGTATTTGTAAGACAGTCCAAATCCTATTAGATCTTTTCTTTCTTCTTCAATTTTTTTATAAGTTTCTTTTGAATAAGGATTAGGAAACCAGATAGGAGTCCAATACTTTATTCTACTTATTCCAGCCCTTCGATATACCTCTAATGTATCGCCTTCCTCAAACCAGAGAGAAGTATCCTTATCGTTTGGCCTTGGATATTCCCTGTAACGTCGAACTGCCTCGATGAAATCCGCCCGATGTTCTTTGAAATTTTTGATCATCGATTCATCGCTCGGCAATGGATTATAAATCCATGTAATATAATAGACGAATAACCAAAAACCGATGAATATGCCAGATGCGGAAAGCCAGTAGAAATATTTTCGACTCTTTCGCGCTTTTGTGTTATCGTCTATTGTTTTCTTATTATTAATCATTCAAACACCTTGCTTCGGCGATTAGCTCCTGGAAAGAAGAAAGTGAATAAACCAATAGTTCAACCCCTAAAATTATGAAATGGCGATTCGATAGGGTAACGTTTATCTCTTAACCTTCTATTTAGCCTCTGAACTGAATTATGAGGCGATGGCCGTCTAAAAATCCACAAAGCATATACAACCAAGCAGATTTCCAGTAAAAATGACCAATGGATTATGAAGTTCAACCACCAAGGGTCGTAAATCGAAGGGACTGTTACCAAAGAAAACGGTCGGTTATAAAACGGTGCAAACCACCAGATATCACCGACAATACTGTCAAGGATTATATGAATAAAGCCGGAGACAGAGAAAATTAGCAAGTAACTGCTCATCTTCTCACGAGTTGATGCACGAAAAAGGCAAAGACATAGGCAGAAAACAACGAGGATTCCCCATAGAATGGGATAGTGGGAAAAATATTTATGGTGATGCGTTTGACGGTGATCGATAAAATAAAAGTACAACATGTCGAGATCAGGGGCAATCGATCCGAACATCCCCAAAAACATGAATGCCCGATAGTTTTTGATAAACTTTTCGAACTTGGAATAGCTGTTCCTTGATAGTATATAACCGACTGGAAGATGACCGATAATCACTTTTATTCCTAAAATCCTATGCTCTTGATTGCGCTATGATACTAAACCACTGTCCATGAGGCTTTTAAAAACCTAAACCGATCAAAATGATTCTTTGATGACATAATGATGAATTTCCGAGCATGATTAGTGATGAATAATATCAATATCAACTATAATCCAACCTTATCTTCTTCACTTCTCCTCTGAATTCCCCACCCGGTAAACGTCCTGAGGTATTGCAATCCCAGCAAACTAGAAGAGAGCTGTTCAAATATCAGGTAAAAAGAAGAGAAATCGGTTACATGACCAACCAGCAAAACAACCTAACGCAATGCAATATCCTATGATCCCAATTTTGAGTTGGATCCTTAAATATCAACAGGTTAAGCAATTCATTGTGCCATACTTACCCACGATTTCCTGGCGAGCTACATGATGAGCTCCAGCTGGTGGTACAAAGTTTACTATGGCTAACTACATGAACATAAAGGACAAATCGCCAGATTGCCCCTATTTGGTACTGCTGCAGAAACCCTTGTCGCATCTTCGTTATTCTGATAAAGTATTGCACAACGCGTTCATTTCCGAGTTTAGATGCAATACTTTATCAATAGGCGATTATGACCATCACAGAAATGTCAAACCAGCGCCTTTTATCTCTGTTCCGCAAACAAGCCTGCTGGATGATCGAACCCCTTGCTACCGAGATGAAGTATTCGATTCCATCGGTTCGCCGTTTTCTTGCCGAGGTCGGATACTTCAGCAGTTTTACCCACAATGGTCGTTGGTATACGCTTCAATCGATTCCACATTTCGACAAGGACGGATTGTGGTTTCACCGCGACATCGGCTTCTCGCGATCCGGGAGTCTCACCAGTACGTTGATCGATCTTACCACGCGAAGCCCGGCTGGTATGACAGCAGAGACATTGGGCGGAAAACTTCAGGTAAGGTGTCATGGCGTCTTGGTTCAACTCTGCCGCAACGGCAGGCTGCAGCGCCAGAAGATTGGGCGGTCCCATGTCTATTACTCCGTCGATTCGTCCATTGCCGGCGCCCATCGCCAGGCTATGGGCAGCCGGAGTCTCCCGGCTCAACTCCCCGCAGAAATCGCAGTTCTGATCCTGGTGGAGTTCATCCACAATCCCGACTCCAGCTTCCAAGATCTGGCAAGAACGATCTCGCGCAAGATCCATGTTGCCATCAATGCTGCGCAGATCCAATGGTTCTTCGATCAGCACGGTTTAAAAAAAACGGCTCAAACTCGGCAGCCGCCGCCTGGCGAGCCTTAAAGAGCTGTCTTGCTCGAGTGTCGGTGGAAACTTCGCCGGCTTCGTTGTTTCCTCAGCCGCCGATTATCCGGTTCTTTCCGAAACAAGAAGTATGCAGCTGCGGCAGAGAGCTTTTTGTCCAGAAGACGCGGCGAAAGTCGGTCCTGAGCATGAACGGACCGTTTATTGCCCACGAGACGGTATACGAATGCCGCACTTGTTCCCGCGTTTTTGCCTCCGAAGAACTTCTCCGGCTTGTTCCCAGTCGCTGCAATGTGGCCTATGATACTCTGGTTTTCGTAGGAGAATGTTTGTTCCGTCGCCACCAAACCACCTTGGAGGTCCGCGCCGGGCTCATTGCACGCAACGTATATCTTTCCGACTCCGAGATCGCATATCTGGGGCGCAAGTTCATCACTTTCCTGGCCACCGCGCACCACCGGGCAACCCCGAGGATCCGCCAGGCGATGAAGCTCTCCGGCGGTTACATCCTTCATCTGGACGCCACCCATGAAGGGGATGCGCCGGCGCTGATGACGGGTATGGACAGCTTGAGCAAGATCGTTCTCGCCAACGTGAAGGTGCCCAGCGAGCACGCCGACCACATTATTCCCTTTCTGCGCAAGGTGCAGGCTGACTATGGGACCCCAAGCGCCTGTGTTCACGATATGGGTACCGGCATCAGCAAGGCGGTGGCTGAGGTCTTTCCCGATACAAAGGATATCATCTGCCATTTTCATTTCCTGCGCGATATCGGCAAGGACTTTCTCGAACCGGCTTACGGTCAACTCAGAAAGCGTCTTCGCAGCCACGCCATGACCTCACGGCTACACGCTCTGGTGCGCGATTTGCGCAGCCGTATTTGCGGGTACGACGAAGCGGATCCTACGATACTGGCCGATGCTATCAAGACCACCGCCGCCTTTGATAACCCAGAGATTATGCCCCTTGCCTCAGCCTATTCGTTGGCTCTTTGGGCTCTTCAGGGCAAGCACTGCGGTGACGGTTACGGTTTTCCTTTTGATCGTCCGCTTCTCGTGTTTGCAGAGCGTTTGACCCTGCTGAACACCTTTTTGTCGGACTTGATTCATCTTTTGCCCGCCGGCGACCGGCAGAACAATCAGCCTCTCTTTCATCTGGCAAGGGATGTTTCCCGTGTCAGAAAGGACATCGGTATTTGCCAAGCGGTGGAGGAGCTCCGCTGGCGCTCCCAGACTTTCGATTTACTGCGCCAGGCCATGCGCATCGCTTTGCCTGAAGGCGGCAACGGCCTCAATGATGACGGCACCCCCGAGGCCATGACCAGCATCCGTCGAGGCGTTACCCGGTTCCGGGAAAAACTCGAAAACGATCCCAAATTAATGGCGGATCAGCTCAGTCAAAAAATGGCCAAGCAAATCGACAAATACGACGATAAGCTCTTCGCCGATCCCATCGAGGTGATGACTCCCCAGGGCAAGACCTCCATCTATCCCCAGCGTACCAACAATATCCTCGAGCAGTTCTTCCGCGGTGTGCGCAGAGGGCATCGCCGGAAAACAGGGAACAACACCATGCACCGGGTGCTGCAAACAATGCTTGCCGATACTCCTCTGGTAAAGAACCTGGACAACCCCTCATATATGGAGATTCTTCTTGGCGGCAAAGAAAACCTTGTTGAGTTATTCGCAGAGTTGGGCCCATCTGGGATAACAAACGCCGCGGACGGATCGCAGCCCGTAACCGATCGATTGCTGCCCGGCTTCCGCGCGCTCATCAACCACCCGACTCTGCCCGAACAGGTGGCTCAATTGTTCACCAGACACCTGGAGCAGAGTAAATCCAACTGAATTTTGTGGTCATAGCATTAATCGATTCAGCAGCCTTTGCCAATTTTTCTAATTGTTTTTTGTATTCCATCTTTTTTCCATCTGCCTAATGAAAAGTTCACCGGCGCGTTTTTTGCGGCCGTGTGTAACGCTGCGATAACCGGCGCTTGACGGCTGCGTGCCGGAGCGGTAGCGAAGGCGCGCCGACGTCAAGCGTCCGGTTATCGCGGTGTTAGGGCTTCACTCACTTTGCCTGGTAGAGAAACTCAAGACTGTCCTCGGCGCCATTCTCAAACTCCTTGTATGCCTTGCTGATTGGGCTCCAGATCTTTCCATCAGGTAGCTTTACTACCATAAAGGGAAAGAATTGAGCCGTTTGTGCTGGCATTACATCCTTTGGATCCACCCACGACGCGTGGCGATTGCGGACAAATACTTCGCCGGCGTAGCAGCCGAACAGAAAGATTGTTGAAGCGACTTCATCTTCCTTAAGGCCGTCCCTATGGAAGCTCTGGATGATGCGATCAATTGTTCTTAAGGATTCCGGCGAATAGTCCAGATCGGCTCCGTCAACCTTTTTAACCAGAGCTACGGCAACCTCAGCATTCTTTGCCGCGTATTCCGGTGTCGGTGGATATTGTAGTTTGAGTTCCATAGCGAATACAGGCGATGAGACCAATAGGATCACGGATAAGCCCCATACGTAGCGTGACATCCTCATTTCTCCCAGCCCTAACAAGGAATTATCTAAACGGATTCCGTTGAGATAAGACCCATAATGGTAGTATTATCTATAAGTGCAAAAAGTGTGCCATAAAACCAATGGGCATCGGATCGCAATTGTTCAGAAATCCATGGGGCTTTTTCCTCTTTCGCGGTTTTTCTCGGTATGCAATGAGTATATATCATCGTCGTTTTCACATCTGCGTGGCCAAGCATTGTCTGAATTGTCGGAATATCGCAATTTGCCTGTACAAGGTGTATAGCAAAGCTGTGGCGAAATGTATATGATTTTACATGCTTTATAAGCTTTGCTTTCCCAGTCGCCTTTTTGAGTGCTTCTTGCACTTTCGATTCATGCAGGTGATATCGTCTCCGTTCATCCGTGCATGGGGTTAAAGTTCTACCTCATACACCTCAATCTCACTATGTTCGGATGGTGTGCCGGTGCGAACGTTGAGGAAAAACTTAAATCATTGCTCGATCCGCACTCGGATGGGTTCCTGAACGCCGACCTGGCGGGAGAAATTTTTCAGGCCCTGCAGTACCGGCCAGGTAACCTCTTGCCCTTTTGGGGCGATTAGCGCGCCGTTCTTGGCGATGATGTTTTCTTCCACCACCATGCCGATGGCAATGTCCTTGACCTTCAGGCTCATGACCCGGATGTGCTCGTCGTTGACCTTGATATCGTTGAGGTGTGCGAGTATTTTGGGATTGTAGACTCCTTCCGTTTTCTTTAGGTGCTGGATAGCCTGGATGTGCTTCATTCCGCTGAAAAGCAGAAGGTCGTAATCGATGGCGATCTTGAGGATTTGCGCGCCAATAAGAACTTCTTCTGCCAGTTCGCCATTTTCAGCCGCTTCGGCTTCGAGGGCCGAAAAGGTATCGAGCTGTCTGGCGATGATATCCACCACTGTTTTTAAACGGGGAATTTTCTCCAGAAGATTGGCGCCGATCTTTGGGTGATTGTTGTACATCTCCTGTTCCTCGCCGGTCAGCTCGTGCCCAGCATATAACTTGTTCAAGATATCTGCCGGCAGGGTTATACAGCCGATCTGCGATATCAACGCCGCAATTTCGAGTTGCCAGACGTCCTCGCACTGCATTCTTTTGGCGAGTTCCAGCACCAGCCCCTTGATTCTGTAGCCGCTACTGAAAGCGACGGGATTGGCGATGCTGAGCAGCTCGGACAGGACTCGGATGCTTCCCTTGAGCGTCTTGTTGAGCAGTTCCTTCTCGGCAGTGAGCAATCTGTACTGGCGCAGCGCCAGGGCCAGCGAGGTTACCAGGGTGGCGGTGGAACACGGTTTGTTGAGGAATCGGAAGATCTGTCCCCTGTTGACGGCGTCGATGGCCGTCTCCTGATCCGCGTTGCCGGTGAGCATGAGACGCACGGTTTCCGGATAGAGGTCTTTCACCTTGGAGAGCAGCTGAATCCCATCCATGGACGGCATCCGCATATCGGAGACGATGACGGCAAACGGTCCATCCTCCTTCATGGCCTGCAGGGCCTGATCCCCGCTTTCGGCAGTGTAGACCTGAAAGCGTTTTCGCAACTGCCTTTTCATGGAATCGAGGATATGGATCTCGTCATCGACAAAAAGGATTTTCTCCGTCATCAAATAGTTCTCCCGTATTTCGTGTCCCGGAGCGTTCTTCTTTTCAAGACGGCGGTCGTGCGCCGCAGCAGTCCTGTCGTGATGAAATCGCTTACGGCGTCGGGGGGTTGCCGGAATCCCCAGTCTCTCCGGCAAAGCATCCGGTCTCCATTCAAGGAGCCGCTGGCGGTATACTCCCCCAAGGATTTCATCATAATTATCTTCATTTAGAAACCATTAGTCAAATGTATGAGTTATGCAATAGTGTATCGGCCGTAAACGTTCACCAGCACCCCGTCTTGGCAGGAGCTTGTGATCGCGCTGTCGTCTTCCTTAGCTCCGCCTCGAAAACCACCAGAGAATGGCTAACGAAGTTGGTGCCATGCAAGAGCGGCCTGGCATTTTGCATCCGTTTACATTAAAGTGACAGCGTTCGAAGAATTTTCCCCCGACCGGTTCATAGTGCGCCTCCACCGGGATGTGTGCAATGGCGTGCCAACAAACGAAGGAAAACCGATATACCTTATGACTGACTACAATAAACTCGATCGTGCCGAAGTCCTGGCACATATTTTTTTTCCACGACAGGAAGCCCGTACTCCACTGCCGCCAGGCAGCCACGATTTCGACTGCACGGTAGAGGAAAACACCGAGCTGGGTTGCCGATTTTACGGCGCCGCCGAGGACGGACCGATCATCGTCTACTTCCATGGTAACGCCGAAACGGTTGGTGACTACGATGCTATCGCCGCCGGATACACCCGTCACGGCATCAACCTGCTGCTCACCACCTATCGGGGTTTTGGCTGGAGCACCGGTTCCCCTTCGGTTTCCGCCATGTTTCAGGATGCCGAAGTGGTCTTCCAGAAAGCCCTGCACTGGCTGGAGGAAAACGGCTATACCGGTAGCATGTTTGTCATGGGGCGCTCGCTTGGGTCCGCCGCGGCAATCGATCTGACGGCCAGACACCAGGAGACCCTCAAGGGAATGATTATCGAGAGCGGATTTTCAGATACCCTGCCCCTGGCCGAAATGCTCGGCATCGAGACGGAAGGAAGTGATATCACCGAAGAAGACTGTTTCAATAACTGCCAAAAAATCGCCACTATCACTTTGCCGACGCTCATTCTGCACGGTTCTGCCGATGCCATGATCCCGCTCGGCCTGGCGGAAAAGCTGCAGGCCTGCAGTGGGGCGCGGAACAAACAATTCATGGTAATCCCCGGTGCGGAACATAACACCATGATCACCACCGGCGGCGATCGCTATTTTCAGACGATCAAGAAGTTCATCGACGATATTTGCGGGGTCAACGACTGGCGCACACGTCGGCGCAGGTACAAGGACAAAAACAAAGAATAACCGCATGAAACGCACAGATTACCTGAGCTGGGACGAGTACTTCATGGCCGTGGCCCTGCTTTCGGCCCAGCGCAGCAAAGATCCTAACACCCAGGTCGGAGCCTGCGTGGCCAACGACCAGAACAAGATTGTCGGCGTGGGCTACAACGGCTTTCCCTGGGGTTGCTCCGATGACGAACTCCCCTGGGCGCGCGAAGGCAGCTTTCTGGATACTAAGTATCCCTACGTGTGCCACGCCGAACTCAATGCGGTGCTCAATTCCATTTCCACCGATCTGAGGAACTGCCGGATTTATGTCGGTCTCTTTCCATGCAATGAGTGCACGAAGGTGATCATCCAGGCCGGAATCAAGGAAATTATCTACCTCTCGGACAAATACAAGGATTCGGATCAGGTCAAGGCGGCGAAGATCATGCTCGACAAGTCGCCGAACATAAGCTACCGGCAGCTTATCACCGACCTCGACAAGGTTACCCTCTCTTTTCTGCGGCCTGAGAGATAACTTGCCGAATTGACCAAGAACAGACTCGGCCCGATGAGCGGTTGACGTTTGCTTGGAAGGGGCCGCGGGTCATGAACTGTGTTCGTACCCTTGGTAACTGATTTCGAGGCGTTCTCCGGCAGGTGTCAGCAGGTGTACCCCCTGCCCTTCTTCGATGCTGCCGATGCGAAAGATCGGTCCGGCGTTTAGCCGGGCCAGCTCCCGCTCCAGTTGTTCCTCGTCGCCGCTTCGCACTGTGAAAACGAGTTCGTAATCTTCGCCTCCGCGCAACTGGAAGTCGAGCGGCTCGAGCGCTCGCTCGCGGCAGAAAGCCGCTAGCTCCGGGTGCGCCGGAACGGATTCGGCCGCAAGAGTCGCCGCCACGCCGCTGGCGGCGCAGATATGGCTGAGATCCGTGGCGATGCCATCGGATATATCCTGCATCGCGGTTACCAGCCCGCTGGCGCCAAGATGGCTGGCAAGCTCCACTCGTGGCGAGGGGTCGAGATGACGGCGTATAAGTTCGCGCCATCGGCACTGCTGAGTGTCGGCGACGCTCAATTCGTCGTTTCTGCAGATGGAGAGACCTGCCGCCGCCGATCCCAATGGACCAGATACGTAAACCGAGTCTCCCGGGCGGGCTCCGTCGCGCCCGATAGCCATCCCTTGCCGCACCGTCCCCAGCACGGTGATGGAGATCGTCAGCTGCGATGACGACACGGTGTCGCCGCCGATGAGGCCGCAACCGAATTCGTCCAAAATGGAAACCGCGCCCTCCATATACTGCTCCATCCAACCGGCGTCAGACGATGCCGGCAGACCGATGGCCAGCAGCGAGAAGCGGGGCATGCCGGCCATCGCCGCGATATCGCTGATATTGACGGCAAATGACTTGCGCCCAAGCAGGTAGGGGCTGTGCCAACGACTGTCGAAATGGACATGCTCGATGAGCATATCGGTGGTGACCAGCCAGTCTTCGCCGGCCTTCGGCCTGAAGACGGCGCAGTCGTCACCGATCCCGGCGAGCAGCCGTGGCAGGTTCCTGCCCGCTTTTGCGGCAATGGATGTGATAAGATCTCGTTCCCGCATCTGATGAATACCGACCGATACCTTTTACGTTTTTGCCAAAAGGAGCCTACTTGACCCTTTTGAGTTGTTTGATTTTCGCGGTTTTTTCAGTGCCGGCCTGCAAACTCTCTTTCTTGAAGCTCTCGAAATCGACGGCTTTCACGAACCGCTCTTCGCCGCCCATGGTGAAGACCTCCATGCCGGTCATCTGCGGCGTTCTCAACGTCCAGGTCATATTCTGTATGGGAATGGCGAGCATTGCGAGATGCACGTGCCACCATTCATCCTTGCGACTGGTATCTCTTTCGATATCGGTGACCCGGGCGTAGACGAGCATCTCGGGCTTTTTGGCGGCGATGAGCACGATATCCCCGATCTCGGTGGTGTCCTTGAATGGCACCAGTTTTTTCAGTTCATTGACAAATGCATGCATAAGAGTAGTGTCTAAGAGGTTAAATCAATTATTAATCTCGGTGTGCGTTTCGATAATTATCCGGTTGTCTTCAATATAGGTACGGGTTGCCATTTTATCATACATCGCCAGTCCTGAAAGCAGTGGATTGATCAACCGGTCGATTAAAATCTTCGACTTGGCGGCGGTCTGGCGATCCTGGATGGCGATCAAGGTACCGGCCCAGCTGGCCAATTCCTGCAGGGTGCCGGCCAGCGCTGCCTGGTCGACATAGCACACCGAGTTGTTTTCCTTGCGAAAGCCCGGATCGATTGCGGCAAAATCGACGGAATCCAGCAGTTCCTTCTTCCCCTTTGAGGAGGTTATTATCTTCTGGAAAATATCCATGGTGTTGGCCAATATAAGATAGTTCTTGTAAATGGCATAGACCGGCTGCAGATTTTCCCGGGAATAGAGCCCCCAGGAGTGGTATTCGACATGATGGTAGCGGCGGCTCTGCACGGTAATGTTGAGCTTGGTCCGCATATGCTTGAGGATGGCCGCCACTTTTTTCGGCTCCTTGAGCTTGATGAGCAAGGCGAGATCGGGAAGGCGGATAAACTGGGACCTCTTACTCTGGTGGAGAAGGATGCAGAGGGTGTTGCCGAGCATATGAGTAATCTCCTCCGGTTGGTATCCCCCGGAAAAGTCGTGGACCGCCTGACGCAGCTCGACGATGTCGCGTTGTTGCGAAGCATCGGCGCCGGCTCGTTCCAGATACATCTCCCAGAGATCGTTGAAGTTCATGGTGTTGGTCCAATAGTAGAGCAACGAGTCGGCGCCGGCGAACGGCAGGGTGGTGTTCGCCTCGGGGGAGATCGACAGCATCTTTTTGATCGGCGGGTCCATTTTCATCTTATCCAGATCGATGAGCATCCGGTCCCAGGACAGGGTCTCGTCCTGCCAGGCCCCATAGGCCGCGGTGGTAAAGCCGTTGAGCGATGTGAACGGGTCTGCCTCCTCTTTGCCGGGCGTCGCGGGGAAGAGGCCGGCTGCGTTCGCCAGTCGCCGCAGTCCGTCGATGGAGAAATAGATGAACCGATCGGCGCCGGCGAGGTTTTTCGAGAACTGGCTGAATGGCCGCTCCGCGCTCAAGGCACCGCCCTTTTCCTTATCCCGGGTATCGAGGGCTTCGCGCAGTATCCGCTCTTCGAGGCTGGCAAGGATGTAGCCGTCGGTGAAGACTGCCGAGATCGTGTTGTTTTTGAGATGGATCCGTTTGATCGAGTAGCCGCCATAGGGAACCGCGGTTATTTTGACGCCACCGCCATAGTAGGCGAGCAGCATATCGAGAGCCCCCGTGCTCACCTTCGGTTTACTGATGAGCAACAGGTGCTCTTTGAGATAACTCGAGAAGGTGGTGAATTTTTTCGACCACTTTCTCGGTGCGAACAGCGCCAGCGAGCATTGTTTGCCGAGCAGCTCGTTCACCAATCGGTTCTTCTTAAGTTCGTGTAACCTGTTGAGAGTGTTTTCCATGATCCCCAGAGTGGCCTGATCCGTGCCGATTTGCTTGAAGATCTGCAGGAAATCGATGGCCGCCAGGGTCTTGCCCAGGCGGGAATCACGAAACTGTCGCATAAATCGGGCCCCGTCCTGCTGCTCGACATAGACGAGAGTATCCGCAGGCAGAAAAACAGCGGGTTTGACTTGATGGATTATATTCTGCTCAAGGAACAGAAAGCCCAGAATCAGCAAGGTGGCCAGGAGCAAAATACTAATAATGCGCATGGGGGTCGTACCTCAGGAAATAGGATTGCGGCGGAACTGGATTGCTTCGGCGATATGGGCGGATGCGATATGATCACTGCCGGCCATGTCGGCAATGGTGCGGGCGATTTTCAAAATGCGATGATATCCCCTCGCCGAGAGGCCGAGTTTCTCCATTCCCCGCTGGAGCAATCGGGAACCGCCGGCGTCCAATTTGCAGAATCGTTCGATCTCGGCTGGTTGCATCTGTCCGTTGCAGAACGTTCCGGGGTGAGAGGCAAATCGCCCGGCTTGCAGCTGCCGAGCCATATTTACCCGCTTTCTAATTGTTGCCGAGCTCCTCGCCCTTTTGCTTTTGGGTCATCTCTTCGTATTCCAGAGCGGCGACCTCGAGTTGGAGATCGATCCTGTCGAGCAGGGGGCCGGATATCCGGCTCTGATACCGCTGGATCTGGGTGGGGCTGCAGGTGCAGGAATTCTGCCTGTCGCCAAGAAAGCCGCAGGGGCAAGGGTTCATCGCCACAATCAGGACAAAGCGGGCCGGAAAAGAGAGGCTGAGATTGGCGCGGGCGATGGTTACCCTGCCATCCTCCAGCGGTTGGCGCAGCACTTCAAGAACATGCTTTTTGAATTCGGGGAGTTCATCGAGGAAAAGAACCCCGTTATGGGCCATGGAAACTTCCCCCGGCCTGGGAACTCTGCCACCGCCTATGAGCCCGGCATCGGAGATAGTATGGTGCGGAGCCCGAAACGGTCGCTGCAGTTGCAGGGCGGTGTCGTCGCCGCCGGCACCGTCGATGCTGTAGATCTTCGTGGTTTCGATGACCTCATCGAAGGTCATCTCCGGCAAGATGGTCGGCAGCCGACGGGCGAGCATGGTTTTCCCCGAGCCCGGCGGACCTTTCATGAGCAGATTATGTCCTCCGCAGGCGGCGATCTCCAGCGCCCTCTTCACCGTCTGTTGCCCCTTCACTTCGGAAAAGTCGACGGGATAGCGCACGGTTTGCGTCATTTCAGCCAACGATCGGGGCGCAAGCGGCGCAATTTCCCGCAGCCCGGCCAGAAACTCCACCGCCTCGGAGAGGTTCTCCACCGCGATGACCTCGATGCCGTCGGCGGCAATGGCCGCCTCGTCGCTGTTGGCGCGGGGCAGCAGAAAGCACGGTATCCCCGCCTCGCGGGCAGCCATCAGCATGGGGAGCAGTCCCCTCACCCTTCGCACCGAGCCATCGAGGGAGAGCTCGCCGACGATACAAACGGAGGCGAGTTTTTCGACCGGGACGAGTTCCGCGGCGGCGAGAATGCCGATGGCGGTGGGCAAATCAAAACCAGCCCCCTCCTTTTTGACATCCGCGGGTGCGAGGTTGACAGTGATTTTTCTATTGGGAAACTCGTAACCCCGGTTTTTGATGGCGGCTTTGACGCGGTCCTTGTTTTCCCGAACGGCGCTGTCCGGCAGGCCGACGGTTGCATAGGTGGGCAGGCCGAGAGCGACATCGACCTCCACGTCGATCAGAAGGCCGCTGACTCCGACCGCGGTACAGCTGGTGATTTTGGCAAGCATGAGGTGTAATCGAACAGTTTAACGTCTAGAAATCATTTGTTTTATAGAATAGGTTCATTTCGTCGCCGTAGCTGCCGTTTCTTTCCTGGTACAGATACAGCGGAGGGGCGATCTTCAGCCCCCTGCCGCCATTCTTCAGGCACTGCACCAAAATCAGCCGAGCCTCCGTTGCTTCGGGGTAACTGTAGACAAATCGCAGCCTTTTGCATTCGAGCCGATTGGCCGACAGCGCTTCGGCCAGTTCGACAAAACGATCCGCTGGATAGACAAAGACTGCCGAGCCGCCGTTTTTCACCGCCGCTGCCGCCGCCGCGGCAAAGTCGACGATGCTTGCCGACAGCTGGTGCCGGGCGATTCGGGCCTCCTCGTTGCAGCTCTGTCGCCCGTTTCTACTTTTATAAAACGGAGGATTGCAGATCACCTGGTCAAAGGATTCCGGAGAGAAATAGTCCAGGATATGTGTGACGTTTCCTTCCAGGCAACTGCAGGTCCGCTCGAACCCGTTGTCGCGAAAGTTGCGCTGCGCCAACTCGCGAAGTTGCGGCTGCAATTCCAGTCCGCGCAGGCCGGCGATCTTGTGCCCCCAGCGATACATGACGATCAGCCCGATAATACCGCAACCGGCGCCCAGATCGAGAATGTGGCCGCCTCTCTCCGGCTCCTGGAACTGCGCCGCCAACACCGCATCCACGGAAAACCGGTAGCCATTCCGGAACTGGCGGCAGCAAACCGCTCCATCAAACATGGTGTCGGAGGTAATGCGCGCCTCCTTCGCCGCTTCGACTAGTTCAGTCATGACTTGTGCACTGTTCTTGGCCTTCGGTTAGCGGGTTGAGGAGCAGACCGGTCACCGCTTTGGGGTAGAAATAGGTTGATTTATGGGGCATGCAGTCCCGCTCATCGGCCACCGCTCGTACCTGCTCAACCGTGGTCGGGTTCAGAAGGAACAGCACCGGCGTACATTCACCTGCTTCGCGAGCGAGCAGCGACGCCTCAGCCACCGCCTCGAGCGGGTCGCTATAATACTGCACCAGGTGGTGTTTCGGCCTCCTTTGATTGCAGCTGCGTTGCGTTGATTGTACCCATGAGATCTGACAAAACGGATACATCGAGGGTCGAGAGCGTCTTTTTTAGGCAATTGAGCCGATTGTGTTCGTTTTCATTGAGAGTAAGGACAAACCAGCGTTGCGCTTTCGGCAGCAACATGCCCAGCACCTGTGGGCGCTTGCCGGGCGTTGGCCCAAGAGCAAGGCGAGCCATGGCCTGGGTTACCGCGGACACGCCTTCTTTTTCTCTCGACGATGTCATTTCGTGCACGGTAAATTGTGCGCTCACAATCCCAAGCAAGCGCTCCAGGGGGATGACTCCCGGAAAACGAACCAGCCGGTGCGTCGGCAGAATGGTCAAACCCGGGTCTTCCATGGGGCTGAGGTACATCATGACGAAGTTCGCCGGATCGTCGGCAGCAAGCGTGCCTTTCTCCTTTTGTTGGCGTCTGCGGTATGCGAGCGCGGTTGCGTAGCGGTGGTGGCCGTCGGCTATATACAGCGGCTTCTCGGCAAGATAGCGTCGCACTTCCCCAATGGCCTCCGGGGAAACGATGCGAAAAATCTCATGACGAGCGCCGATCCCGTCGTTTGCCGTGATCAGGGGCCGATCACACTCGCTTTCAAGCGCGGCGACCACGGCGCCGGCTGGATCGCAATAGAGCGAGAAGACCGGGCTGAACTGACAGCGGCAGGAGCTGAGCAACCGCAATCGATCGGCGACAACCGAATCAAAAGTCTTTTCGTGGGCCCTGACGATCCCCTCACCCGGTTCGGCAAGTCTGACGCGGCACACCAAGCCCTTTCTCTTTGCCACCTCACCATTCGCCAGAAGATATTGCGTCTGCTGGTAATAGAGGCAGTCCCGCCCGTCTCTTTGCAGGATGCCGCTTGCAAACCATTGCCGATAGGTTGCGGCGGCCATCGCGTAACGGTTCGCCGCACACTCATCTTCCCCGCTCTCCGCCGGCAGATCGAGATGGACCATGTTGTAGGGGCTGGCGGCCATGAGTTCTGCTGTTTGCCCGCGTCCCAGCACGTCGTAGGGGGGCGAGAGCACCGCATCGAGTTCGCCCACAATCTCCCGGTTGAAATAGAGAGCGCGAAAGGGAGCGATGACAGCCATCTGGGTTTTCTCCTTTTTTTCCTGGAAGAGTGCGACAATGAAGATTATAACAGGGAGATCGTCTTGGATTGAAACCTTGTTGCACCACATTCGATCATACTATCACCTGATTAGTTAACCATGTTCCGGCTTCATTTTCATTGGATTTCCCGCGCCGGCCGGCACATTACCTGTCGATGGAGGCCCTCATGTTCGATATTTTCATTCATACCCATTTCGCCGGAGCCCATCACCTGCGTGACTATCCGGGAGACTGCGAGCATCCGCACGGCCATAATTGGAAGGTCAAGGTAACCGTAAGGGCCACGGAACTCGATCACCTGGGTATGGGTATCGATTTCACCGTTTTGAAAAAACACGTAAAAGAGGTAATCGACACCATCGATCACTGTGATCTCAATGCCCATGAGGCCTTTCAGGACCGCAATCCGTCATCGGAGCATATCGCTATGTATTTATATGACAATCTTGTTGACAAGCTGCATCATGAACGATATGCACTCCACTGCGTGACCGTGTGCGAAACCGATAACCAGGGATTGACCTACTACGGACGGTAACCAAACGGAAGTATGGAGGAGTAATTCCGACAAGCGGTCACATCATTTTACCCTCACCAAAAAAAACCTAAGACATGATATCCCTCCACGATACCAAAATCTGTGTGATTGGGCTCGGCTATGTCGGGCTTCCCCTGGCGGTCGAGTTTGGACGGCACTACCCCACCCTCGGTTTTGACCTCAAGGAAAACCGAATCGCCGAACTCGTTGCCGGCCACGATTCCACCCTCGAGGTCGAGGATGAAGAGCTGGCCACTGCCGGGATGCTCGGTTTCACCTCCGAGAGCCAGGCCATCGCCGAGTGCAATGTGTATATCGTCGCGGTTCCCACCCCGATCGATCATGCCAAACGCCCCGATTTCGCGCCCCTGCGGGGCGCCTCGCGCACCGTTGGCGCCGCTTTGCGACCCGGTGATGTGGTGATCTACGAGTCGACAGTCTATCCCGGCGCCACGGAGGAAGTCTGCCTCCCCATTCTCGAAGAGATGTCGGGGCTGCAGCTGAACCGTGATTTTTTCCTCGGCTACTCGCCGGAACGCATCAACCCCGGCGACAAAGACCACCGGTTGCCCGATATCACCAAGATCACATCCGGTTCGACACCGGAAGCCGCGGAGTTTATCGATAATCTCTATCGATCGATCATTACCGCCGGCACCCATCGGGCAAGCTCCATCAGGGTCGCGGAAGCGGCGAAGGTCATCGAAAACACCCAGCGCGACGTCAACATCGCCCTGGTCAACGAGCTGGCGCTGCTCTTCAACACCCTTGGCATCAACACCCGGGAAGTACTGGAAGCCGCCGGCACCAAATGGAATTTCCTGCCGTTTCGTCCGGGGCTGGTCGGTGGCCACTGCATCGGTGTCGACCCCTATTATCTGACCCATAAGGCCCAGGAAGCCGGCTATCACCCGAACATGATCCTGGCCGGCCGACGGCTCAACGACCAGATGGGGCATTACATCGCCGCCGGCGTGATCAAACTGATGCTCAAGAAGAAAATCGACACCAGCCGGTGCAGGGTCCTGATCATGGGGCTGACCTTCAAGGAGGATTGTCCGGATCTGCGCAACACCAGGGTAATCGACATCGTCGAAGAGCTGCGCGACTACGGAATCCAGGTCGATGTCCACGATCCCTGGGCCGATGCGGCGGAAGCGGCCCATGAGTACGGGCTGAGCCTGATCGACGAGCTGGCGCCGCAGACCTACGATGCCGTCGTGGTGGCCGTCGCCCATCGTCAATATCGCCAGATGAGCGTGGAGCAGGTGCGAGAACTCTGCAAGCCCGTTTCCGTCCTCTACGATGTCAAAGGCATCTATCCGCGCGATCTGGTCGATGGCTGTCTGTAGACGGGTTTTCAGCCTCTGTCCAACAAAAGAGAGAACCGTGTGCAGGTACGATTTACCCGGCATGTAAAGGTGGAAACGCCCGCCCCGCTCATCGAGCTTCTTGCCGAGAAAAGCGAACTCTCCAAAATCCGGCTCAAGGACTGCCTCAATAAAGGGGCGGTCTGGCTGCGCCGGCCCGGGCGTAAAGAGCAGCGGGTTCGGCAGGGCGAAATTCTCACTCAAACCTGGCGATACGGTTTCGCTCTACTATGACGAATCGATTCTC
The DNA here is from genome assembly GCA_963745265.1 of uncultured delta proteobacterium. Lineage (GTDB taxonomy): Bacteria > Desulfobacterota > Desulfobulbia > Desulfobulbales > Desulfocapsaceae > Desulfopila. The sequence goes on from CAVUXQ010000017.1 coordinate 30,385, forward strand.
GACCAGGTTCCCTGCCCGCCCCGTTGTCTGGCATGGGAGAAGGGGTACAGCATCTGGGACAAACCTGCCTTTCTGCTCAGTCAGGGAAGCCGCTACGGCGACCATTGCTCTCTGCTCCGAATTGCCGAACGCGAGCGCCGTCAGGCCACTGAGATACACCTCGTGCACCGTCTCGACCGGGAGGCCCGGGGGCTGGTTCTGCTGGCCCACGGCAGAGCGGCCGCGGCGGCATTCTCCAAGCTATTCCGCACCGGAGGCGTCGAGAAGCGGTACCGGGCCGTGGTCCATGGTCTGGTCGGCAGTTGTGGCGAGACCCGTACGCTCGATGCTGAGCTGGACGGCAAGTCGGCGCAAACACTCGTCACCGTGAGTGATCTCGATGTCGAGGGTGGCAAGAGCACACTCGACATCCTCCTCCTCACCGGCAGGTACCACCAGATCCGCAGGCACCTCAGCGCCATCGGGCACCCTCTGGTGGGCGATGACCGATACGGCCCGCCGAACCGGGACCGGCAGCCCCTGCAGCTCACAGCCTATGAACTGGCGTTTCGCTGCCCTTTCAGCGGGCGTGATCGTCGTTTCACTTTGGAAGATGTCGTTAGGTAGTTATAGACGAATGGAATAAGGGGAGAGCTCGCCACAGCCTCCCGGCTTGGGACTACCGAGGAACGTGGTCGCCGACCGGATGACCCAACTCGTCTCCAGCGGGCAGCAGAGAGACGATCGTAGCCCCCCACTCCCCCGCTCCGGGCCCTGCCAGCCGGAAATGGCGTACCGCCTTGTTTTTGGCCAACAGCGAGTGTACGGTACGCCGCAAGTTACCGATCCCTTTCCCGTGAATGATCCGGATTTCCAGGATGCCCCGCGCCCTGCACTCTTCAATATAATCGGGCACCAGGGTCTTGAGGTCACGCGGAGAGAAGCTGTGCAGATCGAGTACGCCATCGATCGGCAAATGCATGGGGGATTCATCGGGTAGATCGTTCACTTTTGCTTCCCGCCTCTGAGAGCATGGAAAGAGCCACCGAAGCCGCTCGTTTCGAGGCGCCCTCCTCACCGAGACGCCGGCGCACCTCGATAAGGCCTTGCCGCATCGTGGTGCGCAACGACTCGTCGGATGCCAGTTTTCCCAGCCAGTCCGCGACAGTCTCCGGGGTTACCTGGTCCTGCAGGAGCTCCGGCACCACCTCCCGTTCCGCGATGAGGTTGACCAGGGAGAAGTGCTTCAACTTGACCAGCAACCGGGCAAGGTGGTAGGTCAACGGTGAAAGCCTATAGGCGACCACCATCGGCACATCGAGCAGGGCCAGCTCCAAGGTCACGGTGCCGGAAGCGGCGACCACGGCATCGCAGGCCGCCATCAGCTCATAGCGCTCCCCGCTGATTACCCTGATGTCAAGGGTATGGCTATGCTTGTCCAGACCTCCCAGGTCGCGCAGGTCTTCCCGGCTCAGTGTGGAGGCAAGGGGAATGAGAAAAGACAACGGTTGCTTCGACTGCTCAGAGAGCAGCCTCGCCGCACCCAGGAATTGCGGAAGCAGCGCCGCGATCTCTTTTTTTCTGCTGCCGGGAAGCAGGCCGATACAGCGTCGATTCTCCTCGATGCCATGCCGCTCTCTGAACTCCGCCGGGGTACAGGAACACCGTACGGTGTCAAGCAACGGATGGCCGACATAGGTCGCATCGACTCCTCTCTGGCGCAAAAACTCCTGTTCGAACGGCAGAATGACCCCCATCCGGTCCACCCGCCGGGCGATGGTTTTTACCCGGCTCGAGCGCCAGCCCCACACCTGGGGGCAGATATAATAAAAAACCGGTGATATCGAGGGCATTGGCGGTGGCGGCCAGGCGAAGATTGAAATCCGGCAGATCGATGAGGATAAGCAGATCCGGAGCGTGCCGTCTCAGAGGGGCTTTCAGCACCTTTTGGGCGTCGCGGATATCCTTGAAGATGCGAGAGGACCTCGGCGATACCGACCACCGCCACCTTGCCGGCATCAAACAAAATATTCACACCAGCGGCCGAAAGATCGGTACCGCCCATGCCGCTAAGGTCAGCTCCGGCTCGGCTCGAGCATGGCTCTGGCCAGTTTGCGCCGTGCAGGTCGCCGGAGGCCTCTCCGGTGACAATCATGACTCGTTTGGGAGAATTCAATTGGTTTTGAAATAGGGCTTGAAGGCCTCAGTTTTTGATGCGCCTTGATCTGTTCCATCACCTGGAGGGCCACATCCAGCGCCCGCCGCCCTTCCCGGCCGGAAACAGAAGGTTGCGTCCGGGTGCGCACCCGTTACGATGAAGTGCTCAATCTCGCTGCGCAGGGCATCGCCATCGGTAAAAGCGTTCACTTCCACATGCTGTTTGGGCATGCCGGACTCCATCAACTCATCCTGAAGCTCGATCGTCATCACTTTCTTGTTGGCGAAGTCCACGTTGATATATGAGCCGGGCTGAAAGATCCGCATCTTACGGATATTGTCCGCGAAATCCGGCTCACCGTGACATTGGCGGTGGCAGCCGTTCTCGAAAATAATCCGGGCGTTGGCGATATCGGTGTTTTGGTGGCGACCGGGGCTCCGACGGTATGGATCAGCGAATGGGCGAGCGAATGATATTGAGGATAATATCGATATCGTGGATCATGAGATCAAGCACCACATCCACATCGACGCCGCGATTCTTGAAAACCGAAATCCTGTTGCTCTCGATGAAGACCGGGTGGGTCAAAAACGGCTCCATGGCCTGAAGAGCAGGGTTGAACCGTTCGAGATGCCCCACCTGCAGAATGAGCGATTTTGCATCCGCATTGCAATAAGATCGTCGCTTCCTCGCGCGAGACGGTGATCGGTTTCTCCAGCAGAACATCGAGACCTGCCGCCAGGCAGTCCTGGCAACCCGGTGGTGCAGGCTTGTCGGGACAGCGATGGAGACCGCGTCGACTTGCGACAACAGATCCCGATAGTCCGTGAAGGCGGGGCAACCGCATTCGCCAGCGACTTTTCCAGCCTGTTCGGCATCGATATCGGCAACTCCCATGAGTTGCACGTTTTCCAGGGCGCTGTACTTCTGGGCATGGAACCTGCCGAGATAGCCAACGCCGATTACTCCAACTTTTATAGTTCCCATGAAAGGGGATACTCCTTTTGCTTGCTAAATTCCGAGGTATGCCTTCTGCACATCGGGGTTGGTCAACAGCTCTTTTGCCGGCCCGCTCAGGGTGATTTCGCCGTTCTCCAAGACATATCCACGGTGGGCGATCTGCAGGGCCTGGTTGGCATTCTGCTCGACCAGGAAGATGGTCGTGTTGCTCTCCTTGTTGATCTGACTGATTATCTCAAAAATCTGACGGATTACAAGGGGCGCAAGGCCCATGGATGGTTCATCCAGCAGCATCAGCTGGGGCCGCGCCATCAATGCCCGCGACATGGCGAGCATCTGCTGTTCGCCACCGCTCAAGGTCCCCCCGTCCTGGTGCCGTCGCTCCGCGAGGATGGGAAAGAGGGAGAAGATGTACTCCTAGTCCTTTTTCACCCCTTTTTTATCCTTACGCAGAAAGGCCCCCAGGTCGAGGTTTTCCAGCACGGTCAGCTCGGGAAAGATATGCCGACCCTCCGGAACCTGGCAGATGCCCAGCTTCACGATTTCATCCGAACTCCGGTCTGGATTTCTTCGCCCTTGAACAGGATGCTGCCCGAGCGACACGGCACCACCCCGGAGATGGTCATCAGGGTGGTGCTCTTGCCGGCGCCGTTGGCGCCGATCAGCGTAATGATCTCCCCCTCGCCGATCTCGAGATTGACATTTTTCAAGGCGGTGATATTCCCGTAGGCTGCCTGAATGTTTTCTATCTTAAGCATCGATGTCCTCACCTAAATATGCCTTGATGACCTTGGGGTTCGTCCGGATCTCCGCAGGATTGCCCTCAGCAATTTTTTTGCCGTAGTCCACGACGAAAATCCGATCGGAGAGGCTCATGACCAGCTTCATGTCATGTTCGATGAGAAGGATTGCCTGGCCCTCCGAGGAGATCTGTTTGATCAGGGTGACAAGCTCTTTGGTTTCCTGGGGATTCATGCCGGCCGCCGGTTCGTCGAGCAACAGCAGCAACGGTTCCGTCGCCAGCGCCCGGGCGATCTCCAGCCGGCGTTGGGCCCCGTAAGGCAGATTCTCGGCGAGTTCGTCCACCCACTGGGTCAGCCGGACCTTTTCCAGCAGTCCGTAACTCATGTCCATGATCTGCCGTTCTTCACGGCGGGTCGAAGGTGGACGGAAAATGGCGCCGAAAATAAAGGCGTGGGTGCGGCAATGGCGACCGATCATCACGTTTTCCAGAACGGTCATTTTGGGAAACAGCCGAATGTTCTGGAAGGTGCGGGCCAAACCTTTTTCGGTTACCCGATTTGGTTTGAGCCCCTTGAGGCTGGTTCTCTTTTTGGAGCCGGGCCTGGTGAGCAGCACGTCGCCTGCCGTTGGTTTATAGATGCCGGTCACACAGTTGAAAAAGGTGGTCTTACCGGCTCCGTTCGGACCGATCAGAGCCACGATTTCGCCGGCGTTGACATCGAGATCCAGATGGTTGAGGGCGCGAATGCCACCAAAATCCATCGTGAGTCCGGATACTTGTAATATTGGGGTAGTCATTTTAGGCGTAAAGTCGTAAGCGATTAGTGTTTGGCAAATTTATAGGATCTTCGCACATTGGAGATCAAACCCTGGGGACGGAAAACCATCATGGCGACCAGAATGGCGCCGAAGGCAAGCATTCTGTATTCGGAAAGCGCCCGAAGGTATTCCGGCAGCAAAATAAGGATAAGCGCCCCGAGGATGACGCCAACGATCGATCCCATGCCGCCCAGCACCACTATCGAGAGAATAATCGCCGATTCGAGAAAGGTAAAACTGGCCGGATTGATAAATGTCGTCTTGGCCGCGAAGATCACGCCCATGAAGCCGGCCCAGAAGGCGCCGAGGGCGAAGGCGGTGAGTTTGGTCTTCTGCTTGTCGATACCCATGGCCTGACAGGCGATCTCATCCTCTCGCAGTGCGATCCATGCCCGTCCCAGCCGGGAGTTCTGCAACCTGTTGACCACAAAGATGGTTACTATCAGGAAGAGCAGCATGATGTAATAGAGGTAGAGCATGGAACCTTCAAGGGAGAGATGAATACCGAAAAATCCTGGGCGGGGAATATTGGAGATCCCGCTCGGGCCCATGGAAAATTCGTTCCAGTTCTCCAGCACCAGCCGGATGATCTCACCAAAGCCCAGAGTGACGATGGCCAGGTAATCGCCGCGAAGCCTGAGGACCGGAAAACCCAGGATAATGCCGGCGATGGCCGCCAGACAGCCGCCGATCGGCAGCACTTCCCAGAATCCAAGCCCGTAGTGGAAGTTGAGCAGCGCATAGGAATAGGCGCCGACGGCATAGAAGGCCACATAGCCGAGATCGAGCAAGCCCGCCATGCCGACCACGATATTGAGGCCAAGCCCCAGCACCACGTACATGAGGGCGGTGATCATGATATTGGTCTGATACGCGGAGAAGACCAGAGGAAAGGTGATGGCGGCGGCAAGCAGTACGGCGAAGAGAATTGCTTTTTTTCGGGGCTCGGCGAGAATGTCGTGAATGACAGAACTCTGTGCTTTGCCCTCATTGCGGCCCGATTGCAGCGATTTCTCTTTTCGGTACTTGAAGAATTGCAGCGCCAGGTAAATGAAAAACGTCCCGATCCCGACGTAGACAGCGTTCATCCAGCGCCACTCGATAACCTTCTCCAGCGGTTTGACCTTGATAACCATCAGGGGAAAGGTCAGAACCACGAACCAGAGAGAGATAAGTGCCGCCCGTTGTATTTCTTTAGATGCAGACATAATAATAGCAGGTTTCACACTTTCTTGGTTTCAGCCTTACCGAGAAGGCCGGATGGTTTAAAAATCAGAATAAGCACCAGCAACAGGAAGGCGAAGACGTCTTCGTAGTCGCTGGAGATATATCCGGTGGCATAACTCTCCGTGAGTCCCAGGATGAAGCTGCCGAGCACCGCTCCCGGCACGGAGCCGATTCCACCGAGTACCGCGGCGGTAAAGGCCTTGATACCGGCAATGAAACCGATGTAAAAGTTGATCTGACCGACATGCGAGGCTATGAGCATGCCGCCCACGGCCGCCAGCGCGGAACCGATGATGAAGGTAACCGAGATGATGCGGTTGACATTGATCCCCACCAGCATGGCCATCGTCTTATCCTGAGCCGTTGCCCGCATCGCCTTGCCGGTCTTGGTGAACTTGATGATATAGGTGAGGATGATCATGGAAACCGCGGTGGTAATCAGGATGACCAGATCGGAGGAACCCATGTAATCGACGTAGGGTTCCATGAATTTGAAATTGGGAATCAGATCGGGAAATGCGAGAAAATCCGAGGTTTGCGCTAAAAGCACGTAATTTTGCAGAAAAATCGACATGCCAATGGCGCTGATTAGAGGTGAGAGCCGTGAGGCGTTCCGCAGTGGTTTGTAGGCCACCTTTTCAATCGTGTAGCCATATGCCGCGGCCCAGACGGCGGCGGCAAAGCCGGCGATGACGATGATGGCCAGCGAAGGGAACCCCAATATCGACAATACTGTCGCCACGATATAGGCGGTAAAGGCCCCGATCATATAGATTTCACCATGGGCGAAATTGATCAGGCCGATGATGCCGTATACCATGGTATACCCAAGAGCAATCAGGGCGTAGATTGCGCCCCGGGAAAGTCCGCTACAAAAGAGTTCGAAAAAGTAATCCATATGCTGCCACAAGATAAAGAACCTATTCACCGGAAGGCCTATGGGGAGGCGCAATCCAGCTCTTGCAAACGTTCGGCAGGACTCCATCCGCGACCCGGATAAGGTACTGCGGAATGTTTACAAAAAAAAAGTACCTGGAACAGACCGCTTAGGGCAGGTGCAGCCTGTTCCAGGTAGTAATCATCGGTAATTCAAGGTGATTATTGTATTTCTACAAATTTACCGTCTTTAACTTGATATACGGAGAAACCGACACCGATGGCATCGCCCTTCTTGTCAAAATAGATCTTGCCGAGCGGAGTATCAACCTTGTCTGTCTCCAGCACCTTCTTGAGATCGGCGAGCTTGGTGGAATGGGCCTTCTCGATGGCATTGAGCATGGCCAGAGTGGCGGAATAAGCGTTGGCGTAAAATGCACCCGGATCGGTGCCGAATTTCGCCTTGTGCTCGGCGACCGCCTGGATGGCGAGCGGATTTTTGCTGGTATCCTTGGGGCCGGAGGCATAGGCGCCCTCGGCGTATTTGCCGGCGACTTTGATGAAGGTGGCGTCTTTGACGCCGTCATCGGAAACGAAAGCGGTTTTCATGCGCTTTCTGCGCATCTGACCGATGATTTTAGAGGCCTCCGGATGGTAGCCGCCAAAGATGACTGCCTGGGCGCCGGTGCGCTTGATTTTGTTAACGATGGCGGAGTAGTCCACGGCTCCGGGGGTTACCCCTTCAAAGAGGACCACTTTCGCTTTGCCGGAATCTTCAAGGTATTTTTTGGCAAATTCGGCAAACCCCTTGCCATAGTCGCCCTTGTCGTGAATAACAGCGATTTTGGTAAAGTGCAGCTTGTTGAGCACGAAATCGACGTCGAGCTGGGCCTGGGCGTCGTCCGGGGCGATTGTTCGAAAGAAGTTCGGGTATTCGCCACTTTCGGTAAGCGCCGGATTGGTCGCGGACGGCGACATCACCAGCACTTTGGCATTCTTGTAGATCGGCAGGGCCGCTTTGGTAGCGCCCGAACAGATATGGCCGAGAACCACGTCGACACCTTCGGAAACGAGCTTGGTGGCGGTGGCGGTGGCGACCTCGGGTTTACAGACGTCGTCCTCGACCAGCATCTCCACTTTCTCGCCGTTGATGCCGCCGGCGGCATTCACTTTGTCGATGACGATTTTAGCGGCGTTTACCGACGGAATCCCGTAGGACGCGAGATCACCGCTATGCGCGCCGGCAACCCCAAACTTGATGGTACCAGCGGCTGAAGCGCCGAGGGGCACGGATACGGCCAACAGAGCAGCCGTGGCTGCCACAAGAATCTTCTTTTTCATTGTCTTCTCCTCTCTCTTCTTCGTAAATAATGAGTTTGCGCGCTTGCCGGGGGCGGAGCCGCTCAAGCGCCGGGTTCCCCGAAAACATGCATCCGATTCCCCCCGCTGTCCGCAGCGCCCGCCTCCGCGCTTTCATGTCGCGGTGCAGAGGGTATCTCAATGCGTGGCCCTGCCAGTCATGATCTTTTTTGTTCCCCAAATGCGGCATGTGCAAACACAATGCCTGCTATCACCAAATATCAGCAAGCTGGTTCACCACTCCTCTTCTCGGTTGTCCAACTTTGCGCACGACACTGGATAGCGATTGTCGATCAAAACCAAATTGCAAAAAGTACACGTACCACGTATGTATGTAGATGTCTTTTACCCACATTGAAAAAAAAATAAAATAAAAATTATTTTTCCATATTTTGGAAGGCTGTCTTTGCCGAAATCACAGATTATGCAATATCTCGACGTTCTTTTTCTACTCGGTCGACCTCTAGCGCCCCTTTATAGCGCGGTGATGACCCTGCGCAGCACCTTGTACCGAAACGGCATCTTAGCCTCTGCGCGGCTGCCGGTACCCGTGGTTTCCGTGGGCAATCTGACCATGGGAGGTACGGGAAAAACTCCGACAGTCGCCCTGCTCGCCGAAATTCTTCGCCAGAAAGGGTTTCGTCCCGCCGTTGTCAGCCGGGGGTATGGCGGCACCGCCGCTGAGCCGGTGAATGTGGTTTCCGACGGCGAAAAAATTTTTCTCTCGGTGGCTGCCGCCGGTGACGAGCCGTATATGCTTGCCGCCAATCTCAAGGGAATTCCTGTAGTGACCGGCAAAAAGCGGGCCGTGGCCTGCAAATATGTCGTGGAGCGTTTCGGCAGCGACATTCTGGTTCTCGATGACGGCTTCCAGCATCTCGCCGTCCGCAGGGACCTCGACATCGTGTTGTTCAACGCCACCACCCTGGCGGGCAACAGTCGGGTCTTTCCGGGGGGGGAATTGCGGGAGCCGATCAAAGCGCTCAATCGTGCCGATGCCTTTGTGCTGACCGGGATTTGCGCCGAGAACCGTGAGCGGGCCGCATCCTTCAAGCAGCTCCTTGAGCGGCGTTTTCCCAAGACACCGGTATTTCTGCAGGAGATGGCGGCACGCTCGATACAACTGGCCGGCGGCGAGAGGATTGCGATAGAAGAGGTGGTGCGACCTCTCTACGCCTTTAGCGGAATTGCCCATCCCGAGCGATTTCTTACAAGTTTGTCCGGTTTAGGCCTTCGGTGTATCGGACACAGTATCTATAAAGATCATGCGGTGTATCGGGGTGAAGAATTGACACGGCTTGCGCGCGTGGCTGGAGAACACGGTGCCGACGCGCTCATAACTACTCAAAAGGACATGGTAAAATTGGAAAATATCAAGTTGGATATGCCTGTATACGCGCTGGAAATCGAGGCACGGCCGGCTCCGGAATTTCTCCGTTTTTTCGATAGCCGGCTGCCCGCGGCGCCGACAAACTAGCGTACCATACTGTTTTTATTGTCATATCAAACCATTGAATCATGTCCTTTTTCACGTCTGACGTGTCATTTTACACACATTTAACAAAATGACACACTTGCATCCATAAAAAACTATGCCATTGATATTTAATGCTTTTATCTGCTTGTGCCCTGGCGAGAGCGAGCCGTTTCGTGCTGGCATGATATTTGCTTTAGAATTCTGAAAGCGTTAATTTTACTTCTAAAGGAAAAAAACATGTCACTTCCGGTTGATCCGTATCAATATACTCTGAAAAAATCAGCAAGCTGCTGTGGGGTCGGGCTGCACTCGGGCCGAACCGTCAATCTCACCATCAAGCCAGCTCCGGTTGACAACGGCATCCGTTTCTTTCGCTCCGACATGATGCCCGGCAAACACATCCAGGCGCATATGGACAAGGTGGTCGAAACCCGACTGGCCACCACCATCGGAGAAGATGGCTGCAACATATCCACCACGGAACATCTGATGGCCGCCCTGCGCGGCTATGGCATCGACAATGCCGATATAGAAATCGATGCCGCCGAGGTGCCGATTATGGACGGCAGCGCCGAACCGTTTTTTAGGTTGATCAAGAAAACGGGCAAACGTCGCCAAGCCGGTCTGCGCAAGGTGCTCCGTATTACCAGCCCGATCGTCTACGAAGATGGTGACAAGCGACTATCGATCACACCCTTTGACGGCTTTAAGATAACGGGCGAAATTAACTTTGACGATGCCCTTATAAGGACCCAGAAATTTTCTATAATCCTCTACGCCGATCGATTCGGCCGGGAGTTGGCCCGGGCCCGAACCTTTGGTTTTGTCGAAGAGGTCGAAGAACTCTGGGCCAATGGTCTGGCGCTGGGGGGAACGCTTGAAAACGTTATCGCCATCCACTGGAATCGGAAATCGATTCTTAATGAGGAAGGGCTTCGATTCGAGAACGAGTTCATCCGGCACAAAGTGCTTGATCTCGTCGGCGACATCGCCCTGCTCGGCTGTCCGGTCCTGGGACACATCGAGGCCTACAAGGCTGGCCATAAACAGCATCTTGGGCTGATGAAGGCTATCGCTTCGCATCCGGAGTGCTGGGAACTCATCGGGATGAAACAAAACGGCGCCCATGCCGTCCTTGATCAGATGATGAGTTCCACCAAGGCCGCGGGCGACAAAATAATGCCGTTCTTCAATCCTCCTGTCGCTGCGTCGACGGTGGCGGCCTAAGCCAACAAGAGACTGTAAAAAGCAGATCACTAACGACAGCCGTGCCGGCTTGTACCGGCACGGCTGTTTTTTTGTGATCACTTCACAGCTTGGATTTTTCTTCTATTCCCCGATGATCTTTACCAGCACCCGCTTGGGACGACGCCCATCAAATTCGCCGTAAAAGATCTGCTCCCAGGTGCCGAAATGGAGGCGCCCCTTGGTTATTGCCACCACCACCTCTCTCCCCATAACCTGCCGCTTCATGTGGGCATCGGCATTGTCCTCGTAGCCGTTGTGGCGGTACTGTTCCACCGGTGCATGGGGCGCCAGCTTTTCTAGCCAGACATCGTAATCATGATGAAGGCCGGGTTCATCGTCGTTGATGAAAACCGAGGCCGTGATATGCATGGCGTTGCACAGGAGCAGCCCTTCCTGGATGGTGCTCTGGGCAAGGCATTTTTCCACTTCCCCGGTGATATTTATAAATCCCCTTCTGCTGGGAAGTTCAAAGGTGAGTTCTTTGTAATAGGATTTCATCGATCGTATTCTCCAGGTTTGGCCGTCGGTCACCCGGTAGCGGAGCGCGATGAGCTAGCTCCCCGTATCAAGAAAGCCCTGACGCATCCGGCTGACAGTGATTAAGGATTTTTTAGGGTGCGGAGGATTTATTATGGCGCATATGACGATAATGATTATTATTAGCAACTAAAGGGCGCCTGGCAAACCCCGGCCTTATCTCGGGTTTTCGCCTGACGGAGATGATGGAGCAACCGTGTGTCACAATGTCATACTGCCGTCAGGGGAGATTCCCGGATTGATCTTTGGGAAATTTCGTTTATAGTAAGGGTGGAGCATAATCCACCCGTTAATCGCTGTACGAAACAGCAACACATTTATCAAGGGAAACAAGGAACCGATATCATCATTCCAAGGGAGTGGTGCATTCTCGAAATGCGCTCTTTTGTCTTTAAGAGCCGATTTTCTTATCTTTTTTTGTTATGGCCGGCACGGTGGTTCGGCCATGCCGGATTGAAGTGAAAGGAGGTATATCGTGTCGATACTGCAAGGACTGCTTTGGTTAACCTTAAATGTGTACTATGAAGCCCGGTCCGAACCACTTGCCGGGAAGGTTGCCATCGTCCACGTTACCTTAAATCGCGCCAAGGAGCAGCATCTGCCCATCAAGGCAGTGGTCACCCAGCCCTACCAGTTCAGTTGGACCTTTCAGAAACATTCGTACATTCCCCACGACACCAAGGCCTTTCTGCAATGTCTGCAGTCGGTGTACATCGCGCTGGAAACCCCCGACACCACTAACGGGGCGACCCACTATCATGCCGATAACGTCAATCCGGCCTGGGCTTCCAAGTATACGTATATCGAACAGATCGGTTCCCACAAATTTTATAAGTAACTCCCCTTCGCTGGGGGGTTCGTTTCTTGGGGAATCAGGTGAGTGATTGTTCCCGACAGAGCAACATTGCCGGGAACAATTTCGGAAAAATTACACGTTACGGGCCTTGAGAAGGGTGCTGCAAATGGTTTCGAGCCGCGCCTGGTCCATCTTTATCGGAATCTGATAGACCAGTGTACGGCCGATGAGATCGGCTGACCTTGGCAATACCGCCGGATCATACACTACCCGGCGTTTGCCGCCTGGCTCCGCAAAAGGCCATCCGCTGCGCACTGCGGTCGCGCCGGCCAGTAAATGCTCCCATTTGGGGTAAAAATGCCAGGTATTTTCAGCGAAGTTGGTTGCCCCGCAATTGTTCTGCCGCAGCAGTTCATTCACCTTTGTGCACTGTTCGCGGCTCTCGAGGGTGAAACAGCAGAAAGTGGCCGTATCTCCTTCCGGGTCCATCAGCTTACGAAAACGCACGCCGGGTAGCTCACCCGCCGCCTCCATGATCTGTCGCTTCGTCTGCTGCTGGGTGCTGATCATGGTGTCGAGTTTTGCCAGCTGGGCCAGGCCGATGGCTCCCTGGAGTTCCATCATCCGAAAATTGAAGCCGATAAAGCGCCGGCCTTCCCCACCCCGGGCGCCGGGATTTACCACGTGGTCGTGTCCGTGATCATGATACTCGGACATGGTCCGCCACAGCTCCTCGTCATCGGTGATGATCATGCCGCCTTCACCGGTGGTCATGGTCTTTACCGCATCAAAGGAGAAGGTGCCGCAGTTGCCGAAGGTGCCGAGGTACTTCCCGCGGATATGACCGCCGGCGGCCTGGGCGGTATCTTCCAGGACAGCGAGGTCGTGTTCGCGGGCGATGGCCACGATCGCCTCGATATCCGCCTGGGCGCCCAGCATATGCACCGGTATGATGCAACGGGTTTTCGGAGTGATCTTATTCCGCAAGTCCTCCGGATCCATATTCAGGGTCTCGTCCACCTCGGTAAATACCGGAATGGCGCCCACCTCGAGAATGGCCTCCCAGGTCGCAACAAAGGTAAAGCCCTGGGTGATGACTTCATCCCCCGGGCCGATGCCAAGCGCGGTCAAAGCCACCTTGAGAGCGGCAGTGCCCGAAGTCACCGCCTGAGCGTAACCCGCGCCGCAATATTGCGCGAATTTCTGTTCGAATTCTTTTACCTTATAGACACCCTTGCGTTGTTCCGGGAATTCGTAACGGAACAGCACGCCGGTTTCCAGGACGTCCATTATCTCTTTTTTCTCTTCTTCTCCGAAGATCTCAAAACCTGGCATGGTTTGCTCCTTTATACCTCACGATACGTGTTCAACTTGGTTATTCATCGGCCAGCGGCGCGTTGTCGATGAGTCGCACCTTGTCGCTTATCTTCACGGCAAGGGCGAGCACGCTGTCCGCGTTTGCAGTCTCCATGGCGCTTAAGCTCTGCCGATGGACGACACTGGCATAATCGACCGTGCACTGCGAATGACATTCGATGGTTTTCCTGGCTACCCTTTCCACCTGCTCCGCGGCCACGGCACCGCCATGATCCCGCACCATCTCCCGGGCCTTTTGCAGTGCCTCGTAGAGGCAAGTGGCAATCTGCCGTTCATCATCGTTTAGATAGGTATTTCTCGAACTCATAGCCAACCCGTCCGCCTCACGCACGATGGGGTGCCCGAAAATCTCGATATCGAGATTCAGATCACGGACGAGCTGGCTGATCAGGGCGAGCTGCTGAAAATCCTTTTGCCCGAATACGGCGACATGTGGTTTGACCAGGTTGAACAGCTTGGTCACCACCGTCGCCACCCCGTCGAAATGCCCCGGACGATTGGCTCCGCAAAGTCCTTTGGAGAGTCGGTCGACCCTGACCGTGGTCTGAAAATCCGCGCCATACATCTCGGCCGCCTCAGGACAGAACAGGACATCCACCTGTTGTTCTTCGGCCAGGCGGCGATCTCTCTCGAAATCACGGGGATAGGCGTCAAGATCCTCATTTGGCCCGAACTGTATCGGGTTGACGAAAAGGCTGGTAACCACTCGGTCGCAATGGGCCTTCGCCCATCGCATCAGCGCCAGATGCCCCTCATGGAAATATCCCATGGTGGGCACCAGACCTATCCGTCGTCCCTCGCGCCGCCAGACGTCGACTTGACGACGAATTTCCGCAACTGTCCCAATGACGTTCACGGCTGTGCCTTTAAATTGGCGATTTTTTGTTCGACTTCCCTTTTTTTCTGGGCATTGGCCGGCGAGTCTCCCAGTTCGGCAAGATATTGCCCGTAGATGCCAAGCGCCTTCTCTTTCTTGCCTTGGGCCTCGAGGGCACGTGCCATGCCGTCATAGCCGATAAGTCGGTAGCCCGCCTGACTTTTAAGCTTTTCATATGCCGAATAGGCGTCGTCATACTTCGCTCCGGCCTCCCGGGCCTGGGCAAGGCCGTAAAGCGACAACGCGAATAGCGGATTTTCTGCACTCAGTTCACTGTTGACCTTGGCGTAGAGATCCGCGGCCTTGGCATAATCCTTGTCTTGCATGGACTGGTTTGCCAGGTCGATTCGGGCCCAGGTGCCGGAGGTCGTCCCGCTGTATTCTTTCACCACTTTCTGCAGCGCATCGGTGCGTGCCGATCCCGATTTCTGCATGGCCAGCGCAAGCGCCGAGGCCCCGCTCTCATGCTTTTTCGCTCGGTAGGAGCCATAGATGGAATAGGCAACGATACCCACGATTACAACCACCAGCACTGTTACCACCGGTACCATGTTGTCTATCAGGAAGTCGATTGTCTTGGGGGGCAGGTTGAAGTGCTCGAGCAACCCCTCCACCTGGCTCTTTTTCTTGGGTTCGATATACCGTTTGTCAAAGGCGCTGTTACCAGCCATAATGCGCTCCGCTCTGGGGTTTGGTGCTGATTTGGAGGGAAGGAATGCAATGTCCTTGGCCTTACCCCTTCCTCGCCTCCGGACAGCCAGTGCCCGGTAATTGATAAATAAAACAGTTTTGGGAAGCAGGAGTATAATATATACTGGTTTCGCTGTCTATGCGTAAACCGCTGCGATCCATTATCTCCAAATAAAAAAATTTCATGCAAAACATGCAGATTGACCTTCCAAACACGGTAAAGACCGTATCGCAGATCACCGCCGAAATCAAGCTGCTGCTGGAGGGCGGATTTCGTTTTGTGGCCGTAAGTGGCGAGATCTCCAATCTCCGCACTCCTTTTTCGGGACATCACTATTTCACTTTAAAAGATAGCGGCGCTCAGCTGCGCGCGGTCATGTTCAAGGGACAGCAACGTTATCTCGCGGAACCGCTGCGAGACGGTCAACAGGTCATCTGCCGGGGCAGGATCTCTGTTTATGAACCCCGAGGGGAATATCAGCTGATCGTCGATACCGTGGATCAGCACGGCTTAGGCGTGCTGCAGATGAAGTTCGCCGCCTTGAAACAACGTCTTGCCGAGGAAGGGCTCTTTGCCCCGGAGCGGAAAAGGCCTCTGCCACCCTTCCCCACCAAAATCGTGGTTGTCTCCTCACCGACCGGAGCGGCCATTCACGATTTTCTCAAAATCTGTCGGCGCCGGAAAAGCGGCGCCCGAATCCAGATATTTCCCGTGGCCGTGCAGGGCAGCGGAGCGGCGGAAGAGATCGCTCGCGCACTTGATGTGGTCAACGAAAAACTGGACTGCGATATTATCGTGCTCTGCCGAGGTGGCGGCTCACTCGAAGACCTCTGGGCATTCAACGAGGAGGTGGTCGCCAGGGCGATCGTTCGCTCCCGGGTTCCGGTGGTCACCGGTGTAGGGCATGAGATCGATTTTACCATCGCCGACTTCTGCGCCGACGTCCGAACCCCGACGCCGACCGGGGCCGCGGAAATGATCATTCCGGATACCGCACACCTTGCCGAACGGCTCGCCCAGCTCCGGCAACGACTGCGGCGCTCAATCCTGCAGACCCTTGGTTACGCCGACCACCGACTCGAGAGGCAGTGGCGGCAGCTCGGCAGTCTGCAATCGCGGTTGGAAAATACGGCGCTTCGCCTCGATCTACTAATTGATCGGTTTCTACGCACCGGCCGCAGTTCTCTGGACGAGAAAACCGAGCGCCTCAACGCACTGCTGGTTCGCCTGGAAAAGCAGGCGCCATTGCACAGAATCTCCATGCAGACCCAGGCGGTCGAACACCTGCACAGCCGGTTGCGCCGGCAAATGCTCACCCTGCTCAAACATCACGATGACAGACTGGCCAAAGCGGCGGCACTGCTTGATGGCGTGAGTCCACTCTCAACGCTCTCCCGCGGCTATTCCATTGTCCAGGCCAGAGACCGGCGAACGGGCGAGACGGTGGTGGTCAGCGACAGCGCCCAGGTCGATACTGGAGATTCACTGCAGGTGCTCCTCCATCGGGGGCAACTGTTGTGTGAGGTCGTCGAAAGTAAGGTGGACCCCAGTGGCTGAAAGCTCGATGGTTCGGACGTATCCCCCGATCGATGAGGTTGAAAATGGATCTGGCCATTCAACATTGGATCTCCCAATATGGATATGCGGGCATCTTTTTCCTTCTGATGTCCGGGATCATTGGTTTACCCATTCCGGATGAAACGCTGATGATCTTTTCGGGGTATCTGGTATTCAAGGGAGAACTGGCAATCGTCCCCACCATCGCCTCTGCATTTCTGGGCAGTATCTGCGGCATCACCTTCTCCTACGTCCTCGGCCGTACCGGAGGGCATTATCTCATTACAAAGTACAGCCGCTTTTTCCACATCACCCAGGAACGAATCAACGGCGTCCATGACTGGCTGGAACGCACCGGTAAATGGGGACTGCTTTTCGGCTATTTCATTCCGGGGGTACGGCACCTGGTCTCCCTCGTGGCCGGAACTTCGCAGCTGAAGTATCGAGTTTTTGCCATTCTCACCTACGCAGGCGGCCTCATCTGGTCCGTATCTTTTGTTTCAGCAGGGTTTTTCCTAGGCGAGGGGTGGCAGAAATTTTCGGCATCCTTCCAACGGTGGATTTTGATCGGGTCAATTACCTTTGTTGGCTTTGCATTGATATTATTTGCTATTTATCGATGGCGCAGTGAGATCGAGTAGAGCCGCCCTCCCCCATGGGCAGCCACGATGAGCTTGGAGAGTAGAGTCCGCATCATCACCCTCTTCGCCTGCGATTTACAGGTGGCGAGACCAATAATCCCAAAATGAACAGCAAGACCAATACTCCGCCGATCATTTATCAAGAAAATAGCTCATGGCCGTCAAGCTAACGAAGAGAGGCCGAGCGAATTGCGGAATGCGGCCCGGGCTCCATCCCCACGGCACTCATCTCGGCGCTCGGGTCGCTCCTCAGCGTTGCCTTGTCTTCCGGATGAGTACTGAAATCGCGTCACAGAAAAAGGCAACTCTCATTTCATCACTTCGCATTATTGAGGCTTCAGATTGTAAAAGTGCTCTGCGGCACGCCGGTTGCGATACGACCGGATGCCGCAGGGCACATCCCTGTTCGTATGACTATGGTTTACCTCAGTCTTGTTCCGACTCGACCTCGACATAGACCTCTTTTCCATAAGGGAAAGCTGCTATCGGTGCATCTGTTTCTCCATCCGCGGCCACGGAAGTAACTTCCTCATTCAGATAGACGTTGAGCATCTCTGATGAGGTTTCGTCCACTTTGGAAAAAGTAAGATAGACTACCAGTAACAGGATAGTGGCGAGAAAGATCGCACTGGTGATGGTCGTCCCCAATCCCACGCCGCCATCTGCTGGAGCCTGGGTGAGGTAGTCACCGATGGAGGCCCCCAGGGGCCGGGTGATGATATATGCCAGCCAGAAAGCGAGCACGGCATTTGTCGACTGATGCCTGTGTTCCGCGACCAGGATCGCCTTTACCACATAATGGGCGAGAGTGATCGCGGCGATGAGACCGGCGAAAATATAGAGCGAGGTCAGATACCCCAATCCGAATTTTTCAGCACTCAGATCACCGGCCGCCGTTCCCAGCGAGAAAGTAAACAGGATGGCCAGCCAGTAGAAGGATTCACGACGCGGAAGTATAGATGGTATGGATGGACAGGGATTTCTCCATGGCATACCAGGCAGCGAAGGTAAGTACCAGGGCGATGGAAAAGATGGTGGTGGTCGTGGTGAGAGGGACGCCGAGATTGTCCGTCAGGTTATCGGTAATCAGAGTGCCGACGACACTGATGAGAACAACTGACATCCAGTAGAGGGAGGGAACGTATTTTCTGGCTTTGAATTGAAAGATCAGCACGGCAATGAGCAAAATACCCATAACAACCGATGTGCCGGTCAAGCCGAAGTGCAGCGTTTCATTCAAATAGTCCGCCGCGGTCTCGCCAATGGTGGTGCAGAGGATTTTGATAATCCAAAAGTATATCGTTACTTCCGGCACTTTGTTGAGCATTTTTCGTGTCCTTGATGCATTCATAGAGCAAAACCTCCTTTGGTTTGCCCACCTTCGACTTCTTGGTTCAAGGTGGACATTTTTTTCTGTTGTGAGCTGTTGTTGCACCATATGGTGAACGGTTTGCCTTTCTTGACGCATAGCAATGCACTGCCAACACCGCACATGATTGCACGCTCTTATGATCGATTCGGTCGAGGGTGGGCAACGTGAAGTTGTATCTCAGGCCGGTGCTCGATGCTTATATTTTGCGGAGAAATATACGGACCGTGGTCCCCTCGTCCAGCTTACTGTCAATCCGTATTCGGCCGCCGTGGAGATTCACCAGATCCCGGGCAATGCCGAGCCCGAGACCGCTGCCGCCTCTTTCCCGGGACCGGGATTTGTCCACCCGATAAAAGCGGTCGAACACATTCTCCAGATCCTGTTTTGAAATGCCGATACCATTGTCGCTGATTACCGCGATAATCCAGGCTTTGTTTTCATTTATGGATACTTCCACTCGTCCCCCCGGCCTGTTGTACTTGATAGCGTTATCGAGGATATTGACGAAAACCTCCAGCAACGCCTGCCGGTCGCCACGAACCGGGGCTCGGGTAGAATCGTCGAGCCGTAGCTCGATACCGCTCTGTCTGGCGAGCGGTGCGAGCAGGCGCAGCGCTTCTTCCAGGATCGTTTGCAGCTCCAGCGGCTCCATCGCCGGTTTGACTGCCACGGCATCGAGGCTGGCGATAGCGACGAGTTTTTGCGCCATCTCGGACATCATTATGCCGGTGGCCAGGATTACTTCCAGGGCCTGCCGGTATTCCTCCTCGGTCCTGGGCTTTCGCAGGGTAATTTGGCTTTGGGAAACAATAACCGCGAGGGGTGTCTTGAATTCATGGGAGGCGTCGGCGATAAAGCGTCTCTGATGCTGAAAGGATTTTTCCAGGCGGTCGAAGGTATGGTTAAAAGAGTGCGCCAGCACTTTGAGTTCCTTGGGGATGTTCTCCACCGCCACCCGTTCCGCGAGGTTTTCCTCGGAGATTCCATCGATGGTGCGTGAAATCTCCTCCAGAGGGGCAAGGGCTCTTGCGGCGATGAAAAAACCTCCCACAGCCGAAATCACCATCACGGCTGCGATGGTCAGCACCAATACCAGGTTATAATTGTGCTCAAGTTCCAGGCGTTCTCCGATATCCTCGGCACACTGAATAACGAATGCAGGTTCGGCAGCTCCGCCCGACATTCCGGCCTGCTCCGGATCCGATTCCATCTTGAGGTCGACCAGCCGGACCGGGTGATCTTTCAGGGAAATCGTCTGGAAGTGTTGTCCGACGAACCCTTTTGGTCTGGGCAGCTGCTCGCTGCCCAGGGAAATTGATTTCTGAATGCTCGCGCCATCGGCTCCGCGAATCTGAAAATAGCTTGTAGCTTCTGGCGAGCTGTATTCCCAGCTGATATCGTCGGAAAATGTAAATGGTGCTTGCCCCTGTTCGTTGTCGACCATGGTGGCCAGGGCCTTGGCCTTGGAGAGCAGGCTGCTGTCTATGGCGGCAAAGGCGATCCTGTGCAGGCTGAAAGAGAGAAAGCCTCCAAGCGCTGAGAGAAGCAGCAGCAGGACCAGCAAATAAAAAGTGACCACTCTGGCCTTGATCGAGGTGAACATTTTAACCCTTCAGCATATATCCGGCGCCGCGTACGGTGTGGATGAGCCTTTTGTCATGATTCCGATCTATTTTGTTGCGCAAGCGACTGATAAAGACATCGATCACATTGCTGTCGAGATCGAAGTTGTAGTCATAGAGATGCTCCGAGAGCACGGTGCGGCTCAGCACCTGGTTATTATGGATGGCCAGATATTCCAGCAGCGCATATTCCCGGGCGGACAATTCCACCTGCCGACCGGCCCGGCTGACGTAACGGGCGGCCGTGTCGATCACCAGATCGTCGATCTCGATGACCGCCGTCCGGGTATCCGATCCGCGCCTGATCAGCGCCCGAATCCTGGCCAACATCTCCTCGAAATTAAACGGTTTGGTCAAATAATCGTCAGCGCCGCTATCCAGCCCCGCGATCTTGTCCGTAACCGTATCGCGGGCGGTAAGCAGCAGCACCGGAGTGCGAATCCCGGCCCGGCGGATGGTTTTCAGGATGGTCAAGCCGTCGACGAGCGGCAACATGATATCCAGGATTATCAGGTCCGAAGGCTCGCTCTCGGCCAGAAACAGGCCTTCTTCGCCGTTGTACGCAACATCCACCGCGTACCCCTCTTCCTCCAGGCCCTTTCTGATGATGTCGGCGAGAAATGTTTCGTCTTCCACAACTAAAATGCGCATATTTTTTCCTTTTCGAGGGCAGGACAAACCTCACCAGGTGTTGGAGCTTTGACTGGGGGCGGGGCGAGAGAGCGGTTGAGGAAAATAAAATCCACACTTGCCGCCGCAGAGGGCCACTTCTTCGATATCCCGCTGGTCTATCGGAAAGATCTTGCAGACTTCCGGACGGCACACCCCGTACGCCAGGCAATTCGACTGTTTTGTCAACCTCGGGCAGGTGATCAGAAGGTTGCAGCAGGTGCCACATTGACGGCAGGATCCTCTCCGGACGGAGAGTTGTTGCTCGATATACCCTTTGCGGAAATGGGCCAGCATGAAGCGGCGGCATTTGCAAACGGCGTGATAGAGGAATCGGGAGTTCCGAAATGGTCTCGTGATCGTCCCGATCACACGATGACGATTTTCGCTCAGCCTTGCGGCCTGGCAGAGCCATCTACGGGTATACTGTAAATTCATTATATCGATCTGCTCCTGTTGAAATAAGCGCAAATTGTAAGCGTCCATAGGACAAGCAAAAAGTTGCCAAGCCTCGGCACAGCATCTATGCCGCATCACAGCCTACGAAGTTCTTCCGTCACTGGCCGTCGACACATCCATTCCATCCACAAGGTTGCACCCACGGTCGAGATAATCGCTGCCAAAGCCAGCCAGCACAGGTATCCCCAAGGGACGAAGAGCTGTTCTGGAGGCGGGTCGAAAACCCCTCGTAAAACCCGAACCAGCACCAGGGCGACACCCCAGCCCAGCCAGTGAGCCGAGTACGGCGCCCCCGCCCAGCATCAGAGCGACCTCGCTCCGGAGAAACGTCCTCGCTTGCCTGCTTCGCGCCCCAAGGGCTCGTAAAAGAGCAAAATTGCGCAGCCGTTCATGCCAACTAAGAGCGAAAATCAAGCCGGTTGCGGCCATCACTAGCACCACGGCCATGGTCAGTTCCAGACGGGTGAGACCATGCAGGTCCACGTTGGTCAGGCTGGATGCGATCGCCTTTTGGGTCGAACCGATATCCGTTACCCGTATCCCGGTAGATTCGCGACCACGGCCCTTATTTTCTTCACCAGAAATCCGGGATCACCCTGCGCCCGTACCAAGACGGTCTCTGCTGCGGTCGATCGGTCTTTTCGGCTATATACTTCGCATTCGCGACGAGAAATGAATCTGTGGGGGCGTTGGGATTCCCTGACTACGCCGATGAATCGAAACGGTACCACGTGATACTGATGGTCGCCGGGAAACTGCAACCGCAAGTTCAAACGGTCGCCCGGCCGCAGCTGAAAATCTTGCCGTGTCTCCTCGGAAACGAGGACGCCGTCCGGCAGATTGGCAAGCTTAGCGAAGGTTGCGTCGGCCTCATGCGAAGCAAAATAACTGTTTGAGATGGTGGTCGCCTTTCCTATCCGGGTGGGATCGATGCCATAGATATCCTGTAGATCATTGCCCACATAGGCAAAGCGGTGGATCATGGGTTGTGCGGCGGCCACTCCGGGCAGGTTTTTCACGGCGGCCAGCTTTTGGACGGTGGGTGAGCCGTCGAACCCTTTAAGGTTACCTCGGCGCCGTTGGTTAGTTCCGCATCCACCAGCGACTGGGCATTGTACGTGGTATTGAAAATCGCGGTCGAAACGGCAAAGGCAACGGCCATGGCGATCAAGATGGCGCCTCGGGTGAGGAGCTTTCCTTGCCGGCCGAGTGAGGCGGCGACCAGGCCCGAGAGAGTGCCGGCAAGGGGCTCCAAAAGCTTTGCCAAGAGTTGCCGCCTGCCGAAGATCAGTTCTTCCCAGCAGCGTGTTCCCAGGAGGATGCCGCCGGCCCAGAACAGCACCGGTACCAGAAATGCCAAGTAATGGACCGTGGCCTTCGGTACGCCTTCAGGTGCCAGCACTACCTGATATCCCGACCCGGCGATCCGCCAATAGCCTAGCAATGCCAGAACCAGGATCAACAGATCGAGATACAGCCGCCGCCACAGCGCTCGCCCCGCCGGTCGCACCTGTGCCCGGGCGGAGGCGATGGTGAGCTGCCGCATCTGTCGCCAGGCGGGCCACAATACGGCGACTAGGGCGAGCAGCAGCGCCGCCACGGACGCCGCGGCCAGCCAAAACAGAGAAGCCCGACTCGCAAGCGCCACCTGCGGCAACAGCAGTCGTCCGGCGGCACAGGCCAGGATGGTTCCCAACAGA
The DNA here is from genome assembly GCA_963745265.1 of uncultured delta proteobacterium. Classification (GTDB taxonomy): domain Bacteria; phylum Desulfobacterota; class Desulfobulbia; order Desulfobulbales; family Desulfocapsaceae; genus Desulfopila. Next base: position 53,530 of record CAVUXQ010000017.1, read on the forward strand.
GCGCCGGCGATGCCCGCGACCAGGGCCTCCATGGCGGCAAAAATAAGGACCTGCCTAGGAGATGCCCCGCGCACCCGAAGCAGCACTTGCTCTTGACGGCGATGTCGCTCGCCGGCACCAGTGATGGCAAGCGTCAGCAACACCGCAAGGATCACCCCCGGCATACCGAGGAATAGAAACAGCACCCGGGCGTAAAGGGCATCGGCTCGAACCGCATCAAGACGGGCGGCCAGGTTGTCGCCGACGATGGCGCTGCCGGCGAGTCGAGCTTCGAGATTATTGGCCAGCCGGCTGACGAAGGTGAAGGCAGCAGCTGGATCGGCCGGGAGGCGCCGGTGTAGACGCAGATGTTCCTGGAATCTGACCGTGTCGGGTCGTACCGCTGCCTGTTGCCGGAAGAAGATTCGCCACTGCTCTTTGGGAACGAGGACGACGTTGTCCGGCGGAGTCTGTGGTGCCACGCCAGGGGGCACACCGATAGCCTGGAACAGGGAATCCGCGTAGGGCAAGTCGACGACTCCGGCGACCTTGACCTGTACCGGTTCAAGACCATAGCGTTTGATGGTCACACTATCCCCTTGCTGGACATGGAGGTTGGCGGCAGTCTGCTGGGCTACCAGCACACCCTGTCGCGCCCCGGTCAGCTGTCGTATTTCTTGTGGGAAGAGTTGCCGGTACCGGGGACCGATCCCCAGTACCACGCCGGAGCCGGTAACCTGCACAGTGTCGCCGGTAGCGGCGGCAAACCCGGAGACTTTCGCATAACCAACATCTTCAATCCGTGCCCGGGGAGCGATCGCGGCAATGGCCCTTTGCACCTTTTGCGGACCAGCGCCCACGGCGACAAGCACCTGCCAGTCGAGCGGCAGATCGGCGACCGCCCGGGATGTCAAGGTGGCGGAACTGGTAGCAAGAAAGATCCCCAGAAAGGCGAGCAGGGCAACTGTGAGGGCGATCCCGCCAATCGTCCCCAAGAGCAGCTGCCGGCGGCGAAGTAATGCCGATATCCACTTCAATTTCATGATCCGGACTCCTCCACCAGCCGGCCATGTTGCAATCTCCACAGAACGGACATTCGCTCTGCTATTGCCGGATCGTGAGTAGCCACCACCAGAGCCGTATCCCGGGGAACAAGGGAGGAGAGCAGCAGATCAAACAGATGCTGACCGCTCTCCTGGTCCAGCTGTCCAGTGGGCTCGTCCATTACCAGCAGATATGGCCGGGAGACCAGGGCACGAGCCACGGCCACTCGTTGGGCCTGGCCTCCAGAGAGTTCCTCGGGGAGTTTGTCGGCGAGCGGATCTAGCTGCATTTCGGAGAGGATTTTCATAGCTTCGCTTTGTGTTTGTTGGGTCGCTTGACCAAGAAGCGCCAAGGGCAGCGCCACATTTTCCGCCGCGGTCAGCGAGTCGAAAAGGCTTAAGGACTGGAAAACAACACCTATCTCTTTCGGAGTGCGCCTGCCGTTGCCGAAACACGGCCAAACAACGGCCCCGGTGCTGGGGTGGTCAATTCCGGCCATTAGATGCAGCAAGGTGGATTTTCCGCTGCCAGACGGCCCCATAACGGCTATCCGATCTCCGGCTTGAATGGTGCCGGTTATGGATTCGAGTACTCGCACGCTTTTCAGACCGTGCAGGAAGATGCGACCCACGCTATCGAGGTCGACCACGGTTTCAACCATGAGGCGCCACCTTTCCATCCCGCAAGTAGATGATACGATTCGCGGCAGAGGCAAGAGCGGCGCTGTGGGTCGCAAGCAGCACCGTTCCGCCTTGATCCCGATATTCCATGAGGAGTTCGATAATTCTCTTTTCGGTACCTGCATCCACTTCGGCGGTCGGTTCATCGGCCAGCAGCAGTTGCGGCTTGGCGCTGATGGCAACAGCAAGAGCCGCCCGAGCGGATTCCCCTCCAGAGATCCGGGCCGGGTATGCCCAGCGAATATGCTGTAGCGCCATCCGCTCGAGCAGTTCCTCTATTCGCACCTTGCGCACGTTCCACATACCCGCCAAGTGCAGTTGCAGAGCAATATTGTCTACTATAGAGAGGTGGTCGAAGAGGTTGCCGAACTGGAGCATGATGCCGATTCGGCAGGCGCGTATGGCTGCCTTTTCAGCTTCCGGTCTCCTGCTTATTCTTTCTCCCGACAGTGCCACATAGCCGCCATCGGGTTCGTCCAGACCGGCAAGACAGGCGAGCAAGGTGGTCTTGCCGCTGCCTGAGGGCCCCATTACAGCCACCATTTGTCCGGCGGAAATGCTCAGGTTGACCCCTCTCAGGGCGAGCGTTTCCTCTTGGTTCACATGGTAAAAGCGATAAAGATCGACTGCTTCGAGTACCGGCATATCATCTCCAGGTGAAACTGCGTGAAATCAGTCGCCATTGATCCACGTTGTCGGCACCAAGCGGCGCCCATAACCGGACGGCGGCCAGCCGGCCGGCCCGGTAAAAGAAAAAGGTCTCGTTTTCCAGCCGCACTCGTTTTCCTGTGACCGGACTCGGAGAGGAGTTGGATCGGTATCGCATGAGCACGGCCGGCTGCCCCTTGAGCGTCACATCCGTAATTATGACGACGGTCACCGCCCCACCGGACTTTTTCAACTGATTCGCCTGAATACGGGCAATGCTCTCGGCAGAGGGCCGCTGCGACACCTTACTTAGCGAAACCGAGAGTCCATCGAAATACCGGGTGAACAGCACCTTGTTTTTCAAGGTTGTGCGAGCCCACCCTTCCGGTACTTTCAATTCATATCCGCCCGTAGTCGAGGCATAGTGGACAAAAACCTGATTGTCCGGGATATCCCCCGGAGGATTCTTTTCCGGGGGGAGCGGCTTATCGACCACTGCCCGCGGGGATACCAGTGTTGGGCGGGGCTGGTGCGCGCTGGTTTGTGCGCTCACGCTGATAGCCATCGACAGAAAAATAAGTATGAAAATTCTTGATATTCCTCTTTTCATTGCTCTTTACCCTCCTGGAAAAGGGTTTTTTTTTAGGGGCATCGCTTAGCAGCAAAGAAACTATGATCTTGGTGGATTAAAGCCGCGAAAATCGCGTCGCTCACGGCTTTGCGGGCCGACCAGTATCATTGGGAGCATTATACGTGATGGAAGATTACGAAAAGATGAACGGGGGAGATAAAATCGGAATTTATTTTTAATCGGCATCGAAGTGCCAAAAATGAGACCGCTTATTATTGAAAAACGGTGTGAACGTGGTGAAAGATAACAGATGTGAAGTAGAGCCATCAAAGCAAAACCTCCAGGCTCGTTCGGCAAGTCAGAGGTGATTCCATGAGACCTTGCTGTCCAAAAAGCAGTTGCCGGCACGTGTTGATGACCGCCGTGCTCGCCACGGTCGTCACCGGTTGCACCACCTACCACCCAGTGCCGCTGGCAACCCATGTCGATCTGGCGGCGAATATCGATCAACTCGCGCCAAGAGAAACAACCAAAAGAATCGGTTCGGCAAAAAGTTTGCGCCTTACCGACGTGGCAATCCTTGCCGTGTGGAACAATCCGAAGCTGAAAGCACAGCGAAAACGGCTTGGGGTCGCTCAGGCTCAGCTGTTTGCCGCCGGTCTGCTGCCGGACCCGCAGCTCTCGCTCAGTGTCGATCATCCGACAGGAAGCGCGACCGGAACGGTTGACGCCTACAGCTTCGGCTTGGACTACACCGTCCTGCCGTTGATCACACGGGGCGCACGGTTGGAAAGCGGCCGGCAGGCCGAACGGCAGGTGGCCCTGGAAATTCGGTGGCAGCAATGGCAGGTGGCGCAACGGGCGCGGATGCTGGCCGTGCGCCTGGTAAGCCGGCGGCGGCAGCTCGGCTTGCTGCGTAAGACGGCGGATCTGTACAGATCGCGTTATGAGCACGCCCGCAAGGCCCTCGCCCACGGGGATCTGACCGTGGACATCGCCGGCACCGACCTCACCTCACTGCTGGATATCTTGAGTCAAATGCGGCAGATGGAGCAGCAGTGCAGTGGCACGAGCCATGACCTTCATTTGCTGCTCGGGCTGTTGCCCGATGCGCCGCTTCCCATCCGGTTGCCGTCTCCGCCCACCTGGCCCGATGCCGTTCTTCTGCGAAGGCAACTGAGAGGGGTGGAAAATCGGAGGCCGGATCTGCTCGGGCTGAGGGCGGGGTATCAGAGTCAGGAAGCCAAGGTACGCGCAGCCGTGCTGGCTCAATTTCCTTCACTCACTCTGGGGATCAACCGGGCGCGCGACACCGGAGACATTGCCACCGCGGGCTTTGGCATCAGCCTGAATCTCCCCCTGTTTTCAGGAGGCAAGGGTCGAATCGCAGTTGAAAGGGCGACCCGAGAACAATTGCGCCGGGAATATCAGGCGCGTCTGGACCGAACGGCGGTCGAGGTTGATAAGTTACTCGACCTGCACCGGATAATCGCCGCCCAGATCCATCAGCTCGAGGCGTATCTGCCGGCTCTCAAGGCAATGGTGGTCAAGGGACGCAAGGCGTATAGGCGCCGTGACATAGACGCCTTGACCTTTTTGCATATGGAGTCCACCTGGATACAAAAACGGCAGGAAATGATCCGTCTGGAAGAGACCCGGAGGGAAAACTTCATTGCTCTGCAGACGCTTCTGGCGTTGCCCGGCCAAGGCGGCGTACGGCGGTTTCCGCAGGCGGAAAAAGGTGTTGAATATGATGCGGCAAAAACTGTTGACGATAGTCATGGTCCTCATAGCGGCAGCGCTCACCGGTCGGACGATCCGAGCGGGTGAACCGTCTGTGCTCGTAAAGGAAAGTGCCGTCAGGCAACGACAGGTGAGCAGGATTCTGAGCGTATACGGTCGGGTTCGCGCCGATCCCGATGCGGTACTCAATATCTCCCTTCCCCATGCCGGGATGATTACCCGGGTGGCGGTGCGACTCGGCCAGCGGGTGCGGCGCGGCGAGACGCTTCTTGAACAGGCGATCTCCCCAGATGCCTATAAACAATATGTTGAAGCACGCAGTGCTGTCGCCTTTGCACAGCTGGAGTTGGCTCGTCGGCAACGATTGTTCAAAGAACAATTGAGCGTGAAGGCTCAGGTGAATAGCGCCCGCAAGGCTCTGGCGGATGCCAGGGCCGCTCTGAAGGCGCTGGAGGCCCGACAACAGAACAGGAGCCTGGAGAAGGTGACTGCCCCCACCGATGGCATCGTAACCACCATTTCGGTCAAACAGGGTGACCGGGTTCAGGCCGGAGTCTCCGCACTCGCCGTTGCCACGGGCGATCGGTTGATAGCACTGTTCGGCGTCGAACCCGAAGATATCAGCACGCTCCGGCCCGGCATTCCGGTGGTGCTGAGTTCGGTGTTCATCCCCGATTTCAAGGTGAAAAGCCGTCTGCGAGAGATCCACGCCATGATCGATCCGAGCACCCACCTCGTGGATGTACTGGTACCGATTCCAAGGGGGAAGACGGACCATCTGCTGCTCGGCATGCGTCTGACGGCGACCATCCCTCTCGCGGTGCACAACGGTGTGACCGTGCCTGCCGATGCGGTGTTGCAGGACCGCCAAGGAAGCTATGTGTTTCTGGTCGACCACGGTCGGGCCAGGCGCGTGCAGGTCATTACCGGACTGGCAAGCGATACCTGGATCGAGATAAAGAACGGTTTGAAGCCGGGTGAGAAGGTGGTCAGTGTCGGAAATTACGAACTCAGAGACGGGATGGCGGTTCGGGAGGGCGGATAAATGGATGTCGCGCACCGCATCGCCACTCATCGTCGCTCCATCCTTACACTGTTCCTGCTCTTGGCCGCAGCCGGCGCCTTGACGGTTTTTCGCCTGCCGGTCACGCTGTTTCCCCGGGTCAACTTTCCGCGTATCGCCATTAGTGTCGACACCGGCGACGAGCCGGCCGACCAGATGGTAATCGCGGTCACGCGCAAGATCGAACAGGCGATCAGGCCGGTTCCGGGGGTGGCCTCGCTTCGCTCGACCACCAGCCGCGGCAGCGCCGATATTTCGGTGAACTTCATCTGGGGCAGCGACATGGGCAAGGCCTTGCTGCAGGTCCAAACGGCGGTGAATCAACTCCTCCCCGATTTGCCTGCCGGAACCACCTTCATGGTGCGTCGCATGGACCCGACGGTCTTTCCCATGGCCGCCTACAGCCTGACCTCCAGCGCCCTGTCCCAGAGCGAATTGCGCGACATCGGCGTGCAACAACTGGTGCCGCTTCTCTCGGCCATCAATGGCGTTGCCCGGGTCCGGGTCATGGGTGGCAAGGTTGCGGAATACCGAGTCGAGGTCAATCCCGCCAAACTTGCCGCCTACGGGTTGTCCTTCTCGGATGTGACCCAGGCTCTCAGTGCCGCAAATGTCCTGCAGGCGGTAGGGCGGATCGAAGATCACTATAAGCTCTATTTGACGTTGTCGGATACCCGTATCCGCAGTCTTGCCGATATCAGCGCGACGATTCTGCGCAGCGGAGAAAACGGTCTGGTACGCGTGCAGGATGTAGCCCGCGTCTATCCTTCAACCAGGCCGGAGTGGCTGAAGGTTTCGGCTGACGGCCAAAAAGCGGTACTGGTCATGGTCTATCAGCAGCCTGATGCCAATACCATTCAGATTGTCGACGATATCCGGTCCCGTCTGGCAGCCTATCGCGAAAAGTTGCCAAAGGCCCTGCATATAGCAAATTGGTATGATCAAAGCCGGCTGGTGGTGGCCTCGGCGGCCAGCGTCCGCGATGCCATTCTGATCGGGGTGCTGCTTGCCGCTCTAGTGCTTTTCGTGTTTTTACGCAGCGTAAAGATTACCCTGGTGGCAATAATGACCGTCCCGGCCGCCCTGGCCACCACGGTGTTGCTGCTGTATATTCTCGGCGACAGCTTCAACATCATGACGCTGGGCGGCATGGCGGCGGCAGTGGCATTGATCGTAGACGACTCCATAGTCATGATCGAGCATGTCGTCCGACGTCTGCGGGAGAAGAAACCGGACGGCGAGCGATTGTCACTTTCCATTCATGAGGCCGCGATCGACTTTACCAGGCCGCTAACCGGTTCCTCTCTGGCGACGGTGATCATTTTCCTACCGCTGGCTTTTCTCACCGGAGTCACCGGTGCCTTCTTCAAGGCCCTGTCGTTGACCATGGCCGGCTCCCTGGTGGTTTCCTTTCTGCTCTCCTGGCTGGCGGTGCCGCTGTTGGCCGAGCACCTGCTGAGCCAAAAGGATGTCGAACGCGAAGATATCGGCCGTTTTCAGAATTGGTTGCGAGGCGGATATGAGCGGCTTATGTCACTTTTTTTTCGCAAGCCCTTTTTGCTTCTGGTTGCCCTGTCGCCTTTGTTGCTGCTCACTTTGTTCGCCTACAGACAGGTGGGTTCCGGATTCATGCCCCATATGGATGAAGGCGGGTTTGTCCTTGATTTTCTCTCACCTCCCGGCACCTCTCTTACCGAAACCGATCGACTGGTGCGTCAGGTTGGCGCCATTCTGAGCGCCGACCCTGCGGTGGCGACCTATTCCAAACGCACCGGGGGCGGTTTGGGCGGCAGCCTCCATGAATCCAACGAAGGGGACTTTTTCGTCCGACTCAAACCTCTGCCCCGGCCTTCCATCGATGTGGTGATGGCACGAATACGCAGACGGATCAAGCAGCAGGTGCCGGGATTGCGGATTGATCTGGCCCTGTTGATGGAGGATCTGATCGGGGATCTTACCGCCGTGCCGCAGCCGATCGAAGTGAAACTCTACGGTGACAAGTATAAAGAATTGATGCGGATAGCTCCTCGCATCGCCAAAGCGATCAGCGCCATCCCCGGAGTGGTCGATGTCAAAGACGGGATAGTGGTGGCCGGCGACGCCCTCGCCATCCGCGTCAACCGGGAAAAAGCCGCCCTGGAGGGAGTCACTCCGGCCAGCGTGACCCGACAACTCCGAGCCTGGATGAGCGGCATTGTCACCACCCACGTACAGGTTGGGGTCAAACTGGTGGGGGTTCGAGTCTGGACGCCCGAGAGTGTGCGGCGCAGCCCCGCCGATCTGGCCGACCTGCGGTTGCGCGCCCCGGATGGTCATCTCTTCCCGCTCAAGCGCATTGCCCGTATCGACAAGGTCGAGGGCCTGCCGCAGATCACCCGGGAGAATTTGAAGCGGATGATCGCCGTGACCGGCCGGATACGGGGTCGCGATATGGGCTCCACCATTCGTGCGGTACAGCGGGTACTGACTCGCCAGGGCCTGTTGCCAAATGATATCTATTACGAACTCGGTGGTCTCTACAAACAGCAGCAGATTGCCTTCAGGGGGCTGATTGGTGTATTCGCCGCCGCCTTGGGGTTGGTTTTTCTCTTGCTGCTTTTTCTCTACGAGGACTTTGCGGCGGCTCTCTCATTTTGGCAATGCCTCTTCTGGCCTCGGGAATGGTCTTCATCGGCCTGTGGGTGACGGGAATCGAGCTCAATATTACCTCGATGATGGGAATGACCATGATTATCGGCATCGTTTGCGAGATGGCCATTTTTTATTTTTCCGAATACCGCCAGCTTGTTGCCCGAGGGATGGAAGAGCACCTGGCACTGGTTCAGGCCGGAGTCAACCGGATGCGCCCGATCGTGATGACCACCCTGGCGGCCATTTTTGCGCTGCTGCCGCTGGCGCTGGCGATCGGCCAGGGCTCGCAGATGCAGCAACCCCTGGCGGTGGCAATCATATCCGGGCTTACCGAGCAGGTACCGTTGGTCATTATCGTGATGCCGCTGGCCTATGGACTCCTCTCGCGTATAATTCGCCGTGCCGAAAAATAATGGCTTACCGCAAACGACTTTTCTTCGCCGGCAGATTCGTTGCCGATCGCGGCGGTGGCGGCGTGCAGTTGGGCCTCGGCCTGAACCGGCATCTGCGGCAGAGGCAGGGTATACGTCATAAGCCGCTTGTGCTCCGAGCTGCACCTCGGTTCGCCGGACCGTAAAAAAAGGCGGAGCCATATGCATATGGCTCCGCCTCGAAAAATCAAATCGTCTGAGCCTAAAGCCCAAACATCTGATCGTGGCCCGGGGAATAAGCCCCGCGGCTCTTGGTTGCTACAAAATTTTAGAGCAGTTCCAGACCGGAAAAGAAATAGCTGATCTCAAACGCCGCGGTATCCGGGGCATCGGAGCCGTGGGTGGCATTTTCGCCGACAAAGGTGCCGAACTCCTTGCGCAGGGTGCCCTCTTCGGCTTTGGCCGGATCGGTTGCTCCCATGAGGTCGCGCCATTTTTTGATCGCGCCTTCGGCCTCGAGGACCATCACCAGACACGGTCCGCTGCTCATGAAGGTGGTCAGCTCATCGAAGAAGGGCTTTCCCAGGTGGACATGGTAGAAGCCCTCAGCCTCTCGCTTGCTCATGAACAGCTTTTTCATTCCTGCAACCGTAAAACCTTCCTGATAAATGCGGGCGAGAATCTTACCGGCATTTCCGGCCTTGAAGGCATCGGGTTTGATAATCGCGAATGTCCTTTCCATTTGTGTTTCCTTTTTTGTATCCGTTCAGCGGGGAAGGGACACGCGATCGCACGCCCCCGGTCTCTTCTCCCTCTTGTGCATCACAACAGTGAGCAACTGGAGTGACGCAAGAGGTTTTTCATCAGATAATATACTTGGTGGCCATCCCGTCCACCGAGGCGTGGCTGGGAGGACTGGCGTCACCAGTAGCATCCCTTTTCCTAAAAGTCAAGAGGGTTAGCCGCGCAAAAGGCACAGGTTGTTGCTGCGGAAAGCACGATTTTTTACGTCATGCGCAGGAGGGCGTTGACCATGGCGGCGGCAATGGGGCTGCCGCCTCGACGGCCTGTAATCGTGATGGCCGGAACCGGCGCCGACTTGAGCAATTCCTTTGATTCCGCCGCATTGACAAAGCCGACAGGGACTCCTATCACCACCCCGGGCCGCATCTCCTTTTTTTCAATCAAACGCAGCGCGGAAACAAGAGCCGTGGGCGCGTTGCCGATGGCGAGCACTGCCAGCGAGTCGCTCCCGGCCTGCCGCATGGCGGCTTCGGCCCGGGTTGTCCCCTGCTCCCTGGCCATGGCCGCTACCGTGGCATCCCCCACCCGGCAGATGACGCGGCCGCCGAATCCCGCCAGGATCGAGTTGCTGATGCCGCTTGCCACCATGTTGACATCGGTGACGATATCGCCTCCCGCCCGGATGGCGCGCAGGGCGCTGGCAATGGGATCGTTCTGGAACACCATGAGAGAAGCCAGGGAAAAGTCTCCGGTGGCGTGGATCACCCGCTGCACAACCTTGAATTCCTCCGGGGTAAAGGAGGAGATCGCCAGCCCTGTGCGGCTCTCGAATTCAGCTTCGATAATGCGAAAACTCTCGGCTTCTATCTCGGCCGGCTCTATGTCGCGCAGTTGTACCATGGCGTGCGGCTCCCCTCTTCAGTTGTTTTTAAGAATAGTGTACAGCCGATCGAGGCTGTCGATACTTTTGGAGAAATGCAGGTGGATATAGCTGCCGATGGCGTTGCCCAACCGGCACCCTTCCCGCTTTCCATCCCGAGACGCATAAAGATACTCTATCGCACTGCTTCTTTCCACTATATCAGAATAATGAAACTCATGTCCGAAGAGCTCTGTTCCCGCCTCGCCGAGCGGGGTATCACCCAGGAGAGCAGCCTGGCGATAACCCAGTCTGCTGAGTCGCGGCTTCATTTGCACGGTTACCGGAAAGATACCCGTCATGGGATGGCGACTCCCCTCTGCGTCCACCAGCTCGCTGGTGAGATACATGAATCCGCCGCATTCCCCGTAGACGAATCCACCCTCTTCGGCCCAGCCGAGGATGGCCTGACGCATGGAAGTATTGCCGGCAAGCTGCTTCGCGTACAGCTCCGGATAGCCCCCGCCGAGATAAATGCCGGCAATATCCTCCGGCAGGGCGGCGTCACGCAAAGGGCTGAAGAAAACGAGTTCGAAACCACGGGAGCGCAACAGGTCAAAATTTTCACGGTAATAAAAGCAAAACGCCTCGTCCCTGGCCACCGCGAGCCGAACCCGGGATTCTGGCGGCGCGATGATTGCCGAGTGTTCGGCGGGCGGCAACGGTCGCGTCGAGAGTTCGAGCAGCCGGTCGAGCCGAATATGCGCCTCCACCGATGCCCCCAGGAAGTCGAGTTGTTCCCCGCTGCAGTCAACCTCGTGGCCCATGTGCAGGCCGAGATGCCTCGAAGGCAAATCAAAAGCCACATCGCGTGGGAAAAAACCGAGGATCTCGGTATTGCAGGAGGCGGTGATCGCCTCTTCGATCAGCTGTCGGTGCCGCTCTGAACCCACCCGGTTGAGGATGACTCCACAGATTTCAAGCTCCGGATCATAGTTCTCAAAGCCCTTGACGACAGCAGCCACGCTCTCCGCCGCCGAGCGAACGTCGATGATCAGCAGCACCGGCACCCCGAGCGTCTTGGCCAGCGCGGCGGAGCTGGCTGTCCCGCCGTCGAAGAGCCCCATGACCCCCTCGACAACCACCGCGTCGGCATCCCGGGAGTAGCGGCGGTGGGACGCAAGACACCCCGCGCCGCCCATCATGTGCAGATCGAGATTGATCGAGTGGCGGTCGACCATCAACCGGTGCAGACTGGGATCGATAAAATCGGGACCGCACTTGAATGGCTGCACGTCGAGCCCCCGCCTTGAGAGCGCCGCGAGAATGCCCAGGGTCAACAGGGTCTTTCCCGAACCGCTTCTGGTGGCGCCGATAAGAAATTCCGGTCGCGTTCGCATCTATCCTCCTATGAGCAGATAGCGGCCCGCCAGCAGCAGGGCGCAGCAGAGCATGGCAGCGACATACATCAGGCGGTTGGTGGTGAGAATGTCGGCGGCCTCCAGGGGGCGCCCCTGTTCGCCGATGGTCGGTTTTTCCACCACCTTGCCGAAATATGTGGTGGCGCCACCCAGTTGCACGCCGAGCGCGCCGGCCACCGCCGCTTCGGGATGGCCGCCGTTGGGGCTGGCATGCTGCAGCCGGTCGCGTCGCAAAACTCTCAGGGAGCCGCGGGCGTCGTTGCCAAGCAGCCAGGCCGCCGCCACCAGCAGCAGACCGCCCAGGCGTGCCGGCAGGAAGTTGGCCGCGTCATCGATCCGGGCGGCCGTTCGGCCGAACTCGAGATACCGCTCGTTCTTGTAGCCATACATCGAATCCATGGTGTTGATCGCTTTGTAGCCGTAGATGCCAAGCACCGCAAGAGAGATCGGCGCCAGCAGCTTGCCGCCCCCCAGGCAGCTGAGCAGCACCGCATAGAAGAGCGGCGAGATAATCCCATCCACCAGGTTTTCCGCCACGGTTTCCACCGCCGCCCGGCAAACGCCCTGGCCATCCAGGCACTGCGTATTGCGCCCCACTATCATTGCCACTTTGGCGCGGGCCGGTGCGAGGTCGTCGTGCTCGGTCAGTGCAACATGTACATTTTTGCTGTGGTGCGCCAGATCCCGGCAGGCGATGCCGGTGGAGAGCAGCACCACCGCCACCGTAGCTTCGGCCACCGGCGCCAGTCTGTGCAGAACCAGTAGCGCTGCCGCCGGAAGGGTAAGGGTTACCAGGAAGACGGCGCAAAAGGCCATGGTGCCTGCCGTGCGCGGGTTGGAGCACCACCTTCTGGTGCGCGTCTCGAAGGAGCCGCACAGCCAACCGATCCCCCGCACCGGATGGGGAATACCGCGTGGGTCTCCAAAGAGGAGATCGAGCAGGAAGGCCCCGACAAACTGTATGGTAAATATCATGGCGGATGAGCGTTAGCGATAAAAGGGACGATTTACAGGCGCAGCAGCCGGTAAACCGCATCCATATCAAGACTTGCCCGAACCGTTGCGGCCAACCGGTCGAATGCGGCCTCCAGGTCATAGGGCGCGAGCACCCGCTGAATGCGGGCAAGCCCCTTTTTCTCCCGCAGATTGTCGATAAACCAGCGACGGTAGGAATCGCTGTCGAAAATCCCGTGCAGGTAGCTTCCCCACACAGGCAACGCCGTGGCCCGAGTGCCGCAGGTTGTGCCTCCATCGAACTCCAGCGCCGGCGCAAGCGCCGTCTGGGAAATACCGTGATGGATCTCGTAGCCGTTCACCGGCAGGCCGGAGGCGATATGGCGCCCCTGCCTGCGGGTGAGTTGTTTTTCCGCCCGCAGCTCGGTAGCGATCTCCAAAAGCCCGAGGGCGTCGACTTTTTTTCGTGAGGATTCAAGCCCCAGGGGGTCCTCGATGGTTCGGCCGAGGATCTGGTACCCGCCGCAGATGCCGACTATCTCGCAGCCGGCCTCGGCCCGGCGGCGCACCGCCTCGCCCAGGCCGCGATCGGAGAGAAATTGCAGATCGCCGATCACGTTTTTCGATCCCGGCAGGATAATGGCGTCCGGTTCGCCCAGCCCGGCCGCACTGTCGACCACCCGCAGGTTGACGTCGGGTTCCTCTAGAAAGGGTTCCACATCAGTGAAGTTGGAGATGTGGGGAAAGTTGAGCAGGGCGATATCCACCGCCTCTTCCTGGGCGGCGCTACGGTTAAAGAGACCTGCCTTAAAGGAGACGGAATCCTCCTCCGGCAGTCCCAAATCCGCGAGGTAGGGAACGACGCCCAGGGCGCTTTTGCCGGTATGCCGGATCAGATAGCTGTGGGCGCTCTCAAGCAGCGAGGCGTCGCCCCGGAAGCGGTTGACCACAAAACCGGCAACCAGCCGGCGCTCCCACTCTGAAAGCACCTCCATGGTGCCGACAAAGGAAGCGTAGACCCCTCCCCGATCGATATCGCCCACCAGCAGCACCGGCGCCTCGGCGTAGCGGGCCATCTTCATATTGACGATATCGTCGCGTTTGAGGTTCACCTCTCCCGGCGAACCCGCTCCCTCGAGGATAACGGCATCGTATTCGGCAGCAAGACTATCGTAGCACTCGCAAACCGCCTGCCAGGCCTGGGGTTTGTAGCGGTCGTAGGCGCCGACGGACATGTTGCCCACCGGTCGACCGCGGACGATAATCTGGCTGCCGGTATCGGAATTGGGTTTGAGCAGAATGGGATTCATGCGCACGTCCGGGTCGAGCCGGGAGGCCTGCGCCTGCACCACCTGTGCCCGACCCATTTCCTCTCCGCGCAGGGTCACAAAGGAGTTGAGCGACATGTTTTGGGCCTTGAAGGGCGCCACCCGCACGCCGTCCTGCAAAAGGATGCGGCAGAGCGCCGCTGTCAGCACCGACTTTCCGGCATTGGAGGAGGTCCCCTGGAGCATTAGGGCCGGAGTCTGCCGGCGGAGCGGTTTGCCGCCCTTTGCTTCACGTTGCAGCACCTGTTCCAGAGCGGTGAGCAGCCGGTCGTTTTCTGGAGCGGTACGCACCGCTATGCGAAAATATTGTGTCCTCTCTTCTTCTAAAAGACCGCGATAATTATCGCAGCAACGGATCAGTATGCCATGGTCCAAGAGCCGCCGGGTAAGTTGGGGGGCGTCAATTTCGCCCAAAAGACGGACGAGCAGGTAATTGGCCTGCGAAGGATACACTTTGAGGTCGCTAAATTGCCCTAGCCGCTCTTCGAGACTTTGACGCAGACTTGTCACGGCCGCCACGCTCTGTTGCCGATAGGTGTGATCGGCCATAGCCGCGACCCCGAATGCCTGAGCCAGGCTGTTCAGCGTCCAGGGTGGCAGGTTATCGCGTACCTGTTGAGCGATGACCGCCGACATGAGACCAAAGCCGAGACGCAGGCCCGGCACCCCGAAAAACTTGGTCATGGAGTTGAGGGTGATGATATTTTCGGCCTTGCCGCCGACGCTCTCCCCCCCTTCGACGAAGTCGAGAAAGGCCTCGTCCACCAGGAACATACAGTCCGTAAAATCGCCTGCCAGCGCCAGGATCTCCCTGGCAGGCACCGTGCCGCCGGTTGGATTGTTGGGCGAAGCGAGGATAACCAGGTCGCCCTTTTGCAGACGCGTTGCCAGCTGTCGTACGTCCAGCCGAAAATCGTCTCCCTCGGCTAACGTCTCGATTGCCACCTCGAGGCCCGCCAGCCGCGCGGCCCGTTCGTAGTCGATATAGGATGGTGCGGGAATTACCGCCCGGGAGCAGGGGAGGATGCGGGGCAGCAGGTACAAAAGATCGGTGGAACCGTTGGCCGGCAGCACCTGTTCTGGGCGTACCTGATGCCAGGCGGCGATGGCGCGAGCCAGATCCCCGTACTCGGGATCAGGGTAGTGTCCGAGTTTATCCAGCTCCCTGCTGACCAGCGGCCGCAGCCATTCCGGCGCTCCCAGGGGATTGATGTTGGCGCTGAAGTCGATGATCTCGCCGTAATTCCGCCCTGCCTCGCGCAAGACCTCGTGAATGTTGCCGCCATGCCCCGTACTGTTCCTGCCCGGTATTTTGGTCATATCGTTTTCTTTACCTGAAATATCGCGCTTATCGAAAAAGGAGGTTCCCGGAGGTTCTTTTCCTCTAGTGATTACGGGCGGCCGATCCCGGCCATCCCGGTTCATCCGTGCTGAAAGAACCCCGCAAGAGCAATGGCTGTCGCCAGCTCGATCAGTTCGCAGGTGGCGCCCAGGGTATCACCGGTGGCGCCGCCGATACGGGCCCGGCAGAACCTGCAGAACGCCACCACGGTCAGTAATGTCACCACGCAGATCAGCAACATCCCTCGCCCACCGACAACCGCCGCACTGGCGCACGCCAGTACACCTCCGCCCAGCACCGCCGCCCACCTGGTGTTCCGCGAGTAAAACAGCCCCCCTATCCCGCCTTCCGGCCGAGCGTAGCGTTCGATCGCCATGGCCAGGAGGATGGCGCACCGCCCGGCCACCGGCATAAGCAGGACGGCGCCGGTCATCGTCGCTGGAGACAGGGAACTCAGAGCGGCGTACTTGCCGAGCAGCACCAGGATCAGGGTAACAACCCCCATGGCGCCGGAGCGGCTGTCCTTCATGATGGCAAGGCTCTGTTCACGTGGCCGGGCGCTGAGCAGCCCGTCGCCGCTGTCGGCCAGGCCGTCGAGATGGAGAAAACCCGAGATCGCCGCCAGATAGAGCACCACCAGAAAGGCGACGACTTGCACCGGCAAGACCAGCGCCGTCAGCCGCGCCAGGATTGCCGCGCCGCCGCCGATCGCCAGCCCCACCAGCGGGAAGTAAAAAATGGAAGTCGGGAACAGTTCCCCGTCCTGTTCGGCCCGCCAGCCGACGGGGATAACGGTCAAAAACCGTATTGCGGTGAAAAATGCCGAGGCGGTGGCAAAAGGTGAAGGAGGTGCCTGCCCGCTGTGCTCTTGCCTGCCCGCGCGGTTCTCCATTTTACTTGTCGGCGCCCGCCACCGCGGCTTCCTCGAAGGTCAGCACCTCGGTGAGTACCGCGACAGCTGCTTCCACCACATTCATGGCCAGGGCGGCGCCGGTTCCCTCGCCAAGCCGGAAATTGAGGTCGAGCAGCGGTTTGGTGCACCCCAGTGTCTCCTGCATGAATTTATGCCCCGGTTCCACCGAGCGATGGGCGCAGATGATAAAATCGCGAACAAATGGCTCGATCCGGTAGGCAATGAGCGCCGCGGCGGTGGAGATGAAGCCGTCGACCAACACCGGCTTGCGTTGGGCCGCCGCTCCGAGAATAATGCCGGCGATGCCGCCGATTTCAAAGCCGCCGACCTTGGCCAGGATATCCAGGCCGTTATCGGGATCGGGTTTGTTCACATCCAGGATCTTGCGCAACACCCCGATCTTGTGGTCGAGCTGGGCGTCATCGAGGCCGGTGCCGCGGCCGGTCAACTCCGCCACATCCCTGCCCGTACAGATCGCGGCTATCGCCGTGGACGGCGTGGTATTGCCGATGCCCATATCGCCGGTACCAAACAGATCGTAGTCGGCGGCCAAATCATTTGCCACCTCGATGCCCGCCTCCACCGCCTTTCGGGCCATGGCGTCGCTCATCGCCGGGCCCCTGGCGATATTATTGGTTCCGTAACCGATCTTTTTATCGATTATTTTCCCGGCAGCGGCCAGTTCGCTCAAATCGGCCGCCACCCCCATGTCCACCACGAACACATCGGCTCCGGCCTGACGTGCCAGGGCGTTGATGCCGGCGCCGCCTCTCACGAAGTTACCCACCATCTGCGGGAGTGACCTCACTGGGAAACTTGCTCACCCCCTCGGCAACCACACCGTGATCGCCAGCCATGGTAACAATGGCTTTCTTGCCCACCACCGGCTTCGTCGAACGGGTAATACCGGCCAGGTCGATGGCCAGGTCCATCAGGTCCCCGAGGGCCCAATGCGGCAGAGCGAGTTGATCGAGGCGCGCCTTGGCGGCTTCTCTTGCTTGCGAGTCCTGGGGGAAAATTTGTTCCTTGGTTTGTTCCAATAGGCCCATAGTGCGTTCCTGTTTAAGATTAGTACGTTACAGACAGTTTTTTCAAAGGCAGCGGGATACCGCAGCTCACCAGATAGACTTCATCCGCCGCTTCGGCAAGTAGGCGATTGGTGCTTCCGACCAGATCGCGATATCTCCTGGCGGTCGGATTTTCCGGCACGATCCCCAGGCCAATCTCGCCGCTGACGCAGCAGACCGTGCCGGCGAATCGCCGGATAGCCCCGAGAAACTCTTCCGTGACGGCGCACATCTGCTCTTCCCCGAAATTCCCGTTCGCACAAGCGGACCGAAAGAGCAGGTTATTGATCCAGAGAGTCAGGCAGTCGATAAGCACCATATCGTACTCGGCAAGACCGCCCAACACTTCCACCAGGGCGGTTTCCTCCTCAAGAGAGTACCAGCCCCTGCCGCGCCGCTCCTCGCGGTGGGCATGGATGCGATCCGCCATTTCCGGGTCGATCACCGGGCATGTGGCGATAAAACAACGCTTTTCCGACACGTTTTCACATAATTGCAGGGCATAGGCGCTTTTTCCGGAGCGGGTGCCGCCGGTAACCAGTATCAAATTCCCCATCGCCTTCTCTCTCATCCCAGATTGAGTGCCGTGAGCACCCCGCCCTCGCTGTGGAGGGAGAGCGTCGAATACTTGCCCGGTGCGATATCGAATGCCAGGTAGTTTTGCGGTTCAAGTCCGAGGTAGTGACAGAGCAGCTGGCGGATCATTCCTCCGTGACTGACCACCAGCACCTTCTCGGCGGGATGGCTGTCGAGCAGCTCGCTTGCCGCGCGCACTCTTGTGAGGAACTCGCCGGTATTTTCACCGCCGGGAAAGCTAAAAGCGGTCGACCAGCTGGCCCATGATTGCACATCCTTTGGGAAATTGCGGGCGATTTCGGGAAAGGTAAGCCCCTCCCACTCACCGAAATCAATCTCCCGCAGGGCCGGGTGAACGATCAGCTCGGCATTAAGTCGCAACCTCTCAACCGTCTGCAGACAGCGGCAAAGCGGACTGCTGAAGACGGAGACGATCCCTTCCTGGCGCAGCAGTTCGGCGCTGCTCTCCAGCTGCGCATACCCTTCCGGGACCAGCGGCAGATCGGTTGCCCCGATGTATCTGCCCTGGCTGCCGATGGAGCCATGACGCAGCAGATAGAGTGTTTTGGCCATTTAGCAATCCTTGCTCAAAGTGTACTTGTCCCGGTATCCCCGGGGGGTAATCATTTTCTTTTGCCAGATAAACGTTGCATGATTGCCGATCAGGACGGTGGACTGCATATTGATATCCTCATTGAGCATATCGGCAAGCGTGGTCACCACCACCCGTTCGTTGTCCCGAGTGGCGGCGGTGACGATTCCCACCGGGGTGTTCTCGCTGCGATGGGTAAGGATGATGTCTCTGGCGCGTTCGATATGCCGGGTTCGCCGTTTGGACTTCGGGTTGTAGAGAACGATCACGAAATCGGCGGAGGCCGCTGCGGCAAGACGCTTTTCGATGACTTCCCAGGGGGTCAGCAGATCGGAGAGGCTGATGGCGACGAAATCGTGCATCAGCGGCGCTCCCAAACGGGCGGCGCAGCTGTTGAGCGCGGCCAGTCCCGGCACCACGTTGATCTCCACTTCGCTTTCTCGTTCCACGGCGATCTCGTAGATCAAGCCGGCCATGGCGTATATGCCCGGATCGCCACCGGAGACCATGGTCACGGTAGCGCCATTCTCGGCCTCGTCGAAAGCGGTGGTGCACCGTTCGACCTCCTGCATCATCGACGAGGAGATCACCCGTTTGCCCTCAAGGCAGGGGGCGATCAACTCGAGATAGGTGCGATACCCGATTATGAGGTCGGAATCCTCTATGCAGCGAACGGCCTCGGGGGTGATGTACTCTTTTGCTCCCGGGCCGGTGCCGACGACATGTATCAATCCCATCGTGTCTTTATCCTTTCCGCTACCGCGAGTGTGACATTGTGCCATTTCATTTTTGCAACGCTGAGTTTGCTCTCCCACTGCCCGGCTTCGGCCGCCAGCAGAGCTGCGGGCTCTGCCACCCCTTTGGCGCCTACCGCGCGCATCGCCGCCGCCGAGAAAGAAACCTCGGTCACGCCGTTGAGTGCCTCTTTAGAGAAAAATTGAAGAGGCAGTCCGCGCCGATGACAAAACTCGAGAATCCCCACCTCATCACTCTTGAGATCGATGGTGGCCGCGCCGGCGAATGCCCGCACATCGATGCCGTGTCCGTTGCACAACTCGGCAAGCGCGGTCTCGATCTCCTGGGCCGGGGTCCCTCTGTTGCAACCTATTCCCATGTATAAAGCTTTTGGTATACAACAGAGCGCATCCAATGTCATGTGTTCTTTATAGCTTATGACGATATCGGCGCCAGCGGCCTCGGTGGCTCTTGAAAAATCTGGGGGCAAGTCGCAGATGGCGAGATCGCTGTACACGGCCGGAATGGCTCCATTGACCTGTCTGGCGGAGAGTTCGATCAGCTTCTTGCGCTCGGTGACGTGCAGCTCGTTGCGGCGGGCCCACAGATCGATGGCGGTTTTTCCCAGCAGATCGCTGGCGGTGGTGATCACGGCGGTGCCGCCGGTGATTTCCGCCACTCGACGGGCAAGCTCGTTGCCGCCACCGAGATGACCGGATACCAGGCTGATAGCGTGGCGCCCCTGCTGATCCACCACCACCACGCAGGGGTCGGTGGTCTTGTCGCGGAGCAACGGGGCAATGGAGCGGACGACGATCCCTGTCGACATAATACAGATCAGGCCGTCGAAACGCGGCCAGTTGCAGCGCAGCGCCTCGGCGATTCCTCCTTCATGCCGACAATACACGCAATCCGCCAGCCGTCCGGCGATGCGTTGCGCCAGGGCATGGGCACCCTCGGTAAGAGCCAGCACACACGTCTTCATCTCAACGCTTTCGTCTCCTTTACGATGGCAAGCCGGCAGCAGACCGCCGGTTCGAATATGATTCTTTCTTCCCGGCACTCCGCCGATTGGTAGGCGCACGCCTGCATCCGAGTCTGAATACGTATCATACTTTAGGGGAAGAGAAAACCAGAAGTTTTACAGTGACGATCCCGGCATTCTGATGTGCCGATCAGCAAGCGCGGCAAAGGTTTTCGGACTAGCCGGAGGCTCGCTCCTAGGAGCCTGTCGGATTATGCCCTTTTTCCCCATATCTTCGTTAAACTCGAAAAAATTATCCTCCGGTAAGCGAACGGAGTGAGACTCCGAGATATTCAGTATATGCCTCCGGTAATTTTTTCGAGTTTGCCTCGATCTGAGCAAAAATGCCTATAATCCGACAGGCTCCTAGTGCTTTGAGTTTTTCAACCCCAGAATACGGTTGAAAAGACTCGCGGCCCGGGCCTGGGCCTGGACGAGTTCTTCGCTGGAGAGCAGGGATTCAACGAACTGCTGCATCTGTTGGGCTGGCGCATACCCCTGGGCGGCGGCAAGACTGAACCAGGCATAGGCGCCGGGGAGATCGGAGTTTTTCTCTCCGTAGCCGAAATAGAGCATGGTGCCTACGTTGTATTGGGCGATCGGCAATCCGCTTTCAGCGGCCTGAAGAAACAACTGGTAGGCTTTATGATAGTCCTGCTCGATGCCGCGACCGACAAAGTACATATAACCCAACTCATTTTGAGCGTCACGGTCGCCACTCTTGGCGGCCATGCCGTACCAATGCACCGCTTCGAGGTAATTTTTCGGCACGTCACGGCCGAGCAGGAAAGATTGTCCGATGATTTTCTGGGATTCGGCGGTGCTGCTGCCGTTTTTCGCCGCCTTGTAGAGCAGAGCCAGCGCTTTGGCGTAATCCACCTTGGTACCCAGCCCCTTGAAGTACATGCCACCGGCGATATATTGCGCCTGGGCATCTCCGGCGTTGGCTGCCATCAGGTAAAGATCCAGCGCCTGCTTATAGTCCTGCGGAACACCCTGCCCGTAATAATACTGCCGTGCGCGGTCTTTAATCGCGGCTATCCGGTCTGCACCCCTGCTCGGCTGCACGTTCACAAGCAGTGCGGCCAGAGAGCACAACAGCAGGAAACGGAGAAGACGAATGGGTTTCATGGTATTGTGACTATGAAAAACGCCCTTCCGCCTCGGCCATACCCCGCCTGTCGGGATATGGCCGAGACGCAGTTTGTCAATGCTGTTCCGGCTTGCCTTTCGCCATCAGCCCTTGCAATTCATTGCGGGCGAAATCGAGGGAAGGATCCAAAGTCAGCGCCACGGTAAGATATTCCTGGGCTTCCTGTTTTTTCCCGAGACGACTGTAATTTACCCCGAGATTGGCATAGTCGATCCCCGAGGCGGGGTTGAGTTCCACCGCCCTTGTGAAATGGCGTATCGCTGTTTCGTAGTCCTGCTGCTTGAAATAGCAGACACCGAGCATGTTGTGCATGTCCGGCCGTTCGTCATCGGCTGCGATACCTTCGCTGAGGACGGTAATCGCCTCCTCGTACCTGCCCATTTCTTTTAGGCAATTTCCCTTGTAGGACAGAATATACGGCAAATCCTCCGCTTCGGGACCCAGCGCCAGAGCCCGGTCGAAATGTTTGAGTGCCGACTCCGGAAATCCCATGCTGTCAAAATTTTTACCCCGATAAAATTCGAGATAGTAGGCCTGGGGCAGCAGTGATTCCATGTGCGCCAGTTTTTCTTCGAGGAGTCCGGCATCCTGCACCAGTTCGAACAGAAGCTTGGCAGCGAACAGGCCGCTGTTTTGGATCATCGATCGTTCCCGAAAATGGGCGCCGGGAACGATTGTATAGAGCGCCGGTATCTGCAATTGATCATGGGTTACATCGATCATGAATACCTGCATGCCCTGACGTTCCAAGGCGTTTACACAGTTTTGCAGTTCCACCAGGATATTGTTGTCGGCCAGGTCCGTCATCTCGGCAATAGTGGTGGTCCGCGAAGAATCGGTGATGTAGGCGACTTCCTCCATGGCAAGAGGTTTGGGTAATCCCGAGGCGACGTAATTGGAGCCGGTATTGAAGTCGCCTGCAAGCTGGGCGATTTCGGTTACCGCCCGGATCAGGGCCTTTTCCGGGTTGGGGGTGGTTCCCGCCGTGTAAACGATCTCACTGCTCTTGGGAAAGGTGGAACGATCGATCGCCAGGGCCCCCACCGTACAGATACCGGTATCGAGACTGAAATCACTGAGATACATCTCGATTCCGTTTCGTTTGAATTTATCCAGGAGTTCTAGGGCCACCGGATCGGTTACGGAGTCGGGATCGATCAGCGGCGTCTCGATTGCGTTATGGCTGATCAGCGAACAGACATGGCGCTCGACAATCTCGCACACCCCTTGCAGGGCCGCCTCCTCATAGGTGTTGCCCGCCGACGGCCCGTTGAATTCATTGATGGCGAAAAACCAGGAGAATGGCAGCAGCACGTCCTCGCCGGTGGTGATGTTCGTCGCCCATGCCCATTGAAGGGGCAAGTCTTCCAGCAATTTTTCGAGGGTCTCCGCAGAGGTGGTAGTGTCATGAACGGAGGCGAGCAGTAACTCGATATCGAGTACCGGATACCCTGCCTTGCGCATGGCGGCATAATCGCCGGTCAGAAAATTCCCTCTGTTGCTTTTATAGGAGAAGAAGGAGAATCGCTCCGCAAGCTCCATGCAGGCCGAAGCCTCTGCCTGGATGGGCGAGGCGCCCTTGCCCATCTGTTTCTTGGTTCCGGTGAGCGATGAGGCATCGTCGCCGCAGACACTGAAATAGACCGGGATATCCAGTCTGCCGTTGTCGATCCTGTTGACCTCGCTCAGTATCTTGATATCGAGTTTTTCGACCTGCTGGTAAAACGTCTTCAGGGTGTCTTCCGGCCGGATGGCCTTGTCCTGATCGCGGGTGAACGTTTTGAGACAATCCTTTAAAACAACCGTTTTTTTCTTCATCCTTGATTCTAACCTTTATCATATTTGCAAAGAGGTGCTGGTAAGCGTTCACCAGCACCCCATCTTGGTACGATCAGACCGTCGCGCAGAGTTGTCTGCTCAGAGTCTGCGCTTACCTGCACCAAGCTGGAGCACTGGTGAGAGCTTACGGTTCATTGGTATGATCAACATTTCGCCACCCCGGTGAACGGTTACAGGTGCTGCACGAAAATGCATCTATCTCCCGGGTTGCGGAACATATCGGCATATTACCACACCGTGGTATATTTTTCACCTGAACAGAGACAGCCGACGATGTTTGGAAAACGCGTCCAATTAACCACGAAAAGATCGGAGGACCTAAGGAAAAATGGCGAAAATTAATACATGTCGGCCAGTTTGACGGCTTCGAGATATATTTCCAGGATACGTTCACTTGGAATGCCGACCTTGGCGAGTTGGTCATCGACGCAGGACCACTGGCAGGTTTCGTATCGTTCGACCAGGTGCAGAAAGGGATACAATTCACCTTGCTGATGTACCAGCGCCTCATTGACCGCCTCGGTCAGGGGCAACTTGTCGAGCAGGAACTCCATGGTGTTGTCCAGCATGGCATCGAGGAGGGAAAACAGCCCCAGCATGAAAAAGTCATCGCTTTTTTTCTTCATTTCCCGGCCTATCAGCTCGAGAAACCTGGCCCTGATGATCGAGGTCTTGAGCAGTTCCAGCGGCTTTCCGGCGGCGAGTTGGCCGGCGGCGATAAGTGAGATGAACAGCCGAGAGCCACGTTCACCCAGGTAGATAATTGCCTCGCGGATGGAGGATAGCGGCTGCATCCGGGAAAAATAGGACGAATTGAGATATTTCAATAGCTTGTATGCAATGGAAACATCCTGGTTGATCAGTTCTTCGAGCTTATCGATATCGAAGCCGATCCGATTCACCTCGCAGATAAGCCGCATGATTGTGAGTTCCGATGAGCCGATATCCTTGTTCTTCAACACCTCGGGTCGCGCGAAGAAATATCCCTGAAAGTAGCTGAACCCCATTGCGAGTGCGCGCTCGAATTCCTGATAGGTCTCTATCTTTTCCGCAAGCAGCAGGCAACCATATTCGCTGAGGTCGCGCACCAGCTGTTCGATCTCCTCCGTCGGCGTCAACCTGAAATCCACTTTGATGATTCGGGCCAGCTCGACCAGGGGGATCAGGTTCTTTTGATAGACGAAGTCATCGAGCGCCAGACTATAGCCGCTCTCCACCAGTTGCATGCAGGAATTGACGATTTCAGGAGTGGCGGGGACATCCTCGAGCACTTCGACGACGACCTTGTCGGCGGGAAACATCGACGGCGTGCCGTTGGTGAGCAGCCGTTCGGTAAAATTGATGAAGACCTTCTTGCCTCCGGAGATTTTCTCGATACCTACCGTGAAAAAGGACGAAGAGAGCAGGCTCGAAGTGGCGGTTTCCCCATCGATTCCGGGAAACGCATTGGTCATCCCGGCTCGAAACAGCAACTCATAGGCAAAAAGCCGTTTCTCGGGCATCGAAAATCGGCTGGCGGGCAACAAATACATCCATGGGTTTTCCGTGAGCTGAGGTAAAGGTTGTAACTGAGCGGAAGGACAGACGCTTTAAGGCGAGGAGACTGTTTTTCCGGGGAGTTAGGTAAGACAAGACCACTCTCTCGGAGAATCGTACGTAGTCGCGCCTGCCAATCAGCGCTTATAAAGTCACAGGTCACCGTCCGCCTGGACTCACCGGTTATGGCAAGCCGCAGATGCAAACTCGACTCCGGAAGCAGTTCCTCGGCCCGCAGCGACCACTCGATCACCGAGCAACCTGAGAGGTAAAAATATTCATCCAAACCCAGGTCCTCTATTTCTGTATAGTCGCGAAGACGGTAAAAGTCCATATGGTAGAGCGGCAAACGACCTGGATACTCATGAAAAAGAGCGAAGGAAGGGCTGGTCACATAGCACTCGTCGGGCACCTCGAGTCCCCGGGCGATTGATTGCGTCAAGGTGGTCTTGCCGGCGCCGAGATCTCCGTCGAGGCAGATGATGTCACCGGCGACGGCATTTCTGCCCAATGCTTCACCGAAATGTTGCAGATCCTCAAGCGATTCCAGAACGACCGTGAACGTTTCCATACTCTCTATGTCTTTTCTAGGAGCCTGTCGGATTATAGGCATTTTTGCTCAGATCGAGGCAAACTCGAAAAAATTACCGGAGGCATATACTGAATATCTCGGAGTCTCACTCCGCTCGCTTACCGGAGGATAAGATTTTCGAGTTTAACGAAGATATCGGGGAAAAAGGGCATAATTCGACAGTCTCGCTTAGGCCGGAAGCCAATACATTCGTTCTGCTGTTTTGTGCGAACGTAGCAACATACAAAAATCGATTCCTAATATCGATTGAATATTGAGCTGCTTACAAAAAAAAAGCCCTGCCGGTCCCCTTAGGGCGCCGGTCAGGGCAAAATCCAGGTTGCATCAAAGTCTTATCGTAATTTATTTACATTTTCAGCCTGCAGACCTTTGTCTGTCTTAGCGACTGAAAATTCGACTGGTTCCCCCTCTTCCAGACTTCTGAAACCTTCCCCCTGGATAGCACTGTAATGTACGAAGACGTCTCCCTGCCCATCGGGCCGTTCGAGAAATCCGTACCCTTTGCTGGCATTGAACCATTTCACTTTGCCTTTTACACGATCTGACATCCTGCATTCCTCCAGTAATAGACGTGACGTCCCATCCGGTACGTCGCAGAAATCGGGTGTTGCCCGTTAATACCACTACCCTCCGACTAATAGGAGGATACACTTTTTGATATCAAAAAAGCTGTTAGGTAGTCAAGGGCAGGCGAGTCTATTTTTTTTTAAAAACGCAGTGAATTGAAGAGTTGTTTTAACTTACATTATCAACCGGAAGAAAGAATCATTCTCCCTAATATGGTCAAGTTCCCGGCTTCCTTGCTACTGTTTGACCCACCAGGTCATCAGGAGCTGATCGGCAGAATAATATTTCGGCAACACCTGGGGGCGCTGGAATTTGTTCCGGTATGCCAGCCGATACCCGCTCATATACCAATTTGGCACAACGTAGTACCCATACCACAACACTCTATCCAGGGCATGGCATGCAGCGGTTAATTGTTCTGTGTTCCGGGCATAGATTACCCGGTCAACGAGAGCATCCACTACCGGTGATTTAATGCCGGCGTAGTTGGCGGAACCCGGCCGATCGGCAGCACTCGATTGCCAGAAACTACGTTGCTCGTTGCCCGGTGAAAGCGATTCTCCGTAGGTGGTGACAATCATATCGAAATTAAAGTTTCTCAGCCGCTCTACATAGAGAGCGGGATCCATGCTCCGATAATCGACCTGCATGCCCAGCCTTTGCAGGTTGCGGACGAAAGGCGCCATCACCCGCCCGAAATTTTGGGAAACAAGAAGAATTTCAAAGGAAAACGGTTGCCCCTCGGCATTGACCAGCTTTTCGTTTTTCACTGTCCAGCCGGCCTGCGCAAGCAGTTTCTGGGCTTTGATGAGATTTTTACGCAATCCGCTCCTGCCCTCTGCCACCGGCGCTTTAAGCGGTCTGGTGAAGACCTCCGGCGGCAGCTGCTTTCGAAACGGTTCCAGATATTGCAGTTCCAACCCGGTCGGTAACCCCTTGGCGGCCAAGTAGGAATTGGCGAAATAGGAATTGGTTCTGGTGTATTCTCCATAGAACAGTGCCTTGTTGGTCCACTCGAAATCAAATGCCAACCCGATGGCTTGCCGCACCCTGCGATCGGCAAAGATCGTTTTCCTGGTATTCATTAAAAATCCCTGCATGCCAGCAGGGTTGCCCTGCGGATAGATTTTCTTGACCAGTTTCCCAGAGAGAAATTTGGGTCCGGCCAAATCCCGCGCCCATTGTTTGGCGATATTTATCGACATAAAATCGAATTCCCCCGCCTTGAAGGCCTCGAGGGATACTACTTGATCTTTGAAATACTTCACCTTGATGGTATCGAAGTTGAACATTCCCTTACGCACCGGCAGGTCCCGGGCCCAGTATTTAGGGTTACGTTTGTAGATCATCGTAATATTCCCTTGGTCAATCTTGGCCACTACGTAGGGGCCGCTGCCAATCGGTGGAGTCAACCCGTCGTCTCCCTTGCCGCGCCGGGCAAAGCTGTGCGGCGAAAAAATCGGCAGCTGACTGGCAATCATCGGCAGCTCCCGATTTGCTTTGCTAAAAAGAAAGCGGATATGCGTTGTATCAAGAATCTCGGATCCCGAAATATCCTTGTAGTAGAATCGGTAATGCGGGTCCATCATGGGGCCCTTCAAGGTCTTGAGGGAATAGGCGATATCCTCGACCGTCACCGGGGTACCGTCGGAAAAACGGGCTTTCGTGTTCAAGGTGAAAATCATCGACATTTTGTCCGGCGCCACCTTGATATCCTTGGCGATCAATCCGTATTGCGAGAACGGTTCATCCCAGCTGGCCACCGCCAGGGGTTCGAAAACCAGTTTCTCCAGGTAATCGGGGGCTTCCCCCTTGAGTGTAAAGGGGTTCATCTTGTCGAATTCGCCGATGCTATGCAGAACCAGCTGTCCCCCTTTGACGGCGTTGGGCGATGCATAGGAGAAGTGTTTGAAATCTGATGGATATTTTAGCTTTCCATCTATAGATTGCCCATACCTGGCCTGACCAGGTGTGACACCGAAGAGGACGACCAGGAGAACGAGCGCAAGGCGTAGCGGCAGAGGCATCCCAGAACCCTTATAGTTGAATTATAATGTATTGGAATTCATTGAAATAAATATCTTCTGGCAAGATTACCATTTTTTAGGTAATATGTCGAATTCGCAAAACGAGTTCGCGCTCTTACCACAAGAAGCACCCCCACGGTCGGGCTATTCCCGCGCTGTTCGCATATTTGGTTTTATACGATACACTCTTTTGGAGCTAACCCATGGGAAAAACCATCGCTGAAAAAATATTCGCCACCCATCTCCGGGATCAACCAACCCCGGGGAACATGGTCCTCGATCTCGATGTGGTATTCTGCCACGAGATCACCACCCCCATCGCCATCATGGACCTGATGGCCAAAGGGATGGACAAGGTCTTCGACCCCGACAAGATCAAGGCGGTTATCGATCATGTCACCCCGGCCAAGGATTCCAAGACGGCAATGCAGGGCAAGATCATGCGAGAATGGGCCCGACGACACAACATTAAGGACTTCTTCGATATCGGCGCCAACGGCGTCTGCCATGCCCTGTTTCCCGAAAAAGGTTTTGTCCGTCCCGGTTATACCATCATCATGGGCGACTCCCACACCTGTACCCATGGCGCATTCGGCGCCTTTGCCGCCGGTGTGGGCACCACCGATCTCGAGGTCGGCATCTACAAGGGTGTCTGCTCCTTCAGGGTGCCGCAAACGATGAAGATCAGCCTTGAAGGTCAACTTGGCAACGGTGTGACGGCCAAGGACGTCATCCTCGCGGTGATTAAAAAATTAACCGTCGGCGGCGCCACCGATAGGGTAATAGAGTTCGTCGGCCCCGTGGTGGAGAACATGACCATGGCGGCTCGGATGACGCTTTGCAACATGGCGGTCGAGGCCGGAGCGACCTGCGGCATCTGCCTGCCCGACCGGGTCACCGCCGAATATCTCTGGCCCTTTATCTCCGGGGACTACGCGACGATCGACGAAGCGGTCGCCGAATTCAGCAAGTGGCACTCCGACAGCGATGCCGACTATGCGGAAACGATCACCCTCGACGTCACCGCCCTCTCGCCTCAGGTGACCCATGGCTTTAAGCCGGACCAGGTCAAAGATGTTATCGAGATGGCCGGCACCCCGGTCGACCAGGTCTATATCGGTTCCTGCACCAATGGCCGCATCGAAGATCTTCGCGACGCCGCCCGTATCCTGGCCGGCCGCAAACTTGCCGCCGGCGTGCGCGGCATCGTCACTCCCGCCACCCCGGATATTTTCAGCCAGGCCCTGGAGGAAGGAATTATCAAAATATTCATGGATGCCGGTTTTTGCGTGCTCAACCCGACCTGCGGCGCCTGTCTGGGCATGAGTTCCGGTGTTTTGGCCGAAGGCGAGGTTTGCGCTTCGACCACCAACAGGAACTTCAACGGTCGAATGGGCAAGGGTGGCATGGTGCACCTGATGAGCCCCGCCACCGCGGCGGCAACCGCGGTGGCCGGTACGATTTGCGATCCAAGAGAGTATCTCGATAACGCATAAAGAGGAAATCAATGAAAGAATTTGGCGGTCCCGCAATATTGCTCGATAGAAGTGACATCAATACCGATGAGATCATTCCGGCCAAGTACCTGACGGAAATCTCGAAAGCCGCCCTGCAGCCGCACCTGCTCGAGGATCTGCTGCTGGCAAGCGGTCCGTTCGATCCACAGTCGGAGGCGCTCAAACAGGCCAAGGTGGTGGTGGCCCGTGCCAATTTCGGCTGCGGCTCCTCGCGAGAGCATGCGGTCTGGGCCTTTGAGGTCAATGGGATCAACGTCATCATTGCTGAGAGTTTTGCCCGTATTTTCCGGCAAAACATGTTCAACTGCGGCATTTTGGCCATAGAACTGCCGAAAACGCAAATCGACACTCTGTTCGCGCTCCCGGCAGATGTCAGCATCGAGGTGGACCTGCAGACCATGCAGATGACCGCTACCTCCTCTGCAGCCGGGGCAAAAGCCCTCACCTTCGATTTCGCCTTGAACGACTTCGACCGTGATCTGGTCGGCGCCGGCGGCTGGCTCGCCTATGCGGATCAGCGATACTGATGAGTTGCGATCCGGCAAAGCAGTAGAGAAAGCGCACAAAAAAAAGGGAGAAACCGTTCTGAGAAACGGTTTCTCCCTTTTTCCATTCATCCGCAGCGCAGGGGTAGGCAGTTTACAGCCCAACCTCTTTCAATTTCGAGATCAGATCCAACTGCTCGTCGCTTAACTGTTCGGGTACCTTCACCGCCAGTTTCACATAGAGATCGCCCCGTTCTCCAATCGGCCCTACCGGCAGACCGTACCCTTTGATCCGCAGCTTCGAGCCGTTGACCGTGCCTGCAGGCACCTTCACCGAGAATTTTTTACCTTCCAGGGATTCCACCTCAACTTTGCATCCCATGCAGGCATCGCTGAAGTTGAGCAGTTTGGTGACAATCAGATTGTCTCCATCGCGTTCAAATACCGGGTGAGAGGCGATTTCCACTTTGAGATAAAGGTCACCGGCCGGACCGCCGTTCCTGGAACAGCCGCCCTTTCCCTTCAACCGCAGCTTTTTCCCTTCCTCGATTCCTTTGGGGATTTTCACCGAGACCTGCTCGGGCTCTCCGTTTTTCCTCAGCGAGATATTGCGATCGGCGCCATTGAGCACATCGTCGAGGGTGACGGTGATCTGGTAGGTCATATCCTGACCTTTGGTCGGCTGGTGGCAACCTCCGCCGCAGCCCCCTCCCATTCTGGCGTCACCATTGAAAAAGGTATTGAAGTGCGTCGACCCGCCGCCCATCCCGTTCATAAAGCCGTTAGCCTGGGAACCTCGCCCGCCCATGCCGAATCCGAACTGCCGGAGAATGTCGTTGAGATCGAAATTGCGGAAAATGTCTTCCTGGGAGTAGCGCTGGTGGAAATCCGTCGAGCCAAATGTGTCATAATGGCGTTTTTTTTCCGGATCGGAGAGCACGGCATATGCTTCGTTAATCTGCTTAAACTTCTCCTCCGCCCCCTTGTCCCCCTTGTTCTTGTCCGGGTGGTACTTGAGGGCCAGCTTCCGATACGCCTTTTTGATATCGGTGCTGTTTGCGCCCTTGGCAACGCCTAAAGTGTCGTAATAATCCATTCCTGCCATGCTTCGTTTGAATACGGGTTACCACAAAATGTGACGGGTTGCGACCTTTCATGTACTACCATCACAATATGGATACATCAAAAGATCGTCAAGGCCCTTTTCTGTGTTAAAACAGCCGACTGAAAGTGTGTTTATTAGCAAGAAGGATGCCGTCCCCGCAGCTTGCGTTCCCCTTGCATCAGATCAGTTTCCGATTCGCCCGGCGCGTTATCGCTGCGACTATTCCCTCTCGGCAAAAAAAGTCGGAATCAAAACGGCACATCGTCACCGGTGCCGCCGGAGTAGTTCGGGGGAGGCTCGGGAAAGGAGTTGTCCTGATAGCCTCCACCACCCTGGCTCCCCTGCCCGGATTCGCCGCCACGGGGCGACAACATTTTCATCTCTCTGGCGATGATTTCGGTGGTATATTTTTCCACACCGTTCTGATCCGTCCATTTTCTGGTCTGGATTTTTCCTTCCACGTAGACCCGTGAGCCCTTGTGCAGGTATTCTCCGCAGATTTCGGCCAGTTTGGCCCAGGCAACGACCCTATGCCATTCGGTGCTTTCCTGCATCTGCCCATCCTGACCACGCCACCGTTCGGTGGTCGCCATCCTGAACGTCGTCACCTGGGTTCCGCTCTGGGTGTATCGCACCTCCGGATCGGCCCCCAGGTTGCCAACCAATATTGCCTTATTGATCATGGTAATCTTCTCCTGATAAATGCATATGGAACGCCCTTGCGCGCGTTTCCCCCTAAACTGGCAGGCCGGATCGCGTGAGCCGGCCATTATAAGATAAAGTAAATCCGGATTAAAATTTTCGCTCGAAAAGGCCCGGAAAACCTCTCCGAATGCAACCCACAAGTATACGCTAGAATAGAGAAAGAACAAGCAGAATATCTTGTGCTCCCCGACGGCGGGCCGGCCGTACACGCTCTGTCTCTAGCCAGTTCACGCCGCGGCGGAAAAAATACATTGCCGGGATTTCAACCTTGTCGATCCGAACCAAAGAAGGCTCGGTCAAGCATTGCCGGAACTCCGCCTTTTTCCTCGGGGACGAACCCCATGACCTCTCGCCAGATTTCATCGCTCTCCATGCAGAAATAAATGCAGGTGGTTGGTGCGGCGTGCCTGCGCAGATGCCGGTAGAGCGACTGGTAGAGCAGTACCCTGTTGCCGCGAAAATAGCGTGATTTCCCGTCAAGACCGCAAATAAACTCCTGAAAGTAGATACGGGAAGCGGGAAATCTTTCGGTCCCGATCTCTTTGAGTTTTGGCAAAAACCGTAAGGCCCCAAGCGAAATCCAGACAATCGCCTCAGCCGGAACCACGCGGTACAAGGCGTCGATGGTCTCGGCATAGCCGCGCTCCCATCCATCATGGTCGATGATGGGATCGAAATGAAACGCCAGTTTGTAGCCCCAATCGGCACATTTGCGGGCGGCCTCGAGCCGCTCGGCAAGCGAAGCCGCCCGTAATTCTTCCCGCGCCAGCACCTGGGTGCTGTTGAGCGACCAGGCGATGACCGTTCGCCCGCCGTGCTCGAGATGCTCGAGATTGTCAATCACGGCGCTTTTGGTTTTGAGTTCCAGCATGCCGTTTGGCCGCGTCGCCATAAAAGGCACCAGGATTTCGCTCAAACCGGTCAGTCGATCGATAGCCAGGGAATCGGTAAACTCGCCGGTACCGATCCGGTACATCTTTTTCGGACTGCGGCCAAGCTCCTCATCGATCTCTCGGAGCATATCCTCGGTATTGACATAAAAGGAGAGCCAGGGATTGTTGAGGTACGCCTGCAGGATGCAATAGGTGCAATCGATCGGGCAATTCATGCCGATATTGAGCACCTGATACTCGCAGCACCGGTATTCACGGGTAGCGGGACAGGGTTTGAAGAAGTGTCCCCGGTTACGGGTGAGAAACAGGTGTCTTTTACCTTCCGCCAGGCTCTCCGGAAAGGGAGAGGACAGCCGGATGGGCGGTTCACCCTCCGGGACCACGCGCCAGGGAAGCCCTGC
The DNA here is from genome assembly GCA_963745265.1 of uncultured delta proteobacterium. Lineage (GTDB taxonomy): Bacteria > Desulfobacterota > Desulfobulbia > Desulfobulbales > Desulfocapsaceae > Desulfopila. Next base: position 86,635 of record CAVUXQ010000017.1, read on the forward strand.
CCGTGCCACAATCTTTCTGGTGTACTCCGCATCAAGGCATGAGGCGTCGACATGAATTTCCTTGATGAAACGGGATGGATCACGCCACGATATCTTTTTCACCACGCTGCCAGCGCCTCCCCTTTACGTACTTTTTTGGCCAGACGCAGATACTGCTCCCCCTCTTCCACTCTGCCATGGCGGATACAGCCGTTACCATAGATGGTCGCTTTTTTCACCAGTTCTTTTCCGGCAAGCATTAGCTGGTCCGGCGTCAGCAAGCCGGCGGCGAGCATCTTCACTATTGCCCGAATCCGCAACTTGTCCATGCCGATCCGGTATTGCCAGGAGACCTGATCCTCCCGGCCTCCTTCTTTTATGGTCAGCGGCTCGTCAACCAGCAGAAATCGGTAGCGACAACTCACCCGCAGCCATAAGTCGTAGTCCTCACAACAGCGCAGTCCGGTATCGAACAGACCGACCCGATCGAAGAGTTCTCTGCGCACCATTACCGTGGACATGCCCACCGCACAAAGCTCGAGGCAATGGTGAAAAATGTCGCCGTGCCCCGGCCGGTGCTTTTTTTTCTGGTTGAGATGCTCGCCCCGGCGCAGCCACCTCTCCCGGGTATGACTTATAAGATAACCTGGTTCGGCCTGCATGCACCCCAACTGGGTCTCTATTTTTCGCTTGTGCCAGTGGTCGTCGGAATCGAGGAAGGCGATGAAGGCGTGTCGGGCATGGCGGATGCCGAAATTGCGCGCCGCGGCCGGTCCGCAGTTTTCCTGTCGCAAGTAGTTGATTTTCATCCCGTGGTGATGGCGCAGCTGCCGAATATATTCCGCAGTGCCGTCCGTTGATCCGTCATCCACGATCAGAATCTCATCGCAGGCCCTGGTTTGGGCAAGCACGGAGTGTATTGCCCTTGGCAAAAAAAGTTTACGGTTATAACATGGAATAATTACGGAAACCTTTGACGCGTCCATATGCTGCCGATTGCTTATGACTTTCTCTGCCTTTTGAACAGATACTCAAAAACCCCGCGAGACCTCCCACCCCTCGTGAGCATCGCAGAGGCGGTAGGTGTCGCTGCCTGCCCGATACGGCGAAATGCCTGTGACGAGGGGGGAGCGACAACCGGCTTTTCGGGCCCCATCTTCTGGGCGAGTCCAATGGGCGGCCGGGTTGAAAAGCTCGGGGAAAAGAGGAGGAATATCACACCCAGCGAGATGCCGCGGAGAATAAAAACCTACATTACCTGTGGCTTTTTGGCCTATAGTTACTGTATATTGCAAAATTCATCAACGATCTCCTTCCACGATAGCGGGAAGATACAAAGATGACGAAACTCCTAGGACTCCTAGAGCGCCTTAAAACACAAGGCTGACGACGACATACGACCACTAGAATGCGGAACTCGCGATATTGCCTTACCGGATTTTTGCGAAGACCGATAACATATTCGATTTACTATAAACACAATGACCACCGAAATTCTCATCAACAACAGGAGCTATGAGGTCCGGCTTGCTCTTGTAGAGAATGGCGTTCTCAGTGAATTTCACTTGCAGCGGCCCACGGAAAAGGGGCTGATGGGCAATATTTACAAGGGAAAAGTCGTCCGGGTACTACCGGGCATGCAGGCTGCCTTTGTCGATATTGGACTGGAACGGACAGGTTTTCTCTACGTTGACGACATCCATCTGGACGAATCCATCCCTAATGTGGAGGCCTCGGAAGAGTCCCCACCGGTTCACACCTGTGAGCCGGAAAAGGAACTCAATGAGAAAATATCGAGGCGCCCTGCTCATTTACGCATCGAGGAGCTGCTCACGGAAGGGCAGGATATCCTGGTCCAGGTGAGCAAGGATCCGATCGGCACCAAGGGCGCCAGGTTGACGTGCCACATCACCCTGCCCTGCCGCAATCTCGTCTATATTCCCCTTACCGATCATATCGGCGTTTCCCGCAAAATCGAAGACGAAGAGGTGCGACTCAAACTGAAGGGAAAAATCGAGCAGATTCGGCCCAACGGAGGGGGGTTCATCGTCCGGACCGTGGCCGAGCAGGCGCGTCTGGAGGAGCTCGAGGCGGATATGGAGTTTCTCCTCCACCTCTGGGAAGAGATTCAGGATCGAGCCAAAAATCCCGGAGTCCCGGCCCTGGTGTACGAGGATCTCGACATCACCTTGCGTGCGGTCCGCGATCTCTTTACCAGCGATGTGGACCGGCTGATCATCGATGATGAAAAGGCATTCAGGAAGATCGAGACCTTCGTCAACACCTTCGCGCCCGAGCTGCACAATAAATTGCACCTTTACGTGAGCGAAACACCTCTCTTCGAGGCCCACGGCATCGAGGTGGAGATCAACCGGGCGATCGAGAAAAAGGTGTGGCTGCGCTCGGGAGGCTATATCATCATCGAAAGTACCGAGGCCCTCTCGGTAATCGACGTCAACACCGGCCGATTCGTCGGCAAGAACAACCTGGGCGAGACCATATTCAAAACCAATATGGAAGCGGCGGTGGAGATCGCCTACCAGCTCAGGCTGCGTAACATCGGCGGGATCATTATCATCGACTTCATCGACATGGAGGACGAATCCCACCGCGAGCAGTTGTTTTCCACCTTCAAGGAAGCCGTCCGCAAGGATAAGAGCCGCATCAACATTCTCAAGCTCTCGGAGTTCGGTCTGGTGCAGATGACCAGAAAGCGAAACAGCGAGAGCCTCTACCAGATGATGTGCGAGCCGTGTCATTATTGTGGAGGCGAAGGAATGTTGAAATCTCGGCGCACTATCTGTTACGATATCTTCCGCAAGATTCACCGTAACGCCAAAAAGGCCGGCGGCAATACCGTAACTGTCAGGGTTCACCCAAGAATCGCCGATATGCTCTCCGGGGAAGAGGAACTCACCGCGGCACAGCTGGAACACGATACCGGCAAACGCATCATCATTGCCCCCGCCAAAGACCTTCATATCGAAAAATACGAAATCATCTGGCAGCGCTGACACCTTCAGTGGCGCTGCTTCAAAGCGAGGATACCGCAACAGACCCATGGCACGAAGAAGAAGAAACAGAAAAAATCCCACCAATCCGGCAGTCGTTTTTCGTTTTGTCATCGTCCTTCTCCTTCTCGCCCTGGGCGGAGCGGCGTTCATCCTCTTTTTCGAAGGGAACAGGCCCGAGATCGATTTGGCGCATGTTCCGAGGTTTTTGAAAAAGACCGAGACCTTGCAGGTGCAGGTCCGCGATGTGGGCAGTGGCCTGCGTTCCGTTGAGGTCATTGCGGCTCAAGGCGGAGCGGTGCGGCAGCTCTTTCAGCAGACCCATCCCCGCAGCAAATATACCGGCCGGATCGGACCGCTTTCCGAACAGCTCTCTGTCCCTTTCGATGCAGCCAAGCTCGGCTTCAAGGACGGTCCGGTGGAGATCTCGGTTACCGCTCATGATTTTTCCCTGCGCGGCTGGTTTACCGGCAACGAGACGACCACGGTCAAAAACGTGACCCTCGATAGCCAGCCCCCCGAACTGCATATCGTGCATTCCGTGCGGTATATCTCGCCCGGCAGTACGGGGATCGTGGTCTACAAGGTATCGGACAGCTCCAGCAGGCATGGCGTGGAAGTCAACGGCAGGTTCAACCCCGGTTTCCCGGTCCCCGACGGCAGAAAAAACACCTACATCGCCTACTTCGCCCTGCCTTTTGACGCCACCGCCATCAACGAGTCGAGAGTCGTGGCAACCGACATCGCCGGCAACTCGGCGATGGTCCCCTTTGCGCCAATATTTGTGCCTCCCGAGCAAAAGCATGACAAGATCAATATCCCCGATAGCTTTCTCAACGCCAAGGTGCCGGTATTCGAGAAGCATTACCCGGATCTGCACGGCAGTCTTCTTGAAAAGTACCTGGTGATCAACAAAAAGATTCGACACGAGAATAACGCCACGATATCCGGGTTATGCGTCAATCCCAGTCCAAACCAGCTGTGGAAAGGTCGTTTCCTGCGCAATGCCGGCGCCACCAGGGCTGGCTACGCCGATCACCGAACCTATTACCATGACGGCAAGATCATCGACAAGGAAGTGCATCTCGGCATGGATATCGCCAATGTTCGCCAGGCCAAGGTCAAGGCTGCCAATAATGGCAAGGTGATCTTCACCCATTATCTCGGCATCTACGGCAACACGGTCATCCTCGATCATGGACAGGGGATCTACAGTCTTTACGCACATATGAGCCAGATAAACGTGGCTGTAGGCGACATGGTCGCCACCGGCCAGATCCTTGGTCTCACCGGCTCAACCGGCATGGCGGGCGGCGATCACCTGCATTTTTCCATGCTGGTCAACGGTGTCTTTGTCTCGCCGCTGGACTGGTGGGATCCGCACTGGATCGCCATGACCATCACCGAGCCGTTGACGGCCTCCAAATTTTGATCAGGGTATGTCCTTGTCCTCTCACTCCTAGCACCTTCCCCGGCCGGCGCCAGCCTCCGGGCGTCTGCCGGCCGTATTGCACCCGGGGAGACAGAGTATGCCGTCGCACCACGTTTTCTCCACCTCCGTTTGGCAATCGTCGCCGGAATCTGCACCTGCTCCGGGAACCAAGGGCACGTCGGGCGGGACGACAAGCCGAACATATTCACCACATTGAAATGAAGATTCTTACGCGCAACCCCTCCTTGCTCTACAGTTATCTCGTCACCGAGATGCTGGCGCCGTTTTTTGCTGCATTTTTGATCATGAACGGCGTATTCTTTCTAGTGAGGTTGCTGCCCTTTCTCAATTTCGCCCTCGATCTCAACATCGATGCCGCCAATTTTATTCGATTGCTGGCGTACATGTTTCCCAATATTTTTCTCTATACCCTGCCCATGGCCTCGATGATGGGCATTATCATCGGCTATTCACGGCTGTCAAACGATGCCGAAATCCTGGCCTTGAAGGCCAGCGGCATCAGCATGTATCAGATTTTGCCCCCTATCATCACCACCGCCGCCGTTATTGCTCTCGCCACCGCCTATTTCTCGGTGCGACTGATCCCTATAAGCGAGAGCAACATGCAACAATTGACCTACCAGCTCCTCAAGGAAAAGGTAGATAAGGGGATACGAGAAGACAAATTCACCGAAGCCCTCGGCGATCTGGTAGTCCATGTGGGCAGTATCGATAAAAAAACGGGAAAATGGGCGAAGGTGTGGGTCTCCGATATGCGAGACCGCACCACCCCGACCATCACCATGGCCAGTACGGGTGAGATGCATAGTAATCTCGAACACATGAAGGTCACCATCATCCTCCACAACGGCAGTCTTCACCGCCCCGACGGCAAGGATTCCCAGATCGTCAAATTCGGCAAGTATATCATAAATATACCCCTGCAGCCGCCGGGGGGAGGCCTCAGCCAGGTCGACCGAGGCACCCTGACCATGTCGCAACTGCAGGCGGCGGCCGATGCCGCCGGCCGTAACACCAAACGCGGCCGGATTCTGCGGATTGAGTACCATAAACGCCTGGTCTTACCGGTCGGCTGCCTGATTCTGACGCTACTGGGGTTGCCCCTGGGGCTGCAGGCGGGTCCCGGCAAGAAGGCCACCGGCATTCCCCTGGGCCTTGGCTTCTTCATTTTCTATTATATCTTGTTTGCGATGAGCAAGATGTATGCCGAGGACGGCGCAGGGCCGGTAGGTGTTCTGATGTGGTTGCCCAACTGTTTCTTTCTGATTGTGGCACTCTACAGTATTTGGCGATCCACCAACGAAAAGAGCCTGCTGCCCGAACCTGCACAATTCTTTTTCCGTCGTCTCAACGCCTGGACGCTCCGACCGCTGACGCAAACGACCATGCGGTGGCTTCAGTTGTTCTCCAGCCTCAGGCCCGGCCCGACCGATCGGGATTCAGGCCGCTCCTGGGCGTATCCGGCAAATCGGCAGAAGGCGATCAGAGGTGATGTGCACAGTCGGGTTTTTCATCTGCCCGAATGCGAACACTACAATTGTCCCCATTGTTCGTTGGAGTTCAAGGATGTACAGATCGCCGAAGAAGCGGGTTTTCTACCATGCGACTTTTGCCGCTCAGTGTTGGAGGCAAAACGCAATGTTGCCCATAGAATTCGACAAGCATCCGAGATATAATAGAAAGGTTATCATTCTCGCCTACCTAAAGGAGTTGTGATGAAACTGCCTACAGCGCAAGAGATGCAATCCCTCGATAGATGTGCCATCGAAGATTTCAATATTCCCGGCGTCGTACTCATGGAAAACGCGGGTCTGGGCACCGTTCGCATGATGGAACAGCAACTCGGCCCCTGCAAGGATACCTTTGCCTGTATTTTTGTCGGACCGGGAAACAACGGCGGTGACGGATTGGTCATCGGTCGCCATCTCTACCAACGGGGCTGTCGGCCAGTGTTCTTTTTCCTGGTGAACCCCGACGAAATAAAAGGAGATGCGGCCATCAACCTTGCCATAGTGCAGAAGCTGCGGCTCCAATTTCACGTCATTGACACAACTTCGCGGGTCGAAACCATCCCGGTGCTATTCAAGCAGATTGAATCCCGAGGGCTTCCCTGTTACGCCATTGTCGATTCCATCTTCGGCATCGGTCTCGATCGGCAGGTGAGCAGCCGATTCCGTTCAACGATCGAGCTGATCAACCGCCAGGACTTCGCCCATGGCGTACCGGTGGTCTCGGTCGACTGCCCCTCCGGCATGAATATCGACAGCGGCAAGGTGCTCGGTGCCTGTGTCCATGCGGATTACACTGCCACCTACGGCTGCGCCAAACCCGGTCATTTCATTCACGACAGCAGCGAGTTGACCGGGAGGCTGGAAATCATCGATATCGGTATCCCTCCCGATGCGGTGCAACGCATCAGGATTAGCAACGAACTCGTCGACCGCCGGATTATCGGCCGAGTCTCCGACACCCTTATTCGCAAAAACTCCTCGCACAAGGGAAACCACGGTCATCTCCTGATTATCGCCGGCTCGCCCGGCAAGACCGGCGCCGCCATGCTCAGCGCCAGAGGGGCTCTGCGCGGTGGCTGCGGCCTGGTCAGCCTACTGGTGCCGAACCAACTCAACAGCATCTTTGAAACCAACCTGGTCGAAGCGATGACCATACCGCTGCCGAACTCGCCAGACCATTTCACCGCCACCGATATCGCCACTGCCGCCGCCCAGCTTGAAACCAAGCAGGCTACGGTGATCGGCCCGGGCATAGGCACCCATCCGGAGACCGCCGAATTCGTTCTCGCCCTCTATCAGAACACCACCATCCCGATGGTGGTCGATGCCGATGCACTCAATATCCTCGCTGCTTCCAAGGAGAGCATCGGCCATACCGCCGGTCTGCGGATCTTCACGCCCCATCCCGGCGAACTCGGCAGGCTTCTCGATTGCTCCATAGCCGACATCCAGGACAACCGGTTGGAAGCTGCGCGGCAGGCCTGCTCCCGACTTAACAGTGACACCTCTCACAACATTGTCGTGGTGAAGGGTGCCGGAACCATTATCGCTTCGCCGGAGGGTACCACGCTGATCAATACTTCGGGGAACCCGGGCATGGCCACCGGCGGCATGGGTGATGTACTGTGCGGCATAATCGGGGCACTGCTTTGCCAGGGGGTGTCTCCACTTCAAGCGACAGCGGCGGCGGTGTACCTGCATGGCGCGGCCGCGGACGTCCTTTACGAAAGGAACGGTGTGGGATATACTGCCGGTGAGGTGGCCGATGCCCTTCCGACCACATTAAAATCCTTGCTCGAGGAGGAAATGCCATGAAAACCGCCGCCGACATCATGACCAGGGACGTGGTCACCGTAACTCCGGAAATGCCCGTCAAGGAGCTGGCCCAGTTGCTCACCAGCAAGGATATCAGCGGCGTGCCGGTAGTCGATGCCACCGGGGATCTTATCGGCGTGGTCACCGAAAGCGACCTTATCGATCAGAACAAGAAAATCCATATCCCCACCGTCGTGACCGTTCTTGACTCCTTTATCTACCTGGAACGACCAGGGAAAATGGAGCAGGAAATGCGCAAGATTGCCGGCTCGACGGTGGCTGATATCTATAGCGAGAAGGTGGTTACCGTTAACGCCGACACCACCGTCGAGGAATTGGCAACCATCATGTCGGAAAAAAACATCCATTCACTGCCGGTCCTCCAAGACGGAAAACTGGTGGGCATTGTCGGCAAGAAAGATATTATCAAAATGTTGAGCCAATAGCCCGGAGCACGCCCTTCGTGGAGGTGCGGACTGCTGCTCTTTATGCTTCAAGCGGGAGGGCAGCAAGCCGGCAGGATTCTTTACCAGACAATGGGGGCAAGGTTCTGACTGCGAAGGTAGTCATTGCATTTGACGAATACCCCCGAGCCCAGAAAACCGCGATGGGCAGAGAGTGGCGAGGGATGACTGGTTCGCAGGATGAGATGCCGGCTGGAGTCGATAAGTGGCGCCTTTTTCTGCGCAAAAGCCCCCCACAGCATAAAGACCACGTGCTCTTTTTTCTTTGATATCGTTTCGATAATGTTATCGGTCAGGGTGTGCCAGCCGAGGCCGGCATGGGAATTCGGCCGCCTGGCAATGACCGTCAGGCTGGCGTTGAGCAGCAAGACGCCCTGCTCGGCCCAGTCGGTGAGATCGGTACGGGTCCGCCCAGGCTCCCCGGGATAAATGGAGCTGTTGATCTCCTGCAGGATATTTCGCAGCGAGGGGGGCATCGGTACACCTTCCCGCACGGAAAAACAGAGGCCGTGCGCCTCCGGCCCCACGTTTGGGTGTTCGTTGAAATACGGGTCCTGGCCAAGGATGACAACCCGAACCGCTTCGAATTTTGTTACCCGCATCGACTGGAACACCAGCTCGCGCGGCGGAAAGACCTTTTGTCCCTGCGAAGCCGGGCCATAGGCCGTGGCCGCAAGTTCCCTATGCATCCCTTGCCGCAATAATGGTACCTGTTCTTCCCAAAGCATTTTTCCTCAACTCGATATCGTTTCACCCGTTCTGCAAGTAAATGCCGAGCACCACGTTCACTGGATTGCCCTCATGATGCCCACATTCCAACGCCGTCTTGTGAGGAGCCGCGAAGCCGACGCCACTCCCCTACACCGTAAAGGTACCGTTGACCGCCTCCTGGTGCATCTTGTGTATTCTTTCGACAAGCTCCGACTCATCGAGGCAGGACGCAATGCGGCATTTATCCATGGTCTCGCGAACAAGTCGTGACCAGAGGCAGGTGTTCGGATCTGCCAGCAGAGCGGTCCCTTCTCGCTTCTGCAGGGTGGCTATGCCCCGGATGCCGTCCAGTTGGCTGCCGGAGAGTAGCACTCCCGCCGCCCGTTTTTTGAAAGCGGCAGCCGCCGAAGCCATGGCCAGATCGATGGAGCCGATCCCCTTGTCCCGGTTTTCCATCCGTTGCAGGACGCATCTGGCGCTGGCAGAACGCAGGCAGAAGGAGTCCTTTGCCGCGGCCAAGTAGCAGGTACCGCCATCGATATTCATGCCATCGCGCGCCCGCATGACTTTGATCGAGCTCATGGCGTCGAGATACTCGCTAAAAGCATCGACATAACTCTCCGGGGCATGGAGAACCGCAACTAAAGATCCTGCAAGATTCTCGTCCAGCTTTGGTATGATACCAAGAAGGTTGCGAAAACTTCCGCTGCCGCCGCCAAATACCGTCACGCATGTATTGCGACTGTATCGCCCCACATCCTCGATTTCCAAAGGATCGCCGCATTTCCAGCACCGCGCCGACGTGGGACCGCTTCCAGCGTCCGCTGCCTGCACATTTCTCGCTCCGCACTCCTCGCAGAAGATAACCCGCCCTGGCCTGGCCGGCGCTTCGACCGTCTTTGAGTTCATGCCGAGCACCGGTTCGACCGCATGAATCTTCATACGGGCGGCGCCAAGGACCTTGCCGGCTACAATCTTCTTGTAGGATTCGGGATTGTGCTGCTGAAAGATAAAATCCTTGGAAAAAAAATCGACGGCACCGTTTTTCAGGGTGTCAAATGCCCTTGCAGTTCCTTCACCGGTCAGGCTCGAGGACATGATTGTCGGCGTCGGCCGATGGATCATCAGGTGCTGCAGCGCCGTCATGCCATCCATCAACGGCATTTCCATGTCCATCAAGATGACGTCCGGAGTCTTTTGCAGCACGAGGTCGAGCGCTTCTATACCGTTTGCCGCTTCACCGCAGATTTCGATTCCCGCTGTGTCTTCAAAAATATCACGTAAAAATTGCCGAAAAACTCTGGAGTCATCGACGATAAGAAGAGAGACGATTTTTTCTTTTCCGGGGCAAGGCGGTGTTCACCATGGACACATTTCAATTCGATCGGAGAAGACGACCATCAAACGCACCCAATGACATCGGGAGGCTTGACCGTCTTCTGACAGTACTTTGCTATAAAGAAGACGCCGGCGGTATGCGAGCGGTATCCGACGCCTAGGCAACGCAGTCGCGACATTGATAAATCCAAATGCCCGATGCGGATGCCTATCCATTATTAGAAGGTTTGAGAACGGCTCCTTACTATACCAGTTCGTTCGGGAAATACCTCATTTTTTTCCCACGCTAGAGCAAGAGATCGCCTGAGCTTGCGAGAACTTGACACGGAGCTACGCCTCTCGGTAGAGTCCATGGCTGCGTATATAGTCGAGCACCCTGCTGTCGAGCCCGGCCACCTCCCCCTTACCCCTTGCCAGCGCCTGGCGAATTGCCGAAGAAGACACCTCCGGCACCATCGAATGCAGGAAAACGATATCATGGAACGCTTCGGCAGCGTGCCAGCGATTGGCGCCGCGATCGTACCCCAGGCAGCGACTGATTTGCTCCAGCTTATCGGTAGGAGAAAAACCCTGCCGTGGCGCCACCAGAAGCGTGACACGACAGAGCAATTCCCGGTACGATTTCCAGGTCAAGAGCTCTGCGAAGGCGTCCATGCCGATGAGAAAATAGAAATCCACCTCTTTGCCGCTTTCGCTCTGCAACCAACGCAGCGTATCGACCGTGTACGACGGTGTCGGCAACCGGCCCTCAATCAAACAAAGTTCGAGTTTTGCCTTGGGGTCGCGGTCTCCGCCGAGGACGAGCCGCAGCATCTCCACCCGTCGGGCAAACGGCGTGATTCGGGTGGAACATTTGTGCGGGGGGTCGGCGGCGGGAATCAACAACACCCGATCCAGGTCGATTTCGGCAATCGCCGCCTTGGCAAGTTGCAGGTGACCGACATGGACAGGGTCGAACGTGCCGCCGAGCAATCCGACCTTCTCCATCAAGCGCGAACCTGGCCCTCGCCGAAAACCACGAATTTCCTCGTTGTGAGTTCCTCGAGCCCCATCGGTCCATAGGCATGAAGTTTGGTGGTGCTGATGCCGATCTCCGTCCCCAGTCCCAGCTGGCCGCCGTCGTTAAAGCGAGTCGAGGCGTTGACCACCACAGCCGAGGCATCCACCTGTTCGACGAATCGACGGGCGGTTGTATAGTTTTCGGTAATGATTGCCTCGGTATGACGGGAGCCGTATCGTTGAATGTAACGTTTGGCCTCATCCAGGCCGTCCACCACGCGTAACACCAGGATAAGATCGAGAAATTCTCTTCCCCAATCCTCATCGGCGGCTCCCACCGCCCGAGAACTCAGAGCCACGGTTCTGGCGCATCCTCTGACTTCCACGCCGGCATCGGACAATTCTTTAACAATTGTGGGAACATACTGCTCAGCAATCGCCGCATCGACCAATACCCCTTCCAGGGCGTTACACACCCCGGGTCGCTGGGTCTTGGCGTTTAAAATGATCGGCGTCGCCTTGGCGAGATCCGCATCCTTATCGACAAAGATGTGGCACACCCCTTTGTAATGTTTCAAGACCGGGATTCTCGACGTCTCGCTGACATAACGGATCAGCCCTTCGCCGCCGCGGGGGATGACCAGGTCGATATCCTCTTCCCGCTGTAGCAGAAAATGCACGGCTTGACGGTCGGTTACAGGTATTACTTGAACCGCTTCCTGAGCGATGCCGGAGGTGGCCAACGCCTCCTGCAAAACCTGGGCAAGGGCCAGGTTGGAACAGATAGCCTCCGAGCCGCCGCGCAGCAGCACGCTATTGCCGGTTTTAAGACACAGGGAGGCGGCGTCCACCGTGACATTGGGCCGTGACTCGTAGATCATGGCGACTACCCCAAGCGGCACCCGCATCCGCCCCACCTGCAAGCCGTTGGGTCGCAGCGAGAGATGCTCGATGCTCCCCACCGGATCAGGGAGGGCAACCACTTCCCGAAGTCCGCCTATCATGGAATCGATCACCGAATCCGTCAAAGCCAATCGGTCCAGCATGGCGGCGGACAATCCTTTTTCCCTGCCCGCTGCCAGGTCCTTTTCGTTTTCAGCTTGAATGAAGGCTCGTTTGCGGTCAAGCAAAGAGGCTGTTTCCAGCAGGGCGCTATTCTTCGCCTCACTGGAGAGCGACATCAAGGATGTCGAGGCCTCCCGGGCTGCCCGGGCCATGGTGGCGATTCGCTGTTCCAGGTCTCCTTTTTCTGTCATACTTACACCCCACAGGTTAAATATTGGCAAAAGTTGGCGAGCAATTCCTCTTACTCTCCGGGTGCGATAAGAATTACCAGGTTGTCGCGGTGCATTACTTCGTCACTGTCCTTGAAGCCGAGTACCTCGGCGATCTTCTCGGTGCGCAACCCTTTAATCTGGACCAGGTCGGATGACTTATAATTGATCAAACCGACGGCTATTTTTTTGCCTTCCCGGTCTCGACACTCAACCGGGTCACCGGTTCCGAACTCTCCACACACCTCGAGGATGCCGGAGGGCAACAGGCTTTTCCCCTTCCTGGTGAGGGCGACGCAAGCTCCCTCGTCGAGAACGAGGTTTCCTTTGGGTTTGAGCACATGGGCGATCCAGTGTTTGCGACTTGGCATCTTTGTTCTACCGGGGAGGAAAAAGGTGCCGATCATCTCTCCGCTGAAGAGCTGTTGCAGGATGTTCTTCTCCCGCCCGGGTCCGATAAAGGAACTGCCGCCGCCGGCGGCGACCATCTTGGCGGCGCGGATCTTGCTCCTCATGCCTCCGGTTCCCAGGGCACTCGTAACGTTGCCTGCCATTGCCTCGATATCTGCCGTGATCTCGGCAACCGTATATATTGGTCTCGCCGAAGGGTCGGCATGAGGATTGCCGCTGTAGAGCCCGGTCACATCGGTGAGACAGATGAACATATCCGCCTCGATAAGGTTGGTCACCAAGGCGCCGAGGGTATCGTTGTCGCCGAATCGCAACTCTTTTACAGAAACCGTATCGTTTTCGTTGATGATGGGGATCGCCCCGAATCGAAAGAGCGTTTGCAGGGTGTTGCGGACATTGAGATAGCGATGCCGATGGGAGAGATCGGAGTGGGTCAGCAGGACCTGAGCTATCTTTTTTCCGTAACCGGCAAAGGCTTCGTCGTAGATGTGCATCAACTCCGACTGGCCGATGGCCGCCAGGGCTTGTTTTTCCGGGATGGCCAGCTCGCGGCCCTGGTTGAAGGCAATTTTTCGCCGACCAGCGGCTACGGCTCCCGAACTTACCAGGATGACCTCCCTGCCGCTGTCATGGAGAAAAGCGATTTGGCGGGCCAGATTGTCGATCACCGTGTGGTTCATGCCCCCGGCATCGGTCAAAACGGCGCTGCCGACCTTCACCACCACCCGCCGTGCCTTGTCAAAGAGGGTTTGGCGATAGTACAGCCCTTGCTCGCGATCAATCTGAATCGTCATTATCTTCCCACGCCTCTTCAGCTTCCCGAGCGCTTTCCAGGATTGTGATGATCAACTCCTTGAGCCGGTCGATACCCTCCCCGGTTGCACAGGAGACCGCAATCGTGTTTTTCGCCAGATTGGAGAATTCCTGCAGCATCTCTGAAACCATATCGGGATCCACCAGATCGATCTTGTTGAGCACGACAATCTGAGTACGATCCACCAACTCTTGATTGTAGGCCCCCAATTCTTCTTCGATGGTCTGGTAGTTATGCCGATACCCATCTTCGGAGCAGTCGATTACATGGAGCAGGATGGTCGTTCTTTCGATATGGCGCAAGAAGGTATGCCCCAGACCGACACCCTGATGCGCCCCTTCCAGCAAGCCGGGGATATCGGAGATTACGCAGGGTTGATGATGGCCGAGCTGAAGGACGCCGAGCTGAGGTTCGAGCGTGGTAAAGGGGTAACTGGCAATCTTGGGGTTTGCTGCCGACAACCGGGAGAGCAGGGTTGATTTCCCGGCATTGGGCAATCCCACGAGTCCAACATCGGCGATCAGTTTCAACTCGATGCGCAGCCACCTCTCCTCACCCTCCGCGCCTTTGCTGGCAAATCTGGGGGTTCTGTTGGCGCCACTGGCGAAATGACTATTGCCCAGCCCGCCGGCGCCTCCCACCGCAGCCACAAAAGATTGGCCGTCCTGCGCCAGATCAATGAGTATCTCCTCGGTCTCATGGTCTTTGATCACGGAACCGGCAGGGACCTCGAGGTAGCAGTTTTTGCCGTTCGCCCCGTGCATATCCTTGCCCTGGCCATGGCCGCCGCGTTCCGCCTTGAAATGGGAGCGATAGCGAAAATCGATCAGGGAGCGGAGTTTCGCGGTCGCGCGAATAATGACATCGCCGCCATCGCCGCCATCCCCTCCGTCCGGCCCGCCCTTGGGTACATATTTTTCGCGCCGGAAGCTGACACAGCCATTGCCGCCGTCACCTGCTTTCACATAAAATTTCGCTTCATCAACAAAGGCCATAATGCGCTGCCGCCTCTCTGCTTTTCAATCGCCTCGCGCAATTTTAAGCGCCACCCGCCCGGTAATTTCTCTTAATCACGCAAAAAAAAACTCGACCTTCAACTGCATGGAGGTCGAGTCTCTCTACGGTGCTGTCTGCCGTGCGGCGAAGCGGCGCATTGCAACCGCCGCCGCTGCACACAATGGAAGATTAAACGGCGGGATAGACGCTGACGCGCTTTTTATTTTTCCCGAAATCCTCAAACTTCACCACACCGTCCACCTTGGCGAAAAGCGTATAGTCACGACCGCATCCCACGTTTTCCCCTGGGTGAATCCGGGTGCCGAGTTGACGTACGATGATGTTCCCCGCCTTCACCTGCTCGCCACCGAAGCGCTTCACGCCACGCCTCTGACCTATGCTGTCCCGGCCGTTTCTCGAACTTCCGCCCGCTTTTTTATGTGCCATTGCCTCACTCCTTATTTCCGGACCGTCGTTGCTCGGACTGCCGGATACGAATTTTCACACGCCGTCACCTGCCACTTGAGGGGCAGCTACCGGTTACGCTTTGATTTCTTCAATCTGCAGGGCCGTATACGACTGTCTGTGACCTCTGCGTAGACGATAACCTTTGCGTCGCTTTTTCTTGAAGACGATAACCTTCTTGGCTCTGCCCTGTTCGGCGATTTTGGCTACTACCTTGGCGTTTTCGAGTACAGGAGTGCCGACTTTCGTTTCTTCGTCATCTACCACCATGAGCACATCGGCGAGATCGATGGTGTCACCGACGTTTCCGGCCAGCTTCTCAACCCGCAACCTATCACCGCAGGCCACTTGATATTGCTTTCCGCCGGTGCGAACTATAGCATACATTCTATAAACCTCTTTGGATGGAAACTTAGTCAGTGCGCATCCCGAAACGGCTGCTTCTCTTCATCTCTTCTCCGAGCTCGAAGCGGACACTCATCACAACATGGCCATGTCTTCAGCCGATCCGATCGAGCAGATTCATATGGATGAGTTTATTTCGTTTCCAGACGATCACTGGTTAATGGTACGTACCGTCCCAATTTACAATTCCGAAACAGCTATATAAACCTGTTTTTATCAAAATTGTCAATACAATTTTAACGCAAAACCTCTAGCTGCCAGGGAATATTTTGGAAGGTTCCAAACTTTCCTCGACTCGAGGCGTTGCCCGAAAACCAGCGAAAAATAGGGATCAGGGGAGCATGCTTCGCCGAAGCTTCATCGAGCACGAAACGCAACGCGCCGTACTCTGCAGGCGGCGATCGATCGACGGAGGGCTGACAGGAGCACCGTACCGACCAGCCCGCTTCTGACTCCGGTCCGGAAGCAGAGAGGGGGTGCTTAGGCACAGTATCAGTGTCCATCCGGAAACGGCCTTTTTCTCCGAACTCTTCGCTGCTTTAAAATTTTACCCTTGGCACATCAACCATAGGCCTGCGGTAAAATTTTGAGAGCGCCTCGTTTGAAAAGAAAATTCCTCTTTCCCGGGTGGGCACTTTGCAAGAGGCGACTAGCGCATAGACCGGTTTAGGTGCAAACCGGTCTATCGGCACACCGCAATAGAAAGCTCTTAAGAAACGGAGTATTCGAGACGGGCCCGTTCTTTTTCCTGGCGAATGGTACAGGCTTTGGCGAATGCCTGCTTTTTCCCGTGTTTTCTGATGGAAACGGAGGTCTTGCCCTGTTTTCCCTGATGGGTCACCCAACTTACCTCGTAACGGTTGAGCTTATCGTTCAACCGCACACCGACCACACCGGTGCTCGAGTTGCTGACCGTAACCATATGCTTGTTGGTGCGGATCTTGCCAAGTTTTTTCTCGGTCTTGTCCCGCCAGGAGATCGCAGACAGCAAGCTTGAATACCGCCCACCGCACTTTTTGTCGGAAAAGAATTTGGAATGGGTCTTGCCAAGGAAACGCACCCGGACATACCAACCGTGAGTGCGCTTTGATTCTTGATCTATCCGTGCGATATCCTTGTGTTTTTCAAGCAGGAGCTTCTGTTTTCTTTCTTCTTCCATCGAAAAGCCTCATTGTTCTTTAAAGCTGCCCGGGATCCCGGCAAAGAGGATGACAACCCCGACCCGGTCGGGTACTTTTGCTCACTAGGAACCCCGGTCGCCCGCTTCAGCGTGGGCAAATCTATTAACGGTTACCAGGAACGCTACTTAGTTGGTCAGGAGCAGAAAGTCAACTGTTTTTTAACACCTGGTTAGCAAAAAAAAGTACTGTAACCATCAGTGCTTTGCTTGTTGACTCCCACAATGTAGCATCTTATTCACTATTTACTAATTGTACTACTATGTCAGATTTAAATACGTTGTTCCTCGATCTCGCTTCAACTGTCAAACAATTGCGCTCTCCAGAGGGTTGCCCTTGGGACAAGCGGCAGACCACCGCGTCGCTCGTGAAATATCTCCATTCGGAGTTCTCAGAACTTCTTGAGGCAATCGAAAACAACGATGCGGAAAACATATGTGAAGAACTGGGGGACCTGCTCTTTCTGATCGTCATGGTGGCTCAGATCAATTCCGAATCCGGAACATTCGACATTAGTCAGGTTGTAAAAGGTATCGACCAGAAGTTGATACGCCGCCATCCCCATGTTTTTGCCGGAGTGAAAATCTCTTCCGAACAGGAGTTGCGGGAGCAGTGGGAGAAGATCAAGGCGGCGGAAAAATCACAAAAATTGATTTGACACAAATGCTCCTTACCAGTACTATATGCAGTTTTCGCACGCGGGCAACCGGTATCCGGTGATCCGCATGATTATTATGTAGGTAGCCTTGCCCCCTCGGGCAATGCTTACCCCTCTTCGCTCTCTGCAATGATACTCAGTTAGCGAGGGCCGCAATCCGGGTCGCGCAATAGAAACCGACCCCTTACCCATGAGTCCACGAGGAGGAACTGATGCGTAGATACGAACTGATCTATATTCTTCGCCCAAGTCTTGGGGAAGACGAGATCAACACCATCATTGAAAACACCGGCAAAATCATCACCGACGAAGGCGGCAGCATCATTGATCTCAACAGATGGGGAATGAAAAAACTCGCATATCCCATCAAAAAGGAGATCCAGGGATACTATGTTTTTTGCGATTACGCCGGCACACCGGCAGCAGTCACTGAAATCGAGCGCAGATTCCGTATCGACGATGCCGTGCTCAAATTTCTCACCATCAAGGTCGCAGACGAAATGACCGCCGAGAAAATCCAGGCGGCCATCGGCGAGACCGAGGCGAGGAACGCTGCCGCCGAAAAAGAGGCGGAAGAGACAGCCGAAGCCGGTGAAGGCGCTGAAGCGAAAAACAATGAAGATTGAATCTCTCGCGAATGTAAGACACCTTAAAGGAGACATAGATCATGGCTGCTAGACCCCAGAAGAGACTCTTCTCGCGCAAAAAAGTCTGCCGTTTCTGCGCTGACAAAGAACTGCAGATCAATTATAAAGACGTAAAAACTCTAAGAAATTATGTAACCGAGCGTGGCAAGATCATCCCTCGCCGTATTCTTGGCACCTGCGCGACCCATCAGCGTCAGCTCTGCGAGGCAATCAAGCAGGCCCGGCATATCGCTCTTTTGCCCTATTCGGGTTCTTCCCAGGGCTAAAGCGAATAGAGAGGACTGAGCACGGTGGACCGGCAAACGCCTCAGCCAGACCTGCGTCATATCATCGGCACCATCCTGCTGGTACTTGCCGGCTTGACACTCCCAGGGCTGAAGTGGTCCCTGTTTGGCTGGATTCATCTGTTTCTGCCGCTGTTGATATTCTCCATTCTGGTCAAGTATGGAGTATATATCGGCAACAGAATCGTTATCGCCGGTGGCGGCCTGGCTCTGATTGCCGGCTTGTTTTCGCAGTCGCCGGAGGCGTTGCTCTTCTCCTTTTCGTTGGTACCCACCGGATATGTGCTTGCACGCTCCGGGCTCAAAGGGGACGCACCGGCACTGGCCGGGCTTCGCGGAGCGGTGACCTTGGGCGGCTGCTGGTTGTTGCTCCTCGGGGTTACCGCTCTGGTGACAGGGTCATCGCCGTACGCCTCCGCCGTTGCCGGCCTGAATGCCGAAATCAACGGGACGCTGCAGTATTATCGGCAGGCAGGCGACATGAGCGCGGAAACACGGGCGATGCTGGAAGCTACCCTCAACCAGATGAAGGTAGTGGTGCCGATCATTTTGCCGGCACTCTTTTTCGGCTTATCCCTTTTCGCGACCTGGTTTACCATGGTACTCGGCAATCGAGTGCTCATGCGGCTCTGTGACAAAAAGATCTGGCCGGAGTACCGATACTGGCGACTCCCGGACAAGCTCATCTGGCTGGGCATCGGCAGCGCGGCGCTCGCTTTTCTGCCGGTTGGTCAGGTGCGGATAGTTGGTATAAACCTGTTGATTGTACTCAGCATCATTTACTGTTTTCAGGGACTGGCGATATGTGTTTTCGCCATGAACAGATGGCGGGTGCCGCTGTTGCTCCGGTCGTTTCTCTACGTCATGATCGTGTTGCAATCCTTCGGCACCGTTTTACTGCTGGTGCTGGGCGTGGCCGATACCTGGTTTGATTTCCGCAAACTGGACCATCCCAATTGAGAAAAGGCCGACAAGAAAATATCTGAGACGAATAAAGTCTATGCTCAACTCTGTTTGAACAAGATTTTACAGACATCATTTAAGGAGTTTGAAAAATGGAGCTCATTTTAAAAGAAACCATCAGCACCCTGGGCCAGGAAGGGGACCTTGTCACCGTAAAGCCGGGATATGGTCGTAATTACCTCCTTCCCAAAGGAAAAGCGGTAATGGCAACCAAGGAAAACCTTGCCGTGCTCGAGCAGAACAAGGCCGAAATCGAGGCCCGCATCGCCGCCGAGCGGAGCAAAGCTGAGCAGCTGGCTAAAAAAATCGCCGGTCGCGAGGTGATCATCGAGCAGTTGGCCGGAGAAGACGAGAGGCTGTTTGGCTCGGTTACCACTGCTGATATCTGTGACAAGCTGGGAGAACTCGGCATCGAAATCGACAAGAAACAGATCCTTTTAAGCGATCCGATCAAAACACTGGGTGAAACCTCGGTGCAGATCAAGGTGGGCTTCCAGATGATCGCTGAGATATCCGTAAAAGTCGTGCCGACCTCAACCGAGGCATAGCACAGAGCCTGCCGATAAGTAAACGTTCACCAGCATCCCATCTGGACCCGAGCAGGCTGACGTGTGCATAGATAGATTGTTACCCGACAGCCCGCTTGCACCCAGCTGGTGCACTGGTGAACGTTTACAAGGCGCCAGGTTGGCCGACGTTTGGTTGACCTGGCGAACGCTTACTCCGACCACTATCAACGAACCGCTGTCGTTCTCTCTGCCCGTTGAGACAGGGTGCAGAGAATCCCGTTATCCCCCGGATACCGAGGCAATTGACAGCACCGCAAAACACACCATTTCAGGCACATAGGCCTGTATGGTGTGTTTTTCGTTGAATGAGACTCAGTCGATCCGGATTTGCCCATGTCTGAACACACAACTGATTTTATGCCGGCCGGTGGGTCAACGGAATCCCGAAAGGCCGCCAGGATTCCGCCACAGAATCTCGAAGCGGAACAATCCGTACTCGGCTCGATTCTGCTCAAGGACAAGGCGTTTGGCACGGTTCTGGAGATTTTGAAAGCCTCCGATTTTTACCGTAGCAGCCATCAACTCATCTACGAGGCGCTGCTCGACCTCTTCGACAAGAACGAGCCGCAAGATCTGCTCACCGTCACTAACCTGCTAAAAGATCGGAATCAGCTCGAGCCATCGGCGGTGCGGCCTATCTCTCCAGCCTTACTTCCATTGTCCCGGTCACCGCCAATATCGCCTCATATGCCAGGATCATCCGGGCAAAAGTCGATACTGCGAAATCTGATCCAGGTCAACACCGAAATCGCCACCGCTGTTATGAAGAACAGGGGGATATCGACCAGCTGGTCGATGATGCCGAGCAGGCCATATTCGAGATTGCCGGCACCAAAAGCGGTCAGGACTTTCACCCCGCTCAAGCAGATCATTCCCGGCGCCTTCCAGACCATCGAGCAACTCTAAAAGCGAAAGAACTTATAACCGGCGTTCCCACCGGCTATCACGAAATCGACAGAATGACCGCCGGCCTGCAGCCCTCCGACCTGATCATCCTGGCCGGCAGGCCGTCCATGGGCAAAACCGCCTTTGCCATGAACATCGCCCAGCATGCTGCCCTCGTTGAAAAAATCGGGGTCGCGGTTTTCAGCCTGGAGATGTCAAAGGAGCAACTGGTCATGCGACTGCTCAGCTCGGTCGGCCGGATCGATTCCCAGCGGGCTCGGACCGGCAAATTGCACGATCAGGACTGGGCCAAACTCTCGCGGGCGGTGGGCATGCTGACCGAGGCGCCGGTCTATATCGACGACACCCCGGCCATTTCCGTGCTGGAAATGCGCGCCAAAGTCCGGCGCCTGGCCGCGCAGTACCAGATCGGCCTGATCGTGGTCGATTATCTGCAGCTCATGCGGGGCGCAGCTCCAATGAGAACAGGACCCAGGAAATCAGTGAAATTTCGCGATCCCTGAAGGCCTTGGCCAAGGAGCATGAACCTGCCCGTTATCGCCTTGTCCCAACTGAATCGCGGCCTGGAAAGCCGTACCGACAAGCGGCCGATGATGGCTGATCTGCGTGAATCGGGCGCCATTGAACAGGATGCCGATGTCATCTGCCTTCATCTACCGTGACGAGGTGTACAACAAGGCGGAAGACAACCCGAACCGCGGCCTTGCCGAGATCATTATCGGCAAGCAACGCAATGGCCCGACCGGAACCGTGAATTTGACATTTTTAAAAGAATTCACTACGTTTGAAAACTTAAGCATCTACGAGGAACCGGGGCAGTTCGGCTGAACAGAAGCTCCATGGCTCAAGCTCGATGCAAGCAAACTCCTGAACAATCCCCTCTAACCGAGGAAGGCTATGAAAACCAGTCAGCCAGCGGCAATACCCGATATGATTTCAAGGCCATCGAAGACAAATGGCAAAATATTTGGAAGAGCACCGAAAATACAAGGCCGACGAAGACCCGAGCAAGCAAAAATATTACGTGCTGGAGATGTTTCCCTATCCTTCCGGCCGCATCCACATGGGCCATGTACGCAACTATTCGATCGGCGATGTCATTGCCCGCTACAAGAGGATGCGGGGATTCAACGTCCTGCACCCGATGGGCTGGGACGCCTTCGGCCTGCCGGCGGAGAACGCCGCCATGAAAAACAACACCCATCCGGCCGCATGGACCTATGAAAACATCGACTACATGCGCGGGCAGCTGCGCAGCTGGGTCTCTCCTATGACTGGGACCGAGAACTTAGCCACCTGCAGGCCGGAATATTATCGCTGGGAACAACAACTGTTTCATGCAAATGTATGACAAGCGGCCTGGTCTACCAAAAGACACCACCGTCAACTGGTGCGACTCCTGCCAGACCGTTCTGGCCAACGAACAGGTTATCGACGGTCTCTGCTGGCGATGCGACCAACCGATCCTGCCCCGAAAGATGAACGGTTGGTTCTTCAAGATCACCGCTTATGCCGAGGAACTGCTGGCGGACCTGGACAAACTTGCCGGCTGGCCGGAAAAGGTCGTTACCATGCAGCGCAACTGGATCGGCAAATCCACCGGTCTGGCCTGCGAATTTCGGGTGGAGGGACTCGAGCGGACGCTCATCCATCTTCACCACCCGACCGGATACCATCTTCGGGGTGACCTTCATGTCCATCGCCCCCGAGCACCCGCTGCTCGAACCCTGATCGAGGGCACCGATCGCGAGCAGGAGGTGCGCGCCTTTGTCGATGACATCCTGCCGGAAAAACAGCAACAGGGCCCGGAAGACCTCAGGAGAAAAAAGGCGTCTTCACCGGTCGATATTGCATCAACCCCTTTAACGGCGACCGGGTTCCCATCTATGTCGCCAATTTCGTGCTGATGGAATACGGCACTGGCGCGGTCATGGCGGTGCCTGCCCATGACGAACGCGACTTTGAATTCGCCACGAAATATCGACTGCCGATCAAACCGGTGGTTGTCCCCGAAGGGGAGACCGCTCGATCCAGCCCATCATGGAGGACGCCTCGACCGTTCCGGGTATCCTGGTCGGAATCGGGCAAATTCAGCGGCATTGAGTCCGAAGCGGCCAAACAGGCGATTATCGCTTTTGCCGAAGAGCAGGGATTCGGAAAAGCCCATATAACCTATCGTCTTCGCGACTGGGGGATCTCCCGTCAACGGTATTGGGGTGCCCCGATTCCCATGATGCATTGCTCGAAATGCGGGGTGCAGCCGGTGCCCGAAGCTGATTTGCCCGTCGTCCTGCCAAACGACCAAGACCAGTCGGCATCGAGCTGCGGCCGCTGCACCAGCGACCCGAGTTTATCGCCGCCACCTGTCCGGTGTGCGGTGGCGAAGCGCGGAGCGGAGACCGACACCATGGATACCTTCGTCGAATCTTCCTGGTATTTTGCCCGATATGCCAGTCCCGGCTATACCGAGGCGCCGCTTGACCGCGAGAAGGCCTCCTACTGGCTGCCGGTCGACCAGTATATCGGCGGGGTGGAACATGCCATTCTGCATCTGCTCTATTCCCGATTTTTCACCAAGGTGCTCCGAGACCTCGGCTATCTCGACATCGACGAGCCCTTCACCAACCTGCTGACCCAGGGGATGGTGATCAAGGATGGATCCAAGATGTCGAAGTCAAAAGGAAACGTTGTCGATCCCCACGATCTGATTGGCGAATATGGCGCCGACACGGTCCGCCTCTTCAGTCTCTTTGCCGCACCGCCCGAAAGAGATCTGGAATGGAACGCCCAGGGAGTCGAAGGCTGCTCACGCTTTCTCAACCGGGTCTACCGCTTTATTCTCTCCCGATCCGAGCTGACGACACCTCAGCAGGTGCCTCAAACGTTGAACCCTAGCCGGTCGGGACCTGCATCGGAAAACCCACCAGACCATCAGGCGGGTTACCGAATATATCGAAAACAACTTCCACTTCAACACCGCCATCAGTGCCGTCATGGAACTCTTCAACACCCTGAGCGGCCTCGCGGACAGTGAGAAGGGCGAAACGCCTGAGGCGGCAGTCGTTTTTGAGGCAGTGCAAGCGATACTGTTGCTTCTCTTTCCCATGGTTCCGCATTTCGCCGCCGAGATGTGGCAGCGTCTTGGAGTCGGCGAAGATATCGAGGAGCACCCCTGGCCGCAATTCGATGCCGAGGCGGCCAAGGAAGATCTGCTCACCATCGTCATTCAGGTCAAGGGCAAGGTGCGATCCCGGCTGGAAGTGCCGGCTGACATCGACGACGAGTCGCTGATCGAACAGGCCATGGCCGATGCCAACGTCATCCGCTTCATCGAAGGGAAACCGGTCAAAAAGACCATCGTGGTGCAGAAGAAACTTGTTAATATTGTAATTTAATACTACTATTTAACGCGTATTTTGCTCGCCTTTTGCAGCTCGCCGGGACACCGCGGGCATCCAGGACAAAAAAACATGGGAGAGTACAGTTGAAGAGATACAGTCGATACCTGCCCCTGTGGGCATTGCTGGTATGTGTTCTGTCGTCATGCGGATACCACAATCCCTATGTCTATACCGGACCGGAAAAAGTCATCTACCTGGCAAACTGGAAAAACCGCACCAGTGAACTGGGTCTGGATTCCAAGATCTATCAGACTCTGCTCAAGTGGTATCAAAAGTCCGGGTCCATCACCATCACCAAAAAACGCGAGGGGGCCGACCTCGCCCTTGGAGGAGAGATCGTCTTCATCGATCTTCCCAGTCTCTCCTACGGCGCCAACAACAGCACAACCCAGGTAAAGGTGCGCCTGAAGGTGCGGTATATCCTCAAGGATATCGCCACCGGCAAGGTGCTCATCGAAAAACCGGGTGAAATCTGGACGCAGGATTACCTGGTCGGATCAACGCAGTCCGCCACCAGCGACAACCGGCAAAACGCACTGGATACCATCATCGAAGACCTTTGCCAGAAGATCTACCAGAACACCCTGATCGAGCTGCCGAAGCTGGAAAAACAGGCTCAGCAACCCGTAGCGCCTCCTCAAACCGGAAGCTGAAGAGTGAGAAGAGGCATGCGGACCAAAAGAGCGCAACAGTCGCATCCCCCCGGTTTGAGCGGGATGCGACTGTAAATGTACTTTTTGTCAAACACCTTTACGATCAATCGCCCTGCCCGCATCTTTAACCTAGAGCAATTTCGTAGCACTACCGATGTTATCCATTGCCGGCCTCAGTTTTGCCTCCCCTTTCGTTCTGGCCCCCCTGGCCGGTTACAGTGACCTTCCCTTTCGCCTGCTCTGCCGCGAGCATGGCGCCGGGTATTGCGTTTCGGAAATGATCAGCTGTCATGGCCTCTGTTACCAGCAGCCGAAAACCTTCGAGATGCTGCAATCCACGATCGCCGAGCGTCCGGTAGCCTTTCAGCTTTTCGGCGCGGATCCTGAACTGATGGGTCGGGCCGCCGGTATTGTGAGCCGGCGCGGACCCGATATGATCGATATCAACATGGGCTGTCCGGTAAAAAAGGTGACCAAGCGGGGGGCCGGGGCGGCGCTCATGACCAATCTTCGCGCCGCCGAGGAAATTATTCAAGAGGTCGTTGCCCAGAGCACAGTCCCGGTGACGGTTAAGTTCCGATCCGGACCCGACAGCAGCCAAATCAACGGCGTGGAATTCGCCCTCATGGCCCAGCAGGCCGGCGCGGCCGCCCTCACCGTGCATGGCCGCACCTGGAGCCAGGGTTTTAGCGGTACGGCCGATTACGAGATTATCGGCCGGGTGAAAGAGGCGGTCGCCATCCCGGTTATCGGCAACGGCGACATTCTCACGCATCAGGATGGACTGGCTATGCTTGCCGAAACCGGCTGCGACGGGGTGATGGTCGGTCGCGGGGCCTTGGGCAACCCCTGGGTCTTTTCTCCCCAGGGACGGCCTGCGGATCGCGAAGGCATTCTCGCCGGCGCCCTGCGGCATGCCGAACTCATGGAACGCTTCCTGCCGGTCGAAAGAATGCTCGGCTGCATCAAGAACCAACTGGGCAGATATTTCAAGGGACTGCCGGGCAGCGCCGCACTGAGAAAGAGCGTCTACGAAAGCCCTACTTTCGCCGACCTTCTCCAGATGTTGCGCAACCTCTTAAATGAGTCGGTATAAGCCAAACGCTCTGTTCTTCCTCGCTTAGTCGGACCAACCGCAGACAAACTCCAGCAGGGTCCGCACCATGATTCCCGAGGGACCCTTGGGAATGTAACTCTTTTCCGTGAAATCCCAGGCTGTGCCTGCGATGTCCAGGTGTGCCCAGGGGGTTTCGCCGACAAACTTCTCCAGATATGCCGCCGCGGTGATGGTGCCGCCGGGGCGTCCGCCGGCGTTCTTGACATCGGCCACCCGCGATTCGAGTTGCTTGCCGTATTCTTTGACAAGCGGCAATCGCCACAACGGTTCCCCCGTCTTTTTGCCGGCCTCGATCAGTTTTGCGATCAACTTGTCGTCGTTGCCGAGAACCGCGGTGTGATGGTGCCCGAGGGCGATGATCGCAGCACCGGTCAGGGTAGCCACGTCGATGGCGCAGGCCGGCTTATATTGCTTGATTCCATAAGCCAGGGCATCGGCTAGTATCAGCCTTCCCTCGGCATCGGTATTGACGATTTCCGAGCTCACCCCGTTGTAGTGGCGGATGACATCTCCTGGTTTGATCGCGGAACTCCCTGCCATGTTATCCGTCGACGGTACCAGGGCCACCACCCTGACCGGAGGTCGTCGCTCACCGATTGCCTGCATGGTGGCCAGCACCGCCGCGCCGCCACACATGTCGTATTTCATGTCTTCCATGCCGGCGGCGGGTTTCAAGCTCAGACCGCCCGAATCAAAGGTCAGCCCCTTGCCCACCAGCAGCAGGGTATCGCCAGTTTCCCGCTTCTGGGGGGAATATTCGAGGATGACCAGTTTCGGCGGGTCGACCGATCCCTGGTTGACCGCTAGCAGCCCCCCCATGCCCAGCTCTTGCATCTGCTCTTTTTCGATGACCCGGCAGCTCATGGCATACTTTTTTGCCAGTGCGGATGCGTGCTCGGCAAACTGGGTCGGGGTCCAGCCGTTGCCCGGCTCATTTGCCATGTCCCTTGCACTTGCCACAGCTGCTGCTGCCGCCGCCGCTCGCCGCACAGCTTTTCTTAGTGCGCCACCCTGGTTTGCTGCCGCCACGAGAAGCCGTTTGAGACCGGCATAGGGGGGATTTTCCTTGTCGGGAGTTTTGTACTTGCCAAAGCGGTAATCTGCAAGCAGGATACCTTCCACAAGATATTCGATGACCTGTGGGTGCGGCAGCCCCAGTTCCGGAGCCGGAGCGAGCAGCACATCCTTGGCCTTGAGCTTTTCGCAGAGTTTACCGATAGTGCCGCCGCAGCACCTGAACCGCTCGCTCAAGGCGTATGGCAACGCCTCACCCTTTTCCTCCGAACCAACCCCCACCACAAGCAGGCGCTTCGCCGCAAAGGGTGATTTGCCATCCTCCTTTTCCGGATAGAACAGCGCCGTTTCACCCTCCTTGCCGGCAAAGTCTTCGCACTGAACTAAGGGGGCCAGCAGCGACCGGATCCGTTCATCGCAGCGCATCCCGCCATCTTCTCCCGCCGCGGCGATACAGACGAGCAAATCACCATTATATGTGCCGATATCCAGGCTCGAAACCACGGCCTTGGTCGTTTCCATGCATTATCCTCTAATTGAAGTAATTGAGTTTCTTCCAACTTTTTGGTATCAAAGAGATATGGACGGGAAAAATGTCGTTCTTCGCCTCCATAGACAGTATATTCACCATGCAGTGATAGTATACTACTCTGAACTCAAATGATTGCACCCCCTTGCCCTTGCCTTTTTCCCAAAAGCTCAAACCGCGAAACCTTTCAAGGAGTCCATTTCGTGCTCAATACTCTCATAACCGCAGTCGCTCTGGCCATATGCGTATCGGCGCTCTGCTCGGTCTGTGAGGCTGTACTCTACTCGCTTTCGGCCAGTCAGGTGGAAATGTTGAAGAAATCGGGACATGCCTCCGCAACCCACTTGCAGGAACTGCGGTCCGACATTGATGAACCGATCACCGCTATCCTCACTCTCAACACCATTGCCAATACGGTTGGCGCCGCGGTGGCAGGCGCCGCCGCGGCCAATGTGTTCGGAGATCGTAATGTTATCTGGTTCTCCGGCGTTTTTACCCTTTCCATCCTGTTTTTCTCGGAGATCCTGCCCAAGACCATCGGCGTCACCTTCGCCTATCGGCTGGCCCCGATAATCGCCTACCCGGTGTACTGGATGGTTTTTGTCCTCAAACCCATCATTTGGCTGTGCCGCTCAATTACCCGGTTGCTGCCCGAGCGCCAGGGTGATGAGCACATTTCCGCCGAGGAGCTGCAAACCATCGCCGCCCTCTCCAGGGAATCAGGGGAGATCGAGGAAGATGAAGAGATGGTGATCGCCAACATCCTCCAACTCAAGCAGAAAATGGTGCGACAGGTGATGACCCCCCGGACGGTCACCTTCTCTCTCGATGAAAATCTCACCGTCGACAGCGCCCTGAAAATGGTGAGCAGGTTGAGCAGCCACAGCCGCATACCGGTGTTCGACCGGGAGCCGGACAACGTCACCGGTATCGTCATGCGCCGGGACATCCTGCAAGCGGCGGCGGAAGACAAGGAGGACCTGACACTGGCAAGGTTTATGAACCCCGTGCACTTCGTACCGGAAACAGCGCCGCTCAACCGGATCCTGGTCGACTTTTTCGAACGACAGCAGCACCTCTTCGTGGTTGTTGACGAATATGGTTCCATGACCGGTGTCATCTCCATGGAAGACGTGCTGGAGGAAATTGTGGGGCGGGAAATTATCGATGAATCGGACAAAGCCCAGGATATGCGCGAGCTGGCCAGGGCCCGTAACATCGCCCGCAAGCGACAGAAGAAGGACGACTAGGAGGTTGTCCGAGAAGAGCAATTTTCTTTCAGATCGAGGCGAACTCGAAAAAATCACCGGAGGCATATACTCAATATCTCGGAGTCTCACTCCGTTCGCTTACCGGAGGATAATTTTTTCGAGTTCAACGAAGATAGGGGAGAAAAGGGCATTCTCAGACAGCCTCCCAGCCAGCTTTGGCGGTTCAGTCAGCCGCAGCCAATCGCACCGGCACATCGAGCAGATTTCCGTCTCGGTTGATGGTCACCAGGATGTTCTCGCCTATCTTGTGCTTTTCCAGCTCGTTCTGGATATCGTCATAGTTCTCCACCTTCTCGCCGGCTATCTTGACAATGATATCGCCCAGGTTGATTTCTCCCAGATGCTGAGTGGTGGGACGCAGACCCGCCGCATCCGCCGGACCACCGTCTTCAACGTGGAGGATCAGACAGCCGTCGATTCCGAGTCGCCTGGCCAGTCTTTCGTCCGCCACCGCAACGCCGAGCCCTGCCCGAATCAAACGGCCATTTCGAATGAGTTCCGGCACGACCCGGTTAACGGTATCCACCGGCACGGCGAAACCGATTCCGGCATACGCGCCGGATGGACTGTAAATAGCGGTGTTTACCCCAATGAGCCGGCCGGCGCTGTCGAGCAGCGGGCCACCGGAATTCCCTGGATTGATTGCGGCATCGGTCTGGATCACCCCGTGGATGGTTCGGCCGGTGATGGCATTGATCTCCCGGCCCAGAGCAGAAATGATACCCGAGGTAATGGTCTGGTCAAGCCCGAACGGATTACCGATGGCGAACACCTTCTGGCCGACCAGAAGGTCCCGGGAGCGACCGATGGTGATCGGGCGCAGAAGCGTTGCCGGAGCGCCGATCTGCAACACGGCAAGATCGTTGTCCGGCGCCACACCGACTAGCGAGGCTTTCCACGAGGAATGATCGTACATGGTCACCTTGATACGATTGGCGTCGCTGATCACATGGTAATTGGTCACTATGCGGCCGTTCTTGTCCCAAACGAAGCCGCTGCCGGTGCCCTGGGGGATTTCCACCGCATTGAGAGAAAAGAGGCTGCGGCGCAAGGCAATGGAGGTAACATACACCACGGACGGAGAGTTTTCCTTGAACACCTCGATGGTGTTCTTTTCATCGTCGGCGAGATCGCCTCGAGCGGTAATCGCCCGGGGGAGCGCATTGGGGTTGTGCGGGGAGCGCAGCGGCGAAGAAAAAAGCAGCCACAGGCCACACGCTATCAAGAGAAGCACGATAAACGGGGAAAACTTTCCAAACTTTGGGCGTTGCATATGTTCTATCCAGGAGCTTGTTTTTTGGGAATTTTCAGGTATATTTACATAATCATTATATTTTACAACATATTTCACCTACCGATAGTTTTTCAAATTCACCATGGATGTTGTTCAGCCCCCCTCGCCCGACGCCCTGCAATCGATGCTTCATACCGCCTGCACGCTGCATCAGGAAAACCGCCTCGAGGAAGCGAAAGCCCTGTATCTCGAATTGCTCGACTACAGCGATGCCCCGCTGCTCCATTATAATCTCGGTCTTCTCTTCTATGCGCAGGATGAACCGGCCAACGCCCTGGAGTGTTTCAAGCGGGCTCACGCATTACACGATAACGACCCGGACACCCTTTTCAATCTCGCCCTCTGTAAAAAAGAGTGCGGGCTGTTTACCGAGGCGGCTGCAGCTTACGAACAGGTTTTGCAGCTTCGTCCGGGCGATGTCGATACCCTGTACAATCTCGCCGGATGTCATCGCGAACATGGCAACCTTCAATTGGCGATCAAACTGTATCTGCAGGTGCTCGAACTCGCCCCAGATCACCAATCAGCAGTCAACAATCTCGCTTACAGCTTTCACGTGTCAGGCGACACCGACGAGGCTGCGCGTTGGTATCGCCGATTACTCGAACTCGATCCCGATCATCAAGCAGCGCGGCACATGCTCGACTCCCTGCGAGGCGTTACTCCGGAGCGTCCCCCCGAGAACTATGTCCGGGAAGTTTTTGACAACTATTCCGATCATTTTGAAGAACAGCTGGTGGAACACCTGCAGTACGATGCACCGGCGCAACTTCGCCGCCTGCTCAACGAGCAGAGTGGAGTTGCAACGACATTCTCCCATGGGCTTGATCTCGGCTGCGGTACCGGCCTGAGCGGTGAAGCCTTTGCCGACAGAGTGGACATCCTCGATGGTATCGACATCTCGGAGGCGATGTTGTCTCATGCCCGAAACAAACAGATCTACCGTCAGCTGTTCCACGGCTCTCTCACCGAGGTGCTGCGCACTCGCCAGGACAACTACGACCTTGTCCTGGCCGCTGACGTCTTTGTCTACCTGGGAGATTTAGCTGAACTGTTCCGGCTTGTCCGCAAGCGCATGGTAGCTCATGGGGTCTTCTGCTTTTCCACCGAGACGGGAACAACGGGCGAGTATGCCTTGCAACCCACCGGTCGCTTTTGCCATTGCAGATCGTATATCAGAGACATAGCGGCGGATACCGGATTTCGCCTCCGGGATCGACAGCAGGTTCCGCTACGCCGTGAAAACGAATCCTGGATTCACGGCGACCTGTGGATATTTTCACCAACCGAATAAAATTGGTAGAGTTAGTGTGCTGCCAAATCAATCCAACAGCCCAAAACGCTGCACGGCAAAACAGATAATCAGACCTGTTGCCATGGCGATAAGGCCGAACGCGCGCAGTTGCCCCGCCGGCAACTCGCTGAGTTTTGCCAGCCAGACGCGCATTTTTTCAGGGGCTGCCACGTACGGCATCCCTTCGAGTATAAGGACAAGTCCGATAAGGAGGAAAAGAAGCTTCATAAGCGGCTTCTCTACCAGAGTCGGCTGAAATTTTCAACCCGATCCGAACAGGACCCGTTTTTGTTTGAGATGGCAAGTCAGAGGCAGAGCAATTCAATTGCTTTTTCTTAAGCGAGTGAATACAATAGTTCGATCTCGCGGCAATAGTCGCTCCCTTTTCACCATAACGTTCACCAGTATCCTCTCGGGTCGCGACCACATTGCGGCAAAAGCCTTGGCCGCAGCCGCCACCCTGTCCGGGCCCGGCTGTATACTGTGCCGAGCGGAGACAATGTCCGGTGGTATGCTTTTTTAGCTTTCCGGCGAATGGTTACTTTTCTCTTTACACATCATCTATCTCTATCGCGCCATTATGACTGAATCTCAGACATCCCGGTATCGTGAAGCCGGTGTTGATATCGACAAGGGCAATGCCTTTGTCCAAGCAATCAAGGAAGTTGTCGCCTCCACCCATCGCCCCGGTGTGCTCAACGATATTGGTGGGTTTTCCTCGCTTATTGCTATCGATACCAACAAATATAAACATCCTGTGCTGGTCAACTCCACCGACGGCGTCGGGACCAAACTGGCGGTGGCCCATCTCTGCTCTAAACACGACACCATCGGCATCGATCTGGTGGCAATGTGCGTCAACGACATTATTGTCGGTGGGGCTACTCCGCTGTGTTTTCTCGATTATTTTGCGGTAGGCAAGCTCGATATTTCCATCGCGACGGATATCGTCAAGGGGATCGCCGAAGGGTGCAAACAGGCGCATTGCTCCCTGGTTGGTGGCGAAACCGCTGAAATGCCCGGCTTGTACGCCAACAACGATTACGATTTGGCGGGATTCGTTACCGGTATCGTCGATCGGGAAGCAATCATCGATGGCTCGGACATCCGGGTCGGCAACAAGATAATCGGCCTGGCCTCAAGCGGCCTGCATTCCAATGGATTCTCGTTGGTGCGGAAAATATGCTTCGAGGAGCATCACCTCTCCGTCGACCAGGTGATAGAAGAACTGGGCTGCACCCTCGGCGAAGAGCTGCTCAATCCAACCCGGATTTACGTGCAGTCGGTGCTCAATGTCCTGCGGCACTACAAGATAAACGGCATGGTTCACAATACTGGCGGCGGCTTCATCGACAATGTTCCCCGGGTTCTGCCCAACGGATACAAGGCGGTCATCAATACCGGTAGTTGGAAACAGCAGCCCATTTTCCAGTTCCTGGCGGAAAAAGGAGAGGTTCCTGCCATGGAGATGTACCGGACCTTCAACATGGGCATCGGTCTCATGGCCATTGTCGACGACCGTCAGGCCCTCGACATCCGTCACCATTTCGAAGCGCTCGGCGAGGAGGCCTCTATCATCGGTGAGGTCGTCAGCCGCAAGCCGGAAGAGGACGAAGTGGAACTGATCTTTCCCTGATCCCTGAAATTTGGAGAAGTAAAAAATCACCTCTTCTTCTCGAATCGCTGTTAACGACTCGATATATAAACGACAACGCCCTGCCGAATTGCGGCAGGGCGTTGTCGTTTGGGGGTCTTGCAGCGACCGATTTTTTTAAGGAGGTCCTCCGCGAGTTACGGCTCCCGGCCGCAATCCCCTTCGTCGCCCCGGATTTTTTCCAGGGCATGCGGCAGAGCCGGCAACAGTACCTCGAGGTTTTCACGTGCCGCTTTGAGACTCCCCGGCAGGTTGACGATGAGGCTCGCGCGGCGGATGCCGGCTCTGCCCCTGGAGAGCATCGCATTGGGCGTCTTTTGTAAACTGGCGGCCCGCATGGCCTCGGCCATTCCCGGAATCTCCTTTTCCAGTACCTGTGACATCGCCTCCGGCGTCACATCGGTAGGCGCAACGCCGGTACCACCGGTGGTGACCACTAGAGATATCGCTTTTTCGTCGACAAATTCCGTCACGGTTCGGACGATCTCATCAACGGTGTCGGGGATAATGATGTATCCGGCAAATCGATAGCCTTCCTCAGCCAGCTTCTCCTGGAGATAGGCGCCACTGGTATCCTCCCGTTCACCTCGTGAACCCTTGTCGCTCATGGTCACTACGGCGAAGGTGAAATCTCCACGGTCCACTGCAGTCATGGACGTCCCTCCCTGCTACTCTTCGGTTGCCTTTGCGGCTATGATTTTCTCGGCAATCTGCGCGGGAACTTCCTCATAATGCGAGAAGGAAAGCGTAAAGCTGCCGAGGCCCCCGGTCATCGAGGTGAGATCCGTCGCATAGGTGAGAACCTCCGCCTGCGGCACCTGGGCGTTGATGATTTCCGCCTTGCTGTCCGAATCCATACCCATGACCTTACCGCGCCTTGAGTTCAGGTCGCCCATGACGTCGCCAACGTGCTCCTTGCCGACCCGGATCTCCATGTTCATATAGGGCTCGAGCAGCACCAAACCGGCCTCCTGGGCAGCTTTTTTGAAGGCCAGCGAGCCGGCGATCTTAAAGGCCATCTCCGAAGAGTCGACTGTGTGAAAGGAACCATCGACCAATACGACCTTGATGTCGATGACGGGGTAGCCGGCGAGAACGCCACGATCCATCGCTTCCTGGATGCCCTTGTCGACCGCCGGGCGGTACTGCTGCGGGATGACGCCACCGACGATTTTATCCTCGAATTCGTATCCGCCGCCTGGCAGGGGTGACATTTCGATCCAGCAATCGCCATACTGTCCCCGACCACCGCTCTGCTTTTTGTGTTTGCCCTGCACGCGCGCGGTCCCCCGGATAGTCTCCATATAGGGGACCTTGGGGAGGCTCAGCGCCATTTCAACCCCGAACTTGCGCTTTATTCTGGAACCGACAACCTCCAGGTGCACTTTGCCCATGCCGGAGATGAGCACCTGTTTGGTCTGCTGTTGCCGGGTGAGCTGTAGCGTGAGATCCTCATCGAGCATTTTGGTGATGGAACCGAAGAGCTTTTCCTCATCTCCCTTCTTGGCGCTGACGGCAAAGGAGATGACCGGAGAGAGAGGTGTGGGCGAATCGATGATGATTTGCGAGGCGGCGTCGCAGAGGGTATCGCCGGTGGTAGTCTCCTTGAGCTTGGCCACGGCTACGATCATGCCGGGCCCCGCACTCTCCACCGGCTTCTGGTCCTTGCCCTCCAAAACATAGAGCTGACCGAACCGTTCAGCGGTTCCCTTGGTGCTGTTGTAGAAGGTGTCACCTTTCAAAATTCCGCTAAAGACCCTGAATATCGTCAGTCTGCCTGCATACGGGTCCGCCATGGTCTTGAACACCAAGGCGGCAAAGGGCTCTTCGGCTGTGGGGCGGCGCTCCACCAGCTCACCGCTTGCCTTCTCGGTAACGGTCAGCGTCGGTCGATCCGCCGGCGAGGGCAGGTAGGCGTTGACGAAATCGAGGACCGCGGACGTACCCAGATTTTTTGTGGCGGCACACACACAAACCGGCGCCAGTTCACCACTCAGAACGCCTGAACGTAACCCGCTCAGAAGTTCTTCCTCATTGAGGTCTCCTTCCTCGAGGAATTTTTCGAGCAAATCATCGTCGGTCTCGGCGACATTTTCCATCAAGGCTTCCCGGTACAAGCTCAGATCGTCCTCGAGTTCCGGCGGCACCTCGATTTCCTTCATCGTCCCTTTGCCATCCTCGAAAAGATAGGCTTTTCCGGACAGCACATCGACAATTCCTTTGAAATTGTCCTCCGCGCCGATCGGCATGTGGAGAACCACGGGAGTAAAGGGAAGGTTTTCCTTGATTTCAGTAAATGTTTTATTGAAATCCGCCCGTTCCCTGTCCATTTTGTTGATGGCAATGATGGTCGGGAGCTTTCTTTGCTTGACGATGTCGGCAAATTTTACGGTCTGGCCCTTAACCCCCAGAACCGCCCCCATGGTGAAGATGACACCGTCACAGACATGCGAGGCGAACATTGTCTCATTGAGGAAGTTGTCATCGCCGGGCGTGTCGATGAGGTAGACCTCGTGCTTGTTCCAGCTGTAATTGTTGAAACTCGAGCTGATGGAAATTTGTCGACTGACTTCTTCCTCCTCATAATCCATGATGGAGCTGCCGTCATCAACCCTGCCCAGCCGGTTAACCTTTCCAGCGGTGTACAGCATCGCTTCAGCAAGCGAGGTTTTTCCGCAATTGCCATGCCCTATTATTGCGACATTCCTGAGCTTGTTCGTGTCCTGCATATCTTTCTCCTCAAAAAGCGAAGGTTATTCAATGCTCTCGCCAAGTCAAAAAAACAATCCAGTCACGCTTCAATCATATAGGCAATTTCACAAAACAAAGTCAAGCATGAACGTCGACCTACTCTGGTTGGGAAAGAAATAAGTTTTGATCAGGATTTGATTACTGTTTTTTCTCATCAATAGCTGGCAAATTTGTTGGAGAACGGGTAAGGTTTCAGCGAAATATTTGTAAGCGTTCACCAGCACCTCGTCTTGGCACGAGCAGACCATCGCGCATAGTTAGGCTATGGCGCTGACGGTCTGCTCGGAGTCTACGCTTACCTGCACCAAGCCGGAGCACTGGTGAACGCTTGCCTTTCATTGGTATGGCCAGCATTTTGCAACCCCGGTGAATGGTTACACATATTTCTGCCGAGTAATCACTCTATCGCTTACCAATTTTTTTTCTGCAGGGTTCATCATTTTGGAAAAGACATCGAGCCGCAGTGGCTCCATCGCCCGTTCAGCCGGGGTGGTTGGGGCGGCGGTCATGTGCAGCCGACTGCTGGGACTTGTCCGAGAGCAGGTCTTTGCGGGAATGTTCGGGGCGGGAAATGCTTACGATGCATTCGTGGTCGCCTTTCGCATTCCTAACCTTCTTCGTGACCTTTTCGGGGAAGGAGCGCTTTCCGCCGCTTTCGTCACCGTCTTTTCCGATTACGACACCAATCGCTCGAAAGAAGAGACGTGGCGGCTCGCCTCGACGGTTCTTACCTTCTTTGCCATTGCGCTCAGTCTGCTCTCGTTACTGGGTATTTATCTGGCAGGCCCCATCGTTCATCTGTTGGCTCCCAAATTTGCCGCCATAGCCGGGAAGACAGCGCTCTGTGTGCTGCTTACTCGCATCATGCTGCCTTTTCTGATGTTCATTTCACTCTCTGCGGTCGTCATGGGCATGCTCAACACGCGGGGACGCTTTTTCATCCCCTCGCTGGCTTCGAGCTTTTTCAACATGGGCTCCATTATCGGTGGCGTCAGCCTGGCCATTATTCTCCCCCATTACGGCCAGCCAGCCATTGCCGGCATGGCGATCGGAACGCTCATCGGCGGCCTGATGCAACTGGGCATGCAACTGCCGACCCTGCGGGCCACCGGTTTTCGCTTTGCCCCGAGCTTTAATTTCAAAGACCCCGGCCTGCATCGCATTCTCCGGTTGATGGTGCCGGCGACGGTTGGTCTTGCTCCGGTGCAGATGAATATCTTCATCAATACCTATTTCGCCTCCTCCTGTGTGGCGGGATCCGTCTCCTGGCTCAGTTACGCCTTTCGGCTGGTGCAACTGCCCATCGGCATCTTCGGTGTTTCCCTCTCTATCGCCATGCTGCCGATGCTCGCCCGTCAGGCAGCCCGCAAAGACATCACGGCCATGCGGGGTACCCTGGTCTCCTCGATCATCATGGTGCTGGCGCTCACCATCCCGGCCTCAGCCGGTCTCATCCTTCTCGCCAAGCCCATCATCCGCTTGATATTCGAGCACGGTATCTTCACCGCCCACGATACGCTGGCCACCGCCCAGACCCTGTCGCTGTATGCAATAGGTCTTTTTGCCTATGCAGCCAACAAAATCCTCGTTCCGGCCTTTTATACGCTGGACGAGACCAAATATCCGGTGATCGCCAGTTTCCTGGCGATCGGCACCAACTTGCTGTTTATCAATCTACTGATCGCTCGGCTGCAGTATCTCGCCATCGCACTCTCTACCTCGATGACCATGCTGCTCAACTTCTTGTTTCTCTTTATTATATTGAATTGGAAAATGAAGAGGCTGCCGCTGGGCGAACTTGCGCGCGGTTTGCTCAAGATCCTTCTCGCCACATCAGTGATGGCCGCCGTGGTCGTTGGCTGCAAAGTGGTGCTGGGGCAGCTCTATGCCGGCCCCATCTACCAGCAGGCCCTGGCGGTTCTTGCCTCCATCTCCGCGGCAGCTCTTGTTTATGCACTGTTGCTGCATTGGCTCCGGCTTCCCGAATTCAAGGAAATCGTTGATAAATTACTCCAGCGACTGGGTGTGCAATCCGCCCCTTGAGCGAGAAGGTGAGAGGCTCGGATTATTTCGATTCCAGGGCCTGCATCCGCTGCTTGAGCGTGGTCACCTCCTCGCGCAGCTCTTCAACCTCGCTCTTTTTGGCCATATCGAATTTTTCCAGCTGATGTTGCACCAGCAGTTCCACATGTTTTGCCAGCTCTTCCTGGGATTCCTTCGACTTGGCCAGCAGCTCGTCGACCATTTTCCGGCCTTCCTGCTCGGTCATTTTTCCCTGCTCCACGAAATCTCGGGCGACTTCCTCCACTTTGTCCTTGGTCAGCGCCGCAAAGCCTATGCCCGTGTACATCGCTTTTTTAATCAGCTCAATCATCTTGATCTCCTTGACTCTGTGGTATGGGCGGCAAGCCGCCAATTTGTACTACTACATTTTCCGCGCCGTTGAACTACCCCTCGAGTACTTATTGTAATCCTGCGAAAAAGTGGCTCGCTCTTTCATTTGCCTCTTCCATATTCTTACTTGTTTGAATGGAAGACGCAAGGTGGTGACCAAAAGGAAACGGTCTGGCAAAATAGTGGCAAAACTGTTTCAGCCGCCCTAAACGCCGCTCGACGGGAAAGCGTTCGGTCAATAGCTGCTGAAAACGAAAGAACAACTCCTGAGCCGACTCCACGCTGCTCTCCACCCGGCAACCGTAGAGTCGGCGGGCGATATCGCGGAACAGCCAGGGATCTTCCATAGCGCCCCTTCCGATCATCAAACCGTCGGCTCCGGATTGGTCAAGACACCTGCGTGCATCGGCAACGGTAAAGATACCACCGTTTGCCAGGATCGGGATGCTCACATGTTCCTTCACCTTGCCGATCCAATCCCATCGCGGAGGCCGACAGAATTTCTCGCCGTGCAACCTGCCGTGAACGGTGAGAAAATCGACCCCCTCACCTTCAAGCATGGAGCAGAAATCCAGTAGCTTGATCTCATCCAAAGTGCGCCCGAGGCGAATTTTGGCGCTGAGCGGCACATCGAGCGCGCGGCGCAGGCGTGCCACGATATTCCGTACCCGATCCCGATCTTCGGCAAGAAATCCCCCGGCTCCTCTGCGGCGAAGCTGGGGCGCCGGGCAACCAAGATTGACATCGACACCGTCGGCGCCCAGTTCAGTAAGCTTTTCCACCGCCGGCTCCGACGCCTCGGGGTCGGCGAGAAAGATCTGATAGATAAGCGGTTTTTCTTCCGGCGAGCGAACCAGCAGCGGCGAGTGGCGTTGATTGTCCGAGGGAAGTCGTTTAGCTGCCAGCATTTCCGTAAACAGCAGGCCCGGCCCTCCAATCTCGAGGAGGAGCGACCGCGTTGCCGAGTGCGACAAACCCACCATCGGTGCAAGCGCCAAAGGGGGAGAAACCAAGAGACTTCCTAATCGCAGGGCCGATTGGAATTGCGGCGTGTATCCGAGCGTCTCCTCCGCAACACATGGCTTGGTTGCCGCGGATCCGGTCGTTGCTCCACCCATGTGGGGATTTTGCGTATCGTCTAGGCAAAATGACAATAAACGAGAAGGATTCATGGTACTTGCGTGAGAAGGTTCCGTAATGCTGTGGGCGATCTTATTTGCCGTGAAACGTGATCATGCTTTTGAGTTGTTCCAGCGGCAGCGGTTCCGGCAGTCTGACATGCACCCGGCACTCCGGGTGCCGCTCATCATGGAGGTGGACACCGACCACCAGGCCATCGCATTCCCGGGTCTGGCCTCGGTCGACCGGAAGCTCGACCCGTACCTCGCGACCCAGCAACAGGCGCGCATTCTCACGGTTGGCGATACGGATGGTAAAGCAGAATCCACCCTGCGAAATGTCCTCCAGTTCCCCTACCAGGCTGCGATGACCGGTACTGCCGTAGGCATCGAGCAACATGGTAGCTATCCGGATCGAGAGCCTATACCGAGGATAGTTGCGCCGATCCCCGCCGGATATCTGTTCAATGTCCGGAACGTACCCGGTCTCACGACAATATTCATGCAATATCTTTTCCATGTCGGGGAAATCGTGCTCCGCCTCGAGGAGAGGTTGTCGATGCAGGACGAAGAGTTCAACTTCCGTCTGCGCCCTGGCCGCAATGGTCCAGGTGGAGATCGCAAAAAACTGATCGGTGCCGATTATTTCCCCGCCATTCAGACGCTTGAGAAACATCTCGCGCATACCGGTATGGCAACTGACGGCAACGGATCCGGAATAGATGAAATAGAGACAGTCGTCCTTTTCCCCTTCCCGGATGATTCGCTCATCTTTGTGATACCGCTCTTTTTGCAGCATATCGAAAAGCGCCGCAAACCTTTCCTCTCCCAGTCTGTTGCGTAGACGCAGATCCCCCCAAAAAGCGAGGAAGCTCCGCGGTATTTTCGATTTTCTCTCCCGATTGATAATCTTCTCAGCTTCAATGATTTTCTCATAGGCTTTCGGATTCAACTCGAGAATCCGGTCACGAAGCATCTCGGCAGTGCTGAAATCCTTTTCCCCCGCCGCTCTGAGGCAGCCGGAGAACAGGACCTGCACGGCCTGTTCCACCCTTTTTTCTTCCAGTAGTTGCGCTATCTCCTGCTCGAACTCCTTGTGACTTTGCGACCACAGACGCCGCTGGGCGGGATCCTCAAGGTAGGATACCTGCGCCACCGTCTCCTCCTCGAGGTGGGCTTTGTGCCTGAGATGCACGCCTATGGTGCGCAGCGTCTCATCGGCCAACAGCTTTAGTCTGCCATCCTGAAAATGCTCGGGATAGTGTTTTCGAAGCAGATGGAGAAAATCCAGATTATCCCCGATGGGAAATTTGCCGAGAGCGATCATCAAGGTGATGATCAGCTCCGGTTCGCAATCCGTTCGCTTTTCGACCGCTTCCAGCAGCTCTTCGTGCAGCACCGCCACCGCCTGGGGAGATCCGGTCTTTACAAGCCATCTGATGATTGTGCTTTTGAGTTTATCATCCACCTGTGGCAGGGCTTGTTGCAGACGCTCCACCTGGTGCGGCCCACCGAGCCGGCTGATGCACGCTATCACTTCCTTCTGCACTTTCCTGTCGTGGTGGCTTAGAAATGTTTCCACCAGGGGATAGAGTGAATCGTCACCTATCTCCCCTGTGATCCGGATCAGTTCGGGAAGCACGTCGCCAGACGCTTCCTCTTCGAGGCAGGAACGCAGCACAGGCACCGCCGACCGACCGGAACGAATCAACAGTTGCCGAGCGCGCTCTCGCTCTTCTTGCACTGGCTGCCCCCGAAGTGTTTCCACCAGGAACTGCAGGGCGGGTTTCCCAAACAGAAGAAGTAAAATTTCATTTTGGTTTTTCTCTTCTCCTGCGTGTTGCAGACAGTCCGTGAAAAGTTGCGAAAGGATCTCTTGGGTTCCGATGCTCGCCAATGTTTTTCCGGCGATATTGCCCAGCAGCGGGGTCTCCTGGGACCCGGTTGCGAGCCGGTGAAGCGGCTCCAGCAACAGTTCGGCTTCGCTTGGAAAGTGATGGGAGAGCAGCCAGCCGCACATCTGTCCCACTTGTCGCCAGACCGGATCGAGGCCGTGGACAAACTCCCTCTCGCTCGCCAGCCATGCAGAATACAAGGAGGCGAGATACGGGAAAAACTCAAAATTGCCCGCTACAATGATCTTTTCCGTGAATAGGGAAATCGTCATAATCGCGCGCTTTCTTAAAGCAGGATCATGATTTAAGATGATGTTTCCTATCACATCGAGAAGTTGTCTGCCTTGCTCCCCGTCCTCCCGCAGAATTTCAGCGATATAGCCTGGCAGGTGGGCCATCGTTTCATCATTGCGCAGCGGCTCCGCCTTCCCTTTTCTCAGCTCAGCGATGTTGTAGGCGAGGCGTTGTTGCTGTTGGGCATGTTCCGTGCTTTTCAACAGCATCTCTACCTGTTGTCGCGCCTTGTCCTGCTGTTCCCTGTCAATTTTCATCGCATCTGATACCTTGATGATAATCCTGCAAGCTGTAGTTCATATCGACCGCCATGGCCGGGCCCTTCCTCGTCGGCCACAACGAATAGTCGGTCGCAATCCGCGGCATGTTTGTACCATGTCCGCGGCATTGTGAACAATCGGCAGATAGCCTCCTGGATAAATGACTATTTTTACCTAACTCATCGTTGCTTGAAACATTTAATACGTAGCATTTCAATTATATGCTTGAGATTAAATTTTACAACCGCCTAGATTCAAAACGAAATTTCTCACTTGGAGCAAGGTGTGTATTTATCTGCCAGACTATAATGATAGTGAACATGAACGCTTTTTCCCCGAAATATTTGACATGAAGCCATACCAATTGTATAAACCTGAAGTAATTGTGAAGACATATATCATGCACCATCATCCGCGGCATTCGATCGAGTTCCATACGTCTATGAAATCAAGAGCCAATGAAGGTTTG
Organism: uncultured delta proteobacterium; assembly: GCA_963745265.1. Classification (GTDB taxonomy): domain Bacteria; phylum Desulfobacterota; class Desulfobulbia; order Desulfobulbales; family Desulfocapsaceae; genus Desulfopila. The sequence continues at coordinate 128,894 of CAVUXQ010000017.1, forward strand.
CTCATTGCCCTTGAACTTTCGAGTAAAGTATCCTAGAGTCGGCACGACCGGCCAGGAGTTGGTCATACGACGGCTTGGGGAACCCTTTATCCCATAAACGCCGGCGATCGTCCCGTGAAGTGACACGAGAAATATCTCCAGTTCATCAGCTTGGCTACCATGCAACAGGCTCGGTGAACGGTTGCGTGGCGTGGACTTTTGCCGTTTATTCAGAATGTAATTACCATTATGCATACTGCACTCCCTAGAATTGTCATCACCGGTATCGGCCTGGTCGCCCCCAATGGCGCCAATCTTGAAGAATACCGGAAAAATCTGCTTGCAGGCAAGAGCGGGATCAGCGAAATCGATCTCCGCTATTTCGGCAAGGCGCCTGCCGGACTCTGTTCCTTCCCCGAGACCAGGTATCGGAAGAAAAAGAAAACAAAAAAGGGACTCGAGCCGGTTGTATCGGCGTCTATTGTGCCCATGAGGCCTTGGCTGACAGTGGTCTTGCGATCGAGGCGTACCCCAGCTCGAGGATCGGCGTCTATATCGGCTTGACCGAGCATGGCACGGTTGAAACGGAGAACGAAGTCTACAACATCGGCCAGTTCGATTACGACACCAGATATTGGACGCACCATCACAATCCCCGAACGGTGCTCAACAACCCTGCCGGTGAGATTACCTTAAGTCTCGGCATCACCGGGCCGCACTACACTATCGGGGCAGCTTGCGCCGCCGGCAACGCTTCGCTTATCCAGGCGGTTCAGATGCTTCGCCTCGGCGAGGTGGATATGGCGCTGGCGGGAGGAATTTCCGAATCCACCGGATCGTTTGGCATTTTTGCAAGTTTCAAGGCGCAAAACGCGCTTGCGCAAGCGTCCGATCCGCAAAAAGCCAGCAGACCGTTTGATACATCGCGCAACGGCATCGTCATCTCCGAAGGGGGATGCGTTTATATTCTCGAGCACCTGGAGCGGGCACAGGAACGAGGCGCCAAGATCTACGGGGAAATCATCGGCTACGCCATGAACAGCGATGCCCGCGATTTCGTCCTGCCCTACGGCCCCCGACAGGCCGAATGTATGCGGCTCGCGCTGGATCGGGCCGGCCTGCAACCCGCGGATATCGATATCGTCAACACCCATGCAACAGGCACGAGGCAGGGGGATATTGAGGAATGCAAGGCGATTCGCGAGGTGTTTTCCGACTGCGGCACCACATATTTCAATAATACCAAGAGTATCATCGGCCATGCCATGGGCGCGGCCGGAGTGTTGGAATTGGCCGGCAACCTCCCCGCCTTCTCCGATGGTTTAGTGCATCCGACCATCAATGTCGATGAGCTCGATCCGGAATGCGCTCTCGAGAACCTGATAATAAACGAACCGACTCGCGCGGATTCGATCACCACCATTCTCAACAACTCATTCGGCATGCTCGGGATAAACTCGACAGTGGTTGTGAAAAAGGTGTAGGCACAGGCTCCTAGGTCCCGAGACAACGGCATCGCCAGCAATTCGCCACCTGATGAATGAATACAAAAAATCCTTAAAAAGAGGCGAAGGGTGTGGTATAGAAGTGAATTTCTTTTGCATACGTTCACTTTCCTTTACAAGCGAAATACGCTCGCCGCGCTCATTCGGCAGTGCCAACTTAATATTTTGTCCCAACGTTGAATGTGGAGAAACCCATGACCAGTGAAGAAATCAAAACTCTGATACTTGATATTATTGAAGACATCGATGACGAAGCGGATTTTGCCGGTCTCGACCCCGACGAGCCGCTTCGCGATCAACTGGAACTGGATTCAATGGATTTTCTCGATATCGTCATGGAGTTGAGAAAGCGGCACCAGCTGCAGATACCCGAAGAAGATTATCCGCAGCTCGCCACTTTGAACAGCTGCGTTACCTACCTCACGCCCCTGCTCAAAGACGCCTGACCTGGTGAATATCCCCTGTATCGTCATGGGCGGCGGCCTCTCCGGGCTCGCCGCCGCCATCCGCCTGGCCCGATTCATCCCCCATGTGGTGCTGCTGGAACAACACAGCAGGATCGGCGGTCTCAACTCCTACTACTACCGCAGTCAAACGCTGCTGGAAACAGGCCTGCACGCCATTACCAACTATGCGGAACCCGACGATCGTCGCGCTCCCTTAAATCGATTGCTCAGGCAGCTGAAACTGCGGCGCAGCCAGTTTGCATTTTTCCAACAGAAAACAAGCGAGATCCTCTTTCAAGACCGGGCATCCATCGTTTTTTCAAATGATTTTGGATTACTCGAGCAAGAGATCGCAACGAAATTTCCCGGCGCAGCAGATGGTTTTCGCCGTCTCTGCCGTTTTGTGGCCGATTTCGACCCGTTTCAACCGGCCCCATTTCGTTCCGCCAGGGCATTTCTCGAAGATATCCTGGGCGATACCCTGTTGACAGAAATGCTCCTGTGCCCCCTGATGTATTACGGCTCCAGCGTCGAAGACGACATGGATCTGTCACAGTTCGCCATTATGTTTCAGGCTATCTATCAGGAGGGATTTTTCCGGCCGGCGACCACGATCAAGGACTTTCTCGATCTGCTGCTGGCCCACTATCAGCAGCTGGGCGGCTCCATCCGGCTTGGCTGTCGGGTTGCAAGCATTCTTCATGAAAAAAAGCAGGTAAGAGGCGTCAAGCTCGAAACCGGCGAGATCATCGAATGCGATTTTCTTCTCTCGACCATCGGATACGAGGAAACGCTGGCCATACTCGATCTCCCCTGCCCCGAAGAGCGGAGCGGCAGATTGGGCTTTGTCGAGTCGATCTTTCAAATGCCGGCGGCCGACAGGATGCTGCTCCCCGACGACAGGACGGTTATCTTCTACAACACCGCACCATCGTTTTGCTACCGCCGACCCGCGGGACGGGTCGATCTGAGAAGCGGGGTGATCTGTCTCCCGTTCAACTTCGCCCAACGCGATCCGGGCGAATTCATCGAAGTTCGTTCGACCCACCTTGCATCCTACGCGCGATGGCGCGAATTGGGCGACTCCGGCGAAAAATACCAGGCTGCCAAGGCCGCCATACGGAGCTCCTCAAAGGAAATTCTCAAGAAATTTCTTGGAAATTTCGATGAAAACATTGTATATGAAGACACTTTTACACCACTCACGATAGAGCGTTACACTGCGAAAAAGCATGGCGCCATCTACGGCAGTCCCAGAAAAATCAAGGACGGCGACCTCGGATTTACGAATCTGTTCCTGGCCGGCACCGACCAGGGATTCCTCGGCATCATCGGCGCCATGCTCAGCGGCGTCTCCATCGTGAATCAACATATTCTGCCAAAACTCTAGAGAGGAGCGAGAATCTGCCCCAGGATATCGCAGGCCTCCTTCCCTCGCGCTTCAGATTACTCGACCAGTTATGCCAGTACCTTTTTCTGAAACTTCAGAGCATTACGACGCAATCGTTATCGGTTCCGGGCTCGGCGGCCTGACCTCGGCGAATCGACTCGCTTATTGCGGGCACCGGGTGCTCTTGCTCGAGCACCACCATCGTCTGGGCGGACTGGCCACCTGGTTTAAGCGTCGGGGTCATATCTTCGATGTTTCGCTGCACGGGTTTCCCCACGGCATGATCAAGACCTGCAAGAAATACTGGAACAGGAAGATCATGGGGTCCATTGTCCAGCTGAAAAACATCGTCTTCGACAACCCGCAATTCTCCTTGCGCACCACCTTCGACAAAGAAGACTTCACCGCGCTGCTGCACAGTCGTTTCGGTGTGCCGCTCTCGACAATCAACAATTTCTTCTCCACGGTCGCCGGCATGAATTTCTACGACGACCAGTCGATGACCACCCGAGAATTGTTCGAGCACTTCTTTCCCGGCAGGACCGATGTCCACCGATTGCTCATGGAGCCCATCACCTATGCCAATGGTTCTACCCTGGACGACCCGGCTATCACCTACGGTATCGTCTTCTCCAATTTCATGAGTCGCGGGGTGTTCACCTTCCAGGGAGGCACCGATACGCTCATCCAGATGATGTCGGATGAGCTGGAAAAAAACGGAGTCACCATCTGCACCAACGCAAAAGCAACTCGGATCGTGGTCGAAAAAGGGCGAGTGAGGGGTGTGGAGGTGGATGGCCGGGTGGTGACGGCTGATGCGGTAGTCTCCAACAGCGGCATCACCAATACCATCCGCAACCTCAGTGAGCGCAGCTGGTTTTCCGAGCGTTTTCTGGAAAAAGCCGATGCTGTCCGGGTGAACAACTCCAGCTGCCAGGTCTATATCGGCATTAAAGCCGAAGAAACCGTCAACGACGTAGGCGATCTGCTGTTCACCTCGACCGCTCCCTGCTTCGATTCGGCAGAACTCCTCGATCTGCACACCCGCTCCAAGACCTTCTCGCTCTACTACCCCAAGACCCGGCCAGGGCATGACCGCTACACCGTGGTCGCCTCGATGAACAGCCGCTACGATGACTGGGCGGCTCTGAGTGAGGAGGTCTACCGGGCGGAAAAAGAGCAGATGATCGAGCGGGCCGTAACCGACCTGGAGCGCTATCTCCCCGGTATTCGCGACAAGATCGACTGGCTCGAAGCGGCCACTCCACGCACCTTCAATCGGTACACCTTGCACACGATGGGCACGTCGTTCGGCACCAAATTCGAGGGACTTGACGTATCGCGATCGATTTTCAAGGAGGTGGCCGGCCTGTTTCATGTCGGCTCGGTCGGCATTATCATGTCCGGTTGGTTGGGCGCAATAAACTACGGGGTTATCGTCGCCAATGACGTCGACGGCTACCTCCGCAGTCGCGGCAAATGAGCAAATGACGGGTGCGGGACGAGGCGCAGGTTTTCGGCAGAATCGGGGCGGCGGTCATCCGGAATCCGGGCGGCTTTCGTAAATCACAAATCCGACAGAGGATAGGCTATGGACGAATTCGCAGGCCAGACAGCAATCGTGACCGGGGCGAGCCGGGGCATAGGCAGAGCGATCAGCCATGCATTCCTGAGCCAGGGAGCCACGGTGCTCGGCATCTACGGCGGCAATACCAAGGCCGCCGAATCCTTTTCCTCGGAATGCAGAAAATATGGAGACCGGCTCCGGCTCTACAAATGCGACATCTCCGATGAAGAACAGGTGCAGGCCTTTTACAACGAGATAGAGGCCTCTATCACCTCTCTGGAAATCCTGATAAACAACGCCGGAGTCCGCCGCGACGCCGTGTTGGCGATGATGCACTCGAAGGATTGGCGTCAGGTCATCGACACCAATCTCAGCGGCACCTATTTGATGTGCAGACAGGCGGTGCTGCTGATGATGCGCAACAGATTCGGACGGATCATCAATATCACCTCTCCGGTGGCGCATCTGGGTTTTCCCGGCCAGGCCAATTACGCGGCATCCAAGGCCGGCCAGATTGCCCTGACGAAATCCCTGGCCAAGGAAACCGCCCGCAAGAAGATTACCGTCAACTGTGTTTCTCCGGGGTTTATCGCCACCGATTTTCTCAGCGACCTCCCTCCCGAGCAACTCGCCGGCTACAAAAAGATGGTGCCCATGCGCCGTTTCGGCACTCCGGAGGAGGTGGCGGAGGCGGTGCTCTTTCTGGCCTCAAAGCATGCCGCATACATTACCGGGACCGTTCTCGACATCAACGGAGGGCTCTAGCGGTGAGCGCTTCGCCTGAGATCCTGAACCATATTCCCCATCGGCCCCCTTTTCTCTGGGTGGATGACATCGTCGACCGGGACGAAACCTCGATCCACACCAGAAAGCTGGTGCCAAACGATCTCGATGTGTTCCGCGGTCACTACCCCCAGCGACCGATCATGCCCGGTGTGCTGCTCTGCGAGGCGATCTTTCAATCCGGCGCCCTCTTGATGAGTCACCTTCTCGAATCTGATCGATTGACCGGTGAAGGGCTGCTGCCGGTACTGACGCGCATAGAAAAAGCGAAATTCAAACGCTCGGTCGCCCCCGGCGACACCCTGGATATCCAGGTCCGGCTCAGGGAAACCGTCGGCTCGGTCAGTTTTTTCAAGGGAACGCTGCGGGTGGCGGGCAAGATCGCGGTCCAGACGGAATTTGCTTGTGCGCTCGTGGTCTCCGATTGAGCCTTGCGACCAAGGCAGGACGCTCGCCACGGAGCCCCCGGATTGCTTATCCGGATCAGCCCCGGTTTCACCGCCCCGGCAAGAGAACACTCTCCAAGCATCTTCAGTTGGTTGCACCACGGCGCGGCACTGCAACTGCCCTGTTGAAGTTTTGGGAGAAAAAGGTAAGATGATATGCCGATCAGCCCCGGAGGCATCCGGGTTAACGGGCGGATCCGCCCGCATCACCAGCGCACGCTTACGGAATCCGGCACCTTCCTACCCGGAATTTCCTTTACCAAGAGACATTTGAATAGGTATACCAGAGTGCAACTTTCCATAACCCATATGATTCTTCATGCCAGCCCGGTGGCGCAGTTTGTCATGCTGACCCTGTTGCTCTTCTCACTGGGCTCGTGGGCCATCGTCTTCATGAAGGTTCGGCTCTTTCGCAAAGTCCGGATGGACAGCGAGGATTTTCTCGAAACGTTCTGGGCCTCGACCAACCTCAGCGAGGCGCACCAGGCCGCGGAAGAATTTGCCTATAGCCCCGAAGCCGCCGTTTTTTCCGCAGGGTACTCCGAACTTCAGAAGATCAACAAGATACGGGGGCGTCGGGAAAATCAACAAACCCCGGAAACCCTGGAGATGCAGCTGGCGACCATGGACAATCTCAAGCGAACCATCCGGAAAACGGAGTCGAGGCAGGTGAGTCTTCTCGCATCGACCCTGCCGTTCCTGGCCACCACAGGCAGCGCTGCGCCCTTTATCGGCCTGTTCGGTACGGTGTGGGGAATAATGGCATCGTTCCAGGATATCGGCCAGCGGGGTTCGGCTTCGCTTGCGGTGGTGGCTCCTGGCATTTCCGAGGCCTTGGTGGCTACCGCGGCGGGTCTTGCGGTAGCCATTCCGGCCGTCATCTTTTTCAATCATTTTTCCAACAAGGTTGACAGCATCGACAATGACGTGCAGGAATTCAGCACCGACTTTCTCAACCTGGTTGAGCGTGATCTGCTCAGTCGCGTCTGATTTCGACACGAGCAGATCGCTGCACCAGAGAACGGTAGGGCGGAAAAAGCGCCGGCGACAAATCTCTTACTCCGGTTTCTTGGCGTCTTGCGACACCGATAGTTATTTTTTGGTAAAAGGTTATGGGTCCTGCAGGCGGTAATGGCAGAAAAAAACTGGTCGCCGATATAAACGTCACCCCCCTGGTCGACGTGATGTTGGTGCTGCTTATCATTTTTATGGTCACCGCGCCGATGATGACCCAGGGCATCGACGTCGATTTGCCGAAAACCACGGCGAAATCACTCAGGCAAAAGGAACAACCGCAGGTCATCACGGTTGATAAGGACGGCAAGATAAGCCTCAACAACACCGTGGTCCCTTCCGCTATGGTTTTCCAGCAGCTTGACAAAATGGACAAGGCGACCAAAGATCAACCCATCTATCTCAAAGCGGATAAGAGGGTGCCATACGGCATTGTGGCCAATCTTATGGCTGAGATCAAACGGGCCGGCTTCAACAAGCTCGGCATGATAACGCAACCACCCGATGCGGCAAACTGAGATCGTGCTCCAGCTACACCATGCAACACACACCACTGCCAGACAGTGGACATTACCGATCAACCTGGCGATCGGTTTTCACCTCCTTCTCGCTCTGAGCGTCGTCTATCTGCCCGGAGTGCTCCGCACGCAACACGTGCGTGAACAAGCATACATGGTGAACCTGATCAATGTCGCGGATCTCCCCTCGCCGCAGAGCGCAGCCGCAAAACCGGTCCAACCGGTTATCAAGCACCCCAAAAAGGCGGTTTCCATTGCTCATCCGGCACCGGCGCCACCACCCGCCGAGGAAAAGGCGATCTCAATCAAGCCGCTCAAACGCAAGGTTGTCAAAAAGGTGGTGCGGCATCGCCCCCCGCCAAAACGCGATCTCAATGCCATCAAACGCAGAAAGCTTGCAGAGATGCTCCAAGCCGAACAACAGGCAGCCGAACAGGCCAAAATCCTGGCTGACGAAGCAGCACTGGAAGAAAAACTTGCCGAAGCGGATCGGCGCCGCATGGCAGAGGCAAACCGCAACGCCTATCGCTCCCCGTCGCCTGCCGCACCCGGGCCTTCCGGTGCCCAGGTTTCCGCCCTTGAAAATCAGTATGGCGCTGCAATCGTGGCCCGCATTCAGGCGTACTGGAGCCTGCCGGAGTACAAAAACTGGGAAAAATCCCTGCTTGCCCAGGTTGTTATCACCGTGGAAAAGGACGGGCGCATCGCCGACAGCGTTTTTGAAAGACATTCAGGCGACTCGGTATTCGATAGATTCGTCACCAAAACGCTTCGGGACGTACAGCAACTGCCGCCCATCCCCCCTGCCATGGGAAAACAGCGAATGGAAATTGTCCTGAACTTCACCCCGAAATCGATTCATTAAGCTGCGATGCCCCGGGGAATAACCGCAAACCGAGCAACCGCACAGTTCGCTTTGGAGCGCACCAGACCGACTGATTGTCGCTCGATTACACCGAGGCCGTAAGCCGTGGGTTTGCCTCATCACTGCTCATATCACGCCGTATACAGGTTGATCTCTATGCCGAAAACACTTCATCGAACCCTCCACGCAACTCTCGTTTTGCTCTTGGCCGCGACGCTCCTGGTGCCGATCTGCGCCTCCGCATCCGATCGCATGGTACTCGATATCACCGCGCCGCAAACCAGGAAAATCAATATCGCCGTCCCCTGGTTCGCCAATAAAAATCTGGCTGGCAGCCGCCAGAAATTCGGTAGCGACCTTGCGGACATCCTCGCCAAAGCCCTCGTCTTTCAAGGCATCATCTCGGTCGTCCCCACTAGCGAATATGGCGGCGTGCAGAATGCTGACTGGCACAAGCTTGGTGCCGACTTCACCGTTCTCGGCCAATATACTATGACCTCAACCGGCCTGATACTGGAGATGCGGCTGCTCGACGTCGCCGGCAATGCCGTGATGATGGGAAAATCCTTTTCTGGAACCATGGAGCAGAAAGACCAGATGCTCTACAAATTCTGTGATGAGGTAATCTCCCAACTCACGGGCAAACCCGGCATAGCCACTTCACGAATCGCCTTTGTCGGCCAGGTGCGAAACGCCAAGGAGCTCTTTGTTACCGATATACTCGGCAAGCATCTCCGGCAAGTCACCAGGCACCATAGCTTGGTGGTATCGCCACGATTCACACCGGATGGCAACCATATGAGCTACACCTCGTTTCATTCCGGCAACCCCAATCTCTATATCACCGATCTGCGCCAGAATACGACCACCAGGGCGCTGTCGCGGCGGCGAGGGATGAATTTCGCGCCGGCCTGGGCCCCGGACGGCAGACACCTGATCCTGACTCTTTCCTACAAGGGCAACCCCGATCTCTACCTGCTCAACCGTCAGGGACAGATGCTCGAACAACTGACCCGCAATTCGGGGATCAACGTCTCGCCGGTCTATTCTCCTGACGGGACGAGAATCGCTTTCGTCTCCGACCGTAGCGGCAAACCGCAGCTCTACGTCATGGATCTGCGCAGCCACAAGACGCAGCGCATCACCTATGAAGGATCGGAAAACGCCGAGCCCTCATGGTCACCCACCGAGGACCTGCTGGTGTATTCCTCGCTTCGCAACGGCCTCTATCAGCTCTGCACGATAAAACCAGAGCAAGGCGCCACCTCAACGCAGATTACCACCGATCTCAGCAATCACGAATCCCCCTGCTGGTCACCTGATGGCAATCAGATCATCTTCTCAAAAAGGGACGGGAAAAAGCGTCAGATCTGGGCTATCATGAAAAACGGAACTTTTGCGAGAAGAATCCTGCCCTTTGAGGGGAATCAGACGTACCCTCGCTGGGCCCGCTAACCGGTTCGTGCAAAGAGACCGGCAGGCAGAGAAGGCTTCTTCAACATTCTAAAATATTAAGCATACATACCAGTCCACACGCCGATGAAAAAGAAAATACGAAATATACTCGCGGCTCTTGCTATCTCCCCCTTTCTCATTCAATGCGCTTCCCAGCAGGAAGTAAGCACCTTGAGAAGCCAGCTTTACGCGGTGAACCAGAGGCTCGAGTCGATGAAGTCCACGACGGTAGGGGATATTCAGAAACGGCAAGCGGCCTCGCTCAGCGAGATCGATCAGCTCAAACAGCAGATCATGGCCCTGCAGAGTGAACTCGAGGAAACCAAACTGCAGAATAACGCCTTGAAGGATCAAAATAAGGCTCTGGAAAGCAATATCGACAATATCGCCAAAACCGAGGCCTCCAGGCGGGAAGAGGCACTGCAACAGATCAAAAATGAGCAGCGAGCCAAAGAGGCAAGGATTTCCGAACTCACGCAGAAGCTGCAAATCCAGCAACAGAGCCTGCAAGCCATTCAGGATGCCCGGGTTCGTGAGGCCAAGCGAAAGGCCTGGGCGGCACAGCAAAGAGCCAGGCAAGCAAGGGCAAAGGCTCTTGCGGCTCAAAAGAGCCTGAGTTCGGCGGCAGGCGGCATCCGTCGTATCGAGCCGTTAAACCAGAAACGGATCGTCGCCTCATCCCCGGATGTTCAGGCGACTCCCCCCGCTCCACACGCCAAGAGCGAGACAGCAGCGCCTGCCGCGCCCAAAGCTCAGGGACCGGCGACACAGCAGGCTGCTCCTCTTGCTGAAAAAGAGACGACGGCGGCAGCAACTCCGAGCCTTGCCGAAGGCCAAAAACTCTATCAGCGCAAAGAGTATGACAAGGCCTACGAGGTATTTTCCAAGGTGGCCTCAGCCCATGCGAGCAGCAGCGAGGGAATCAGCGCCAGCTATATGATGGGGGAATGCCTCTTTGCTCAAAAAGAGTACAATAAGGCCATTCTGCAATATCAGAATATCATTTCCCAATACGGCAATAACCCGAAGGCGGCTTCAGCCACCCTCCGGCAGGCCATGGCCTTTGAACGGCTTTCAGACAGCAAGACCGCCAAATTGCTCTATAAGAAAATTGTCAGGTTTTACGGATCCACGCCGGAAGCGGAGGTAGCCAAGAAGAAACTCAAGTCGTTGTAATCACACCATATTCTCCGTTTTTTTCGTGCCGATTATGAAAATGCGTCTTGATGAACTCCTAGTGCAACTCCGCTTGGCTGCGGACCTGCGCAAAGCCAGGGCCATGATTGTAGCCGGTGAAGTATTCGCGGGTGATGAGCGGGCTGACAAACCGGGGACGATGTTTCCCGATGAGGTGCGGTTGCGGGTAAAGCAAAAATGCGCCTACGTCTCCCGGGGAGGCTTGAAACTCGAGCATGGACTCGCACATTTTCATCTCGACCCCACCGGTATGTGTTGTCTTGATGTCGGAGCCTCATCCGGCGGTTTTACCGATTGCCTGCTGCAGCACGGCGCCGCCCGGGTTTTCGCCGTCGATGTCGCCTATGGACAACTCGATTGGAAAATCAGGCAAGACAGCAGGGTCGAGGTGATAGAGCGATTCAATGCCCGCCATTTTCGCCCGGGCGATCTCGATGCCCCCATCGACCTGGCGGTTATGGATGCGTCTTTTATCTCCGTTTGCCGGATCATACCGGCGCTGCTTCCGCTTTTTGCGGATACGATTCGGATTCTCACCCTGGTCAAGCCGCAATTCGAATTGGCCAGGGAGAAGATCGGCAAGGGCGGCGTTGTCCGGGATCCCCAACTCCATCAAGAGGCGGTCGAGTCAGTCCGCTCATTTGCCGAAGGTCTCGGGCTCACCGGACTGGGAATGGTCGCCTCGCCCATTCTGGGACCGAAGGGCAATACCGAGTTTCTCCTCTACCTGACCGGTTAACCCTTTTTGGTGGTGCCTCGCTGCTCCGACTCCGGCCCGGTTATTTATTCTCTTCCAAATCCTTGATAGTCTGCAGCAACTGTTTGGAATGCCCCTTCACCTGCTTGTCGCTGGTGCTGTCTTTGAGAGCGCGATGCAAGCTGAACTTGGCAAGCCGCATCTTGCCTTCATACAGATAGTACCTGCCCAGTTCCAGCGAAGCCAAGCCGCTCTTTTTTTCCTGGCTGGCAATCTCTCCCATGGCGAAATAGACCTTGGCAAATTCCGGCAACACATAGGATACGGTGGTGAACAACTGTTGCGCTTCACCGATTTTGCCCAATGCCTGATAGGTTTTGCCCAGTGTATAGGTGGCGTACATATCATCGGCGTTGGAGGAAAGTGCCCGGTTCAAGACCTGGCTCGCTTCCTTGTACCTTCCGGCCTCAAAGAGCATTACCCCCTTATCGGTTAGCAAAATCGGCCTGTTGGGCATTTCGGCGATCACTTTGTCGAGCAACTCGAGACCACGCTTAAAATTGTTCGCATGGCGTTCCACCTGGGACATGCCGTATTCGGCCATGATTCCGGCAAGTTTCGAAGCATGGGGATCGCTTGAGACACTGGCGAGATACTGGCGAAAGGCTCCGTCGTCGTCGGTTTGGGCCATGATCCGGTATTTAAAGCGCAAAAATCGGAAATTATCCGTTTTTTTATAGGCATGCGCGCTCTCACTATCGCTGCTTAAGAGCGATTCAACATAATCGAGCCGGGCTTCGGGATTGGGATGGGTGAGCAGATACTGCGGCAGCTTGTCGCTGCGATAGCGACTGATACGGCGCATTATGGCCAGCATTCTTTCCATGTCCTCGGGATTCCGCCCCATTTTCTTCATCCAGGCATAGGCAAGACGGTCGGCCTGTTCTTCGTCCTGCCGACTGAAATGCAGGTTGGCGCTCTGACCGGCGGCGAGCGAACTGGTCAGCAGGGCCTGGGTGGCAGCGCCTCCGCCCAGGGCCAGGGAGGCCAGCGCCATGGCTATAGAGGCGACGCCGATGATTTTGCCCTTTTCCATCCGGTCGGCGAGATGTCGCTTGACGACGTGACCGATTTCATGCGCCAGCACCGACACCAGTTCGTTCTCATTGTTCATCTGTTTGATGAGTCCCGAATAAAAGAACACGAGCCCCGAAGGAGCGGCGAATGCATTGAATTCATCTTGATCGATGATGAAAAAATGATAGTCGAAATATTGCAGTCCAGCCACGCCGAGCACCTGTTTGCCAAGAGAGCTCAGATACTGAGTGAGGTCGGGATCATCGAGAAGTGGGAAAGCTGTGCGTACCGTATAGAGAAGCTTCTGGCCGGCCTTTCTTTCCTCGCTGATGGAAAAGGCGCCGGCAGCCCGCAGCCAGCAGAAATGCAGGAACACAAAAAGCAGCAAAAGGGCAATGGATTTAGAGAAGGTCGATTTCATTCCGCCGTATCCAATCTACGAGTGAATTCATCCCGTCTTCGGTACTGACCAAGGGACGGTACCCCAGGTCCCGTTCTATCCGGGCGTTGGAAAAAAAATGGGATTTCGCCAGCTGTTCCGCCAGAAATCTGGTCATGCGGGGCTCGGTTTCGCGCCTGAGAATCGTGTGCCAGCTCTCCAGCAGAGCACCGGCGCTATAAGCCAAGGCAAACGGTACAGACCCGGAAACCGGCTCGATACCGACCCGTTGAAAGAGATCGTTGATCCAGTCCCACAGGCGCACCGGCTCACCCTGGCTGACGAAGTAGGCCTTTGCCGCGCAGAGTCCGCCACCAGCGAGTTCGGCGCCCGCAAGCAGATGGGCATGGGCGACGTTGTCGATATATGATATGTCAACCTGATTGGTTCCGTCACCCACTATTTTGAGTTGCCGTCGTTTCCCTCTCTCAAGCAGACGCGGCACCAGATGCGGATCGCCAGGCCCCCAGACCAGGTGGGGGCGGATAGCGCAGGTTGCCATCTCGGCGCCGCTGGCGGCCAGCACCCTGCGCTCTGCCATGACCTTGCTGCGAGCGTAATGGCAGAGAAAACTCTCCGGATAGGGCAGGGATTCATCACCGCCTCGAATGTCCCTGCGGTTGAAGACAACCGAGGGCGTTGAGGTGTACACCAGCTGACCGACGCCGTTTTCCCGACACGCGGCAAGCACATGCTCCGTGCCCTCGACGTTGATGGAATAGTAGTCCCGCCATTTTCCCCAGATGCCGGCCAGGGCCGCCACATGAAAAACCGTGTCCACATCGCGGCAGGCAGCGCGGAGAAACTGTCGATCACGGATATCGCCAACCAGACACGTGGCCCCGAGCGCCTCAACCTCGGCATACCGGTGACGTCCTATCACCCGGCACTCGATTCCCCTGGCGGCCGCAAGCCTCACAATCGCCTTGCCGACAAACCCTCCGCCGCCAGTCACCGCGATACGTTTCATGCGGTAATCGATACCGCCTCGAGGATCAGGTGTCGACGATCCGTTTGCCTTTTGCTCGTTGTCTTCCGAAGATGCTTTCGAGTCGTTTCCACTCATTGTCTTCGCTCCAGTTGCGCTGCCGCCCAGACAGCCAGCTTTTCCCTGAAAATTTTGGCATTATGTCTGATATCCACGGGAAATTCCGGATGGATGAGAAAGGTGTCGATGACGGCGGTCAAGGGGTTTGCCGCCGCAAGGCGTGCGACCTCGGCCAGGAGCGCTTTCGCATCACCGTCAAAGCCTTTGCGCGGTTCGACAATCATCACCGGGGTGCAACACGTCCTGTCGTCACCGTCGCGCGGTACACCGACCAGAGCGGAGCGGAACACTTCGGGATGTTCATTGACGATCGCCTCGCAGCATATGGTGAACATGGTGGAATCGCCGGTTTGCACCCGGTGGGCCTTACGACCGCAAAACCAGAGCCGTCCCTGCTCGTCGAGATATCCGGTATCTCCCATCCGATGCCAGAATGCATCGCCATCCACAATCTTGGCAAGCGCCGTCTCGGTAGCGTTGTTTTCATAGGCGCGAGTGACCACATCGCCACGTACCACGATTTCACCGATCTCACCTCTTGGCAGCGCTTCGACCTCCTGCCAACCGGCCAGGGGTCCATCGGTAATCCGGATAACTTTAATATCAATTCCAGGCAGGGGCCTGCCGACACAGGTCCCCTTGCCTGCCCTGCTCTTTTCCCAGGTCTCGCCGAGCACCTCTCGGCCCTCGATGGAGACGATAGGCAGGCTTTCGGTAGCTCCGTAAGGAGTGAAAATCTCGGCATCGTCCGGAAGAATTCCCCGCACCCGTTCAAGCAGCTTGCCGGGCACGGGCGCCCCGGCCATCAGCACTTTTTTCAGTGTCGACAAAACGATGCCTTGTCGCAGACAATAAGCGCTGACCACATTCCAGATGGCGGGGGAACCAAATGAATAGGTTACACCATACTTGGTGATGGAATCGATAAAACGTGCCGGATCCACCCGCGCCGGTCGGCTCGGGTTCATGTCGGGGATGACCGAACAGGCGCCCAGGGCGGCTGAAAAGAGGGCGAAGAGCGGAAAGGCCGGCTGATCGATGTGCCCCTCGTCTATGCCGTAGTAATCGCGGATGCGCTCCAGCTGGGCAGAGAATATGGCGTGCTCGTAGCGCACCCCTTTCGGCGGTCCGGTGGAACCGGTGGTGAAGATGATCGCCGCCAGGTCGTCGGGCCCGGGCCGATAAACCGGCATCGAACCGCGATGGCGACGGGCCTTTCTGCGAATGTCCGGTCCAAAAAGCCCCAGCGACGGACCACAGCAGAACGAGTGGGTGACGCTCTTGAACGGCCGTGGAAACAGCGCGCGGAACAACCGTGCCTTGGGAATCCCGATGAATACCTTGGGCCGAACGCTTTCGATACAGCGCAGCAGATTTCTGTACCCCATTCCCGGATCGATCAGGATGGCTGTCGCCCCGATTTGAAAAAGGCCGAAGGTGAGACAGATGAAGTCGGCGGAAGGGGTCACCATGAGGATTACGCGGTCGCCTGGCCGCACTCCGCTTGCAGAGAGCAAGGTCCCATACCCGTCGGACAACGATTTGAGTTCGGCAAAGCTGAACCGGCGGCCGGAAGCCGCCTCGATCAGGCCGGTCCGCTCGCCGTGTGATTCCGCCACCCGACCCAGAGTCTGTGCGATGTTTACTGTCATCTTCCTCTCATCCGACATGCGGAGATTGTATGGATAGTAAGACAACCGATCCGGGTTCATCCAGACACTCAAAGCCCCGATTCGATCTCGGCCGTCACCCCGTGGCTTTGAGACTGTCGCCAGCCTCGGTCACCCCGAAAAAATTGAGTAACAGAGGCGCAATCTCATCACCCTTATCTTCTAAAATGTAGTGGCCGCCGTCAGCGAAATAGTGTTGCTCGGCATCCGGAAACCGGCGGCACCATTCATCAAAAAAAGAGGTGTTGAAACAAAAATCCCTGCCTCCCCAGAGGAGCAGCATCGGGACCGCCTTTTCCCGTAACGCGGGCAGAGCCTGCTCAATCCGGGTAAGCGTCTCATAGCTGGCGTCGCCTGGTCGTAAGGGGATATCGCGAACAAACGCGGCCACCGCCACCCGATTGCGCCAGCTGTCGTAGGGGGCCAGATAGGCGGCGGCAACCTCTCTGGCAAGCGGTCGGGTGACCGCCATAAAGATTGCCGGCCCGGCAAATCCGTTGCAACCGCGAACCAGCAGACTGTTGAAGACAGGCCAGCGGCAGATCCGGATTCTCAGCGGAATCCGCTTCGAGCGGAAGGCGGCGGTATTGAGCACGACTATCTTTTCTATCCGGTCGGGTTTGCGGACCGCACAACCCAAACCGATGGCCCCGCCCCAGTCGTGCACGACCAAGGAATAGGTGGTGATGCCAAGGTAACCAAGCAGCCCTTCGAGATTATCGATATGCTGTTTGAGTGTATAGTTGTAGTTCTGCGGTTTATCGGACAAGCCGCACCCCAGGTGATCGACCGCGATAACCCGAAAATTCGGGGAGAGCAGCCGAACCAAATGGCGATAAAAATACGACCAGGTGGGGTTCCCATGGACCATGACTATGGCCGGTCCGCTGCCTTCATCTATATAGTGCAGGCGATGGGTCCCTATCTGCCAGAAATGGGACTGAAAAGAATATTGGGGGAACAACGAAAACTCTCCCGGTTCAAGTAATTTTCTGCAATAACAACGAGATGAACAAAAGGCCCAGTCTGATAGGACCCTAGGAGCCTGTCGGATTATAGGCATTTTTGCT
This sequence comes from uncultured delta proteobacterium, assembly GCA_963745265.1. Classification (GTDB taxonomy): domain Bacteria; phylum Desulfobacterota; class Desulfobulbia; order Desulfobulbales; family Desulfocapsaceae; genus Desulfopila. The sequence continues at coordinate 146,060 of CAVUXQ010000017.1, forward strand.
CAGATCGAGGCAAACTCGAAAAAATTACCGGAGGCATATACTGAATATTCCGAGGATAATTTTTTCGAGTTTAACGAAGATATGGGGAAAAAGGGCATAATCCGACAGGCTCCTAGGATTAACAACGCCCACATCGCGTGTCAACCTTTTTGCTGTCTTGACCTTCTTTCTTGTGGCGTTGCGCAGCCGTTCGCTCCACGCGACATACCACCGGCCGACGATCGGTAGTGCGTCAAGGCCAATATCTCAAGTCAAGAGGATTCTCTCGGAGGAGGGGTCCGCTGAAGTCTTCTCTTACTCTATTTCCGCTTATCGCCATTTTAAGCTTACAATCTTCGGCCAACGACCGTGTCCGCCTATGGTTGTGAAGAGCCACCGCCTAACCATAATTAAGATCTGACTATCTGGCACAAGCGCCTTGCACAAGCACCACCCAGGCCTTACTCCATCCAAAATAGCGGGGCGAATCTGCTTTTAAACGTAATTTCAGTGAGAAAATCGCAATTACCACGAATCACCTAACAATTTTGCAAATCGGCTCATTTTTATCACAAAACTGTTGCTTTTCCCTATTTAATATGCTAAACGGCTTATATTGTTGTGCTTTGAAACACCTTATTTACCCGAATAAATAATGGGCTTTCGCGCGAAATGGGCGGAGGCGCACACGTGTATCAAGGGCCAACAAGCCAGTTAGCCGACTTAGAGGAGTCGGGAATTCATTATACGGTTCCCCGGGGGAGCCTGAGTAAAAAGGAGTGGTAATAATGGCAGAAGGTACAGTTAAATGGTTTAATGATGCGAAAGGGTTTGGTTTTATCGAGCAAGACGGTGGACCTGATGTGTTTGTGCATTATTCTGCTATCCAGACCGATGGCTTCAAGTCCCTTGAGGAGGGGGCGCGGGTAAGTTTCGATATTGTCGATGGTCCGAAGGGACCTGCAGCTGATAAAGTTCAAAAAGTCTGATCTTTTTTAGATATCAGCGCAATAGGCCCTGCTTTTTGGCAGGGCTTATTCTTTTCCATCTCTCGCTGGTGCTTCACCTCTCGTCCTGGTGGACGGCCTCTTCGCTCGTGCTTCTTCCTTCTGTTGACTTTTTCGTAACGTTATTTGGATGGATACTACATAGGAACGATAGGCAGATAGTGCGGTTCCCAGCGCATCTTGGCGATGAGTTCACGCATTCTCGCTTCATCCCCTTCGTGTTGGAAGCTGGAGAAAACACACGGCCTGCTGACCCCTGCCCTGACAGCGCACATCGCCACCGCCAGGGCCACCTTATTGCTGACCTTCTCCAGGTCGGCAATGGCGGGAAGCAGCTGGCCCTTGTCCAGATCCTGGCGGGCGACAAAAGCCGATACCGCCTGGGCGGCGGCGGTAAAAAACTCCGGTAGGATTTCCCGGGCGCCGGATGCCAGCAGACCCAGCCCAACTCCAGGAAAAATCAGCACGTTGTTTCCCTGACTCACTTTGCACTCGTTGCCATGGAAGGTGAAGCAGTTCAGAGGGCTGCCGCTGGCCACCAGCGCCTTGCCGTCGGTCCAGGCATAGATGTCCCGAACGCATTCTTCCGACTTGTCCGCCGGACAGTGAAGCGGGATGATCACCGGACGTTCACTATTTTTCTGCAGAGCCCGCACCAACTGCGGGGCAATGCAGGCGTCCTCGGCGAAAGAGGCGACGAAAACCGTAGTGCCGCTTTGCTCGATGGCTCTGGACACTGCATTCACCCCCTGCTCCGCTAACCAGGGAAACTTTTTGGGATCCTTGGCAAATTTTTTCAGATAATATTCGCTGGCCCTGTCGATGGTAATGACGCCTTCATCATCCACCAGAAAAATGGAATCCAGCGCCTGTTTGCTGTCCATGCCCTCTTCGCAAAGAGCGGCCTCGAGCTGCTGGCAGACGCCGATACCCCCGGTGTCTGCTCCGAAAACCATGAATTTTTGATGGCGAAGGAGTTCGTTCTTGGCCCGCATGGCCGACAGGATAGCGGCCAGGGCCACCGCCCCAGTCCCCTGGATGTTGTCGTTAAACGAAATGATTTCGTCGACAAAGGCGTCCCTGATGCCGAAAGCGTTATGCCGGGAAAAGTTCTCCCACTGGCAGAGGGCGTCGGGAAAAACATTGCGGAAGGCGCGCACGAACCTGCCGATAAAGGAGAGATATTCCTCCCCCTTGAGCCTTCTGCTGCGCCAGCCCAGATATTGCTTGTCCGCCAGCAGCTGTTCGTTGTCGGTGCCTACATCGAGCGAAATCGGCAGACAGTGCCAGGGAGCGATGCCTCCCCCTTGAGTGTAGAGCATCAACTTCCCGAGACAGACGGCAATTCCCCCCGCCCCCTGGTCGCCCATGCCGGGAATGCCCTGATTGTCGGTCACCACCGCCACCCGGATATCGCGGTGCAGATATCTCCGCAAGATATCTTCAGCTATATCGATGTTGCCCGGATAGAAATGCAGCCCGCTGGCCTGCCGGTAGAGGGAGGAAAATTTCTGAACCGCCAGGCCGATGGTCGGGGTATAGACGATGCCCATATAGCGTTCCAGATCACTTTTGATCAAGGCATGGGCCAGGGTGACGTTGCGATCGAACAGTGCTCGCACGAAGATGAACCGCTCGATATCGTCCACTTTCTCATCGACGATCCGCCGGGTGTTCTCTATCTGCTCGTCAAGATCCCGGATACCGGGCGGCAGCGACGCCTGGAGCCCGAGTCGGGCTCTTTCGGCGCCGTTGAAGGCGGTCCCCTTGTTTACGAAGCTGAGGGAGCTGACCGCGCTGCCGCTTCCGTACACTATGATTTCACGTGTATTGCCGTATTCATCATATTTGAATTTATACTGTATCTTGCTCATGACCTCCCCCGACTCGTTGAGCTGCAATTTGACACCGTGCACCGTGGCGGCCCAAACGTCGACCAGTCCGATAAGTGTAAACGTTGACAATCCCCACTGTATCTCCCATAATGGCTCTTCATGGAGACCTGGCATCATATACTGCAGGACAGTATTACCACTTATGAAGATTTGAAGAAACATCTTGATTGCGATAATAGCGCAATTGCCGATGTAATTAAACGATATCCCCTTCGAATCAACCCCTATTACCTGAGTCTGATACGCACTGCAGGCGAGCCGCTGCGGCGCCAGGCGGTGCCCGATCCGGCGGAGCTCGATGATCGGGTCTGCCCCTGCGACCCGCTCGGCGAGGAACAACTGAGCGTCGTCCCCAACCTGGTGCACAAGTATCCAGATCGCGTACTTTTTCTGGTAGCGAGCGAGTGCGCGATGTACTGCCGTTTTTGTACCCGCAAACGCAAGGTGGGCACCTCCCGCCTCACCGTCACCGAGCAAACGCTCCGGGCCGGCTATGCCTATCTGCGCGACAATCCGCAGGTCAGGGAAGTCCTTATTTCCGGAGGCGACCCGCTTCTTCTGGCCGACGAGGCGCTGGGGGAGATCCTCTCACAACTGCGCTCCATCCCCTCGGTGGAGGTGATCCGTATCGGCACCAGGGTCCCGTGCACCCTGCCCCAGCGGGTCACTCCCAGGCTTGCCGGGTTGTTGAAAAAATTCCACCCCCTCTTTATCAACACCCATTTCAACCATCCCGCTGAAATAACGCAAGAAGCGAGCCTAGCCTGCGCACGACTCGCCGATGCCGGCATTCCGTTGGGCTGCCAGACGGTATTGCTGCGCGGGGTCAACGACTCGGTCGAGACCTTAAAGGCGCTTTTTTGTCGGTTGCTCACAATCCGGGTCAAGCCCTACTATCTCTTTCAGGCCGATCTCACCCGGGGAACCGATCACCTGCGCACCCCGACCGCCAAGGGGATCGCACTTATGCGCCAACTCTACGGCCATATCTCCGGCATGGCGGTGCCGACCTTCGCCCTCGACGCCCCGGGCGGCAGAGGCAAGATTCCGCTGACACCCCAGTACATCATCGAGTCCGGAGAAACGCTTGTTTTTGAAAATTACCGCGGTGAGACCTGCACTTACCCGGAAACGGGGGAGGCGCTGTAGAACAAGAGAGGTTCAGCTCGCATCCAGCGCAGATCTTGCTTTTCGTGAAAACGACGTAGTATACTTGCTACACAAATTTTAGAGATTATCCGTCATATAAAATACATATTTTCCACCACCTCACCCCTCGCCGAGATACCATGATGAAAAAAGAAGAAGTCCTGGAAGCCGTCCTCAACTCCGAAGAACTGCCGACACTGCCAAACGTCGCCTCCAAACTCATCTACCTCACTTCCCGGGAAGACACCACCCTGGCCGATATCGGCGCCCTCGTCGCCCAGGATATTTCTCTTTCCGCCAAGATCCTGAAGGTTTCCAATTCCGCGTTTTATAGTTTCCCGCAACAGATCGGCTCCATCAAACAGGCGGTTTCCATCCTCGGCACCAACGCGGTCCGCAGTCTTGTTCTCTCCTTCTCCTTTCTCACGATCAAGGCCGGCAAACGACCGAGCATGTTCAATTTCGAGGAATTCTGGGAACGTTCGCTGGCTTCGGCGGTCGCCGCAAAACTGATTCTGGAAAAGGTCAAGGGCGCCGATACCGAAGAAATCCTGATATCCGGCCTTCTGCAGAATCTTGGCGAACTGATCCTCGCCCGCACCCTCCCCGAAGAATATGACGCCGTTTTGAAAACCGTTGCGGAAGAGTACCGGTCGGCAACCGAGGTCGAAGTGGAACGGTTTGGCATCGACCATTCACAAATCGGCTACGAGGTGGCGAGAAAATGGGGGTTCCCGCAAATCCTGCTGCTCCCGATCATTCACCACCACGACCCGGACGGATACGACGGCGATGAGCTCAAAGTCCGGCAGACCGTGGCCGCGGTCTATCTCTCCAATCTACTGACCAGGATCCTCTACGACGCCAGCCCGGAGGAATATCACAAACGCTTTCGCCAGGAAGCGAAAAAACTCCTCAACCTCGGCAGCGAGGCCATCGAGGAGATTCTCTCCCGAGTCCACATCCAGGTCGATCAGGCCGGTAAATATTTTAACCTGAAAATAAAAAACACCCGATCGGTCCAGGAAATCCTCCAGGAGGCCAATATCCGGCTAAGCCTGATGAACCTTGATTACGACCAGATGAACAAGCAGCTGATCCAAGCCAAAATCACTCTGGAAAACCTGACCAAGGAACTCGAGGAAAAAAACCGGATTCTGGCCAATCAGGTCAACTACGACGGCCTGACCGGAGTCTACAATCACCGGTTTTTCCAGAACAGCCTCGAACAGGAAATCAGCAGAGCAATCAGGACCGAAGCCAACCTCTCGCTGGTACTGGCGGATATCGACAATTTCAAGACATTCAACGATACCTACGGCCACCAGACAGGCGATTATGTGCTGGCGGAATTCGCGGCCACCCTCAAGGCCCATCTGCGCCAGTACGATATCCTTGCCCGCTACGGCGGCGAGGAGTTCGCCATCATCCTGCCGGATACCGCCGAGGACGACGTCCTGATTGTAGCCGAAAAGCTCCGCGCAGCCATAGCCGACCATAAGTTCGAGCACCAGCATGAACGGTATCAGGTGAGCGCCAGTTTTGGATGCAGTTCCTGTCGACCGGCGATCGAGGACGAGTTTAATAAAAATACCTTTATCAGTCAGGCCGACAGTGCCCTCTACGAGGCCAAAGACAAGGGCAGGAACCGGGCGGTTGCCTATACCGGCAAGAGGAAGTGGTTTCCGTTCTCGAAATAATCCTGGCGCCCGGACGGTCGGCGGCACACCAAATACAGCTGAAGCCCAGCCCGCGTCTTTTCCCGGCTACAACATATTCTCCGGATCGACATCGAGCATGATCCGGCACGCGCCGCGAACAAGCACCTTCTGCTGATGGCGAATCATGGCGCACAGCCGGTGCAGCGCGGGCGGCGCCGTCGATTTCAAGATAACCTGCCAGCGGTAATTTTCCTTGATCCTGTCGATGGGCGCGGGGGCAGGCCCCAGGATTTCCACACCCGAACCTTCTCCGACACAGGCTCCCTTGCAGGCGGCAACGACCTGTTGCGCGGTTTCGCGCACTTCACTCTCCCTGCCTCCCTGCACATGCACGGTCACCATCCGAACGAATGGGGGAAAGAGCGGGTTGCGCCGCAGCTCCAACTCGCGCTCGGCGAGGGCCATGTAGTTGTGTTGCCGGGCAAAGACGATGGCGTAATGCTCGGGCCGCATGGTCTGGATAAAGACTTCGCCGGGCTCCTCCCCCCGCCCGGCGCGGCCGGTGACCTGGGTGATCAGCTGGAAGGTCTTCTCGGCGGCGCGATAATCCGGTAGGGAGAGCCCTCCGTCGGCCCAAACGATGCCGACCACCGTGACACCAGGAAAATGGTGCCCCTTGGCCACCATCTGGGTGCCAACCAGAATATCAATAGCGCCATCGCGCATCTCTCCAAGGATTTTCAAAAACGCTGTTCGATCGCGGGCCGTGTCGGTATCGAGCCGGGCGATCCGGGCTTGAGGGAAAAGCGTTCGCACCTCTTCCTCGACCCGTTCGCTTCCCAACCCCACAGATACCAGCTGCAACGACCCGCAGCTCGCGCAGACCGTCTTTTCGTGAACGTAATACCCGCAATAGTGGCAGAGCAGCTTTTGCCTCGCGCGATGCCTGGTGAGCGAGACGTTACAGTGAGCGCACTGTACCGGGGTGCCGCACTCCTGACAAAGTACCGTGGTCGAAAAGCCGCGTCGGTTCATAAGCAAAACGCTCTGCCGACCACGCTCGAGATTGCGCTCCAGGGCCGCTAGAAGCGGCGGCCGGAACAACCCTTTCTTCGCCCCCGGGGCCGGTTTTCGCAGATCGATAACAGTAACCCGGGGCAATGGACGGTCGCCAACCCTTTTGGTCATGGTGAGCAGGCGATACTTGCCGCTCAGGCTATTATGGTAGCTGACCACAGAAGGCGTCGCCGAGGCCAGAAGCACGGTGGCCGCCTGCTGTTTCGCCCGCACCACCGCCAGGTCCCGGCCATTGTAGCGCAGGGTGTCATCCTGCTTCAAGCCGCCGTCATGTTCCTCGTCCACCACGATCAGGCCGGGATCGGCCAGGGGGGCGAATACTGCGGACCGGGCCCCGATCACGATCTTCGCCTGACCGGAGAGGGCGAGATGGTACTGGTCGAATTTTTCCGCCGAAGTGAGCCCGGAATGCAGCACCACCACTTGGTCGCCGAAGCGCGAGACGAAATGGGCCTCGAGTTGGGTGGCGAGCGCGATCTCCGGAACAATGACCAGGACGTCTCTGCCCATGGCGAGTGTTTCGGCGCTCGCCTGCAGATAGACCTCGGTCTTGCCGCTGCCGGTCACTCCATGCAACAAGAAGGGCTGAAACTCCCGGCTCCGCACCGCGGGCAGCAGTTCGGCCAGCACCTCCCGCTGCTCCGGGGTAAGTGAGGACGGCGGCGGGTAATGGGCCAACTGTTCGCCGCCTGGACCTCGATACACCCGGCGTTCTTCCTGCCGTACCAAACCGTAACCGAGAAGTGAATCCATGGCTTTGGCGGCCCCGGTATACGAACGATTCAACTCCCTTCGCGGCACTTGCGCCCGCCCGCTCTCGGCAGCCAGGCTCTGGAGGTAATAGAGGGTCTTGGCCTCGGAGAGTTTGAGCGGCAGGCCGGTGGAATCGCTCAGACCTTCTCGATAGCCACGCATGTACTGCTGATCGAGGGGATCCCCCAGGCCACCGCCGGGCACCTCGCATGCCAAGGCGAAACAGATTTCCGTCTTCTCGCGCACCGCATCATCGGTAAGCGATTCCCGCAAGGCCAGAAGCCCCTGTTTGATCAACCTGTTGATCTCGCCTCTCGCGCTCTTGGAAGCAAGCAGCTTGCTGGTGGCCTTGGGGCTGAGTTTCCCCGTCCGGACCAAGGATAATACCCACTCTGGAGCGGCGCCCGCTGCCTCGCCTTGAAAATACTCACCACCTTCGGGAGTCAATTCCAAACGGTTGACACTGCGTGGCGTAAGACCGCCGGGCAGCGCAACCCGGATGACCTCACCGAGCGGGTAATGGTAATAGTCGGCAATCCATCTAAACAGAGGTATGATACCGGAGTGAAAGAGAGGCGCGGCATCGAGCAGCTCAAGGATGTCCCGCACCGTAAAGTGCACTTCCTGCCGGGCCTCGACGGCCAGCACGTAGCCGGTAACCCGGCGTTTTCCCAACGGCACCAGCACCCTTCTGCCAACCAGCTCATCGAGAGAATCGGCGCCGGTGGGGGCAAGAGCGGCCGGCAACCGATAGGTCAGGGTCTGATCGAGTGGTGCGGCAACGGCTATTTCAAGCAGCCTCATAAGGTGGCGGCAATCTCCTTGGTATGCGGTATTAACCCTTCCCCCAGGTCGGGTAGAGCAGGCGAAGGCCGCATTCGACCGGGATCTCCGATAATGCCACAGGCAGCCTTGCGTGAGATTTCTCATCTGGTAAATGTATGCAGAGTAGCTTACAATCCGTGCGCAGAACGATTTACCATAATTCTTTTTATCGAGCTAAGCATTAATGAAGTTCTTTTATCCAGATACCCTGCCTGTAGTCGCCCGAAAAGATGAGATAAGCAAAGCCGTAGCCGAAAACCGGGTGGTGATTGTGGCAGGCGATACGGGCTCGGGTAAAACCACTCAGATTCCCAAGATATGTCTTGAAACGCTGCCGGAGTCCCCTTTGCTCATCGGCTGCACGCAGCCGCGACGGATCGCCGCTACCTCGGTTTCGGCCAGAGTCGCCGAAGAGCTTGGCGAGATGGGGCGGAGCGTCGGATACAAGATCCGTTTTCACGACCACACCACGCCGGAGACCAAAATCAAATTCATGACCGACGGGGTACTCCTGGCCGAGACGAGGCAAGATCCGCTGCTGACCCGCTACCGGGTAATTCTCCTCGACGAAGCCCATGAGCGCAGCCTCAACATCGATTTCCTGCTCGGATATCTCAAAAAAATTCTGCCCGAGCGCCCCGATCTCAAGATCATCATCACTTCCGCCACCATCGATACCGCCGCCTTTTCCCGCCACTTCGACGACGCGCCGGTAGTCGCCGTCTCCGGCCGAACCTATCCAGTAGAGGTTTGTTACCGGCCGCCGGCGGGTGATGACAGCTTTGATAGCGATGGCTACGTCGAACACTGCGCGCAATCGATCCTCCATATTCTCAGCGCGGAGCCACCGGGCGACATCCTCGCCTTTCTCCCCACCGAAAAGGACATCCGCGCCTGCTGCGGGTTGGTGGAGAAAAAGGCGGGCGACGCCGTGGTGCTGCCCATGTTCGGCCGCCTGCAGGCGGCGGATCAGAAACGGATATTCCAGCACCACCGGAATACAAAAATCGTCATCGCCACCAATGTCGCCGAGACCTCGATCACCGTGCCGGGCATCCGTTATGTGGTCGACAGCGGTCTGGCCCGCATGGCTTTCTACAATGCACGCGCCAAGACCACGAGTCTTCCCATCCACCGCATTTCCAGGGCCAGCTGCGATCAGAGGAAGGGGCGTTGCGGCCGAATCGGCCCCGGCATCTGTTTTCGGCTCTATTCCGAAGAGGATTACCTGGGCCGCGATGCCTATACCCTGCCGGAGATCAAGCGCGCCAACCTGGCCGAAGTGATTTTGCAGATGACCTCGCTCTCGCTTGGCCGCCCGGACGATTTCCCGTTCATCGATCCCCCCCATCGCAACGCTATTCGCGATGGCTACAAACTGCTCTTCGAATTGGGCGCCATCTCCTCGCAAAATGCCCTCACCGCAACTGGCCGGTTTATGGCCCGGCTGCCGATCGACCCCTGTATCTCCAGGATTCTTCTCGAGGCGAAGAGTGAGAACTGCCTTGCCGAGGTAAAAATCATCGCCTCGGCGCTGGCCATCCAGGACCCGAGAATCCGGCCGGCGGAACGCGAAAAAGAGGCGGACGCCATCCACAAGGAATTCGCCCACCCGCACTCCGATTTCATGGCGCTCTTAAATATCTGGAACCATTTCCACAATGTCCAGGGCAAGACCAGGTCCTGGTCGAAGCTGAAAAAATATTGCAAGGCGCACTACCTCTCCTTTCAGCGGATGCGGGAATGGCTCGACCTGCACGAACAGCTCGCTAGACTCCTCGAGCGTGAGGAGGGATTTAGCGACAATGCCGGGGAGGCCGCCTATCAACAGATTCACAAGGCGCTTGCCGCCGGCTTCCTGCGCAATATCGCGGTCAAAAAACAGGCGAAGATCTACCAGGGCGCCGGCAACCGCGAACTCATGATCTTTCCCGGCTCCCATCAGTTTCTTACCGGCGGCGGGTGGATCGTCGCCGCCTCGTTCCTGGAGACCAACCGGCTCTACGGCTTGACCGTGGCCACCATCGAACCGGAATGGCTGGAACACCTCGCACCGCATCTCTGCAGATACTCCTGGAGCGACCCGCGCTGGAACAAAAAATCCGGGCAGGTGATCGCCGAGGAAAAAGTGGCCCTTTTCGGTCTGATCATTGCCAGCGGCCGGAAAGTGAATTTTCCCAAGCGCAGCGAAAAAAACGTGGCCGAAGCACGCAACATCTTCATCCAGGCGGCTCTGGTCGAAGGCAACCTGCAGGGTAATTACCCGTTTCTCACCCACAACCTCCAAAAAATCGACCACTGGCGAGAGGCCGAAGACAAGCTGCGCACCACCGCGGTGGTCCGTGACGACACCGAACTCGCCTCCTTCTACGCCCAGCGATTGCCCGACTGGGTGTGCGATCGGGCCACGCTCAATCGCCACTTGAAAAAACGCGGGCATACGTTTTTGCAAATGAGCGACGACGACGTGCTGCACAGTCGCCCGGATGAGAACGCGCTGGCCGATTTCCCGCCTACCCTGACCGTCGGTTCCATGGAGCTGCAGCTGCAGTACGATTTTTCTCCCGGATCGGAAACGGACGGCGTGACCATCAGGATCCCCCTGTCACTTGCCCCGGTTCTGTCGGCAACCACTTTCGAATGGCTGGTTCCGGGCCTGCTTCAGGAAAAAGTCATGTTCCTGATCAAAGGGCTGCCAAAACGGCTGCGTAAACACCTGGTGCCGGTGAACCTCACGGTTGACCGGCTGCTCGACGACCTTCGACCCTATCAGGGGAGCCTGTACCACGCCCTGGAATCCTCGATCATGAAAATGTTCAAAATCGGGGTGCGACGTTCCGACTGGCCGCAAGAACTCCCAGGGCACCTGCGTGCCAGGTTTGTCCTCTTCGACCTCGAAGGCAGGGAAGTCGACTACGGCCGCGACCTCGGAAAGCTCCTGGAGCGCACACGCTCCGAGCAGTCGGCCCCACCGGCGAAACGGGCCGAGGTGGCAGGCGAGAGCAAACGGGAGATGGCCAGGTGGAAGGACGTCACCACCAGGGACTGGGCTTTTGACGGATTGCCGCAGAACATCCCGCTGCTCACCCCCACAGGCGATGTCGGCGGATTTCTCTACCCGGTGCTCATCCCCATTCCGGACCAGGGAGAAGTCCTGGTCTCTTTTGTCCAGAGCCAGGAGGAGGCCAAGCGGAAAAATTTGAGAGGGGTGGAATATCTCTATCGCCTGCAGTTCGCCAACGGATACCGGGCCCTGAAAAAATACTGTCTCTCCCAGCTCTCCGGCCCATCCGCCCTGCTCTTCTTTCAGACGGGCGTTGCCAGAAAAGCAGCAGTGGACCAGCTGCTCGGTTGTGTCATGCGGGCGGTCTTTCCCGGAATCGACGGCACCATTCCAACCCGGGAAACATTCCAGCGCCAAGTCGCCGAAGCTCGCCAGGCAGATCTGTACCGCAAGGGGCAATATCTAGCCGACGAAGCAATGAATGTGTTGCGCAAGCGAAAAGAGGTCCTCGAAAAATTGCAACATTACATTACGCTAGATAAACGTGGGCTGGTTTTCAACAAGGAGAGCCGCGAGGAATTCTCGAGCCTGGTTGCGGCGATAGTTCCCGCTGAGTTCCTGGAAACGGCTACCGCGACGCAGCTGGAATGGTCCTTGCGTCAGCTGCAAAGCCTCGCCATGCGCATTGAGCGGTTTTATGCAAATCCCGACAAGGATCGGGAGAAGATGCGGCTTCTGGCGCCCCATCTCGAGAGTCTGGAGCAACTCAGCAAGCGCCGCAATGAACTGAGCGGCGAAGCGATGGAGCTGCTGCAACAATACAATCTTATGATCGGCGAATTCCGGATTTCACTTTTTTCCCCGGAAATACGGACCAGGATATCGGTATCAAGCAAAAAGCTACAGCGGCAGCGCCAGGCGTTGCTCGCCAAATGCTGATGCGCGCGTCTGTTTCCAACTCGCCGATTCGAACATCCGATATAAGGACGCCCCCTCGATGAGCAAGACCACAATCGGAATTCTTCTCTGCCTGATGGGCTTGATCCTGCTCCAGCGTAACCTGCTGCTGCCGGGATTGGGCCTGTTCGTTTTTGGTTTTTTATTACTCAACAAAAAGAACTGGCCCTGGCGAAGAAAATGACCTGTCGTCCTCTTTTGCGGCCTATGCGCCTGAAGCGGTCGCGCTATGCGTCCTCACCCACTCTTTAATCGCCTCGACGACTTCCTGCATCGGCAATGGTTTGCTGAAAACCTTCCAAGCACCGAGATGTCCCCGCCACCGCCAGATACGATTGCGGCGAGATTTTGCCGCCGCCCGAGATGGCGATGATCCCCACACCGGGAAACTCCTGGTTGAACTGCGTAATCGTCTCGATCCCTTCCTGTTCGGGCATGATCAGGTCGCAGATCACCACCTCGGAGGGATCCTCCCTCTGGTGCATGATGCCTATCCGCCCGTTTTCGGCAAGTTGCACGGTGAACCCTTCCCTCTCCAGCCAGAGGCGCAGGATATCCCGAACCTGCTCGTCGTCGTCGATCACCAGTACCTGTATTTTTTCTGTCTCCATACTCATAGCATACTGCATTCCAACCAAAATATCCCGTAAACCTTTCGAATCTTCTCCCGCCCTGGGAGCCTGTCGGATTATAGGCATTTTTGCTCAGATCGAGGCAAACTCGAAAAAATTACCGGAGGCATATATTGAATATTCTGAGGATAATTTTTTCGAGTTTAACGAAGATATGGGGAAAAAGGGCATAATCCGACAGGCTCCTGGGGGCGATCATGCGGAGTTATGCACCTCTTTACAAAAAACCACCTCCCGGAAAAATGAGATCAATTTCTTTCGTCTTGTAACCATCTTCTTCTGCTCGGGAATCAGATCGGTGGGAGGAATTTTCATTACTGTCATCTTGTACTCGATATGGGAGGCAAGACGATTTTCCAGATACCAGGCATACATCAGCCCCATGTAGAGTCCCGGCGGGGTAAATCCCTCTTCGCCGTTGATAAGACGGGTATAGTGATTGCAATTGCCGCCGGGAAACATACGGGTTAGACGAAGGTATTCATCAAGTTGGTCGGCCGAGAGAAAACAACGGCGCTCGCTCTGCTCTCGCAAAAAGAGGTGGTAGACCTTGCCCAGGCAAAGATTGTCGATAACCACTTCACACACCTCCTTGGTGAGAGCGTAGTTACCGAGCAGGGATTCGCCCAGGGCAATGAGAAAGGCCACCTCCAGCTTTTGCAGATCGGAGAACTGGTCTCGGCGGATCTTGATCCGCCCGTCGGCAATATCGTAGAACGAATAGACATTGTCCCACTGCTGATCCCGTGGCCAGGACTCGAGCTCAACACAGCATACCCCGGTGATATACTCCAGGTGAGTCAAGGGAATGTCATGATGCTTCCAGATAATTTCGCACAGTTTATTGCGAACGGTCGTCTCGTTGCAGTAACAGCAACAACTCTTTCCCGAGCATTCCATGTGCAACTCTGCAAGCCGCTCGGCAATGAGCTGGTATTTCAGACTGGGGAGAGGATTGACCGGTTCCGGCCGGCGCTCTCTCGCCTCGGTGGCGACCGTGCCCAGGTACTTGTCTTTATCGTAGGAAAAACATCCCGATCCGGCGTAGAGCACCCTCACCGCGGTGGCCAGCGTATCCGGATCGTGTTGAATAACTCCCCGATCGGCCAGGGCCTCCTTGGAGTAAATTCCGCATTCCACCGGAATATATCCCTGTTGCCGGACGACGTCCCGATCGAGGTAGATGGGGATTTTCCCTTCCACCGCGTATCTCTGAATCACCGAGGCCGGCACATCTTTGAGTGAGAGACAGAGCACTTCATTGAACAGGCCGCTGGTGCCGCCGGGGATATTGCGCTCATAGGCGCGGATCATGTCGGAGACCCGAAATTTGCGTTCTGGATCGGTGATGCTCAGATCGGTTTCGCCGGCCTGGACCCAGAGATTGGAAATCAGCAGTTTCAAGGCCTTCCGGTTGCGTCGCACCGCATCCGCCAACCCCGGCACCTTGAAGACCGGGATGATGGAACTGTACAGACTGCCCGGAGCCAGGATCAAGATATCCGCCTCTTCGATATCGTGAATGATCTCCGGGTAGACGCGAACCTCATCACAAAAATCGACATGCACCGACTCCACCGGAAAGCCCCGGCGGGCGCCGCTGGATTTGGATTCGCCGGTGGTCTGAATACCGTTGGTGTAGACGACCCGTAGCTGGCAGGGCGTGGTTGTGCACGGCAAAACAGCGCGCCTGCCTGTGCCAAGCGCCAGGGCGAGATACTGCAGCCCGGCGGCCAGCGGTTCGTGAAAGAACCTGGGGCTGGCCGCAAGCTGCGTGGCATCAAGATCCGAATCCAGGAAGCGATAGATGGCGGCGACAATGATCAGATTCCCAAGACAGTGCGAGCGATCGAGGGTGCGGGAGAGTCGTGGATCGACAAAAATCGCCTGTATAAGGGATTCGAGGACCTCCCGCTGGCCCCGAGGCAGCAGGGAGGTATCAGCGCCGGTACCGGCGATAAGCGCCTTGGCGTCAGTGGGCTTACTCTTGAACCGGTAATTGAACAGCCTAGCCACCTCGGCGGCTACCTGCCTGGCTTCCACTATCGAGAGCTGATAGGTCCGCTGCAACACGGCAAGCTGTATGGAGGAGAGCAACACGTGACGGATATCGCCGATGGCGATCAGGGGCAGGTCTTTCAAGAGTTCACCGGTCGACCCGCCATCATCGGTGACGCACACTACCGAACGTGTTTGCGGAAAGACTTCCTTGAGTCCGGAAAAGGGACGCCGGGTCCAGTGTTCCGAGCGGCTGTCGCCACCGATTATATTGGAGAGACCCGTGCCTCCGCCGAACACCACCACCCGGGCGTGCTCCATCTGCCGATTATCAAGCGCCGCCGCCAAGCTGGCGAAAAGCCGGTTGATCGCCTTGTTGTGGGTGACAGGTTCGCCGCTGAGCACCAGATCGATGCACTTTTCACGCAGATCGTCATGGGGCAGGAGATTGAGAGGAGAAAGTCGCATCTCCGCCAGTTCTTTCAGCCTCTTGGCCACACTGCTTTCCATTGTACTGTCCATGTCATCCTTTGCAGGGCTGCGACCGACCGATCCAGCCGTCGCCTCAAACGCCAACGTCCGCGCGAGAAGGCATCGCGACCTGCCACATCAGCGCTACCGGGCAGCCAGAAACGCCTCGACTCGGCGCAGGTCTTCGGGGGTATCCACCTCGATGGAATCATGGGGCGTCAGGATCACCTTGATTTTGTAGCCGTATTCCAGAGCTCGCAACTGCTCGAGTTTTTCGAACCGTTCCCACTCCCCTTCGGGCAGGGCGACGAAAGTGAGCAGGAAGCCTTTGCGGTAGGCATAAAAACCAAGATGTTTATAATAGGTTGGAGAGATGGTATCGTCCGGGTTTCTTTGAAACGGGATGGGGGAACGGGAAAAATAGAGGGCATGGCTATCCCGGTCGAAAACGGTCTTGACATGGTTGGGGTCGTTGATCTCTTCTTCCCGGACTATTTTGTAGATAAGCGTGGACATCGGCAAGGCCGGATCGTCGAGCAGCGGCCGGGCGACCTGTTCCACCACTTCGGGGGGAAACAGCGGCTGATCGCCCTGGATGTTGACAACCACATCGTGTTCGGAGATGCCAAGACGCTCCGCCGCCTCAGCCAGCCGGTCGGAACCGCTGACGTGATCGCTTCGGGTCATGACGTATTCGCCGCCAAACGAGCTTACGCAGTCGGCGATGCGCTCGTCGTCAGTGGCCACGACCACCCTCGAGAGCAATTCGACCTGCCGAGCCCGCTCGACCACATGCTGGATCATCGGCTTGCCGGCTATTTTAGCCAGGGGTTTGCCCTTGAAGCGATTGGAATCGTATCGTGCGGGAATGATGGCAACAACATCAACGTTCTGGTTCTGCATCGTAACCTAATTGGTAATAAATGACTAAAAATAAAAATATTTCGCAGATGCCGGCTAGATCGGGCGGCGCAGCTTCTCCTCATTGCGTGTCTGTTTCATGTACCTCACTTTCAGCGACAATTCTACAAAAAGCACGGCGTAAGGCAAGAAATTTGCGCCTCCCCTTCTGTCTTCCCTCAGAGTGTCGCACCAGCTATTTGTTGACCTATGCCGACGATCACCTGCAACTGCAGGTCAACCCCATGGGCGACGGCGATTCTGGCCTCCGGCCGCTTTTTGTCGATTTTCTGCACGGTCGGATGGGATACCGCCACAGCCACGACACCACCGTCCGGCAACCTCTGGCCCGGGCTGTCGGCGTCAAACCCGGTTTCCGGCCCGATATTTTCGACGCCACCGCCGGCCTGGGCAGCGACGGCTTCGTTCTCGCCTGCCTTGGTTGCCATGTCGTGCTCAATGAACGATCACCGGTGATCGGTGCCTTGCTCGAAGATGGCCTGCAACGAGCCGCGGAGGATCCACGCACCCGGGAAATCGTCGACAGCCGAATACGGTTCCAGGTGGCAGACGGGCGAAAGGCTCTCCTGGATTGCGACCCGGCTCCATATACCGTCTACCTCGATCCGATGTACCCGCACGCGAAGAAATCGGCACTCAACCGAAGAGAGATGCGTCTTATCCGGGAGGTGGTCGGCCACGACGAAGACGGGCCGGAACTCCTCGAAGTGGCCCTGGCCCGGGCTGTAAACCGGGTAGTGGTCAAGCGACCCAAAGGCGCCCCATGCCTGGGCGGCAGGCAACCGACCCATGAGATCGTGATGAAGAACAGTCGCTTCGATGTCTACCTGATACCAAGGCGCGAGTTATGATTTATTTGTGATATTTTTCGCCGGCCTTAATGGTGTAGGCCCGATAGAGTTGTTCGAGCAGCAGCAGCCGTGCCATGTCATGGGTGAAGGTCATTTGCGAGAGGGAGAGGCAGACGTCGGCACGCTCCACCACCGCATCCGAGAGCCCCCACGGGCCACCGATCAGGTAGCTCACCCCTTTGGTCCCCCGCTGTTCCCAGCTATCGATCAGCGTAGCGAAATCTTCCGAGCTGTACTGGCGACCACGGGAATCAAGGGCAACGACCAACCAACCGGCCGGCACCGTCTGCAAGAGCTGGCTGCCTTCGCTATCGAGATCGGCGCCGCCGCGATTTTTCTTCTCTTTTAAAACCTTGGTGCGCAATTGGGTGTAATGGCGCAACCGCGAAGCATAGTCCTCTATGCCCGTGGTGAGAAAAGAATCCTTGGTCTTGCCTAAGAATACCAATTCATGCTTCATAGCGGCCGCAAACTCCCCATCGTCGGGTTTTGGCGTTTCCATGGTTTATGGGGAGCACGTATCCGGTCTCACTTCCTGTGGCTGAGGTTTGAAACCCCGGGCAGCTCAACACGACACCTTGCCCTGCTCTTCGAGCAACTCCCTGAGCACCGCGCAAAATGCCTCGTATCCCAGCTCCTGGTTGATGCCAGGGCAGGATTCGGCGATGGTGTGGTAGTTATTGACGTCGCTCAGGATAGAGGGGTGCAGCGGCCATTCGGCGCATCGCCAGGGGCGTCCGGCATGGACCGTGCAGCCGTTTTCGTAAAAAATGCAGTGACCGTCGCTAATCTTCATCTGCACGACAGTGCCACTGACCCGCCAGAATGTTTTTTCCACTTCCTCACGGCCCATGCCGAGGGCCTCGCACATCCGCGCCTGATCGGCATCGTCCAGAGAAACGGTGGTCTCCCCATGGCAGCAGTACCCGCAACGTTTACATGAAAAAATTTCCTCAACCTTCTGCATTACCTACTCCATTACTTGTTTGATACGGTGGTTCGACCTTCAGCCGGGATACTACCATACATGAAACTGGCTCAAGATGCCATGGTTGTTGGCTGTGGTCACGGGCGGAGCGCAGCGAAACCGGGTCGCCATGGAAATAAAAAAGGCGCATCCCATCTGGGAAGCGCCTTTTGCCGCCAAATCGAACAACCGCAGCCTTATGCGTAGCCGATCACATCACCAAATGTGGAAATATCGATACCGTACTGCATGGCCGCCGCTTTCCATTTGATTTCATCGTCGAGGTCGAAGATGATGTGATCGTCTGCCGGCACCGTCAACCAGCCGTCGTCGACCAGCTCTCTTTCCAGCTGGCCCGGCCCCCAGCCGGTATACCCCAGCAGGAAGAGGTATTTCTCAGGGCCGCGATCCTTGGCAATATCTTCAAGGACCTTGGTTTCGCGCGATATCGATACCGTTGGGCTCACCTCGAGCTGATACTCGGTGCGATAATCGGAACGGTAGAGGATGAACGCCGACTCCAGCTCCACCGGGCCACCGACATAGACCGAGGGTAACTCCCTCACCGGTATCGGCAAATTGGCGCCCTTGAGGACTTCGACCAGCGAGAAGGCGGCGTTGGGTTTGTTGATCGCCAAACCCATGGCCCCCTCGTGACTGTGGGCGCAGATATATATCACCTGCTCCTCGAAGCGGGGATCGGGCATTTGCGGGGTGGAGATCAGAAACGATCCTGTAAGGCTCTCGATTATCGGGGCTTTTTCAACAGTCATGTCGCAAGCCTCCCTGTATGGAGATTAGTCCGCCCGGAGTGCAATCAGGGGAGGTGTTCCCATCCGTGCTCTTTCACTCCAGTCTATCAGAGTACCATCTCAGGCGTCAAGCCGACCCGAACCCAGAGATGGAGGTGGAGCGGGCAGACGCGCAAAAAGCGGAAAGGACATCGGATTCGGATGACAAACCGTTGACGATAACCTACTATTATAGAAGCATGTTTGCAACAGGTTACCCGTAAGCGTCCACCAGCACCCCATCTTGACACGATCAGGCCGTTGTGCATAGTTAGGAAGCATGTTTGCAAGAGGTTACCCCATATTGTTCCCATATTGGAGTAACCGAAGCGGTGAGAAAGCACCCTCCATTTCCCTCGACTCAACACAAAGACGATGAACGATCATTTCGACCGCATAGTCAATTCAAGCCACCATGACCCATTCCAGGTACTCGGCGTCCATTTCAGCGGGAAGTCCGAGCAGTTGGTGACGGTTCGCACCTTTCAACCCCACGCCAGATCAGTCATCCTCCTCAGCGGCGAGCAGCGCCAGCCGATGGAGAAAATCCGCGACGAGGGTCTGTTCGAGGTGATTCTCGAACGCAACTGGTTTTCCGATCCCCACCTCGACCCCTACACCTACCGCTACGAAATCGAGTACTTCAGCGGCCACATCGAGCGCGTCAACGACCCTTACAGATTTTTACCCCAGCTTCAGGAAACCGACAGGTACCTGTTCAATTTCGGCACCAACTACCGGCTGTACGATCATCTCGGCAGCCACCCGACAATGCTGTCGAGCATCGCCGGCACCATGTTCCGAGTGTGGGCGCCCAGCGCCCGAAGCGTCTCGGTGGTTGGAGATTTCAACGGCTGGGACAACCGGGTCCATCCCATGCGCTGCCTCGGCAGTTCCGGCATCTGGGAACTTTTTTTGCCCGGCGTCGGAGAGGGGCAGCTCTACAAGTATAAAATCCGCACGGAACATGGCGAACTCCTGGAAAAATCAGATCCTTTTCAATTTCGCGCAGAGCTGCGCCCCCATACCGCTTCGATCATCGCCTCCCTGGATGGCTACCGCTGGCGCGACGAAGCCTGGCAGCAACGCAAGCTCACCACGACGCCCTACGATCAACCGATGTCGATTTACGAGCTGCATGCCGGCTCCTGGAAACGCGACCCAGATCAGCCGGATCGCTTTCTCACCTTTGTCGAACTGGCCGACCAGCTCATCCCCTATGTCAAGGAGCTGGGTTTTACCCATATTGAACTGTTACCGATCATGGAACACCCCCTGGACGAATCCTGGGGCTACCAGGTAACCGGTCCGTTCAGCGTCTCCAGCCGTTACGGCACGCCGCGGGAATTCATGTATTTCGTCGACACATGTCACCAGCACGGTATTGCGGTTATCCTCGACTGGGTTCCGGCCCACTTTCCAAAGGACGCCCACAGCCTGGCCCGGTTCGACGGCACCGCCCTCTACGAGCACGAAGATCCGAGAAAGGGTGCGCATCCCGAATGGGGCACCAACATCTATAATTACGGCCGCCGAGAGGTGAGTAACTATCTAATCGCCAGCGCCCTCTTCTGGCTCGACAAATACCATGTCGACGGTCTGCGGGTCGACGCGGTCGCCTCGATGCTCTACCTCGACTACGCCCGAAAAGAGGGGGAGTGGATCCCCAACTGCTATGGCGGCAAGGAAAATCTCGAAGCCATCGAGTTTCTCCGCCACGCTAACTCGGTCATTTACGACCTGCACCCCAACACCCTGATGATCGCGGAGGAATCGACCAGTTTCTATGGCGTTTCAAAACCGGCAAATCTCGGGGGGCTTGGTTTTGGCTTTAAATGGAACATGGGCTGGATGAACGATATTCTCACCTATTTTGCCAAGGATCCCCTCTATCGCCGCTACCACCACAATGCCCTGACCTTTTCGATCATGTACGCCTTTTCAGAAAATTTCATTCTGCCCCTCTCCCACGACGAAGTAGTGCACGGCAAGAGGTCGCTACTGGACAAGATGCCGGGGGATATCTGGCAAAAATTCGCCAACCTGCGCCTTCTTCTCACCACGATGTGGATGCATCCGGGCAAGAAGCTGCTGTTCATGGGCGGAGAAATCGGGCAATGGAGCGAATGGTACTGTAAGCGCAGCCTGGATTGGCACCTGCTCGGCGAGAATGACATGCACAAAAAAATGCTTACATTTGTATCTGATTTAAATACGTTGTATACTGGCGACCGCTCTCTGTGGGAACAGGATTTTACCTATGAGGGGTTTGAATGGATCGATCTTGAGGACCGGGACAACTCCATTATTTCCTTCGCCCGGTACGCCAAAGACCGAAGAGACCATCTGGTCTGCATCCTCAACTTTACGCCGCAGATCCATTACCGATACCGGATAGGGCTGCCGACCGGCAGGCAATACGAAGAGATATTCTGTTCGGACGACCTCGCATACGGCGGCGGCAACTCGAGTGAGAAGTCCCTCATCCACCCGATTCCGGAGCCGTTCGCCCAGGCGGATTTTCACGCCAGGATCACCGTCCCGCCCCTGGCGGGCCTGATCCTCAAACCGACGGGTGGGTAACGAGCGATTTGCAGGCACAATCCTGGCGTGGCAGCCACCGACGCCCGTCGATCAAGAAAGGAGATTGCAAAATGACCACCAAACAGCCAACCCAACTTCCCGGAGAGAAAATGCGCAAAGCTATCGAAGAGTTCTGCGAGCAGAAAAGCAGGAATCCCGATCTCAGCCGGACGGAGATTATCGAACGCGTCAACCGCAAATTCGATCTCTCCCCTTTGGAATGCGATTTCCTGCTCCGCCAACTCAGCGACCAATACTCTCCGAGCCATCAACCCTCACGCGAATAGTCCCCTGAACATACGCAATCATGGACGCCTATCAACAGATTATCGCCACCATCGCCCTGACCATGGGGACCGCCTGGGCCAGCGGCATCAACCTGTACGCCACCCTCGCCATGCTCGGCATCATGGGGGCTACCGGCAATATGGTTTGCCCCACGGCCTCGTCGTTCTGCAGAACCCGGTAGTGATCATCGCCGCCTGCCTGATGTATTGCGTGGAGTTTTTCGCCGACAAGACCCCCGGGGTGGACACGGGCTGGGATGCGATCCATACCTTTGTCCGTATCCCGGCGGGAGTGATCCTGGCCGCGGGCGCAGTCGGCGACGTCAGTCCCGCCATGCAGGTAGCCGCCGGTATTCTCGGCGGCTCGGTCGCCGCCACCAGCCACATGGTCAAGGCGGGTTCGAGGATCCTCATCAACGCTTCCCCGGAACCGTTTACCAACTGGACCGCTTCCGTGGTCGAGGACGTGGCGGTGATCGGCGGTCTGTGGACCGCCCTGCATCACCCCCTGGCTTTTCTGGCCGCCTTTATCCTTTTTATCCTCCTGGCCATCTGGCTGTTGCCGAAAATCTGGCAGGGCATCAAATTTCTATTCGCCAAACTGAGGTCGTTCTTTTCCGGCAGTCCGCCGCCAACGCCACCACCGCCACGCGCGGCTTCCGAATACCCCAGGTTGGAGAAAAAGTGAAGGTCTCTAGGAGTCTTATCGGATTAGAGGCATTTTTTCTCAGATCGAGGCAAACTCGAAAAAATTACCGGAGGCATATGGTGAATATCTCGGAGACTCACTCCGTTCGCTTACCGGAGGATAATTTTCCCATGTTTAACGAAGATATGGGCGAAAAGGGCATTCTCAGGACAGCCTCCCAGGGGCTTACCTGGACGCCAGGCTTTGCCTGTACACTGCCACGGTCTGCTCACACATAGCCTTGGTGGTGAAATTATCGGCAACCCGCAGCCGTCCCCGTTCGCCATATTGCCGCAGCATCCCGGGGTCGCAGGACAGCGCATGCACAATACCGGTTGCCAGCGCCTCCGGATCCGATGGGCGTACCAGCCAGCCGGTTTCATTGTGGACCACGGTTTCCAGGCTTCCGCCATGGGCGGTGGCAATCACCGGTTTGCCCATGGCCATGGCTTCTACAGTGGTCCGCCCGAAGGCCTCCGGTTCGCTCGACGATGCGGAAACCACCACGTCGGCCAGCAAATAGGCGGCCGGCATATCGCTGCAGTGGCCAACGAGTTTGATCTTGTTGTGCATTTGCAGTTGGTCGATCTGCTCGCGAAGCCGTTTGGTAAACGAGGGGTTTTCATCGGTGTCGCCAATGCATAGGGCAAGAAAGGGCAGGTCACCGATCCGCGCCAGGCTATCGATGAAGACGTCCTGTCCCTTCCATTCAGTGAGCCGACCCGGCAGAATGATCACCGGAACGATACCCTGAGGTATTCCCCAGTTCTTGCGCAGGGCAGCGACGCGTTCGCCGCCAACCTGCTGCGGATCGAATTGTTCACCGTCTACACCGCGAAATATCAGGTTGACTTGATCTTTTTTGCCGTAACATTCACCGATATGGCGTCGGATAGATTCGGAAACCGCGATGATCGCATCGCCCTTGGTCATTATGGCACTGTAGGCATTCACCGAATAGAACCCGTGAAAGGTGGTGATCAACACCGGCCGCTGATGGCGAGGCAAACTCTTCCAGGCCAAATAACCGATCCAGGCCGGCATCCGTGAACGGAGATGGAGGATGTCAACTCGTTCGCGCTTGAGAAGACGCCTGAGAGGAAGGATGTAACGCAAGCAGAGGGGGGATTTCTCGCCGACTTGCATCGGAATATGGATGCTGCCTTCGCCTTCGAGCTGGGCGACCATCCGGCCGCCACCGGAAACCACCAGGGAGCGGTGCCCCTGCCCGGCGAGATATCTGCCCATCTCCAGCGTTCCGCGTTCAACGCCCCCGCCTTCGAGTTCCGGCAGCATCTGTACGACGGTGAGGGATTCGTCGTGCCGGCGTGCCTTTTTTTGCCCTCGCAGATCCCTGTACAGAGCGAGGGTCTTGGCGCACATAACATCGGCGGTAAACCTTTCATTGACCCATTGCCGACCGGCTCGTCCATACTGATTGCAGGTCTGCTCATCGGCGAGCGCCCCGGCGATGGTCCGAGCCATCTCCCGAGGATTCATTGGTTCCACCAGCCAGCCGGTAACACCGTCGACCACGGTCTCCAGGCTGCCGCCATGCGCCGTGGCGATCACCGGTCGTCCCATGGCCATGGCCTCGATGGCCACCTTGCCGAACGCCTCGGGCTGGGACGAGGAGGCGGAGACGACAATGTCGCCCGCCAGCATGGCCGCCGGCATATCATGGCAATGGCCCACCAGTCTGATCTTGTTCTGCATATGCAGCTGCTGGATCTTGTCCTGCAGTTTCTTGGTAAACGAGGGATTTTCGTCGGTATCACCGATACAAAGAGCGACAAACGGCAGATCGCGGATCTGCGCCAGGCTGTCGATAAACAGCTCCTGCCCTTTCCATTGGGTCAGTCGACCCGGCAAGATAATAACCGGGAGATCATTCTCTTCTATTCCCCACTGCTTTCTCAGAGCGGACACACGCTCGTGGCTGACGGCTTCCGGATTGAACTGATCGACATCGAAGCCGCCGTGGATCAGGGTGATTATTCCGGGATCGGTACCGTAGTTTTTTATGATATGCTCCCGAATCGTGCCCGAAACCGCGACGACCCGCTCCCCCCTGGTCATGATCTTCGAATAACTGTTGACGGAATAGAACCCGTGAAAGGTGGTGACCAGCGACGGGCGCAATCCAAGCGGAATAGACTTCCAGGCAAAGTAGCCGATCCAGGCCGGCAAACGGGAGCGCAAGTGGAGCACGTCGACCTTTTGCTCCACCAGGAACCGACGCAGACGGGAGATCGATCCCAGACAGCGATAGCTCTTCTCGCCGACGTACGGCCAGAGAATGTGCCGGCAACCGGCCGCCTCCAGCTGGCCGACCAGCCGGCCGCCGCCGGAAATGACTATGGAATTGTGCCCTTTTCCGGCAAGATAAATCGCCATGTCGAGGGTTTCCCCTTCCACGCCGCCTTCTTCGAGCTCCGGCAGGAGCTGGACCACCGTCAGTTTTTCGGAAACCATCGTGCCACTATCGCCTGTGCGCATCGCTTCGCTTCATTGAAGTTTACCTCCTCTCGCCACGACGCCTCCCCCCGTTGCCAGGCGGCGTAGGTGACGGCCAATTCTTTTCAACCAGAAAATCTATGCTTTTCTGGAACTTGTTTTTTTGGTGTTTCCAGGCCAGGGGCAGCACCCCGACCCGGCAGCCTGCGGTGAGCGCCTCGTACATCATGGACATCGAGTCGGCGGTCACCCATACTGTACGGGCCCGGCATACTCGTTCTTCGATCCAGCCACGCGGAGTATCCCGGTAATGAAAAAAAACCACGTTGTCAAGCCTTGCGGCAAGGTCTTTGACTCCTGCACGGTTTGCTCCGGCGTTCTCGGCGAAGAAGAGAGGTGCCAGCGGATCTCCGGTGAGCGGCTCGCTATGGTTTGCACGTACGATATCACCTCGGCGGTGTTCCAGAAATGGCTGCGCCTGCGACTCCCCTCCAGCAGAATGAGTCCGGCCGCGGGGTCCCGGGGATACTCCGGCATCGGTAACACCGGCGGGCCGTCGGTGACAAAGAGGTTTCCCCGCGCGCACCCCGTCGTGCCGGGGCACGAAACACAAATCGAACATATGGCGGAGATGGAAATCCGGGGTCATGCAGGTGATGGCCGGCACGCCGTATTTTTTCCGGCAGGAAAGCAAGGGGATATGGGTTCTGGAGCCGGTACCGATCAGCAGATCGGCAGCACCAGGGCTGGGTACCGGCAACCGCCGTCGCGCAGGAGGAAAAGCCGGCAGGTATCCACCAGCCTATTGAACGGCGAGAGCGAATCAACGGCAACATGCCGGACTTCGACCTCGAGCATGGTCTGCAAGGCCCGCACAAGCGCCGGCTCTGTTTTTCGTGCCCAGGGCTGCCATCAAAAAAAACAGTGATATTCATCTAGTGGAACTTTTCCTTTTTCACGGGAACCCGAAAGACGCATCGGAATCGTTCACAGGCAAAGCGAAGGCTCCGGGTGCTCCAAACAGGGTGCAGGTAAGCGCAGACTCTGAAGGGGATGCTGTTGAACGGCTGCGGGGCAATTAGGGTTTTCGCGGCATAGGTTGCGGAGGTCTGCGGTTGCCGCCACCGGCGAGTTTGACGATTATTTGGTTGGATTTCTTCAGACGAGTCGCCATCGTCTTGAAAAGATGCTCCGCGACTTCAGGGTATTTCTCGATTACTTCCTCTATCTTGTCGCCGGGGTACCGTTTGATGGTGGATCGCCCCTGGGAGACGATGGTAGCAGTTCGCTGCTCGCCAGAGATTGCCGCCATCTCACCAAAATACTCTCCCGGCTCAGTCAGTTCAGCAATTTTTTTCCCGCCTTTAATGACGGTCAGCGCTCCGCGGATGAGCTTGAAAAAGTCCTTATCAGTGTTGCCCTCCCGGATAATCACATCGCTGTCTTCATATTCTTCCACATCCGGGTTGACCAGATAGGCCGGCAGACTCTCCTTGTGAGCGACCGTTCGTCGCAACGCCTCGTCGATACTGGTGATCCCGTCCCGCACCTTCTGTAGAGCGGCTTCGCGCAACGGCGTCATGCCCTCCTGCATGGAAATTTTCCGAAGCTGGTCCTCCGGCACCTCGGCGCTGATGGCTTTAGCAACTTCATCGGTCACCTCCATCAGCTCAAAAAAACCTACCCTGCCCTTGTATCCAAGCCCGTTGCATTCCTGGCATCCCCCCGGCCCGTAGATGGTGAGCGTATCGATCTCCTCTTCGCGA
>CAVUXQ010000018.1:0-451842 GCA_963745265.1 uncultured delta proteobacterium
GTGCGGAGGAGATTAAGGCGCGATGGGTTTTATCCCTGCCGGCTTGCAGCATCTCTCCGATACCTGGCATGCCGTAATACCGGATTATTCCCTGCCGGGTTTAAACGGCAGTTTCGGTCAGTCGGCGGTGGTCTACATCCTGGCGGCAGTAATCGGCGTGGCGTTTTTAGTGGGAATTACCTATCTGTTCGGTAGGGTGCAGCAGAGAACCACCAGGTGAGCCTTCAGGTTCTCGAAAAGGCATCCAATCATAATGAAAACTACCTCGAACATTCCGGAATGGCTGCTTAAGGAACAGGAGCCATTCCGGTGTTGCGGTCGGCGGACGCCTGAGCACTCGGCGGCTTGCACAGCAGCGGACGCAGCTGCGCTGCAAGCGGAAAAAGTCGGAGCGGACGACTCGGATTTCCGTGTTCGAGGCAAGATCTTGCGTCGAGGTTTTGTCGAGAAAACCATTGAAGCCATTGCCGATGTGCTGCGCGAAGAGGTAGTTGCCGGAAAACTGGCCAAGCGCCCGGGCTTGCTTCAGGGCATTGATCCTCGCATCAAAGTGATGACCACCTTGCTACTGATCGTGGTTGCCAATTTTACCCATCATGCCATTCTTCTGCTGGGATTCAATCTCTGGTTGCTCTGGTTGGCCAAGGTCTCGCGTATCCCGGTGGCCACCTTTGCAAAGCGGGTATGGCTGGTGGTGCCGCTCTTTACCGGGGTAATTATTCTGCCGTCGATCTTCAATATCGTGCGTCCCGGCGATCCATTATTGACCCTTGTCCACTTTTCCCATGCATATCATTTCGGCCCCTGGACCTTACCGGCGAGCCTCTCTATCACCCGTCAGGGCGTGCATGGCGCCGTGGTGTTGCTGCTTCGGGTGGGGGCCTCGGTTTCCCTGGCCGTATTGCTCACGCTTTCCACCAGGTGGAACACCTTGCTCAAGGCGCTGGGATCGGTGTGTATTCCCCAGATTTTCATAACCGTGCTGGAGATGACCTATCGCTACATCTATCTGTTTTTGCAGGTGGCCAGCGAGATTTTCGTTGCCAGAAAGAGCCGAACAGTGGGGCGTACCTCCACCAGGGAGCAGCGCCGGTTTGTATCCGGCGCCATGGGTTCGCTGTGGAGCAAAGCCTATACCATGAGCGAGGAGGTGTATGCCGCGATGCTTTCCCGGGGGTACTGCGGCCGGGCTAAAATCATTGTCCGATTTCAAGCCGGGACACTCGATTGGTTGTGGGCGCTGTTTATGGTGATCGTCAGTCTGCTTATTCTGGGAGGAGACCGGTTTCTTGTTTGAGAAAATGAATGCTTTATTTGATTTAAAGGGAGTCAGCTACAACTATCCCAGCGGCGAAGAGGCGCTGGCCGATATCAGCATGACGATAGAGCAGGGGGAAACCGTGGTGCTGCTGGGCGCCAACGGCTGCGGCAAGTCGACGCTGCTCAAACTGCTCAATGGCCTTTTGTTCCCTCAGGAGGGTGAAATAACATCCTGTGGCGTTGACATTTCTGAGGATAACCTGCGTCGAGAGGAGTTTTCGTTCGCTTTTCGCCGCCGGGTGGGGTTCGTCTTTCAGAATTCCGAGGCACAGCTCTTTAATTCCAGCGTCTGGGAAGAGATCGCCTTCGGGCCGCTGCAGATGGGGTTCGACGAGGAAGATATCCGCCGCCGGGTAGACGAGGTGATCGCCATGCTGGGCCTTGCGCATGTCCAGGACCGACCGCCGTTCAAACTCAGCGGCGGTGAGAAGAAAAAGGTGGCCATCGCCTCGGTACTCTCCATCAATCCGCAGGTGATCCTGATGGATGAACCCACCAACGGTCTGGATCCCCGGACCCAATCCTGGCTGATCGGGTTGGTCAAGCAGCTGGGGGACGCCGGCAAATCCCTCATCATCTCCACTCATCACCTCGATATCGTCGAAGAGATCGCCGACCGGGTGATCGTCTTCGGCGAAGATCACCGGCTGGTCGCTTCCGGTAGTCCCGCCGAGATCCTGAGCGATCGGAACCTGTTGCTGGCGGTGAACCTAGTGGATGACAGCTTTCACCGGCATGTCCATGATGGCGGACACCGGCACTATCACTCCCACGGTTGATATATCGGCGCAGTTCTGCCCACGCCTTTCACCGTATGCGGCGACATCATTTTTTGATAGTTATGAGATGCATCTGCCGATATGGGTCGAATACCTGAAACTTTTTGTCTCTTACCTGGTCGCATGACACGTCATGCGGTGAGCGGGCTTTTCCGAAGCAGTAGTAAGCGTTCACCAGCACCCCATCTGCGTACGATCAGGCTGACGCGTAGAGATAAGCTATAGCCTGACAGCCTGCTCGTGCACATATGGAGCACTGGTAAACGCGTACAAGCATGGGGCAATACCAGCGTGTTGCCTATCTCGGTGAACGGTTGCAAGGAGTGCACCCGGTGGCCTCACCCATACATTGAGCTATCTATGCGCTTTTACCGAGAATGATATTTGACACACTGAAAAAGTTGAAGCTATAATCAAAAATTAATAGACCATGTACTTTTTTTCATATCCTCATTGCTTACGTAAAACAAACTCATCTTGCAACCAAGAGCAAGAATTGACAAGCCGTTCATGAAGCAACAGTACACTTTAGCAAGCACCCCACCTTGGCACGAGCAGGATGAAACACGGAGAGTGCGCGGTTTGTGTTCCACCACCACCTGCCCATGCCAACATGCAGTACTGCCGAAAGTTCCTATAACCAGAGTTGAGTTCAGTATTTGCCCGACTTGGTGAACGGTAACAAAAAACTACTTCGGGGAAAAAAATGAAATTCAAATCCGTTCGAACCAAAATAGCGGCCATCGCAGGAATCTGCCTTATTCTTTCCGCCGCTATATTGGTAGGGTACAACGTCTACTCCGCGCGTTCGACTCAGCAACTCGTGAACACTCGCGTCTCAAAACTTGTCGAATCGAGATCCTTGTCCGGCCTGAAGAACCTGGCTGGCACCTACGCGGGCAAAATTCGGGCCGACTTTCTGGTAGCGCTGGACTCGGCCAGAACCATGGCCGATGTGTTTTCTGTGGCCAAATCTCCCGACAACGGTGGCCTGGAACTGGGACGAGACCAGATTAATGCCATTTTGCTCAAGGTTTTAAAGGACAACCCGAATTTCAACGGTACCTACTCCTGCTGGGAGCCAAACGCCTTGGACGGTCGAGATGCAGAGTTCAAGACCGGCAAGGATGGCAATAACGCCGTCACCGGCCGTTTCACACCGTATTGGACTCGAGATCAAAATGGTCATATCGCGGTTCAGCCGCTGGTGGAATACGACACCATGGATCGTCACCCGAATGGCGTGCTCAAAGGCGGGTGGTATATCGGTCCCAAGAAAAATCACAAAGAAAGCGTGCTGGATCCTTTTCCGTATATCGTTCAGGGGAAACGGGTCTGGCTGACTACTCTTTCTGTGCCGATTCTGGTCAACGGCAAGTTCTACGGTGTTGCTGGTACGGACTACAATCTCAATTTTGTGCAGAAACTCTCGGAAGATGTGGATAAGGAACTCTTCGACGGGCAGGGAGAGGTCACCATCGTCAGTAACATGGGGTTGATCGTGGCCGACAGCGAACATGCCGATCTCATCGGCAAGCATTTCAAGAATACTATCAGCACTGGTTGGGAACCCTACCTTGAGGATATCCAGGCCGGTAAAAGCGTGGCTTCGCTTAACCAGGAAAAACATGAGTTTGTGGTGTTCGCCCCCATCGAACTGGGAAGAACCGGAAAACCCTGGTCGGTTATGATCCGGATCAAGCAAAAAGTCGTGCTGGCTGATGCCATCGCCCTGGACAAGGACCTTTCCGCCGACGGCAACAGCCGGACTGTAATGCAGATCATTGTAGGACTGGTAATCAGTGTATTGGGTATCTTCCTGCTCTGGTATGCGGCGGGCGGAGTTGTTCGGCCGATCCGCGACACAGTCAACATGCTCAAAGACATCGCCGAGGGTGAGGGCGATCTGACCAAGCGGCTCGAGATACAAGCCATGGACGAGGTCGGCGAAATGGCGACCTGGTTCAACCTGTTCATGGACAAACTCCAGGAACTCATCAAGCAGATTGTCGATGACGCCGGCTCGCTCAATATGTCCTCCGGCGCTCTCTCAAGCATAGCTGTACAGATGACCCAGGGCGCCGAGTCCATGGCCGAACGTTCACGGACGGTAGCTGCCGGCGCCGAAGAGATGGACACCAATATGAGCAGCGTGGCTTCGGCCTGCGAAGAGGCCGCAACCAACGTCGATCTCGTGGCCTCTTCCACCGAGGGAATGACGGCCACCATCAGGGAGATTGCCCAAAAGAGCGAAGAGTCTCGCTCCATTTCGGGATCGGCGGTGTCAAAAGCCGGGGATGTTTCCGAAAAACTGGGCAGACTGGGGCAGGGCGCTCAGGAAATCAGCAAGGTTACCGAAGTCATCTCTGATATCTCCGAACAGATCAACCTGCTTGCCTTAAACGCCACCATCGAGGCAGCTAGGGCCGGTGAGGCGGGCCGGGGCTTTGCAGTCGTCGCTTCCGAGATCAAGGAACTGGCCAAGCAAACCGCCGAGGCCACCCAGGTGGTCAAGAATCAGATCGACAATATCCAGGGCGCGACCGATGAAACGGTTACGGAAGTCGGCCAGATTCTCGATATTATCAAGGACGCCAGCGATATCGTCTCCTCCATCACCGAGGAGATGGAGGGGCAGGCTACGGTAACCCAGGAAATTGCCGAAAATATTGCCCAAACTTCACAAGGCATCCAGGAAGTGAATCAGAATGTCAGCCAAGGCTCCACCGTTATCGGTTCGATAACCGCCGAAATTACCGAAGTCAACCAATCGGTGCAGGAGGTCTCGACCGCTATAGGCCAAATCAGCCAGAAGTCGGAAGAACTCACGAGTCTGTCGCAAAAACTGCAGGAACTCGTAGGGCGGTTCAGAGTTTAACCATATGAAGGATGCAACATGGGGAAGAAGCGATGCCTCGCTTCTTCCCCATGTATTGTTCTCCCCCCATTTCCCTTTAAGGTAGTCCAGTTTGTCCAGGTGACCCTGGACGCCCCATCTCCACAGTGCAATCCGAGAGACTCCCAGGAGCCTGTCGGATTGGGCCCTTTCTCCCATATCTTCGTTAAACTCGAAAAAATTGTCCTCGGAATATCGTGTATATGCCTTCGGTAATTTTTTTCAAGATTGCCTAGGAGTCTGTCGGATTATGCCCTTTTTCCCCATATCTTCGTTAAACTTGAAAAAAATATCCTCGGAATATTCAGTATATGTCTCCGGTAATTTTTTCGAGTTTGCCTCGATCTGAGCAAAAATGCCTATAATCCGACAGGCTCCTAGATCCGAGAAAAAAATGCCTCTAATCCGACAGCGTTCCGGGTTGTCGTAATGCGAACGTGCAATCGGGCCACTTGCGGCCATCTGTAGTAACTGGTTACAATAGGTAAGAGTGTAAACGTTCACCCAGCCCCCAATCGTGGCGCGATCAGGCTGTCGTGCATGGATAGGCTCTTGCCCGACAGTTTGCTTGAGCCAACCTGGGGCCCTGGGGAATGTTTACAGTTCATTGGCTTGGCCAGCATTTGGTTGACCTGGAGAACGGTTACGTCGGAGTTGTACCGGTCGACTCTCTTTGCAGTACAACACCGTTGTCGTCTCGCGCGGCCCATAGTATCGCCACGCAGTTGCACTATGAAACAATGAAGAATATCTGGAGTGGAGCGTGGCTTTGGAAAATTTTCGGGGTTGGAAGGAGCATGCGTCGGTTATCCGCATAGTCGTGATTTATGCAATCGTCGGCGGGCTGTGGATTTTCTTTTCCGATACCCTGTTGGGCTGGCTGACGCATGATCCCGATTTGATTCAGCGCATCTCGATCTTCAAAGGAATAGGATTTATCCTTTTCACTTCCCTGCTGCTCTATCTTCTCATCCACCGTCATCAACGTTCGATGTCTGCGGTAAACCACTGGCTCAGGGCGAGCAGCGAGCATCTCCAGGCCATTTATGAGGCAATGTACGAAGCGGTACTGGTTCACGACCCCGCTACAGGTAAGGTTCTCGATGTCAATCAGGCCATGCGCGACATGTTTGGCTATTTGCACGAGGAAGCCTTCCGCTTGGATGTGGAAGATCTGATAGGCAACATACCGCATCAATCAAATGTGGAGGTTCGCAAGCGATTCGACCAGGCACGCGAAGGCGTATCACAGCAGTTCGATTGCCATGGAAAAAGAAAGGACGGCACGGTTTTCAATGCCTTTCTGACCATGCGGCTGGTTGTCATTGGCGGAGAAGATCGCATCGTGACCATGGTGCGTGATATTACCGACCGTGTAGCCACCGAGAATAAAATATCCTTTTTCAAAAGCCTTGTCGAATATTCACGCGATCCGATTTATGTCCTCAGCCCTCGAGATGGCTACAGGATGGAATATGCCAACCAGGCAGCCTGCCAACACTTCGGTATCCCCGTGGAGCGCCTGCGGACCATGCGGATACCCGATTGGGACCCAACTTTTGATATGAGCCAGTTACCGGGGATTCTGGAGCACCTCAGGCAGGGAAAATCGATGCGATTTGAGACCATGCACCGCGTCGCCTCCGGAAAACTGATCCCTGTCGAGGTGAGTGCCAACTATCTGCTGCACAATAATGAGGAGTTTGCCGCAGGGTACTTTTGTGATATTTCCGAGCGCAAGACGATGGAAAGCGCGCTCAGGGAGAGTGAAGCCAGGTATCGCTCGCTTTCCATGGAATTCCAGGCATTGCTGGACGCCATGCCCGATTGTTTGATGCTCCTCTCCCCCGATTTGAAAATACTTTGGGCTAATACCGCCGCCGCCAGGATGCTCGGCACAGAAAAGCAAAACCTGATTGGCCGATACTGCCACGAGGCTCGGCATGAACGGAACATTCCGTGCAACGTCTGCATCGCCCAGGAAACCTTTGCCAGCGGGGAACCTCGAGAGAGCATCACCTCCTCGCCCAAGTCCCTGCAGATTTTTGAGTCGCGAACGCTGCCCATCATCGACGAAGCGGGGATCGTTACCAAGGTAATCGAAGTGGATCGGGATATCACCGGACAAAAAGCACAGGAGGCGGAACGCCTCGAGCTGGAGAGACAGGTGCTCCACGCCCAGAAATTGGAGAGTCTTGGTGTGTTGGCCGGCGGTATCGCCCATGATTTCAATAATATTCTTGCCGGAATCATGGGCAATTTGTCGCTGCTTCGCCTCAAATTGCCCCCCGAGCAAGCTAGTGCCAAGCATATTACCCAGTGCGAAAAAGCCGTTACCCAGGCTACCAGGCTGACCTGTCAGCTGCTCACCTTCTCGCGTGGCGGAGACCCGGTGAAAAAGCTGATCGACCTGGGCAAGACGCTTGAAGAAGCCGTGGCGTTCGCCCTGCCGGGTTCCAATGTCGCCGCAACCCTCGATATTGCTGAGGACCTCTGGCCCTTGCAGGCCGATGAGGGCCAGATCAGCCAGGTCGTAAACAACCTGCTTATCAACGCGGGCCAATCCATGCCCCAGGGGGGAATGGTACGGGTGAAAGCGGAAAACGCATCTTTGAGGGCCCATGAGGTAACTTTTCTTGAAGAGGGATTCTATGTCCTTGTGCGGGTGATAGACCAGGGCAGGGGTATTGCGCCGGAGGATTTACCAAAGATCTTCGATCCCTACTTCACCACCAAGGAATCCGGTACGGGGCTGGGGCTCACCTCGGCCTACTCCATCGTACGCAAGCACGCAGGCGATATCGTGGTTTCATCCGAGATCGGTCGTGGTTCCACCTTCGAGATCTATCTCCCCGCCCTCCCGGAACATGCCGGGGAAGACGACACGTCTGCAACGGACACTATCGTTTCCGGAAGCGGTTCGGTGATAGTCATGGATGATGAGGAGATGCTCCGCGAGATGACCGAAGGGATGCTCTCCATGCTGGGTTACGATGTCGAAAGCTGCGGCTGCGGCGAGGAATTGCTGGAAATATATGTGCGCAGATTGCGGGAAGGCACCCCGCCTGACGCGGTAATTCTCGATCTGACCATCCCGGGAAAAATGGGGGGACAGGAGGCGGCCGCGAAAATCCTTGAATTCGATCCCCGGGCCCGACTCATCGTCGCCAGCGGTTATTCAACGGATCCCATTCTGGCCAATTACCGCGATTACGGTTTTATCGCCGCAGTGAGCAAGCCTTTCAAGGTGGAGAATCTGAGCCATGAGCTTGCGGCCGCGCTTGCCGAAACTCGGAGATGACCAGAGCCAGTAATCTTTGGCACAATGCGAGGTTACAACCTGGCCGACCTCTTGATTTCCAGGTAGCTGTTGACCAGGGTCGCGGGCAGTCGCGCCGCGGTGACGTCCAGGGCGGCAATACCCTGGTGGCGCAGTTGCTTGAGGAGCTTTTTCCGCTCGTCAAGATAGTATTGCAGCGCCTGGTAGCGGACAGCGTCGTCGAAACCGGTGATGGGGGCCTGGGCCGTGGCATCGAGGATGCTCTCCCGCAGATCCGCCACCACCAGCAGGTGCTGTCGGCGTAATTGCCGTGTCATCTGCAGCAGGTCGTCATGGTCCTCGGCGCGGCTGCTGGTGAGGATCACCAGCAAGGCCCGACGGCGCTGGAGAGAGAGGATATCCCGGGTTGCCCGCTGGTAGTCCGAGGCGCTGGTCGACGACTGCAGATCATACATGGCCAGCAGCAGATTGCGGACGGAACCCTCATTTTTTCGTGGCGGCAGCCATTTTTCGGTGCCGCCAAAGCAGTAGAAGCCGACGCCGTCGCCCTGGCGGGCCGCCACGTGGGCGAGGAGCAAAATTGAGGCCAGGGTCTGGTCGAGCAAACTCGTGCCGGCTTCGGCATGGTGCATGCGCCGCCCGCAGTCGAGCACGAAGACGATCTGCTGGTCGCGCTCGTCCTGGTAGTCCTTGGAGATCAGGCGGCGATAGCGGGAGGTGGCCTTCCAGTCGATCTTCTGCAGGCCGTCGCCCTGCCGGTATTCCCGCAACTGGTGAAACTCGTTGCCTTCGCCGCGCCGGGTCAGTTTTTTTATCCCCAAGAGGCTTAAGCGATGGTGGGTAGCGAGCAGGGCGAAATGCTGGATGCCGCGAAAATTGGGGAACACCCTGGTTTCGCCCCCGCAGGGCAGAAACCATTTTTTCTCCCAGAGGCGGAGCGGGCTGGTGACAAAGGCGTCTACGCCGGTGAAGGTGTAGTGGCCCCGCCTGGTGGGGAAAGCTTCGTAGTCGATGGTGAGCCGGCGCGAGGGCGGCAGGGTGAAGGAACAGGGCTGGTTGCGAACCCGAAAGTCGGCATCGCAGCGGTCGTGGATCTGCATGCGCAGGGGATGCCGGTTGCTGGCCTTGATTTGCAGGCGGATGCTGCTCCATGCGGATACCGGCAGGTTATGGTGGACGACCCGTTCAACTGTTACCTCCGGGCGCTTCAGGGCGAGCAGGCCGTCGAGCAGGGCGCCGCCCAGCAGCATGCCGGCCAGCAGCTGCCAGAGGGAGCCCGCCGCGGGCAGCAGGCGGCACCCATGCCGAGTGCGGCGATCGCCAACCAGAAGGCGATATGCAACGAGGTTGGGTAGAGCATCATGCTTATATGCGTGGGGCTTGTATACTGCCGAGTAGCTCGGTGAGCACCAGATCCGGGGTGTATCCCTCGATCTCGAGATCGGCGGAGAGCTTGATGCGGTGGCGCAGCACCGGCAAGGCGATACTCTTCACATCATCCGGGGTGACGAAATCCCGCTTTTCGAGCATGGCGCTGCCGCGGGCCGCCCGCAACAGGTTGATCGCCCCGCGGGGGCCGGCGCCATGGTCGATGCCGTTCCACTCCCTGGTGGCGCGGACGATGCGAACGATATAGGCCACGATCTGTTCGTCGACGGTCATGGTGGCCAGGAGTTGCTGCAGGTTCAGGACCTCTGCGGGGCTCAGCACCGGCTGCACCCGGTCGCTGTCGAGACCGTCGCCGATGGAACCGCTGGTGGCGGCATGGACGATTTTTCGTTCGTCGTCGCTGCCGGGGTAGCCGATGAAAATCTTGAACATGAATCGGTCGGTCTGGGCCTGGGGCAGGGGATAGGTGCCCTCCTGCTCGATGGGATTCTGGGTGGCCATCACCAGAAACGGTCGGGCAAGGGGGAGGGATTTGCCTTCGATGGTCACCTGCTGCTCCTGCATCGCCTCGAGCAGCGCCGCCTGGGTTTTGGCCGGCGCCCGGTTGATTTCGTCCGCCAGCAGGAAGTGGCTGAAGATCGGCCCCCTTCTGATCTTGAAGGTGCTGTCCTTCATGTCGAACATGCCGTGGCCGGTGATGTCGCCCGGCATCAGATCCGGAGTGAACTGGATGCGGTTGAAGCGCGAGCCGGCAGCCCGGGCCATGCTCCTGGCGAGCAGGGTCTTGCCGAGGCCGGGGACGCCTTCGATCAGGATGTGTCCGGCCCCGAGCAACCCGATCACCATCTCCCGGACCACCAGATCCTGGCCGACCACGCATTTTTTAATCTCGTGCTCGAGCAGGCCGATTTTTTTTCCGCCTTCGGCAAATGTGAGGGTATCCATAGCGAGTTTATCCGTCATGTCGTGATGAGTCTCCGCCTTGAAGGAGCGTCTGCAGGTGCTGCAGCGCCCTGGTTGTTCGTATGAGATCCTGTTCGCTGCCGACCTGTTGCCGGAGCGCGGTTTCAATTTCTTCCGGCCCAAGGCCGGTTTGTGCCGTGAGGGTGGCCGTATCGAGGGAGGTTTCCCGACGCTCCGTAGCTATGCCGAGCTTTCTTCGGCTCCACCGGGCGAGCAGGGTCTCGCGGTTGGCGGCAAGCACCGCCGCCAGTTTGTTCAACCTCCAGCCGTAGTGGCCGGAGCCGTCGATATGGGCGAGGAGGTTGCGGTGGTCGTCGGCTGGCGGCCGCAGCAGCACGCCGCTTCGCTTCTGCATCCGCCAGCCGACCAAGATGAGCAGAAGGAAAAAAGAGAGCCAGAAGCTGGGCGCCAGCCGCCAGAGGAGCGCCGGCAGCGGCGTGGCGTTGCTGGAATAGAGCAGCCAGACATGGGCGGCATCCCCAAGCAGCCAGGAGAGAAAATAGGCATGGTCGTACCGGCCGATCTCGCTGTTGGAGAAAACGGACATATCGCTCATCACCGTGATCCTGCCGGCCCCAAGTCGGTATTCGAGCAGCCAATCACCGGTTTGCTTTTGCTCCTCGCCCTTGGTTTGTCGAGGAGGTTCGCCATCCTTGCGGGGAACAAGCAAGTACGAGCCGCCTATCCGATATGTGGAGGAATGACGACGATCCTCAAGGAGCGCGGCGCCGTTGTAACCGAGCCGGATGGGATAGCCGCCGGCCTGCAGTTCGAGGACTGCGTCCCTGATCGCTGTGGGTCTGTCGTTTGCCGCCTCCCGCGGGCTATGACTGGCGACGCTCTTCTTTTTTTTGTCTTTGCCGGTGGTGGAACAGCCGCAATCCGAGTTGCTTTCGGTCTTGGCGAAACGCACTCCGAGCCGGGCGACAATGGGCAGATTGCCCTTGTCCTGGTGCTTTTCGGCCAGAGGATTGGGGACCAGCAGGAGATGCCCCCCTCCTACCACCCATGCCAGCAACCGTTCCCTGGAGGAGTTGCTGATATCCTTTGGCAAATGACGGATCAGAATCGCATCGTGTGCTGACGGCAGTTTGGAGATCAGGCCCAGGCCGGCGCGGCTGGAGGTGTTCAATCCCGTGGCCCGCAGATATTTTTCAGCCGCCAGCAAAGGGTTGTTCCGGGCGGCGGGCGAGATGTCGCGTCGAGTATGATAGGATTTTTTCTCGAAGTTATGTAGAAACCACACTGAGCCCAGGGTGAGTACAACAACCAGGATTACGGGAACCGTTACCACCGGGGAAAGCAGCTTTTTGCTGATGGAGTTCCGGCTCATATTCCTGCTCCATAGTAGGATTCCCATTGCCCGGCAATCCCCCTGCAGCGCTCCATGTCAGGGTCACGGTGACCGTAGGCCAGAGCGATCCAGAGAGCGGTGAGTTCGGAGAAGTATGCGGCTTCCTCTTCCGGACGGGTTTCGCGGACCGCTCTGCAACATTCGCTCTCGGTGGAGGAACCGTGCACCTCGAGATGAGAGCGATGGATGAGATGGGAGAGGGTGCCACGGTAGAGCAGACTCAAGGCCTCGCGTTTCTTGCCTTTCTCGAGCAGCCGCAGCGAGGTGGCGCCGATCTGCTCCGGCAGGCTTTCGGGGCGGAGGTCCATGCCGAACATCATTTTCGGCGGCTGCCGGTTGTCGCCGGGTGCGGTCGCAAACCTCACTTCGAGCCAGGCACGGAGCCGGGACGACTTGAAGAGGAAAAAGGCGATGAGGGCGCCGGCAAGGGACCAGAGCAGGAACGCGCCGAACCTGGCCAGATACGGTGCGACTTTTTTGAGCAGCCCGGCAAGGTCGAGAAAAATCTGCTCCAGCACTTTCTGCCATGGCGACGACGAGATGGAAACCTTTTTGGCCTTCGGCACCCAGCGGTATTGCGTCACCTCTTTACCGAAATCCCTCTGTTTGAGGACCTTGGCAATGGTGATCGCGGCGGCATGGGGGGCCGGGGCAGCGGCCCCGCCTTTCTCGGCGCCCATAGTCAGGGCCAGGCAGAAGGCGAGAAATATCGCTGCTATAGTGCGGAGCCGCCGTCCCTGCTGCTGCGCCAGCCGTTGCCGTAGCCGCTTGAAGCCGATCTCGATATCCCAGGCTTCGAGCTCGACTCGTCTGGAGATGTACATCATGAATCCGGCGCAGACATAAAAGGGAGCAAACAACGAGCATCCGGCAAGATAACATAAGAGCAGAAGCCAATTGTCGGGGGTGAACACGAAACTGCCAAAATGCATCCAGCGCAGGTTTTCCGGGATAACCCAGAAAAGCGCGATGAGCAGGGAGAAGGCGAGTGCCGCCTCGATACACAACCCGGAAACGCTCAGCAGCACGGCGGTGCCGGAGCCATCGCGAAGCAGCGCCAGTCGCGCGTTTTTCTCGGCCCCTTCCAGAGTCTCGAGCAGCGGTATGGGCAGAAAAAATGAGCGAGAGAAACTGAAACGGCCAAGAAACAGCGTCTGGATCCGTTTGGCGGTGAGCCGTTTTCTGGTTTTGCCGATGGTGGCGCTAAAAGTTTGCTCATCACCGAAAAGGGCGCTGCCTGCCCAGATAACGAGCGCGGGTTCGTATAGCGGTTTGAAAAACCAGAAGAGGAAGAGCGACCATTTCGCCGTTGAACCGGGCAAGAGCAATCCGCAGACGAGTATTGGCAGCAAAGCGGGAAGCGCTGCGCACATCCAGAGTCCCCAGAGCCGGAAAAACCATCGTCTTGCCAGGGCGAAGCCGATATCGATCGCTTCCCAGGGAGATCTGGGGCGTATATGGATGGCTACCGTGTCAAGGTTCATGGTTTTCGACGTCCTGGCGCAGGTGGTTGCGGTTATGCAGTTGTGTCATCTGCGGGTTTCTTAGCTCGAGCGGAGGTGTTTCGTCCGGCCCCTAAAAGATAAATGGCGACCAGGGCCCAGTTGAGGCCGGCCACCCCGAATTTTATCACGGGGGAGAGGGTTGAGGATGACCAGAAGGCTTCGATAAAGGCGGCGCACACCAGCATGGCGGCGGCCCCCATCACCAGATTGAGGGCGGCGGGCGCCCGTATGCGCAGGGAATCCAGACGCCGGTAACCGCCGGGACGGAGCAGGCTGTAGCCGAGCAGCAGGCCGGCCGCGCCGCAAATGACGATGGCGGTGAGCTCAAATGCCCCATGCCCCAGGGCGAATTGCCAGAAAATCTGCCTGTAGGGCGGATGCGAGAGGTGGCCCGCCACCCCACCGATCATCAAGCCGTTGAAGAGGAGCAGAAAGACGGCGCCCGCCCCAAAAGCGATGCCTCCGGCGAAGGTGCGAAAGCCAATGGAAATATTGTTGAGAATATAATAGCCGAACATGGTGAAATCGGTGTCGGAGGAGCGTTTCGGCAACCGGCCGATGGCGCCGGAATGCGGGCTGTACATCGACTCCATGGAGGCCACCTGGCTCTCGCTCATCACCGAATAGAGCAGGGACGAATCAAAATAGGAGGCGGTGCCGAAGCCGACGGCCGGAAGGTAGAAGAGGGCGAAGGCCAGCCAGAAGAAGGCGGCGTGGCGCCGAACGTTACAGGGAAAGTCGCGGGCCAGGAAATGGATAATCGCCCATCCCAGGCCGGGCTTTTTCTTGTAGAGCTGTCGGTGCCCGCGCAGCACCAGATCGTGCAGGGAGTCGACCAACGCCGGGCTGTAATGCCGGGTCTGGGCCAGACCGTAATGATTGCAGAGTCGCCGGTATTGCCTGGGAAAATCTTCGAGTGAGGGCGCGGTATCGCCCGATGGCGGCGATTTTTGTTCAAGCACATCGAGCAGCGTGCCGAACTCGCGCCACTGTGTGCGGT
This sequence comes from uncultured delta proteobacterium, assembly GCA_963745265.1. Classification (GTDB taxonomy): domain Bacteria; phylum Desulfobacterota; class Desulfobulbia; order Desulfobulbales; family Desulfocapsaceae; genus Desulfopila. The sequence goes on from CAVUXQ010000018.1 coordinate 14,487, forward strand.
AGGTCTGTTCAAATTGGCTCTGGTTCATGATCACGTCCTGCCCCGTAAAAACCAGTTCGCATAGGCCAGCAGCCGGTTCTCCGGTTTCTTCGGACCGCTGATGTAGCGCAGTAAATCGGCAAGTTCCCGACGGCGCTCGCCGGAGAGGTTCGTCGCTCGCTCGCAGAAATCGAGAATCAACCGCTGTTCCGCGAGGGTCAACGGCACCGGCGCCGGGACGGGCGGATAGTCGGGAATGCTGAACGCCTTGGATTCGCCCTTGAAATAGACGACCACCGTGCCGGCGGCAAGGTCGCCGAGGCGTTTGAACCGGGTATTGCAAATCATGGTGACAAAACCGACCATATTGAACAGCGGCAGCAGATCGATGCAACGGATGAGGTTTCTGAGCAGCGATGCCGTCCAGGAAACCGGGGTGCCGTCGTCATGGACGACCTGCAGCCCCATCGCTTTTTTGCCCGGGGTCATACCGTTTCTCACTTCGAAAAATACCGGATAGAACCACTCGATGACAAATAGACCGATGAGCTTCAGGCTCGTGCCTACCCCGCCCATCCAGGAGAGCAGTATGGCGATGAGAATATAACACACGACCCGGATTGCAAAATCGATAAGCCAGGCCACTCCCCGGACGATGGGTCCGGCCAGGGAGAGACCCAGCTCCACGCCTTCCGGAGTCTGATAATGGGAGATGGTGTCGAGTTCGGGAGTCAACTGGGTGATCTTAGGTTATGGCGGGCCTGCACGGTGCCTCGAACAGCGGCCGAGAGGGGAAGCTCAGATGGACCGGTAATAAATATCTTTAAACCCCGTATAAATGGAGAGCCAGGTGATAATCATGATCGGAAACCACACCAGCACCATGATGGCCATCGGCAGTAAGACGACGAGGAACGAACGCTGCTGCGCCAGGAAGAAGGCCATTATACCGCTGATGGCGGAAAAAGCGATCAGGGAGAGAATGCCGAGAACCAGAAAGGCCAGCCCGTAAACCAGAAAGGCGAGCCAGTTTGCAACACATCCTCGAAAACTCTGCTTGCAGGCCGTCCAGGCCGTGCGGTCGGTGATTGCCACCAGCGGCACGGCGAACCAGAATGCCATCATCATGGGAATCGATACCGCCGCTGCCAAAAGGATGAGCACAGCGACCAGTGGCCAACGTTGCTGGAAAGCCATGGGTGCCGTCTGCGGGTTCCATATCGCCGAACCAAAGAAGAGGAAAAACAGGGCGACCAGAACAATGCCGAGAAGCACCATGAACGCGATATAATAAACGGCGATAAGCAGCAGCTGGTTCCGATTGTGGCTAAACCCCTTGAACACGAAAGAGAACCGGATGGCCTCTCCATCCGCCTGGGCCTGGGCAGCCATCATCATCCCGCCTGTCAGCACGGTTCCCAGCAGGTAGGCGATAAAGGAGCCGACCAGGGGGATGAAGTTGAGGATGCCGATGATCACCACCATGCAAAACCCCATCGCCAGCCATTTCCAGGGATTTCCCAAAAACATGCCGATGGACGATTTAATCCACTGCCAGCCGTGGGATGCCGGAACCTTCTGCGGCTGCTCCAGCCAGCTGCCGCTCTGTTTCCTGTTCACCTTGAGATTCGATCTGGGGACGGCATAAGGATTATCGGAGGGCGTTTCCTCTCCGGGTGGTGGAGGCGGCGGCTGGGATGTTGCCGGCGGCTCGCTTGGCCCTGGTGCCGGATCCGGCTCCGCACTTTTTGCCGCAGTCGCCGGCCGGTCCTTGATCAGCTTGATTTCCAGACCGGCATTGTGGAAGCGAGCACGGATACTTTTCGGCAGTCTCCGGATCCGCATCCTTTTTGATCAGCGTCGGCTTTTCGGCGGCAAGAAGTCTCTTGGCCTTCTCTTCATCGAGGTTGGTTTGCGAGCTCAGGTTGGCGACGACCTCTTCATGGGTAAAACCCTCACGAATCCGGCCGGTGAAAACCACCTTGTATTGTGTCCCCATGGTTTCTCTCATTTCAGTTTATAGAATAGAGTGTACTGAATTGTCGTCTGCTTTTTCCAGAGAAATCGGTATCGGCGTCATCGCCGGGTCGTCGCCGGGGTTATCGACTCGCCAGTTCAGCGCGAGTCAGTTCGGTTATGGCTCGGAAATCGATCTTGCCGCTGCCCATTTTCGGCAGAGATTCCATGACCAGAAAGGTTTTCGGCAGGGCGATCGGGGAGCTGTTCCGCCATCTTTTTCAGCACGGCCTTTTGATTGATAGCCACCGTAGTGACCGCGACGATGCGGGCGCCCTTCATGGCGTCCGGGATCTCCACTACGCAGCAGTGGGCATCTTCGGGCAGGAGTTTATCGAGTACGCCTTCGATCTTCACCAGTGAGACCATCTCGCCGCCGATTTTGACGAATCGTTTCAGGCGCCCCACATGCCAGAGGTACCCTTCCTCGTCAATGTTGCCCATGTCGCCGGTATCGTACCAGCCCTGCCGGATATGGAGCGATGTCTGTTCGAAATCGTTGAAATAGCCCTTCATGACGCTGTCGCCCTTGATCAGGATCCGGCCGTCCTCCCCCGGGGCGCACTCTTCGCCGGTCTCGTAGTTTTCAATGCGCACCTGGAGGCCGTCGATGGGCTTGCCGACGCTCCCCTGCTTGTTGTCTTCTGGACAATTGGCGGCGATGACCGGCGAACATTCCGTCGCCCCGTACCCTTCGTAGAGTTGCATGCTCGTGCTTTTCCCGGAAGGCGTCCCGTAGGGAGTCGGGACATTTATCGGCGCCGCACAGGGCGATGCGTATGGAATCGAAATCCCCGGGTTGGGATTTACGCAGGTATCCCCAGAAAAAGCTGGGAGTGCCGACCATGAGCGTCGGCTTTCCTTCCCGGATGATGGAGCAGACCTTTTTATAGTCCAGTGGGTTGGCGTAGGTGAGAATAGTGTTGCCGAGGAAGAAGGGGATCCACATGTTGACGGTAAGGCCGAAGACGTGGAAGTAGGGCAGGATGCGAGAGAAAGACCTCGTCTTGGGTGAAGTGGAACCGATTGGTACAGGCGATGATGTTGGCGCCTATATTGCGGTGGGTCAGCTGTACCGCCTTGGGGTCCTTTTCGCTGCCGCTGGTAAAAAGTATGACGGCGTTATCGTCCTGTCGTCCACCGTGTACCAGTCTTTTGAGCACGGCGGGGGGTAATGTGGCGAAAGCGGCCGCCCGTAATTTCTGCAGGGGGGTAATGTCGGCCATGATGTCTTCGAGGTAGAGCATACCCTCGACGTAGGGACACTCCAGCTTTTCCAGCAGCGCCTTGGATGTTATGATAGTTCTGAAATCACATTTTCTCTGGGCATATCGTGCGTTTTGTTCCGCCCCGGTGGAATAGTTGATCATCACTGGAGTACGGCCGCTCATCAGAATGCCCAGTTTGGCCAGGATGCAACCGGCGGAGGTCGGCACCATCAGGCCGATATTGCCTTTTTCAAGCTTGCGGAACCTGCGGGCGAGGAGCAGGGCGGCGATCAGCGCCCGGTGGTAGGAGAGCTTTCGGTTGGCGGTGTAATCGTGGATCGCCAGCTTGCCGCCAAATGTTTTGGCAACCTCGATGAAATGCTGATGCAATAGCACGATATCTCTCCAGTTTTTCCGGTTTACTTCCTGTGGTCGAACCGCCAATCCCCCTTTCGGGGCGTGTGGATCCGTAAGAGTGGGGAAATGACGCTTCTTTCCGGGGTATTCCCTGGATGTGTGCCTGACATACCCAAAGAGACGATATCCGGGGCCAGTGACCATTGGTTCCCATCCAGTACCATCTTTTAAAAAATTTGGCAACACTGTGAAATACAGGTAAATTTATTGAGACGATCGTTGCAGCCGTTCACCAGGAGCCTGTCGGATTATGCCCTTTTCCCCCATATCTTCGTTAAACTCGGAAAAATTATCCTCGGAATATTGAGTATATGCCTCCGGTAATTTTTCCGACTTCGCCTCGATCTGAGAAAAAATGCCTATAATCCGACAGCCTCCTAGGTCAAGCAAACGTTTACTCCACCATCAAGGGGCATTCTCATGAATATGCGAAGGATTGTATCGATGACCGTACTGGTTTCCTTTCTCCTCCTGTTACTCAATTCGGTGGTTCTCTACGTGGTGCCGGAGGGCAGGATCGCCTACTGGTCGGACTGGCATTTTCTCGGCCTGTCCAAGACCGAGTGGGGAGAGCAGCATATCACGGTGGGCGTGCTGTTTGTTCTCGCCGGGATCGTGCATATTTTCTATAACTGGGGGCGGCTCGTATTCTATCTGCGTAACGCCGCCAAGGAGGTGTCGATCATAAATCCGGCGCTGGCGGTTGCCATGGCCATCACCCTGCTGGTCGCGGCGGGGACCTATTTCCAGCTGGCGCCGATGCGCACCATCGTTGATTTCGGCAAGAAGATCAAAGAGCGGGCGGCGGAACAGTACGGCGAACCTCCCTATGGACATGCGGAGTTCTCCTCGCTCAATCTCTTGTGCAAGAAGGAAGGGCTCGATCCCGGCAGGAGCCTGGAGCTTTTGCAAGCGGCCGGGCTCAAGGTCGCCGGCGGCAGGGACACGCTGCTGGCCATCGCGACCAATAATAACATGACGCCGCAACAGGTCTATGTGATCATTGCAGCGGCAAAAGCAAAGACCAGCGCCGCGGCGGTACCCGGGCACGCCGATGGTGCCGGCTCTTTTCCCGATTCTCCCCGACCCGGTTTCGGAAGACTGACACTCATGGAAGTCTGTTCGCAGTATCGACTCGATCCGCAAACCGTGGCAGCCGGGCTCGCTGGCAAGGGCATCAGTGCCGATCCGGCCCAGACCATCAGGGAGATTGGCGAGAAGAGCGGCAGGGCGCCGATGGAGATCTTCGAGGCCATTCGTGAGCTCGCAATCGCCAAATAAAAAAAGGGGTGCTTGCCGATTCGACACCCAGCAAGAGAGGGAAAAAGGTGAATGTTTACTGAAAAGGAGGTCGATATGCGTCTTACAGGAAAGAGAGTGGCGATTCTGGTGGAGGATATGTTCAATATCCACGAATTCTGGTACCCGTATTACCGGCTGCGCGAAGAGGGGGCAAAAGTGGTGGTGGTCGGCTCCGGACGCAAAAAACAGTTTACCGGCAAGCCCGCCACCGAAGTGGATGCCGACGCGGCGGCGGATCAGGTCAGCGCCGCCGACTTCGATGGGGTGGTCATTCCGGGCGGTTACGCCCCCGATATGATGCGGCGTCACCCGGCTATGGTGAAGTTGGTGGCCGATACGGCTCGGGCCGGGAAGCTGGTGGCAGCGATCTGTCACGCGGGGTGGATGCTCTGCTCCGCCGAGGTGCTCCAGGGACGGAAGGTGACCTCATTCTTTGCGATCAAGGATGATATGGTGCATGCCGGCGCCAATTGGGTCGACGAACCGGTGGTGATCGATCAGAACCTTGTCACCAGCCGCACCCCGGACGACCTGCCGCAGTTCATGCCGGCGGTGATCAAGGTGCTGGCCGGTTAAATCCGAACTCAGTTTTTCATTTCGGTATCGGCCTGTTCGGTGACCGAACGCGGCAACTCCTTTTTCACCTGCACGCCCAACTCGGTCAGCTGCCGGGCCTGGGCGATGAGGTTGCCGCGCCCCTGGCTCAGCTTGTTCATGGCTCCGCTGTAGGTTGAGCGGCACACATCGAGTTGTTTACCGATTTTCTCGAGATCCTCCACGAATCCGCGGAATTTGTCATAGAGGGTGCCGGCCCGCCGGGCGATTTCCCGGGAGTTGCGGCTCTGGTGTTCGGAGCGCCAGAGGTTTTCGATGGTGCGCAGGGCGGCCAGCAGAGTGGTGGGAGTGACGACCACGATTTTTTGATTGAACGCCTCGGTGAACAACCGGTCGTCATGGCTGAAGGCGGCCAGGAAGGCGGCCTCGACAGGCATGAACATCAGGACGAAATCGAGGGATTTGACCCCTTTCAATTCCTCGTATTTCTTCCCTCCCAGGCTCTGGATGTGGTTGCGCACGGCTCGTACCAGCTCCTCCAGATGGTGTTCGCGAGCGTTGTCGTCCTCATTGCTGCCGCAGTAGCGCTCCCAGGCGGCGAGCGAGACCTTGGAATCGACAATGACGTCCTTTCCTTCCGGCAGGTGGATGATCACATCGGGCTTGAATAGCCGGTTGTCATGATCCCGATACCCCTGCTGGGTCTCATATTCGTGGCCCGATCGCAGGCCGGACTGCTCCAGCACCCGCTGCAGCACCAACTCTCCCCAGCTTCCCTGCACGCGTTTGTCGCCTTTCAATGCCCGGGTCAGGTTGATGGCCTCTGCGTTGATTTGCCGGTTGAGTTCCTGCAACTGCAGGATCTCCTGCTTGAGTGAGGCCCGCTCGCGGGTATCGTGCTGATAGGTCTGACGGATCTCGTTTTGCAGACTCGTAATCTGCTGGCGAAACGGCTGCAGCAGCGCCTCCAGCCGCTCCTTCGACTGGCTGCTGAAGGTGGCGCTCTTGTCCTCGAAAATTTCCTGGGCCAGGGCCTGGAACTGCAGCCGCAGCTCTCCCCGTGCCTCTTCGAGCACGGTCAATTTTTCGGCGCTGTTGCGCCGCTCGCTGCGGAGCAGGGTCACCAGCCGGGCCTGGCTGATCCGGTGCCGGGTGTCGGCTGCCCGGAGCCGTTCCACCCGCTCCCGGGTCTCGGCCAGCTCCTTCTCTGCTGTAGCCAGGGCGATCGAGAGGCGTCGCCGTTTCGCGCGGGAAGCTAAATACGCGCTTGCCAGCAGCAACAGTACGCCAGAGAGAGCAGCCAGGGCTATTCCCTTGGCGCCGAGTGAGCGGGGCAGCTGTTCGAGTTGTGCTATGAGGTGGGTTATGGGAGTGGTGTTCATCAATGATGGTGTTTCGCGGGCATCTCTTTTTTCGCCTTGTTGGGGTGGCGATTGCAGCGCTGAACTGCGGTTCTCGTTAATCTCCGGTAGTAACAGGAACATAAACGCCAGCCGAAGGCAATAGGCTTTTACCGGTGTTTTGGGGACATTGGTGGAGATGGAGTCGCTGCCATACATGTTTGCAGGAGATGATCAGAGCAGTGGAATTGAAACTAACACATTGGTGGCGTTGAATGCTGAAATGGATATACCGTAAAATCAACCAAGGATAGTCATATCCTTTCCTACCCGCAGGTTATGCGGCTTGACGGAGCCCGTGCAAAACGGGCAGCTGCAAGCGGTCGCCGCAATTCGATCGAGGTTGAAGCAGAGCATGGCATGGAGAAGGTAACCAGCGTTGACGATGTGGTATTGGCCAAGGCATTTTTCAGGCAGTTCGAGTCGATAAGAGACTCGCTGGCGAGCCACATCGAAGCCATGCAGGGAGGTGGAGACAGCTATTCCCTTGATATTCTTGCCCGGAACCTGCAAAAGCTGGAGTCCCAGGCCCTGCTTTCCGGGCTCTCGGTGATACGGCCGTTTTTCGCTTCCTTCACTACGCTTCTCCAGGGCGCAGCCCTGTCCGAGGAGGGAATCACATCTCAATCCGCCGCCCTTTTTGCCAAACTTTTCAGTGCCTTCTGCCGGGTGATCGGCGATTTTATCTCATGCCTTGAAGAAGACGGTTCGGACGAGCCCCATACCCTGAAGACCGATATAGATATCGGACGACTCGAGGAATTGTTCAATCACATCAAAAAATTGCGTAGTGATTTCCCGCCTGAGGCCGCGGAAAATAGGCTCGCTGGCGAATTCAGGCTGGACCGCGGGGTTGTCGAGCAACTGGTGGGAGAAAGCGACGAGTTGCTCCGCCATCTGCGGATGCTCCTGGTTGGGGGAGAGCGGCAGGGGGATATCACCGGCGCCGACGCCGTGGCGTCGCTGCTTGGAGCACTGCAGGGCAATACCAATCTGGCCCTGCGTTCTGCCGCTGCCTCCCCGGCTCCGGAGCATCCCATCAGCCATATCCGTTCCCTGCTTGAACATCTGCTGGCCGCGGCACAGGGGGAAGAGGCGGAGCGGCGACTTCTTGCGGATGAAGGCGCCGATATCTTCCATTTTGCGCTTGAAACCCTTGCTCGACTCTTTGACGAAATCGCTGAACATCGCGACGAAACCGTGGTGGACGAGAGTGAGCTGGTGGAGAAGCTTCACGATCTGCGGCAGGCGAAGGCGCAAGCGCAGGGGGGAGAACCCGCCAATGCTTCCAGCGCCCCGCAACCGCGGGCAGGCTCTGCACCCGCTGCGCCGGCGACCGCGACTTCCGAGGAAGACGGTGGCCAGATCCGAGTCAAGCAGGCGAAGCTGGACAAGATAACCAACCTGGTCAGCGAACTGGTGGTGGCCAAGAACAGCCTCAGCCATGTGCGTGCGCTGCTCGATGAGGGCGATGCCGTCCGGGCCATCCTGGCCCTGGAGAGTTCGGAGAAACTCTTTTCGCGGGTGATCCACGACATGGACAAGACCGTGATGGGCATGCGGATGCAGCGGGTGGGTGAACTGTTTCAGCGGTTTCCCCGGCTGGTCCGTGACATTGCCAGGAGCGGCGGTAAATCGATCGATCTTTCCCTGCAAGGCGAGGAGACCATGATGGACAACCTGATCCTCAAGGCCGTCGCCGACCCGCTGGTTCACCTGGTGCGCAATAGCTGCGACCATGGCATAGAACCCGCCGGAGAAAGAGAAGCGACCGGTAAACCGAGCACCGGCCGGCTGCAGCTTTCGGCCGGCAATGAGGGAGGTCGTATCGTTATCGAAGTTCGCGACGACGGACGGGGAATCGACGGCGATATCATCAAGGAACTGGCCGTGGAGCGGGGAATCATCGGCCGGGTGGAAGCCGATGCCATGGATGAAGCTTCGGCCCGGGGGCTGATCTTCGCTCCCGGTTTTTCCACCGCTTCCGAGATTACGGATATCTCGGGCCGGGGCGTCGGTATGGATGTGGTGCGCAAGAACATCGAGCAGGTAGGCGGTGAGATCGAGATAGATAGCGAAGTCGGGCGCTTTACTCGTATCCGGCTGCTCCTGCCGCTAACCCTGTCCATTTCCAAGGGACTGAAAGTGGTCTCATCCGGCCAGAAATTTATTATCCCCTTGGAATCCGTGGAAAATATGATCAGCACCGAAGGGGGGCGGATCAGAAACCATGCCGAGCAGATGTACCTGCCGCTGCCGAACCGTACCATCGCCCTGACGCAGCTCGCGATGCTTCTCGGCCTCGAGCAACGCGCCGGGCTGCAGTCGGACGAGCGGCTGTCGGTTGTGCTCCTCGATTTGAAGGGCAGGACCCTCGGGGTATTGGTCGACGGGATCCTCGGCATTGAAGAGATCGTCACCAAACCGATGCCGGGCGCCTTGAAGCGGCTTCCGTATTTCTCGGGATGCTGCATCATGTCCGACGGTTCGGTGGTAGCTGTGCTCAATCCCGCGGCTCTTGCGCGATTTGGGCGACAACCGATCAGCAACGGCGCACAGAACTAGGAGAGTGAAGTGAGTTCGCAATCGCAAGCATCCGGGCGGGAAGTCACCAGACCCACGATCCTTTTCGTGGACGACGACGACCTGACGCACACGATAGTGGCCGAACATCTCAAGGGCTGGCCGTTGATCTCGGCTCACTCGGGAGAAGAGGCGCTGGAGATTATCAACGAGGAGGATGTACAGATCATCATCACCGACATATCCATGCCGGGAATGGACGGTCTCGCGCTGTTGCGGCAGATCAAACGGCAACGGCCGGTTATTCAAGTGATTGTCGCTACATCATCCGATGACGTGCAGCATGTGCTGACCGCTTTTGCGGAAGGGGCGAACGATTTTCTGCTCAAACCGCTCAAGCGGGGCGATATCGAGGAAGCGCTGGAGAACTGCATCGCCAGACTCGGGCGATGGAAGGCGACCCTGCGTAAATTATTTACGAAAAAGACTGGAGAAGACGATGGCGGCGCTGAAAATACTTGTGGTGGATGACAACAGTTTCATGCGCGGTTTTCTCGTCAACCTGATTGGCAAAGAGAAAACCGTGGCCAAGGTCCTGCAAGCGGAAAACGGACAAAAGGCGCTCGAAGTTATAGAGGCGCAAAAACCGGACGTAGTCGTGATGGACGTGGAGATGCCGGTGATGGATGGCCTTGCGGCGCTACGCGAGATCAAGGATCGCAAAAAGGCGCGGAAAATTGACGCCGGCCTGAAAGTGATCATCCTCAGCGGCACCATGTTCGAAAACGATGCCAATGTCCGCAAGGCGAAGTTCCTTGGCGCAAATGAAGTGATGGCCAAGCCGGACGGCAAATCGATCGCGGTGGATATCGATTCGGTGAAATTGCTCAAGGCCATCAACAGTTTCGCCTGAGAGCGAAACGGCCGGCCGCACCTGCAACGGCAGGGGCGTTTCTCTGCGTCTTGCGCCGGCGACACCTCGCAGAAAGCAGAAGATGACTGATCCAAGCTCGTTTATCGACGCCGAAGTACGGGCCGAATTTTACCTTGAATTGGAGGACCTCACCCGAGAGGTCGAGCGGTTTCTCCTCCTTCTCGAGGACGCCCCGGACAATCCGGCATATATCCGCGAGCTGTTTCGCCCCTTTCATACCATCAAAGGCAATGCCGGCCTGATGAACGAAAGCGAGATCCAGCAGCTCAGTCATCTGGCGGAATCGATCCTCGACGAGGTTCGTCAGGGACGACACGTGCTCACCCAGGATATGCTCGAGGGCGCCTTCCAGACCATCGATGTCATCCGGTCCATTGCTGCCGCCAAAAGTGCCGCCCCGGTTCGACAGGCGGTTGATGAAACCACCGCTTTATTGAAATCGATCCTCAGAGAGGTGACCGGCGATGCCAGCGATGTGCCGGCCGTCATTGCCGTCGATCCGTTGACCATGCCGGTTCTGGCCGAGCAGGCCTGCCACGGCATCGTCGCCCAGCTGTGCGAACTCGAGCGGATGGTCACCGGCTGCAGGCGGCAACAGGATTTCGAGCCGTACCTCTCCGACATGTTCGATGCCGTGCTGCAGGTGTCGGACCTGGTGGGCAAGCACAAGGGGTTGCTGGAGGCGCGGAGGATCTGCGGTTATCTTGAAGATTTCCTCACCATACTCAATCTTTCGGAATTGCCTTTCGATTCCGACTCCTGGCAGCTTCTCGACACGCTCCGCGACGACGCCGCCCACTGTCTGTATCCCATCTTGATCGCCAATCTGCGGATATACGTCCATTATTACAATTCCAGCGAGGAAACCGCTCAATTGCCGCTAATGGTCGAACGGGCCCGGGAGGCCGGAGTCCGCGGGCATATGATCAATATCAACACCCATACCCCTCCCAGTCGGGAGGAGATCGAGCTTTTCCAGGAACTCCAGAAAAAGTTCGGGCCGCAGATCGTATTCGTCCAGCGCTCGCTGGGACAGAGAATCTTTTGGAAGGATCTTAATTACTTGCTCGAAGAGGCGCCGCCGGTGAGAAGAACGTTCTGGCAGGCGCTCGAGGTGCTTTCTCAGGCTATGCAACCTCAATAGCCGGTATAGTCGGGAGGGGTGGCCGACCAGAACGCGGAGGTTAAACGATAACATATGAATATTAATACGAAAATATGCTTGATTATTGTCACCGCCCTGGTTGTGACGGCGGCGGGCCTGGGTAGTTTGGCTATCTGGCAGATTGATACAACCGGGGATATGGCCGTCGGCAAGATCGAAAAGGTCGGCAAAACCGGCGTCGATACCCTCCGGACGAGTGGCGGAGAGCAGGTCAAGGCGTACCGTCAGCAGCTTTTGACCAGGAAAAAGGAGTATCTCAAATCGCAGGTGCAAACCGTTATGGGGGTTCTTGAAAAGGCCTACAAAGATGCCCACGATCCCGCAAAACTCAAACTGATCTATCAGGATCAGCTGGAGAACGCTGTCAATACCGCCTACGGTGTGCTGGCGGCCGTCTACGGTGAAAAGGATCTGAGCGAGGCCCAAAAGCAGGCCAAGGCCATCGATCTCATTAAACAGTTGCGGTACGGCACCGGAGATAAGGGGTATTTCTGGATCAACGACATGCATCCGACGATGCTCATGCATCCCTTCAAGGCCGAGCTTGATGGCGCCGATCTCTCCGACTACAAGGATCCTGCCGGCAAGAGGCTGTTCGTGGAGATGGTCAAGGTCTGTCGGGACGACGGTCAGGGCTTTGTCACCTATAAATGGTCGAAATACAGCGACAGCAAGCCGCAGCCTCGGCTTTCCTTCGTCAAGCTCTTCAAACCCTGGAACTGGGTCATAGGGTCCGGCCTCTACCTCGAGGTGGCCGAGCAGGAGCAGCAGGCGGATGCCATCGCGATCATCAAATCGTTGCGCTACGGCCCTGAGGACAAGGACTATTTCTGGATCAACGACCTGCACCCGAAAATGATCATGCACCCCTTCAAGCCGGAATTGGATGGCAAGGACCTCTCGGAGGTGACCGATCCGGGCGGCAAGCGGATGTTCGTGGAGATGGCCAAGGTCTGTCGCGAGGCGGGTCAAGGGTATGTCGAGTACCAGTGGCCCAAACCCGGCAAGGACAAGCCGCAGCCCAAGCTCTCCTATGTTCAGCTCTTCAAACCGTGGAACTGGATCATCGGCACCGGGCTCTATATCGACGATATCAATGCGTTGGCGACCGCAAGACAGGCCAAACTCTCTAAAGACGTGAAGGCCTCCGAGGAGGGGATAAGCCGGGAGATCGCCGCGACCAATACCGCGATGCGCTCGCGCACCCACGGTGTTATCAGAGAGATTCTCCTGGTGACCCTTGCCGTACTGGTTGTGATTGTCGCGCTTTCCTACCTCTATACCAGGGGAAGTATTACCCGTCCGGTTCGGCAGATAATCGAACTGCTCAACAGGGGGGCGGATCAGATGGCCGCTGCCGCCAACCAGGTTGCCGCATCGAGCCAATCTCTCGCCGAGGGTTCCTCGGAGCATGCCGCCGCCATCGAACAGACCTCGTCGTCCCTCAACGAGATCGATGCAATGACCCGGCAGAATGCCGAACATGCCAACGAAGCGAACAATCTGATGAAAGCGGCGAATCAGGTTGTCGAACAGGCCAATGCCAGTATGACCGATCTCACCCATTCCATGGAGGAAATATCGCTGGCGAGCGAAGAGACCTCGAAGATTATCAAGACCATAGACGAGATCGCCTTTCAGACCAACCTGCTCGCCTTGAACGCCGCGGTGGAGGCCGCTCGCGCCGGCGAGGCGGGCGCGGGATTTGCGGTGGTGGCCGACGAGGTGCGCAATCTGGCCCTGCGGGCCGCTGATGCGGCGAAAAACACCGCGGCGCTGATCGAGGGCACGGTCAAGAAAATCAAGGAAGGGGGGATGGTCGTCACCCGCACCAATGAGGATTTCGCCATGGTCGCCGAGAGTGCCGCCAAGGTGGGGGCGCTGGTGACGGAAATTGCCGCGGCCTCCGATGAGCAGGTTCAGGGCATCAACCAGGTAAATGTCGCCGCGGCCGAGATGGACAAGTTGATCCAGCAGAATGCAGCCAATGCCGAAGAATCCGCCAGCGCCGCCGAAGAGATGCATGCCTTGGCCGAACAGCTGCGCGGAGTGGTCATCGAGATTGCGGCCCTTGTCGGGAGTTCCTCTTCGGACAAGGATCCCGCCCAAAAGGCGAAATCGGCGCCGGCGTCGAGCAAGCCCGCATTTGCAGGTCGGGATCGCGAGCGCAACGTCTTGCCCGAGCGGAGGCAGGCGGGGGAGCGAGGACGGTCGTGGGGAGCGGGAAATGCTCCCAGGTCCAATGCCGAAGAGATTATTCCTCTGGACGATGAGTTCGAGGACTTCTAGGAGGAGACCGATATGGCCGAACAAGACAATGGCTCTGCCGAAAATGAGTCTGCCAATATCCCGGGAAGAAAGGATGCATCGTCGAAATATCTGACATTTTCGCTGGGTGAGGAGGAATTCGGCATCAATATCCTCAAAATAAAGGAAATTATCGGTCTGCTGTCGATCACCCCCGTGCCGCGAACGCCTCCCTTCGTCAAGGGGGTCATCAACCTGCGCGGCAAGGTGATACCGGTGGTCGATCTGCGTCTGCGATTCGAGCTTTCACCGGTCCCCTATACCGACCGCACCTGTATCGTGGTGGTGGAAATTCGCCCCGGCGCAACGCTGCTCGAAATGGGCATCATCGTTGATTCCGTCTCTGAAGTGCTCAATATACCCACGGCGGATATTGAAGCCGTGCCCGGCTTCGGCAGCGCCTGTGATATGGAATACATCGCCGGCATGGCAAAAATCGATGGACGGGTGAAAATCCTGCTCGATATCGACCGATTGCTGAGTCCCAACGAAATAAGTTTCATCGAGAATCCGTCCTGATGTCATCGGCATTGCCACAGTTTCGCATTGTCGGAAAACACAGCATGAGAACATATACGAAAATCATTGTCGGTGTTTCCGATATGAAGGTCAGTGATGACCCGGCCGCAACGCTGGCCACCTTTTCGCTGGGTTCCTGCATCGGCGTCGCCGTATTCGATCCCATGGCGAGGGTAGGCGGTCTTCTCCACTACATGCTTCCGGATGCCGCCATCAACCCGAACAAGGCCGTGGAAAACCCCTATATGTTCTGCAACACCGGCATTCCGGCTCTTTTCAAGGCTGCATATGCCCTGGGCGCCCAAAAGCGGCAGATGCGGATCGCGCTTGTCGGGGGCGCCACTATCCTCGATCAAAAGGGTTTTTTCAACATCGGCAACCGCAATCTCATGGCCGCGCGCCGGATGTTTCATCGCAACAACGCCCTGATCGAGCATCAGGAGGTGGGCGGCACCACCAACCGGACGGTTTTCCTCGATGTCGGCAGCGGCGAGTTGCGCATCAAGGTCGCTGGCAAGGGAGAATACTCGGCATGGTAATTTGCATAAACTTCATAGAACGCATCAAGCGGTTGCAACCCGTGCCTCAGGTGGCGGATCGGATCATTCGTCTTATGTGCGAAGGAGACTGCGACCTGCACCGGCTTACCGAAATCATCAGTTTTGACGCGTCGATGACCGCAAACATCATCAGGATGGCCAATTCCGCCTGGTTTGGGAGGTCCAGCCCCTGTGAAACCCTGCGTCAGGCCGTGGTTTTCCTGGGCACGGACCGGCTTATGCAGATGGCGCTTATGTCGGCCTGCGGTGAGAATTTCAAGGGGAGCCAACCGGGTTATTGCCTGGAAAATGATCGGCTGTGGCGATATTCGGTCTGTTCCGCCCTGGTCGCCAAAAATTTGTCGGCACGAAAAGGGGTTGGTGACAAAAACATGATCTATACCGCGGCGTTGCTCAAAGATATTGGCAAGGTGGTGATGTGTCAGAACGTGGCCGAACAGTTCGATCGAATCGATGCGGCAATCCGCGAGGAAGGTCGCGATTTCATGGAAGCGGAAAGAGAAGTGATCGGGATTGATCACGCTCAGCTGGGAGGCATGGTTCTGAGAACATGGCGCTTCAGCGAGGCGATGGTCACAATTGTCGAAAACCATCACAACCCCGGCAATGCCGGGGCTTATATCGCGGAAACGGCTGTCGTCTATCTCGGCGACATCCTGTGCATGATGGCCGGGGTGAGCGATGGAGCCGACGGCCTGGCCTACACCTTTTATCAGGATGTCATCGAAGGGTTGGGGGTAACTCCAGCGGAGATGCAGGAGATTATGGCGGAGATCCCCGGCTGGGTGGCGATGGTCACGGCGTTGGGAGGCGGCGAGGGGGGGAGATGCCAGCCGGTCGGGACCGCTTCCTCTTGAATAGACCACCGGGTTTTCGCCGCATGCGAGGCAGGACGTAAGAAAATGGCATACAACATATTGATAGTGGATGATTCGCTACCCCTGCGTTCCGTTTTGAAAAAAGCGATCCGAGCCGCCGGTTTCCCGGTCGGGGAATTCGCCGAGGCCGATGGCGGGCGCGTCGCTCTCGAGGTCTTGGGGCGGAGTTGGATCGACCTGGTGTTGACCGATCTCAACATGCCGGATATGGGCGGCATGGAACTGATCGCGACCATGGGGGACGATTCCGCCCTTCGCTCCATTCCCGTGGTAGTGATCTCGGCGGAAGGCGGAGAAGAGCGGGTCCGCGGCGCCATGCAGGCCGGCGCGGCGGCATACATCCACAAACCGTTCACCGCGGAACAGATCAGAGAGATCCTGTGTCGGGTTATGGGAGTGCCGGACGATGAACAAACGACTGATTCAAGCGCTGGAGGCCTCGATTTCTGATGTTCTCGAGACCATGTTTTTCTGCACGTTCGCCGTTGAGAATCCGGGAGATCAGGGGCCAGGTCCTGAAGAGAGCGACGCTTCCGGATGGCTGGCGGCCCGTATCGATTTTGGTGGCGCGCTCAAGGGAAGCATGTGCCTGCGCCTGCCCCATGGGCTGGCCGCTGTCTTGACCGCGGATTTTCTCGGGGTCGAACAGGATATGGTCGATGATCGGCAAGTCGGCGAGATGGTAAAGGAAATCCTCAATATGATTGCCGGCAATACCTTTACTCGATTCGATTCCGGCATGACTATCGATCTGGGAATTCCGGTGGGGGGGTATCGTGATGCTGGACACGGAGAAATATCAGGTGATACCGGTGGGATACTGATCAGCGGCGAAACCCCCCATGGTCGGTTGGTCTGCGAACTTTCGCTGGAACAGGACGGATGCAGAGCAAGCGAACAATCAAGGTCCTGATAATCGACGACTCGGCGGTGGTGCGCAAGGTCTTGACCAACGTCCTGTCGGTTGAAGAGGGCATCGAGGTGGTGGGGACGGCGCCCGATCCCTATGTGGCACGGGACAAGATAGTAAGTCTCCAACCCGATGTGATTACCCTTGATCTCCAAATGCCCCGCATGGACGGGCTGACCTTCTTGCGCCGGCTGATGAAGTATTATCCCCTGCCTGTTATCGTCGTCAGCTCCCTGGTTGGCGACGGAGGCGCCCTGGCAATGGACGCCCTGGCGGCGGGAGCGCTCGAGGTGATAGCCAAGCCGTCTTCCGCCTATTCGATCGGCGAAGTGCGGCTGCTGCTGGCCGAAAAAATCCGGGCCGTCGCCCAGGTCGATGTCAGAAGGCGATTTGCTGGGGAGCGAAAGCAAAACGCCCCCCCCGGTCCGGCGAAACCCATGGGGCGACCTTTATCCGTCACCACCGGCAAGGTGCTCGCCATTGGGGCGTCGACGGGTGGCACGGAGGCGATATCAACCATCCTGACAGCCATGCCGGTCAATGCCCCGGGGATCGTGGTGGTCCAGCATATGCCGGCCAATTTTACCCGCGCATTCGCCGAGAGATTGAACGGGCTCTCGGCGATCGAGGTCAGGGAGGCGAGGGACAACGATGGTGTCATCCCCGGCCGGGCGCTGATCGCCCCCGGGAACTACCATATGCTGCTTATGCGGAGCGGCTCACGATATTACGTCCACCTCGATCAGGGGCCGAGGGTCCATTATCAACGGCCTTCGGTTGATGTGCTGTTCTCCTCGGTGGCTCGCAATGCCGGACCCAATAGCGTGGGCATACTGCTTACCGGCATGGGTGCGGACGGGGCGCATGGGCTCTTGGAAATGCGATCGGCTGGCGCCTCCACCATCGCCCAGGACGAACGGAGCTGCGTGGTATTCGGCATGCCCCGCGAGGCCATTGAAATAGGGGCAGCCTGCGAAGTTGCACCGCTGCCCGAAATAACGGCCCTGTCCCTGTCCCTATTATGAATCGGCAGCACTTATCCGATACCCTCTTTGCGCGTTACCGTCGATTGGTCTATGCCGAGTCGGGCATTAATTTGACCGAGGCGAAGAGAGAACTCCTACAGGCCCGTCTTTCGCGGCGATTGAGGGTGTGTGATCTGAGTGCGGAAGCCTATCTGGAGCTGATTCAGCACGATTCCACTGAGCGTTCCAACTTCATCGACGCGATATCCACCAATTACAGCTATTTTTTCAGGGAAGCCCAAAAGTTCAAATATCTCGACGGCGGTGTCGAGCGGATCTGGTGCGCTGGCTCGGCCAGCGGTGAGGAGCCCTATTCGTTGGCGATCTACTGTCTGCGACGCGGAATGCGGCCGGATATCCGAGCCACCGATATTTCCTCCACCTGTCTGCGTCGGGCCCGTCAGGGAATTTATCCTGTTGAATCGGCTTCATACATTTCGAAGTCGGCGCTGCATTCCTCTTTCCAAAAGGGTACGGGCCGGTTCGAGGGCATGATCCGGATAAAAAAGCATATTCGCGCTCTTGTAACCTTCGGCTACTTCAACCTTATTCGCGATCCGCCCCCCGAGGGGTTCGATGTAGTCTTCTGCCGCAATGTGATGATTTATTTCGATCGACCAACCAAGGAATTGGTGGCGCGCAAGCTGGTCCGCTCACTCAAACCGGGAGGCTACCTGATTATCGGCGGGGCCGAGAGTCTCAGCGGCATCGACCTCAATCTTCAATATCTCGAACCAAGCGCCTATCGCAAAATTATTGACTCGTAATCCGTAAACGTCCACCCGCACCCCATCTTGGCACAAGCTGGCTGACGGGCTCTAGCCCGTCAGCCAGCTGGAGTCTGCGTTTACCCGCGCCAACCTGGGGCACTGGTGAACGCTCACTAACCGTTCACCGGGGTATCCAACGTGACAGCCAAACCGAGTTTTCTCTCCCCAAGATGGTCTATGTTTATAAGTAATAAAAATAACAGGAAGATGTACAATGAAGGCGAAGTATTTTTTGGTGTGCACTCTCGTGCTGGTCTATTTTTTGTTTTGCCATTTCCGCAGGAATTCATTTGCCAATACCGTAAGCTTGCCGCAGGCGGGGGGCACGATAGCTTCTCTTGCTGATGCAGGCTTCGATGTAAAAGATTATATAAAGGTAAACACGTGTTTATCTGGATATGGCGCAGATGCCGATGGTGATGAAACGACCTCCAGCTGGTATCTCTTATCCAAAGGATTGATGAAAGCGAAAATTGCAGGAAACTCTTGCATAGGTATCGACGCGCCTAACGGTTATATGCCGGAACACTATTCCTTTGCCGGCATTAATTCCGACAAACCTGATTATGAAAACAACTGGTGTTTTTTCTCCGGTTATCCTGACAATACTCACTGGATCAGGAATTGTGCAGACCAAAATGGAGCGTATGATTTTGCGGTTGCGACAAAACCGCGATTAGAACAATTACTCGCAGGCGTACAAGCGGGCATAGTCTACGATTTACCTGATGACATGGGGGAAATGTCCAATGATTCATCACGCGGTAGCCCTCCTAATTTCAGTTCGGAGCTCTTCCAGAAGAAATCTGTAGTGAAAATTTGGACAAGAGCAAATAGCGAAGATCGCGTCAAGCTGGCAACATCGAGAAGTGATTTCACTACCGGACGTTATATATGGAATATATATATGCCCCCTTTAGGCGTTGGAGATCAGTCCAGCATTGGAGCTTTTATCTATATGGATGACCAGCATGAGCTGGATTTTGAATGCGGATACGGCCCACCTGAGGTGAGAAGCCAAATACATGCCGGTTCAAATGATCTGGTTTGTTTTATGACAAGCCAGGATTATCCCTATTCAACTTCAGCCGTTGCTGTACCTGATTCGAATTGGTACACCCTTGAGCTTCAACTTGTTGAAATGGAAGATAAATATATGGTAAAATGGTATATAAACGGTCAGGATGAGAAATCTCTCTCCCTGCATTATGGGCCTGACTACAGTAATAGCGATGGAGATAAATTCGGCATGCGCATCAGTGTTGAAAATTTAGACTTTATCGGTGAGCATAGTCCGACGTTGTCCAATGGGGCGTATTTCAATTATCTCGCATATCTCCCCACTCAGGAAAACATCCCGATCATCCGTCGGACTTCGGTAACCAGTGAGCCGGCCGAGAATGGCTTGACCACAGCCCCCCTGAAACCATACTGAAGGTATTTGGCAACCACCGGATCGTTGGAGTAGCCGCTGGAAACAATGAGTACCGCCTCGGGATCGATTTTCAAAATAAGGCCGGCGGCTTCAACTCCTCCCATTCCCCCAGGGACGGTCAGGTCCATGATAACCGCATCAAAGCATCTGTTCTGCCCATATGCTTTGCGATACACGTCCACCGCTTGTTTGCCGTTTTCGCAGCTGTGCACCTGGTATCCTGCGAACCTCAGTATCTCCTCCGCCATTTCCCGGATGATCTCTTCGTCATCCATGACGAGTATTCTGCCGCTGCCCGGCAATACGGTGCCTGTTTGCTCCACTTCATTTTCGGGATTTTTTTCTGAGACCGCGGGAAGATGGATGATAAATATGCTTCCTTGCCCGACAGTGGACGTGACCTCAATGGATCCACCATGCCGATGTATTATGGAGTAGACCGAAGCTAATCCAAGACCGCTTCCCTCACTTTTGGTGGTAAAATAGGGGTCGAAAATTCTCGAGATATTTTCCGATGAGATGCCGCCGCCATGATCCTCGATTTGGATGTTGAGGTAGTCTCCGGCCGGCAGGTTTGCCGTATTCGCGGTTTCCAATACCTCATTTTGGGCCATAAGCCTGATTACGCCGCCTTCGGGCATGGCCTGAATGGAATTAATCAGCATATTATGCAGCACCTGACTTATCTGCCCGGCGTCCGCGTCGATAGACCAGAGATCGTCCGCCAGCACCACTTCACAACGCACCTTGGAACCGCGGAGAACAAAAGCCGCATTCTCCTCGATAAGCGGTCCTGGATTGACAAGAGCTTTTATCGGTTCTCCTCCACGGGCAAAAGTGAGCAGTTGCCGAGTCAATTCACTGGCCCGGACTGCAGCTTTTTCGCAACTTTCAAGACGCGCGCCGATGCAGTTGGAGGCATCGAGTTGCTGGCGGGCAAGCGAAATGTTGCCCAGGATACCGGTGAGCAAATTATTGAAGTCGTGGGCTATCCCACCTGCCAGCACACCAAGAGATTCCAGTTTCTGTGCTTTGATGAACTCATCCTGCATCTTCTTTTGTTCGCTGATGTCGCGGGCGATAGACAGGACCGAATTCTTTCCCTGGTAATTAAAATAGACGGATTCCATCTCAACCGAGACAATTTCCCCGTCGAGACGGACCAGCTGCTCCTCGATTCGCGGATTGTCCCCCCCTGATTGCGCATTTTCGATACGCTTTCCTATGGCATCGCGTTGGCCGGGATGCACGAAATCCAGTGCGACCATGCCGTAGAGATCCTCTGGCCGTTTCGCACCCAGGAGCGTAGCCGCGGACGTATTGAGGAAGACAAATTTGCCTTCGGTATGAATAAAGATGGAATCCGGTGAAAGTTCCACCAGTTTTCGGTAGCGTTCCTCGCTCTCCGAGAGGGCTTTTTCGATTCGCTTACGCTCGGTAATGTCGATTATTGTTCCGACAAGACCCGCGATGTTTCCATCCTCCCCCTTAAATGTCGCTTTATGGAAGATGACGTCGCGACCTTTCCCCTCGGCAGTCTTGACTGAAGCCTCGTAATTTTGGACTTCCGGATTGTTGAAAAGGGCTTTGTCGGCCTGGGAATATACATCTGCCAGTTCCTTGGGGGCGATTTCGTATACTGTTTTGCCTGCGATGCGTTCTCTGGGCAATCCGTAAAACTGTTCAAAGGTCGTATTGCAGCTGATATACCGGCCCTGGCGATCCTTGTAGAAAACAGGATACGGCATGGCATCAATCAAGAGCTGCAGAAATTCGGCCTGTTGGCGAATCTTCTCCTGATTTAGCCTGCTCTCCGTCACATCTTTGCCTTCGGGAACCAGCAGGCCGACCTCTCCTGCCGCATTGGTCACCGGCTTCACCGTAAAATCGAGAAATTGAATACGGCCGTCCGACGCTCGAAGACGTGCTTCAAATTGAGCCAACTCGCCGGCAGCAGCTTGTTCTATCGCCAAGCGAACGTTATCGGCCGATTCCGGTGAATGCTGCCACCACGGTGTTTGCCAAAAAAGCTTGCCGATAACATCCTGTGGTTTGACCCCCTGGTATTGCAGCGCCGTCCTATTTGCTTCCAACACCCTGCCCTCTGTAGAGAGTATTGCCAGAAAGTGGGAGGCCTGATCAAAAATGGCATGAAATTTTCGCTCACTCCTGCTGCTCTCCTCGTCCGCCTTCATTTTTGATAGCGACTGCTCGGCAAGATCGGTGATAAATCGCACCAGAGCCTTGTCATATTCGAGTATGCAATCGATTATCCCACGATTGAGGACTGGAACCCGGTCGAGGGCTGCAAGATAGTCGGCAACGGAGAAGCCGTATTGCCTTGCCATTTGTACGAAGAAATCCCGATCGGGGATTTCTCCTTCATAGAAGAACTGGCCGAGAAACAAGGTTGCCAGATGTTGTCCGGATACCACAATAGGTATGCCGATATCCCAAAGTCCGTTCTTGCACTTGTACCGGCAAGCCGCACCCACGACGAGGTTTGATTTTATGAAGTTGTCGCTCTGCTGGCAGCGGCGGCGGGAGAGCGGGTTGGCACGATGAAATTTCACACAGATATCTTGCCAGCCAGCTCCAACCAGGATTGATCCATCATGAGCATCGACTATGCCGATGGGGATGCCCGCTGCTTGATAATGCGTCTCGGCCATTTTCTGAATCATGGTCAAATCAAGCAGATCGGAGAGACGGTAAGTACCCATTTTTACCTCGAAAGAGCATCTGGAAATCATGTTACAAAGAGGATTATCTCGGAAAAATCCGGTGTAGTGGTACGATCCTTAGACTACAACAGCACAGTATACCACTGTTGTCCATTGCATCAAAGGGATGTAAAGCTGCTTCCCTAAGAGAGACGAAAGAGGTGGGCGAGATAGAGTGAGAGCTGCGGAACAAGCACCACTACGAGAAGTGCGGCCAGCATTGCCGCCACCATCGGTACGACCGCCCGGAAGGTCTTTTCCAGGCGGATATCGGCAAGCTGAGTGGTGACGAAGAGGTTGACGGCCACCGGAGGGGTGAACTGGCAGATGGCCAGGTTCATCATCAGCCCGAACCAGATCGGGTCCCAATGATAGTTCAGATACGAAATCCCGACACATGACGCGCATTACTGCAGGATTCTCTTTCACGCGAGTCGCTTGACATTGTTGCAGACTTCGGTAGAGTATCAATGTTGTATCAGTGCGGCGAACGCTTTTGTCACCAAGGGCAATGCCGACGCCGCTTGATTCGCTGAACATTTTGAGGTACATGGTCCGGCTGGATTGCCATCGCCGCATTCGCCGAGTGCCATGTGCTATTCTCAGGGCGGGGTGAAATTCCCCACCGGCGGTGATTCCCCCGACGGGGAGCAGCCCGCGAGCGCCTGTCGATAATCGGCAGGGTCAAGCAGATCTGGTGAAATTCCAGGGCCGACGGTTATAGTCCGGAAGGGAGAGGATAGCAAGGCGGCGACAAGAAAGCGATTTTTTCGGGTCGTTGATCTTGGCGGCATCGCCGTGCGAGTAGTTCGAGCAATTCTTTACTTCTCCATGCCCTGGTTCTGGTAACAAAAGGAGAACGTACCATGAATCAGTCTTTACTCTCACAATTCGGGAACCCGCAGCAGCGGATGGAAACGGCCTTGGCTGCATTACGGGCCGGCAGGGGCATTCTTCTGGTTGATGACGAAGACCGGGAGAATGAAGGTGATTTGATCTTTTCGGCTCAGCATCTGAGCGTGGAACAGATGGCGCTGAGCATCCGCGAAGGCAGCGGCATCGTCTGTCTGTGCCTGACCGGAGAGAAGATCGACAGCCTTGGCCTGCCGCCCATGGCGAGCCATAACAACAGCCGCAACCAAACCGCCTTTACCGTCTCCATTGAGGCCCGGCACGGGGTTACCACCGGGGTTTCGGCGGCGGACCGGGTCACAACGGTCAAGACCGCCGTTGCCGAAGACAGTAAACCGGAAGATCTCTGCCATCCCGGCCATGTCTTTCCCCTGCGGGCGGATCCCGAGGGTGTGCTCAACCGGCGCGGACACACCGAAGGCACGGTCGATTTGATGCAACTCGCGGGGCTTGCGCCCGCGGGGATCCTCTGCGAGTTGACCAATCCGGACGGCACCATGGCCAGGTTGCCGGAGATCGTCGCCTTTGGCGAACAACATCGGATGCCGGTACTCACCATCGAGGACATCGTCGCCTACCGTCAGCAGGTTGAGATAGCGGTGTAATGTCTTGCTCTTCCTGACGGGTGGGTGATTTGGCCCGTCAGGAAATGATGTTTGACCCGGAAAGGTTTTCGGCAATCAGCCAGGGGGCCAGCCCAGATCCCTTCCGCCCAAAATGTGCATATGCAGGTGGAAGACCAGCTGGCCGGCATCGGCGCCGTTGTTGAGAGCCACTCGAAACCCTTCGCCGATACCGTTTTCGGCGGCAACCTGGGCCCCTATCCGCATCATTTTGCCGATCAGCTGATCATCGGACTCGCTCACCTCGTCGAACGTCGGGAGGTGCCGTTTGGGAATGACCAGAAAGTGCACCGGGGCCTGGGGGGCGATGTCCCGGAACGCGATCACGTCGTCGTCTTCATAGAGTATATCGGCGGAGATTTCTCCGGCCGCGATCTTGCAAAATAGACAATCACTCATGGCCACTCCTTGTGTTGACGGTTTGGTGGAGGAAACGTTTGCAGGTCATGTTATGTCTGTTTGGGGAGCGTTTCGTCTTCCTGTGAACGGTTGCTCGAAGGGAACCCATGATTCGGTTGGGGCTCCGGTAGACTCTCCATATCTCTTATTCTTTACTCGCATTATACACTACAATCAAGGTCTTGGATAATTTAGCGGCGAGTGTGTCCGTCAACGAGCCGAACAGGAACCTCTCCATTCCGCTCATTTCCCTGGTTCCCATGACCACGATGTCGGCATCATCGGCAGCCTGGAAGATGATTTGCAGGCGTGACTCCGTGGGGATGACGCATACCGAAGCGGAGAGGGGAACGCCCCGTTCTTCGAGCCACTCATGAAGTTCGAGCTCCTTGGACCTGATGCCTTCTTCTTCCGCGGTCGAGGACATCATGTAGAGCAGTTTCAGACGATGTTCGCCGACCGAATCCAGTGCCGTGATGATCGGGAACATCTCGGCCAACTCCTCGATGTCGGCCAGGGGGATGAGAATACGTTCGGTATGCAGGTCGCCGCAGAACCGTACAACGGCAACCGGACATTGCACTTGCGGTGCCACCGTTTCCAGCAGACGTTTAAAACTGTCCATCGTCCCGGTGAGAGGATACCCGAGCACCACCGCCTTGGCGTCGTTGCACTGCGCGGCGGCTACCAGGCTCGCGGCGAAATCGGGGCCGGGGACAACTTCCGTGACAAGCGGATAGCCCATGCTATGGACTTCCGCGTGCTCTTCCCGGAACAAGTGGAGAGGCATTGGCTTTTCCGACTCGACGATACGCAGCGCCATGGGCAGCGCGTTGTAATGACGGGCGAGGATAGTGGCGATCCTGGCCAGCCCCCGGACCGTGGCGTGGTCGACGGCGTGGAAGAGGACGTGGCCTCGGGGGCGGGAGGGTGGGGAGAGCTTTTGCCAGGTCCAGGGAACGATGGTGAACGTCGGGGGGCAGCGGGCGGCCCCCGATGGTTCGTCCGCAGGCGATGCCGAACCGGCTTCGGCAGGTGCGGAGCTGGCTGTCTCACCGGCCTTGGTCAGGGCGAAGCGGGCGCCGACCGGCCCGATCATTTCCGCGAGAAAGACGCTTGTCAGCACCACTGGGGTGATCACCGATGTGTAGGCCGCCAAATCATGATCCGATGAAAGCAGGAAGATGAGGCCGATGGCGACCCCGGCCTGGGGAATCATCGCAAAACCGAGGTAGCGACGGACCGCAGGCGGCGAGCCGGCGATGCGGGCGCCCAGACTGATGCCGCCGATTTTGCCGCTGGCGGTGGCCAGGAAATAGATGAATCCGAGAATGCCGGCAGCGGTGAGCGAGGCAATATCGAGGTGAGTGCCGGCAAGGGTGAAAAAGAGCACGTAGATCGGTGGTTCAAAGCGATTGAGCGCCCTGAATACCCGAACGTCCCGTTCCGCCTTGTTGACCAGGTGAAACCCCGCCGCCATCCCGGCCAGCAGGGGGGAGAGATGGAGAAAGACCGCCACTTCACCGCAAAGCAGCAGGATTGCAAGACCAGCGGTCATCAATTCCCCCGATTCCCGCAATCGGCTGAGGACGAGCACCAGCACGATTCCGGTGAGAATGCCGAGGAGCAATGAGCCGGTGATTTCCATAAGACTCGAGAAGACCGAAAGCCAGATCGGGGCTCCGCTCTTGCCGAGGAACTGGTGGGTTGCCGATACCACCAGGCCGAAGACCATAACCGCCAAACCGTCGTCGATAGCGACCAGCGCCATCAAGGTGGATGTAAGTGGACCTTTAGCCTTGAGTTCGCGGATAACGAGCAGCGTTGCCGCCGGAGCGGTAGCGACGCTTATGGACCCCAGCAACATGGCTATGGAGAGATGGTCTTTAAACGTCCAGGTGTCGGCGTTCAAGCCGGTTAGCCGCAAGGTGAGGAGAATGGCCGAGCTCACCAGCAGGAAAGGGCCGCTCGCTTCAAAGAGCCCGATCCAAAACAGGCTGCTGGCGTGCGCCCTGAGCTTTTTGAGTTCGATATGTTCACCGATCCCGAAGGCAATCAGCATCAGGGCGATCTGGGTGAAATGATCGAGGCTGTGGCCGACGGAGGTTTCGGTGATGAACCCCAGGCCGGTCGGGCCGAGCAGCAGTCCGGCGAGGATGTATCCGGTTACTGACGGCAGACGCATCTTCTGACAGATCTTGCTGACCGCCAGTCCGGCGGTAAGGAGGATGGCGATGCCGAGTGTGATCATGGGTAACCTGGTCTCAAATTCGCAGCCTCTGCCGGTGAGCGGGATACAACAAGTATAGGCGGGGGTGCCGATCGATGTCAAACAGCGTAAACGTGATGAGCCGGGGCGAGGTGATGGGCGATCAGGCTGCGGCATGATGGAGAATGCTCCGTTGCCTGGCTGCTGAATCGCGGGGCACGAGGAGAGCCTTGTCGACGATTTAGGGAGAAGGTGCTTGAAGAAATGAAACGAAGTCGCATATAGTCAGTATAATGGCAGATTTTATTTTGTCACTCCATCACAATTACTTCAGGGGAACGATATGATTTACGGCTTGCTGCGGCGACTCGCGACGAGGACGGGCCGATCTGTCTTTGTGAAGATCGGTTGTGTGCTTCTTACCTCGCTTACATTTATCTCCCCCTCTGCATCGGCGGCAGGCGCGGGCAAGGAGGCGCTCTCACCGAAAAGCGCCGATGCCGTGGAAGCCCAGCCCGTGGAAGAGGTCTCCTCGATTGATACCGCCCAGGAAAAGGCCACTGAGATGCTGCTGAGCAGTGCCAGCTGGATAGATAATTTTTTTAATGATAAAAGGTACGTGGAGGAGGAAAACCACAGCCGGGGGACGCTGGTGCTGTCAACCGCTTATACGGAGAACGAACAATTCGAATTCAGGCCGAGCATTGACTGGCGAATCCGTTTACCTCATCTCACCGATAAGCTGAATCTGGTGTTTTTCGCCACGGACAACCCCGATTTCGAAGCCGACAAAACACCCGGAACAACCAATCCCATTACCCAGAACAACAAAAGCAGGGTCTTTGCCGGCATACAGTATTTTCTGCGTAATACCGAAAAGCATAACCTCTCCACCACCCTCGGCGGATCGTGGGATTACCTCTTCGCCGGCTTGAGGTTTCGGCATTATCAGGATTTTGGACCGATTCAGGGGCGTTTCGTCGAGCAGCTTCGCTACTATACCGATGACGGTTGGGAGAACACCGCCTACGTCGATATCGAGCGCAAGGTGTCGGAGAACTGGTTTTTGCGAACCACCGCCGCCGTGTATTGGTATGAACGGCAGGACGGCCTGCCCCATTCCCTCCTTCTCCATCTCTATGAGGTGCTCGCCAACGATAAGGCGATTTCCTACGAGTGGGACAACTACTTCGACACTTCACCGAGTTACAAGATGACCGACCTGCAGCTGCGAGTCCGTTACCGGCAGCGGTTCTACCGCGATTGGCTGGTGCTGGAGGTTGCCCCTCAGGTCACCTTTCCCGAGGATCACGACCGGGAAGCCAATCTCGGCATCATCTTCAGGCTGGAGGCGGATTTCGGTTATCTCAAGGGTATGGGGCCCCATCAGAATGTTTTTCGTTTCTAGAACTCCCGGAGCTCCTAAGAGTCTGCCCCCAAAAAAAAACCGGCAAGCACTGTTGCTCGCCGGTTTTTCTGGCTGGAAGCCTGAGTTGTAAAACCTGAATTATTGTTCGTAGGAAAAATTCAACTCGTCGTCCTTGAGATCGATGCGCGCCTCGCCGCCGTGGGAGAGCCGGCCGAAGAGGATTTCCTCGGTCAGCACGTCGCCGATCTTCTTCATGATCAATCGGCGCAGGGGGCGCGCCCCGAAGTCGGGATCGTAGCCCTTTTGGCCCAGCCAGCTGCGGGCCGCCGGGGTCAGTTTGATGCTGACCCGTTTTTCGGCCAGCTGTTCCTCCAACTCGCCGATCAGTTTGTCCACCACCTGCTCGACCGTCTTCTCGTCGAGTCGGCTGAAGGAGACGATGGCGTCGAGCCTGTTCCGGAATTCAGGGGCGAACAGCTTGTCTATTACCGTCTTGGCCTTGCCTTTTTCGCTGGTGACAAAGCCGATCGACTTGGTGGTCAGCTCGCGGGCGCCGGCGTTGGTGGTCATGATGATGATCACGTTTCTAAAATCCGCCTTCCTGCCGGTGTTGTCGGTGAGGGTCGAGTGATCCATCACCTGCAGCAGGATGGAGAAAATGTCCGGGTGGGCCTTTTCGATTTCGTCAAGCAGCAGCACCGAGTACGGATGCTTGCGGATCGCTTCGGTAAGCAACCCGCCCTGGTCGAAACCGACATAGCCCGGGGGTGAGCCGATGAGCCGGGCCACCGCGTGCTTCTCCATGTATTCGCTCATGTCAAAGCGCTCGAAGTGGACGTTCAAGACATTGGCCAGCTGGCGGGCGACTTCGGTCTTGCCCACGCCGGTGGGGCCGGCGAAGAGGAAGCTGCCGGTCGGCGAGTCGGGATTGCCGAGTCCGGCGCGGGATCGCTTCACCGCCGAGACCACCGCCTCGATCGCCTCGTCCTGACCGAAGATGACCTTCTGCAGTTTGCCATTGAGTTGTTTGAGCGAATTGACATCGGAGCTGGTGCCGCTCTTTGCCGGAATCCTGGCGATCCGGGAGACCACCTTCTCGACGTCGGTCACCTTGACCATCGAGTTCAGCCGGCCTTCGAGCCGAAACATCGAGCCCACTTCGTCCATCACGTCGATGGCTTTGTCCGGCAGGAACCGCTCGTTGATATAGCGTTTGCTGAGTTCGGCCATGGATTTGATGGAATTCTTCGAATACCTGATATGGTGGTGTTTTTCATAACGGGCCTGCAGCCCGCGCAGGATCAGCACCGTATCGTCCACGGACGGCTCTTCGATATCGATTTTCTGGAAGCGCCTTGAGAGGGCGCGATCCTTTTCGATCTGGTTCTTGTACTCCTCATAGGTGGTGGAGCCGATGCAGCGCAGGATGCCGGCTTGCAGCGCCGGTTTAAGCAGGTTGGAGGCATCCATCGAGCCGCCGCTGGTGGCGCCGGCGCCGACGATGGTGTGCATCTCGTCGATAAAGAGGATGGCGTTTTTCTTGCTCTCGATCGCCGAGACCACCCCCTTGAGCCGCTTTTCAAAATCACCGCGATATTTGGTGCCGGCCACCAGGGTGCCCATATCCAGCAGGTGAATCTCCACGTCCTGCAGCAGGTCGGGGACCGACGCCTTTTTTCCCTCTTGGCGGGCCACCTTGTCTTCGTAGATGCGCAGGGCCAGGCCTTCGGCCATGGCGGTCTTTCCTACCCCGGGCTCGCCGACCAGCAGCGGATTGTTCTTTTTGCGCCGGCAGAGAACCTGCATGATTCTGCTGATTTCCATCTCCCTGCCGATCAGCGGATCGAGTTTGCCTTCGGCGGCCTGGTGGGCAAGGTTGATGGTGTAGTCCTTCAAGGCCTTGTCCTCCTTGGCGGCTTCCTTGGCCTCCGGCTCGCCCGTTGGTTTCTCCAGCGGTTCTGCCTGCAATCCCTCGGGCAGCTCATGGGAGATGAAGTTGACCACCGCCATCCGGCCGACGCCCACGGAGCTGAGGAAATAGACGGCGTGGGATTCGGCCTCCGAGAATATGGAGACCAGCACGTCGCCGCTGTCCACCTCCTTCTTGCCGCAACTCTGCACGTGGGCCACTGCCCGCTGAAGGACACGGTTGAATGCCAGGGTCTGGGTCGGTTCCTGCTGGCTGTTCGGCGAAAGCCGGGGAATCTCTCCCAGGAAGAACTTTTCCAGACGTTCCTTGAGAATTTCCGTTGAGCCGCCGCATTCGTTGATGATATAGCTGGCGAGATCATCGTGCAGCAATCCATATAACAGATGCTCAACAGTAACGTATTCGTGATTGCGGTTTTTCGCCTCTCTGATTGCTCGAATCAGGGACTTTTCAAGTGTCTTGCTCAGCATAATGTCCTTCTCTTTCCGGAGGTTACCACCCGGGCTGCGCTATCAGTTCGTCGTATCATGCCATTTTTTTTCCTATCTTCGTTAAACTCGTAATAATTATCCTCGGAATATGAAGTATATGCCTGCGGTAATTTTTTCAAGTTTGCCTCGATCTGAGAAAAAATTGCAATAATTCGACAGCCTCCTAAGCTTTTTCCATCGAGCAGCGCAGGGGGAACTCGTTTTTACGAGCCAGTTCGTGAACTATTGTTATTTTGGTTTCACATATTTCCTGGGTATATATCCCCGCAATGCCTATTCCCTTCTCGTGTACATTGAGCATGATGCGTGTGGCTTCCTGCTGCGACTTGTGAAATATATTTTCGAGAATGGAAACCACGAACTCCATAGAGGTATAATCATCATTGTGCAAAAGAACCTTATAGAGTGGCGGCTCCTGTACCTCAACCCAATCCTTGGTAGCCACCGAACTCTGTTGTCCGCCTTTCTTTTCGGTCATAGTCACCGGTTTAAGTTATGGTAAATATTTTCAATCGTTACTCTATGGGTTCCGTCTCATCTTCAATAAAAATAAGAACGAAACGCACATTTTCAATACGTTCGGTCACTTCATCTGGCAGGCTAAGGCGATGATGCAAGCGATCTGTCAGGTGCATCGGGAGGAGCGGCAGGTAGTGAGGGCTTGCCCCTGAGCATGCTGAGAAAGAGTTCATCCAGTACGAGCTTTTGCGGGATGGGAGAACCTTTCAGTCGGTATTCCGCCTCAAGCAGAAGTGTAAGCCATTTTTTGAGTTGGGCACAGGAAAATCCCGCCGCTTTGCTAAAACTCATAAACAGGGCGTATGGGTGGCCCCCCAATTGCTCGCCCCATTCGCCGCGCTCCTTGAGGGCAGGCAGGTAACTTTGCTGGAACTGCCGCGCATTCATCCCCCGTTGCCAGGCGGGCGGGCTTTGCAGCTGGAGCGAGCGGTAAATCAGGAGCTTGCGGACGTAGTTGCGCACGGTGGCCAGGATGGCCAGGCCATGCACCCCGTTGTCCTGCAGTCGGCTCAGGATGGTGAGGGTGCGGCCGAGTTGGCCCTTGCCGAAGGCGTCGGTCAGCTCGAAGAGCGCGTCTTCCCGGCTGCGGGCCACCATCTTTTCCAGGTCCTGGCAGGTGATACGGTCGCGATCGCCGACATAGAGAGCCAGTTTCTCGGTTTCGGTAACCACCGCCATCGGGTGAAAGCCGACCCGGTCGAAAAAGAGTTCCAGGGCGCGCGGCTCGATGGTTTTGGAAAATTCCGCAAGCGTCTTCTGCATCATCTCCCGCAGCACTTCCTTTTGTTCTTTTTGGGCGGCTGCTGCCGCTCCGGTGGCCACCGTGCAATCGACCACGATGCCCTTCTTCTTGATAAAGCTAAAGAATCGCTGGCGTTTGTCGACGGTTTCAGCGGTGAGGATCAAGTAGTGCTGCGGTGGAATTCCTGCAGTGAAGGCATCGATATAGCGCTCGGTCACGCTGGCGGCGGCGGAAGTCGACAGCCTGCCGGTGCCAGCCGCCTGAACGAGCAGGGCGTCGGCCCAGCCGAGATCGCCCGCGGGTTTGGAGAAGTCGAATATCTTCTGCCACTGACCGGCGGAGAGGTCGGATAAAGGCGACTGACTGTCGATAGCAAGTGAAGCGAGTTTGGCAAGACTCGTGAGATGGCGCATGGCGGCACCGCTTTTGCCGGCCGCGTTGCTCTGTTGCGCCTTCTCCCAGATATCGCCCGCCACGGTTTTGCTGTGGAAGATGCGGCTGTCGCTCACCCGAAACACCTGTCTGCCCGGCAGCAGACTGAACGAGAGCAGGCGCGAAAGCGTGCGGCCGCTGTCTTCCTGGTCGCCGTCGATGGGATGCACCGTACCGGGCGAGGCTGTCAGCAGTGCCGCCTGGAGCTGGTCGGCGGCTTCGCGGCAGAGGTATCTTTCGCCGCATACCAGGAAGATGGGGCAACTGATAACCTTCTCGGTATTGGCCAGCAAATCCGGTAGTTCGTTGCGTTTAATCTGTGGCATGGGGTGTTGCTGGTTTGAGGAGTCTGTAGGATCAAGTAAAGCAAGCAAAGGATATTGTAACGGATCTCGAGCCTTTTTTCACGTAAACCTGCACCTGCCGGTCCTTGGGGGACGGCAAAAGAGGTATTGCCCGTTCCGCGCGCCTTATGCCCCCTCTTGCTCGCGGCCGAGCATATGCAGGAGTAGCACGAAGAAACACTGCACCAGGTTGTAGAGCGGCACCTGCAGGTTCGGCGGCATGAAGTAGATGACGGAAACGGCGGGCAGCCACACCAGCCAGTTGGAGACCACGATGGTGGGAATGGTGAGGGTAAAGAAGACCCGGTTGAGGCGGCGGCGAAAAGTCTGCCGGCTAAACCCCGAGTCTTTCCAGAGGTAGGCGACGGCGATGGTGGGCACCATCCAGAAGGCGGCGTAACACAGTTGATCGACCGAGGTCTTCATGGCCACTGTCCGCCAGTCGTTGCCCGTGCCGAAGAGCAGCCCCTGCAGTCGGTAGAAGAGATCTACCTCCGCCCCCTTGTACCCCCAGAACAGCAGGTAAAAGAGCAACTCTTTGCCCGGTTTCTGCCGAGTCTGGCCGGTGAGAAAGAGGTAGCAAAAGGGGATCACCCCGCCGAAGAACGCGGTGGCGCAGACCGCGTAGACCAGACCGTAGCGAGCTTTGAGGTGGGCGACGAAGGAAAAGGACGTAAGGGCGGGCGGCCAGAAATAATAGAGCAGTCCCAAAGAGAGAGCGATGGCCTGCAGTACCAGCCCCGGCAGGAGGTTATGGCGAAACGCCCGGCCGATATCGGCGCGGAGCTTATAGAAGTTCACGGTTTTCATGCAAACCGTACTCTATACCCCATAAGCGGCACAAAGAGCACGAAGATTTGCATCTTTTGCAAATCAGAAAATGCCGTGTTGATGGAGGATATTGAGGCCGATACCCCAGAGCACCAGACCACCGAGCACCTCGGCATAGATCCGCAGCCGCTTGAAGGTGGACACCTGTTTGCCCAGATGCAGCCCGGTAATGGTGAAGGCGCAGGCCACCACGCCGATGACAAGGGCCGGGGTAACGATAGAGATATCGAGCATGGAAATGCTGAAACCCACCGCCAGGGCGTCGATGCTGGTGGCCACGGAGAGCATGACCATGGTCAGGCCGCGGGTGGAATCCTTGCCGTTCTCCTCGTCGTCGTGATCGAAAGCCAGCGCTTCGCGCAGCATGTTGCTGCCCACCGCCGCCAGAAGACCAAAAGCGAGCCAGTGGGCGTAGCTCATGACAAAGCCCCGGATGGCGCTGCCGGCCCACCAGCCGATAACCGGCATCAGCGCCTGGAACAGCCCGAAATGCCAGGATAGACGAAAAGTCTGCCTGGCGCTGACCCGCTTGAGGTTGATACCGACGGCGATGGCGACGGCGAAGGCGTCCATCGCCAGGGCCACGGCGATACCCAGGATGGTGAAAAACGACATGATGGGGTGCTAGCGGAGCCGGCGGACTACCGCAGACTCTCGTTGATTTTGGCCAGTTCGGCGTTTCCCGGGCAGAGGTCTTGCTCGGTAAGCGAATTGAGCGGCCGCATGGTGGTGCCGATGATGTCGTGGGTGTCGATACTGTCCGGGTTGACGTAGATGATGCCGGTAAGCAGCCTGTTCTTCTCCTTTTCTTCTTCGAGCTTGTCCATGGACCGCCGGCGGTCGGTGACGTCGAAAGAGGCATCGAGCTTGTGCAGTTCGATGACGCTGCCGTCATGCATGGTTATCCGTTGGCTGGTCCCCTCATCGTAGTGGGCTCGGATTTCCTGCTGCAGCGGGATGAAGTCGAAGGTGCCGGTGGCGTCGCTGTGCTCGCGCACGTACTGGTAACTCTTGGTGGAGCTGGGGGTGTTGTTGAAACTCACACACGGCGAGATGACATCGACGAAGGCCAGACCGTTGTGGCTGATCGCCGCCTTGATGAGCGGCACCAGCTGCCGTTTGTCCCCGGAAAAGCCACGGGCGACAAAACTGGCGCCGAGCTGGATGGCAAGTTCGCAGAGGTCGATGGACTCGAAGGGGTTGGGTTTGCCCTTCTTGCCGGTGCTGCCCTTGTCGGCGGTGGCCGAGTCCTGTCCCTTGGTGAGGCCGTAGCAACCGTTGTTCATTACAATGTAATTGAGGTTGAGGTTGCGCCGCAGTACGTGGGCGAACTGGCCCATGCCGATAGAGGCGGTGTCGCCGTCGCCGGAAACCCCGATGTAGAGCAGGTCGCGGTTGGCCATGTTGGCGCCGGTGGCGATCGAGGGCATGCGGCCATGCACCGCGTTGAAGCCGTGGGAACGACCGAGGAAATAGGCCGGTGTTTTGGAAGAGCAACCGATGCCGGATAGTTTGGCGACCCGGTGCGGTTCGACGCTCATCTCGAAACAGGCCTCGATGATGGCGTGACTGATGGAATCGTGGCCGCAACCGGCGCAGAGGGTGGAGAGGGCCCCCTCATAGTCGCTTTTGTTGTATCCTTTCGCGTTGATCTTTTCTTCCGGGTGGCGGAAACTGGGTCGAACATAGCTCATTGGTTGCCTCCCGCGGACGCATCGCTGGTGGTGGGTGTAAATGCTCTCTTTTCGAGTTCTTCGTTCAGTCGGCTGGTAATGTAATCGGCGGTGATCGGCAGGCCGTCGAAGTTCACGATGGAAACGAGTTTTTCCGGCGGCAGGTTGTTTTCGGTCAGCAGCAGGGTGCGGAGCTGTCCGTCCCTGTTCTGCTCGATCACGAACAGCACCTGGTGATCGTCAATGAATTTCAGGACCGCCCGACCAAAGGGGAAGGCGCGGATGCGCATGGTGTCGATGGAGACGCCGTCTTCGGCCAGCCGGTCCATCGCCTCGTAAGCGGCGTGGGTGGTCGTCCCGAAGAAGAGCGCACCGATCGGGGAGGTGCCGTTCTGGATACGGATATGCGGCTCGGGCACCATGGTCGCCGCGGTCCGCCATTTGCGCAGCAGCCGGAGCATGATCCGCTGGTAGGTGGTGCTGTCCTCGCTGTAGGTGGCGTATTCGTCGTGGGAGGAGCCGCGGGTGAAATAGCTTCCTTTGCTGGGATGGGCTCCCGGGTAGGTTCGATAACAGATGCCGTCGCTGTCGATGTCGAGATAACGGCCCCAGGATTCTTTGAGACTTATCAAGGTCTTCTGCGCTCAGCACCTTGCCGCGGTCGTAACGTCTCCCGTCATCCCAGGCGAGCGGGGCGCTGACATGATCGTTCATGCCGAGGTCAAGGTCGCTCATCATGATCACCGGGGTCTGCAGCCGCTCCGCCAGGTCGAAAGCGCCGGCGGCAAGATCGAAGCAGTCTTTGGGGTCGCAGGGGAAGAGCAGCACGTTTTTGGTATCGCCGTGGGAGGCATAGGCAGCCGAGATGAGGTCGGACTGCTGGCTGCTGGTGGGCATGCCGGTGGTAGGACCCGCTGCGCTGGACATCGATCAGCACCACCGGGACTTCGGCAAAATAGGCGAGCCCTAAAAATTCACTCATCAGCGAGAGCCCCGGCCCCGAGGTGGCGGTGAAGGCCCGCGCCCCGTTCCAGGCGGCGCCGATGACGATTCCGATGGCGGCGAGCTCGTCTTCGGCCTGGATGATCGCCACTTTCTTCAGACCGGTTCCGTCTCCACCCGGAAACGATTGCCGAAGCGTTCAAAAGCCTCGATGACCGAGGTCGAGGGGGTGATCGGGTACCAGCCGGTACCGTGGCGCCGGCATAGACTGCCCCAAGGGCCGCGGCGCTGTTGCCGTCCATCAGGATGGCGTCGCCCAGGAGGTCCCGCCGCTCCAGCCGGATGCCGCAGCCATCCGGGTAATGCTCCCTGGCATAGTTCAACCCAATCTCCAGGGCCTGGAGATTGGGTTCGGCGAGTTTGGGTTTGTTCTTGAACTGGCGGGTGATCGAGTCGGTAAGCACCTCGAAGTCTCAAGCCCACGAGATGTGACAACGCGCCGATGTAAATGATATTTTTGAGCAATTGGCGCAGTTTTGGGTGCGAGAAGGTGCTGTTGCACATCTCGGTGAGGGGGATGCCGAAAACCTCGACGTCGTCGCGGTCGCACCGCTCCGGCAGTTGCCGGGTGGAGTCGTAGAGGAAATAGCCGCCGGGGGCGACCTCGAGATAGTCTGAAACCAGCGTCTGGCCGTTGATGGCCACCATCATGTCCACGCCGCCTCGTCTGCCGAGGTATCCCTTCTCATTGATCCGGACTTCGTACCAGGTCGGTAGTCCCTGGATATTGGAGGGGAAAATGTTTTTGGGGCTGACCGGCACCCCCATCCGGAAGACGGCTTTGGCAAAGAGGTTGTTGGCGCTGGCCGAGCCGGATCCGTTGACGTTGGCGAAACGGATCACAAAGTCGTTGATGCTTTCTATCCTGCTCATTTCATACCTGCCTGCGGTGGTTCGTAGATAAATTTAATCATTTCCCAGGAAGATGTCGGACAACGTTCGGCGCAGAGACCGCAATGCAGGCAAACATTCTCGTCTTTGACCATCACCCGGCCGGTGGGCAGCTCGGAGGAGACATAGAGCGACTGCCGCTTATTGTGGGCCGTGATGATCAGCCGGGAGCGCAAATCGTCCTCCTCGCCGTTTTCGATAAAGTTGATGCAGGAGACCGGGCAGACATCGACACAGGCGTCGCATTCGATGCAGGTGGAGACTTCGAAAACGGTTTGCACGTCGCAATTGAGGCAGCGCTTGGCTTCCCGTTTGCCGAGGTCGTGGTCGAAGCCGAGCTCCACCTCGAGCAGTCGGTCCTGGATCGATCGGACCTTGTCGGCCACGGGCACCTGCTGGCGGTCGTCGTTGGTGACATGACTGTCGTAGAGCCAGTCGTGGATGCCCATTTTCTGGCCTATCAGGCTGACCTCGGGGGCCGGACGATCATGGAGGTCCTTGCCCTGGCAGAACAGGTCGATGGAGATGGCGGCCTGGTGGCCGTGGGCCACCGCGGTGATCACATTCTTGGGGCCGAAGGCCGCATCACCGCCGAAGAAAACTTTGAGGATAGACGACTGGAGAGTGAGCGGATCGATAACCGGCTGGCCGCTCTCGGTGATTTCAAGCCCGGCGTCCCGCTCGATCCAGGGGAAGGCGTTTTCCTGGCCTACCGCCAGCAGTACCTCGTCGCAGGCCATGAATACCGGTTCCTCGCCGGTGGAGATGAGGCTGCGCTTGCCTTTGTCGTCGTAGACCGCTTTCACCCGGTCAAAACGCATGCCAACCAGCCGTCCGTTCTCCAGGACGAACTCCAGCGGATTGTGGTTGACGATGATGGCGACATCCTCGCGCTCGGCGTCCTCGATTTCCCAGGGGGAGGCCTTCATTTGCTCGCGGGGGCTGCGGACCACCACGGAGACCTCCTCGCCGCCCAGCCGTCTGGCGGTCCGGCAGCAGTCCATGGCGGTGTTGCCGCCGCCCAGGACCAGCACCTTCTTGCCGATCTTCTCCACATGTCGGTAGAGTACGGAGGCCAGCCAGGTGATACCGATGTGGACCCACTCGTCCGCCTCCTGCCTTCCCGGCAGCTTCGGCAGGTCCCGGCCGCGCGGGGCGCCGGTGCCGATGAACACCGCGTCGTAATCTTTTTTCAGGAAATCCTTGAAGCTGTCGATATAGTGGTTGAAAAAGGTGGTGACCCCCATGTCGAGGATATAGTTGACTTCCTCGTTCAGCACTTCGACCGGCAGCCGGAAGGACGGGACCTGGGTACGAATAAAGCCGCCGGCTTCGGCCTGATCATCGTAGAGGTCCACCGAGTACCCCAGGGGCAGCAGGTCTCGGGCCACGGTCAGCGAAGCCGGGCCGCCGCCGACCAGGGCGATCTTTTTGCCGTTCTTTTGCTTCGGGACTTTTGGCAGCCGGTCCTTGATGGAAGTTTTGTTATCCGCCGTCACCCTCTTGAGTCGACAGATGGCGATCGGATCTTCGTCGATCCTCCCGCGCCGGCAGGCAGGCTCGCATGGACGGTCGCAGATGCGGCCGAGAATGCCGGGAAAAACATTGGTCTGCCAGTTGACCATGTAGGCGTCGTCATACTGCTCCTGGTCGATCAGCCGGATATACTCGGGTACCGCCGTGTGTGCCGGGCAGGCATACTGACAGTCGATTACTTTGTGAAAGTATTCGGGATTATTTGTTTTCGTCGGTTTCAATTCGTGACCTCCCAAGTGGAGTGAACGGGATGAAATATTCGCGAAAAGAGCGTATCTATCTGCGTATCTTATTAAATTTATTTAAGTGGGAGCGAAAAGGAAAGGAGATTTTCCCTGTTTGATGGCCATTTTTCCCGACAATGGGGCAAAGGGAGCGGAAATTCACCTGGAAAAGGCTGGCCTGGAAGGGAGTGGTAAATGTGGACGGGGCAGCGGGGGCCGTGCCCCGTCCGTGTTCACTCGCTAGGAGCCTGTCGGATTATAGGCATTTTTGCTCAGATCAAGGCAAACTCGAAAAAATTACCGGAGGCATATACTGAATATTCCGAGGATAATTTTTTCAAGTTTACCGAAGATATGGGGAAAAAGGGCATAATCCGACAGGCTCCTAGGGTTAATCCGGAAGTATCCGCACCGCACCCTTGTCGGCAGAAGCGGCAAACAAACTATATGCCTTCAATGCCGGGGAGACAACCCGGTCGCGGCCCACGGGTTTGAAGGCCTCGTTCCCCTTGGCTTCTTCGCGGCGCCGACGCTCGGAGAGCATCTCGTCGCTCACCGCTACCCGGATGGTGCGCTCCGGGATGTCGATCTCGATGGTGTCTCCGTCTTCCACCAGGCCGATGGTGCCTCCGGCCGCCGCCTCCGGGGAGACGTGGCCGATAGAGAGTCCGGAGGTGCCGCCGGAAAAACGCCCATCGGTTATGAGGGCGCAGGCGGCGCCCAGATGGACCGATTTGAGGTAG
The DNA here is from genome assembly GCA_963745265.1 of uncultured delta proteobacterium. Classification (GTDB taxonomy): domain Bacteria; phylum Desulfobacterota; class Desulfobulbia; order Desulfobulbales; family Desulfocapsaceae; genus Desulfopila. The sequence goes on from CAVUXQ010000018.1 coordinate 53,983, forward strand.
GAGGTGGGGTAGAGCATCTCCTGCATGCCGGGTCCCCCCTTGGGTCCTTCGTAGCGGATTATGACCACGTCGCCGCCTGCGACCGTGCCGTCGAGAATTGCCTCGCAGGCCGCCTCCTGAGAGGAGTAGACCCTGGCGTTGCCGGTGAACTTGAGGATGGAGGCGTCCACCCCGGCGGTCTTGACGATGCAGCCGTTTTCGGCGAGGTTGCCGAACAACACCGCCAGGCCGCCGTCCTTGCTATAGGGGTGCTCCAGGTCGCGGATGCAGCCCTGCTGCCGGTCGAGGTCCGTAGCTTCATAGCTCGTGTCCTGCGAGCCGAGGACCAGGTTGCGCCCGGACTGGGCCGGGGCGGCCAGGTAGAGTTGTTTCGCCTCCTGCGAACAGGAGGGGCGTTTGAGATCGTAAGCGTCCAGAATGGCGGAGAGGGTCGGGCTGTCGACCCGGCCGACGGTGCTGTCGACAAGCTCCGCCCGATCAAGCTCGCCAAGGATGGCCATGATGCCGCCGGCCCGGTGCACGTCCTCGACATGGTAGGGTGAGGAGGGGGCCACCTTGCACAGGACCGGGATCTTGCGCGAAAGTCCGTCGATATCCTCCATGGTGAAATCGACTCCGGCTTCCCGGGCGATGGCCAGTAGGTGAAGCACGGTGTTGGTGGAGCCGCCCATGGCGATATCGAGCGCCATGGCGTTCATGAAAGAGGCCTTGGTAGCGATGGAACGCGGCAGCACCGAGCTGTCTTCGCGTTCGTACCAGGCGGTGGCCATTTCCACGATTCTCTCGGCGGCCGTCTCGAACAGCTGGGCGCGTCGGGCGTGGGTGGCTACCACCGTGCCGTTGCCAGGAAGCGCCATGCCGATGGCTTCGTTGAGGCAGTTCATGGAGTTGGCGGTGAACATGCCGGAGCAGGAGCCGCAGGTGGGGCAGGCGCTGCCTTCCACCCGCGCCACCTCCTCGTCGCTCACTGACTGGTCCGCCGCCATCACCATGGCATCGATCAGATCGTAGCGTTTGTCGCCGTCCACTCCGGCCTCCATCGGGCCGCCGGAGACGAAGATGGCCGGGATGTTGAGCCGCATGGCGGCCATCAGCATGCCGGGAGTGATCTTGTCGCAGTTGCTGATGCATATGATGGCATCGACCGTGTGGGCGTTGCACATGTATTCGACGCTGTCGGCGATCAATTCGCGGGAGGGCAGCGAGTAGAGCATGCCCGAGTGCCCCATGGCGATGCCGTCGTCGATGGCGATAGTGTTGAATTCGGCGGCGAAACACCCCTTGCTCTCGATTATTTTCTTCACCCGCTGGCCAATTTCATGGAGGTGGACATGGCCCGGCACGAACTGGGTAAAGGAGTTGACGATGCCGATGATCGGCTTGCCGAACTGCTCCTCTTTCATGCCGTTTGCCCGCCAGAGGCTTCGAGCCCCCGCCATTCTTCTGCCGGTGGTGGTGGTTGCGCTGCGCAATGGAATTGTCATTGGTTACATCCCTTGTCCTGGTGGTAGCCTAAGAGAGGCTTTTAGTACCGTTTTTTTGGTATTCTTCTCTACATTTGGCCGATGAAGTGGTATCTTAGGTCAAAGAGCCGAGTAAAAGAACAATTGAAATTCTTGCTGTTTTGTAGACAATATACTATGAAACAGGCCGGTATCGCATATTTTTTGTAGACATGTGGCATCATCCCATCTTTCCTTGGCACATAAGGAACACTGCCCGACGCCTCATCCCCCGGACTTACGCCTAGATGATGTGCAAGTCATTATTATTGCGGGAAAATTCTTGAACCCCATCTCCCCCTGTGTTTTCCTCTTTGTCGCCCGTTTGCGGTGAACGGTTACTTTTCGGGAGCCCATTATGAAAAAGACAGAAATCGATTATTGGATTACCAGCATGCTGGAGGCTCACCCCAATGTCTCCGATCTCAACATCACGGTCGGCAAAACCCTGCAGGTCGAATCATCGGGGGAACTCGTTTCGGTGCAGGTCAGACCGCCGGTCGAAGAACTCACTCCCTTTCAGACCGAAACGTTTGCCCTGAACCTTATCGGCAACAACCGCCGGTTGCTGCGCGATCTGGTGGAAAGCGGTTCCTGCGACCTTTCGTACTCGCTGGGGGACATGGCTCGGTTCAGGGTCAACATCTTTACCCAAAAGGGGTACTTTACCACAATCCTGAGAAAGTTGGAAACAGAGGTTCCTTCCATCGAGTCGATGCAGTTCCCGGCCGCCTTCGGCAAGATGGCGGCCGAGCTCAACGGCCTGGTGCTCTTTACCGGCGCCACCGGCACCGGTAAAACGACCTCGCTTGCCGCCCTGCTCAACCGGATCAACCAGTCCCGGCCGGTGCATGTGGTCACCCTGGAAGACCCCATCGAATACGTGCACAAACAGTCAAAGGCGACCTTCAATCAGCGAGAGATGGGAAACGATTTCAGTACCTTCGCGGTGGGAATGCGGGCGGCTTTGCGGCAGGCGCCAAAGGTCATCCTGGTCGGTGAGATGCGTGACCGGGAAACCATGGAGATCGGCTTGACCGCCTCGGAAACCGGTCATCTGGTGTTTTCGACCCTGCATACCATCGACGCCGGTCAGACCATCAACCGTATTCTCGGCATGTTCGAGCAAGAAGAGCAACCCCAGATCCGGCACCGGCTGGTGGACTCGATCCGTTGGATCGTCGGTCAACGGTTGCTGCCGAAGATCGGCGGCGGTCGGGTGGCTGCCATGGAGATTCTGCGCACCAGTCTTCGGGTCAAAGACCTGATTCTCAACGGCGAAACCGAGGAAAAGACGTTTTACAACATTATTAAGGAAGGTTCCGCCCTGGATATGCGGACCTTTGATCAACATATTCTGGAACTCTACAGCCGGGGTTTCATTACCGAAGAAACGGCCATAACCTATTGTTCACAGCGCAGCGAAGTCACCCGCGGACTCGACCGGTTGAAAGCCGAGCGGGGAGAGGCGACCTCGTCCTTGTCCGGGCTCAGCATGGAAGCGGAGGAAGAAGATCAGCTGCGATGGTAGAGATTGCCGGCGCGGACCCGCCAGGGTTCCTGGGCCGGCAAGTTCCGGTTATTGCGTTTTTCAAAAATAATTCAGGTGACGAGAGGGAATCATGAGCGTCAATTGTCCTCATTGCGGCAAGCAACTCAAACTGAGCGACAAATTGCGAGGCAGCCTGCAGAAGCTGAAACCGGGTCAGGCGGTGCGGCTCAAATGCATCCAGTGCGGCTCGCCGTTTCAACTCGATGCGGGGGCGGTGGCCGGGCCAAAATCTGCCGGCAAGGCGGTGGAAAAACAAAAGAAACGGCGTGAAGGGGGAGTGCGTCCGCCCACCCCACCCGATGTTTCCTGGCTCAAGGAAGGGGTTTTCGAAGATCGGGAAGTGGTGGAGGAGATCCCCCTGGCATTGGTTCTGGTTCCCGAGGACTGCGGTCGGGCCGAAGTGATGAAGGCGGTGGAGGCGCTCGGCTATCGCGCGGAAATGGCCGAATCGGCGGAGAGCGCCATGGAAAAGATGGAGTTCGTCAACTACTCCAGCGTCATTTTGCATACCGCTTTCGAACCGGGTGGCTTGCGGCAGGGTGTCTTCCACAATTACATGCGCTCCATGGCCATGAACAAGCGGCGGTATGTCTTTTATACGCTTATAGGGAGCGACATGCACACCCTGTACGATTTAGAAGCGCTGGCCAACTCGGCAAATATTGTGGTAAATCAAGATGATGTTCCCTATTTTGGTACCATTTTGAGAAAAGCGATTCCGGATTACGAGGCGCTTTTCGGGCCGCTGATGGAAGAGATGCGAATTGCCGGAAAATAAAAAATATTATCAAATGCTTACAGGAGTAGAATGAAAAAATTTATTGCCAGTGCCGGGCGGAGATTACGTAACCTGGCCCGTGCGGGCATCCGAAGAAAGAAAAAAAATCCGGAGAACACCGACGCTTCGTCCCCTGCCGTTCTCTCGCCGGAAGAGACTCGAGACGGGGATTTCGCCTCCAACTCCAGTGCCGCCGTCTCGGAGCCACCGGTTGAGTCTTCGCCAAAAAAGAAAGTAAACACCCTTGCCGATCAGGCGGGACGACGGCGGAAAACCTGGAGTCCGGACGACTTTCAGGTGGCGCCCCGCGAGGGGATGGTGCGCTTTCATGATTTCGACCTCCCCTCGGAGGTGATGCACGCCATCTGCGATCAGAAGTTTCAATATTGCACGCCGATCCAGGCCAAGGCTCTGCCGGAAGTGCTCGCCGGCCACGATCTGGTCGGCCAGGCCAATACCGGTACCGGTAAGAGCGCCGTTTTCCTCATTGCCATTCTGGCGCGACTGGCTCTGGGACGGGACAAACGCGGACGGCAGGGGGCGCCCCGAGCACTGGTGATCGCCCCCACCCGCGAGTTGGTGATCCAGATAGCCAAAGACGGCAAGCAGTTGAGTCGGTACACCGGGTTCAACATCCAGGCGGTATACGGCGGAGCGGGATACGACACGCAGATGAGCGCCCTGCGCGACAAGGTGGTCGATATCGTTGTGGCTACCCCGGGGCGATTGCTCGATTTCATCAACAAAAGGATCGTTTCGCTCGCGGATTGCACCATCATGGTTATCGACGAGGCAGACCGGATGCTCGATATGGGCTTTATCCCCGATGTGCGGAGGATCATTCACCGTATCCCGCCCAAGGAACAGCGTCAAACCCTGCTTTTTTCCGCCACTGTCTCCGATGACGTGAAGCGACTCTCGTATCAGTGGTGCGTCAAACCGCAATACGTAGAGGCGGAGCCGGAGCAGGTGGCGGTCGAGACCATCGACCAGCAGGTGTACCTGGTAACGACCGACGAAAAATACCGGGTACTCTATAACCTGATCAAGCAGCGGGCCGACGATCGCATCCTGGTGTTCGCCAACATGAAAAGCGAGGTGAGAAAACTCAGCGAGCGACTGCAGCGCGACGGCGTCGACTGCCTTCTGCTCTCCGGTGATGTGGCCCAGGGCAAGCGGGAGAACAGGTTGGAGAGGTTTCGGGCCGGCAAGGTCAAGGTGCTGGTGGCGACCGATGTGGCCGGTCGAGGCATCCATATCGAGGGGATCAGCTATGTCATCAATTACACGCTGCCCTACGAGCCTGAGGATTACGTGCATCGGATCGGCCGTACCGGCCGGGCGGGCGCCGCCGGCGTCTCGGTCAGTTTCGCCTGCGAGGAAGGGGCGTTCTACCTGCCTGCCATAGAGGAATACATCGGCAATGAGTTGCAGTGTCTGCCGCCTCCCGAGGAGCTGCTGGCCGCAGTGCCAAAAGGCAGGGAGCAGCCCGGCACGGGCGCAAAACGCAAAAGAAGCGGACGGCCCCGGCGGCGAAAGCGGAGTCCCGCTGCGGCCCACGAAGCCAAGGGGAGCGGCGATTGATAGACAGACTCCTGGAGGCGCCACCGGGTACTGTCTGGACCGGAGCGCGGACGGTGATTATTTTCTACAAGAGGGCCGGAAGGGAACGAGAACGCGATTCGACAAAAAAAGTGGCGATATACCGCGGAAAATATTGTCCTCATCTTGAAAAATTGGTATAAGTTTCTGTTTCAGGATCAATAGGCGTTGTCGTCCGCCGAGGACGGCGGCAAAAACATGAACTGGTGCCGGCGAGCGGGCCGCCCATAACAACCTCAACTGTGTAGGCTTTCAGGGCCTGCCACATGAGTACATCCACATGACAGAAGAATTAAAACAATCAACCCAGAACAGCGGCGAAGAGTTGAGTTTTGCGGAACTCTTCGAGATGGAAGAAAACAACAAGGTCGTAGCGGTCGGTGATGTGGCCATTGGTACCATAATCGGCACCGAAGACGACTATTTCCTTGTTGATGTCGGTGACAAGGCGGAGAGCTATATCGCCAAATCCGAGTTCCGCCTCGAAGAAGACGCAGAGGTAAAGATAGGCGATACCTTCGAGGTGTTCGTCGAGCGCCGCAAGGATGAGGGCGGTCTGCTGCTCTCGCGCGAAAAAGCCATTGCCATCAAGGTGTGGGAAGACATCGCCAAAATCCAGGAGGAAGACGGTACCATCGAGGGTCGGATCGAAAGCCGCGTCAAAGGCGGCATGTCGGTCGATATCGGGGTTCCTGCCTTTCTGCCTTACTCGCAGATCGATCTGCGGCCCGTCAAGGACCTCGATGCGTTGATTGGGGAGCAATACGAGTTCAAGATCCTCAAATTCAACAAAAAGAGAAACAACGTCGTCATCTCCCGCCGGGCGATCCTCGAAGAGGCCCGCAACAAGCTGCGCGAGGAGATGCGCTCCAAGCTCGAGGAAGGCCAGATCATCAAGGGCGCCATCACCAATATCACCGACTACGGTCTGTTCATCGACATGGGCGGCATGGACGGCCTGTGCCATATCACCGATCTTTCCTGGGGACGTGTCTCTCATCCGGCGAAGATGTACAAGGTGGGCCAGGAAGTCGAGGTCAAAGTCCTCAAGTACGATCGGGATAACGACCGCGTTTCGCTCGGCATCAAGCAGCTGCGCCCCGATCCGTGGGAGACCGTGGTGGATCGCTATCCGGTGAACGAGAAAACCACCGGCAAGGTCGTTTCCATCACCGATTACGGCGTTTTTGTCGAACTCGAAGAGGGCGTCGAAGGGTTGATTCATGTTTCCGAGATGACCTGGTCGAAAAAGCCTCGGCATCCGTCCAAGATGGTCTCCGTGGGCGATCAGGTCGAGGTCATGGTGCTCAATATCGAGCCGGAGACCAAGCGGATCTCCCTGGGTATGAAGCAGCTTCTGCCCAATCCCTGGGATCTGGTCATCGAGAATTATCCGGTCGGCTCGGTCATCGAGGGCAAGATCAAGAATATCACCGATTTCGGTATCTTCATTGGCATTGAAGAGGGAATCGACGGCCTCATCCACGTCTCCGACCTGTCTTGGACCGAACGGATCAAGCATCCGTCCGAGAAATATTCCAAGGGAGAGACCATTCAGGCTGTCGTCCTCAAGATCGATCGCGAGAACGAGCGGTTCTCGCTTGGCGTCAAGCAGCTGGTGCCCGATCCGTGGCAGGCGGCGTATAACAACTACCCGTCCGGCACCGTGGTCGAGGGTGAGATCACCAACGTCACCGATTTCGGTGTCTTCGTGAAACTCGAAGAGGGGATCGAGGGGTTGGTTCACGTCTCGGAAATCTCCAAGGACAAGATCAAGACCCCGGTCGGCATGTATCAGGTCGGTGACACCCTGAAGGCGATCGTTATCAACGTTTCCGCCAAGGATCGCAAAATCGGTCTGTCGGTCAAAACGCTTGAAGGCGACGGCGAACAGGGTGGGGCTGAATCCTACTCCCACGTCAACAGCGGTGCCGATGATAACGCGCCTTCCACCTTCGGTGACCTGCTCAAAGCGGCGGCCGAGAGTGGCAACTCGGGACAGACGGAAGACGAATAACGTCGCCCGCGTAGTATAGTGAAGGATGTCGGCCTGGTAGGATGGCGCCCCGCCGACGGTCTCTGCTCCGAGGTGTATCGGAGAGGTGGGGATCGGATGGAGAAGCGGGAAAATTTTACGAGGCTGACAAACCTGGCAATACCAAGGTTGTTTTGCCGGTATGGGTCCGGCAAAACAACCTTTTTTTATAGACAAACACGACGGCGCCCCTCTATGGGGACTCCTATGGGCGCCAGGATTTGCGAGAAAATAATCAGATGCTCAAGAAAGATATAGTCAATAAAGTAAGTGATGAATTGGTCTTGCAGAAGCAGGACGTCGGCACTGCCCTCGACATCGTTTTGGAAACCATGGCGAAAACCCTGGAGGAACAGCGGCGCATAGAATTGCGTGGGTTTGGCAGTTTCTCGGTCAGGCAACGCCGGCCCCGCTGCACCAAGAATCCGCGTACCGGCAAAATGATGGACATCCCCGAACGGAACACGCTGCACTTTACCATGAGCAAGTCACTCAAAGAGTCGTTGATCAAAGGAACGGAGTGATATCACCCTGCCCTTCCCGGATAACCTCCGGGTAGTCTCCGGTCAGGTCGATGACCGTCGAAGGGTTTGAGAAGATAGGCCCTCCGTCGATAATCAAATCGAGCCTGTTGCCGAACTGCAGGTCGATTTCAAAGGGGAGCGATAGCGGCGGTTCTTCGGTCTCCGGAAGACTGGTGTTGACGATGGGGTGCCCGAGAGTGCCGATCAGCAAGCGGCAGATCGGATTTTCCGGCACCCGGATACCGACCGTTTTCTGTTTGGTGACCATGACTTTGGGAACCATTTTTGTCCCCGGCAGAACGAAAGTATACGGACCCGGCAGGTTCTTCCTCAGTAGTCTGTAGGCGGTATTCGAGACATGGGCATAGGTGGCGATGTCGCTGAGGTCGGAGCACATGAAAGAGAACGGCTTGTGTTTGGGGCGATTTTTCAGCTGCATGATCCATTTGATGGCCTTGGGATTGAAAATATCGCAGCCGATGCCGTAGCCGGTATCGGTGGGATAACAGATGACAGCGCCGTTCTTGAGTTTGTCCACGACCTGCTGTACAAGCCTGGGTTGTGGATTGAAGGGATTGATTTCCAATAACATAGTGTATTCGTCTATAAAGTGGTGGTGCGGTCCGGCCACTGCTGTGTGCCGGTCCGGCAGAGGCGATATTTGTATTTGCAGAAGTGGTAAACACCGTCCGAAAGGCCCCCCCATGGGACTCAAGCGGACCGCAGGAAAAGGCCCCGCGCAGCGCAACCAATAGGCAGCCGGATTGGCCCGCACCGGATGTTTACTTGCATTTTGCAATTTGTCCGCATAATGCTTTACCATAATATTTTACATCGTTTGACAGAAATCGGCATGTTATATCACAGGATTATCCGGAATCGGGGAAACCTGGGGCGTGAAGGCAGCGTTCACCTCAGTTTTGCTACCTGCCGCCATGCCTGGATGCTGCAAACTTTGACAAGGAGGGACTATGTTGCCAGATGATATTGAAATAGCGCTTACTTTTGATGACTTGCTTCTGGTGCCGGCGGCATCCGAGGTTCTTCCTAACGAGGTTTCTCTCGCCACCAGGCTTACCGATACCATTACTCTCAACACACCGCTGGTGAGTTCTGCCATGGATACGGTTACCGAGCATCGCACGGCGATTGCCATGGCCCGCGAGGGTGGAATCGGCATCATCCACAAGAACATGTCGATCGAACAGCAGGTTCTGGAGGTGGAGCGGGTCAAGAAATCGGAATCCGGCATGATTATCGATCCGATCACCGTCAACAGAGATCAATCGGTGGCTGAAGTCCAGGAGATCATGAGTATGTACAAAATCTCCGGTCTGCCTGTACTCCACGAGGGCAAGCTGGTCGGTATCGTTACCAACCGCGATCTGCGTTTTGTCTCCGATGCCGATCTGCGGGTCTCCGATGTGATGACCAGCAAAAACCTGGTGACCGCCAAGGTGGGGATCGATCTCGAGCATTCCAAGGCGCTGCTGCATGAACACCGCATCGAGAAACTGCTGGTGGTTGACGAGGAAGGCGGGCTCAAGGGGCTGATCACCATCAAGGATCTGGAGAAAATCAAGAAATATCCCAAGGCCGCCAAGGACAAATTCGGCCGTCTGCTGGTCGGGGCGGCGCTAGGCGTTGGCGCAGATGTGGAGGAATCCGCGGAGAGGTTGATCAAGGCCGGAGTCGACGTCGTGGCTATCGACTCGGCCCACGGCCATTCTCGCGGAGTGATCAGGGCGGTCGAGCGGGTACGGGGGGCGTTTCCCAAACTGCCGATCATCGCCGGCAATGTGGCCACCGAGGAGGCCACCAGCGATCTGATCGCCGCCGGGGTCAATGCGGTGAAGGTCGGTGTCGGACCGGGTTCGATCTGCACCACCCGTATCGTCGCCGGTGTCGGCGTCCCCCAGATGACCGCCATCAAGAACTGCGTCAAGGCCGGCCAACGGCATGGTATTCCCATTATCGCCGACGGCGGCGTCAAGCACTCCGGCGATCTGACCAAGGCCATCGGCGCCGGCGCCCATGCGGTGATGATCGGCAGTCTCTTTGCCGGCACCGACGAGACTCCGGGCGAAACGTTCCTCTATCAGGGGCGCACCTACAAAGGGTATCGCGGCATGGGCTCGCTGGGAGCCATGAGCCAGGGGTCTTCCGATCGCTATTTCCAGTCGGATGTTTCCGCCGCCTCCAAGCTGGTGCCGGAAGGCATCGAGGGCAAGGTGCCCTATCGCGGCCCCATCACCAGTGTCATCTACCAGCTGCTCGGCGGGCTCCGTTCCGGCATGGGCTATCTGGGCGCGGCAACCATCGAAGACCTGCAGCAGAAAGCGAAGTTCGTTCGTATCTCCGCCGCCGGGCTGCGGGAGTCGCATGTCCATGACGTCATCATAACCAAGGAAGCGCCGAACTATCGGACAGCCTAAGAGCCTGCCGGGGTCCTTTCCCTACAAGGGTATATTTATGGATATTCACAGCGAAAAAATACTTATCCTCGATTTCGGTTCGCAGACCACTCAGCTTATTGCCCGGCGAATCAGGGAGCAGAAGGTCTACAGCGAAATTCACCCGTTTTCCATCTCCATGGAAAAAATCAGGGAACTGCGACCAAACGGCATCGTTCTCTCCGGTGGTCCCTGCTCGGTCTACGATCCCGACGCTCCTCATTGCGACTCCAGGGATTTTCGAGCTGGGCATACCGATCCTGGGGATCTGCTACGGCGCCCAGCTCATGGTGCAGCAGATGGGCGGCCGCGTGGAGAAGGCGCAAAAACGCGAGTTCGGCAAGGCCGAGCTCAAGGTCGAGTTCACCTCCGGCTTGTTTGCGGGGCTGGCGACCGGTGAAATGATGCACCAGGTATGGATGAGTCACGGTGATCGGATCGAGGTGTTGCCGGAAGGTTTCGAGACCACGGCGGTAAGCGCCCATTCTCCGTTCGCTGCGATCCGACACGGCGAAAAACCGTTTGTCGGTGTGCAGTTTCACCCGGAAGTGGCACATACCTTGATCGGCAACGATGTGCTGCGCAACTTCGTTTTCGGCATTTGCGGCTGCAGCCCGACCTGGACCATGCATTCTTTTATCGAGGCTGCGGTGGAAGCAATTCGTACCAAGGTCGCGGGTGACCGGGTAATCTGCGCCCTATCCGGCGGAGTCGATTCCTCGGTGGTGGCGGCCATTGTCCATCGGGCCATAGGCGATCAGCTCACCTGCATCTACGTCAATAACGGGTTGATGCGGGCCGGTGAGTCCGAGTCGATCATGCGGTTTTTCCGGGAGAAGACCAAACTCAATTTGATCGATGTCGATGCAACCGACTTCTTCCTGGGCGAGCTGGCCGGCGTGGTGGACCCGGAGGTCAAACGCAAGCGCATCGGTCTGGGCTTTATCAAGATTTTCGAGGAAGAGGCGCACAAGATCGGAGCAGGTGAAATATCTTGCCCAGGGAACGCTCTATCCCGATGTGATCGAATCGGTGTCGTTTCGCGGCGAGGCGCCGATCAAGTCGCACCACAACGTCGGTGGCCTGCCGGAGGTCATGAAGCTGGAGTTGATCGAACCGCTTCGCGAACTCTTCAAGGACGAGGTGCGTGCCCTCGGCCTCGAGCTGGGGCTGCCGGAAGAGGCTGTCTATCGCCAGCCATTCCCGGGGCCGGGTCTTGGCATTCGGATCATGGGCGAGGTGAGCAGGGCGCGACTGGAGATCCTGCGGCAGGCGGACAAGATCGTGCTCGAAGAGATGCGCAAGAACGGCTGGTACCGTAAGGTCTGGCAGTCATTCGCGGTGCTCCTGCCCATCCAGACAGTGGGGGTTATGGGCGACGGGCGCACCTATGAGAATGTCGTCGCCATCAGGGCGGTCGACTCGAAAGACGCCATGACCGCGGACTGGTCGAAGCTGCCCTACGAGGTGCTGGGGATAATCTCCAGCCGGATCATCAACGAGGTGCGCGGCGTCAACCGGGTGGTCTACGATATCTCATCCAAGCCGCCGGCCACCATCGAATGGGAATAGCATAATAGTAAACGCTCACCAACACCCCATCTCGGCACGATCAGACTGACGTGCAGAGAGAGGTGCAAGGACAGTCTGCTCGGAGTCGTCGCTTACCTGCACCCAGCTCTGGAGCACTGGTGAGCGGCTGCAATTTTGCCGGTCTGGTGAACGTGTACAATAAAGAAACGATCTGGAAACAACATATGGAGGTTGAATGCTGAAAACAGGTGTCTATGTCGATGCCGAAAATATCCGCTTGTGCGGCGGTTACGGCATGCGCTACGACGTGTTGGTGGATCTTGCGGAGGCTGGAAATTCCGTGCTGCTGAGGGCAAACTCCTATCTGGCGGAAGATCGGGAGCGGACCAGGGACGATCAGGAATATCGACAGAAACTCTACCGCTACCACGATGTGCTCAGGCAATGTGGTTTCAAGGTGATCAAAAAGTTTGTCAAGCACTTCGTCGATGACGAAGGGATTATCACCACCAAAGCCAACGCCGATATGGACCTGGCCATCGACGCCCTGCTGCAGGCAAGAAACCTCGACCGGGTGATCCTGCTTACCGGCGACGGCGATTTCATCCGTCTGGTGCTGGCGCTGCAGAATATGGGATGCCGGGTGGAAGTGCTCGGTTTCAACAACGTCAGCCACGAGTTGAAGGAGGCCGCGGACTCCTATCTCTCAGGATTTCTGGTGCCGGGTCTGCTGCCGATCCATTCCGGTGGCGGCGAGAACCGGCAGCGCGGCTTTCCGATCAACTACAACGCCGATCGAGGTTTCGGTTTTATGCGGTACTATATTCTCACCCGCGACGGCCTGAAACCGGAATCCGTCTTCTTCCACTGTTCCAAAGCCCAGGACATCAACGACAATCTGTTTCTCGATTCTTCGAATATTTTCGAATTCTCCATAGTGACCAATCCCGACAACAACAGCCGCACCGAGGCCTGGGATATACGAACCCTGGAAGACTAGGACGAAGGAAAACGTCCAGCAACACCGCAACTGCGTGTTAATCGGGGACAGACCCTGATTTCTTGCGGCAATTGTTTTTGATCAGGTACTGATACAATGATTACTATTGAAGTCATGCATTCATGAGGATGCTCAGTATCATCCTGATCTACGTCTTTGCTCTGTTTTTCCGACTTCTGATTCCGGAGGCTTTCATGGCGTCTACATTATTGGCAGTCGATGTCGGTGGCACCAAGTGTGAGCTGGCCGTTTTCGCCGGTGAAGGCGTTGAGCCGCTGGCGCGCAAGCGCTACCCTAGTGCGGATTATGGGGGGCTTGCGGAGATCATCGCCGAATTCCTGGGGGAGACCGGGCTGCATCCCGAATATGCGTGCCTGGGAATTGCCGGGGTGGTCAGCGGTGGGGAGGCTACGGTCACCAACCTGCCGTGGAGCATTACGGAGAAGGCTCTCGCCGCGCAATTCGGTTTTGCCGGCGTTCGATTGATCAATGACCTCACGGCGGTTTGCGCCTCGTTGCCTCTTCTGCAACCCGCCGATCTGCTGGAAATTCAGCAGGGCCTGCCGCAGCCCAACCAGCTTATCGGCGTCATCGCCCCCGGTACCGGTCTGGGCGAAGGTCTCTTGGTGCAAGGCAATGGTTTCTTCTTTCCCCGGGGCAGCGAAGGGGGGCATACGGACTTTGCGCCGGTGAGCGAAGAGCAGCAGCAGCTCCTGCGCTGGATGCACGGCAGACAGCATCCGGTATGCTACGAAACCCTGATTGCTGGCCCAGGCATTCCCCATCTTTACGATTTTTATCGCGTCCATCTGAAAATGGACGTCTTCGCTGAAGTTGAGCAGCGCCTGGCCGCAGCCACGGACAGAACGCCGGTGATCTTCGAGTCGGCCTTTGCCAAGCCTCCCTGTCCGCTTTGTCGGCGAGTGGTGGAATTGTTTCTCTCCATTCTCGGGAGCGAAGCGGGTAACCTGGCCCTCAAACTCTATGCCCGGGGCGGAATCTATATCGGCGGAGGCATCGTTCCCCGTATTGCCGACAAGGTTTCGTTTACAGGCTTTTTAGACGCATTTCAAGATAAGGACAAGATGGTCGGCCTGATGAAAACCATCCCCATCCACCTCATACGCCATGATAACCCCGGTCTGCTCGGCGCGGCGCATTACGGTCGTGAGCAGTTGATGTACTGAAATGACAGCTCGCGCGCCTTCTTCTGTTCTTGCTGCTTACGGATTCGTCCCGCATGAGGCGAAAGTGCGGCGGCTGGGCAAGGGGCGGATTAACGATACGTTCCTGGTCTCCGACGGCAGGCGAAGAATCGTGTTGCAGCGGATCAATTCCACGGTTTTCCCTCGGCCCGAGGTGGTGGCGGCCAATTTTGCCACTGTAACCGAGCATATCGTGGCGCGATCCGGGAGCAAAGACTATCCGCGGCTTAGTTGCCCCCAAATCATTGTCACGCGTTCTTCGGAATACGCCGCTCGGGACGGAGCCGGCGGCTGGTGGCGGGCGCAGAGCTATGTCGAGCACGCACCGCCCCCTGCTCGCCTAAACGCACGCGGCGCCCGGCAGCTCGGCCGGGTGCTTGCTTGCTTTCACGTCATCACCAGCAATTTGGACGTGCGGCGGCTGCAAACTCCGCTGCCCGGATTTCATTTCACTCCCGGCTACCTGGCCGCCTTCGATGGCCTCGCCTTGCCTCGGCAAGCGACCCATTCGCCGCAATTGCGATATTGCCTCGATGCCGTCGAGCGATACCGCACGCTGGCCGGTGCTCTAACGGAGGCGCGCCGGGACGGCCGCCTGGCGCTCCGGCCGGTTCACGGCGACCCCAAGCTGGATAATGTCATATTTGCCGCGGATGGCACGGCGACCGGATTGTTCGATCTCGATACCGTCGGTCCAGGGCTGCTGGCCTGCGATTTGGGCGACTGTCTGCGCTCCGCCTGTAACCAAAGCGGCGAGGAAGCCCCCGACCCTTCCGACGTCCGGTTCGATCTCGATCTCTGCGCGGCGCTGCTGGCCGGCTATTTCGAAATCGGCCGCTC
This sequence comes from uncultured delta proteobacterium, assembly GCA_963745265.1. GTDB lineage: Bacteria > Desulfobacterota > Desulfobulbia > Desulfobulbales > Desulfocapsaceae > Desulfopila. Next base: position 69,007 of record CAVUXQ010000018.1, read on the forward strand.
TCTTTTGAGAGGTTGGGAAAAGACCTATCTCTTCACCGGCGTTCTGACCATCGCCTTCGAGCTAGGGTTGCGATTTTTGGCCGATCATCTCCAGGGCGATGTCTACTTCAAGGTCGCGGAGCATGGCGCGAACCTGCGGCGGGCCATGGTCCAATTCGCCCTGGCCGACGATATCGCTCTTCAGGAAGACCAAATCCGCTCGTTGATCGACAGATTGTGAAAGCCATTCGGAAGGTGCTTGCAAGAGCCCCTTCCTCTCTGCTCGACTCGTTCAAAAGTTGTCTTGGGAATTTTTATCGGCTACCATAAAAAGAGTTCAATGTAGAGAAACGCGTGGTGCGATCCGCCGTTGAATCGGGGAGAAGCAAGCACCATCTCTGAGCCACAGTGAAGAACGTGCGCCTCTATGATCCGGCGCAGGGCACTGGTGAACGGTTACCATTTGTTTGAGAAAGACCAATGAAAAAACTCGCTCTTCCCATTGTATTGGTACTACTGGGTGCGGCATCGCTGATTACCTATTTTCAGCAACCCGGGGGCAAAGGCAATATCGAGGTCAAAATAGAGAATACCCCCGTGGTCATGCCCGCGGCCTATAAGGTCTACGGCAACAAGCAGGCGCTTGCCGGCAAGTATTATCTCTTCAAGATGCTGCTGACCAACCATGATGCCAGGACCATACAAAATCTCAAAGTCGAATACCGGATTCCAGGATATATCCAGTGGACGGAACTGGCCAGGATCGCCTACCTCTATCCGGGTCAATCGTCGGTGGTCGTCTGTTATCCGAAATTTAACGACAATATAGTGGAAAAGACCACGGCCTCACAGGAAAAAACGGATATTCGCGTTACTTACGCAGAAGGGCAACCCCATGAGGTGGACGAGTCGTTCGGTTTCACCATGGAAGGCCGAAACGATATGGTATACACCTCGATTCCCTCCTCAGAGGTTGATTCCTATGCCGACTTGTTCGACAACGTCGACCTGCTCCCCAGCTTTGTCACCCCTGATGACCCGATCGTCAAATATTTCACCCAGCAGATCCAGGAAAAGGTGCTCAAAGGCGAAGCGGCTTCGGTTTTCAATACGCCTAAGGAATGTCTGAGGTTCATGGAAGGGATCTATAAAGCCACGGAGATGGCGCATATGGTGTACAGCGGCACTTCGGGTGTGCCTGAAAATTTTGGTGACGTTCACTCGTCGGTTCAGCGAATTCGGCTGCCCCGGGAGGTGATTACCGGCAAGACCGGCCTGTGTATCGAACTCACCCTTATGTACGCCAGCATCATGGAAGATGCGGGTCTTCACGCCTTGATTTACCTTGCACCCGGTCATGCGTATCCCGGCTTCGAGTTGAACGGCCGCTACTATGCCATCGAGTCAACCGGAATCGGCGGCGAAGGCCTCGGTAAACGCTCCACGGTTGAAGAGGCCCTCAAAGCCGGTACCAAAAACCTGCAGGAACTCATCAAGGGCATACGCGCAGGCGACCAGCGCTATGCCATCATCGACGTGAATAAACTCAACGCCGACGGGGTCGTCCCGATGGAGATGAAGGACGACGACTACCTGCGCAAGAAAGTCGACGAGATCGCCAAGAGTTTCGAGCAGCAACCACAGCAGCGACAGCCGGTGCAACAGGTTGAGAATACGAAAAAGTATGTCGCCACCACAACCCAGGGCAGAACCAACCAGGGGCAGGCGGGAAATTCCGGCATGGCGAGATATTCCGGTGCGGTCAGCTTTACATACCCTTCGTTCTGGAGCCGCGTGAACTCACCACTTCCGCAATTGCCGGTGCTGTTGACCGAGGTGCACTCTCCTGATCAATTGGCCAATGCAGAGGTATACCTGGTCCAGGGGACCAGCAGTCCGCAGCAGGCGTTTGCTTATCTGCGGCAACTGTTGGCCCAGCTCGGCATGCAGGTGCAGTATTCTCTCTACGGCACAAGTGGCGGCTATCAGATTTACCAGGGGCAGACCTACAGTTCCACCGGAACCTACCAGTGGATAGGAGTCGCCAAGCCGACATCAGGCGGGGTGACGGCGGTTGTGGCAGGGGCCAGCAGCCAGGCATACGGCCGATACCAGCAGGTGCTCAAGACTATTATTTCCAGTGTACAATGAGGGCTGCCATGAAACGAATTGTCGTGATCGTTTTGCTCCTCCTGGCCGGTTGGAGTGTTCGGGCTCAAGGCCAGCTGCAAACCTTGAAACAAAACATCGATTTTCATATCGACGCCCTTGGGGATGCCCATGTGGCGGTGACCATGAAGCTGAACGCCAGCCAATGGAAAACCTTCAAGCGGACCATGGGCAACAACGTGGCGCTGCTCAAGCGCAACATGGAGCGGGCCCTGCCGGGCTATTTTCTGACCGATTTCAAGTATGACGAGGATGCCATGAACCGCAGCTATACGCTGAAGTTCGATGCCCTCGGGGTCTCCAAGGTCGATCAACAGGGACGGTGGATAGCCGAGCTGGATACCAAGTCGCCCGACGTGACCAAGATTTCGGATCACCTCTATCTGATCAACAGTACCATGGGGTCTGGAGGAGCGCTGATAGAGCAGTACATCAAGGTCTTTTTCCCCGAGAGCGCAAGTGACATCAAGGTGGATAAGGACGCCTTCGGCAACGCCTATTTCTCGTTTGTGCAACCCCGTACCGACCAGAGGTCGAAGCTGTGGTTAGTAGCAGGCGTCTTCCTGCTGCTGGCCGGGTTTGGGTGGGGGGCTCTGCAGCTGAAAAAGGGCTGATCAACCGATCGGCTCGCTGGCCTCATCCACCAGATAGAGGATGGAGCGGTAGGGGATGCCGCCGTGTAGCGACAGCCCGATTTCGCAGGTCTTGCTGGTGGAAAAACCCGCTTCGCAGCCGCAGACCTTCTCTCGCAGCTCCCGCAGGGCCGAGCCGTTGAGTTCCGGGAAGGTGAATCCACGATCACCGGCAAAGCCGCAGCAGTAGACCCCTTCGGGGATTACAACCTCCCGCGCGCAGGCTCGAGCCAGCTCGAACAATTTGTTCTCCAGCCCCATCTTGCGCGTCGAGCAGGTGGCATGCACCGCCACTTTCACATCGAGGCGGGTGAATTTCAGCCTCTCCATTAGAAATGTCAGCACGAACTCGACGGGTTCAAAAAGGCGCAACCGCTCATCGAGTGTTGCGCGCATGCGTTTGAGACAGGGGCTGGTATCACAGAGCACCGGGATGGCGCCATTTTCCGAGGCGGCAAGGAGCGCTTCGGACAGCTCTCGCGACTTGCGGTCTGCCTGGCGCATGAATCCCTTGCTTTCAAAGGCCTGCCCGCAGCAGAGCTGGTCCAGTTCGGCAGGGATGCTTACCGCGTAGCCTGCCTTGCGCAGCAGTGAGCCGGTTTTCTCCGGCAGGGGGACGCGTTCCACCTCGCCGAGCGAGGGGCCGCCCATGGCCCGGGCGGCGCAGCTGGGAAAATAGACGACCTTGAGGGGTTTTGTGACGTCCCCCTGCGATGGCGTATTCTTTGCTGCGCTGGTGGGCATCTCCGGATTCCATAGCGGCAGCTTGGCAAAGGAGACGCCGCGTACCGCCCTGGCCGCGGTTTCCATGGCGGGAGTGCCGATCCTGGCGTGCAGTTTATCGACAAGGTTCAGAGCGGAGCCGACGCTGCGGCTGACCCCGGTGAAATGATCGGCTACCAGATCGGCAACGCTATTGCCCAGCCAGCCGTGAGCCTCTTCGCGCAAAGCCTTGATCATCTTACCGGTATCGATGCCGACCGGGCAGCGGGTCGAACAGAGGCTGTCGGCGGCGCAGGTATCCTTGCCGGGATACCGGTAGGCCCTGACCAGTTCCGCAACGCCCTCCTGGTCGGCCCTGGCCGCCATCCTCCGGCTGATTTCCCGGCGACCGACGATGCGCTGGCGAGGGGTGAAGGTGATGTCCTTGGAGGGGCAGACCGGTTCGCAGAAGCCGCACTCGATGCACTTGTCGACCTCTTCATGGGTGGCCGGCAGCGGCTTGAGGTTCTTGATATGAGTCTGGGCGTCGGTGCTCAGGATCACCCCGGGGTTGAGCAAATTGCGCGGATCGAAGATATCTTTTATCTCCCGCATCAGCCGGTAGGCGGTCTCGCCCCACTCTTTCTCGACAAAGGGGGCCATGTTGCGGCCGGTGCCGTGCTCGGCCTTAAGCGAACCGTCATATTTTTCCACCACCATCTCCACCACTTCGGCCATGAAATCGCGATATCGCACCACTTCGGAATCAATCGAGAAATCCTGGGTAAAGACGAAATGGAGGTTGCCGGCCAGGGCGTGGCCGAAGATGATCGCTTCGTCGTAGCGGTATTTGCGAAACAACCTCTGGAGGTCGAGCGCCGCCTCGGCCAGATGCTCGCCGGGGAAGGCGACATCCTCGATGATGACGGTTGTCCCGGTCCGGCGGACGGCGCCGATCGCCGGGAACAGCCCTTTGCGGATCTTCCACAGGGCGGTGTATTCCTCGGCGATGTCGGTAAAGGCGACGGGGCGCACTGTCGGCAACTCGCGGATGGCGGAGGCGATTCGCGCGATGTGCCCGGTGAGTTCTTCCGCTGATTCGGCTCTCGTCTCTACCAGTAGCGCTGTGACCGTCTCGCCGAGTTCAGCGAGCGACTCCATCATGCCGGGCTGGTCCTGCACCGAGCGCAAACCTGCCCGATCGATCAGCTCGGCAGCGGCGACCGGGAGGTTTTGCAACAGAGGGATGGCGCGGCAGGCGGTCTGGACATCGGGATAGAGGATCAGGGCGCTGGCTTTGTGGCGATGTTCGATAACCGTGTGGTAGATCGCATCGGAAATAAAGCCCAGCGTTCCCTCGCTGCCGATCATCAGGTGGGTCATGATGTCGAAGGGGTCGTCGAAATCGATCAGGGCGTTGAGGCTGTAGCCGGTGGTGTTTTTGATCTTGAACTTGTAGCGGATACGCTCGCAGAGTCGTTGGTCGGCCAGTACCTTTTCCCGCAGTTGCCCAAGCCTTTGCAAAAGAGCGCCATGGCTGCGGGCAAACTCCGCCCGGCTCTTTTCATCGGCGGTGTCGACCACGGTGCCGTCGGCCAGCACCAGGCGCATGCTGTGCAGGGTCTGGTAGCTGTTCTGTGCAACCCCGCAGCACATGCCGCTGGCATTGTTGGCCAGGATGCCGCCGATCTTGGCGCTGTCGATGGACGCGGGATCGGGTCCGATTTTGCGATCGAATTCCGCCAGGATGGCATTGGCCTCTGCGCCGATGATTCCCGGTTCCAGCCGGATCTTGCTGGCCTTGTCAAGAACCTGGAATTGTCGCCAGCCATGGCCCAGGCGCACGAGAATCGAATCGGTGACCGATTGGCCGGAGAGGCTGGTGCCCGCCGCCCGGAAGGTCACTGGCAGGTCGAGCCGCTGCGCCTCGCGCAGAATCAGTCGCACTTCGCTTTCGCACTCCACGGTGACGACGATCTTGGGAATCAGCCGGTAAAAGCTCGCGTCGGTACCGAAGGTGAGGGTCCTCAAGGGATCGGTGACGATATTTCGCTTCGGAACAAAGCGGGTGATAGCACGACGAAAATGCTCATACCTCGGTGGGAGCATAGCTGACCTCGTTGCCCGCACGACGACAGCTTGCCGTCACGCGCGCTATTGCGGGATGTTGTCTACCGAATAAAGATAGGTATCGATAGCCTGTCGAAGGTAGTCGGGAAGATCGATAAATTCCAGACCGATACTGGTTTGCTCCTGGCTTTTTTGAATATTTTTCACCACGCCTTCAATCTTCTGATCGTCCTTGATGCCGGGGAGCAGGCAGCGCAGTCGAACCTTCTCCTCTAAAGAAACATTGGGCAGAGGCCCGTTGCCTTTGGCCTTGATACGTACTTGACAACCCAAGCTGCTGATATCGACGAGCACGCCGTAATATTCCGGGGAATCCTGGGCGGTGAAGGTGCAGGGGACGAAAATGGTCGCACGTTTGCTTCGGCGCAACTCATGGTAGTGGATAGCCGACGGATATTCGAGAAAAAGCAGCCGGTAGGGTGCGTCGATGGCCTTCTGCACCCAGGTGCGGAACATGCAAAGCCGGCCCATGTGGATATATTTGACGGTGATATGGCGTTGCCGCTCGAGGGCTTTCGTGATAACCGGACCTGGAGCCGGGGCGGTGACGATGAGGTAGCGTTCTGGAACCATACCGACCATGACACTCATCAGCGGGGATTCCAGCTCGTCGAACTCCATCTTGAGCTTGGCGCCGATTTCCAGCGACATGCGGTTGCCGACCGTGGAGATAAACCTCTGTTCGCGCTTTGGCTCGTTGCCGGAGCCCCCGCCTGAGATCAGATTGTCTCGTTCGTCCTTGCGGCGAAACGCCTCCATGATGAGCGAGATGAGCGGCTTGTCGATCCGTTGCCGGCCTCGCCCGTTGAAATATCGTATCTCGATCAGCGGGTCCTGCCAGGCAATGATGTCGTATATGGCCTCTTCATCGCCCAGCACACCTGTCTCGGCGCCGACAACCGTCCCTTTGTCGATGAAGATGAAACCGACTCCCTCGTCGCCATGGACTTTGAGGGTGCAGGTTTTTCCCTCGCTCTCCAGCATTTGCAAAATGGAGTAGAGGGGGATGTCCCGGATGCTGCCGCTGATGGCTTGAGAGAGCATCTCGCGAACGCATCCGCGCAATTGGTCGCGTTCCACCGGCAGGGGCAGACATTGGCCGATGCCGAATTGGGCGAGGTCCGACAGCGGAGGGTCGGTCCGGTCTGTGAGGACGATCGCCGGGATATAGGGAAAGCGTGAGGTCAATCCGGCGAGATGTTCCGGTTCGATCCTGCCGTTTGCCGGGAGGGAGCAGAGAAGAAGGTCCGCTGCCTGGTCGTTGAGGAGATGGCCGGCATCGCGTTCGTTGCCGGCAACAAGAATCTGGGTTCCTGCCAGTTGGTTGAGGAATCCCAGGAGCATTTCCTGTTCCGCGGTGGACTCGGCAATGATGAGAAGAGATTTCATGATTAAACGTGTTGTAAACCTAAAAATGTCGCGCTCGACCGGCAGAGCGGTTCGGACGTTTTAAAACCGGTGCATACAGTATGCAGAAAACATCGAAAAAGGCAAACTCTTTCAGCGGCGGCGCAAGGGGGTAATGGGATTCGGGCACCTGGAGCGCAAGTCGGCCCGCCGGGCTCCGTCCTCGCCGAAATGACGCGTTGAGGCGGTGGAAGTTTTTGGTGAAAAGTGTTTACGGCAGTCTGGTCCTTCGGTATTATCGGGGTTATTTTTAGAGGCACGACCAGAGTACATTTGCCGCCACCAGAGTGCCCACGCCCAGGAGTTCGGCGGGAAAGAATCGAATCACCCATGGAGAGCGATGCAGCACACCACCCCATTTACCCTGATCTCCCGTTCCTCGGAGTGCGCCGCCCGGCGCGGTCGGGTGACCACCCGGCAGGGGACTTTCGAGACCCCGGTCTTCATGCCTGTCGGCACCCAGGCCACAGTGAAGGCGGTCACCCCGGAAAACCTCGTGGAAATGGGGGCTCAGATCATTCTCGGCAACACCTATCATCTGTTCATTCGTCCCGGGCACCAACTTATCGAGCGTTTCGGCGGTCTCCACGGTTTCATGAACTGGCGGGGCTCGATTCTGACCGATAGTGGCGGCTTTCAGATCTTCAGCCTCAAGGATCTGGCCACCATCACCGAAGAAGGCGCCGCCTTCCGCTCCCATCTCGACGGATCGAAACTCTTTTTGAGCCCCGAGGACGCCACCCGGGTGCAGCAGAGTCTCGGCTCCGATATCATGATGTGCCTTGACACCTGTATCCCTTATCCGGCCAGCCGGCAGGAGGCGATAGAGGCCACCGATCTCACCACCCGTTGGGCGCGGCGCTGCCGCGAGGCGCACAATAAGCGGGATCGTCTGCTGTTCGGCATCGTCCAGGGAGGCATGTATCCTGAGCTGCGTCGCCGACATGCGGAGGAACTGGCGGAGATCGGCTTCGATGGCTATGCCATCGGCGGGCTCAGTGTCGGTGAGGACAAGCAGATGATGTATGACATGGCCGAGGCGACCACCCCGTATCTGCCCGACGATCATGCCAAATATCTGATGGGGGTCGGCACCCCGGAAGACCTGGTGGAAGGGGTCTGGCGCGGCGTGGATATGTTCGACTGCGTGATGCCCACCCGCAATGCCCGCAACGGCACGCTGTTCACTTCCACCGGCAAGGTGGTGATCAAGAATTCCAGCCATCGAGACGATATGCGGCCGCTGGACGAGAACTGCGACTGCTACACCTGCCGGAACTATTCGCGGGCCTATCTGCGGCATCTGTTTACCAGCAGGGAGATTCTGAGCTATCACCTCAATACCATCCACAACCTGCATTACTATCTGCACCTCATGGCAGGAATCAGAAATGCCATTGAAACGGACAGTTTTGCCCGTTTTCGCAAAGATTTTTATAGCAGGCTCTCGGCTGAATGATTATTGTGAATTTTCAAACTGCAAGGAGTATCCGGGGTTCCGGATCTTAACGTCTTTTTTAATTGACACTTACTACTATCACTCTCTTAGGAGGAGTTATTATGACCGGCATTGCGCATGCGGCAGGGTCAGCCGGAGGTGCGGGAGGAGCAGCGGGCGGAATCGCTTCTTTCATCCCCATCATTCTGATTTTCGTTGTCTTTTATTTTCTGCTGATCCGGCCGCAACAAAAACAGGCCAAACAGCATCAAGCAGTTTCTCTCCGATCTGAAAAAAGGGATCAGGGTTTTGACCAAAGGCGGCGTTATTGGTGTCATCACCGATATCGATGAAAATATCATCACCCTCGAGGTCGCAAGGGACATCAACATTAAGGTCTCCCGTGACGCCATCGCTTCCGCCATCGGTAAGGACGGTGTAGCCGTTTCGGCCAATAAGGGCGGTAAACAAGCCAAGAAGGGAGGCGGCTGAGGCCTTGCCGGCTGCTGATCTCTGCTGGATGTAGATACTGATAGAGAGCCGCTTTTCCCCTCGGGGGAAAGCGGCTTTTTGCTATAATGAACCGTAAACGTTCACCAGGAGCCTGTCGGATTATGCCCTTTTTCCCCATATCTTCGTTAAACTCGAAAAAATTATCCTCGGAATATTCAGTATATGCCTCCGGTAATTTTTTCGAGTTTGCCTCGATCTGAGCAAAAATGCCTATAATCCGACAGGCTCCTAGCGACAACTTTCTTTGCATTTGCAGGTTTCGAGAGTCATCACCTGATCACATGGAGGCTCGTCATGGCGATTTTTCTGGTTCAGCATGGAGTATCACGTCCCAAGGAGGAAGATCCGCAGCGGGGTCTGTCGGCTGAGGGCGAAAGAAAAGTCAGGTTGATTGCCGAGGTCGCCCGAAACTATCGGATCGAGGTCGAACGTATCGAGCACAGCGGCAAGAGGCGGGCGGAACAGACCGCGGAGATCATGGCGGAGGAGCTTGCGCCTCCGGGCGGTGCCTCCGCCCGGCAGGGTATCGCCCCACTCGATGACGTGGTCCCCGTTGCCGGGGAACTTGAACCGGGCAGTAACACCATGCTGGTGGGGCATTTGCCGTTCATGGAGCGCCTCGTTTCGCAGCTCGCCACCGGTACGACCGATTTTCGGCCATTGAAATTCCAGAATGGCGGCATCATCTGTCTGGACCGGGATGAGGACCACCCCAACTGGTATGTGAAATGGGCATTGATGCCCGATATCGGCTGAAAATCCAGCCGGTAAATTCCGACGAGTCGCCACAGGCCGCTGTTGATGAACCCGCTCCGCCTCGTTTTTCCTATTACGTACAAAGAGTATGGCAAAACAGAAATTCTATGCAGTGGCCGCCGGTCGAAGGACCGGTGTATTTACGGACTGGGCAACCGCCGAAAAACAGGTAAAAGGCTTTGCGGGCGCCAAGTTCAAAAGCTTCACCACCAGGATCGAGGCGGAATCATGGCTCCACAAGCCGGTTTATGCAAAGACGGCAGGCAATGGGGCCAAACGATCCGCTTCGAATGCAAACGGCGGCGAATGCCGCGATAGCAGCGTCGCTCCGGGAAGCATCGTCATTTACACGGACGGCGGCGCCTTGGGCAATCCGGGCCCCGGCGGCTACGGGGTGATCATCCGCGACGGCGAGGACGAGCGGGAACTCTCCGGAGGTTTCCGGTTGACCACCAATAACCGGATGGAGATGACCGCCTGTATTGAGGCCCTGCGCGAGGTGGCGGGCCGCGGCCGGCCTGTGGTTCTTTTTTCCGATTCGAGTTATCTTGTCAACGGCATCAGCAAGGGGTGGGCCAGAAAATGGCGGGCCAACGGCTGGCGCAAGGCGGACAAGACCCCTGCCCTCAATTCGGATCTCTGGGCCGAGTTGTTAGACCTGCTGGAGACGGTGAAGGTGGAATTTCGCTGGGTTCGCGGGCATGCCGGCAACCCGCTCAACGAGCGATGCGATCGGATGGCAGTGGCGTCTGCCCAGGGGGGCGGGCTGCCTGCCGACCTGGAATATGAGGCGAGCGTGCGGGTAGTGCGAGCCAGCGCCTGAGAGCAGGAGGCGAATATGACTACTCTCCGACAACGAATGATCGAACTGTTACGCGAAGAGGAACTGGATGCCCTGGATCTTTCCCAGCTCCTCTCCATTGAGGAGAAGGAGGTCTATGCCCATCTTCCCCATATCGCCCGGACCCTGGCTGCCTCCGGCGAACGGCTCGTGGTCAGTCCGTATCGGTGTCTGAATTGCAATTATACCTTCCGTCACCGTTCACGGTTCGACCGGCCGGGCCGCTGCCCGCGCTGCAAACAGGGGCATATCCGCATGGCTACCTATACGGTCGGCTGATTACCGGGGCCTAACGCAGAATCAAAGCTGAAAGGATTGCGCTTGGGCCACCTCGATGGCCAACTGGGAGCGGGCCTCGCTGTTCATCGGCAGCCCTTTCTTTTCGCACCAGGCCGGGAAGGTTTCCGGGTCGATGAAGACCTTGATCACCGCATCTCCGGCCGCCTGGGCCTCGGTCTTCATGGCTTCCGCCCGCTGCAACCACTCGGCATAGGTGGCGGGAAGCAGGTCGCCGTCGGTGAACAGCTCTTTCAGGGCTGGCCAGTGTTCTTCCTTGTACCAGACCATCGCCTGCACCGACGGTTGGCTGGCCCCGCCTTGGGGGTGCGGCGCGGCTTCGGCCTTGCCTTTTTTCTGTTGGGCCCGTTTGAATTTTCTCTGTGACATCGATGACTCCAATATGGAATAAAATGTTGGCGCGCAAAAAAAGCGTCGGCACTATACCTCAATTACGCGTATCCTTCAAAGATAAGGTTCAATCCCCTGGGAGCCGATTATTCGTGGCAATAGCAATGATGCAGCCCGTGCTTATACTATAACCAGTTGCTGTTTCGGGTGGGTCATAGGCAGGGGATCTGCAAGCGAGGGAGAGTTTGCATATGAAAAACAGGAAGCAGAGAGTACCTTTCGGAGCGGAGATCAACCTGGTGCAGGCGGGTGCGGAAACCTGCGCCCATTGCCACTCTCCGCGCGGCACGCCGCATATTGCCGGTTGCGTCGCCGAGGAATGCCCGCAATGCGGGAAACCGCTGATCGGCTGTTGCTGCCAGTGTCTCTCCGCTCGTGACGAGACAAAAATCATCCAGGGGCTCTACGCTCAGTTCGAGGATCTGGAAGGCGCCCTTCAGGCCATAGGCAAGGAGAGCTGCCCGGCCGGTTCCACGCCCTCCTACCTCCAGCACGCGGTTATGCAGTTTATCTTCCACAACGTGCCGCAGAGCGCAAGAATGGAAATAACCCGCGCCTTTCACCTGCGGTTTCCGGCTCTGGTGCCTGCCCTTCAGGATGAGGAGGGGCGTGCCTATTACACCGCCGAACAGCTCTCGCAAGCGCTTGATATCCCGCTCTCGGAAGTCAATGAGCGGATCGATGCCATGGTTGACGCCGGTCAGAGCATCATGGTGAAGGATGGAGCCACTTTGCGTAAGGTGCATTAATCCAGGAGCCTGTCGGATTATGCCCTTTTTCCCCATATCTTCGTTAAACTCGAAAAAATTATCCTCGGAATATTCAGTATATGCCTCCGGTAATTTTTTCGAGTTTGCCTCGATCTGAGCAAAAATGCCTATAATCCGACAGGCTCCTAGGCGTATCGCCAATCGAGGTCGGCGGATCTGCGGCTCACTCTCTGCCTTGCAGCCCCAGGATGGGTAATTTTTGCGCTACCCGTCTGTGGTTAATCAGCCTCTCCGAGGGCCGCGGTCAGATCATCCAGCAGGTCATCGATGCTCTCGATACCTACCGAGAGTCGCAGCAACTCGTCGGTCACCCCGACCCGCAAGCGTTCCTCTGGCGACATCTTTTCGTGGGAGGTCTGGGCGGGGGAGCAGATAATGGATTCAACCCCGCCAAGGCTCACCGCGGGGCGAATGAGCTGCAGCCGGCCGAGAAAGTCGGCGACCGTCACCTTGGTTTCATCCAGTTCAAAAGAGAGCATACCGCCGAACCCCTTCATCTGGGTGCCGGCGAGGGCATGAGCCGGCGTACCCGGCAGACCGGGATAGTGCACGGTTCGTATCGCCCGATGCGTGCTGAGAAACCGGGCGATGCGTCCGGCGTTCTCCGATTGGCGTTCGACCCGCAGCGAGAGGGTCTTGAGGCTGCGTTCGAGCAGGTAGCAGGTCTCGGCGTTGAGGCTGCCTCCCAGATGACAGGCCATCGACCTGATTTTCTCGGCCAGCTTGCGGCTGGTCAGCACAACCCCGCAACAGAGATCGCTGTGGCCGCCGAGATACTTGGTGCCGCTATGCACCACCACGTCGATCCCCAGGGCTAGCGGGGTCTGGTTGGCCGGAGTGGCGAAAGTATTGTCGATGATGGTCGTGATGCCTTTTCCCTTTGCAAATTCGGCCACCTTGCGGATGTCGACAATCTCAAGCAGCGGGTTGGTGGGTGACTCGATAACGATGAGCTTGGTGGCGGGGGTTGCCGCCGCCATGACGGCTTGTGCATCGGTGGCAGTGAAGCTGTAGTCGATGCCCAGCCGTTTGAAGGTGTCGGTGGCGAAGGCGTGGGTGCCGCCGTAGAGCGAGTCGAGGAGCACCACGTGGTCGCCGGCCCCGACCATGGCCAGTACGCTGGTGCTGATCGCCGCCATGCCGGAACTTGTCAGCACTCCATCTTCCGCGCCTTCGAGTGCGCACAGCTTTTCAACCACCGACAGCTGGTTAGGAGTGTTGAAATAGCGGGGGTAGGGGCAATGTTCACGCTCCAGATACGCAAACGAGGAGGAGGTATAGATCGGAGTGTTCAGGCCGCCGGTTTCCCGGTCATAGCGGGTTCCGGAATGGATGCATAGGGTGTCTTTGTGCACGACTGTATCCCCCTTGCTTGAAAGGAATATGCGAAGAGTATATCGCGTGTGATTGCGCTACACGGGTTGATAAGTTGCGAATTGTATAAGAATACCCGATCTGTATGGGCCGGACAAGAAGAATTGGAGGCGAGAGGTAACCCTGCCGCCATCGAATAGCGGCAGCAGGGTGGGAAGTTCTTTGGAGAAGCGGTATCAGTCGAGCAGGCCGGTAAAGGTGTTGTGGTGGTCTTCTTCGTCGGCGAGGATGCCGCGGAACATGTCGGCGGTGACAGGGTCCTTTTCCTCATCCGCCTTGGCAATGATTTTGCGGTAGAGTTGGATCCCGTCCTTTTCCAGTTCGACGTTGATGCCAAGCATCTCCTTGAAATTGGCGCCGACGCGGATCTCGGTCGGTTTGGTGGTTGGCTGGCCGCCGAGATAGACGAGGCGCTCGGCGATCGCTTCGGCGTGTTTCATCTCGACGATCGAGATCTTCTTGATTTCATCCTTGACGGCAAAACCATGGACGCCGGTCATGAGAATATGCTGCCACATGTAAGAAACGGAGACGGAGAGTTCACGGGCGATAGCATCGTTGAGCATGTCTTTTAAAGCCTGGGAAACCGTGGGCGGTGCGGTCATGTCTGAATCCTCCTGGGTGGTGTACCCATTCCTGACGAATGGTTACTGTTGGTTGCTTACTCAACTTTATCATATCGGTTGCCTACCACAAGGAAAATCAGATCGTTTCTATTGTCAGGCGGCTGCCGGAGGGGCGCAACCGCCGATCGGGGTGAAAAATCGTCGACTAAGTCGATGAAATGTAACCGTTTGCCAGTCCACGTCCGGGCCGGATCGGCGGATCGAGACCCGGAATTGTCAATCTGCTCTCGTCCGGGCTAAAAGGCAAAACTCGGGAAAGTCGAGCCATCGGCGCCAGGATGAAGATTGATCTCGAAATTCGGCCCCAAGGTGAATTCTTTTTTGAATATTTTCGCGGCGTGTCCTTTACGTTTCGTCGCGGAAAACGCAGCGTGCAAATCCTCCGCGGCGTTTGTGATATCGATTGCGGGAGACGGATGGTATTTCACCACGGCGCCCTCGGGGTTTGTCACAGCGATCGCCGGAGCCGGCTTCGTCCCCCTCGCGGCCCCTGAAATCGGGGAAGGATGGTGTTCGACGAGGTTGCCCTCGGGGTTTGTTACAACGATCGAGGGAGGAGCCGGCTTTTTCGCAGGTCTTGATTTCAGATTCAGGGTTGTAAGCCGAACCGACACCGATTTCACTCCCGTACAATCGATACCAAAGCCGAATCTGTCCCCGACGACCAGACCGGCGCCAACCCCTTCAATCGGGCAGACTCTGCCTGTATGCGGCCACTGCACCGAGACAAGGCCGTCGACACTGGCCAGCTCGTCGCTGTGCGAGGGATAGCGAAGCAGATCCGCGCCAAAGGTCAGATACGGGGCAACAACAAGGTGTCCCGACGGACCTACGACATGGACCACGAACTCCAGGCCGAATAGCTGGACCGGAACGAGTTTGCCGGCCAATATCAAGTTCACCGTGGGCTCCAATGAAATACCGAAAGACCAACCAATGGGGAAGCCCTCGCCGGCTTGGGCTTTGGCGACTCCAAACACTTTGCCCCAGTCGTGGTGGTGGTCCACCTGAGCAACGGAACGATCCAAGGCTTCTTGGAAGATATGTTTGAGGGTTTTCGGATTGCCTGAACAGACCTCGCCGGCGTTGAGCATGGCATTTTCGATCCGGCTACGCCGTCGAGACAACTCCGACAGCACCCGGTTGATGCGGGCGGCAGCCTCAGGAGTCGGAATGGCGTGTCGAAGCGCACCCACCGCCTTGTCGACAGGGATATTGGTCAGGGTCTTCTGCATCTGTTTGTCTACCTGGGCCATCTGGTTCTCCACAAAACGCAGCACAGCCCCCAAGCCGGGTATCTTCCGCAGTTGCTCGGCCGAAAGCGCCTTGCCGGCCTTCTGGGCTTTGCGCACCGCTCCAAACACCGCTTTGGCCGTACTCACCATCGCAAGACAGCCGATGTCGGGGGGCGGGACGCAGGTATTGGTCAAGGGATTTTCGATCAGTCCCTTGTTGCAGCTCGGGATTCTTTCCCAGAGGTAACATGGTCGGCCATTACGTGTGCCGCAGGTCCGGGTGGCGCAAGCCCTGGCGGTGTTCACCGGATAGAGGGTACGCGTCGGGTGCGAGGCCGGGCAGGACCAGCAGCTTCCACCGCCGCGCGGATCGAAAAACACCCCCTTTCCATACCTTGCACAACCTAGTTTGCTGAGTTCGCCGATCACCCTGTGCGGATCGATCAACTGGGCGGGAGTGACCTTGGCCACCACCCTCGCAGGCAGATTCTTGATTTCCGGTGGCCGGAAGCAGACACCCGGCACTTCGACCGGAAGGGCGCCGTTGTGCAGCAGGCCGCGGCGGCATCGGTAACATTTGGTTGTTACACCAGCGGGGAACGTGCCTTTCCGGCAACCCTGGAAGATGTTATGGCGGTGGTAGACATAGATCGCCTTTTCGGCAATCGGCGCGATCGCGCGTCGGCACTCGAAGAGTACCATGCTGCTGCCTGCCGGACAGGCGCGACACTCACCACCGCCGCGCGGATCCCAGTATGACCCCGCTGGGCAGCCATACGAAAGGTCGATGCGGCCATGACGCTTGGCGGCTGAATATTGGCCGCCCCAGGAGGGCGTGGCAACGATAAGAAGGGAGAGCAAGCCCAAAATCCAGAACCAACGTGGCTTGAGGGGCGACATAGCGCCAATTATGATGGAAACGTTGCTTTTCATATCGATTTTCCTTGTATTGTAACCGTTCACTGGCAGGCCCTAGTTGCCCAAACCAATGGATTGCAAACGCTCACAGGTAAGGAGCGGAGACTCTGGGTACTCCAACTGGGTACAGGTGAGCGCGGACTCCAAGCAGGCTGTCGGACAATAGTTTATCTCTGCACGTCGGCCAGATCGTGCCCAGTTGGGGTGCTGGTGAGCGTTTACTCTATCTCGAGGAGCCCCCGAAAATGGTAACCGTTCACCATCACCCCATCTTGGCACGATCAGACCGTCGCACATAGTTAGGCTATTGCGCCGAAGGTCTGCTTGCACCAAGCTGGAGCACTGGTGAGCGCTTACGGTTCATTGGCATGGCCAGCATTTCGCCACCCCAGTGAACGGTTACCGAAAATGCAATCGGAGGCATATGTTTAATAATATGAGGATTAAAATCAAAGGCGCAACAAAGAGTTAGGAGGAATATCCATTTCTAATAGCTTTTTGGGGATGAACACTAGCCGGCGCACCAGAGACCCGGTCGCTTTGTTGAAAAAAAGAGATTTGATCATGAAAATTTTGTTAGAGTGTCTATTATATGAACCATCCTGGTCGGACTGTGGAGGCTGGCCGCTACAAAAAATTGAATATCGTATTTCGGGGCCCTTTCGGTGTGCGATATTCACACACATACGTTGCGGGAACGATGCCGTATGACGAATCGTCCCGGGCTGAAGAAGATATGAAAGATTATTACCAGATACTAGAGGTTACGCCGGAGTCGGGCGAGGATGAAATCCGCAAGAGCTATCGCCGTCTCGCCATGCAATACCACCCCGATCGCAACCCCGACCTGCCGGGGGCGGAAGAAAAGTTCAAGGAAGTCGCCGAAGCCTACGGCGTGCTCACCGATCCGGTGAAGCGCCGGGAGTATGATGCGGCCCGGTCCATGGGTGGCGCCGCTTACCATAACGGCGCCGCCGGCGGCTTTAATTACAGCCAGGAGGATATCCTCCGCGACCTGTTCCAGGACCCGCGTTTTCAGCAGGTGTTCGAGGGACTGCTCCACGAGTTTCAGCGGCGAGGTTTCAGCACCGGCGAGCAGTTTATCCACAAAAGCTTTTCCGGCAAGCGGGGCGGTATGTTCTTTAGTGGCCTGTTTCTGTTCGGATCGCTCGCGGGCCCGGCCCTGATGCAGAAACAGGGTAAACAGCTGCCGGGAAAAAAATCGGTTATGCGCTCACTCGGCAGGGCGGTGGGGTCGCTGTTGTCCCGTCCTAAACCTGAGCAGCAGCAGGAGATAGGCGAAGCGGCGCCGTCGCGCCGAGACACCACCTATACCGCCCGTCTCAGCGACGAGGAACTGCGTCTTGGCAAGGTCATCCAACTGGTGACCAAGGGGCCGCGGGGGCAGGAAAAACTAAAAGTCAAAATTCCCCCCGGTAGCAAGTCGGGGCAGAAGCTGAGACTGCGCGGCAAGGGCGTGCCGGGCCCCGACGGTCGAGGCGATCTGTTTCTCTGCCTTGCGGGGAAATAGACCGCTCCCCTCGCGTCAATCCCGGACGTCGGGTTCTATAAAGCACCAGCCAATCTCGGGAAACCGGCTCTTCAGCCGCTCTTCGATGGCGTTGATCTCCCGCAGGCAACCGGCCAGGGAAGCCGCCTCGAGCACCAGAGAAATGGCCAGTACCAGCAGTGCCAGCCAAAGATGGTCGACAGGCTCGGGGGAGGACAACTTGTGATACCCCTCGTAAATAGAGAAGAGGCCACCGATGCTGAAGAGGAGAATGGCGACCATGAAACTCCAGAAATAGGTGGCTTTGCCATACCCCAGGGGGTGTTCCGCATCGGCCGGTCGGGCGGCGCGTCGGATGCCGAGCATGAGCAGCAGTTGATTGCCGGTATCCGCGCAGGAATGGATCGCCTCCGCCATCATGGCGCTCGACCCCGAGAAGAGAGCAGCAACGGACTTGGCGATGGCAATACCGAGGTTGGCGGCCAGGGCGAGGAGGATGGCCCGCATCGGGCCGGCATTATGTGTCGACATTATGCATGGTCCTCGTCATGCTGTTGCAGCGCCCGGCGAATGGCCGCCGCCAGATCTCCGATTGCACAGGGTTTCATGAGGATCTCCCTTATGCTTAACGACTTGAACTTCTTTTCATCGACCAGATTGCTGAATCCGGTGCAAATGATGATGGGGAGTTCCGGCCGAATGGCCAGCAGTTTTTCGGCCAGTTCCATGCCGCTGAGTTTGGGCATGGTCATATCGGTGATAACCAGGTCGAAGTCGAGCGGCTTGGCCTGGAAGGTTTCCAATGCCTTCCGGGCGCTCTTCTCGGTGGTTACCCGGTAGCCGAGCATCCGCAGGGTCTGGGCGCCGAGGTCGGCCAGCTGGCTTTCGTCGTCGACGAACAGGATCCGTTCTCTTCCGGTGGGAAGCGGTTGAATCGGTTCGGTTTGCTTGCCAGCGTCCCCTTTGTTTTGGGGAAGATAGACATGAAAAGTCGTGCCAACCCCCGGTTGGCTCACCACCTGAATCGCCCCCCGGTGCGCCTTGACGATTCCCCGGGTGACGGCAAGCCCCATGCCCGATCCTTCACCGGGCCCCTTGGTGGTGAAATAGGGGTCGAAAATGCGCTCGATCGTTGCCGTATCCATGCCCTGTCCCGAATCGGTTACCGAAAGTCGGAGATAATTACCGGGCGCTACCTCGGCCGCGTCCGGCGCCCCGGAAGGCATCGTCGTTTCGGACAACCGTATTTCCAGTACGCCTCCACCGCTCCCCATGGCATGGGCGCCGTTGGTGGCCAGGTTCATTAGCACCTGGTGGATCTGGATGGCGTCGGCGAGGATGATGCTCCGCTCCGGGGGTACTTCGATGGCGAGGGCTATCTCGACGGTAGCCGGCAGCGAAGACCGCAGCATTTTCGCTACTTCCTCGACCAGATCCGTCATCTGCACCGGTTTCATCTCATGGTCGGAGAGGCGGCTGAAGGTGAGAATCTGCCTGACCAGATCCCGGGCCCGGGTGCAGGATACCAGAATCTGCCCAAGCGAATGGCGCATCGGGTCGCTCTCCTCGAGCTTGAGTTCCATTAGTTGGCTGTGCCCTTGAATGACGGCAAGAATATTGTTGAAATCGTGGGCGATGCCTCCGGCGAGGGTGCCGATGGCCTCCATTTTGTGGGCCTGACGCAACTCCTTTTCGAGTTGTACTTCCCGGGTGATGTCAAGAAGCGCGCAGAGACTCTGGGTCGTCCCCTGAATCATGGCGACCGTCGCGACCACGTCTTTCAACCGACCCGCACGATCGATCAGTTCAAACTTGTAGCTTTCGGGCACGGAGAGCGGATCGATCCGACGCCTTCGATGGTATTCACTCATGCGGGCGACGTCTTCCTGATGGGCGACAATATCCGTCCACTTGCCGTGACCTTCCATCTCTTGCCTTGTGTATCCGCTGAGTTTTTCGAAGGCTTTGTTGCAGATGGAAATGGTTTTGTCCTCTTCGATAAAAATCAACGGTGTGCCGCTATCCTCGAAGATGGCGCGGTATTTTTCTTCCGACTCCCGCAGTGCCTGTTCGGCTCGGCTCCGCTGCTGGTAAAGCGCGGCATTTTCCAGGGAGATGGCTGCCTGGGCGGTCAGCACTTCCAGCACGGCTATCCTCTCCCGGGTGAAAGCGCCCTTCACTAGACTGTTTTCCAGATAGAGCATGCCGATCATCCTGGCTTGACGCAAAAGCGGCAGGCAGAGGACGGATACCGGACGGTTGTGGAGGATGTAGGGATCCGTGTGAAACATGGTCTCTTCGACGGCTTCCTCGAGGATGAGTGTTTCCCGCGTGCGGCGAACATAGTTGAGCATGGAGAGGGGCAACACAGCGTTGAGATCCACGCCCCGCGGCTGCAGAACATGGATCTCGCGGTCGGTGACCTCAGCCTGGGCTTCGATCCGCATCTCATTGTTGTGGATAAGGATCAGGCATCCCTTTTGGGCACCGGCATTTTCGAGAACCGTGCGCATCAGGGTCTTGACCAGCTCGGAAAGAACGATCTCGCCGGAGATAGCCTGGGAGGCCTTGACCACTGCGATGGCGTCGAGGTTGCCGATCTGAGCAGCGGCGATCCGGCCGCCGGCATCCTCCGTTTGCCTGGCCGGCGGCAGCAAGCGGTCGAGTTGTCGAACCTTGCCCACAGCCCCCCAGCGCAGATAACACTCCCGTGCGTGGCGGAGGTAAGCCTGGGCGCAGGTGGCCAGCTGTTGCTGCCGGTAGAAGCGGGCGGCGCATTCACTCGCGAGAGCCTGGTGCTGCACGAACCCGTGGGCCTTGGCGGCGAGAATGGCCTGCTCATACAACGTTTGTGCCTCCATGGGCCGCTCGTCTATCCTGGCATGTTCGGCCTCCACCAGCAGATACTGGTGGAGAAAGTTTTCTTGGCAGTGGTCCGTCCAGGTCCGCATTTGCCGTAGATTGGTCTCAATACGCTTGAGATAGAGCTCTTTTATCTCCGGCGTCCCATCTGTGAAAAGCGCCGCCGCCAGCAGCGATTCGTAAAAATTGAGAGCGGCTTCCGAGATGGAGGAGGAAAAGAACTCGGCAAGTTCCCTGGCCCTGGCCGCTGCCTCCATGCCCGCTCCTGGTTCGCCATACATCAGGTGGGTCTGGGCCCGAAGAACCAGATAGCGCCCCAGCGCCCCGAAGCTTCGGTGCGCCTCACATTCCGTCAAATACGCGGACTCCTTCTCGGTATACTGCTCTATCGTGGATTCCAGGGAAGGTTCGCCGGTTCCGGCAAGCAACCCAAGAACCAGCTCGAGTCCGGTCAAGGTGTCGAGCGCCCACCGGTTCCTGGTTTTTCGGGCATACGAGAGGTGGGCGGGCATTTCTTCGCGCAGTTTTTCTATCGCGACGCCGCGATAAAACGGCTGGAAGAGTTTGTAGGCCATGATATACCCGGTCCATTGCCTTTCTCCTACCGCCACCCCTTCGCGAAAGCCCTCGTCGAGGATAGCGTCTGCAGCCTTGAGATGGTGGACCCAATGGGTGAGATAATGACCGAGCACCAGGCTGGCCTGGCATTTCTGGGCGGGGTTGTTGAAACGTTCGCTGATTCGAAGTGCCAGCTTGCCGAAATCATAGGCATCGCGGTGCTTGTTGTACTGTGATTGCAGTACCATGGCGAAAGCGGTATAGCCGACAGTCGATTTCGCGGTCGGGCCGCATCGCAGAGAGAAGTTGACGGCGATAACGGCGATCAGGGCAAAAAGGGCATTGTCGGTGTAGCGTGCCGGCACGAGCAGGTTGGCCAGCAACTCAAGGCACGCCCGGTTGCGGGGATCGGTCATTTCGGCGGCGTCGATCAGCGACGATATGCTTTGGCCGGCAAGCAACTCGTTGTACTGCCGCATTTCGGCAGGCACTGCGGCGGCGAAACCGCTCTCCGGGATGCACACATCGAACGTCCGCAAGGCCGTGCGGCCGAAAGTGATCGCTTCCTCGTACCGGCCCAGCAGCGTACACTGATTAATGAGCATATTAAAGATTTCGGCACGTTGCAGCTCGGTTTGGGCTCGGTCGAGCAGCATGGTGAGCAACTCTTTGGACTCGCAGGCGTTGCCGCGCAGGTACTGCGTTTCCGCCAGTTCCCTGTAGAGTGCAAAACCCAGGAGGAACCTGTCGTGCCAGATCGTTTCATCCAGCAGTTTGCGGCCGACCGAGAGGTATTCCCAGGCCGACGCATAGGCCGTGGAAGCCTTGGCTTTCCTGCCGGCGGCAAGAGCGAGTTCTGTCACTCGGTAGCGTTCCTTCCGGTCGGTGATCAGTGCCGCCCCGAGGTTGTACTGGTTGACGATATCGAAAAGCACTTCGTCGATGGCCTCCGGATCCGTCCGTGCCAGCATGAGACGACCGATGCGCAGGTGCAGGGCTTCGCGTCGATTGGCCGGGTTGAGGAAATAGGCGGCCTGGTGCACCCGGTCGTGGACAAAAGCGTACCGGTCTGTTCCGGAGGCGACGAGCAGCATCTCCTTTACGGCGACATGCAGCGCTTTTTCGGTGGCTCCCGTTTCGGCGCCCCTGAGCTCATCGAGATTGGAGAGGTCGAACTCGTTGCCGAGACAGGCGGCCAGCCGCAGGCCGTCGATAGTCGCAGCCGGAAGTTTGAGGATTCTGGCGGTCATCAGGTCGACGACATTGTCGGTCGAGTCTTTCGCCCGGATGCGGGCCACATCCCATTGCCACTGTCGTGAACCGACTTCGAAGGCTATGAGGCCCTCATCGTGGAGGGATCGCAGAAACTGGATGACGAAGAAGGGGTTGCCGCCGGTTTTTTCATAGATCAGCCGGGTAAGCGGCTCACGCCTGGCACGGGTGCTGCGCAGGATGTCGGCCAGCAGGCGGTCAAGATCGGTAAAAGATAACGGTTGCAGGGCAAGTGTGCGCACGGCGGCCCCGGCGCCTTGCATGGCGGCGATGGTCGCCGTCAAGGGATGGGCGGAGTCGACCTCGTTGTCGCGGTAGGCGCCGATTATCAACAGACATCCGGTATCACTGTCCAGTATCAGGTGTTGGATCAGTTTGAGGCTGGCGGCGTCCGCCCATTGCAGATCGTCGAGAAACATCACCAGCGGCTGTTGCTTCCTGCTGAAAACACCGACAAACCGGCTGAAAACCAGGTTGAACCTGTTTTCAGCCTCGGCTATCGACAGCTCCGGCACCGGCGGCTGAGCTCCGATGATCAGCTCCACCTGGGGGATGATGTCGACGATCAGCCGAGCATTTGTACCGAGTGCTTCGAGTAAGCGTTGTTTCCAGTCAGCCAGCCGCACCTCCTGCTCGGTCAGGATGTGGCGGATCAGGCCCTGAAAGGCTTCGATTATGGTGGCATAGGGGGTATTACGCTTGAACTGTTCGAATTTGCCGGAAATAAAGAATCCGTGTTCGAGGGCGACCGGCCTGTAGAGTTCACGCACCAGCGAAGTCTTGCCGATCCCTGAATATCCGGAAATCATTATGATCTCTGGAGTGTATCGTTTTTCTACCCGGTGAAATGCCGCGGTGAGCAGTTCGATGTCGCTTTGCCGGCCGTAGAGTTTTCCCGGCACCAGCAGCTGATCGGAGATATCCCCTTCGGCCAGCGGAAATGCTTCGATTGCCAAGCCGTTCCGTTGTCTCTCGAGGCATCGTTGCAGGTCGAGCCGCAATCCGGCAGCGGTCTGATAGCGCTCCTCGACGCTTTTGGCGAGCAGCTTCATGACGATGTCGGAAACCACCGGCGGCGTTGCAGGATTGCGCTCGATAGGCGGCATGGGGGTGCGGGCGATATGGCAATGCACCCATTCCAGCAGGTCATCGGCCAGAAACGGCGGCCGACCGGTGAGCAACTCATACAGAGTAGCGCCAAGTGAATAGAGGTCGCTGCGAAAGTCGACCAGCTGGTTGATGCGGCCCAGTTGCTCCGGCGACAGGTAGGCAACCGCCAGCCGGGAATCGACCTCGCCGGCGAAGTTCCCCAGCGCCAGCGTCGGCGTCAAATCCTGTGACGACGGATCGGCGAGCACGATTGTGCCGGTCTCCTGATCGATCAGGATCTGCGAGGGATTGAGGTGTCGATGGACGATATGACGCTGATGGAGTTCGGCGACGGCTTCCGCGATGCCGGCAGCCAACTCGAGAAAGTGATCGAGCTTGAGGGGAGAGCCGCAGAACGTGGACAGCCGAATGCGCCTGGCCGTCTCGAAGGCGTCGTTCCCGGCATTCTGTGTTGTCGAGCCTTTGAGCAATTTGACTCCTCTCTCTTGGTTCATGCGCATCCCATCTTGGCATAAGCAAGTTATCGTGCTATAGCCTATCTGTAAGCGTTCACCGGGGTGGCGAAATCCTAGGAGCCTGTCGGATTATGCCCTTTTTCCCCATATCTTCGTTAAACTCGAAAAAATTATCCTCCGGTAAGCGAACGGAGTGAGACTCCGAGATATTCAGTATATGCCTCCGGCAATTTTTTTGAGTTTGCCTCGATCTGAGCAAAAATGCCTATAATCCGACAGGCTCCTAGCCATGCCAAAGAACCATAAGCGTTGACCAGTGCTCGAGCTTGGTGCAGGCAGACCGTCGGCGCTAGTACTCTCTGCGCGATGGTCTGATCGTGCCAGGATGGGATGCTGGTGAACGCTTATGCCTATCTCAACAGGACAACTTGATTATGTCCCGGATGGAGTGCTGGTGAACGTTTACAAAATATAACACATATGCAAAGAGAGGTAAGTCATGAAAAAACTCCTGATTGGAGTCGCAGTCGTGCTGCTCGTCGCAGCCGCCGGCGCGCCCTATGTCAACGGAATTGTCATGGAACGCGCCATCAAACATTCATCCAAGGATGTCAATACGATGTATGGGGAAATGGGCAACGGCGTCTCCCTGGAAATAGTGAAATACGATAGAGGCTATCTCTCCTCCGAAATTACCTGGAAGATCCATTTTGGCGAACTGCGGAGATTTTACGGGGTAAAGGAAATGGAGGTCGTCGAAACCGCCAAACACGGTCTTGCGGGCGTTGTTATGCAGACCAACCTGAAACAAAATAAATGGTATGCCGACTTTGTCCAAAAAAAGCTCGGCGGAAAGGATCCGCTGCATATCACCACGCACTACCGCCTGTTCGGCAAGTTCCGCACCGACTTCGTTCTTGACGGTTTTTCGCTGCCGGTAGAAAAGGACACGGTTGCCGTCAAACCTCTCGATATGCATATAACCGTTTCCCAGAATCTCAAAGAGTTCTCCACTCGAGGGTCGTGGCAAGGGCTGACGGTTCCGGGAAAGGCAAGCGTGGGCGAATTTTCGGTGAACGGCAAATTGAAGAAAGTATCGACCTTTATCTATGACGGGGGCTACACCTTCGCCCTGAAGAGCATCGAGTCCTTTGAAGGCAAAAAGCCCATTAAAATGACAAACCTCAAAGCCGACTACACGATGAAATACGATAACAAAGCCCATTCCCTGGGTTTTGATATTTCGTACGGTGTCGATAGCATCAGCGACAAGCGGGAGAATGCGATCGACGACGCCCACGTGCGATTCGGCGTCGATAAGCTCGATGCCAAGGGCTATGAAGAGTTCATCAAAGCCTATATGTCGGCATTCAATACAGCGATGAAGAGCGGGGCGTTGGCGCAGAAAGACCCTCGCAAGCAGAAGCAGTTCATGCAGACGCAGATGGGGTTGATCGGCCTGCAAATGATGACGGTCAGCCAGAAGGTGCTCAAGAAGGGGTTGAAATTTCGGATCGACGATCTGAGAGCGAAACTTCCCCAAGGAAAGATCTCCGGAGAATTCGCCCTTGCTCTCAAGCAGGATATCACCTTTCCGCAGCTCGGGATGGTTGCGCAGAATCCGGCCGTGGCGCTACAGCTCTTCTCGCTGCATTCCGCTATCAGCTTGCCGGCGAAGCTGGCAGGTGCGAATGCGGCGAAGCTCACCAGCCCCCTCTTTCCGGGCATGAAAACGGGGCTCTTTGTCAAGCAGGGCGACACACTAGTGAACAAAGCCGATACCGAGGATGGGAAGCTCATCTTGAATGGGCAGGAGGTCTCCCTGTAAAGGTGTTTATTTCGGTTTTTATTTCGCGCTCTTGAATTCCGAGGAGAGGATGGCGTAGCGCCGCATCAACCGCTGCAGGGCCTGTCGCTCCATGCCGGCGGTGGATGCGGCGGCGGTGACGTTGCCGGCGTGGGCCCGCAGGAGATTACGGATATAGTCCACCGAAAACCGCTTGACGATCTCCGCCTTGGCTTCGGCATAAGGGGTTGCATAGAGTTCTACGAATGAAAGCGAGCCCGTGCCGGCAGGGGCTGCTTTTGCGTTTCCGCCGATATCGGCCATTTCCACGGTACCTGCGGGGGCGAGGAGCACCAGGCGTTTGACGGTGTTGCGCAGTTCCCGGATATTTCCCGGCCACCGCCGTTTGTAGAGATGCTGGAGCACCTCCGGCGAGAGGGTAAGTTCCCCACGATTATAGCGCTGCTTGAAAAGCGAGAGGAAATCGTGGATGAGCAGCGGCACGTCCTCAACCATTTCGGAGAGGCTCGGCATGGTGATGGTGACCACGTTGAGCCGGTAGAAGAGGTCTTCGCGGAATTCCCCGGCCTTGATTTTCGCCTCGAGGTCCTGGTTGGTGGAGGCGACCACCCGGGCGTCGATGGTGATCCGCCTGTTCTGACCCAGGGGTTGGATCTCCTTTTCCTGGAGGACGCGTAGCAGTTTGGTCTGGGTCGATACCGGGATGTCGGCGATCTCATCGAGCAGGATGGTGGAGCCGTCGGCTTCGAGGAACAGTCCTTTTTTCTCCTGCAACGCCCCGGTAAATGCCCCCTTGCTGTAGCCGAAGAGTTCGCTTTCCAGAATGTTTTCCGGTAGAGCCGGGCAGTTGACCACCACCATCGGCCGCTCTCGTCGGTTGCTGAGATTGTGCAGGGCCCGGGCGGCGACCTCCTTGCCGGTGCCGCTTTCGCCGCGGATCAGCACCGTGGCGTCGGTGTCCGCGACTCGGGCGATCAGATCGAGCACCTTTTTGAGCGCCGGGCTCTGGCCGACGAATCCCTCCGGAAGCGCCAGATCATCGAGCCGTTCGCGGAGCCGCCGGTTCTGGCGCAATAAAGCGGTGCGTTCCAGGCAATTGCGGACCACTCGGACGATATGGTCCTTATCGAAAGGTTTTTCCAGGAAATCGTAGGCGCCGTCCTTGAGCGCCTGCACCGCCATATCGATAGTGCCGTAGCCGGTCATGATTACTACCGAAATAGTTTGATCCCGGACCCGGATGCGCTGCAGCAGCTCGAGGCCGTCGAGATCGGGCATCTTGATGTCGGTGACCACCACGTCGGGTCGGCTCTCCCTCAGCTGTTCCAGGGCGAGGTGGCCGGAGGAGGCGGCGATCACGCCGCAGTCGCATTTTTTTTCGATCACCATCCGCAGCATGCTCAGCATGTCGGGTTCGTCGTCGACGATCATGACCAGCTGGGGCAGGGCGGTGGGGTCGGTGGGCTGGCTTTCTCTCATTTCGTACCGGTCATCTTCTTTTTGTTGGCCTGGGCCGACAGGTGCCTGGCGATACGACGCTCCCGCTCTGGGCTTGTGCCGGCAGAGGAGCTTACCGGTGTGCGTCGATTAGGTTGGGCTTGTCTTTCTTTTGCAACCGTGAAAACAGCAGCAACGCCAGACAATAGAATAACAGAAAAATCGTAGGGGCGGAAATAACGGAGATACCCAGAGGATTGCTCGGCAGAACGATCGAAGCCGCAGCCGTCCCCAGGGCATGGTCGAGCCAGAACAGGGTGAAAAAGATCGGCAGCAGGTAGGTGAGGCCATAGCGGGCGAAACGCTCGGCGAGATAGGTGTTGAAATCCAGGTCGATGTCATCGTCGATGGCTTTAGCGAAGGTTTCCCTGCTCTTCCAGTCGCTGATCAGCTGCAGGTCTTGCTGCTCCGCCTTTCGGGCCGCAAACCGCCGGCGAAAGGCCTCATCTTTCTTTGCACTGCCCAGCAGCCGGCGCACCCCTGAAGAGAGGGCGGCGGTAAGTGCCGCCACCACCATCACCTGCACCGCCGGAGGCAGTTGCAATAGCTCCAGCGGCCGAAGCACCAGCCATTCCAACCCCCGGCCGACAAAAGAGAAAAAGGGGCCGATACCATGGAAAAACAGCAGATTCAGCAGATGAGAAAGAGGGTTTAAAGAGGAGTCCATAGTTACCTGCCCTTAATTGTATAAACCTTGAGTAGCTTTCCACCCGGTATGTTTCACGCAATGGAGTACGAATCAACCAAAAATACAAACGATCCAGTATCCCCAAAGGTTCAGCAGTGCCTCGGAGCCGTGCAGGCCGCTCGGCGGGCAAGAGTGAGCTATGCCCGCCGAGCGGACCGTGCAGAGCCGGCGTGCTGCTGGACGTTTCAGCTATCGTAAGAAAAAGAGTAACTGAGTGTAGTTCATGAACACTATTATCAGCGCCAGCGCCAGCATCCTTTTGAGGAAGATTTCCGGCAGGTGCTTCTGGATCTTCGGGCCGACCATGCCGCCCACGATGGCGCCGGCGGCAATGGCGGCGGCCATCAGCCAGTCGGGCTGATAGCCCATCATCACGTATTTGGCGATACCGCCCACCGAGGTGGCGAAGGTGCCGGCCAGGGCGATGGGCACCGCCAGGTACATCGGGTAACCCATGATGGTGGTCATGAACGGCATGAACATGAAGCCGCCGCCGACACCGAAGGAGGCGGCGATCATGCCCATCAGGATTCCGGAGAAGAGCATGACCAGCGGCCGGGCGACGAAATTCTCACCCCAGAATTTCATGTCGAACTTCACCAGGTTGAACTTTTCGAATTCGACCTTGCCAAGCTCCATGGCCTTGCCGCTGGCCTTGGCCTCTTTCACGGCGGCGTTGAATTTCTGGACGATGGCCTTCATGGCCTTCTTCTTGGCGATGGAGCTGGGCAAACTCTCGATGAACAGCTTGATGCCGATGATCAGGCAGATGATGCCGAGGTAGAATTTATAGGCCTTGAGCGGCAGGTATTTGGCGGAAAAGGCCGGTCCGAGGAAGAAGGCGCCGATGACGATGCCGATGGCAAAGAAGATCGCTACCGGCCAGGCGAACCGCTTTTCCTTGAAATAGTTCATCAGGCCGGTGATGGGCGAACACAGGGTCAAGAACAGGTTGGTCGGTTTGATGGTGTTGGCGGCGTTGATGCCGATGGGGCCCTTGGTGCCCAGCACGGTGACCTGGAAGGCGGCGGTGAAAAGCCCACCGGCGGCGCCCATGATCACAAAGAGGCAGCCGATGATAAAGGCCCCGAGAAAAACCACCAGCGGGTTCATGTAGATATTGGCGATGCCAAAGAAGAAGGTGGATTTCTCGATGGTGAAATCGCCGGCTTTTTTGCCGTTTACCCAGACGCCCATCTTGGTGTTCGGGGCCAGATTTTTATAGGGCGCCATGGTCATGGTGAAGGCGCCGGTGGCCTTGTCGAGTTTCAGCGACACACCTTGTTCCAGGCCTCCTGGTGGGTGGCGTAGTCGGACATGATGGCGCGGGCGTTGCCGCCGCCGATGGGCGCCTCTTTGGAGACGGTGTTGATACCGAATTTGTTTTCATGGGTAAAGATGATGAAGTCCCACTGAGCGCGGGTGGCGACCGGCCCGAGCTGGGTTTTGACCGGCGCCGGGATCTCATCCCACGCTTTGATCTTGTTCACCTTCACCTGGTATTTGAAGGGTGGAAAGGCGAACAGACCACTGGTCTGGCCCTTTGTGGATTCCTCGGGAGTGGCGAGCGCTCCGGGGGTGTTGGTGATTACATAATAGATCGGCGGAATGGCGGTGTCGCCGAAGGCGTTCTTGCCGTTCTTGCCGTCGCGCAGCTGCTTTTTCTCTTTGGAACCGAGCGCGTCCGCCGGTTTGAAGAGCTTATCGGTGCCGACCACGATATAGACATCCTGGCCCGGGGCAACGGCGCCGCTGACGGTGATCGGCGAGCCGGCCTTGATCTTGGTCGCCGACAGTTGAACGCCTTGCGCCCAGGTCGACGACGCCATGGCGACCAGCGCGAAGGCCACCAGGATCGCAATACTGTTGATTCGTTTCATTCTCCTACCTCCTAAAAAATAGTGTTGATGTGTTCCTACTCTTCCCGGTCGGGCCGGGATACTGTGTTCGGGTCGTCAGGTGCGGTCGTCAATTCGACGATCTTGGTGCGACCGACATAGTCTTTGCTTGTAAACCCGGTGGCGGCGGTCATCCTGCGGGTAATGGCGGTGATATGCTCGAGGCTGCCAATGATGGCATCCAGCTCTTCTCGGTGGGCGCTTTCGGTAAGGTCGTCGCGCAGCAGCTGGGCGGTGCCGAGGGCGGCAAAGAGCGGGCTGTTGAGCTCATGGGCGGCGGTGCCGGCCATCTCGATCACCCCCTCGAGTTTCACCCGTGCCAGTTTTTCCTGTTCCAGCAGCTTTTGGTCGGTAATGTCCCGCACCGCCTCGGTGACGAATTCCACCCTGCCGCTGCTGCCCAGGATCGGAGTGAGATGGCGTTCGAACCATCGCCGGCCGCCCTCGGTATCGAGCTGGTGGAGTGCCGCCACCGGTCTGCGCTCGGCCAATACCTCCTCGAGAACCACTCTCGGCTGCTCGTAGGCGGTCCAGGGCGAGACCCCCTGATAGTCGCGGCCCAGTACTTCGCCTTCGCTTAGAGCCTGCATTTCCAGAAACATCCGGTTGGCGAGCACCACCCTGCCGTCGGCTCCGATGACCAGCAGCTGCATCCACAGCGAATCGATGATGGTCTGCAGGAGCCGTTCGTGCTCCTCGATCTGGTTGAACAGCAAGGTGATCTGCCGGTAGGTGCGGGCCTTCTCGATGGCGCTGCCGACATGCTCGGCCAGCGACATGGCAAAGTCGATCTCGTCGTCGGTGAAGTGGCGGGCATCCTTGGTGAGAAGGCGCAGAAGGCCGATGACCTGACCCTGGAAGACAATGGGCAACGACATGGCGCTCTGCACCCCTTCGAGCAGGACATGGGCGCAGCTGTCATAGTCCTCGAGCCGTTCGATGCCGGTTCGGGCCGCGGGCCGCCCTTGCAGAACCCGGGCCATGACCTCGCGGGTGTCGATAATGGGGCGGGAGAGGTACTCGTCCGATACGCCCCAGGCGGCTTCGAGCACCAGGGTGTCGGTGGCATGGTCGAACAGACGGATGGTGGCGGCATCCACCTCCAGGAGTTCGGGCAACCGCCGGACCACCAGGTCCATGACCTGCTGCGGGTCGTGCACCGTGCCGATGAATCGGGTGACTTCCTGAAAGACCTTCAGGTAATCCCGTTCTTTTTGTTGTTCTGGTGAAAACACGCACCACTCCTGTTGCCGATGCGAACAATTTTTTCGCATCGGCTGGGTTGATTACAGGGATGA
Source organism: uncultured delta proteobacterium (assembly GCA_963745265.1). Lineage (GTDB taxonomy): Bacteria > Desulfobacterota > Desulfobulbia > Desulfobulbales > Desulfocapsaceae > Desulfopila. The sequence continues at coordinate 100,139 of CAVUXQ010000018.1, forward strand.
AGGGTCATCCCCTTTTTTGCTCAGGGAGGTTTTTGTTTGAACTCGCCTGCCGCTACGCCGGTTGCACTACCATGAGCTTGAGAGCATGGGTAGTGCATTTGGTGACGCAAGCCGGCTGCAGCCCGGCGTCAATCCGGTCCATGCACATGTCGCATTTCGCGGCGATGCCCGTCTCCGGATTATGCACCGGGATCTGCCAGGGGCAGACGGTGCGGCAGGCCATGCAGCCGATGCACTGCTCGGCGGCGATGTAGACGATGCCGTCTTCGCGCTGGACCATGGCGCCGGTGGGACAGGCCGGGACGCAGAGCGGGTCGTCGCAGTGGCGGCAGGTGGTGAAGACAAACTCGGTCTTCGGTATTCGCCCTGCCGGTTGCAGGGGGCTGTGATCGATTTCGCAGAGCATCGGTCCGACGGGCAGTTCCTTGTTGGTCTTGCAATGGACCAGGCAGCCTTGGCAGCCGATACAGCGGCGGGAGTTGAGATGGAGCGTGTATTTTTTCACAGTTCAACCCTCCTTTTGGGGTTTCGGATGCTTCTGGCAACGGTGACGAAGGCCTCGCAGAGATTGACGGCGCCGCCGGCGGCGTCCCAGTCGTCCAATTTCCCGACCATCAGCTTCTGGTCGCTGACCCCGGCCTGGTAGTTTCTGGTTTGTCTTGCGATCTCCCGGCCAAAACCGTGGCTGGTATAGACCGCCTCCGGATGGATATGGTCGGTGACCCGGGCGGGAGCGGTGGCGCAGTAGCTGCGATCGCTCGTGGCGATCTCCACCAGGTCGCCGTCGGAGATGCCGAGTTTTTTCGCCCTTTTGGTATTGATCCATACGGTGTTGGTGGGCATCAACTCGGAGAGCAGCGGATTGTTGGTGGTGTGGCCGTGGGCGTGGACGGCGCTGCGACCATAGACCAGCCGGAAGGCTCCCTGGGGAGGCGCGTCCGGGGAAGCATAGGGCTTGAGCGAGGGCAGACCTGCCGCCCCGAGTTTTTCACTGATGATCTCGATTTTGCCGCTGGGGGTCTTGAACTTGCCGTCGAGCTGCTCGCGGCCGTAGAAGATCGGGGTGTCGCTCAGTTCGATGAAGCCCTTCTCCTCGAAATCGGCCATGGTGTAACCGGTCGGTTCGAGCTGCCAGTCCCAGAGCTCCTCGATGGTGGAGTAGGGGAACGCTTCTCCGATGCCTAACCGCTCGGCCAGTTGCGCAAATATCTCCCAGGAGGGCTTGGTGTCGAATTTCGGTTCCACCGCTTTGCGGCGCACTGCCAGGCGCGGTTTGAGCCCTTTTTGCAGGCAGATGGGAGTGTCGCGCTCGAGATAGGTCGATTCGGGCAGGATGACGTCGCTATACCAGCCGAATTCACTGTAATGGGTGTCGATCGAGACCAGTAGCTCGCACTTGTCGAGCGCATCTTTCTGCCGCTGGGGATCGGGCAGGCCGCTCAAGGGATCGTGGCGCATGGCGATCCAGCTCTTGACGGGGTAGGGCTCGTTTTTGAGCATATTGTCAAAGAACAGATGGGCCAGGCCCGGTCCCTTGTCGAAGTGGGTGTATTTCCAGCCGACGCCGTCGGCCCGTTTGATATCGGGCTTGGCGCAGTCGAGGGTGCGGATCGACTTGGCGCCGCAGTCGCCGGCGCCTTTAGGGATGAAGAGACCGCCTTTCATCTCGATATTGCCCATCAGGATGTTGAGAATATGCAGGGCGCGGCTGGCATAGAACGAGTCCCGGTAGCGCGAGAGGTTCCAGCCGGGATGGAAGATCACCCTGGGCCGGTCTTCACCGATCTCTTCCACGAAAGCGAGGATGTCTTTTTCCCGCACCCCGCATTCCTTGGCCGCCCAGGCAGGGGTATAGGGCTCGATGAAGTCGGTCAGTTCTTCGAAGCCGCTCGCGTAACGGTCGATGAACCACTGGTCGTAATAATTTTTCGATATCACCTGGTGGATGAGCGCAAGCGCCAGGGCGTAATCGGTACCGGGCCGCACCTGAAAGAAACGGGTGGCTTTTACCCCGGTCATGGTCTGGCGAACGTCGATATACGTCAGCCGGCCGCCGGCGTCCAGCATATCCAGGGTCTGCAGGTTTTCGGCGATGCGCAGCGACGAGAACATATTGCGGCCGAACAACACCAGGTGCTTGGCGTTTTTGATGTCGTAGGCGAAGCCTTTTCTGCCCACCCCGTTGATCGACAGGCTGGCGTGGTGGGTGTTGCGGCCGCAGGTGCAGTCGTGATTGGTGTAGTTGGGCGAGCCGAAGGCGTGGATAAAGGTCTTGTACATGTTCTGCCAGGGCCCCCCGCGCGAGGAGAGCACCACCGCTTCCGGTCCGTACTTCGCTTTGATGGCGGCGAGCCGGTCGGCCACATAGTCAAGCGCCTCGTCCCAGCTTGCAGCTCGCCAGCGGCCGGCCCCACGAGCCCCGACGCGGATCAGCGGTTGTTGCGGCCGTTCGTGGTCGTCAACCAGGGCGACGCCGGCGGAGCCCTTGGCGCAGAGCGCCCCACCCAGCAGGTGCGGGTTGCCTTCGATCCAGGTTATCCGGTTGTTTTCGCTCTCCACCCGGATGGGGCAGCGCACGGTGCACATCCCGCAGATGGAATAGACTGATTTTTTCATTTGCTCGTTCCTCTTTGCTCTCTTTTCTTAAGAACCTGCTCCACCTTTTCTTCCAGCTCCTGTTTGTCTATGGGCTTTACGCAGTACTCGCAGGCACCCTGCTCCAGCGCCTCGCGGGTGGTCTCGATGGTGGGGTAGCCGGTCAGCATCAGGGCCCCCATGGCCGCATCGATCTCTTTGAGTTTTTTCAGTACCTGGATGCCGCTCATTTTTTTTAGTTTGATATCGAGAACCACCAGGTCGATGGGGGTTGCGCGGGCGTAGGCGATCGCCTCCTCCTCTTCGGTGAAGGTGTAGACCGTATGCCCTTTTCTCTCGAAGATCTTACGGATCAACAGTACCGCGTCCGGGACGTCGTCCAATACGAGAATCGCCGCCATTTGGTTCTATCTCCCTGCTCTGATGTTCAGATCAGGCTCTGTGTCGGCCTCAAGTGCCGGCAATTCGATGTGAAAGGCCGTGCCCGGCCGCTTGTTTTCATCACTGGGGTCCGCAACCGGACTTTGCACCGAGATCGAGCCGCCATGTTCCTCGATGATGCCGTAGCTGACGGAGAGGCCGAGGCCGGTGCCCTTGCCCACCTCCTTGGTGGTGAAAAACGGATCGAAGATCCTGTTTTGCATATCCTCGGCGATGCCGCTGCCGGTGTCCCGCACCGTGACCCGCACCGGTCCGCCGGCACGATGTTCGGTGCTGATGGCGATAATGCCGCCACCCGCCATGGCGTACTGGGAATTGTTGAAGAGGTTGATAAAGACCTGGTGCAGTTTTTCGGGGTCTCCGAAGACCTCCGGCAGCCTCGGGTCGAAGTGTCGCTCAACCGCAATTGCGTTGATATTGAGGGTATGCTCGGTTACCGCCAACACATCTTCGATGATCTCGTTGAGGTTGATGCTGGCCTTGACGCTCTTGGCCTGGCGGGAGAACTTGAGCAGGTCGGCGACGATCCGACGGCAGGCCTTGGTCTGGCGCTCGATCACCTGCATGTTGGCCCAGGTTTCCGACTCCCGGCCGAAGTCGTCCATCATCAGCTGGGTGTAGCCGAGAATGATGCCCAGCGGGGTGTTGATCTCATGGGCCACACCCGCCGCCATCTGTCCCACCGAGGCCATCTTTTCCTGATTGATCAGCTGCTGGGTCATGGTATGGACCCGGGTCATGTCCTTGCCGATCCCCTCGTAGCCGGCAAGTTCGCCGCGCTGGTCGAAAATGGCGTTGGCGGAGAGCAGAATGTGACGGAGGCTGCCGTTTTGCCGGCAGCATTCTATCTCCAAATCGCTTACGAAGCCTTTCTCCCGGATCTCTTTTAGAAAGGTGGCGAGCACCAGCGGATCGCAGAACAGGGCATGAAAGTTACAGCGCTCCTGAGGCTGGGTAAAGCCGAGCATGCGAGTGCCGCTCGTATTGATGTCGGTGATATTGCCGCCGGCGTCGCAGAAAAAAACGATATCCTTGGAGTTTTCAAAAAAGTTTCGAAACTTTTTCTCGGATTTCGAAAGGTCGCTGGTGCGTTCCTCAACCCTGGCTTCGAGGTCGGTGTTGAGGCGCTGGAGCTCTTCGGCGCTCGCCGCAAGCCGGGTGTTGGCGTCCGCCAGCTTTTCCGCCTCGACGCGGATGGCCCGGTAGGCGGCAAGCCCCTTGTGATAATAGATGATGACAGCCGCCACCGAGATCATCAGCATGGTGTTGAAACCGCCGGACCAGGGGGAGAGCTGCTGCCACGTTGCGCTGCGGCCGCTGTAGACCAGGGAAATGCGGACAATGTGGCCGACCCCGCGCGAGAGCGAAAAGGCCGCCATGGCAATGCAAAAATACCAGAGAAAACCCCAGATAAAGTTGTTCGGCTGCAATTTGACCAGCATCCGGGCGTAGCCCAGTGCGGTAAAGGAGAGCACGATGGCAAGAGCCGAGCCGACAAACTCGACGGCGACGGTGGGCAGCAGCGGCAGTCCGGTCATCGCCTCTCCCCCTTTGCTTCCTGATAAAAGGACCTGAGGCTGAGCACCAGGGCCCAGAGCGCCGGCACCACCAGGAAATGATCCATCTTGGTTATGTAATAGAGCGCTTTTACGGGGGTGATGGGCGCGACCAGCCGCTCGCGCCAGCTATGAAGCGCGGCGAAATCGCCAGAACCAAGATGCGCCAGGGCTTCGTGGCCGGTGAAGGCCAGAATGTTCCAGAAGAAAAGGAAGATGCAGAAGATCTGCAGGTATTTCCAGCCCTTGTCGGTCGGTTCCTGGGTCCGGCGGGTGTGCCAGTAAAGATAGGCAAGGGCGGCCATAAAGAGGATATGCGCCATCTGATGGACGTAAATACCCTCTTTGGCCCCGTGGGCCTGCAGAGCCCAGGCGTTGTCAGGCGCCCCGCATAGAAGCAGGAACAGCAGGCTGATCAATATGGTGCGGTAGGTTAGTTTCATAATGTGCTCTCTTGGCATGAAGTAGCATCTTGCGTGCCGGAACGGGCCGGTGTTTGGGGAAATCGCTAATACTGTCGCTAAAACCGTAAGATACATGTTCGATATTATTCGTCATCCCTTTTATAGGTCGATGCTGCTCGAGAGAAGTGACGGCAAGGGCAACGAAAAGGTTGCACAAGTGCCGGGCAGGGATGGCGGGTGAGGAAGAGCGATGGTGAACGCTTACAATGCATTGGTTTGGGCAATATTGGGCATGTCCGGCGAACGGTTACTCAGGGGGGAATGGGGATCGGGCGAGGCCATTGAAGCGGCGAGAAAACTAGGAATGGTGCATCAATTGTGTTGCTATGGGTGAAAACCTATTGAAAACAGCATGATGAATGCTGGACTTAGGGGGATACAAGTTTGCGGTGCAACAATGAGGTTGCGCGACTGCAATTGCGTGAACCTGCCTCCGGGGCGGTGGCGAGACGAGAGAGTCTACTTGTCCTCGTCGAGAACATCTCTGATGGTTTCGGCCAGCTCGTTGGTGGTTACCGGTTTGACAAGATATCGTTTGATGCCATTTTTGAGTGATGACTCGTTCTCCTCGACTTGGGGACAGAAGCCGGAACAGAGGATGATGGGAATTTGTGGTCGCAGCTCGATGATCTCTCGGGCCAGTAACTCACCGGTATATTCCGGCATGATCTGGTCGGTCAACACCAGATCAAAGCACTCCGGATGTGCTCGAAACGTCTCCAGGGCCTCGAGGCTGCTGGTTTTGGCGGTGACACGGTATCCGAGCCGTTCCAGGCGGAGTTTGGTCATGCTGGCGACACTTTCCTCGTCATCGACGACGAGAATATGCTCCCGGCCCGTCGGCATGGATCTTTCGTCCATTTTCTCCAAGGGCTCAGGTCGGTCCACGGCGGCGGGAAAGAAGAGATGGAAGGCGGTGCCCTGCCTGGGGCTGCTTTCCACCCGGATGAAACCGTCATGGTTTTTGATGATGCCCGCAACGATAGCCAGTCCCATGCCGGAACCTTTCCCGAACTCTCTGGTGGTGAAGTAGGGATCGAAGATGCGTTCCAGGTATTCCTTGGCGATGCCATGGCCGTTGTCGGCGATGGTCAGTTGCAGATAGGAGCCGGGAGGATAAGACGGGGAGAGCGATGGGTCGTCCGGGCCGAATATTCTGGTATGGAGTTGTATTTCCAGGCGACCTTTGCCCTCCATGGCCTGCACCGCGTTGGTGCAGAGATTGAGCAGCGCCTGGTAGATCTGGGACGGATCGGCCAGGATGCTGCCGTCGCATTGCCGGATCTCGGTGTGAATCTCTACCCCCTTGGGGAGAGTGGCGCGAATGAGCTTAATCGCTTCGTCGAGCGCCGCGGTAAACTTCACCGCTACTTTATCCATGCATTCCCGCCGACTGAAGGCCTGTATCTGCTTGACCAGTTCCTTGGCCCGGTTGCCTGCCTTGACGATTTCGTCGATCCGGCTTCTGACCGGGTTGTCGTCGGCCAACTCGAGTTGGGCGAGTTCGGCATATCCCAAAATAGCCGCCAGAATATTGTTGAAATCGTGGGCAATCCCACCCGCCATGGAGCTTATGGCCTCCATTCGTTGCGCCTGTTTGAGCTGTTTGCTGCGCTGTTCCTTCGCCTTCTCGCTGTGGACGTAGTCGGTCACATCGTCGATGACGCCCAGGATTTTCATCACTTTGCCGTCTTCTGAGCGGGCAAAAGGCACGTCCCGCGAGCGGAGCCAGCGCCAGGAGCCGTTTCGGTGCCTGGCCCTGTAGATCAGATCCAGGGGGCGGTCGGTCTGCGCTTCCCGCAGTTTGGCATGGTGCTCAATTGCCGAGGGCAGATCGTCCGGATGCAATATCCTGGCGATGACATCGTCACCGTACTGGCGGAGATCCTCACGGTTGTACCCCAACGTTCGGGTGAGTTCCCGGTTGGCGTATTCGTTTTTGCAATCGACGAGATTGTAAATGTAGAGCAATTGTGGAGAGGCTTCCACGACATGATGAATAAATGCCTGGTTCTCTGTCAGCCTGCGCTCTACCTGTCTGCTCTCTTCAATTTCGGCCCGGAGCTTTTCGTTGGTGTGTTCGAGTTCCTTGGTGTGCTTGCGGATGGCCTCTACAAGGAGGAAGTTTTTATCTGTCAGCAGGTGGTCCTGATAAAGCCTTTCGAGGGAGAGTGCCAGCATCTCGCACGAATTCCGCAATGATATTCTGGAGCGGCTGTCTATCTGGCGAGAGGAGTCGGTAAGGATGATTTCAAGGGTGCCGAAGCGCTTGCTGGGGGTCGCTACTTCAAGGGTTTCGGAAGTGGTGGCGGCCGGGTGATCTGGGGTGACGAAGCGAACCTCGAATTCTTCGCCGCCGGTGTTGATCGTCTGGAGAAATTCGCACTTAATGTGTTCTTCGCTCGATAGGCGCGGCAGCTTCATCATAAACTGAAACAGGCGATGTTCCAGTTGGGTTTGTGGCAATGTCTGCATCCTTAAACCTGGATATCATATCATCCGCAAACAGCAATTGCGCTTGGAAAGTCAGGCTTTGCAGTGGTTTTTCAGCAAAGGTCATTCGTGCCGCATTTGCGCGCAATTATCCTCCATCCCACATGGGGATTTCTGTAGTCTTCATCATCGGAAAAACTCATGCCGATGTCAAGGCGCGGGTGGGAATTTCCCTATTGTCAGGCAGAATCTTCAAAAGTCAGAGATCAAGTAAGCTGATATGCAGAACAAGTGCGACATTGTCGTAAATACGGCAACGCAATAACTATAAAGTCAAATAATTATAACCAACTCCTAACAATACCCTGCCAAAATGCGCCTCGTTCAAGGTTCTCGCCCATTGGAGAAGGCGACCTCGAGAAACCGCCTAAGCACACGCTGCTAAGCACACCCCATGTATATTCCAGGAGGAAGAGATGAAAACAATCCGACCAAAATTGAAGGTAGCGCTCAGTGCGGCCTGCTGCCTGCTGCTCAGCACCAATCTTGCCTTTGCCAAGGGGCATGCGCCGATGCAATCATCCCACGGTAAGGCCAAATACGTCTTCCTGTTCGTCGGGGATGGGATGGCCACTCCCCAGGTGAATGCCGCCGAGATCTATAAAAGCTCGGCGAATCATGCCGGCATCAAGGTGTCCCACCTTACCTTTACTCAGTTCCCGGCAAACGGCTTGACCACCACCTATGACGCCAGTTCGTTCATCACCGACTCGGCTTCGGCCATGACGGCGATGATGACCGGACATAAAACCCTCTCCGGCGTTATCGACATGAACGTGCAGAAAACTATGAAGTACAAGACCCTGGCGGAATACGCCAAAGATGCGGGCTACAAGGTCGGCGTGGTCAGCTCGGTATCGCTCGATCATGCCACCCCGGCGGCTACCTACGCCAAGGTGCCTTCACGCAGTCAGTATTATGATATCGACGTGCAACTCGCCACCTCCAATTTCGATTATTTCGGCGGCGGCGGTTTGAAGCAGAAGGGCCGTAAGACAGGCGATGCGGATGCGCTGGATATCGCCCGCAAACACGGTTTTACGGTGGTTAGCGGCAAGACGGATTTCGAGGCGCTTAAACCCGGCGTGGGCAAGGTGCTGGCCTATAACGCCGTGCTGCAGGATTCCGAGGCCATGCCGTATAATATGGACCGCAAGACCGATGATCTCAGTCTTGCCGATTACACCCGCAAGGGTATCGAGTTGCTGGATAACCCGAATGGCTTTTTCATGATGGTCGAAGGCGGCAAGATCGACTGGGCGTGCCACGCCAACGACGCGGCCGCCGCCATTAAAGACACCCTGGCCTTCGACGATGCCGTGGCCCAGGCGGTGAAGTTCGCCAACACCCACAAAGGCGAGACCCTGATCGTGGTCACCGGCGACCATGAGACCGGCGGCATGACCATCGGTTTTGCCGGTACCAAATACTCCACTTTCTTTAGCAAGATCGCGCTGCAGAAAGGCTCGTATGTGGCCTTCAACGATAGGATCCTTACCCCGTACAAAAAGAACCACACCGTGGCCAACGCCAGGCTCGGAGATCTGCTGCCCGAGGTGCAGAACTATTTCGGTCTGGAATACGCTAAATTCAGCGATGCCGAAAAAGAACTGCTGCAGCGCGCTTTCGAGCGCAGCATGGGCGGAGAGGTTGAGCACGTAGCCCAGGAGAATATCTATAACCTCTACGGATCCTACGAGCCGTTCACCGTCGCTCTGACCCATATCGTCAACCAGCACGCCGGCATCGGCTGGACCTCCTATTCCCATACCGGTGTCCCGGTTTCCACTTTTGCCCGCGGCGTCGACCAGCGCCTCTTCACCGGCTACTACGACAACACCGATATCTTCAAAAAGCTGAGCAAGGCCATGGAGCTGCAGGTCAAACCGGCGGTTGCCATGGAATAGCCCACATTTGTGCGACCCTTTCGCGGAGAAAACCGCGCCCTCCGCCGATCACCTCCCCGGGACGATCGGCGGAGGTGTTTGGTCACCTTTGCAACTCTTGGAGATTGTAACCAATGCAACAGCCCGTCAGCGTATTGCGCAGAATAGTAGATATTGTCATCCCCTCACGAGAATCCATGATCTCGCGGGACACGCTTTTCACCCTGGTGGTGGGAGCACTCAGCGTCGCCCTCTTTTTCGTTCATACCGGCTTTGAGCGGCCTTCCGTAAACGGCGTCATGGTCAGGGCGAGGGTGGAAACCGTCGACAACTCCGGGGTGCGCCAGATCGGTTTTGTCCGGGAAGGGGCGCAACTGGTCACCATCAAGGTCTTGGGAGGGCAGTATGACGGTAAAGTGGTCAACGGCTCCAACACGCTGATCGGCAAGCTCGAGCTTGATAAATTCTTCAAGGTCGGGGATACCGCCCTGGTCGGTCTCGATATCGACCCGGCCACCGGCAAAATCGCCTACGCCAACCTCATCGATCATTACCGCTTGCGCGTCGAAGGGTTGCTCTTTGGCCTGTTCGCCCTGATTTTGCTGGTATTTGCTGGCTCGACCGGCGCAAAGGCTCTGGTCTCTTTCGTTTTCAGCGCCATGATGGTCTGGAAGGTGCTGCTGCCCCTCTTTTTAAAAGGGTACGATCCGATCCTGCTGTCGCTGGCGGTGACCACCTTGGTTACCGCGGGCATTATCTTTCTGGTCGGAGGCCTGGGTCGCAGAGGTGTTGCCGCTTTTCTCGGCGCCTTTATCGGCATTGCCATCACCTGTGTCGCCGCGCTGCTTTTCGGCCATGCCTTTCAGGTGAATGGCGCGGTCCGCCCCTTTTCCGAGACACTGCTTTACACGGGATACGAATACCTCGATCTCACCAGGATCTTCTTTGCCGGCATCTTTATCGCCTCATCCGGCGCGGTGATGGATGTGGCGATGGACGTCGCCGCCTCCATGGAGGAGGTGCATAACGCCGATCCCACCATGTCGCGAGTGGCGCTTATCGGTTCTGGTTTCAAGGTAGGCAAAGCGATTATCGGCACCATGACCACCACCCTTCTCCTTGCCTATTCCGGCGGCTATACGGCCCTGCTCATGGTGTTTCTGGCCCAGGGGACACCCATGGTCAATATCCTCAATATCACCTACGTGGCGGCGGAAATCCTGCACACCCTGGTAGGTAGCTTCGGCGTGGTGCTGGTGGCGCCGGCCACGGCGGTTGTTGGAGGTTTTCTCTATGTGAGAAAACCGCGAGTGTCTGCGGAAAATGCACTCGAGGAACAAAAAGAGGGAACATCGTCCGAAATTCCCTCTGGCCACCTGGTTTGCCCTCGTGACGAAGAGGCGACGATGAGCGCAACCGAACTTACCTACACCTGAACGGCAACCTCGCTCAGCCGATCATTTTCTTGATGTCGATAATGGGGGTGCCGTCCAGGATATCGAGCCCCGAGACCTCCAGCCGATTGCCGCGAACCGCGAGCACCGTAAGCTCAGAAATCGCTATGGGATTTGGCCGATCGGGGCTGCGGGTGGCAAAGACCCCGCGAAGCTCCCGGGAGGTATCTCCCCGAGGGTGGACTTTAAGGATATCCCGAATCGCCTGATGGAGCCAGAACAGCACAACAATACGCTGGCCGACGGCGATGCCATCTAGCCCCTCCGCATACTCGGGAAAAACTTCCAGCGTTCCAACCCGGCTCGATTCGGTAAAGTTCTTCGGGGCTTCCTCTCGGCTGGCAATATCGCCATGCACCTTACCAATAACGCGCAATTCCGATAGCTCCATCTCACAGTCCCTCCCACAGTCAATCACCGACAACTACTGAGTGGCAAAACCCTAAAAAGCACCCAGTCCTCCAACCCGAAGGGTGGACGCACTGTTGGTGGCCCACCCGGAATGCCTCGCTTGTTCTCAGCTACGTACGCCATCCATATTGTGCGCGGTTGAGGTGCGGGTGAACGCTTCTTGCTCACCCAGCCAGCAGCACCTCAATACTCCGCAACCCCTTCACATACCGCGACCCGGTAAAGTAATCTTGAGCCGAAATCAAGTCGCACCAACCTCCTTCCCTGCCAAGCGGCTTACCGTCCTTTTCCAGCACGATCATAACCCCGCCGCCAATAGGAGTGTTGAATATCTCCTGCCAGGAGAACACAACCTTGTAGCCGTCATCCGAGGATGCCACGATAAACATCTTCTTGGTATCGTTGTGCTCCTCTCGTATCACCTCGGCCAACCGGATCACATTTTCCATGAGCACACCCCTGCAACTGGCGATAATGCCCTTGGGGTCACCGGTGCCGCAGATAAGAGGGATATCTATTATGTCCTCCATCTCAAGCGCACGCAGCTCGTTTATGCCGAGCAAAACCGGTTTTTTCACTTTCCCGATCACCTCGAGCACGGCGTCTTCAGTCGGGGCCTGCCGCTTCTTTTGGCTTTTTCCAGGATGCACATCCATCTTCTCTACCTCCGTTATTTTTGACTCTCGCAACTTCCGGCCGGTGACGGGCAAGAAGGTCTGGTTTTCAGGGTATGTATACTATGCTTTACCATTGCCGATAGCTCCGGGCAAGATGGCCACTCGATCTCTTTTTTCGTAAACGTTCACCGGCTCCCCGTCTTGGCACGATCTGGCTGGCGTGCATAGATAGGCGCTTTTGATGCTGTGTATGGTATTCAGATGTTTGATTATATTGAAAAATTAGATACAGTTTTACGTGTAGTTCGACGGGTCTTGCGCCCTGAGGGAAGGTGTGCCATCGTGTTCGTGTCGACGGACTGGCGAACAGCGGTCTGGCATTCTCGTCAACCTGAACGGATGCAAAGGGTTCTTACCGCTTGGGGGACTCATAAGTAACACCCCAGATTTGCCGGACATTCTTGGCGTGAAATTACGCAATATCGGCCTGGATTCGATTCGTCAGACTCCGATGACTTTCCTTAACCGCTCCTACCACCCAAACAGCTTTAGTTATTGGGCGGCTCGGGTGATTCGTTCCTTTGTCGAGAGAAAACAGGAAATAACAGCGGAGGAATCCGATTCGTGGTTTAATGAGTTCGAACTGCTCGAAGAGCAACAGGCCTATTTTTTTTGTTTGACCTCCGTTGTAACCAAAGTCATGAACACCGTAAAAATATGAAAAAAACTGACGACATCTTTTCGGACCGCATCACGGACGTACCCCGGTCATTTATTCGCGAAATTTTAAAGGTTACCCTGGATCCCAGCGTTATCTCATTCGCCGGCGGTCTGCCCAACAGGGAGTTGTTTCCCGTCGAGGCGCTCAAGGAGGCAACCTGCAAGGTGTTCGAAACTCAAGGCAGAAGCGTCTTGCAATATGCCGGCACGGAAGGCCACCTGGGACTGAGGGAGTATATTTGCGCCAGGTATCGGGAGAAAGCCAATCTGGATGTTCCTGTTGACAACATTCTCATTACCAATGGATCGCAGCAAGGTCTTGACCTTCTTGGGAAGATCCTTGTGAACGATGGTGATGCAGTCGTCATGGAGGAGCCTGGCTATTTGGGGGCGTTTCAGGCTCTGTCGCTGTACAGGCCCAGATTTCTTCCCGTTCCCGTCTCGCAGGAGGGAATGGACACGGAAAAACTCTTGGCGGCACTGTCTGCTAATCGAGCCAAAATGATGTATACGGTCCCAAATTTTCAGAACCCTTCGGGTATATCGTATTCCAATAGCAACAGGCGAGAAGTGGCGCAAGCGCTTCAAGGAGCCGGCACCTTTCTGGTCGAAGACGATCCGTACGGTGACATTCGGTTCTCGGGGCGTACCAAAGTGTCCTTTAAGACACTTCTTCAGGAGAAAACCGTCTTGCTGGGTTCTTTCTCGAAGAGTCTGGTGCCCGGGTTACGGTTGGGATGGATTGCGGCGCCGCCGGCGTTGATGCAGAAGTTGATTACCGCCAAGCAGGCGACGGACCTGCATACAAGTCATTTCACCCAGGCCATTGTTTACGAGTACCTCTGCAGCAACGATGCTGACGAACACATCGGTAAGATCCGGGATATATATGGCCGGCAGTGTCAAGCGATGATTGCGAGCATGCGGGAGCACTTCCCTTCGGAGGTCACCTTCACCGAACCGGAAGGGGGGATGTTCCTGTGGGCGGAACTGCCTCGGGGCATGACGGCCATGGAGTTGTTCGATCTGGCAGTCGAGGACAAGGTTGTATTTGTGCCGGGCGACCCCTTCTATGTCCGTGGCGAAAAACACAGGACATTGCGGCTCAACTTCTCATGCACCGATGTGAATACCATCGATATCGGGATTGGAAGACTTGGCAAGGCTATCCGCAAACTGATGGAACGAGCTGCAGAGTTCAAATCCCGTTAGGGGGACTCCTTGCCTATCCCCTCTTCAGAAGGTTCAAAGGCGACCTGCTTGGCAAGCGAACGATAGCAGTACGTTCTGCCCAAACCGACTGGGAGGGGAAATCGGCTCACATTGTTGTTAGTGTGGCTGGTAATAGATAAAGATTCCGGTTTGGTATCCGGCTCCGTCAGGTACGGCAAGAAGTCCGCTGCACCCTCCGAAGTGACCTCCTTCCATGGCTACAGCCGCCCATGCGGGAGCGTGCTGCAGTTCAGAACTGTTGGTCGAGGAAAAACTGATACCGGGGCCGGCGGTCTCGAACATACGCTTTGCCTTGAGATTGGGATAATGGCTTTTGTACCAACCAATGACGGTTTTCAAAGGCGCTTTAGTGGCGAGTTCCACTCTGGGCACATCGTCTGAATTCGCCGCCGAACCGCCGCCCTTCTGCCAGTCGACCAATAGGCTGCCGGGATACGCTTTGATGCCAACCTGCTTCTCTGACGGAAATGGGCAAATCTGTTTGAGTTCGGATTCCTTGGTGAGGGTCTTATGCGAGAGTTTGCTCCACATGGCCATCATTTTGTCTGCGCGTGACGACCATGGTGCCACGGGGGCAATAGGTTTCGCCGCCAGGGCTATGACGCTTGTACAGCCAATGACGACGGCCAGAGACAGTATCGTTGATAATTTCATAGTGCGTTCCCTTTGTTGAGGTGTTGTCAGCAACCTTGCATTGCTCAATCGGTTGCTTGGTCCCCACCGGTGTCCGCAGCCCCGGAAACCCTGCCGGTAGCTGTTGTCGTCACCCGGTAGGTGTTCGGGGCGGTCAACCGGACGTTAAAGCCCAAACGGATCAAGGCGCCGGCAGCCTGTTCGCGCACCGGATAAAACGTGCTTTCACGCGTTCCATCGGAACCACTCCGCACGTGGGCGGGATCATGTTGCATTGCCTGTTTCAGGGCGGAGATGGCTTCGGGCGAACCGATTGCTCCCAGGGCCTCGGCGGCTGCCCATCGTATCGGCCAATCCGGGTTGGTGCGCAGCAGCGTGATAAGCACGCCGGTCACCCGGTGGTCACCCGCATCACCGAGTGCGATGGCAAGCCAGCTTTTCAGCGGTTTATTTGCGGCCTGGAAGGCTCTAAAGGTTGCCGTCCGTGCTTTTTGCGGAAGACCGGCCAGAAGGCGCGCGAAGTGCACACGCCGCCAGGCGCTGCGAGGCAAATAGCCGTTCGGTATAACCCGAGAATCCACCGGAAGTGCGAGTTCGCTTTTGAATGCCGCGATAATTTCCTGTACCGCGGCAGCGAGGTCGGGGCCGCCTCCGGCATTTGCCAACTCGCGTACGGCGCGCAGCCTGGCAAAGGCATCAGGGCGTTGCAGGCCTCTCTGTATCCGAGCGAGGGTATGCAAGGATATGGTGGGGGACGCTTGTCGGCCGGACGCGTGATGCCGGGGGGTGTTGCCGGATGGCGGCGTCTTTGCGTGTGGGGGGTGTGGGTGCGGGAAGATAATGGTGGATCCCGGTGGCTGGTAATGCTTTGGGCAGCCCGGCCAACCACCACCGCCCGGAGAAGCCGATTGGCCGCACTGCATGCCGGGACATGCCCAATCCTCTTTACTGGACGAGCCGAGTCGCCAGGCCTTGTTCGAGAGCAGATAGGCTAAATATTCATTGTCGTTTTCACCCGTACAGTGCGTATCCTGAAGAACTGGGCTCAATCCATACTTTTTCTCCTCTGCGTTGGTCAGCCCGTCGGAGTCCGGATCGATGCGGTGCACCGCGGCTTTATATGCCTTGGTATCGAAATACGACGAGCCGAGTTTGTGGTACCAGGTGGCGTCAAAAGATTTCAACCCCTGATCGTACAAGCGCTTATGGATAAACTCATGGGTGACAGTCAGACCAAACTGATCGATTCCATAGGCGATTTCTCCGAACAGGTCTATATCGGTATCTTCGGCATGGGCAACCAGGTCGCACACCGTGACGTAGTCGGACATATCGTATAGAGGAATGAAAAAGCCGAACTCGGTAGGCTTGCACATGGATTCTTCCCCACTTTTTACATACCGTATCTGGTTGGCCGGGTGGCCACCTTCGGCCTTTGTCTGCATCCAGTAGTAAAACCAGTTGGGTTCCTGTTTGCCCTTGGGATTGCCATGGCCGTCCCGGGAAAAAAACATCTTCACCGGTCGTTTTGCCGGCTGGGTGCAGTTGGCAAGGTCGGGGGCCGTTGCAACCACCTGATGCCCGGCAAACTGCGAGTTTTTGGCCGGCATGCCGTTATATTCCACGCTTACCGAGCCGCCATGTGCATCCGCCGGATCGACCTTTCGGCTAACGTTCTGAATATCGGGAAGAATCCACTCCAGCTCATTGGAAGCGTCCACATCCTCCTGAGACGAAGGATTGTAATAGGCCAAGTTGGCTGTCAAGGTGTACGGGCCGACGCCCTTGGGGTGTTGGGGCGTATCGAATACCCATTTGTCCAATGGCCCTGATGCCTCTTCCTTTATGTCGGGCATACCCAGCTGCACGGTAAGGCCCTGGTATGAGCCGCAGTCGACAACAGGAGTCAATTGCCAACTCACTTTGTCTGTCGTGCAGTGATCGAGTTTGTGTTTACCATGGCCGGAGATTGAGAGGCCGGCGGTCGGCAGCTTGACATAGTCCGGGCCCCAATCGGAGGTATTGCCATCGGTGCCGAGATCCACCCCCTGGAAGGTGTTCTCTTCGTTCTCGGTTGTCGGCCCGTCGGGGTCACTGGTCACGGTGGTCAACGTGTATCGGGCGGAATCCGCGGCATCGAGATGGAGCGCCCAGGTTCCGTCCTTGAGATTGAGTACCAGCCGGCCATCTTTCTGGATTGGGGTGACACCCCGTCCATGCATCGTTATTTTCCGTTTTGCATAGTGCGGCACATTATCCACGGGAACCATATCGGTGAGCGTTTCATGCCATGTGTTGGTAATTTTTCCGCTGGCGATGTACCAGCTCATTTGGTCCCAGTCGTCGGCAACGCCGGTGTTGGGGTTGCGCGCAAAGATCGTACCGCCTGCGAGCTGTTTCCACATGGCGACAACAGCCTTGTCTTTCGATGGGGTCGGCGGCAGAATGCCGGACTGTTTCGTGGTAACCGCCGGGGTTCTCTTCAGCGTGAAGGCAGCGGACCTTTTCTCCGAACCACCATGGTCGGAACAGGTATAGACTTCTTCGATGGCGGCTCTGCCTTCCCAGGATTTCACCTTATCGAAACGCGCGGTAGTGCCGAAACACTGTTTGCGCGCATATTGACGCCGGGTGGCGGATAACGGACCGCTGCCCGCAACCATGCACCATTTCTGCTGCTGACTCATTCCGGCAAATGGCGATCCCGCGGTGGCCGTTTGGGTATCTGCACGCGCTACAACGATACCGATGGTCAGCGCCGCTATGAATGCCGCTGTGGCAGTCGCCGCACATGTCCCGGCTGATATTTTCAGCGCATATCGTGCCTTTGGTAACCGCCGGGAGAACCTTTCAGTCATTGTTACGTCCTGTATGCAGGGAGACTCCTGGGAGCCTGTCGGATTCGGCCCTTTTTCCCCATATCTTCGTTGAACTTGAAAAAATTATCCTCGGAATATGAGGTATATGCCTCCGGCAATTTTTCAAGTTCGCCTCGATCTGAGAAAAAATTGCTCAAATCCGACAGACTCCTAGGAACCAGAGATGATTGCACTGCTTTTCAAGCCCGACCGTTTTATCGACAAATTCAGTGACCACATGAGGCGTTCACCCAGACGCCCTCTGTTTTCATCTCCATTTTCATGGTGGTGCCGTTGGCGTGTGCCAGCATGTGAGCCACGCTTGAGAAGTGTTTGGAATCCGAACTCTTGGTTTCCCCGGTTCCGGTCATGCGCGTGTTGGATGCACTGCATTCCATCGTCCAGGAGGCGGACTTGGTATGCACTTCGGTATGGGTGAACTTGCATTGCTGGTTCTTGTTTTTCTGCGCTTGTACCCAGGGGTGTTCTATCTGTTTTTTTGTCAGACATCGCTTGACGACAACTGGCGGCGTGGAAAACGGCATGCCGATATATTCACTCTTTGTGGTCATCTGCCAGAGACCGGGCTGCAGTGCCATACCTGCCCCGTAAACCGGGATGGCTGCAGTTGTGGCCAATACAACGACTATCAATTTAAAAATATTCATAATTTTTCCTCTTCTGGCTTGTCGCTTCCTGTAATGCTCGGGTTGGAACAACACGTGGGTAACCCTGTGAACGGTTGCCAATTTTGGTAGTCCGGGGACCCTCTGTCCTCTTTTGGGAGAGTCGACATCGTTCAGGCGCCCGGGCCACGGTCAATGGTGATTTTGGTTTTGTAGGCATGGGCCTGCAACGTGTTGAGCACTCCCAGCCACTCGTTCCAGTGGTCCTGGTTTATAGCCGTCTGCATCCCTGTAGCTGCGGTCATGCCGTGCTGCTGGGCTGCCGCCATCTGTTGTGCCAGCATCTGCGCCTCCTGCATGCGTCCTTGTTGGACGAGCTGCTGCATTTTCCGGGCTAGCTGGGCGTTGCTTTTCTCCAGTCTGCTCCACCGCCTTGGCGTTTACCCGTTCCGGAGTCTTGATATGCGCCCATGCCTGCCTCACCAGCCAGCGGTTGTACGGCTCGACCTCTTTGCCGGTTTTGTGCAGCGGGTAGAATGCCTCGCTCAATAAGCGATATTTTTTATAGACCCTTTCCAGTTCCTTTTGGCTGTGACGGCCGGCCAGCACCTCTTGTTTGAGCCCGGCAAAGGGCATATCGGGAATGGCGCCGAGACGAACCACATCCGCTCCCAATTGCCGCTCGCCTTCGTTCTGCATCTGTTGGATCATTTGTTGACCTGCTGTTTGCATCTGATCTTGCGCCGCATTCATCCGCGCCATCATTTTGGCGGCTTGGCCCGTCAGTTGCGGCGAAGTGTCCTGGTTTGCCGCAGGATTGGATGCTTTTTGCCAACCTTCCAGGCGTATCCCGGCGTTATAGGCATCCACCATGCTGCCCCCCGGCGGGATGGCGTTCCATTTGAGCACCATCAGGTCGCCGCAGCGTGTCATGCGCTCCCCGGCGGAAGCCGTGGTGCAATTCTGTTTGAAGGCACCACATCCTTCGCTGCGATCCGAGCAGGCCGCACTACTCTCTTTTGCGAGCCGTTGCCCGTACCACGCCATTACCGTGGAGAGTGAGGCACGAGTAATACACCATGGCTGCCTGGGATTGGGCATTGGCCACCGGATCGGCTACCGCGCCCGGATAAACCGGCGCCAGCAGGGTGGTGGCAAAGACGGGGATACCTGCCAGGCCAAGGATCATGATAGAGGATATGGCGAAAAGTACGGCTCTCTTCTTCATGGTACCTCCCGAGAGGATGACCGGCGTTTTGGCAACGGCGGTGATGGTGAGGTGGGTGGGGCTAGCTGTGGATATGCACCGGCATGGCTTCGCACGCGATTGCAGGTTATTGAAAAACTAAGGAGAATGCAAAAAGTTGCAAGACAAAATGGTTCATACGTTGGTTGCCCTGCCCATAGGAAGGCAGCCGCTTCTCTGCCTGTGGTAAAATTTTGAGAGCGTCTCGATTGAGAAGAAAAATTCCCGTTTCAGGGTGGACACCAACTGCTTTTCCAACAGGCCATGGTATGATAATCTCGGAATTATTACTACGGAGTTCCCTGGATCTAACAGTGAACCGCATCGGAAACGGTCGCGCTAAAAAAGGCTGTAAGCAACGCAGATCGGCAATGGCCTTGCTGGCAGGATCTATCCAACTAAGGTAGTCATTGCAAAATTGCTAAATTCATCATTTTTTCTGAAAAAATAAGCCGTTCGAGTTTTGCTCCGGAAAATATGTCTTATACTTGTACGGTAAGCAACCGCGTCATCCCTGGTTTAGACATACAGAAGGCGATTGTAACCGTTTACCGGAGAATCAATGATGAATGCTACCCGTGTCGAGCACGACAGTCTCGGGCCGGTCAATGTTCCGGCTGACAAACTTTGGGGTGCGCAGACGCAGCGTTCGCTGGAGCATTTCAGCATAGGCAAAGACCTGATCCCTCGGGAAATGATCACCGCCTACGCCATCCTGAAAAAGGCGGCGGCCTGCGCCAACCATGCGGGGGGGCGGCTGAGCGAGCCGGCTTGTCGGCTGATCGTTGAGGTCTGCGACGAGATCCTAAGCGGTCGGCATCATGACATGTTTCCCCTGCATGTCTGGATGACCGGCAGCGGCACGCAGTTCAATATGAATGTGAACGAGGTGATATCCAACCGATGCTGCCAGATTGCCGGCACGGAACTCGGCAGCAAATCGCCGGTCCATCCCAACGACCATGTCAACATGGCGCAGTCGTCCAACGACACCTTTCCGTCCGCCATGTATATCGCCACGGCTGTAAACGCCAAGCAGCGGCTGATCCCGGCGGTGAAAGCGCTGCACGACGCCATCGCCCTCAAAGTCGACGAGTGGAAAGACCTCATCAAGATCGGCCGCACCCACATGCAGGATGCGACCCCGCTCACGCTGGGGCAGGAATGGTCGGGATATGCGGGTATGCTCTCCGACAATCTCGACCGCCTTGAGGCGGCGCTCACCGCGGTCTATCGTCTCGCGCTCGGAGGAACCGCGGTGGGAACCGGCATCAACTCGGCGCCGGGGTTCGCCGAGGCTGCGGCCGCCGAAATCTCCGAGCTGACGGGATTGCCGTTCGTGAGTGCCGCCAACAAGTTTACTGTGCAGGGAGCCCACGACGCGCTCGTCCAGTTCTCCGGGACGATGCGCACCTTGGCTGCTTCGTTGTACAAGATAGCCAACGACATTCGCCTGTTGTCCTGCGGTCCGCGGGCCGGTTTTGCGGAATTGCTCATACCCGAGAACGAGCCGGGCTCGTCGATCATGCCCGGCAAGGTGAACCCGACCCAGGCCGAAGCCTTGACGATGATCGCCGTGCAGGTCATGGCCAATGATGTCGCGGTGGGGTTTGGCAATGCCGGCGGCTATCTGGAGATGAACGTGTACAAGCCGCTGATAATCTTCAATATCATGCAGTCGATCACGATCTTAACCGACGGGTGCACCAACTTCAGGAAGTTTCTCGTCGAGGGCACAGAGCCCAATCGGAAAAAGATTAGCGAGTATGTCGAACGCTCTTTGATGCTGGTGACGGCACTCTCACCGGTTATCGGCTACGACAAGGCGTCGAAGATTGCCCATCACGCGATGGAGGGCGACCTCACGCTGAAAGCCGCTGCCCTCGAGCTAGGTTTTGTTACGGAAGCCGAGTTCGACCGTATTGTCGATCCGGCGAAGATGGTCAACCCTGCTGTTGCAGTCGAGAAATGAGGCGATTTCAGACCTCCATCCAATCAACGTTCCGGGAGTCTATCGCATGAGGGCTATTTTTTCTCATATCAGGGTGTTTTCGACACTTATGAGCAGTCACATACGCACTATCGGAGTCTGCGCTCACCTGCGGGCACTGCTTTTCGAAAACAACGAAGATACGGGGGAAAGGGCATAATCCGAAAGACTCCTGACAAGGAGTCTCCCATGACAAACTCTGTCAAGCACGGCATTGAATTGCTCCAGGATTCCTCGCTGAACAAGTCCACGGCATTTACGGAATCCGAAAAACAGGCGCTTGGGCTGGTCGGCCTGGTTCCCGATGTTACTGAAACCGAGGAACTCCAGCTGCAGCGGGTGATGCTGCAGCTCAGCCACAAGACCACCGATCTCGATCGCTTCATCTATCTGGTCAACCTCCTCGATCATAACGAGACGCTCTTCTACCGCACGATCATGTCGGACCCGGCACGGTTTCTACCCATTATATATGATCCGACCATAGGGGAAGTCTGCCTCAAATTCGGTCACATCTACCGTCAGAGCCGCGGCATGTACCTCTCGATCGAGCGGCGCGGACAGGTGAGACAGATCCTGCGAAACTGGCCCCGGAAGGACATTCGATTTATCTGTGTAACCGATGGCGGCCGCATCCTTGGTCTGGGCGATCTGGGAGCCAACGGCATGGGCATTCCCATCGGTAAGCTGCAACTCTATACGGCCGCTGCCGGCGTGCCGCCTGAGCACCTCCTGCCTCTCTATCTCGATGCGGGCACAAACAATGAGCAATATCTGAGCGACCCGCTTTACCTGGGGCTGCGAAGGTCTCGCCCCTCGACCGAGGAGCTGTATTCTTTTGTGGACGAGTTCGTCGAGGCGGTGCAGGAAGTGTTTCCGAAGTGCTGTATCCATTTTGAGGATTGGACGGGTGTCGATGCGGTACGTTTGCTCCAGCGCTACCGCGACAAATACTGCGTCTATAACGATGATGTCCAGGGCACTGCCGGTATCACCCTGGCCGGCATGATCAATGCGGCCAAAATCAAGGGCACAAATCTCAAGGACGAAAAATACCTTTTCCTCGGCGCGGGCTCCGCCGGGATCGGACTTGCCAACCTGTTGTGTTCGGCGCTGGTGGCTCAGGGGATGACGATCGAGGACGCCCGATCGCAGGTCTATATGTTCGATCTCAATGGGTTGCTCGAGTCGACCCGGACCGATCTCATGGACTTTCAGATGGTGTACGCGCACCCTCACCCCCCGACCAGGGATTTCGCGGCGGCCATCGAGAGTATCAAACCGACGACGATCATCGGCGTCAGCACGGTGGGCGGCGCCTTTGGCCGGAAGGTGGTCGAAACCATGTCGCGGATCAACGAACGTCCGGTGATCCTGGCGTTGTCCAACCCCACCGAACATGCCGAGTGCACGGCCGAGCAGGCGTACACCTGGTCCGAGGGGAAGGCCATCTATGCAGCGGGAGTTCAATTCCCGCCGGTGCAGTGTAACGGCCAGACATTCTTGCCGGGTCAAGCCAACAACTTTTACATTTTTCCAGCTGTGGGCATGGCGATCTTCGCAACCCAGGCAAAGCGTGTTACCGACGAGATGTTCATCGAAGCCGCTGCCGCGGTCGCCGATCAGGTCCCGGAAAATCTGTTGAAGCAAGGGCTACTCTACCCGTTGCAATCAAATATCCTGGAAACCGAAATCCAGACGGCTGCCCGGGTAGCACAGCTTGTCTTTGATTCCGGCCTGGCCCGCGTGGATCGCCCGACCGACATGACGGCCTTTATCCGCCGCCATCTCTATACGCCGGAGTATCAGACGCTGGTCTGAATGCGTCTTTCATCAGGTTCACCAGGAAAAGCACAACATTCAAGAGGGGTTGGAGAGCTATTACAGCTTTTTCCAGCAGCTATTCGATCTGCATTGTAAGCATTCACCGCCTCCCCGTCCCTGCACGTCAGCTTGATCATATAGAGAAGGTGTGCTGGTGAATGCATACCTATCCTGAAAGTATTCTTGAACAAAGAACTGATACCTGATAGTTTATCTCTTTGATTGAGTGGGAGTTTTTACGCCCTCCAGGCGAAGGGGAATCGTCCATATTGGCGAAAAATTATCGAGAGAAGAGGTGAGTTGTATGAAAATGGAAAAATGTACAGTGATTATTCTCGTTACCATGGCATTGTCCTGGTCTGCCTGTCCTGTGCGTGCAGGTGATTTAGCCATGGGTGTGAACGCGGGAACCCTTGGCGTCGGAGCCGACCTGACTCTTGGATTGGGTGATTATTTGAATGCCCGGGTCGGAGTGCAGGGGCTTGACTACAGCGGATTCAGCGGTAGTACTTCCGATGTCGACTACGATGTCCAACTCAAACTGATCTCCGGAATCGTGGCTGCCGATTGGTATCCATTCGGTGGTATTTTTCATATTTCCGGAGGAATGGTGTTCAATGGCAATACGATCGAGGCGGACGGCCAACCGAACGCCAACGGTTCGTTTACCTTAAACGATACGACCTATACCTCATCACAGGTTACAAGCCTGCATGGCAAGCTCGAATATAGCGGGGTCGCGCCCTATGCCGGTTTGGGTTGGGGGAATCCCATCGGCGCGAGTGGCTGGTCGCTTACTTTCGATATCGGAGCCATCTTCCAAGTTGATCCAGATTTGACGTTGAGCGCCACCGGCCCTGTGGCCAGCGATCCGACTTTTCAGGCCAACCTGGAAAAGGAACGGCAAAAATTGAAAGACGAACTCGACAAGTACGATATCTACCCGGTCGTTACTTTGGGTCTCCATTATCGATTCTAGGTGCCTGGCGTATACCCTTTTCCCCCATATCTTCGTTAAACTCGAAAAAATTATCCTCCGGTAAGCGGTAACCGTTCACCGGGTCAACCAAAGACTGGCCAAGCCATTGGACTGTAAACGTTCTCCAGTGCCCCAGGTTGGGACCAGCAGGCTGTCGGGCTATAGCCTTATCCATGCACGCCAGCCTGATCGTGCCACGATGGGGTGCTGGTAAACGTTTACCCCATCCTGCCTTTCCAAAACGCTTGCCTCCATAGGCTATATCCCGGAAGCCTGCTCAAAGTATACTCTTATCTGAAACCAGTTGGAGTGCCGATGAACGGTTACATACAATCCTGTATGTTCGCCCCGAAAAAAAATTAGGCAAAATTCTCAAATCGGTACTATTTGTATAACAGGATGTGTCCTTTTTTGACCTAGGAGCCTGTCGGATTATGCCCTTTTTCCCCATATCTTCGTTAAACTCGAAAAAATTATCCTCGGAATATTCAGTATATGCCTCCGGTAATTTTTTCGAGTTTGCCTCGATCTGAGCAAAAATGCCTATAATCCGACAGGCTCCTAGGCGAAAGGCCTCGGAGGTGCTCTCTCCGAGCTTGCCAGCAATGCAACTGTTTATCATCAAAAGGTGAAGCTATGATAAAGCGATTAGCCGGATTTGCGGCGATTGTCGGCATGTGTTTCATGGGCATGGTTTCCACTGCATCGGCCGGCATAGTCTATTTGTACGTCGATGTGGCGCCGAATGTCTTCGGTTCTCCCGATTACGCCGCATGGGAGGCGAATGCCTTTCATAATGCGGCGGCTGCCAGTTTTACCAATATGCAACATGGCACGAATCCAGCCAATATCGGCACGACCAATTTCGAGATTCAGGATGAAGTGGTATATAATTTTGGTGACTTAGGTAAACGATTGACCTGGATATACTGGATTCCCAACCTTACCGTCGCAACCCTGGAAGGTACTGGAAGAGTGAAGGCGAGCCTGACCAACACGTGGGACGGAGTGTCGGAAGACTATTTTTACCAGTACTACGGCAGTACATGGCTTGAGCCGACGCAATGGCAGGATTATGACTACAATAACAACGGCACTGTCGACGGTGTAATCGGGACCTATGGGGTCGGCTGGGAGCCTCTCCCGCAACTGGAGAACGAGGCTGATCTTAAACTTCTGCTTTACTTATGGGGCAAGATTCCGGAATCATGGGAGATGACCTTCAGCTTTGACGGTGACGAAACAACACTCGTATCCAACCGTGCTCCCGTTCCGGAACCTTCGGCAATGCTGCTTTTGGGTGCGGGTCTTGCCGCGCTTGCAGGGCTCAGGAGCGTTACCAGGAAAATACCCGCATAATTCGAAACTCCGACTTTAGACTTTGCGCATCCACTCTAGATTTTGATACCTTGGTGGGCACGGAAAAGCTGTGCCCACCATCGTAACCGTTCACCGGCACCCCATCTTGGCACGATCTGGCTGGCGTGCTATAGCCTATCTATGCATTTCAGCCTGATCGTGGTACGATAAAGTACTGTAAACGTTCACCAGCATCCCGCTGGTCGTTGAGCCGCTCGGTTATCCGGTAATACAAGTCTTTCACAACAGAACCAGAAGACTAACAAGCTGTGATTTCCCCATGATATCCAAAATGCCGAAAAGCGAAAAAGTCATATCGCTTCTCTCCCGCCTGCCATGGGGAAGCCACGTATGCCTCTTCTACCAAAAACGCGACGATCTGCTTGATATCACTGTCCCTGTAGTGGAAGCTGGATTCGGAGAAAAAAATTTCTGCATGTGGGTGTGCACCGAGCAGAAGGCTCAATCGGCGATTGATATCTTGCGACCTGCGATAGCTGATTTCGATTCCCGGATCGATGCCGGCGATCTGGAAGTTGTACCCTGCCCTTCGTTGTTTTTTGGCGATGGCAGCTTGCGGATAACGCAGGCTCTCGATGCTTTGCAGACAACACTCGATCGGGCGCTGGCCTCCGGTCGAACCGGTTTGCGGGTGGTGCTGGATGTAGCGTCGCGGGATGAAAAACTCGGGCAGACGTTTGCTGAATTTGAAAAGTGTCTGGACAACTTTGTGGTCGACAGGCGGCTACTCGTACTCTGCGCCTACCCTTTGCAAGGAGTCTCTGTCTCGACACTTCAGGATGTGTGTGGTTGCCATCAGGGTGTTGTGGTTCAGCGTTGCGGACATACGCAACTACTTACCGGCACACAACAGAAATATCTCGAGACGGAGTTTGCGCCCCTGCATCTCGAAGCCGCGGAGAACCAGCAGGGCAGTGAGAGCCTTTGGCGGGAGCGGGACAAACTGCGTGCTGTCATCGATAATATCAGTGTCGGGGTCGGTATCGGCGTTACCGATACCCACGGTACCACCCTGTCGCTCAATGCCGAAGGATTGCGTATCCATGGCTTCTCCTCCGAAGAGGAGATGTTCGCGAACCTGGAGAAGTACGTGAAGGAGTTCGAGCTGCGCTCTGTCGACGGGCGGGTGATGCCGCTTGAGGATTGGCCGACCTCCAGGGCGATGCGCGGAGAATATGTCCAGGATTACGAAGTGATACTCATCAGGCCGCATATTCAACAACCCCTTTGGGTCAGTTACAGCGTAGCGCCGATCTACGCCAATCACGGTCAGGTCGAACTTCATGTCTTCACCATGGTGGATATGACTGAGCGCCGGCGCGCAGAGCAGGCGTTGCGCAAGGCCCGGGAAGAACTCGAAGTGTGCGTACAGGACAGGACGCTGGAACTGCAACAGAGCAACGTGTTGCTGGAAAACGAAATTATCGAGAGACAGCAAGCAGTGGAAGCGTTACTGAAAAGTGAGGCCAGCTTAAAAGAGGCGCAACAGATTGCCCACATTGGCAACTGGGAGTGGAATGCAAAAAGTGATACGATCTGGTGGTCAGACGAATATTACCGCGTTTTCAACTTTGATCGGCGGATTCCTCCCCCGAATTATTCGAAACATTTGCAGGCTTACACCCCGGAAAGTGCGGCCCGACTGGATAGTGCAGCACAACTGGCGCTTCAGACCGGCGAGAAGTATGAACTCGATCTGGCGATAGCCGATCCGGCTTCACCCACCAGATGGATATGTGCCCGTGGAGAAGGTATACGTGATGCCGAAGGTCGGATTATCGGTCTTCGCGGCACGGCTCAGGATATTACGGAACGCAAGCAGGTGGAGGATGTCAACTCGGCGCGCCTGTACCTAATGCAGTATGCTGCAGGCCATTCGCTGGAAAGCCTTTTGCAGGCTACCCTGGATGAGGCGGAGGCGTTGAGTGGAAGCGCTGTCGGTTTCTATCATTTTGTTGCGGAGGATCAACAGACTGTGCTGCTGCAGAACTGGTCCACCAGAACCAGGGAGACGTTCAGTACGATCAAAGGGGAAAGGATCCATGACAGTCTGCTGGGGGCCGGAGCCTCCTGGGCGGATTGTATTCGTGAGCGCAGGCCGGTGATCCATAACGATTACCAGACGCTTGAACACCACAGCGGGTTACCAAAGGACCATGTTTTGCTTGTCAGGGAGATGGTCGTTCCGGTGCAGCGCGAAAGCGTTATAAAGGCGATTCTTGGACTGGGCAACAAACCTCGGGATTACACTTCGCAGGATGTGGAGATGGTCGCCCTGCTTGCGGATCTAGCCTGGGACATTGTCGAGCGAAAGCGCGCCGAGGAGTCTGTGCGTAAACTCTCCAAAGCCGTCGAGCAGAGTCCGGCGGCAATCGTCATCACCGATGCCACCGGGTCCATTGAGTTCGTGAATCGTCAATTCACCCAGATAACCGGCTATTCTCCGGAGGAGGCCGAAGGGCAAAATCCCAGGCTGATATTCGGAGAAACTCCCAATGAAGATTATGAACGGCTTTGGCAGACGATCCGATCGGGCGGTGTGTGGCGCGGAGAGTTTCAGAGCCGGAAAAAAAATGGCGAGGTGTTCTGGGAACGTGCGACCATTGCGCCCATCAGAAATGCCAACAACCGCATTACTCACTGTGTGGCGATAAAAGAGGACATCACTGAGAATAAACATCTGGAAGAGCAGCTGCTCCAGGCCCAGAAGATGGAATCCATCGGCCTGCTTGCCGGAGGGGTGGCGCACGATTATAACAATATGCTTGGTGTCATCGCCGGCTATTCCGAACTCGCCCTGGAGCAGGTGGCGGAGGGCGAACCACTTCACGACAGCCTGACGGAAATTCTGCGGGCGGCTCGGCGTTCCATCGACCTCACCGGGAAACTGCTGGCCTTTGCCCGTAAGCAGATAATCCGACCGATGGCGCTCGATCTCAACGAAACCGTGGAATCGATGCTGAAAATGCTTCGCAGGTTGATCGGTGAAGACATCGATCTTGCCTGGCTGCCCGGCAGTGGCCTCTGGACAGTTTATATTGATCCAAGTCAGATTGATCAGCTTCTCGCTAACCTCTGCGTCAATGCAAGGGATGCTATCGGTGGAGTGGGCAGAATAACCATTGAAACCAGAAACATTACTTTTGACAAACCCTATTTCGCATCGCATTTCAACATCAAACCCGGCAGCTATGTCCTCCTCGCGATCACCGATGGCGGTGGCGGGATGGACAGTGATACGCTGAGCCATATTTTCGAACCGTTTTATACCACCAAAGGGATCGGTGAAGGCACGGGCCTGGGGTTGGCCACCGTCTACGGCATCGTCAAACAAAACAATGGGGCCATCGATGTGGTCAGCAGAACGGAGAGGGGAACAACCTTTCGGCTCTACTTTCCGAGGTACCTCAATGTATCTGATACTGTCGGCGAGCAGCCGCCCATGACGATCCACCAAGGCCACGGTGAGACGATTTTGCTGGTGGAAGATGAAATGGCGATCCTGAAGATGGGCCAGCAAATGCTGGTAAATCTGGGATATCAGGTGCTGGCCGCCGGTACACCGGGCGAGGCATTACAGCTGGCGCAAGCACATGCCGACCGCATTCGCCTGTTGATCACCGATGTGGTTATGCCGGAAATGAATGGCAAGGATCTTGCCGACCGGATGCACGCCCTTTACCCGGAGTTGAAAATCCTGTTCATCTCCGGCTATACCTCCGACGTCATCGCCCATCGCGGCGTGCTTGATGATGGAATAAATTTTATTACCAAACCGTTTTCGCAGAGAGATCTGGCAATCAAGGTATACGATGCGATTGGAGTCGAATCGTCTGAATAGAAAAGCATCCCGTCCCAGAACGCTCATGCCACTTTTGCCTGCAACCGATTCCTGCGCAGTGCGCCGGAATCGGTTGTGTTGGTCAGCCTTGGATGAGCTTTTTATAATACGAGCTGTGCAGATATCTGACTTCCTCTTCCTCCTTATAGCCGGTAATCATGCTCTTGATAATACCCTTAACGGCAAAAAGGGCCATGTAGGCATGGGTTATAAAGAAAGCGATCATCACCATCCCGACAATATTGTGGACGATTGCCGATAGGCGCAGCATATCGATCTGAGAGAGCGCGAGGCTGGCGGCTATCCCGAGATCAAAATCCTGCATGTACATCGCCGCGCCAGTGGCAACCATCGCCAATCCGCCCACGGTCGCGATCCAGAACCACATCTTCTGGCCGGCGTTGAATTTTCCGGCCGGGATTTCCCGCCGCCGCCTGCTGAGATAGCCTCCCATGATGAAGACCCACTTGATATCGTCAAAGGTGGGCAGCATCTCCAGCACCCAGAACACCAGCATGGGCAGGATGGCGATCAGGAAAACAATCGAGGCGAGGCCGTGGAGGTGCCTGGCCCAGAGAACGACCGCTCCGCCACCCAGGTATTTGCCGAAAACCATCATCAAGCCGGTGGGTGCCAGCACCAGGAAGGAGAGGGCGGCCAGCAGATGGACGGTTCTCTGCAAAAGGGAGAAGATATAGATTTTCCTGACCGCCGGGTGCGAAGGATTTTGGCCCGAAGAGCAGGTAGTGAACGAAAAAGACGACGGGAACGCCGATCAGGATCGCCAGAAATATCTTACTGAAATAGACGCCTTGCAGCAGGGTGAAGAGCTGGCCCAGCTTGTGTGAGGCCGCTTTTCCGTATTCCAGAATATTCGGAATTATCATCGTTCCCCAGATCTGGCTGCCAGCCGCATAGGCGGCTGACGCCGAAACAGAGGGAAGTGATGATAAAAAACAGAGACTTTTTTCATCACATTTCATGCTCCTTTTCCTCTTAAGCTGATTCGTTTCCGATAGATAGTCGAAACTTCCTCCGCATCGCCCACTAAAAGGGCATTGGTGGCGCACACAGCGGCGCAGATCGGCACTT
The DNA here is from genome assembly GCA_963745265.1 of uncultured delta proteobacterium. Taxonomy (GTDB): domain Bacteria; phylum Desulfobacterota; class Desulfobulbia; order Desulfobulbales; family Desulfocapsaceae; genus Desulfopila. The sequence goes on from CAVUXQ010000018.1 coordinate 130,478, forward strand.
TGCCCTCAGCTATGCGGTTCTGCCCGTAGAGCTGTCGTTCTTTGGCGACTGTTTGTTTTTTCCGGGCCGCCTGCGCACATGGTGCATTTGTCCATCACGCCCTTGCTGCCGAAGGCCCCGTCTCTCGGGAATTGCGGCGCCCCGAACGGACAGGCGTAAAGGCAATACCCGCAGCCTATGCACTTGTTCTTGTCGTGTAGAACGATGCCGTCCTCCCGAATATAAAAAGCAGTTGACCGGGCAGACCTTTTCGCAGGGCGCAGTCGGCGCAATGCATGCAGGCGATCGAAGTCGATAATTCCTTGCCTTCAATACCCCTCATATAGAGTAATAACTTTTCTTCTGCTGATCCCGACAGGCAGGTCTTGCGCTTCGGCACAGGCGACGGAGCAGCCTAAGCACTGGATGCAGCGACTGCTGTCGCAAAAAAATTTCATTCGAGCTTGTTCGCTTGCTCATAATCCTCTCCTCCTTATGCTTTTTCGATCCGGCACAGGCCGGCATTGAATTCCGGAATCTGGGTAATGATATCGAATCCGTAATTGGTGATGGTATTGGAACTTTCACCAGTCGCATAAGGTTTGGTGCCTTCAGGATAGTTCGCGCTCATATCGACGCCCTGCATGACCCCGCGAAGTTGTACGGCAAGGCGATTCTGTCCGGCGTAACGCTAGATTGCTGTATGGGCTTTCACCTTGATCTTCGTACCTTGAGGCGAATGCAGCCACATCATGTCCCCGTCACGAATGCCATATTGCAATGCCAGGTCCGGATGGATATTGGCAAACATGTCCGGCGTGATATGGGAGAGATATTTGCTTGATCTCTCAAGCATGCCAGCGCCGCTTAGGTTGACGACCCGCATGGTCACAAGCATGGTCGGGAAATCTTTGACCCATTCCTTGGCCTGTTGTTCGGAGATGAATTTGACATCGACCCTGAAGTTGTTTTTCTGATCCGCGTAGGTCGGATATCTCTCCACCAGGTCAGGTCGTGAGGAATGCATGGGCTCGCGGTGAAGGGGATGGGGTCCGGGAAGGTCCAGACAATGGACACGGGCTCTGGCATTGCCATAGGGCGCAACTCCTGCGGCCCGGCATTTTTCCTGGATGATTCCGCTGATATCCATCTTCCAGTTGGCGCCCATCTTGCGTCTTTCTCGTCCGGGGTGAGCTTGATGCCCAGAACCTGCTCGATATTTTCCTTGGTGATCTCCGGATAGCCGCCTTTGATCTTGGAGCCTTTCACGGTGATGTCTTCGCCGGCCAAAGCTGACTTCGCCGTCGTGCTCGAGTCCAAATCGGTTGCGAAAGCCCATGCCGCCTTCGCTTACGGGCAGTCGACATCGTAGAGAATCGGGCTTCCCGGGTGCTTGTCATCCCAGCTCGGCCAAGGCAGACCATAATATTGCGCCTTGCATCGGCCCCTCGCCGGCAAGCGAGTCGGGATCGAACATATGCCAGTTCTCCTGGTGTTTTCGCAGCCGTCTCAGGGGTCCAGCCGCCGCAGCCTATGGTTTTCAGGATGCGGGCGAATTCCGGAGGCGGCATCGTCGGGCCAGGGAAATCCTTTTTGACTTTCGACGCAGTTCCCGGTCCTTGACCCCCAGCTTCATGGCCCTGGTATATTCATCGTAGAAACCGAATTTTTTGGCAAACTCGAACATGACATCATGATCGGCCTTGCTCTCATAGAGCGGCTCCACGACCTTGCTGCGCCATTGGGCGGTCCGGTTGGTGGCGGTGACGCTGCCTTCGGTCTCGAACTGGGTTGCCACCGGCAGGATGTAGATGTTGTCTTTTTTACTGGTTATGACCGCGGCTTCATTGACGAAACGGCTCGGCGATAACCATCAGATCGAGCTTGTCCAGCGCTTCCTGAATTTTGGCGGTCTGGGCCATGGAAGTGATGCCGTTGCCCTGGACCCACAAAGCCCGATGGGAGCTGACGAGTAGGTTTTTTCTTCCTGCAGAACGCCTTGCCACCATTTGGCCAGGGAAAAGCCCTTGGCTTCATCCACTCGGGTGCGGCGAACCGTTCTTTGAGCCAGTCGTAGTCGACGCCCCATGATTTCGCAAAATATTTCCATGAACCTTCGGCAAGCCGTAGTAGCCGGGCAGGCTGTCGGCCAGACAGCACATATCCGTGGAGCCCTGCACGTTATCATGGCCTCGGATGATGTTGCAGCCGCCGCCCTTTTTGCCCATATTGCCGAGGGCCAGTTGAAGGATGGGAAGGATTCTGGTGTTCGAGGTGCCGGTAGTGTGCTGGGTGATGCCGAGCGCCCAGACCACCGTGCCCGGTTTGTTCTTTGCCAGCAGCGTTGCCGCCTGAACGATCTTTTCTGCCGGAATGCCGGTTACATCGGAGTGAGTTCGGGAGTCCATTTGGCTGCCTCGGCTTTGACTTCATCCATGCCGTAGACTCTGGCTGTTGATATAGTCCTGTGTCTTCCCAGCCGTTCTTGAAGATGACATGAAGCAGACCATAGATGAAGGCGACATCCGTTCCCGTTCGGATGCGCAGATAATGAGTCCGCCTTGGCAGCGGTTTTTGTGAAAACCGGATCGACTACGATGAGCTGTGCATTGTTGCGGTCTTTGGCTTGCAGGAAGTGTTTCATCCCGATGGGATTTGCACCAGCCGGGTTGGCGCCGATTACCATTATTGCTTTTGAATTCCCTACGACATCACCGAAGTGATTCGTCATAGCGCCATAACCCCACGTGTTCGCCACACCGGCGACTGTTGCGGAGTGTCAGATCCGCGCTACGTGGTCGATATTGTTCGTCCCCCACATAGCCGCAAATTTTCTGAAGTAGATATGCTTGCTGCGAGATTGAATTTGGCGGAACCGAGAAACATGACCGCATCGGGGCCGTTTTCCTTGGCGCAGTTTCAGCATTTTTGCGGAAATTTCATCAACTGCCTGATTCCAGGTGATGCGTGTCCATTTCCCGTTTACTTTTTTCAAAGGATATTTGACCCGTTGTTTGCTTTGATCAGATCAATCTGATCGATACCTTTGCAGCAATGGCTTCCCTCGCTGATCGGGATGGTCCTGGGCCACATCCTGACGGACCCAAACGCCGTTTTGAACCTCGGCGATAATACCGCATCCGGCCGAGCAGATGCTGCAGATGGTTTTTACCCTTTTTGATCCGGGAAACGGGTTTTGCACTTCTTCATCGGTGGCCGGCCTGAGAGCCTTCTGGGCGGCAAAAGCCGATGTCGCCCCGAGACCCGCACCGATGGCGGCAAGCTTGAGGAACGATCTCCTGCCGATTTTCGGGGATGTAGTGTTCAGCGCTTTGGGTATCACGATGTTTCCTCCTTGCTAGTACACCGCTTTATAGTATGCTTCCCAGTTTGCCGTTTTTCTGTACAGTACCTCCTTCTTGGGGGAGTGGCCTAAAACGACGCCATTGGAATCCGCGCCGGTGCTCTCGCTTTGAGCAGCACGAACGCCTTGAGCGGCGAGCAGAGTTCCAACCCCCAGGGCGGCGGCTCCGAGAGTCGCCTTGAGAAACGTCCTTCGCTCATCAATCATGTACCCCTCCTTTTGCGTTGAGATGACTAAGTGAACAAATATGCGGCAGCCGCATATTTGCGTTAGGAAAAACGAAGTGCGGCGCTTTACTCCTTATCCGCCAATATCAAATTTGACGCACTCTCTGGATTGCTCTTTTTCCTCGGCGCTGTTCTGCCTTGCCGCTCGCGTCTCGTCCACCGGTTCGGGCGGGGGGATGTTGAGGTAGAGACGCTCGAATTCGATAAACGACTGCAGCGCGAGCGCCGCCTGTTTGTAGAAAAAACTCGTTTCATGCTGCAGCAGGGCGTTCGCGAATTGATCGATCATCGGATTTAAAATATGTGTAAATACTTTTGTTGCCAGTTGCCGGGCGAAGCCTTCGCCTTGAATTTCCAGGTCGATAAGCCTCTGGATGAACAGCAGGATGAATTCTATGTGATCCTCGTGTTCATGGTAGTGAGCGGCGTTGCGTCGGAATTTGGATTCAAGCACATAGCCGATCATTTCCAGGCGCTTGGCACCGTCGTCCCGCTCTTCGGCGTAGTAGGACGCGGTCATGGGCACGAACGTAGAGGTCGGATCATAAAAGATGCGATCGTTTTCCTTCTTCAAGGCGGAGTAGCCGCCGCCGTCAAGTCGTCGTTTGATATTGGCAAGGGCCTTGCCACTGCGCTCGTCCATGGGGCTGGCGCCCAGTATATCCACCCCGTGCGCGGCGGTTTGAAAGGCTTTCTCATCGAGGCAAGAGGAGAACAGGGCGGCAAACACCCCGTAATAGACGATCCTGCCCCTGTTTATTGCTGTGATGTCCATGTATTTTAATCAGCTATGTATTTCGCCTTCGTGCAACGCCTCTAACATGATTTTCGCCTTGCAGTCGGGACAGCAGTAGAGAGATTTTATTTTTACGGAATCGTTGTCAAACAACGGTTTCATCATGGCCGCGACTTTTTCTATCGCTTTTGCGGGGGCAAAACCTTTTCCGCACTCTACACATGGAAAAATCGTGTCTCGCGCCACCACTCGCTGCCGGAAAAGGTCAGGGCGAAGTGCCAGGCGATTGGTGCTCACCTGCAGGCAGTCGGATTCGGGGCAGGTCATGGCGCAATACCCGCAACCGGTGCAGAGGGAGGGATGAAAGCGCAGCGTGTTGTCCTCGTCGTGGGCGGTCAAGGCGCCGGTATCGCAGGCGGCGGCGCAACTGAGACAAAGGGTGCACTGTTTTTCATCGACGGTGAGGTCGCCATAATGGAGCAGGGGGCCGGTTTGGATGGTTCCGAAATCGCAATCCCCCACCAGGTGCGCAAGTCGTTGCATGAAAATTTCCCGCTTGCTCAGAGTCTGTACACCAATGTCGAAAATGCTCTCAGGCAGCGCAGAAATGTGCCGACAACCGGCTTCGAGTTCTGCTGCATCGCTGCAGACGTATATTGCCTCTCGGTTCCACCGGCGGCGGGAGATCTCGTTGAGAAGGTAAACAATTTGCGCCGAAAGCGCTGATAGCTTCTCGGAATAAAAAAGGATGGGATGCCCGGTGGTCTGCAGCAACGACAGCAGGTGTGCCTCGTCGAGAAAAGCCTCTTGCTCGACAAAAAGGGGCAGCACCTTTTCCGGCAGGTCAAGGCGCAGGCTTTCGATATACTCGCCGTTTGGCAGGATCAGTGCGACACGATTCCGGAAAAAACCGAGAATTTCATCAAAAGCCCTTCTCGGCATTGTCGCGCACTCGATAGCGCCAGTGGGGCAGGTGGCGGCACATCTTCCACAGCCGACACAGTTGATATCGGTGATGTCGAGTTCTCTCGGTTGATCCGCTCTGGTAATCGCGCTGGCTGGGCAGCTGTCGGCGCAATGCCCGCAGACAGTCTTTCTCTTGTGATGGTACTGGCAGTGATGCGGGGAGTATTTGATATGGTTTTTGTAAGTACAATCGCCGTGGCTGGAAATGACCTCTTCGACGATTTTTGGGATGACCGACAACGTCGGGTCGTAAACGCCCCGTTGAGGCGGGATGGTAGACGGGGCGTGAAACCAAATGATCTGATCGGTTTCCATGGTCGCGATCTCGGCAGTCGATTCGATCGATACCCTGAAGTTGCCGATATGCCCCTGCACGGTTTTGATGCCGGCCGGGTCCATGACGGCGGGCAACAGATCGTGTCGGCGCAGTTCCTCGCAGAGTCGCCCCTGATCCTCGGCCGATACGATCAAGAACCCGCTCTCCGACCTCGATCGTTAGCTCCGTCTGCTGGGCAAGGTCGTAGGTGGTTGCCCGAACCTCATAAAGTCTGCGGAGATTTTTGCTTTTTTCCGCGGAGCCGTCTCTGCTGTTGTGGAGGTAGAAGTTGATCTCCGGTGCGTAGATTTCAGCGCCAGGCGATCGGCTATTCGAGACCAGGTATCGGTTGTGATACGCTTGGCTGGAAGTCTCGAATGCGTCGTCCACTTGCAAATCTACATCCGAGGTTGAGCTGAAAAAAAAATCCTTTCCCATACACACCCCCTCTGCTGGCTATAACGACGTGGCAACTGTCTGCAAAAGCTCACACAAGGTTATCAGGCTTGTCGAACGTCGACAGAGCCGGATGCTCCACTAAGTGAACGTTCACCAGGTATGGCGAAACATGCCTAAACCAATGCATTGCAAACGTTAGCGGAGCGTATGGAGTTTGATACTCAACAACGAGCTGCGTTTCCTTGCGTCGACACAAGGAGTTGATAGGATACATTTTCAATATATCCCAATTGCGTAGCGAAACAACAGAATTTTACGAAGTAGCGAAAAACGTTCGCATAGTACCGAAACGTCTATTGGCGCCGCATGGTAGTGCAGTGATTTCGGTGCAACATACTTATCGCGACGGAAAACTTATGCTGATGAGGTAAATGGTATAGGCGAAATAGCAGGCCATCAGGATTGCACCTTCCACCCGATTGATACGTCCGGCCCGTTTGCGCGTACCATAACCAAAGAGAAAGAGCGATACGGTCAGGGCCGCCATCACCAGCACGTCCCGGCGCAACACCTCCGGTCCCACGCTCATGGGGTGGATAACGCCGGCGATGCCGACCACGGCCAGGGTGTTGAACAGGTTGGAGCCGAGGACGTTGCCGAGCGCGATATCATGCTCGCCTTTCCTGGTGGCGATGAGCGAAGAGGCAAGCTCCGGCAGCGAGGTGCCGATGGCGACGATGGTCAGACCGATGATAAGGTCGCTCACCCCGAAGCCGTGGGCGATGATCACCGCACCCCAGACCAGGAGTCGGGAACTGACCAGGAGCAGAAGCAGTCCGAGGATCAGCCAGAACAGCGCTCGGCGAACGGGCATGCTGTGGACCTTGAGTTCCTGCTCGAATTCGCTGCCCAGGGTGTCGGCTTTTTGTCGTATTCCCTGACGTATTGTCCAGGCCATCAGCGCTGCGAAGACCATAAGCAGTACCAGAGCTTCGAAGCGGCTGATATCGCCGTCTCGAATCTGCCAGGCGGCCAGAGCGGTGACGGCGGTAAGGATCGGCAACTCCTTGCGGAGTACGTTGGAATGTACCGTTATGGGACTGATCACGGCAGTGAGTCCCAGGATAAGCGCGATGTTTGCGATGTTGGAGCCGTAGGCGTTGCCGAGGGCGATGCCGGGATTGCCTTGCAGGGCAGCGAAGGCTGAGACCACCATCTCCGGGACTGAGGTGCCGAAGCCGACCACCACCATGCCGACCAGCAGCGAGGGCATCCCCAGGTGACGGGCAAGTGCCGCCGCACCTTCCACGAAACGGTCGGCGCTCCAGACGAGCAGGGCGAGACCGACTATCAGTGCTCCACCGGCGATAATCATATGTAATCCAGGTTAGGTTAAGGGAGAAGCGCCGGTCAGTGTCGGAGAGTTGGCGCATGCTATCGGCCAGAAACTACCATAAATGACGCAGGAAGAAAGGAAATAAAACGCTTAACCCTGCGCCGCCGTGCCGACCAGCATATGCTTGACGTCGGAGGCGAGCTTGATGCAACTGACGATCACCACCACGAACTCGAGCCGTCCCAGAAACATGGCGAAAATCTCGCTCCACAGGGCGGCGGCGGGCATGTGTGCCGAGGTGACGCCTACCGACAGTCCGACCGTGCCGATGGCGGAGGCGAACTCGAACAGAGCGTCGCCCAGACTGTAGCCGCAGGCCGAGAGCAGCAGCACCCCGAGCAGATAGGTGGCGAGATAGAGGAAGACGAACACGGCGACCCGGTGGATTCTGGCATCGTCGACGAAGACTTGCCTATCGCCCATGCGAATGGGGCGCTCGAGGATGGCGTCCCTGGGCAGCAGCGTGCGCCGGATGTCCCAGTAGATCATCTTGGCAAGCAGATAGATGCGGAACTGTTTGATGCCGCCAGCGGTGGAGCAGGTGCCGCCGCCAATGAGCATCAACGTTACCAGCAGGAGGATGCCGAAACCGTTCCAGGCGTGATAATCGACAGTGCTGAAACCCGTGGTGGTAAGTGCCGACACGACCTGGAACACGGCCACGCGCAGCGAGGGGCCAAGCCCCGGATAAAGCTTGGCGCAGGTGAAGAGCAGAAGAGCGGCGCAAGAGAGGGGAATGAGCAGGAGCTGCAGGCGGATCTCGCCGTTGCCGGCCACTGCCCGCAGCTTGCCGCGCCACAACAGCCAGGCGGTGACGAAACTGAGATTGCCGAGCACCATGAGCGGCAGGCTCACCGCCTCGACCGCGATGCGGTGATAGGCGCCGATGCTCTCCGCCCGGGTGGAGAAGCCGCCGGTGGAAACCGCGGCAAAGGCGTGGTTGATCGCATCGAAGGTGGTCATCCCGGCCCAACGGTAGCCGGCGATACCGGCGAGGGCATAGGCGCAATAGATGATGAGGACCAGCCGCGCCGACTGCCGGACCTGGGGAACGAGTTGATCGTTGCGCCCCTCGGCGCTCAGGATGCCGATGCCGGTCGGGCCGATAATCGCGGACATCATGATGATCGCCAGACCGGCTCCGCCCGCCAGCTGGATGATGCTGCGCCAGAGCAGGATCAGATGCCCGGCGCTGCGCAGGTCGATTACCGAAAGGCCGGTGGTGGTCCAGCCGCTGACCGTCTCAAACAGGGCCAGCGAAAAAGGGATGTCGAGGATGGCAATAAACGGCCACGCCGAAAAGAGAATGACCAATACCCAGCTGAGCAGGACGATGATGCCGCCTTCCTCGATGGAAAGCGTCGTTCCGGCGGCGGGGTGACAGAGTTGCCTCAAGCCCAGACCCAGAAGCAGAAGCATCGCCGAGGGCAGAGCGAAGGCCATGAGAAAAATCTTCTCTGCCGGGAAAGCCGCTAGCGCCAGAAGCGGGGTCAGCATCACCAGGCCGGCGAGCACCAGGACCAAACCCACAGAGGAGAGAATGGCGGCGTATCGATTTTTGAGATATTCCCTTTCCCGCATCCCGTTGCTCTTTTTGCTGGAGTCGAGGTGGAAAGCGCTAACCGTCACCTGGATAGTCAAATGTTGCCCAAATCAATATAATGTAAACGTTAAATGGAGGCGAAGCTCCGAGAGGGAGCCAGAACTACCAGGCTTTATCCATGGTACAGCGGCGGGGTGGGGAAACGCAATTCGGTTACGGTAATAATTCGATTATTTTCCGTCTACTGTCGATGTGTGGAGTCTCTGGGGCGGGCTCCCGGGTGGGCCAATGGAGAGAAGGCGGAAATGCAAGAAGGTGTCTCCCCCTTCAGAGGTGTGCTGAAGGGGGAAACGAATCGGTGAGCGATGCGGGACGGAGAATGGCGAAAAGGGGGAAAGGCGTTGTGGGGTTGGGCCCCGGCCGCTCAGGCTTTGCTGCGAATCCCATAGCAGCAGACATTGTTCTCCATCGCCTGCTCCACGGCTACCCGGCTGCAACCGAATTCGGCGATCAGCTCGTCGGCGTAGGCACACTCCCCTTTGGAGTTGCAGCAAGCCAGCTGAAATATTTCAACGGGTTTTCCCGCCACGCTCAGGCTGGAAGCGATCTGGCTTCGCATGGGCTGATGGAAGATACAAAATGGTCCGACGCCGGCGCCCATGCCGATCTTGAGCTGTTTAGCCATCCGGCCGGGGGCGTTGAACTCCTTGACGAGCTCCTCGAAGCCTTCGAGGTCGGTGGCGAAATATTCTTTGTAGGTTTCGGTGAGCTTACCGAAAGGACAGGCGGGGAGGCCTACCAGGCCGTCGCCGAGATAGGTGGCCTTGCCTTCGAGCTTGGCGAGCGAGGTAGAGCCCTCGTTTATGGCGGCAATAAGATCGTCGAAAGTGGCGAAATCCTGTTTTTCGACTCCCTTTCCAAGGTTGAGGGCGATACGCATCAGGTTGCCCTTGGCGACCTGGGGGCCGCTCGTCTCGGTGATGGATCGGATGAGATCGATGAAAATCAAGTGAGAGAGATCGATTGTGGCGGTCATTATTTACTCCTGTGTACCTCAGCCTGCAGGCAGGCGGTTGCGTCCCGTTGCCGGGCTTTCCGGACCATCCCCTTTTCCGGATAAGAGCCACAATGTAGCTTTTTTCCCGCAGCGGAGCAACCGCTTTCTCCCATTTTCGGCCTTTCGTTCATCGGGCCGGCAAGAGACCTGTCAAATCGATGGGCTGTAACCGTTTACGAGATTTCTGCCAGCGCCAGATTCTGGTAGGCATGGAAGAGCCGATGACAGAACCCGTCCCATCTCAGGCAGATTTGCCTGGTTGCTGGCTCGTTGTCGGTGAGACTGGGGTGGGCGGTGAGTTCTTCGATCTCCGCCGCACAACTCGAGATCACCTCCCGGTCGGCGCCGGCAAGCAGATGCTCGACGAAGTCGGCCGGAGCAAACCACTCCCGCACCCTTTGCAGGTCTCGATGAATCTGGGTGAGCAGGACGTTGCGCGGGCCCTCCCAGAGTTCATTGACCGCGGCGTCGCGATAGAGACGCGGCAGGGAGGAAAAATCCTCCATAACACCGTGGCCGCCGAAAAGAGACATGGCCGAGCGCACCTGGTCGACGGCGTCCCAGGAGGCGGTGATTTTCTGGAGCATCACCAGCTCGCGGACCGCAAAACGTCGCCGCCGCATGGGGAGGGGCTCGCCCGGGTCGATATTCACCTTGACCGCGCCGCCCAGTCGCTGGAATTGTTGATAGAGCTTGAAAGCTCCGGCGGTTGTCCGCCTGGCGCGGTGTTGCAACTCGGCGAGTTGGCCGGCCACCATGGGGAAGGTGTCGATCTTTTGCCCGAATGCAGTCCTGAACCGGGCGTAGTGCACCGCTTCCCGGGCGGCTCTCGTCATGCTCGCCGCTGCCGACAAACCCACCGTCAATCGGGAATAGGTCAAAACGATCCCCACGGCATGGGCCAGGCCGCGATCGAGCGGCCCCAAGGGATAGGCGAGGGCGCCGTTGAAGGTTATCTCGCCGGTGGTCAGTTCGCTGGTGCCCATTTTCCATTTGAGGCGGTCGATGGTAAATCCGTTGCGTTTCTCCCGCTGCTTGTCGCCGGGTAGCCAGGAGGGGACGACAAACAGGCCGACCCTCTCCGACCCCGTGGGCTTGGCGGTGACCACCGCGTAATCGGCATGGGTGGCGGAGCAGAAGAATTTGGTGCCGTAAAGCCTCCAGGTGTCGCCAACGCGTGCGGCTTCCAGCAAGTTGGCGGGCACGTCCGATCCTCCCTGGATTTCAGAGAGATACTGGGCGCCGACAGCGAAATCGCCATTTTCCCCTTCCTTGCAATGGGTAAGGATTCGTCGGGTCTGCGGCGTGTCGGCAAACGCCTCGAGCACCGCCACCAAGCCTTCCGTGCAGACCAGCGGGCAGGCGATGCACGCCTCGCCGTTCTGGTAGATGAGAAACATCTTGACAAGCCGCTGCCAGGGATCGGTTTTTGCGGAAAACAGGGCGTGGGCGAAGACTTCCTTTTCCATGAGCCGGGTTTCCATCGGCCGGACGATTCGGTCGATGCGGTGGTTATGGCCGTCGTAGTGGAGGATGGACGGCCTGTTTTCGGGGCGGGCGGCGGTGTCGGCGAGCTCGCGCCAGCGAAAGGACGCCTGCAGGGAGAGTTGCCGCGCCGCTCTGTCCACGGTCTGCCAGGCGTCACCCGCGAAGTGTTGCACCACTTTTTGCAGAAAGGGGTCGTCGGCATAATAGTCGACACTGTTGCGCCAATTGATAAAAGTATCGAAGCTGTAAGGGTTTTCTCTATCGGGCAGGGACATGGAATCCTCCATCGGCTGAGAGCATCAGATATGACGAATCGTTGTAACTCCATGAGGTTATATGATGCCGTTTTATCTTTATAGGCATTTCCGGAAGTTTTCATATCTGCTATAACAATACATGAGCAGGGGGGCGCAGTGAAGGGGCATAATCCGACAGGCTCCTAGATTAGCAATTGGTTGGATTACTGAAAATATTTACGGAGCAGGGTGAAAAAATGTCTGGAGAGGGGTATGGCCGCACCATTTCGCTTCACAGACCGGCTAAAAAGCTTTAAGTTCGCACTCACCGGCATCGGCACGCTGCTGAGGCGCCAGCACAACGCCTGGATACACGCGGTGGCGACCCTGGCGGTGGTGGTGGCCGGCCGTTTCTTTCACATCAGTTCGTCGCAGTGGTGCCTGCTCGTTCTGGCTATGGTGGCGGTCTGGGCCGCCGAAGCACTTAATACCGCCATCGAACATCTGGCCGATGCGGTTTGCTCTCGATACCACCCGCTCATCAGGGATGCCAAGGACGTAGCCGCGGGCGCGGTGCTGATCGCGGCCATCGGCTCGGTGGTGATCGCACTGCTGATCTTCGGGCCGCATCTGGCGCATCTGTTGCGATAGGGAGATGACCGGCTGTTGTTGCGTTAGGGGACCGTATCGTGATACGTTTGTGGAGACGGGGAGCAAAATTCTGCTATTAAAACACTATGTATACATCGTATTACAACCTTAAAGCCAAACCGTTTCGTATTTCCACAGACCCCACCTTCATCTGGCTCGGGGAAAAACACAAGGAAGCCCTGGCCACCCTGAAGTACGGTGTTCTCGACAACAAGGGCTTCATGTTGCTGACCGGAGACGTCGGCACTGGAAAGACGACCTTGATCAACATGCTGCTCAGCAGCCTGGGTGAAGACGTCTGCTATGCCTTCGTTCCCGATCCTCGCCTCGAACTGATCGATTTTTTCAACTATATTGCGCGAGCATTTGGCGTTGGCCGTGATTTCTCCTCCAAGGGACGGTTTCTTTTCGAGTTCGGTTCCTTTCTCGCTTCTGCCTGCGATCGGAAGAAGAAGGTCCTGTTGATTATCGACGAGGCGCAGCTGCTGACCCAGGATCTGCTCGAAGAGATACGCCTGTTGTCCAATATCCAGCGGGACGGCAATCATCTGCTGAACATCTTTTTTGTCGGTCAGAACGAATTCAACGATATTCTCGCTCGTTCCGAGAACAGGGCCGTGGCCCAGCGGCTTACCCTCAATTATCACATCGAGCCCCTGGGCCTGTCGGAGACCAAGTATTACATCAAGCACCGTTTGAAGATCGCCGGCACGACCGAGGAGCTGTTCAATTCCGGGGCCGTCGAGGAAATTCAGCACTATTCCGATGGATTTCCCCGTCGGATAAATATCATCTGCGATCATTGCCTGTTGACCGGCTACGTGAAAGAGAAGAAGGTGATCGACGCCGAAATCGTCCGGGAATGTGCCCGGGACCTCAAAATTCCCGGCCGCAAACGGAGCCCGCAAAGGCCCCAGCGTCCGTTGCCGCCGCAAGCGGCCACGTTGCCCGAAGAGTCGACTGCCGAACCGCCGACTCCGTGGGTCCCCAGGAAACAGTTCCGTTATAAGGGACTCTTGCAGATCCTTTCGGTGCTGATTGCCATCCTGCTTTTTCTTTTGATCTTCATGCCGGACAGCCTGGTGAAGACCTATGACAGTATGATGCCCAAAGTGAGCGGCGGCAACCGGGTTCGCATCGAAAAGCAGGTTGAGCGACGGGCCGCGCCTCCGTCTGCTCCCAAACGACAGGTGATGTCGCCGCCGAAACAGCCGACCCCTCCACCTGAAATTCCAGAAAGCGCCCAGCCCGTAGTGCCGAAGGTCGCCCCAACCAGCAACAAGGCGAAATCGACCGCAGCCGTCCCGACCACGGAGGGGAAGCCGACCGCGCAATCGCCGCTTCCCCCTCCTTCGCCGGGGAATTCACCTCGGACTCCCGTGCTTTCGGACTCCGCGCCTGCGGATACGCAACACGCAGAGGCAAAGGCCCCTGACATGGCGTCCCCGAATACTCAAAGTCCGGTTCCGACGCCGCAGACCGCCGCCACCACTCCATCGCCCTCCCCGCAGGCAGCCGATGACAGCGCAAAACAAACGCCTGAGCCCGAACACCTGATGGCCGCAGATGCCGCGCAGGCTGATGTGAGGCCGGAATTGCCCGAGAAAAAAGTCGATCCCCTGCCCGACAAACCGCTGGTGGTCAGGTTTGCCCACAATTCCAACGGTTTTGATGCCGAGGATATCAAACGCCTGGCGGATATGGCCCGAATCGTCAAAGAGCATCCCCATGCCGTGGTGCTTATCTCGGGACACAGCGATTCGTTAGGTGATAAGAGGTATAATTACAGTCTTTCCCTCTTCAGGGCCAATATAGTGAAGAGCTTTCTCCTCGGCCAGGGGATTGCCGATGATCAGCTGGAGATCAAGGCCTACGGCAGTGACCAGCCCGTCGCCTCAAACGCTACGCCCAGGGGCAGGAGGCTCAACCGCAGGGTCGAGATCACCGTAGAGCCCACCAAACCCAAAGGCTGAGCGGTCCGTTCAGAGGTTTTCACCGGTGAAGGTTTTCAGAACCTCCTCGTGATTTTCCGGCAGGGTGATCAGCACCACCCGGTCCCCCGGCTGCAGGTCGTTGGCCCCCCGCGGCACAATGGGCTGGTTATTGCGGAGCACCACCGCCACCAGGGTATTTTCGGGTAAATCGATTTCCTTGAGCAGCTTGCCTGCCACGGGCGAATTGCCATCGAGCTCTATTTCCGTGACGTTGACCTTGCCTTCTCCCACCGGCTCCAGATTGAGGACCTGCTCCAGGGAGGCCCGTTGTTCGATCAGGCTGCCGACGATCCGGGTCGTCGAAAAGGCTGTGACCCCGAGTTGCTCGAAGACCACGGCATTGTCGGGGTCGTTGGCGAGAGCGATGGCGCGATTCACCCCGAAGACGCGGGTAGCCTGCTGGCAGATCGCCAGGTTGTCTTGATCCCTGGGAGTGATGGCCAGCGCCACTTCGACCCCCATGGCGCCTGCTTCCTGGAGTATCTCCGGGTCGCTGCCGTCGCCGCAGACCACGGTGGCGTGGAGTTGCCGCGCCAATTGCACGCATTCTTCCCGATCGCGATTGATGATGACGACATCGTGCCCTTTTGCCGTAAAGTTGCGGCAGAGGAAATACAGGGTCGTGCCCCCGCCGACGATGAGGACCTTCATGCCTCGCTCTCCCGCTGTTCGGTGGACGTGGAGGCTACCGCTTCGAGGAACATGGCGGCGGCTACGGTAACGGGGCAGATGGTGTCGATGCCCAGTTGCCGGTAGATTTCTTCCCTCTTCGGATTATTGACCCTGGCCAGCGCTTTGGATACCCCGAAAATCTTTCCGGCCACCTGCGCCACCATCAGGTTGACGTTGTCCTCCCGGGTGGTGGCGATCAGGACATCGGTGTGGTCCAGTTTCGCCTCCCGCAGCACCGCCAGATGGGTGGCGTCTCCCTCGAGACGAAAGCCGCTGAAATCGGGGGAGAGGTCGTCGAAGGTGGACTCGTCGCGATCGATGACCACCACCGAATGGCCATCCCTGCTCAGGGTGTTGGCCAGATGCGATCCCAGTCTGCCGCACCCCACAATCACTATGTAGCGATAGTTTTTCACCTCGCGGCTCTCTGCCTCCCCCCGGCATTCGGGCAATTGCTTCCATAATCACGGCATACCTGTATTCAAACCGTTGAAGGCCGTGCCTGTCAATGAGAAGATGTGCCTTATGACATCTGGCGATAAGCAGTAAAGAGAGAGGCGGTGCCGCAATTGTGAAAAACGGCCCTGAAGGCGGTGGAGAGCGGTGGGAAAGGCGGGGCGGGCACGGAGCGCCCGCCCCAGAGGCGTTGGATGGCGATCGGAGCAATCCGCTCTAAGCAGTGGTGCTGATCAGTCCGCCAGTGGCGTCGGTGGAGGCGGTCGAAGAGGACTGGTTCGAGCCGAGGTTTTGCAGCCAGTTCTGGAGAAAATCCTGCAGGGTCGGGGTTTGGCCGCTGCTGCTCGATCCGCCGCCCAAAGCCGACACCAGGTTGTCGAAGTCGGACTGCAGTTGGCTGAGCCCGTTGCTCTGCGAGGAGGAGCTGTTGCCGCTGAGGGAATCTATCAGGCTCTGGAGCTTCGAGGTGAAATTGGACAAGGGCGGCGGAGGTGGCGGCGCCCCTTGAGCCGAAGAGTTGGTCTGGGATGAATCGCCGGTCTGGGTGGTGTTGTTCGCGTCGGTGGTCGTCCCCTGCACTCCCCGCAGCACGCCGAAGAGATCGTGCAGGAAGGTATGGAGAACCTGGCGAGGATTTTGTGTCGAGGCTGCAGCGGCGCTGCCGTCGTTGTCTCCGTCGCTGTCGGTCCCGGAGGCCGATTGGGCGGCTGATGAGGGCGGCGCTGGCAAGGTAAGCCCGATTTGGCTGAGCGCCTGTTCCAACCCCTGCATGATGGGACCTTGGCCTTGGCCCCGGTGGTGGTGAGAGCCTCCGGAAACCTGGGCGCCCCCGCCGGTAGTGTTCGCCTGGTTGATCCGCAGATTGAGACTGTATTGCTGCTGTTGAATATACATCGAAGAATTTGTGACAGAGCTGATGGACATCGCACATCTCCTTTTTTGGTTAAAATCCCCGGATCAACTGACGCTCTGAAAGGCGGGAGACGGTCCGTTTCGCGTAGGAGCCCTCCATAGTGACGTAACCCCACGCTTTGATATATCGGTAATTCGCCGTTGATCCTTTAGCCTGGAAAAATCCGGGACGGAAAAACACGCGGTGGCCCCTCGAAATGTCGAGGTGGTGGAAAACGTCCGCCCCTCTTGAGGAGCCTCGGTTGGAGAGGAATCGTTTCCTTATGAAAAACTAATACAGCACAAGAAAAACGCTTGGATAATCCAAACAAGTCGGGCCGCAAAAAGCGAAGTGCCTGTCGAAGCGCTGGAATTTTCTGCAATCGGGCAAGTGGCACCAGGGGGTGCGACCGAGGTCATCGATCGATTCCGCATCGACTGCAAGGGCGGGGAAACGGAGCCGTTCACAAAGCAAGCCCGAAGCTGCTCAAGCCTGCCATGCCCAAATGGTGCCAAGGGGAACCGTAACCTGGCATTTATCGTTGCATCCTTATTAGATGCGGGGTAGAAAAGCACTGTACCCGGCTGTGAACATGGCGTTTTGGGGAGAGTTAAGACGCTGGCCGGGCTGGACGGTGGCACGGTTTTACCCCCTGCCGATCGGTGCCGGGCGTGCATTCCGTGCCGCTGTATCTTTTTTTCACACTATGAGGAGGGAGGAGATATGCAGTGGAAGGAGATTATGGATGTTTTAGACGCCCTTGACGGTTTCATGTGGGGCAGGTACATGATGGCGGCTCTGTTCATCACCGGCATCGTGCTGACCATCAGGTTGCGGGGCGTGCAGTTTCGCAAACTAGGATATGCGCTCAAGCTGGCCTTTACCGGGGCATCGTTTAAATCCAAGTCGAAAGGCGATGGGGATATCACCCCGTTTCAGGCGCTGATGACAACCCTGGCTTCCACCGTGGGCAACGGCAATATCGCCGGTGTGGCAACGGCCATCGCCGTCGGCGGCCCGGGCGCGCCGCTGTGGATGTGGATCACCGCCCTGTTCGGCATGGCCACCAGGGGCACCGAGGCGATGCTGGGTGTGAAATACCGGCACAAAGCCGATGACGGCACCATGATCGGCGGCGCTTTTTATTATCTCGAGGACGGTGCTTCCGAGTACATCGGCAAGGGACTCGGCAAGGTGCTGGCCATTTTATTTGCTCTCGCCGGCATGATCGCGGCCTTCGGCATCGGCTGCATGGTCCAGTCCAACAGCGTGGCGCTGTCGGTCACCACCCTTTTCCATATCAACGATGTCCACACCGCAAACATGATGATCGGGGCTGTTCTGGCGGTGTTGACGGCCGTCGTCATCCTCGGCGGGGTCAGCAGGCTCGGCGCGGTGGCCGAGTGGTTCGTGCCGTTCATGGCGATTATTTACCTCGGCGGCGGTTTTCTCGTGATCGCGCTCAATATCAGCGCCCTGCCCAGCGCGGTTGCTCTGATATTTCACGCCGCCTTTTCCGGGCAGGCGGCGGTTGGCGGGTTTGCCGGGGCAGCGGTTGCCCAGGGCATCCAATACGGTGTGGCCCGTGGTATCTTCTCCAACGAGGCCGGTCTCGGCACCGGTTCCCTGGCTCATTCGGCGGCCAAAACCGTTGATCCTGCGCGTCAGGGCCTGATCGGCATGACCGGTACCTTCATCGATACCATCATCACCTGTTCGGTGACGGCTCTGGCGATCGTGATGACCGGCGCCTGGCAGATGACCGATCCCGTCACCGGTCACGCCTTTACCAGCACCGCCCTGACAATCACCGCTTTCAGTAGCGTTCTCGGCATTGCCGGCGGTTATATCGTCACCATCGGTTCGGCCCTGTTCGGGTATTCTACCATTCTCGGCTGGTCCTACTACGGTGAGCAGTGCACCGAATACCTGTTCGGCTCCCTCACCAACATTCCGTATCGGCTGCTGTTCATCGTCGCCACCTTTTATGGCGCCGTGGCCAAGCTGGCCTTCGTCTGGACGCTCTCCGACGTCTTGAACGGTTTTATGGCGATTCCCAACCTGATCGGTCTGTTGCTGCTCAGCGGTGTTGCGGCCCGGACCATGAACGAATACCTCAGTAAGCTCAAAGCGTAATACACCCCTCGCGCCGCCCCTTTCGGATTCCGGAGGGGGCGGCGCATGCGGACGCTGCTTTTTACCACTTTTCCTGTCTGGACTTTTATTTTTCCGCTCCGGCGTCTTTTCTTTTTCTACGAATAGGTTGTTGCGGGTGCTGCCTGGACGTGGCGTGGCTCAAGGCCTGATTGCGATAGAAGGTTGCGAGCCGACCGAGCAGCTCCACGAGGAGGTAATGCCCCTCGTCGAGGTAGGCGCGAATGTGTTCCGGCGATGCGGTTTTCGCTTGTTCAAGCAGCACGTGGTTGTGCAGATCGACCACATCGTCGGAAGTGGCTTCAAGGTAAACGAGGTCGGAGCCAAGAGCGTCGATGGCTGTCGAGAGTTCGTGTTCGATCTTGTACATGTGGTGCGCCAGCGCCTCTGCCATGATCCGGGAATACTCATGAGCCAGATCCAGAAAGGCAACCGGCACCGCCTGCCGCAACGGGGTCGGTTCCTGAAGCTGAGAACTGTGCGGAATTGTTGGAGGGTCGGAGCTGTTTTCGACGGCATGCAGGGCTGTTTCGAGATCGGCGATGCGTTGCTCATACAGACGGACCTGCGCTTTTTCGAGCTGCTTGCGCTCGCTGATATCACTGATCATGGCCATAACCAGCCGGCTGTTTGCGATCTCGGCGCAACTAAGCGAGATCTCCACGGGAAACTCGTCGCCTCTCTTTTTCCTGGCGCGGAGATCCATCGCCGTGCCGATCGGCCGGTTGTAAGGGGCCGCCATGTAGTTCTGTCGTTGGCGGGCGTGACAATCGAACAATTTTTCCGGGAGAAGAATTTCCACTCGCTTGCCGAGTAGCTCCTCGGAGCGATAGTCGAAGAGTTCGAGCGTCTTGTTGTTGGCCAGAACGATCCGGCCGTTCTCATTGACAATGACGATGGCCATCTCCGCGGTCATCAGGAGGGCGGCGAATGCGGAGTCGTCCGCCTGCAAATGCTCTATTTCGGACAGTTGTGCCATTTTCTCCCTTTTGGCTGTTTTCGGCCCCGCCGGTTTCATCGAAGTTGCAAAAATCCTTTTCTTACCGCCCGACCTAAGACTCCTGTGTCCCGCGTTGCTGGAGCAGCAAACGGGTAATCTGATCCCGGGGCAGCGGCGGATTATACAGGTTGCCCTGGATAAGGTCGCAGCGCAACAGGCGCAGCAGTTTGGCCTGCTCCTCCATGTCCACCCCTTCGGCGACCACTTCGAGTTTGAGGGCGTGGGCCAGCGTGATGATAGTGGTGACGATGGCCAGGCTGTCGGGGCGCTCCGTCATCTCGACGATAAAGGAGCGATCGATCTTCAGCGCGTTGGCGGGCAGCCGGCTGAGGTAGCTCAGCGAGGAGTAGCCGGTGCCGAAATCGTCGATGGCGACTCCAAGGCCCAGCTCCCGTATCGCCAGCAGTTTGGGGATGTTGTCGGCGACGTCGTCCATCACCGCGCTCTCGGTTATCTCCATATCCAGACCGTGATCGTCGCTACCGGAGGGCAGCATCTGCTTGAGGGAATCGATAAAATCCTTCTGCCGCAGCTGGACGGGTGAGACATTGAACGCGACCCGAGGCGGCCTCAGATTCTGCAGCCGCCAATATTCCACATCCGCGGCTGCTCGCTCTATCACCCATTTGCCTATCTCGATGATCATGCTCGATTCTTCCATCAGGGGGATGAAACTCGAGGGCAGGGTCAGACCGTGTTCCGGATCGGCGTAGCGCAGCAGGGCTTCCAGGCCGACGGTTTCGCCGGTGGTGGTGGAGACTTTCGGCTGATAGTGCAGAACCAGTTCTCCGTGTTCGATCGCCTTACGGATTTTCGTCTCCATGGTGACCGAGTGGATGATCCGCTCGTGCATGTCCGAATTGTACAGCAGATAGGGGTCGCCACGTCTCTGGGCTCGGTTGAGGGCGATCTCGGCGTTCTTGTAGAGGGCCTCGGGATTGGTGCCGTCGCCGGGGAAAAGCGCGATGCCGACCTGAACCGAGACGTGGATCACCGTGCCGTCGATGGAGAAGGGGGTGATCAAGCTGCGCAGCACTTCCTGTTCCAGCCGGTGGCCGACCTGTTCGGTGTCGGCCAGGTCGGTGAGCGAGATGGCGAAACGGTCGGCCTCTATCCGGGCCACGGTTTCCCGGTTACCGGTGGCTTTGGCGAGGCGCTTGGCGACCTGTTTGAGCAGGCAGTCGCCCACATGCCTGCCGTAGGTGTCGTTGACATCGGAAAAATGCACCAGGTCGACCAGCAGCAGGGCGACGACATTGTCGACTCGCATGGCGGACTGGAGCTGGAGCGGCAGATGTTCGAGCAGCAGACTGAGATTGGGCAATCCGGTGAGCGCGTCGTAATAGGCGAGGTAGTTGAGCTGTTCTTCCTTGAGGATATGATCCAGAGCGAACGAGAGATCGCCCGCCATCTCGCGCAGTAGCCGCATCTCGTCGTCATTGAATGCATCCGGGTCGGCCGAGAACAGGGCCAGAGTGCCGATAATCCGGTCATTGAGTTTTAGCGGCAACAAAGCGTACGAATTGTATTTGAATTCATCCTCCTCGCCGGTGGCGAGGCATTTGAGCTGCCGGTGTCGGACCAACGGCCGATCTTCGGCATAGAGTATCTCCGTTGCCTCGGCGATTTCGGCAATGGTCGAGGCCGTCGGCGGTGTTATCCGGCAGGCGGCGCCGTTGATGGTGGAATGCCGGCACCAGATATCGCTGGCGGCGATGTCGTCGTCCTCGGCCATCCTCACCCAGGCCGCTTGGTACCCTCCCTGTTCTACCGCGATTCGACATGCCTCTCTGAAGAGTTCGCCACGGTGGTGCAGCCTGACGATGGCGGAGTTGATATTGCTCAGGATCTGATAGAGGCGGGCCAGGTCGGCGGTCCTGCGCTGACTTTCCCTCAGGTCGCGGGTCCGCTCGTTCACCCGTCGTTCGAGGTTGGTGTTGATCTCCTGCAGTTGGCGGATAGTGTCGGCGAAGCTGCGGTGCATCATTTCAAAGGGGGCCATGACCTCCGAGAGAAACGCCTCGCCCCGGTTGAGAAGTTTTTCGGTTTTCTGATCGGGATTGCAAGCCAGCACCGCCTGTACCACCACCTCCTGGTGCATGGCGACCAGATCGAGAATATTGCAGTGTTCGCTGACGGCGCGCCGGCCCAGTTCGTAGGCATCCATCAAGGCTTCGTCCCCGGCCTTGGCGAAGACATAGTTCGACAGGGCCTGTCGATACGAATCGGTGAACGAGGAAGCGGAACGTTCTGTGGAGGAAATGCGATTCACGAAGATGCCCCTTTCGACCGCGAAGGTGGAAATTGCCAGCGCGCCGCCAGCACCAGGGCGTCGTCGGTGGGCTTGGCGCAGAGCTCGAGGATGGCGGCGGCGAGCTGATCGGGTGGTCGCCTCTGGTTGATCAGTTGGACGAAACCGGTATCGATGCCGTCGGTTGCCAGAACCAGAAGGTCGTTGTCCATGAATTGGGGAGAGGTGGGCTGCAAATCGGGGAGGCGATAGCCGATAATTCCACCGCGGCTGGTGATATATTCGGTTCGGGCAGCCTGCTCCTGGCCGTCTGCGTGAACGAGTACGCCCTCGACGTTGCCGACCCCGCACCATTCGAGCCGCCCTTGGTTACGGTCGATGACAACCAGCGAGCCGACACAGCCCCGGGTGCTTTTCAGCGCCTCGTCGCTGAGGCGAAACAGCGTCGTCAGCGGCTTCTCAGCATGGCGGGCAATGGTTTCGATGCAAGCCCTGCGGGCATCCGCCGCCCCCGAGCCGTGGCCCAGACCGTCCACCACCGCCAGCAACCAACCAGAGGAGATCTCAACCACCAGGTGCCCGTCACCCGATTCACGCTCGCCGGGGAAAGGGCGCTGCGCCACGCTCCAGTCCAGTTGTCCGCATTCGGAATCACGCATGGTCACCGCCCCCATTTCACCATCGAGACGATGGTGCCTTTGCCGGTTTCGGAGATGATATCGAAGTCGTCCATCAGCCGTCTGGCTCCGGGCAACCCCATGCCCATCCCCCTGGAAGTGGAGAACCCGTCCTGCATTGCCTCGGAAATGTTGGTTATCCCGGGGCCGCTGTCGCGGGCGATGATCATCAGGCCCCGCCTGCCGTTTTGCTCCACACCCCGGAACTCGATCTCGCCTCTTCCTGCATATTGGACGATGTTACGGGCGATCTCGGAGATGGCTGTTGCCAGGAGCGTCAGGTCGCTTCCGGTGATGTCGATGGCGCCGGCCAGTTCACGCCCCTTGTTGCGCGCGAGCATCACGTCCACATCCGCCGAAATAGTAATGGTCTCGGCGTTCATGGCTGGGTTGTCCGGTAATTTTTATCGGCCTCCGAGAGCATGGCCAATCCGTCCTCGAGGTCGAGGCTGGTCATGGTCCCTTCCAGGGTAAGTCCGAGTTGGACCATGGAGAAGGCGATGTCGGGCTGGATGCCGACGATGACCAGGCGGGCTCCGAGCAACCGGATCATTGCGGCGATGGAACGCAGGATTCTGGCGGCGAAGGAGTCCATGACATCGAGTACCGTGACATCGATCACCACGCCCCGAGAACGGTAGAGGCGGACCGAATTGACGAGGTTCTCCTGGAGATGGGTGAGGTCGCTGTCGGTGAGCGACCCCTGGATGGAAGCGATCAGATAATCGCCTTGTTTGAGAATCGGCACTTTCATAGCTCTTTATCCCCGCGGTTGCCGATAGCGGTATCGGAGATCTTTTTCACCTGGTAACCGAGCAGCCGCTCTGCGTGCTCGATGCCGTTCTGCAGATCGCCGACCGTGTGCACCGACCCGAGGTCGATGCCGAGCGTCACCATGGTCAGGGCAATTTCAGGCGAGATGCCCGAGATCACCACCTTGGCTCCCATCAGCCGAGCCGCTTCCACGGTTTGCACCAGATGGTTGGCCACCCGCGAGTCGACGGTGGCGACCCCGGTGATGTCGATGACGATGACCTTGGCCCGATTGGCCCGGATCGATTCCAACAGGTGTTCGGTTAATTGCCGGGCCCGCTGGGAGTCGATCTGGCCGATGATCGGCAGCAGCAACATTCCCTCGCGAAAGGGCAGCACAGGGGTGGAGAGTTCCATGATCGCTTCGCGCTGCAGGGCCTTGATGGTTCGCTCGCGGGAATCGATATAGGTGTCGATGGCCAGCGAGATATCGAGAAAGGTGAGCTTCATCAGCGAGAAAAAGGTCGAGACGCCGCCTTCGAAATCATCAGCCCTCTCCTTGGGGAAGATGTATTGCCCCACCTTGCGCAGGTAGAAATTGTACATGCTGAGGTAGACTTCGATGGGCAGATCGATTTGCTCGTGCACGGCGCCGATCTTGAGCCGGTTCTCGACATAGTTGAGGTCGTAGCCGCCCTTGGTCAAACGGAGAAAATATGCCTTCTGCTTGGCCTTCACCCGCGCCAGTGTGGCGGAATCGGGAAAAAAGGTACGCATTTCCTCGAATGACATCAGGTGGGCGTAGAACGCCTCGATGACGTCATCCGCGTTTTTTTCCGATATCCTGGCGAGTTGCTTTAGCCGCTCTTCGTCTTCGGGTTCGAATTGGAGAAACTCCTTGCGCCGGGCCAGCTCCTGCTCGTCGATGCGCATCATCTCGGCGAGGGTGAGAAATTTTTCCTGCTGCGGGCTGGAAAACGGGGACATATATGAACCTCCCTTACTACAAGATGAGAATGGATTTGTACAGGACACCCCCTAAGGATCCCAATGCAGGGAAAGCGTGACAGCGTCGTTTGCTCAGACAGCCGCCGGGGGTGACGCCAAGCCAACAGGCAGTGAAGCAAAAGCGCCCCCAACGATTTTTGCCGGAAGATCACTGCTGTCGGGTTGGTTCGGTAACCCACTCCAATAACTACAAGATAGGAGCAAACCTTCAGCCGTCAAGTTTGGGACCGGGAGAGGCGAGAAGAAATATCGATAGTAATCTGCAAAGTAGAGTGACGTCTGCCGTCACGGTTTCCTTGTCTTGGATTAATGTACTCACAAACAATATTACAGGACGCGACAATGTAAATAGAAGGTGGATGAGCGGCTTGAGGCAATTCGTTATGCAGAGCAAATGTCACAAAAAAAAGAGCACGCCGGTGGGCGTGCTCTTTTTCTTGGTCGTTCCGGTCGGCAATTTTCGATCGCCTGCCAGCAGCGTGTTGCGCTCGCTGCCAGCTGACCGGCGCACCGGATCAGGAGGAAATAGCCATTTCGGTGTGCAGATTCTCCGGGGCCTTTTCGGTGGCGACGACCGGTTTCTTGGCGAAATAGAGCGCAGCGGCGGTTACCAGGGTGCCGGCAGCGATGGAGGCGACGTAGAGCAGCCAGATTGGTAACGGCATTGGGGATGGGCAGCACGAAGACGCCGCCGTGCGGCACGCGCAGCTGCACACTGAACATCATGGAGAGCGCCCCGGTGATCGCCGAGCCCGATCATGATAGAAGGGATGACCCGGAAGGGATCGCGGGCGGCGAAGGGAATGGCGCCCTCGGTGATGAAGGAGATGCCCGAGCACAGAGGCGGCCTTGCTCGGCCTCGTGCTCCTCCTCGGTGAAGCGGTTCTTGAAGAGGGTGGAGGCGAGAGCCAGGCCCAGGGGTGGGGTCATGCCGGCGGCCATCACCGCCGCCATGGGCATGTAGATCTGGCTGGCGAGTAGTCCAACGGAGAAGGTATAGGCGGCCTTGTTCACCGGGCCCGCCCATGTCAAAGGCCATCATGGCGCCGAGGAGCAGACCGAGGAGCAGCGGCGCTGCTCTGCTGCATGGTGCTGAGCCAGGTGGTGAGCACGTGCAGCGCTGCTTTTACCGGCGGGCCGACCAGGTAGATCATGATCAGTCCGACAGCACCGTGGAGAGAAACGGCAGGATCAACACCGGTTTCAGGCCCTGCGAGGTTCTCCGGCAGCTGGATCTTGTCGTTTAGAAAATTGGTCAGATACCCGGCGATAAAACCGGCGACGATGCCGCCGAGAAAACCCGAGCCCGACGTGGTGGCCAGCATGCCGCCGACCAGGCCGGGGGCGATGCCGGGTCGGTCGGCGATGGAAAAAGCGATAAAGGCTGCCAGCATCGGCACATAAAGCGCAAAGGCGGTGGCGCCGCCGATCTGCATCAGGGCCCAGCCGAAGGTGCCGGTGGCCTTGCCGGCATAGATGCCGCCAAAGGCAAAGGCGAGGGCGATCAGCAGCCCGCCCGCCACCACCAACGGCAGCATGTAGGAGACGCCGGTCATCAGATGCTTGTACGGGCCGGTGCGGGTAGCCGACCGGGTCTTTTTAAGCTGCTTGATCTTGTTGGTATAGCTGGCACCGGCGACGGCTTCCGGCGGAGCCATCGCCAGCGCTGCCTGCACCACGCCCTGCCCGTCGTTCAAGGCGGCTTTAGTGGAGGTTTCGTAAACTTTTTTCCCGCCAAATCGCGAGGTGTCCACATGGGCGTCGGCGGCGATGATCACCGCCTCGGCGCGAGCGATCTCCTCTTCGCTCAGCGGGTCCTGGGTGCCGACAGAGCCCTGGGTCTCGACCTTGATTGCATGGCCGAGGATCGTGGCGGCTTTTTCAAGGCTTCGGCGGCCATGAAAGTATGGGCGATGCCGGTCGGACACGAGGTGATGCCGACAAGGTACTTGGCGCCGCGCGGGTGCTTGTGGGGGCAGGTTTGGTTGCCGGCGTTTCTGCCGCTGCGGACAGCGCCGTTTCGATAACGGCCCGGGTGTTGCGGATCGCTTCGCTGGTGGAGACGGCGTGGACCGGTTTGCCGCATGAAGCGGTGCATGTCCAGGCCGATGTCGGAGGCGATGATCACCGCCTCGGCCGAGGCGATGTCCTGGTCGGAGAGGACGTTTTTCGCGCCTTCCGAGCCTCGGGTTTCCACAATGATGTCGTGCCCCATGCACGGCCCCGGTTTTCTTCAGGGCCTCGGCGGCCATGATGGTGTGGGCGATGCCCGTCGGGCATGCGGTTACGGCGACGATTTTGCTCATGTTGTCCTCCTTGGCTTCTTAGGGGCTGGGTTTTAAGACGCTGTTGTGTGCGAGGTTTTCCGGACCCGGTCAGGGGCCGCGTTCGGTCGCGTTTTCAATTCGTGGACTTCGACCCGGTTTACCAGTACTTCCAGCTCGGCGGGTGATGGCAGGCCAGCGCCGACCCGGCCGACGGCGGCGGCGGCGCAGCCGGTGGCCAGCCGGGCGCAATCGGCAAGCGAGGCCCGGCGGATTGTGCCAGCCAGGGCGCCGCTCAGCATGGCGTCGCCGGCGCCGACGGTGCTGCGCACTTCGACGGCAAGGGGGCTGGCGAACAGGCTCTGCTCCGGCTCCAGGAACAGGGCGCCCGTTTCCCCCATGGAGACCACCACGGTTTTCACGCCTTTTGCGAGCAATCGGCTGCCGGCCTCGGCGATAGCCTCGCGGTCGGGCAAAGGACGGCCAGTCAGTTCTTCGAGCTCATGGGTGTTGGGCTTGATGAGCTCGGGCGCCCGCTCAAGGGCCAGCCGCAGGGGCTCGCCGCTGGTATCGAGAGCGACCGAGGCGCCCCGGTCGTGGATCAGAGTCACCAACCTGGCGTAAATGTCGGGCGCAACGCCTGCCGGGATGGAGCCGGCCAGGACGAACCAATCGCAGGATGCGGTCAACTCCTCGATCGTGGCAAACAGCCCTACTTCGTCCTCGGCAGTGGGGGCAGGACCGGGGAAGTTGATATCGGTGGTCTCGTCGCGAGAGCCATCGACGATCTTGATGCCGATCCGGGTGGCACCCTCGATGCGCAGCAAACGGTCCTCGATCGACCGCGCCGAAAAGTGACGTTCGAACATCTCCGGGTTGGCTTTGCCGAGAAACCCGGTGGCGACCACCTGATAGCCAAGATCGGCGAGGGCGGTGGCGACGTTGATCCCCTTGCCGCCCGGATCGAGCCGGGAGTGGCTCACCCGATTGACCGTTCCGGCGTGAAAATCGTCGATGGCAACGGTCTGATCCAGGGCGGGATTAAGGGTGACGGTGGCTATTTTCGGTTGGTTCTGCATCTGGGGCACCTCACGTTAAAAGGGCAGGTCACGCACCTCGGTCGCCGTCCGGCAGGCGAGGGCGCGCTCGGCCAGGGAAGCGGCTTGTTCCAGCGAGAGCGAGCGAATTTTCGCTTTCACCGCGGCGATGCTGGGGATGCTCACGCTCAGCTCGCTTACCCCGAGCCCCGCGAGCAGGGTGGCGCCCTTGGGGTCGGCGGCGATGCCACCGCAAACTCCCACCCAGATACCTGCCTTGCGGGCGGCTTCCACCGTCTGCCGGATCATGCGCAGTACGGCCGGATGCAGGCCGTCCGCCCGCTTGGCTAGCAGGGGGTGCAACCGATCCATGGCCAGGGTGTACTGGGTGAGGTCGTTGGTGCCGATGGAGAAGAAGTCGACTTCGCCGGCCAGTTCCTCGGCCATGACCACCGCCGAAGGTACCTCGATCATGATACCGGTCTCCACCGGATCGGCGCCCACCTCGCGGCGCACCTCCTCGGCGATCGCCTTGGCATCGGTGAGATCTTCCAGGGTGGAGATCATCGGAAACATGACACGCACCGGGCCCAATTGCGAGGCGCGGTAGATGGCGCGCAACTGGGGCCGAAACAGTTCTGGACGGGCCAGGCAGAGGCGGATGCCGCGCACCCCGAGAAAAGAGTTGTCCTCGGCCGGCAAATCGAGGTAGGGCAGGTTCTTGTCGCCGCCGATATCGAGGGTGCGGATGATAAGCGGCAAGCCGTTGAGGGCCCTGCACCATTTCGGAATAGGCCTGAAATTGTTCCTCTTCGCTTGGCGGCTCAGGGCGTTCGAGGAAAAGAAATTCGGTGCGCAGCAACCCCACGCCCTCCCCGCCGGTGTTCACCGCCTGTTCGGCTTCACCGGCACGGTTGATGTTGGCCACTATCTCGATGCGGTGGCCGTCGGTGGTGATCGCCGGCTCGAATCGGTGCTGGTGTTCGTCTTCTCTATGTTGCCGCAAGGTCCGTTGCGCCAGCAGGGCGGACTCGATATCGGCGGACGAGGGCTCTATATAGAGGTTGCCGCTGTCGCCGTCGAGAATGGCCGGGGCGCCGTCCGGTTGGTGGAGCAGCGCCGGACCGGCACCGACGATGGCCGGGATGCCGAGTGAACGGGCGATGATGGCGCTGTGGGAGGTGGGCCCTCCGCCGGCGGTGCAGAATCCCAAGATGTTGGCCGGGTCGAGGCTGGCGGTGTCGGAGGGGCTGAGCTCTTCAGCGATCAGGATGACCGGCTCAGCGGGTACGAACGGATCGTCGTCGACTGCCTTGGAGAGTAGCCGCAACACCCGGTTCCCCACGTCGCTGAGGTCGACGGCGCGGCCGGCCAGCACCGGGTCGTCGAGTTTTTCCACCAGCCGCACCCGTTCGCGAATGACCTGCTGCCATGCCCAGCCGGCGCTATGGCCGCCGGCAATGGTTGCGACCGCCTCCATTTTCAGATCGGGGTCGTGTAAGAATTCGAGATGGGCGCGAAAGATGGCGGCCTTGCCGGTGCCCGCCCGCTCTTTTACCTCGCTATAGAGTTGTTCGAGTTCGGCCTCGGCGGCGGCCAGGGCCTGGTGCAGGCGTCTTTCCTCGAAGGCGGGGTCCTTGGCCGTAGACTCGACTACGATCTTGCGGTGGCGCAGTTGTCGGATCGGCCCGATGCAGAGGCCCGGTGAACCGGTGAGACCGGCGATGGTGGTGACAACGGCGGTGGGTGTCCAGCCGTGAGCAGGGGCTGTCTGCGTCGGGATTTCCTCTTCGTCGCCCAAACCGGCTTCCACCGCTTGCTTGAGAGTTTTGAGGGCGGTGTCGCTATCGGGTCCTTCGGCCATGATGCGCATGATGGCGCCGCTTTCGGCTCCGAGTTGCAACAGCGAAACCAGGCTCTTGCCGTTGGCGATTCGATCTGCGTGGCGGACGTGGATCTCGGCGGCGAATCCTTTTGCAATCGCGACAAAGGCCGTGGCCGGGCGGGCATGAAGGCCGTGGCTGCCGCTTATGATCACCTCGACAGCTTCTGGGAAGTCGGCAAGCTCTTGAGCTGCCGGGGGTGCGGTGGTTGCAGCCCGTGGAGTTTGCCCGGAGAGTCGTCGGATGATATCGGCGGCGTCGGTGGTGGCGGCGAGCCGTTGGACGGCCTCGGGGTCGCCGAGGACATCGGTAAGGTTGGCCAGGATCGCCAGGTGTTCATCGGATCGGGCGGCAATGCCCACCACCAGTTGGACGGTCTCGCCGGGGTTCCACTCAACGCCTTGGGGCACCTGCACCACCGCGATGTCGGTGCGGCGAATGAAGTCGCGATGTTTGGGCAAACCGTGGGGGATGGCGATGCCGTTGCCAAGGTATGTGTTGGCGACCTGTTCCCGCGCCAACATACTGTCGATATAGCCATTCTCAATGGCGTTGCTTTCGACCAGCAGCGAACCGACTGCCCGGATGGCTGCAGTCTTGTCGGCGATACTGGCCCCGATTCGAACATTGCGGTTGTCGAGCTGGATCATGTCGCCCTCCTTTTAGGTTTCTGATTATGAAGCTGGTTTCATTGTAATCGATTACAATATTAGTGTCAAGATGATGCCTGCTTGCCACTAAAAAAAATTTGACGATAATGGTGGTAATTGCAATAAATGATATGAAAATAACAAGATATAGGTTGTACCGGTAATGATAATTGAAGGGAAAGTTGTTGTCTAAACTTGAAATGTATCTGTAAACGATTACTATTAATCAGGAGCTTAGGAGCCTGTCGGATTAT
The DNA here is from genome assembly GCA_963745265.1 of uncultured delta proteobacterium. Taxonomy (GTDB): domain Bacteria; phylum Desulfobacterota; class Desulfobulbia; order Desulfobulbales; family Desulfocapsaceae; genus Desulfopila. The sequence continues at coordinate 160,781 of CAVUXQ010000018.1, forward strand.
AGGCATTTTTGCTCAGATCGAGGCAAACTCGAAAAAATTGCCGGAGGCATATGCTTAATATTCCGAGGATAATTTTTTCGAGTTTAACGAAGATATGGGGAAAAAGGGCATAATCCGACAGGTTCCTAGACGCATTGTCGAGAGTATCTCAGGGAGAACTAACACCTCGGCGATGTTGTTGTTCCATCCGGAAAATATCTTTTTAGCAACTTGATATTAAAACATATTTTTCCAAAGACAAAGCAGGCATTACAAACGAGGTGTACAAGGATTCCTGGAGCAAGACGACTCGCATGGCCACTGGCTACAGGGCGTCTCCGGTGTTTCTTGATAAAAAGTCTGTAGTCGATTACAAACGAGGGTGTTCACCTTGCGGGTACGTTCAGTCCCCTGGAAGAGTTAGAAGAAGATCGGGTGGTCTCTATTATGACGAGAATTAAAGATGTCGCTGCCGAGGCAGGAGTCTCGACCGCGACCGTATCGCGGGTTATGGCCGACAAGCCCCATGTCAGCGCCGAGGCGCGCGAGCGGGTGCTGGCGGCCATTGAAAAGCTGGACTACCGTCCCAATCGGGTGGCGAGAAGCCTGCGGGTGATGACATCCAGCACCATCGGGCTGATCGTCTCCGACATTCAGAACCCGTTTTTCACTTCGGTGAGCCGAGCGGTGGAAGACATTGCCCACGAGCAGGGGATGAGCGTCTTTCTCTGCAACAGCGACGAGGATCCCGCCAAGGAGAATATGTACCTCAACCTGATGCGGGATGAGCACGTAGCCGGCGTCATTCTTTCGCCGACCCGGGCCACCGCCGAGAATTTCGGCGAGAGCGTCGGCGTCGGTCTGCCAATGGTGGTCATCGACCGCAAGGTGCGTGGAGCCGAGATCGACAGCGTCTTCATCGATAACGTCGAGGCCGCCTACAGGCTGGTCGAGCACCTGATCTCGGACGGGTATCGCCGGATCGGCGCCCTGTTCGGCGGTAGCGGCACTGGCTGGGATCGGCGGGAAGGGTACCTCAAGGCATTGAAAGACCACGGAATCAAGGCGGTGAACGAGTTGATTCGCCCGGTCAACGCCCGGGAGGAGGAGGGCTATCGGGCCACTGGTCAGCTCCTGGCTCTCGCCGAGCCGCCGGACGCCATTTTCACCAGCAACGCCCTGCTTTCAGCCGGCGCTTTTCGGGCCCTGCGCGAAAGCGGTCTTGCCATCGGCAGACAGATCGGCTTTGCCGGTTTCGACGAAACTATCTGGACCACCCTGGTGGAACCGCCGGTGACGGTCATTCGACAGCCCACATACGAGATTGGTCAGGCGGCCATCGAGCTGTTGCTCAAACGCCTTGAAGAGCCAAACCGTCCCACCCGGGAGGTGGTCCTCAAGGGGACGTTGGTTGTTCGAGGCTCCTGCGGTTGTGGCGGCGGTTGACGACTCGATTCGACTAACTCCCGGGTCCGAATTTCTCGCAAGACGGCGGCTTGGAATCATGCCGGATTTGGGGTGACGGGAAACGTTTATCTTACATCTTTAACGGTTTTCGGGTAAATATGTTGGCCAAGATGGGGTACTGGTGAACGGTTATAACCGATGCTGCCATTTACCGTCGCACAATAGCCGAGAGAGGAAAAGGATCTGAACATGAGTCGTTTTTATAGTGATACCGTGAAAAACATCACCCCCTATGTGCCGGGGGAACAGCCGAAGGACCGGCGCTTTATAAAGCTCAACACCAATGAGAACCCCTATCCGGCGTCGCCCAAGGTGATCGAGGCCATCCGTTCGGTCTCCGGCCTCGAGGCCCGGCTTTACCCGGATCCGGAGGCCGCCGCTTTCCGGCGCACCCTGGCGTCCCACTATCGGCTCGATATCTCGCAGATCTTCGTCGGCAACGGCTCCGACGAGGTGTTGGCCATGATGTTTCCGGCCTTCTATAACCAGACCGACACCATCGCCTTCCCGGACATCACCTACTCGTTCTACCCCGTTTATGCCGGACTCTACGGTATTCCTTATCAGGCGGTGCCGTTAGCCGACGACTTTTCCATCGATTTTTCGGCGTACCCGAAGGATCTCAAATCGATCCTGGTCGCCAATCCCAACGCTCCTACCGCTATCGCCATCTCGGTTGCCAGAATCGAGGAGCTGCTTCGAGAGCGGCCCGATACCCTGGTGGTGGTCGACGAGGCATATGTCGATTTCGGGGCCGAATCGGCTATTGCGCTTATCGATCGCTACGACAACCTCTTGGTGATCCAGACCATGTCCAAGTCGCGCTCGATGGCCGGCCTGCGGGTGGGACTCGCCTTCGGCCAGGCGGAGCTGATCAGGGGCATGGAGCGGATCCGCGATTCGTTCAACTCCTATACCATCGATGTCGTGGCCCAGCGGGCCGCTACCGCCGCCTATGAAGACGTGGCCTACTTCGAGAAGACCCGCCAGGCCATCATCGCCACCCGGGAGAAAACCACGGCGGCCCTCACCGCGCTCGGAATGCGGGTTTTGCCCTCATCGGCCAACTTCGTGTTCTGTACTCTGCCAGGGGTTTCGGGCAGCGAGATTCAAGAATACCTGCGGGACGGCGGTGTGCTGGTGCGCCGCTTCAACCATGCCCGGATTGCGGACTGGTTGCGGATCACCATCGGTACCGAAGAAGAGATGGAGGTGGTAGTCAAGCTGCTGAGAGATTACTGCGGGGGGCAAGGCCAAAAAAAATAGTCCCACCTTTTAAGGGAGAGGCCCGCTTTCGGCGCTGCCAAGCGGGCCCGATGGGTGAAAAGGCGCCTCGGCCGGTCAGGAGAGCGGCCCTTCCTCGCCCTCGTCGCCTTCGTTGTAGAGATGGCATTTTATAGTCGAAATGTCGAACACTTCGCCATATTGGTGCCAGTTTTTGACGATGGCGCCGAATGTCTCGCTAAATCGTCCCAAGTCGACGTCGTGCTTTGCGGCAGTTGCCTCGACTTCTGCAAACCGGTCTTCCTGGGGTACTTTGCTCTGGCAGAGCAGGGCTATCTGGTGAGCGAGATTGAGGAGCACCGCGGTATGATGCGTTTTCCCCGTGCCCAGTTCGAGACAATCGAGATCTTCGTGGAATCCTGCGGCCAGAGCGTATGCAGCGGGTAGACCCCACTGCAGGAACAGCTCCACGGTGAGTTCCGCGCTATCTATGCCAAATTCTTCGCCCTCCAGTTTCTTCTCCGGGCTGTTGGGCGGCTGGTCGGTCAATAGAGCCGCATATTCCACGGGGAACAGGCTGGCAAGGGTTAAATTTCCCATATGGGCTAGCAGGCCGCAGACGAAGATTTCCTCGGGATCGCACTCTTTCCCCATTCGTGCCAGTTCCCTGGCGGCGACGGCTTCTGCAAGACTTGTGGACCAGAAGCGGGGATAATCGAAGGCGTTGCAGTTGCCCGATTTGTTGCCGGCAAGAAGAGAAAATCCCAGCGCCAGGGTCACCACCGTGTTCATGCCGAGTTTGATCGTGGCCTTCTGGATGGAGGCAACCTGTACTCCTGTCGCCATGACGACGGAGTTGGCATATTTCAAGACCTCCGCGGAGAGTGCCGGATCGGTCTGGATGACATCGGCTATTTCGTGCAGCGACGAGGTGTCGCTGTGGCAGAGGCGCATCACTTCCAGCGCCGTTCCCGACGGGGTGGGCAGCTTAAAATTTTGACTGAGTTTGGTGAAGACTTCTTTTCTGTTGTTCATGATGATCCCTGTTGTATCCCGGCGAAGCGGATGGGGTCCGGGGGGCATAGTCGCTTGCCCATCGCGGAAAGTGGGAACATTGCCGCCGGGTCGCTGATACCATTCTTCGTGCCAAGTCAAAAAAAATGCCCATCTTCCTGGTCGAAGACGGGCAACACGAATAACGGTATCCCGCACCGAACATCAGATACCGTCCAGTTCGGGAACCCGGCTACCAATTGCATTTGCTCATTGGCCCGTGGCTTTGCGTCCTCAGGTCACCCTGAGTTTGCCCTTGGCGAAGCTGGCTGTTTAACTTCAAACTCTTTTCATCTATGCTACATTGGGAGGTATTTTAAGTCAAGTAGGAACTGTGTTCCGCCCGCTTGTTCCGTCGGTTGCTCTCAGGTGCGGTTACGGAATTTTCGCTCCCACTCGAAATCCCGCTCGGTGACCCTGTCTTCCATACGGCGGATGCGTCGCTCCAGATTCTCGTATTTGCGTTTGAGCCGTTGGGCGGCACCATGCGGGGAGCGTACGTAACTGTCGTAAAATTCCTGTTCGTCCTCGTTTTCGATGGGACGTACCGGCTTGGGTTTCATCAATAAGGCTGCGGCGATATAGATGATGAGAACGGGCCAGAAGCCGCTGAGCAGCAGCATGGCGACAAACGCCAGGCGTACCCAGAAAAGCGGGAGATTGTAATGATCGGCCAGCCCTTTGCATACTCCAAGGAATATGCCATCCCTTGAGCGATAAATTCTCTCTTTGTGTCTGTGTCTTCTCATCGCGGGTTTCCCTTTTCGTCCCTGAGATTGAGCAGTATGGTCTCCAGGGCCTCGACGCGTGCCTCCATGCGGGTCAGGCCGTGGTAGATTTCCTGGATGACTTTCGCCTCCTCGGTCTGGTCGTGGCGCGATGACTTGCCAAGACCGGATCGGCGCATTGTGGCAAGTCCCAGGATCGTTCCGCAGATCAGGGAGGCTAACGCCAGTATCGACCCGAAGACTATGGCGACTATAATAACAGTGGTCATGATCGTTTGGCTCCGGGCGGGTTGCGACGGGTCGGGCCCGTGCGGTTATCGCTGGTCATGGGTGGTATCGTATTTTCTATTTTCCGGCTTTGAGCCGTTCGAGTTCGCCCTCGATTTCTTCGTCCGTTGCCAGAGTGTCGAATTCGTCGTCAAGTGAGGGCGTTTTGCCGAAATTGACCAGGTCGGCCTCCGCCTCCATCTGCTCTATTCGGCGCTCGAGACTTTCGAAGCGAGACATGGTTTCCACGCTATCCATCCGGCGTATGTCTTGCTGTGCCTGCTTTTTAGTGTTGGCGTGGCGGTGGCGCTGCACCAGTATCCGTTTCTTTTCCTTGGCACTCGTGAGCTTGCTCTCCAGTTCACGAATATCATCCTGGTACTGACCGATCAAGCCGGAGTGCTCGGATATCTCGCGCTCGACCGACTGCGCCAGTTCATTAAAACGTCTCTTCTCCATGAGCGCTTCCCGCGCCAGGTCATCCCGCCCCTTGTTGACCGCAAGTCTGGCCCGGTCGGCCCAGAGGCGTAGACGCGAGGAGATTTCCTCAAATCGGCGTTCAAGTTGCTTGCGCTCGGCCATAACACCGGCGCAGGATGCCTTGAGCTCCACCAGGGTGTCCTCCATTTCCCTGATCATCATTTTAATCATCTTTTCCGGATCTTCGGCCCGGTCGAGCATGGCGTTGATATTAGCACTGACAATATCTCGAAATCGTGTAAAAATTCCCATGTGAGCCTCCAGTTGTAAGAATGGGTCTGTATCACTGTTTTTGCAGATTGAGTGCCAAAGGTGCTCTTTTTGTGAAAGTCGTGTGAGGCCGGGGAGATAGAAGTTTGACCCTAAAGTATTCATGGGGTACAATTGACCATTATCTAGTAAATATCACCATTAATGGCGAAAATAACCATGAATAACCACTCGACTGAAAAGCAGCAGTCAGGTTTTAGCCCTGGACCTGCACCGCAGGCCGAGGCGTTGGGGCAGTCGGAGCCGTTTTTGCAGTTTCAGGAGCGGCTCTCCCGGGTGGCCCCGGTGGAGCGGCCGGTGCTGCTGCTCGGCGAGCGCGGCACCGGCAAGGAGTTGGCCGCCCGCCGCCTCCATTATCTCTCGCACCGCTGGCAGGGGCCCTTCGTCACCCTCAACTGCGCGGCGCTCTCCCCGGGACTCATCGCCTCGGAGCTGTTCGGGTATGAGAAAGGGGCCTTCACCGGCGCGGAACACAGCAGGAAGGGGCGCTTCGAAGTGGCGCACGGCGGCACCCTCTTTCTCGACGAAATCGGCACCATCCCCATGGAAGTGCAGGAGAAGATCCTGCGGGTGGTGGAGTATAACGTCTTCGAACGGGTTGGCAGCGCCCAACCTGTGGAGGTTGACGTGCGCATTGTGGGCGCCACCAACGCCGATTTGCCCGACATGGCCCGGCGCGGCGAGTTCAAGCCCGACCTGCTCGACCGCCTCTCTTTCGAGGTGCTGTTCCTGCCTCCCCTCAGGGTGCGCGGCGAAGATGTCATGCTGCTGGCCCATCACTTCGCCGGCCGGATGGCCTATGAACTCGATCTGGACCAGCTCCCCACTTTTACAGAAAAAGCGATAACGGCCCTGGAGCAGTACAGCTGGCCAGGAAACGTGCGTGAACTTAAAAACGTGGTCGAGCGCGCGGTTTATGCCGCGGAAGATCAGGCTATCGAAAGGGTAGTGTTCGACCCCTTTGTCTCACCCTACGCGAGCACAGACAGGGTCATGTCGGACCCGCTTCCGGACGACCGGCAACTACCTGAACCCACCTTTGCTCCTTTTGCCGGACTGCCGATGAAAGAAGCAGTCAGGCGCTACGAGATTGGCCTGGTCAGACGGGCGCTTCAAGAAAATCAATACAACCAGCGAAAGGCGGCTCAAACCCTGGGGCTGAGCTACGACCAGCTTCGTGGACAAGTGCGAAAACACGGAGTGGAAGCGCTCGGGTTGCGTTGATTTCCTCTCCCCAAAAGCCGCCATCATTGGTACCTCAACCGCCGCCAAACAAAAAGCTATAGCCAGTACCCGTGGCTTCGAAACAAGGGTGCCCGGTTACGATCAAGGCGGGGATGGCACAGACAGAGCGTCACGAACGAGAACATCGAAAAACACAAACTATACCCACAAAAGCCGCACCGCAACTTCATGTTTTTAACGGTTTTATTCTTCATTATGCTGTTATATTCAACTTAGACCGCGGCGGTCTAACAAGCGATATTTCGCAAAAAACCGCAAAATGAGGGCGCAAAAGAGCGCTTGCGGTTCTCAAAGTACCAACAGAAAATAACAGTATTGCATGTTAAATTCTAAACTAACAAAATGTGCTACTTCTTGTACATCTCAACAAATAGCGATCACGACTTGGCCATAAATAATAATGAATTTATCAAATTCGAAAAGGTTCAGGGCAACGACGAAGAACTACCCATAGAAATATTGAGCTATCAATACATTTGGTATGTTGGTTCAGCAAGCGGTTGTAGCTGTAGCTTTCGTCATTTAATGACACCAGATCTTGGATTTTCTGAGCCAGTGGATTGGTATGAAGAAGGGGAAGAAGAAATAGAAGCAACAAAAAAGCTTTATGATATTCTGAAAAAAGAGGTGGAAAAGGGGAAACAGGTTGAGATTGTAGATAAATGGACCCACGCAGAATCAAAAGACATAAAAGAAATGGAAGTTTCATTATCAAACGTCAATCGCAATAAGTTTAGGTTTATCGAGAACTATAAATTTATCTTAATTGTCTAAAATAATATAATTTATTTAAAAAATCGTTTCTACGGAAGCTGCAAAAAGCGCGGCTCCCGCAGAACTCCACGTTGGGCGAAAAAAACATGAGAAAAGTAATAATCGGAAATTCGGGTAGCGGTAAAACATGGCTGGCTAGACAGCTTGCTAACGAAATTACCGAAATAATTCACCTCGATGATCTATTCTGGATGCCAAGTGGTTTTGATAGGAAACGCAGTAAAGAAGAGGTTAACCAGTCAATCAGTAGAAGTAAGAGCCTCGACCAATGGATTTGCGAAGGTGTCTTTGGTGAATTGGCTGAACAATACTTTGATGTTGCGCAGACCCTAATCTGGCTTGATATGCCATGGGAATTATGTCGTGCGCGACTTGAGCAGCGTGGTTCTGAGAGCAAGAGGAATCTGGGAAGAAAACAGTCGGAGGAAGGATTACAAAAGTTACTTGAATGGTCTTCTAATTATTATGAACGTATAGACTCGCGATCTCACAATGGACATCAATGCCTTCTTAATTCGTTTCGAGGAGATAAAGTACACTTAAAATCAGCACTTGAGGTAGATGCGTATATAAATATCGTCCAACAATCTGCTGCACCGGACCCGCAGACAACGCGGGTTCGGTGGTGAGCAAGCCGTTAGAGTTGCAAATCGAAAGAAGGAGGTTCGATTATGCGTAAGGCCATGGATAGAGAAATGCTTCGATCCGTATATGGCCGCGTTGCGCAGCGATATGATTGGCAGCACTGGTTTCTCACGGCCGGATCGGATCAGCGTGGGCGACGCGTATTAGTGAATCAGGCGATCCACACTGGCGACCACATTCTTGATTGTGGTGCAGGCACAGGTTCAACAACCTTGCTTGCCTTGGAAAAGGCCGGTCCATCAGGCAAAGCCGTTCTCTTTGATATGAGCGACGAAATGTTGGATGTGGCCAGGCAGCGTATCGCCGACGCCGGGGCTAGTGAACAAGTAGAGTTTATAACTGGAGATATTCTCAAACTGCCTTTTGACGACGATAGCTTTGATGCGGTGGTTTCCACCTACAGCATGTGTCCCGTCTATGACCCGGCCGAGGGTGCAAGAGAATGCTACCGTGTGACGAAACCTGGCGGGCGGATCGGTGTCGCGCATTCTACGAACCCCAAGAACCGCTACGTGAAGTGGTTGGCGGACAAGGTAGAAAGTCTGGTGTGGCGTGTTCCCTCGATTTCCCTGGGGTGTCGAGCGGTTTCGGTTTTGCCAACCTTGGAGCAGGCCGGTTGCAAGATCACCTTTAGAAAAAATCTTGGGGTTCCACTATGGCCATTTTTGGTGTTTGTGGCGGAAAAGCCGATAGCCTAACGACGTGGATATGAGGATGATAATCCAGATTTGTCGCCTTGGTGTGGAGGCAACCGTTCACCAGCACCCCATCTTGGCACGCCAGCCAGCTTGCACCATCCTGGGGCACTGGTAAACATTTACAGTCATTGGTCTGGCCAGGCTTTGGTTGACCCGGTGTATGGTTACGTCCGAACAATCGTGTATATGCGGGGGATTTCGGGGGGGGCGCTTGATTCTTCTGCCAGTAAATGTACTGCTTTTCCGGTAAGTTGCAAATTTGATGGAGGAGATTGCAAAATGGTAAGAATTGGAATTTTAACATGCTCAAATTGCACACAAGATACTAACTGTGCTTCAGTTGCATGTCTCGGTGATATGAGAAAAAGAAGAGGCTTATTTGAGAGGTACCGTAACGAGAATCAGCTCGATCTAATCGGCATTATAAATTGTTCTGGATGTCCAACACTAGCTGCCCCTGAAAAGATATTAAAGAGAGTTAATTCCTTGGTTTCATATAGACTCGATGCGTTGCATTTTTCTTACTGCATGACTGCGCTTTGCCCATTTATACACAAATACGATAAAATCATCCGGGAAAATTATCCTTCGCTGGAAATTATCCATGGCACTCATACACCAAAAGATAAGGCGGAATTTCAAGGCGAGGTGAAAGAGCTTTTATGTCCAACAGTTTCAGTTCCTCAAGATATGAATGACGTTATAAAAAAGAGGCTGATAACGAAAAAGGAAAATTGATATCAAAATCGGTGCTAGTTTTTCTCTAACTTGATGGCCTAGGCTTTTTATCTGGGTGTCATCTATAAACGGATCTGGCCGTTTGTAAACGTTCACCAGTACCTCGTCTTGGCTCGATCTATCTGGTGTGCATAGAGATTATTGGCTATAGCCCGTCAGCCAGCTTGCACCAACCTGGAGCGCTGGTGAACGGTTACCAAATAGCAAATGGATAACTTTTATGAGAGCATATCCAAGAGAACGCTTCTCTTCAGAAATTTCTCTTTCAAGAGCTATTGTATCGGATTTCGCAACTGGTGTCGGCGATACCAATCCTCTCCATCACGACCATGAATTTGCGAAAAATACGCGCTTTGGAAAATTAACAGTTAGCGGACCACACACAACGGCATTAATGCTCTCCTTATCAGCATCTCATTTTTCAAAAAAAGGAGCCATGTTGGGCCTAGAATTCTGGGTTCTGTTCCGGCGCCCAATTTATGCAAATGAAAAGATATTTCTAGAATGGATGGTAGTTAAAGTGACTCCAAATGAGAAACTAAAAGGCGATATTGTAGAATTACGAGGACGTATAAAAGGTGAAGATGGAAAGACCTCTCTTGGAGCAAAAGGAAAAGTTTTGGTTTGCGATAAGTTATGAATATATTGTAAACCTTCACGAGCGGCTCAAAATCGATGGAGTCCCGTTGGGTGAGGGCTTACGGTTCATTGGAATGGCCAGCATTTCGCCACCCCGGTGAACGGTTATCCCGCTAGCTATGACCTTATAAGAGATTAGCGCAAGGCGTTCAACGTCACCGCTCCAAAAGGGTGAAGAAGAATGTAGCGCCTTTTTCCTGTTGCCCTTGGGCCCATTGTTGCTACGGTGGCGGTGGATGATCCGTTCCTCGATCGCCAGGCCCGATGCCCATCCCCTCGAATTGCTCCTCGGTATGGCGCCGATGGAATCCATGGCTCGGCGTTTGCCCCCCCCTACCTTGCGTACTGCATGTTCTATGCGGGCGAGCAGGGCGCCGAAATCGTAGTCGCCGACGATGGTCATCTCCTGCTCGGGTTGGGGCGAGGCGTCGACAAAGGCCCGTTTTCCCGCCGTTTCCCAGGCGGCGATGTCCCATCTGAACCCCTTCTGGTTGCGGCGAATGTCCATCGGTGATTCTTCCATGGTGATAAACACCCCGTTTTCACCGGCTTTCTCTATTTCCATCGATTTCCAAGTCGTCTTCACCCACATGCCCGGTGGCGCAAATGCTTTTTAGATTGGCGATGCACTGTTGGCTCCTGGGGGTTCTCCCTGCGGGGTAGAGCTTGAGCAAAAATGTACTTGGCATGGTTATTTCCTCGTCCAACCTCTTCCAAGAGAGAGCACTGGAAAATGTTTTGTTATTGCAAATAATTGTCAAAAACGCAGGGTTGGTCTTGTTAATTGTTTAACAGGTTGGATATAATATACAAATTGCATTGTCGTGATGGTGTCCAATCCAAAAATCTTCCTCTCAGGAAGCCAGGGATAAAGGAGGAAACCGTGAGCCATTCGAAACACAACTCTTCCAATCAGGTTCCGGCCCACCTGCACGGACTGCTCCGTCACTTTGCGGATCTGCGCGACGGCACGCACGGCAACGGTGCGACCACCAGGGCCGATAAGGAGCAGCTTTTCGCGGCGGCGGTGGACCTGCTCGACCCGGTTGCACGACAGGCATTGAACGAAATGAATACATCACTGCTGCTCGGCAGCGGAAGCGTCACCGCAACGGGCGTTACGGGCGCCCCCGGAGGAGACCTCAGCGTGGTATGGGCCCTGGGCTGGCCGGAACAAGCACGGGCAGACCTCCCGCCTGTCATGGTGGAAGCCTTTTATGGAAAGAACTTTCATCATCCCCACCTTCGCGGTGGAACCGTGGGAGTCTGGCCCCTCAATGTCTTCAGCGAAGAGGATGCGGCGGCCGAACTACCGACACTGCGGGCAATCGCCAGCGCGGATTTGCACAACCTGGTTTTCCGTAGTGATTATCGTATTATCACGAAAATAACCCAGGGCGGGGATTTCTGAATGCAACCTCTTTGCAGACCTTACCAAAATGCTGATGTTGAGAAAATTCAGGGCCTGATGATGGAGCTTGGTTATGGTATCGAACGCGATGAATTGAGCAACAATATTCACGAAATTCAAAAGCGGGGCGGGATAATCAGAGTAGCCGAAACAGGCAACGAAATCGTCGGGTGCATATGCGCAATTATAGATGTGCGCCTTGCAGAAGGTGTTTATGCAGAAATTGTGAGCTTAGTCGTTTCTGAAAATCAAAGAGGACAGGGGGTTGGGAAAGCATTGGTAAAGTCGGCAGAGGCTTGGTCTGGCAGACATGTCGGTAAGCTCCGTGTACGGGCGAACGTGGTAAGAAAATCAGCGCATGCTTTTTATGAAAATCTGGGATTTAAAGAAGTCAAGCAGCAGAAAATATATACGAAAGTATTGTAAGGGGTCACCAGCACTCCATCTTGGCACGATCAGACCGTTGTGGTGAACGTCTACGAAAGTATCGGAACAATAAATCATAGAGGGGGTTGCAGAAAATGACTGTGCAGAAAAAGGATTTTGACCAAGAGGCTGCCTCCTGGGATGAAAATCCGACCAGGGTGAAGCTGGTGGAGGATATCTCCGCAGCCATTGCCGGGCAGGTCGAGCTGAGGCCTGAGATGCGGGCGATGGATTTTGGCTGTGGCACCGGATTGTTGACCATGCGGTTGCAGCCATTGGTTGGCGCCATCGTCGGCATCGACAGCTCGAAGGGAATGCTTGAAATCTTCGATCGCAAGGTCGAGCAGCTGGGTGTTGCCGGCGTCAGTTCCCAGCTCGTGGACCTCGATGGCGGCGATGTGCTCACCGGAAGTTACGATCTGATCGTCAGCAGTATGACATTGCACCATGTCAAAGATATAGCGCCGCTACTCAAGCAGTTTTATAACGTATTGGCACCCGGTGGACGGTTGTGTATCGCCGATCTGGATTTGGACAGGGGGCAGTTTCATGGTGATGACACCGGAGTTTTTCACGATGGATTCGATCGTGAGATATTGCGTGGAAGTTTTGTCGATGTTGGGTTTATAGACGTCAGGGACGTGACCGCCGCGGAAGTTGTCAAAAAAGGCGCCGACGGTCGGTCGCGGACGTTTACGGTGTTTCTCATCACCGCCAGCAAGGAATAGGCGTGGGCCCCGGTCGTCGGGGTCCTGTTGCAATAAGATTGATTGCATTTTGACGATCATCGCCGAGGAGAGAGCAAATGGGTATCGCCGCAATCGTGTTTCTCGCTATCATCGTACTTGTGGTAGTGTACGTGATAAGCATTTATAACAGACTGGTTTCGCTACGCAATCGCTATAAAAACGCCTTTGCCCAGATCGAGGTGCAGCTCAAGCGCCGTTACGACCTGATCCCCAATCTGGTGGAAACAGCCAAAGCGTATCTCAAGCACGAACGAGAGACGCTTGAAGCGGTGATAGCCGCCCGTAACCAGGCGGCCCAGGGGCTGGCCGCCGCCGCGGCGTCACCGGGCAGTCCCGCCGCCATGCAGAAGCTGGCAGGGGCGGAAGGCACGTTGGCCGGTGCCTTGGGGCGGCTAAACGTCGTCATGGAGGCCTATCCGGATCTCAAGGCCAGCCAGAACATGATGCAGCTCAGCGAGGAGCTGACCTCCACTGAAAATAAGGTGAGTTTTGCCCGCCAGGCTTTCAACGACCAGGTCATGGCTTATAACACCTACAAACAATCTTTCCCCCAGGTTGTGCTAGCCGGGATGTTCGGTCACGCAGCGGATGCGGCTCTGCTCGAATTCGCCGACAGCGAGGCCATCCAGTCCGCGCCCAAGGTGAGCTTCTGATTGGAACACAGTAATGAGTATGGATTTTTTCAACGCCCAGGAGCATGCCCGCCGCAATACCGGCCGGCTGGTTTTTTTCTTTGTGATGGCGGTGATCTCACTGATAGTGCTGACCAACATTCTGGTCATGGCGGTATTCGGCTATCTCCGGCACGATTCGATGTTGACGGGCGGCGCCGTGCCGATTTTCGACTGGCAGGTCTTTTTCATGGTTGGCGGTGCAGTGGTGCTGGTGGTAGCCGGCGGTACGCTCTACAAGATTTCAGCGCTCTCGGGCGGCGGCGATGCGGTGGCGGCCATGTTCGGCGCCCAACCGATCTTTGCCGACGATGATGATCTCGACAACCGCAGGCTCGTCCATGTAGTCGAGGAGATGGCCATCGCCTCGGGCACCCCGGTCCCTCAGGTCTATCTGCTCAAGGAAAGCGGTATCAACGCCTTTGCCGCCGGTTTTTCCACCAGCGACGCCGTGGTTGTGGTGACCAGGGGGGCGGTGCGCTCGCTCAATCGTGAACAACTTCAGGGCGTGATCGCCCACGAATTCAGCCATATCCTCAACGGCGATATGCGGCTCAACATCCGTCTTGTCGGTATCCTGTACGGCATTTTGCTGCTCGGCCTGATCGGCTTTCAGCTCCTGCGCGGCATGGGACGTTCCCGAGGCTCCAGAAAAGGGGGCTGGCGGTGCCGTGCTGCTCGGAGTGGGCTTGATTGTCATCGGCTATGCAGGCACCTTTTTCGGTAAGCTGATCAAGGCGGCGGTAAGCAGACAGCGCGAATTCCTGGCCGATGCCTCTGCCGTGCAGTTCACCCGCAACCCTCAGGGGATCGGCGGAGCGCTGTTGGCGATCGGGGCTGGTCGCGGCGGTTCGTTGTTGCGTCACCAAAAGAGCGAGGAACTCAGTCACGCCTTCTTCAGCCAAGGCGTGGCGGTGCGGTTCACCTCACTCTTTGCCACCCATCCGCCGCTTGCCGAGCGGATTAAAAGGGTACTGCCCGATTGGGATGGGCAGTTTCCCGAGGCAGGGGCGCGGGGAGAGGCGAGGGGGCCAGCCACCGCGCGACCGATGGGCGCGGGGAAGGTGTCCGAGGCGGCGGCCGGATTTGGAGGAGACGTGGTCTTCGAGCAAGTCGGTCGACCCGATTTGGGGCATCTGCTCCAGGCCCGACAGCTCCTGCATGCCATTCCCGAGGTGTTGCTCAAGGCAGCCCGCGATCCCTTTGCCTCCCGGGCGTTGCTGCTTTTTCTGGTGTTGGACGAGGACGAGGAGATCCGCAAGAGGCAGTTGGGCACGCTCAAGACCGAGGCCGACCGGGGTGTCTATGCCGAGACCATGCGGCTTGTGCGGCAGGCGGGCAGTCTTCGGCGTGAGCAACGCTTGCCGCTGATCGAGCTTGCGCTTCCGACCCTGCGTCGGTTGAGCGAGGCGCAGTCGAAGATTTTTCTGGAAAATCTTGAGAAACTGATCCGGATCGACGGCAAAATAACCCTCTTTGAATGGTGCCTGCGGAAAATCGTTATCGAGTATCGGCGGGAATACTTCGAGGAACCGGCCGGGGCCGGTTCGATGATCGGCGACCTGGAAAAGGTGGCGGGCGACTGTGCCGTGCTGCTGTCAACGCTTGTCCGGGCCGTTCGGCACTCGGGGATGACGCCGCCGGAGGTCTTTGCCATGGCGTCACGCGAACTGGCTGGGCTGAGGCTTGAATTGATCGAGCCGAAAAAACTCGGCCTGGCCGCGCTCGATGCATCGCTGGAGCCTCTGAAGCGGCTTAGGCCTCGGCTCAAAGCTCGCGTGTTTAAGGCCTGCATTGTCAGCGTACAGGCAGATGGCCGCATCGATCCGGTGGAGGCGGAGTTGCTGCGGGTGGTGGCAGCCACCCTGGCCGTTCCCATACCGCCGCCAAAAGTTGGATGACGGCTTCTTCGGCAGTCCCGGGCGTTACCGTTTGCGCTTCTTACCTCTTATTGCAGATAGGAGACGTATCCGAGGCGCAAGATGGTCAGCAAGACCACGGTTAAAAACAAGGGGCGAATAAAGCGGGCGCCCTTGCGTATGGCGAGCCCCGAGCCGATCCGAGCGCCGATGACCTGGCCAGCCGCCATGCAGAGGCCAATCGAGAACCAGACGTTATGTCCTGCCACGAAGACAGCGAGGGCGACGATATTACTGGTAAAGTTCATTATTCGGGTCGCCCCGGCGGCCCGGGTCATTTCATAGCCTTGCACGGCCAGCAAGGCCACGGTCCAGAATGCCCCTGTTCCCGGGCCGAAAAATCCGTCATAAAACCCCAAAGCGAGACCGAAAAGCGGAAAAAACACCCCTTCGGGCATCAGCGCATTTCGGTTGCTCAACCCAAGATGCCTGCTGAACAGGGTATACAAAAAGACCATGCCCAGCAGGATGGGGATGATGTTTTCGATAAAGCCGGGATCGAGTAGCTGAATAAGCCATGCCCCGAGGATGGCGCCGATAAGGGTGAAAACGATGCCGTGGATCGATTCCCGCAGGTTGGCTTTGCCTTTGCGGATATAGTTGCAGGATGCCGCAAAAGTGCCGAAGCATCCTTGGAGTTTGTTGGTGCCGAGCGCCAGTTGTGGCGGCAGGCCGGCGGCCAGCAGGGCCGGCAGGGAGATAAGGCCGCCGCCTCCGGCAATGGAATCGACGAAGCCCGCCGCCAGGCCACTTGCGAACAGCAAGAGTGCCATGGGCAGGGATGCATGCAGGGGTGGCATCATAGTGAATCGCTCTTTGCTGGAGTGTTTGGCCGCTCGCCATTGTTGATTTGGGGGGCGAAATACTTACGCTGGGCTTGTGGACTGCATTTGTGAAAAAACTTACGAAATCAATAGAGAATGCGCAACAATAATACGATACTACGCTTAAAAACGCAGGGCGGAGTCGGCGCCTTGCTCTCGGGTATCCACTTGGTGATTTTCCGCCCTGTATTGAAAAGCGGCAAAACGTTGTCAAGGTATCTATATGGCTGCAGCCCAGCGGGTAACTGTCCACTGAAGTGTATTTGCCAGGATTGGGGCGCGGGTAAGAGATGACTTGAAATCTTCTCGGCAAACAATAATAATAGGATTTATTTCCACAGACGGATGCAGGTTTTATCACCTCTAGGTATTGGTAGGGCTTGAAAAAAAGTAGTTGGAAATCCCATATACTATCTCGTACACCTCCGCAGTTCCCTGGAGAAGCATGGGGGCGCTGCACGGTCTGGAGCTTTCTCGTCTTTTTTTTCTGCTTACTTTCTGTGCTGGGTTTTTCCTTCTCCGCTTCCGCTTACGGTTCCGCCTCCCACTCTCAGTCGGGAAAACCGACGCGGTTCTCCTCTGCCGGCCATCCTCGCACCATTGTGGTTGTTCTTGATGACGATTATCCGCCGTACTGTTTTCGTAACTCAAAAGGTGAGTTGCAAGGGATCCTGGTTGATCAGTGGCGATTGTGGCGGAAAAACACCGGTATTGACGTTCATCTTAAAGGGATGGACTGGGGGATGGCGCTCAAATCCATGTACAAGATGGGAGTCGAGGGCGAGTTTCGTTACTCAATCCCGCTCTATATCGGCCAGTTTCGTCGGGCTGTACAGAAGGGACGGAAAGCTCTGCTGAGAGAGGTTAGTGAAGGGTTTTCTTCCATTACGCAAGAGGAGCCGGCGGCCATAAACAAAAAATGGATGGGTAGTGCGATTCCTTTCAATCCCCGATATCTTACATATCTCTCTTGCATTGCAGGAGTCTTTGTCGCCCTGGGGGCGCTGCTGCTGTTGTGGAACGCTCTGCTGCGGCGGGAGGTGAGCAGAAAAACCAAGGAAGTGAGCGACACCCTCACCGCTCTTAAAAAGAGCGAGAAGCAATACCGGGAACTGGTCGAGAATGCCAACAGCGCCATCCTGCGGGTTGACACCAACGGCAACATCACGTTCTGTAACGCATATGCCCGCAGGTTTTTCGGGTATGAAGAAGAAGGATTGCTGGGAAAAAACCTGATCGGCACCATTGTCCCGGAGAAGGATTCCTACGGCCGCGACCTCGAAGCGATGCTGCGGGACATTTATCGCGATCCGGAAAACTACGTAGAAAACGTTAATGAAAACATGCGGCGCAACGGCGAGCGGGTCTGGGTAGCCTGGAATAACAAGCCGATATATGACGCCGACCACAATCTGGTGGAGATTCTCTGCATCGGTAACGATATCACCTATCGCCGGATGGTTGAGGAGGAGCGCAAGCGGCTGGCTTCGGCCATTGCGCAGGTTGCCGAAGCGGTCCTTATCACTGACGGTGGTGGCCGCATCGAATATGTCAATCCGTCTTTCGAGGTGCTCACCGGGTACCTGCACGATGAGGTTATTGGTAGCAATCCCCGTATTCTTAAGAGTGGCGCCCATGAGGTGGATTTCTATCGCGAACTGTGGAACACCATCACCGGCGATAGGACGTGGAAGGGGCGCATCGTCAACCGGAAAAAGGACGGGAGCGAGTATACCGCCGAGATCACCATCTCTCCCATGCGCAATGCTGGCGGGAAAATTGCCAACTATATCGCCGTACAACGTGACATCACCGAGTCCCTCCAGCTTGAGGATCAACTCATCCAGGCCCGCAAGATGGAGGCCGTGGGACGGCTGGCCGGTGGCGTGGCGCACGACTTCAACAACATGCTTACTGTCATTCTCGGCTATAGCGAGCTGTCGCTTGGCAAATTGCCGCCGACTGATCCCATGTATCAGAGCTTCAAGGCGATTCACGATACCGCCGGCCGTTCCGCCGAGTTGACCCGGCAACTGCTGGCATTTTCCCGCAAGCAGATAATCGCCCCACAGGTGATCGATCTCAACGGCCAATTGAAAAGCATGGAACAGCTGCTGCGGCGGACCATCGGCGAAGATATCGAATTGGTGTTTCGGCTGACTCCAGACCTGTGGCCGGTTTACCTCGATCCTTCTCAGGTTGATCAGGTGCTGGTCAATTTGGCGGTGAATTCCCGCGACGCCATGCCCGATGGCGGGGTGCTCACCATCGAGACGGAGAATGTCGAGTTCGATGAGCAGTATTGCCATGGGCATCTTGGTCTTGCCCCCGGCCAGTTCGCCATGCTGGCGGTAAGCGATAACGGCTACGGCATGGACGAGGCCACGCGGGCGAATATCTTTGAACCATTTTTTACCACCAAGGAAAAAGGCAAGGGCACGGGTATCGGACTGGCCACGGTCTATGGAATTGTCAGGCAAAATGCCGGCCATATCAACATCTATAGTGAGCCGGGGCGTGGC
Source organism: uncultured delta proteobacterium (assembly GCA_963745265.1). GTDB lineage: Bacteria > Desulfobacterota > Desulfobulbia > Desulfobulbales > Desulfocapsaceae > Desulfopila. The sequence continues at coordinate 179,510 of CAVUXQ010000018.1, forward strand.
ACAACCGTCAATATCTATTTTCCGCGCCATCTCGATGGCGGCGAAGAAGTAGCCGTCTACGGGAGAAAATCGGCCCTGACAAGTGGCAGCGAGACCGTATTGGTGGTGGAGGATCAGGAGATGGTTCGTGACATGGCGAGGAAGATGCTGGAGCGCTTGGGATACACGGTCTTCACCGCCATCGGTCCAGAAGATGCCCTGCGGCTGTGCGAGACGTGCCTGGAAAAGATCGACCTGCTGCTCACCGATGTGGTGATGCCTTCCATGAACGGCCGCGAACTCTCAGAACGTATTCTTCGGATGCGCGGAGACATCAAGGTCGTGTTCATGTCCGGCTATACCGCCGATGCCATCGCCCAACACGGCGTGATGGAGCCGGGCGTGCATTTCATTCACAAACCGTTTTCCTTCGAAAAGCTGTCCGACACGGTGCGGCAGGTTCTTGAGTCGTAAGGGGGCAGGTCTGCTGCTCCAGGCAACGAAAAAAGGCATACTGGAAGTTTCCAGTATGCCTTTTGATCGTTCTTGGTAGCGGGGGAAGGATTTGAACCTCCGACCTTCGGGTTATGAGCCCGACGAGCTACCAGACTGCTCCACCCCGCGTTGAGGTTGCCTATATTACACTCTCTGGAAAAAGTGTCAACAGGTTTTGTTTAAGTTTTCTCACTTTTCTTCAAACCGTTGTAAACGTCCCTATTTTTTTCAGGATTTCTTCCGGCAGCCGGGTCAGTTTGCCGTCGCGATCGATGGCGGCATGCACGGTGTAGCCCTTGACGAGAAGGCGTGGTTTGGCGTCCTGTTCGTCTTGCCTGCAGATGCGGTAGCTGAATTTGCACGTGAGTCGGGTCAGCTCGCTCACTTCCGTTTCGATGAGCAGCAGGTCGTCGTAGAAAGCCGGCGCCTTGTACCGGCTCCAGCACTCGGTAACCGGAAGCACATAGCCCAGCTTCTCGATCTCGCTATAGGAGCAGACCCACTCCCGCATCAGTTCGGTGCGGCCTATTTCGAAATAGCGCAGGTAATTGGCGTTGTAGACCACGCCACCGGCATCGGTGTCGCCGTAAAGGACCCTGACGGTGGTGCGAAAGACGTGTTTTTTCATGCGGTCCGCACCCTCGTCGCGTTCGAGCAGTCGGGCCATCAGAGTGGAGCCGTCCTGGATGGCATCGTGGTTTTGGGCCTCCTGCTCCAGGGCCTCCCGTTCGTTAAAAGCGCGGCCGCTGCCGATTTCGCTGCGGCGCGAATCAAAGAGCAGACGTCGGCACCGGTTCCCGGGTATGGGTGCGGACCGCGAGAGGGGTGTAGTGGTCCATGGTGACTACCATTCGAAAGGGCTCGACTCTCTGCTCCAGCGCGCGATAGATTGGCGCCACGATGCGGGAGTCGAAATCTTCGATGGCCTGCAGCTTGGCGGCAAGGCTCCCCTGGTGACCGGCCTCGTCGGGGGCTTCGACGTGGACAAAGACGAAGTCCTGCGTTGTTAGCGCCTCGAGTGCCGCCTGCGCCTTCCCCTCATAGTTGGTGTCGATGTAGCCGGTTGCTCCCGGCACATCGATGACCGAGAGGCCGCCGACCACACCGAGGCCCTTGAGCAGGTCCACGGCGCTGATCATCGAGCCGGTGATATGAAAGCGCTCCGTGAGGGTAGGGGCGGAGGGCATTCGGCCTTCGCCCCAGAGCCAGATCAATGTCGCCGGATTTTTACCCGCTGCGACACGCGTCCCGGTTAACCGGATGGTGGGCAAGCACTTCCTCCGCCTGTTCCAGCAGGTTTTTCCACGCCGGCACCGTGAGGTAGGCGGCGAAATGCTTGGTGACATCCTGCTCGATATAATCATGGGGCGGGACGGTGACAAAGCCGGGATGTTCGCCTCGGTAGACCAGCAGGTGGCGGTAGCTCACGCCGGGATAAAAGTGAAACATATCGCTTGCGCAGTGGGCCTCCAGATCGGCGATCAGCTGGTGCGACTCCTCGTTGCTGATATGGCCGGCGGAAAAATCGACCATGCTCACCTTGCGGTCGCCGGCCCTCTCGAGGGTGACCAGGTTGCAGCGGAAAGCGGTTTCATCTTCCGGTAGCTCGATGCCCATGGCAGGCGGCCTCGAGCGGCGCCCGTCCGGTATAATATCTGGGCGGGGCTATATCCCAGCAGCGAGAGGTTGGCCACATCGCTGCCCGGCGGGAAGCCCTCGGGCACCGTATGGTTGAGAAAGAACTCGCCGTCGCCGCAGAGTTCATCCATCAGCGGGGTGGCGGCGGCTTCAAGCGGGGTTTTGCCGCCCAACTCGGCGACGGGAAGATCGCCCATGCCATCACCGACCAGAATCAGGTATTTCATCGCTGCACCGATTCTAATGCCGGGTCTGTCAGGATCCGAATTTTGACGGTTGGCGCGGTGCAGAAATCCAGGGCGTCGATCTCGCTTGATCGCCTTCTCCACGTGCGCCTCCGAAGCCCGATGGGTGCTGCAGGACGATATGGACCGGCTCGTCTGCATCGGCGGCTCTTCTGGATCATCGGATTTGATCGAGATATTGTGCTTGCCGAAAATGCCGGTGATCTTGGAGAGAACCCCCGGTTTGTCAATGGCCGTGACCCGGAAGTAGTAGGGGCAGGTCAGTTCGCTCATCGGGGTGATGGCGGATCGCTGATGTATTCCGGCAGATAGGAGAGAGCCGGCACCCGGTTGATGGAGCCTGCCAGGATATTGCGGCCGATATCGACCACATCTGCCGCCACGGCGCTGCCGGTGGGCATCATGCCGGCACCTTGGCCGTAGAGCAATACGTCGCCCACGGTGTCGCCGATGAACTGGATGGCGTTGAAAGCGCCGTTGATGGTGGCAAGCATGTGGTCCTTCCGGAACCATGGTGGGTGGACCCGGGCCTCGACGTGGCTGCCATGGTTGCGGCTGATGGCCAGGAGTTTGATCCGATAGCCGAAGTCGATTGGCGAATTCGATGTCGATGGGCTCGATGTTGCTGATACCCTCGACGGTGATGTCGTCGAGCTGTACATCCAGGCCATAGGCGATGGTCATCAGGATGGCCAGTTTGTGGGCGGTATCCATCGCCCTCAACATCGTAGGTCGGGTCCGCCTCGGCAAAGCCCATTTCCTGGGCTTTTTTAAGCACATCGGTAAAAGAGGAGCCGTGGTCGGTCATATTGCTGAGGATATAGTTGGCGGTGCCGTTCATGATGCCCTTGATCGAGTTGATCCGGTTGGCGACCAGCCCCTCTTTCATGGCCTTGATGACCGGGATGCCGCCGCCGACGCTCGCCTCGAACCCGACTTCCACGCTGGCGGCCGCGGCGGCGTCGAAGATCTCTTTGCCGTGGATCGAGAGCAGGGCCTTGTTGGCGGTGACCACATGTTTGCCTTTGGCGATGGCCTCGAGCAGAAAGGTGCGGGCGGGTTCCATGCCCCCTATCAGCTCAATCACGATGGATATTTCCGGATCGTTGAAGATGTCGGCTACGTCACGGCTCAAAATGACATCGCTGAACTGGTCGGGCAGTCGGTCGGTCTGTATATCCACCACCCGGGAGAGAACCAATCGGGCCCCCATTTTCTGTTGCAGCCGCTCGCTTTGTTCATACAGCGTCTGGGCCAGGCCGCTGCCGACGGTACCAAAACCTATAAGTCCTGCACGGATTTCTTTCATGTTGACCAACTGTTGGTAGATATTTGCTGTTTTCCCGCATGGGAAGAAAAAGACACAACCTGGAGGGGCGCTTGCGAACCGTGCGGATGTGTTTAATAGGGTCGCGTTGGGGCGCACCCTGACGCTAACCGGCAGCCTCTACGTAATTCACCGGTGCAGAGAAAATACCCGCTTTCAGGACGAAAGTCAAAAAGTTCGGGCAGATATTTTTCTGGCTACCGGAGATGATTTCGGCTATAATTGCCCCTTGCTGATTTCCGGGGATCCGGACCGGCGGCGAGGAGAAAGGCAGGCAGGATTTGCAGCCGCCACCAATGCGATGTTGCACCGTGCGCTTCGTGGCGCATGGTTTGTTTGTTTTATATTCTTACCAAAAGGAGATGGTTATGGGCAAAAATATCCTGGTTTTCGGACCGAACGGCAGTGGCAAGGGCACTCAGGGCGCGATCGTACAGAAGAAATACGACATCCCGCATATCGAGTCCGGCGCCATTTTCAGAGAGCATATCGGCGGCGGCACCGAGCTTGGTAAAAAAGCCAAGGAATACATCGATCGCGGCGACCTGGTCCCCGATGACATCACCATCCCGATGATGATTGCCCGTCTGCAGAAGGAAGATTGCAAGGACGGTTGGATTCTGGACGGCTTCCCGCGCTCCAAGGATCAGGCGATCACCCTGGCCAAGACCCTCGAGAAAGAAGGCCTGGCGCTCGATTATGTGATCGAGATCGTCCTCGACCGCCAGATCGCCAAAGAGCGCATCATGGGCCGTCGCCTCTGCGTCAACGATAACAACCACCCGAATCATATCGCTTTTGATGCGATCAAGCCGGTGGAAAAAGACGGCAAACTGGTCTGCCGGGTTTGCGGCGGCGACCTCAACACCCGCGCCGACGATCAGGACGAGGGGGCCATCGACAAGCGTCACAACATCTACTATGATGACAATACCGGCACCATGGCGGCGGTCAACTACTTCAAAGGGGCCAACGGTCCCAAGGTGATCTCCGTGGACGGTTCCGCTTCCATCCAGGAAGTCACCGAGTCCATCATGAGCCAGCTGTAAAAGGCCAGCCGTGAAATCTCGATATTGTCGGATTTCATGCTTATATTAGCGTAAAAGGGCACACCCGAGAGGTAGCTGGGGTGCCCTTTTTTTTGCCTTCCGCGAAGGCGAAAAGGTGAGTGCATCCCCGCTCCGAGGGGTGAAACAGGTCACAAGGACAGCGATACCCCGCCCCCGGGTTTCTCTCGCGAGAGAGTCGGAGGGGCGTTTGGGGCGCCAGCATGTTCTTCTGGCCTGTAATGTTTTCAGGCCGGTTGGTACGGCGCAAGATAAATTCAGTGATGTAAAGAGTTTATCGGGATTGAATATGGAAGAACAGACGAAAACGAAACGACCCGGCAAGGTGTACCTCGTCGGTGCAGGGCCTGGAGACCCCGGCCTTATCACCGTACGGGGCAAGTATCTCCTGGAGAAAGCAGAGGTGCTGGTCTACGATTATCTGGCGAGTCCGAAGCTGCTCAAGCACGTCCCCAAGGACGCCAAGCTGATCTACGCCGGGAAGCGGGGTGGCGTCAAGCACACCCATACCCAGGAAGAGATCAACCAGATGCTCGTCGACCACGCCCGGGAGGGCAAGCTGGTGGTCCGGCTCAAGGGTGGCGATCCTTTCATCTTCGGTCGGGGCGGCGAGGAAGTTCAGGAACTCTTCAAGGCGGGGATCCCGTTCGAGGTAGTGCCGGGGGTGACTTCGGCCACCGCGGCGGCCACCTATGCCGGTATTCCCATCACCCACCGGGGATATACGGGGTCGGTGGCATTTCTTACCGGTCATGAGGATCCAACCAAGGAGAGTTCCAATATCGACTGGGCCAGACTGGCCACCGGGGTCGGCACCCTGGTGGTGTATATGGGCATCAAGAATCTGCCGATTATCGTCGACAATCTGATCAGGCATGGCCGCGATCCCAAGACCCCGGTGGCGGTTGTTCGCTGGGCTTCGACTCCGGAACAGCGTTCGGTGATCGGCACCCTGGACACCATCGTCGACGTGGTGAAGGAAAACGGCATCAAACCGCCGTCGCTGATTATCGTCGGCGAGGTCGTGCGACTCAAGGAGACCGTCGATTGGTACGAGAAGCGGCCATTGTTCGGCCGCAAGATCATTGTCACCAGGACCCGCGAACAGGCAAGTGAGTTGGTCGCCGGCCTCGAAGAGTATGGCGCCGATTGCATCGAATGCTCCACCATCAATATCGAGCCGGTGGAATCCTATGAGATTCTCGACAGCGAGTTGGAGCGTCTCAACGAATACCATTGGATCCTCTTCACTTCGATCAACGGCGTGAAGTACTTCTTCGAGAGGCTCTACGCCCTGGGGATGGACGCTCGCGATCTCAAAGGTCCAGATATCGCCGTGGTCGGCAAAAGCACCGCCGATTTTCTGCTGAATTACGGGGTTCATGCCGATCTGATCCCCGAAGTTTTCACCGGCGAGGGCTTGGCGGAGAGCTTGCTCGACAAAGGGGTGGAGGGACGCAATATCCTCATTCCCCGGGCCCAGCAGGCGAGGGAGATACTGCCCGAGACCTTGCGCGGGGCCGGCGCCCAGGTAACCGTCGCCCCGGTCTACCGCAACGTGCCGCCGCAAGGGCGAAAGGACGCTCTGCGCGCAATACTTGAAGCGGGCGATATCGATATGATAACCTTTACCAGTTCGTCAACGGTGCGCAATTTCCTGACCATGGTCGAGGCCACCGACCAGGATGAGTTGCAGCGCCTGCTGGCCGGGTCCAAGATCGCGGTTATCGGCCCGATTACCGCCAAAACCGTGACCGACAACGGCCTGAAGGTCGATGTGGTGCCGGACGAGTATAGTATCGAGGCGATGGTGCAGGCTATCGTCGAATACTTGCCCGCCGTGGAATAAAAGGCGGCTGGAGGGAGGATGGACTGTGGATGCCGTTACTCCATATATACCGGCGGAGAGGCGACCTTGGCTGTGCCGTGAGGTGGACGCCAGACAGGGGCGGGGAGAGGTAGAACACGAGGAGCGGCAGGAGGAGGACCGCGGCAGTCGCCGGGGCCTTCGCTGCCGCGCCTGCGGCCATATTATCACCAGCCGGGAGCAGAGCATGGAAGTCGGCGGCGCCCACCGGCACACTTTTTTCAACCCGGCGGGTATCGTCTATGAACTGGGTTGTTTCAAAACCGCTCCAGGTTGCGCGGTCGTCGGCGAGTCGAGCGCCGAGTTCGCCTGGTTTGCCGGCCATGTCTGGCGGGTGGCGCTCTGCGGAGGCTGCGGCGAACACCTCGGCTGGCAGTTCAGCTCGGGCGACACCGTCTTCTACGGCCTGATTCTCCCCCGACTCCTCGATGAAAATCCCTAACCCCTTGGCGAGCATTGAAAACTCGCTGGTTTGAGTCGCAGTTTGCCAGTTCGTCAACACGAGTGGCTGAAAATATACGATGAACCAACCGCAGTACCGGGAAACGTTCTGCAGTGCTCCATATGTGGACAAGCAGGCTGATGGGCTATAGCAACCCTATGCACATCAGCCTGATCGTTCGCAGATGGAGTGCTGCCGAGCGTTTCCCCCGGCTCATGGGGTTTTGATCAAATCCAGCAACTCCTCCGAACTCATCTTGGCGCTCATGTCGCTGCCTTCGAGCAGGCTGCCGGCGAGATCGCGCTTCTCCTGGTGGAGCTTGACGATCTTCTCCTCGATAGTATTTTTGCACACCAGCCTGTAGATGGTGACCGGGCGGGTTTGACCTATCCGGTGGGCCCTATCTGAAGCCTGGTCCTCGATGGCTGGATTCCACCAGGGGTCCATATGGATGACGTAGTCGGCGGCCGTCAGGTTGAGGCCAAGGCCGCCGGCTTTCAAGCTGATGAGAAAGATATCGCCCTCGCCGGCTTGAAAGGCCTCGACCCGTTGCCTGCGAAGTTTGGAGTTGGTGCCACCGTCAAGGTACTGATAGGAAATCCCCCTCTCCTCGAGGAACCCCCGGATGATGCGCAGGTGGCCGATGAACTGGCTGAAGACCAGCACCTTGTGGCGGCTGTCGATGAGTTCCTCGACTATCGAGGAAAAAACCTCCAGCTTGGCGCTGGAAATGGGGGTGTCGGGATCGAGCAACCGCGGGTTGCAGCAAGCCTGACGCAGCTTCATGATTTCGGTCAGGATCTGCAGATGACGGCCCTTTTTCTCCTTGCTGTTCTCTAGAAGATCGATGGCATTTTGGCGCAACGCTTCGTAGAAATGGGTCTCTTCCGGACTCATCTCCACCTCGAGGGTAACTTCGGTGCGAGAAGGCAACTCGTCGAGTACCTGCGATTTGATCCGCCGGAGGATGAAGGGCCGGATCAGCTTTTTGAGCTTCATCCGGGCTTCACGGTCCTGGAAGCGTTCAATGGGAATGGCAAAGCGCTCGTTAAAGCTGCTCAGTGACCCGAGCAACCCCGGATTGATGAAATGAAAGAGGTTCCACAACTCGCCGAGATGGTTCTCGATCGGGGTGCCGGTGGTGATGAGCTTGAAACCGGAATTGAGCGACATGGCGGCGCGGCTGCGCTTGGTGGCGGCGTTTTTGATGGCCTGGGCCTCGTCGAGAATCACCGTTTGCCACCTGACCTTGCGGAGCAGCTCTTCCTCCTGCTGCAGCAGGGTGTAGGTGGTAATGAGCAGGTCGAAGGGACCGAGTTCCTCGATCACCTGTTTTCGGTCCCGGGCCGTCAGGGTTATGATGTTGAGGGTGGGGGTGAATTTGGTCACCTCGCTCTGCCAGTTGGTGGAAACCGAGGTAGGCGCCACCACCAGCGAGGGCCCGTCGCTAGCGTGTTTCAAGATAATTGCTAGTGATTGCAGCGTCTTGCCAAGACCCATATCGTCGGCCAGGCAACCGCCTACTCCCCAGTGGGAGAGGCGTGCCAGCCAGTCGTAGCCCTCACGCTGGTAGTCGCGCAGTTCGGCCTGCAGGGTGGAGGGGACGTCGGGTGCAAAGTCCTGGGCGTCGCGGATTCGCGTCAGTTGCTCCCGCCAGCCCTCATCGGCCTCGGTCATCGCCATCTCCGCCAGTTTCTCCAGCGGCATGGCGGCCAGCGGATGGATGAGGATTTCCTGGTCGTCCTCATCGCTTGCGCCATCCGAGTAGATGTTCATCTCTTCGAGGCGCCGCTTGAACTCCTGAGTCAGGGCCAGGAACTGGCCGTCGGCCAGCTCGATGAATCGGCTGGAAGAGCTTTTGAGCCGGGAGAGCAGGTCCTTGAGCTCGATCACCGTGTCCTGGTCGAGCTGCACCTTTCCGCTCATGGCGAACCAGTTGTGCCGGTTGGTGCGGATCTTGAGGTTGAGGTTTTCCATCGAGGCCTGATGGCTGATGGTCAGTTTTTCACCCTCGGGCCATTCGATCACCACCTTATCGCGGATGGCCTGCAGCTCGAGTAGGGCTTGGAGGCAGTCGTCCGGGTCGTGCAGGTGCCACTCCCGGTCGCTTTCCTGTTCCAGGTCCATGGCCAGGTCGAGAATAGGGCAGAGTTCTTCGATATCGCGCGCCAGCTCTTCTTCCAGGGCAAGGTTGCGGCGGGTTTGCAACCGCTGGCCGTTAACCTCGGCCATGATATTTTCCACGCCCTGACCGGGCTTGAGATAGTGGCCGCCGTCCATGAACGGTTTGACGAACATCTCCAGCCGAAAACCGGTGCCGTAGGGCAGCAGGTGCATATAGATGGTCGGATCGGCCTCGACAAAGGTGATATTGTTCTTCTCGTTGCTGGAGCGGTCGGCGGCGATTGCGGAGTGGACGGTCATAAACGAGGAGATATTGCCTATTGCGGTCAGTACTTGCTCGCTGGCCGATTTCGGCACAGTGAGGCCGTCCTTGCCGGTGATCTGGGCTATTCGGCGATGGTTGTCGTTGATCCGGATGATCTTGATTCTGGTCGGGGTTTCCTGGTGGATGGTGATGTTGTCGGCGGTGATTGGCTGGGCGAAACGGATATGCAGCATCTCGCCGCGTTCTTCCACCAACAGTTCCGGCTCACCGGTTATGAGTTCCACCGGTGTCGAGGGCGATTCGGCGAGAAACAGCAGCGGGTGACCGATCATGGCGGGCAGCGCCTTGTCCATGTCGAAATGGTAACTCACGCCCTGGGTTTCGGCGTTGTGAATGCGCCTGATGGCTGAACAGATTTTGCGGTCCTGCGGGGTGAGAAAGGGCAGCTTGCCCGACTGCGAGAGCCTGGAGAGCGAGACCGGCCGTCCCTTGGACCACTCGCCCGAGGGCATGAGTTTTTGTTCCCGTGGTCCAACATTGATGCTGTTGTCGCTCACCTCAAGCATCCATACCAGGCGGAGCTTCTTTTTTGGTTCCTCCTGCTCCTGGGCGGTTGCCTGGATAAGTGCCTCAAGGCACCGTTTCCAGGGTTCTTCCGGTTCCAGGATCGGCAGCATCGGCTTAAGGCCCTCTTCCCTGCCGATTTCATCCATGAGGGTGAGGAATTCCTCGTTGTCGTGATGAAATTTTGCCAGCAGTTCCGCGAAAAGGAAGACAAACAGGCGGTAGCCGTGTTGCCGTGCCCTTTGGAAACAGGCCGAGATCTCCGTGGCCAACTCCGGCTGGATAGCGCTGTTGAGCCAGAACTGGCAGAGGCCGGCAAAGGCTATGGTCAGGCTGCCGGACCGGCGGTCTTCGGGCAAGCTGATATCGGCACTGTCGCGGCCCTTGGTGATGTGGGAGTCGACCAGGGTGGCGAGGTACTCGTAGGACTCGTTTTCGGGCGCCGATTGAAAAAGGGTGAGAGCTGTGGAGATCTTGTCGGCCAGATCCGGGTATGCCGATTCGTCGCATCCTTTGAGGAGCGCCAGAATGTAGAACAACCCGGCGGGCCCGAAAAAGGCTACTCGTTCGGAGCCGGAGAGGTCTTCGAGAAAGGCGATATCCTCTGTAAAGGCGGCAAGAGCCTGTTGTTGGTCGCCGAGCAGGAAATGGATGGCGCCAAGGGCCCCGGTACCCTGGAAAGATTCTGGATAGTCGGTGACCAGCTTTCGGCCGGAACGCAGCTGCCCTTCGAAGAGCAACTGGTTGAACAGCAGCCGACGAAAGGGGATGATCTCATCTTCGGTGAGATGGCTGAATTCCGCTTCGTTACCGAGGTAGTCAAGCACCTCGGCGGCAGGTTCCAGCCGGGCCTGGCAATATTGCAAGACGTTACTCAGCAGGTAAAACTGGAAGGATGTGGGCAGGCTTCGCAGCCAGTCGGCATCAAACGGTCTGGTGGTTACCTGAACCGTTGGCGGCAAGGACTCTATGAGGTCTCGGCACTGGTTGCCGAGGAACTCGGTGGCCTCGTCGATCAGATCGAAATCCTGGCTATATATGCCGATGCGCATCTCGCGAATGGCTCGCCAGCACCGGGTGGTCCATTTTCCGTAATAGTAGGAGACCGGGGCTTCCTTTCTAAGAAGGCTTGCGTAGCGGTCGAAGACCTTCTCGGCCACGGCGATCTTGCTCAGTACCTCAACCACCTCCGGCACGCATTGCCGATCCTTGGTGAGCAGGCCCAGTTGCTCGAACTTGGCGAAGTAGTGGTTGAGATTGGCCGCAGTGGGCCGGTTTCCCCTGGGATTCTTGAGTTCGAGTTTTCTCAGGCAATTGACGATAAGGGTGGTGTGCGCCGGTTCGTAAACAATGGAGAGAAACTGAAGAAGTGTCTGTTCGAAGGGAGAGAGTTTTTCGTATTGTTCAATAGGGGAGGTTGCTGGCGGCATGTTGAATTGTGTTTCGGTTGTGACTCCATTACCCCTGATCCCTGGCACATGCTTCGCCCCGTTGTTGCTCCCGACGCGGCAGGTTTTCAACGATAAATGGCAGCGATTCTGTGCGGTTGAGGATAAAGGTCTTCATCATCCGGGTGACAGCACCAAGTGGCGCTCGCAGGTGACTGGCTGATCCGGTCGCAAATCGCAGGGCGATTCGAAGACCGGGAAATCAACATGGCATTATATCATTGTCGGCTGTGCAAGAGAACCCTAAAAAGGCGGAAAATTCAATTAAATTGCCGTGGCACGGGTATACGGACGGGTGCTCGAAAGGATAATCGCCTGCCATGGCTAGCGTTCACTGCAAATCGCGCACACATTGCCAGCAATGTCGGCAATTGTTTCTTGACAATTGGCTAAGAATACATTGGATATGTAAGATACCGTGGCGATAGCTCAACACCCTAGCAAAAAGGAGAAGCCCATGGCGACAGTGGCGTACATCTTTTTGGCCCGGGAAAAAGAAAAACACATCCCGTTCACGGAGCAGCAAAACCGGATAGCGGACTTTGCCTACCAGCTCGGCCTGCCGCTGGCGGGTGAAGTTTTTATCGAGAGCAACACCCCGCTTGACCTGCCTTTCGAGGAGCGGGTGGAGGGCGGAAAAATCATGGCAGGCGTGCAACGAGGCGACAGGGTGATCTGCCTTAAATCGGAATGGATTCTGGCTGCACCGCGTGCCGCGGCAGGGTTGCTTGCCCGGCTTCGAGAGGAGGGAGTCTCCTTATACTGCGTCGATTTGCAGGAAGACCTGGCTTGCGACCGTGAGCGCAAATTGGTGGTTTCGACCGGTGCGGCCAGGTTGGTCCAGAAACTGCTCGACTCTCTTTGCGCCTGCGAAAAGCAGAGCGAAGATCGGCCGGAGGCGCCTCCACGTGTCTTGTTGCCGGAAAAGGAAGAAGAGCCGCCGGGAAAACGATTTGCTGGCGGGCCGGTGCCGTTCGGTTGGCGGGTCGATGATGCAGGCTGGCTGGAGGTCGATGAGGATCAACAGGCCATTATTCGGGCAATGGAGCGGATGCGCGCCGAGCGTGTTTCCTACCGGGCGATGACGCGCAGGGTGCTCAAGGAATACGGCCTGAAGTTGTCTTCGGAAGGCATCCGCAAGATTCTCAAAAGGCAGCACGGCAGCAGCAAGAGAGGCAATCGTCCACCAGATCGGCAAACGACCCGCCAACCCGATGAAATGTGAGCATTTACCAGTACCCCTGCTGCCAGGTAGGGGCACTGGTGGACGCGTATACCGATAAAGCCGCCGTCGACACTACAGGTTGGGATTGCGGGTGATCTTCGATTTGCTCTCCAGGTTTGCGATATAGGCGTTGAGCAGCTGCTGGCGTTTGTTCTGCAACAGTTGCTGCCGGTATTTCGAGAGGTCAGTGGTCGTGGTGATTTCCGGGAGCTGCCGGTCTCGGAAGGCGAAGACGTAGTAGTCACCGCCCACTTTACCCGGGTTCTCCCGATAGGGGTTGGCGGCGGAGAGGGTGAAAACCTGCTGGGTCAGGGTGGCCGGGAAGGTTGTTTCACCGGTGCCGCTGTGATCGATAAAACCGGATTTCTCAAGGGTCAGTCCGGCTTTTTGGGCAATTTCAGAAAACGATTTGCCGGCGCGCAACTCACTAAGCATCTTTTTAGCGGCCTCGGCAGCCATTGTCTCGGCTCTGGCGGCGATGAAATCTTTGGTCGCTTTCTCCTTTACCTGTTCCAGCGTCGGTGTCACCGGCGCTTTGACGCCTTCCGCGTAAATGATGTAATAGCCGTCCGAGGTCTTAACCAGCGAGCTGAGTTCTCCTTTGTTCAGGGAGAAGGCCTTGTCCAGGAATTCGCCACTCATATCCAGCTCTTTCGGCGGATTGGCGCGGGTGAAAAACTTTGTTTCGATGATGCGTTGTTGCGGATGGTTTTTGGCGTAATTCTCCAGACTTCCAGCGCTGATGATGCCCTCATAGGCTGAATTGGCGAGTTGGAAGGCGAGGGGCTTTGCCTGGTTTTCGCGCAGCAGGTCGCGTATCTTGTCGTGGACTTCGGCGAGGCTCTCGGTTTTCGCGGGCTGGATAGCCTCGAGTTTAATGATGTGGTAGCCGAAACGGCTTTTGACGATGCCGCTGATCTGACCGACTTTCATGGAAAAGACCGCTTTGTCGAAGCTCGGTACCATGTCGCCTTTGGCAAAAAATCCAAGTTCGCCGCCGCTATCCTTGGTCGGTCCCTCGGAATATTGTTTGGCCAGCGAGGCAAAATCCTTGCCGGAACGAGCCAGGGCCAAAATCTTCTCGGCCTTTTTCAGCTGGTCTTGTTTCACGGCGGATGAATCGTCAGCTTTGACGCGCAGGAGAATATGGCGGGCTTGCCGCTTCTCCGGGATGGTGTATTGGGCCTTGTGCTGCTCGTAGTAGTTCTTGATCTCGTCGTCGCTGACGGTAATCTTGCGACCGACATCGGAAAAAGTAAAGGCGATATACTTCAGTTGCATTTCCGGCTCGCTCTGGTAGTTCTGTTTGACCGTGGCATACCAGGCGGCGAGATCCTTCTGGTCAACCTTGACGTCCTTGGCAAAGGTGTCCGGTTGCAGGGAAACATAGTTAACCGATATTTTCTCCTTGTCCTGCAGATAGAGCTGCTTGGCCTGGTAATCACCGGCGATGGCGACAAACTTTCCGATATTCTTGACGGTTTTATCGGCCAGCATGTCATGGCGCATATCGCTTTCAAACTGGTTGGGTGTGAGATGGTTGGCTGCGAGCAACGAATTGTATTTTTGGATATTGAAGGCGCCGTTTACTTCGAACTGCGCCATTTTGGCTATGGTGTTTCTCACCTCTTCACGGCTGACTACGAGCCCCATCTGGTCAGCTCCCTGACGAAGAAGCGCCGTTTGTACCAGTTGATTGATCACCCTCTGCTTGAGGTTAAGGGTTTTGGCGAACCCCTTGGGCAGCGTGCCGCCGAACTGGGCGGCCATGTTTTGGTAGGCTCTATCATACGCCTTCTGGTACTGTTGCAGAGAGACTTCCTCGCCGTTGATGGTGAGGGCGGTGTTGCGGTTGTTCATCAGCTTGGTCCCCACACCCCAGAAAATGAATACCAGGGAGATGATGACAATGATAGCCTGAATGACGATGGATTGAGCTTTGTTCCTGAGTAGTTGCAGCATTGGATTTGTGTGTTCCGGGGCGAGTATCCGGTGGAAGCGATCGATCGTTAAAGCGTCCCGCCGCCTGCCTGTGCCGGCCGCAGAAATGCCGGATTCGGACAAGACTCTAGTTACGCTGGTCTGCCCATGCAAGCGATTGGAGGTGGCGGGGCGCCCACTTCTTACCTAAATCAGTATAAGTGATCGATTTACTCTTTCTTTTTGCTCTGCGCAAGGAAAAATCAGAGATCCGGCAAATCCGGCGCTCGCCGGCGCCCTTTGGGTTGAATCTTTTGGGGGAGGCTCTTTCCTCAATTTTCATCCCGCCTGATCTGGGTCCGGCTGGCGCCAGTGTGGATGAATATTCCTGAATGAGAGGCACTATGCCGGAAATGGGAGTTGTATCCCTCTTGTTCTCGCGACACATCGCCGAGGCTTGAAAGAACGCCGACGGGTGGCCCCGGCGCGACCGACCGGGCATGTCGTCGAGGTGCCATTTTCCGCAGGTTGCCATTTTGGTCGAAATTGCTGCAATAGCGTATTTATTACGGAACGTTGTGCTCGAATTCTTTGATTGAAAATAAATGATCAGCCATTCACTTGACAAACCTTCTCCCCTATAGTAATAACCCATATTAGCTTTCAGCAGAGCCTAAAAACGGTGTAAGCCATAACATACAATTTCAAGGAGGTATGAAATGCCAACAATCGAACATAACGGAAAAAGCTTCACAGTAGATGAGGACGGTTTCCTGCTCAAGGGGATGGAGGAGTGGAACGAAGACTGGGTTGAGTATGTCAAAGCTTCCGAAGGCATCACCGAGCTGACCGACGAGCACAATAAGGTTATCGATGCTCTGCAGGAATACTACAAGAAGAACGGCATTGCTCCGATGGTACGTATTCTCTCCAAAACCACCGGTTTTCCGCTGAAGAGAATCTACGAGCTGTTCCCGTCCGGACCTGGTAAGGGAGCCTGTAAAATGGCTGGCCTGCCGAAACCGACCGGTTGTGTCTGATATTTCAGGCCTCCAGAAAGTACGTTAAAGAAAAGGATGTTGCCGCATACGGCAGCATCCTTTTTTTTATCGTGCCTCTGCTTCCAACTTTTCTTCCAGCAGCCGGGCATGCAGCCCGCGCAGTCTCTGGAGGTACTCCCGCGGGTCGATCCGGGCGCCGCGCAGTCCTCCACGCAAATTGATTTCAGTGAGATAGAGGCTCCCATCCGCCGCGACCATGAGGTCGATATGGGCATAGGGAAAGCCGCCCCGTGCCATGATACGCCGGCAGAATTGCATCACGTTTTCGTCCGGCTCATAGATTCGGGCGGTACCGCCGCAGTGCAGGTTATGTCTGAAATTCGCAGGGTTGACGCGCTCGTATCCTTCCAGGTAGTTTCCCAGGATTATGATTCGTATGTCTCGGAAATCGCTAAAGAACGGTTGAATGACAAAGGGGTATGGAAGGCAGCCGAAAGCAGCCTGATTGTAAACGTCCTCGATGTCACGGAAGTGGTGAATGCCAATGCCGCCGTTTTTCCGGTCTTGCTTGACGACCAGTTCAGCGATGCCGTGGCAGCGATAAAGGGTGGTGGCACCTAACATGCAGTTGGTGTCGTAGACCGCCAGCGTGTGCGGCAACATGAACTCGGAGAGGATTCGCGCTTGATATACCTTTGAACGGCTGGCGAGTTGGGAGGAAGCGGAAGGGATGATCGCAACGCCTCGGTGCAGAAGGTCGAGCAGAAGATGTTCTTCACCGGGAACGAGGCGGAGCCGACAGCAGACGATGCTGCCTGCTGCCAGCGCATGGAATAAGCTATGAAATTGTCGGTTGTCGTTGATAATGATGCGGGAAGACCCTGACATCAAAATATCATTTCAGAAAATCGCTGATGGAACGGCGTGAGGTCTTCATCGCAATTGCCGCAGTAGAGCTTGACATCTCCCATGGTCTGGGAGCTGCGTTCTTCTATGGTGAAGCTTCCATCAGGGTTCTGGACATAATGGGTAGTGGTGATGACGTCGTCGGAAATCTCAAAGAAATCCTTGTCATTACCGCAACTTGGACATTTAAATCGATTTGCGACTTTGGGCTTGCTAAATGGCATAATCACCAGCTGTTGAGCTTGTAACGGATATCACTTCTTTTTTTCCAACGCTACCGCCGGAGGTTTTTTTTCAGCAGCTTCCGTCAAAGGGGCAACATGTGTCGCGGTTGGGGCGACCTTTTTGGCCGGTTCGTTCACCAAGTCCTTGGTTGCCGCCTTGATTTCGCCGTCGAGGCAGGCCCCCGGCTCCACGGTCAGGCTGCCGGCTTCCAGCCTGCCATGGATGGTGCAATCCTTTCTGGCGGTGATAATGCTAGCCTTGACGTTGCCTTCGAGGATACCGAAACAGTTGAAGGAGGACGCGACGATATCGCCGATGACTTTACCGGTGCCACTGAGCACCAGGTGCTCTCCGTTGATGTTGCCGTTGACAACGCCATCGATTCGGGTTTTTCCCTGAAAGCTTATCTCCCCGTTGATGGTCATGCTCTTATCGATGATCGACGAGATCGCTTCACTCTCTGCTTTTTGCATTTTTTCCTGAATTCCGTCGTCTTTTTTGCTGAACATTCCCATATCGCCTTATTCTTTACAATGCCTTTTTAAATTATTTTTTGGCTGGATGCTGCGCTGCCTGCAGTAATTTAGCCACCTCCAGAAATTTCAAAGGATTGATCACTTTGTTATGATGCAGTACCTCGTAGTGGAGATGCGGACCAGTCGAGCGGCCCGTGTCGCCCATCAGGCCGATAAGTTGACCGCGCTTTACCCGATCGCCCCTTTTGACGATGATGCTCGAGAGGTGACCGAATGCTGTTTTGTAGCCGTTCCCGTGGCTAATTTCAACATATTTGCCGTATCCGCCGTTGCGTCCGGCTCTGATGACAACGCCGCTGGCCGTGGCGCGGACCTTGTCTCCTACCCTGCCGCGCAGGTCGACGCCGGGATGAAACCCTCGTTTGCCGTTGATCGGATCGATACGCGGGCCGAAACGGGAGCTGATGTTGAGGTGACCTTGGAGCGGTAGTCCCAATGGTACCGAGCGGATGGTTTTCAGATAGGCATCGGCTTTGTAGATAAGTTCGTCGTCGCTGTCGGGCGGGAGGCTGATAAACGGCCCGCCGCTGTTCTGCGGTCTCTCATTTTTGAGGTTGCTTACCTTGATGCCGATATTGTCCATGACCTTTTTGATGAGCTCGCTGCGCTCGTTGAGCTCGCTGATGGCGGTGGAAAGCAGCTGGTCCTTTTCTTCCTTGAAGGCGGCGGCCTGGTGGGCCTTGTCGAGTTTGAGATGAGCAAGCTGCAAATTGAGCTTCATCTTCTCTTCCTTGGCCTTGCGTTGGTGCTCGGCGATGACCTGATCGCTTTGCGCCACCCGTTGCTGCAGGTCATGGAGGCGTCTGCTTATGTATTGATTACGGGTAAAGAGTGAAAGCGAGAAGACTGCGGCGACAGTGAGAAGGGCGATGATTGTTACTGCCGAAGTGGAATAGATGAGAAGCTTTTTTTTGGTGCATGGCAGCCTCAGCGTTCTGCCGTTGTCGCCGGTAATAATGATATTGAGCTGTTCATTCATGATGAGAAACAGGCATAAATGGTTGTGCGTTGGCTCGACACTAAGTACTATACCCTCAGGACAATATTTAGTATAAGTAGAGATTCCTCAAAAAATGTTATTTGCTTATACCTAGCGAAACGAAAATAATCAACCCTAAAGGGCAGTAAACGTTCACCAGCATCCCATTCGAGCACGCGCGGGCCGACCTGCCTGGATAGGCTTTAGGCCGACAGCCCGCTCGGAGTTCATTTGCGGCTTCTTTACGTCATTTCAGTATATAAACCACTATTTCATGGCAAATCTCCTCACCTGTAGTTCCCTTGGCAAAGCTTTTGGCGCCCAGAAACTTTTTTCCGGAATTAACCTCGTTATCGAGAGCGGCGATAAGATTGGTCTGATAGGCCCGAACGGCTCCGGCAAATCGACCTTGCTTAAAATTATTTGCGGCCTTGAAGAACAGGACGAGGGAAAAATTCTCTATCAGAAGCACGTCCGGCTCAGCTATATGGCCCAGGCGGATCAATTCGATGATGATGTCGGCGCCGCGGAAAACCTGCTGCAGGCCCTCGCGGGCAGTGAGTTTGACCCTTCCCAGCGGCTGCAGCGGGTGCATTCCCTGCTCAGCCGCGCCGAGTTCATTGATAGTGAAACCCCGGTGGGGGCGCTCTCCGGAGGTTGGCGCAAACGGTTGGCGATCTGTCGGGCGCTGCTCGACAGCCCTGACGTTCTGGTTCTCGATGAGCCGACCAATCATCTCGATATCGAAGGGATTCTCTGGCTGGAAAAAATCCTTGGCGGCGGGCTGCCTGACGGCCCGCAGGCCTACCTGCTGGTGAGCCACGACCGCCGGTTCCTGGAAAATTGCGTCAATCGGGTGGTCGAACTCTCCCGTGTCTATCCGGAAGGGTCTCTGCAGGTCAACGGTCGCTATTCCGAATTCCTCGAGGCGAGGGAAGCGTTTGTGCAGAACCAGCAGGAGGCCGAGGTGCGCCTCTCCAATACGGTACGCCGCGAGACGGAATGGCTGCGTCGAGGTCCAAAGGCCAGGGCCACCAAGGCGAGGTATCGCATCGAGGAAGCCGGGCGGTTGCAGGAGGAACTGGCACGGGTGAAGAACCGCAACCGGGCCACCGGCAGCGTGCAGATCGATTTCGATGCCACCGGCAGAAAGACCAAGAAACTGTTGGAGGCACAGGGGATGAGCAAGAGCTTTGACGGGCGGCGGCTTTTCGCCGATCTCGACATCCTGCTCTCGCCCGGCAGCAGGCTGGGACTGTTGGGGAGAAACGGCTGCGGCAAATCGACCCTTATGCAGATCCTGGCGGCGGCCGGCGGGGAGGAGGGCATCCGCCCGGATACCGGCGAAATCCGGCTGGCCGACAACGTCCAGATCGTCAGCTTCGACCAGAATCGCGATCAGATCGATCCGGAGCTCACCCTGCGCCGGGCTTTGGCTCCGGAAGGCGATGCGGTGGTATTTCGTGGCAGCTCGCTCCATGTGGCGTCCTGGGCCCGTAAGTTTCTCTTCGACGTGAGTCAGCTGGAAACCCCTGTGGCGCAGCTTTCCGGCGGCGAACAGGCGCGAATTCTGCTTGCCAATCTGATGCGCAGGCCTGCCGATATCCTGCTGCTCGATGAGCCGACCAATGACCTCGATATTCCCTCCCTCGACGTGCTGGAGGAGAGTCTAGTCGATTTTCCGGGGGCGCTGGTGCTGGTTACCCACGATCGTTTTCTGCTCGACAGGGTCTGCGACCGGCTCATTGGTTTCGACGGCCAGGGCGGGGTGACCTACTACGCAGAATACAGCCAATGGCTCGAAGCGCTTAACGAAAAACAGCGCCGGCAGACGGCTGAAGTGGCGGAGAAGAAGCAGCAAGCGCCCACCGCGAAGCCCGGCCGCAAGAGCGGCAGGCTGTCGTATCTCGATCAGCGCGAATACGACGCCATCGAAGAGCGGATCACCGATGCGGAGACCCGCGTCGAAGAGCTGCGGCAGCACATGGATTTGCCCGATGTCGCCTCGGATCCCATGGAGCTGGCGGCGAGTTGGGAAAAACTCGAAGAGGCGCGCCGGGAGGTCGAGCGGCTCTATGAGCGTTGGGATGAACTCGAGGAAAAGAAGAACGGTTAGGGCGAATCGTTCGTGGAGGCACATACGGTTGGAGATATGAAAATAGCCGTTCTCTCAGATATCCACGGTAACCTCGAAGCGCTGGAGGCGGTGTGGGCGGATCTCGCGCCCCGGCAGCCCGAGGTGGTGGTGTGCCTGGGCGATCTGGTGGGCTACGGCCCGGATCCTGAAGGGGTGGTGAAGTTCGTCCGCGAACGGGGTTGGTCTGCGATCCAGGGCAACCACGAGGCGGCCCTGATCGATCCGCTGATGCGGGAGTGGATGAATTTTCAGGCACGTGAAAACCATATCGCCACCGAGGCGCTGATGTCGGCGGAGAGTCTTGATTTTTGCCGTAGCCTCCCCCGGACGCTGGAACTCGAAGGTGCGCTCTTCGTCCATGGCTGTCCGCCCGACTCGGTGGTCGATTATCTCTACCGGATGGCGGACAGCGAGATCACACGCATCGTTTCCAACCAGCCGCAACGTCTTTTCTTTGTCGGCCACACCCACGAGCTGGCCCTGGTCGTACTGGTGGCGAACCAGGTGCTGCGCGAACGCCTTTCTTTTGGAGAAGAACACATGCTGTCGCTGCCCGAGAGGCATATCGTCAATGCTGGAAGCGTCGGCCAGCCGAGGAGCGGGGACAGCCGTGCCGTTTACCTGCTCTGGGACACGGAGAAGATGAGCATCGAGCCGCGGGCGGTGAACTACGACGTGCGGATCACCGCCGCCAAGATAATCGCCCGGGGTTTTCCCCGGGCCTACGCCGACAGGCTGGGGTAAACCATGAACCGAGCGGGCAGATACGAGATAAGCGGGCGTCTCGGCCGGGGCGGGATGAGCACGGTCTACAAGGCCCGGGCGCCGGTCACCGGCCGGGTGGTGGCCTTGAAGATTCTGCGGCCCCGGGATGAAATCTTCGTCGACCTGGTGGGGGAGAGAAGACTGCGGGAGCTGTTTGTCGAGGAGGCGAAGATCATGGGCGGCATCACCCACGATCACGTCGCCAAGGTGATCGACTGCGACGAGCACGAGGGGACGCCGTTTATCGTGCTCGAATATTTTTCCCATTCCGTCGGCGCCCTTATCGGCGAGGCATACCGGGTGGAACAGCCGTCGCGGATCGTGAGCGTGCAGCGGGCCCAGCTCTACTTGAACCAGGCGCTTAAAGGCCTCGAGCGGCTGCATTTCGCGGGTATCGTCCACCGGGACATTAAGCCCTACAACCTGATGATTACCAGCGACGATCGGGTGAAGATCATCGATTTCGGGCTTTCCCGGGTACGGGGCGAGGAAAAGGTCGCCATTCCCGGCATGCAGGTGGGATCCCCGTTCTATGCCGCTCCCGAACAGGAGAGCGATCCCCGCGCGGCGGATGGACGGGCCGACCTCTACAGCCTTGGGGTGCTGCTGTACCGGATGCTGACCGGTCGGTTGCCGGAGCCGGATGTGCGTGGGCGGAAAGCGGCGAGCCGGATCAACCCGGAGCTGACCGGTGGTTGGGACGATTTTCTGAAGAAGGCGCTCGATCCGGAACCGGAGCGGCGATTTGCGGGGCCACTGGAAATGCGGTTGGCCCTGGAGCAGGTCTACGAGGAGTGGAAGCAGGTCTCCGAAAACAACTGCCCGATAGCTCCCGTGGCACCGCAATCTCCAGCTGCTCACCAGGGCTTATTGCGAAACAAGCCGAGGCGGGTGATGTTCAAGGAAATCCGCGAGCAGCTGGCGCTTGACGAACTGTTACGGCCACTCGACTATTTCCGTCATCAGCTGCGGGTGGTCAATCCGGTTCTGCTCCACGATCCGGCAACGGGGCTCTATTGGCAGCGGCGCGGCTCGGGTTTCAGCCTCGACTGGCGGCAGGCGGCGGAGTATGTGTGCTATCTCAACGCCATGCATTTTCAGGGAAAATCCACCTGGCGTTTGCCAACCACCGCCGAGCTGGTCAGCGTCTTGCGACCGCCCACCGCCCATCGCGATTTCTGTCTATCGCCGCACTTCGATGGGGCCGTGCATTGGCTCTGGTCCGGCGATCACTGCACCAAAAAACAGGCGTGGATGGCCGACCTGGTGGAGAGCCATCTCGACCGGCAGGACATGGACGGCACTGCTTGCGTCTGTGCCGTCAGTTCATGATCTCGAACTGTTCAGCCGCCGCAGGAAATCGTCTTCGCTGATGATGGTCTTCCCCAATTCCCGGGCTTTTTTCAGTTTCGAGCCGGCCTTCTCGCCCGCCACCACCAGGGTGGTCTTCTGGGTGACGGTGGTGGCGATCTGGCCGCCGCCGTCTTTCACCAGCTTTTTGGCCTCGTTTCTCGACAGGGTCTGAAGGCTGCCGGTAAAGAGCACCACCTCGCCGCTCAGGGGCAGGTCGCCGCCTTTCGTGGTCTCGACCACGGGTTCGACACCGGCACGCCGCAGCTTCTCCAGCATCTCCATTACCCGTTCGTCGCCGAAATAGTCGACGATGGATGCGGCAGCCTGCTCGCCGATGCCCTCGATTTCCAGCAACTCCTCTCCGGTGGCCTCCGTCAGCCGTTCGAGCGAGGAATAGTTGCGCTCCAGCAGGGCGGCGGTCACCTCGCCGATGAAACGAATGCCGAGTGCCGCCAGGAAGCGGCTGAGCGGCGGGGTGAGCCGCGACTCGATGGCCCGGATGACGTTATCTGCCGATTTCTCGCCCCAGCCGTCCAGGATCGCGAGCTGGTCCTTTTGCAAGCGGAAAATATCGGGAATGTCCCTAATCAGTCCCAACTCGAAGAGCTGCTCCACGCATTTTTTCCCCAATCCCTCGATGTCCAACCCCGCCTTGGAAGTGAAGTGGATCAGGCTGCGCAGCCGTTGGGCCGGGCAGTGGGGGTTGTGGCAGCGGGTGACCGCTTCGCCAGCGGGGCGGGACAGCGGGTGGCCGCAGACCGGGCAGTCGTGGGGCATGGCGATTGGTTGCT
This sequence comes from uncultured delta proteobacterium, assembly GCA_963745265.1. GTDB lineage: Bacteria > Desulfobacterota > Desulfobulbia > Desulfobulbales > Desulfocapsaceae > Desulfopila. Next base: position 202,809 of record CAVUXQ010000018.1, read on the forward strand.
CGTCTCCGGTACGCAGTTCGGCAACCGCCTTGACGATCTCCGGAATCACGTCGCCGGCCCGCTGGATCAGTACGGTGTCGCCATAGCGCAGGTCCTTGCGGTGCAGCTCGTCCTCGTTGTGCAGGGTGGCACGACTGACGGTCACCCCGCCGACGTTGACCGGCTCGAGGATGGCCACCGGGGTGACGGCGCCGGTGCGGCCGACCTGGAAGTCGACCTGGCGCAGGACCGTGGTCGCCTGCGTGGCCGGGAACTTGCACGCCACCGCCCAGCGCGGGGCCCGCGCCTTGTTGCCCAGGCGTTCCTGCAGCTCCAGGGAGTCTACCTTCACCACCATGCCGTCGATCTCGTAGGGAAGATCATGGCGGCGGGCGCCGAGATCGTCGAAAGCGCTGATCGTCTCCTCGATGGTGGCGCAACGGCGGATCAGATCGTTGACCGGCAGTCCCAGCTTGCGCAAGTACTCGAGCATCTGGAAATGGCTGGCGCAGCCAGTGTCGCCGGCAAGCGAAACCCCGTAGGCGAAAAATTCCAGCGGCCGGGAGGCGGTGATCGCCGGATCGAGCTGGCGCAGTGAGCCGGCAGCGGCGTTGCGGGGGTTGGCAAACGGTGGTTTGCCTTCGCTGAGCTGCTGGTCGTTGAGGCGCTGCAGCCCCTCGGTGCGCATAAACACCTCGCCGCGCACCTCCAGTAGCGGCGGCGGGTCGTTGCGCAGCTTAAGGGGGATGGCCCCGACGGTGCGCAACTGGGCGGTGATCACCTCGCCGGTACGACCGTCGCCTCGGGTCGAACCGAGGTTGAATACCCCGTCTTCATAGACAAGCTCCACCGCCAGGCCGTCGAGTTTGGGCTCGGCCACATAGGTGATGGGTTCCTCGAGGTTGAGAAACCGGCGAAGCCGGCTCTCGAACTCCCGCAGGTCCCCGTCGCTGAAGGCGTTCTCAAGGCTCAGCATCGGCACCCGATGCTCCACCTGGGTGAACTTGTCGAGCGGCGCGCCGCCCACCCGTTGGCTGGGGGAGTCGGCGGTAACGAGTTCCGGATGCTCCTCCTCGAGGGCGAGCAGCTCCCTGAACAGCAGGTCGTACTCCCCGTCGGCAATCACCGGGGCGTCGAGCACGTAGTAGCTGTATCCGTGCTCGTGCAGCAGACGGCGCAGTTCGGCGATCCGTTCTTTGGCCCGCATCGACTTATGCGGGCGGATCGAGGAGGATACCTTTTTTGGCGATGTTCTCCTTTTCCACCTCGTCGATGAAAATAAGGATGCTCTCCGCGGGCTTGCCTGCTTCCCGGGAGATGACTTCTGTTACCCCAGCGGCGATCTTGGCTTTTTGCTCCTTGGTCAGGGTGCCGGCGACTCTGATGTTGACATATGGCATGGAAATACCTCATTTAATGTGGTGAACTGTCCGGTGGACCCCGTGGCGGGGGGCCGCACAGCTCTTTTGCCGGATACGTTTCCGGAAGGACGAAAATTCTGTTTCAATATACCCGGTTTGCGATCGCCGACAAAGGCCAATTTCGCCTCGGTGGACGCAGGCGACGGCTTTCGGCGTCAGGATACGATTTTGCTTGCCCAGATAAGGATTTTCGGTACTATATTCCTGACAAAACGAATAATTATACCCTGCCAGGCCGAGCTGCCGGCATGGGAATGCGTGGGGAGGATAACGCGAGATGCATATTCTGGTTACCGGCGGTGCCGGTTATATCGGCAGTCATGCCTGTCTGGAGCTCCTGGAAGCGGGCTATGAGGTGACTGTGGTGGACAATCTCAGCAACTCCAGTGAGGAGGCGCTGCGCCGGGTGCAGGAAATCACAGGGCGTGAGCTCTCCTTCCGGCAAGTGGATCTGCTCGATCGACAGGCCCTGGACCAGGTATTCGCTACGGACGGGGAACCGATAGCGGCGGTGATTCATTTTGCCGGATTGAAAGCGGTCGGCGAATCGGTGGCAATGCCGCTCAAGTATTACCACAACAATCTCACCGGCACGATCACCCTGTGCGAAGTGATGGCCGCCCGTGGCGTGAAAAATCTGGTTTTCAGCTCTTCGGCCACGGTCTACGGAGATCCGGCCAGTGTGCCGATCACCGAGGACTTTCCGCTTTCCTGCACCAACCCCTATGGGCGCACCAAGTTGATGATCGAGGAGATTCTGCGGGATATCCAGGTGGCCGATGCCGACTGGAACATCGCCCTGCTGCGCTACTTCAACCCGGTGGGAGCCCACAAAAGTGGCCGGATCGGCGAGGACCCGAGCGGCATCCCCAATAACCTGATGCCCTATGTCGCCCAGGTGGCTGTCGGCCGCCTCGAACGCCTGGCCGTCTACGGCAACGATTATCCCACCGCCGACGGAACCGGTGTTCGGGACTTCATCCATGTCGTCGATCTGGCGGTGGGGCATCTGCGGGCCATAGAGAAACTGCGGGAACATCCGGGGGTGTTCACCTGCAACCTTGGCACTGGCCAGGGCTACAGTGTGCTGGAGATGGTAAAGGCGTTCGAGAAGGCAAGCGGCCGGCCGGTACCGTACCGGATAGCCGCCCGCCGCTCCGGTGACATTGCCGCCTGTTACGCCGATCCATCCAAGGCGCGGCGAGAACTCGGCTGGCAGGCCGAGCGGGGGATCGATGAGATGTGCGCCGATACATGGCGCTGGCAGATGCAAAACCCCGAGGGCTATCGGTAGAAATCCCCGAGCTGAGAGCCGCCGGCATGTTGAGGGCTGCGGGGCCGGAACTGCCGGAGGTGAGGGGGGGCTCCTCGTGGGCAGTACGACGCGGGGATCAGAACACTTTACGCTTGATCTTGCTGGCGTGCAGTGGTAGTTTGTGCCGAACAAATAGCGTTAGGCACATTTGGCACAATGGGAGAAGTGACGCCTTTGACAATGATATTCGGCTGCGGCAACGTCATCATGGGGGATGACGGTTTTGGTCCTGCCGTGATCGCCGCCCTGAACTCGCGGTATACTCTGCCCGATACCGCTAAAGCCGTGGATGCGGGTACGGCGGTCAGGGACTATCTGTTCGATTACCTGCTCCTGGAAGAGGGGCGGCCGGACGAGGTTATTATTGTTGATGCGGTGGATTTCCCGGGGAAGCAACCGGGAGAAGTGTTTTCCATCCGGCCCGCGGATATCCCTTCCGCTAAGATTTGCGACTTTTCCCTGCATCAGTTTCCCACCGTCAATCTGCTCCAGGAACTCGAACAGCATACCGGTATCCGCGTCGTGGTGTATGCGGTTCAGGTGGAGCATATTCCGGAGGAGATTGCCCCCGGGCTGACGCCAACCGTGGAGGCGGCCGTGCCGCTGGTCTGCGAGGCGATCCTCCGCAGCCTGTGATCAACGCGAAACATTCTTTGGCAAAACCTCGACACGCTCAGGATGCGTGCCGCAGATCTACTACTCACAAAGCCTGGAATGCGGGTTTCAAGGCTTTCTCCAAGCCGATGAACCTGCTCAAGTGAGGTGACCGAGCCTAATGTACGAATTTAAAGTCAGCGAGATGGCCGAGGAATTTGGAGTACATCGGAACACCATTCGCAACTGGATAAATGCCGGTACGCTCCCCGCCAAGGAAGGACCTGGGCGAAAATATATCATGAAGTTTCAGGACTACCAGGCGCTTTGCGAGAAATTTGGTCGCGAGCCGCTGGTGGAGCCCGGAACCCATGTCGATTCGATGGCGGCAAAACCGATTGAAAAGCAGGATTGTCCGCCGCTTGTCATGAATAATCCCGTCAGCCAGCTGGCGATCGATCCCTCCTGGGCCGACTCCTGTCTCACCTGTGGCTCCTGCGCCGGCGCCTGTCCGATCTCCGGGGTGGACGGTCTTGATCCGCGCAAGCTGGTGCGCATGGCGGTTTTGGGCATGGACGAGGAACTGGTGGCTTCCGCCTGGCCCTGGAAATGCACGATGTGCGGCAAGTGCGAGGAGGCATGCCCAGCCAATATCCAGATTATTTCCTTGATGCGCAGGATACGCGGCGCCAGGGAGAGAAGCCTGGTTCCAGGCCCAATCCACAAGAGTGTGCAGACTTGTCTTGAACGCGGCAACAACCTGGGTATCCCTAAGGAGGATTTCGTCTTTCTCTGCGAGGACCTCGGTGAGGAGCTGGCCGGCGAGGAGTGCCCGGGCTTTGAGACCCCCATCGACGTGCATGGCGCGCGAGTCCTGGTCACGGTCAACTCCAAGGTGGTCTTCGCCGAACCCGACGAGATGAAGTGGTGGTGGAAAATATTTTACGCCGCCGGGGAATCCTGGACCATGCCCTCCGAACACTGGGAAGGGGTGAACTGGGGGCTTTTTTCCGGCGACGACGATTCCATGAAGATCGTGGTCGGCCGGTTGGTGGACAACATGCGCCGGTTGAACTGCAAGGTGCTGTTGCTGCCGGAATCGGGCCACGCTTACCTCGCGACCCGTAAGGGGCTGGAGCAGTGGTTCCCCGAGGCGCTGAACGAGTTCCGGATCGTCACCGTATTCGACCTCGCCCTGGAATACCTCCGAGAAGGCAAAATCACCCTCGACAGGAGCCGGAATTCGCGGCCGGCCGTCTATCACGATCCCTGCAATTACGGCCGGAAATCGCTCAGTAGCTTCGGTCATGCCTATTTCGAACAAGGCCGGGAAATTGCCGCCCACTGCGTGGCCGAACTCCGGGAGATGTATCCCAACAGGACCGGCGCCTATTGCTGCGGTGCCGGAGGCGGCGGCTGGGCCATGCCTTTTGCCGAAGAGCGGGTATTCTACGGTCGCATCAAGGCCCGGCAGATTCAGGAATCGGGGGCGGAATTGGTCGTTGCCCCCTGCCACAACTGTCGCGACCAGATCAAGAAATCCCTGGTCAAGGAATACGATCTCAATGTGCAGGTGAAATATCTCTGGGAACTGGTGGCGGACTCGCTGGTTATAGGCAGTCGGGAGTAGCGTATATACATCTTGGATACTGGTGAACGTTTAGGGATGGATAGGGGTTACACATCAACGAAGAGGAGACCTCTGTAATGCTGGAAACCAAACGAACAGGTTCGGTTATGGTGGTGGGTGGCGGTGTCGCCGGCGTCCAGGCGGCTCTGGATCTGGCCGATTCCGGCTACTCCGTCTACCTGGTGGAGAAAACCGGGGCCATCGGCGGCGCCATGTCCAGACTGGACAAGACCTTTCCCACCAACGATTGTTCGATGTGCATCATTGCGCCGAAGCTGGTCGAATGCGGGCGGCATCCCCGCATCAAGCTGATGACGCTGAGCGAGGTTACCGGCATAGAAGGAGATATCGGCGATTTTACCGTCACGGTGAAGGAATCGCCCCGCTATGTGGACATGCAGAAATGCAAAGCCTGCGGCGCCTGTGTGGTGGTCTGTCCGAAAAAGACCGATAACGAATACGATGGCGCCACCAGCACGCGCAAGGCGATCTATGTCAAGTATCCCCAGGCGGTGCCCTTAAAGTACCAGATCGATCCCGACACCTGCCTGCGCATCGGCGGCAGAGACACCACCTGCGGTTTGTGCGAGGAGGCGTGCGTCGTCGGAGCCATCGATTTTGGCGATACGGAGAAGATCCATGAGATACGGGTCGGCGCTGTAATTCTCGCGCCCGGCTTCGAGATCTATGATCCGACGGAGGCTGGCGTCTGGGGCTACGGCAAGAATCCCAATGTCATCACCTCCCTGCAGATGGAGCGATTCCTCTCGGCGACCGGGCCCACCGACGGACGCCTGCTGCGCCCCTCGGACGGCAGGCCGGTGAATAAGGTGGCATTCCTTCAGTGCATCGGCTCCCGCGACGAAAAGCTCTGCGGCAACGGGTATTGTTCGTCGATCTGTTGCATGTTCGCCGTCAAGGAGGCGGTGATCGCCAAGGAACACGCCCCTGCGGTCTCCTCATCGATTTTTTTCATGGATCTCAGGGCCCATGGCAAGGATTTCGACCGCTATGTGGATCGGGCGCAAAAGGAGGTCGGGGTCCGATTCGTCCGCTGCAAGGTCAACGGGGTCGAAGCTGTCGGCGATTCCGGTGATCTGCGCTTGCGCTACGTCAACGAACAGGGACGACAGATCGAGGAGCTTTTCGATCTGGTGGTGCTCTCAGTCGGGCTCAAGACCGGGAGCCGGGAACTCAGGCTCGCCGAAACCGCGGGCATCCGGCTGACCGCCGAGCATTTTGCCGCCGCCTCGACCTTTACGCCGGTGCAAACCTCGAGAAAGGGGGTCTATATCTGCGGCGTCTTTGGCGGTCCCAAGGATATTCCCCATTCGGTGGTGGAAGGATCGGCAGCGGCCGCGGCGGTGGCCGAATCCCTGGCCCCTGCTCCCAACGACTGGGTGCTGGAGTCGAATCTGCCGCCGGAAAAAGATGTTGGTGGCGAGGACCCGCGGATCGGGGTGTTCATCTGTCACTGCGGCTCCAACATCGCCGGCGTGGTCGACGTGGCCGAGTTGGCGGAGCATGCGCGGACGCTGCCCAACGTGGTCTATGTGGAACGCAACCTGTTCGCCTGCTCTCAGGACGCGCAGGATATCCTCGTCGATCGCATTCGGGAATACGGTCTCAATCGCATTGTCGTCGCCTCCTGCACGCCTCTCACCCATGAGCCGCTGTTTCGCGAGACCCTGCGCTCCGCCGGACTCAACGAGTATCTGGTCGAGATGGCCAATATCCGCAATCACTGTGCCTGGGTGCATCAAGACAATCCGGCCATGGCGACGGCAAAATCCCTGGATCTGGTGCGCATGGCGGTGGCCAAAGTTGCGCACTCGGTTTCGCTGCAGCCGGTGAAGGTGCCCATTGTCCAGAAAGGGTTGGTCGTCGGCGGCGGTGTTGCCGGCATGACCGCGGCGCTCAACCTGGCCCAACAGGGCTTTGAGGTGCATCTGGTGGAGCGCACCGACGCCTTGGGCGGCAATGCGCTGCACTTGAAAGACACCTGGTCCGGCGAACACATTCCCAGTCAGATAGCCAAACTGATCGATAAGGTGGTGTGGAACGATCGCCTGATTATCCACAAGGAATTCGAAGTGAGCAAGGTGGATGGCTTTGTCGGTAATTTCCGCACCACCATCAAAACCAAAAACGGTCTGTCGAAGACCCTGGAGCACGGCGCCTGCATCATCGCCAGCGGCGGCTCCATCCTCTCGCCCAACGAATATGGCTATCGCACCATAAAAAAGGTGGTGACCTCCATCGAGTTCGATAAGCTTCACGAACTCAAGGAAAAACATGTCGGCAGCGCCAATACGTTCGTCTTCATCCAGTGCGTCGGCTCCCGCGAAGAGGAGGCGATGTACTGCTCCAAGGTCTGCTGCACCCACTCGGTGCAGACCGCCATCGAACTCAAGAAGGAAGATCCGAAACGCCATATCTTCATCCTCTACCGCGACATGCGCACCTACGCCCAGCGGGAGAATCTCTATCCGGCAGGCGCGCAAGATGGGCGTGGTGTTCATCAATTACGAACTGCACGGCAAACCGGTGGTCAAGGAGAACGGCAAGATCCATCGATGTCGAGGTCTGGGATCACATCCTTCACCGGCCGCTCAAGATCGAAGCGGATATGGTCATTCTCGCCTCCGCCATTCGGCCCAAGGAGGACTCGAGGAACCTGGCCCAGATCTTCAAGGTGCCGGTGGACAGCGACGGCTTCTTCCTCGAGGCCCACACCAAATTGCGTCCGGTCGATTTCACCAACGACGGCATTTTCATGGCCGGTCTGGCTCATTACCCCAAGCCCATGGAGGAGTCGGTCGCCCAGGCCCTGGCGGCATCCGCCCGAGCGGCCACCCTGCTCTCCCGGGAGGAGGTGACTCTGGATGCGGTCAAGGCGGTGGTGGACAAGGAGGCCTGCGACGGCTGCGCCCTCTGTATCGATGTCTGTCCCTATATGGCAATCAGCCTCTACGAGGTTGGGAAAAAGGAAAACGGCGAGGAGCAAAAACTGGTGCGCGGTGAACACCGCTCACTGCAAAGGGTGCGGTATCTGCCAGGGGACCTGTCCGAAGCGGGGCATCTCTATCGCCGGTTTTACCATGGAGCAGCTGAGCAGCCAAATTCAGGCGGCGCTGGCAAGTTGAAGAACCAAATGGGAAAGAGAGCAATATCGAGTTTTTGCGGATGCGGCGCAGGGATGGGAAAAAGGGCAAAATCCCGCAGGCTTCCGACAGTGGGAGTGGTACCGGGGGTGACAAGGAGATGGTCCGATGAGCTTTGAACCGAAGATCATAGCGTTTTGCTGCAACTGGTGCTCCTATGCCGCCGCCGATCTGGCCGGCATATCGCGTATGGCCTATCCGCACAACGTACGGATCATCCGGGTGATGTGTTCCGGCATGGTTCATCCTGAAAACGTCATGGACGGTCTGCGCCGGGGAGCCGACGGGGTGATGATCCTGGGCTGCCATCTCGGTGAGTGTCATTATCAGGAAGGGAATTATACGGCAAAAAGCCGCTTCGAGATGATCATGGAGCTGATGGATGACTTCGGGTACGAACGCGAACGCTTTGCCATCCAGTGGGTTTCCTCCGCCGAGCCGGACCGGTTCGTGGCGGCGATCGCCGAGATGACCGAAAGCCTCCGTGAGTTGGGGCCCATCGACAGTGAAGCCGAGATGTAGGCGAGACAGGGGGCGGGCATGGCGGTAACAACAGCTCTGGAATCCCTGGGTTCCTGCTCCGGCTGCGAGATGGCGATCCTGGATACCGGCGAGGATCTCCTGCCGCTCATTACCCGGACCCTGGAAATCGTTCACGCGCCGCTCTTCATGGATCACAAGTATTTTGGCCAGGAGGGCGAAGGCGGCAGGCTGGAGATTCCTGAGGCCGAGCTGGGGCTCGTCTCCGGAAGCGTCATTACCGACGAACACCTCGAGATTCTCGAGGAGATGCGCCGCAAATGCGATGTCCTCATCGCCCTGGGCACCTGCGCCACCCATGGCGGCATACCGGCGCTGATGAACGGCTGCAACCGCCAAGCAGGCTGGCAGGAAATATTTCGGACCGCCTCCACCGATCCGGGCGCTTCGGTTCCCGACATTGGGGTGCCGGCGCCGCTCGAGCGGGTATTTGCCTGCGACGAGAAGGTTGCAATTGATCTGCACCTCCCGGGGTGCCCGCCGCATCCCAGTCACATACTCGAAGTGATAACCGCGGTGGCGGAAAACAGAAAGCCGGTTCTTCCCGGCAAGAGCGTGTGCGATACCTGCCCGGCGAAGCGGGAGGGCAAGGGTGAGCTCCGCGAGGTGAAGCGGTTCCTCGCCAATGCCACCTTCAAGGAGGGTGAACCGCTTGGCGAAATGCGCTGCCTGCTCGAACAGGGCTATCTCTGCATGGGGCCGGTGACGGCGTCCGGCTGCGCGAGAAGTGGCGCGCCGAACTGCATCCGAACCCGGGTCCCCTGCCGCGGCTGCTACGGACCCGTCCGCAAGGGCGGCAATCAGCTGCTCGATATGATGAACGCCCTGGCCAGCAACGGCATCGACTTCAGGACGGTAATCGACCGGCGCTCTTTGCTTCGCTTTTCCGGTGCGCACCGGTTGCTCAAGCCGCTCAAAACAAGGGCGAAAAAATAGCCCGCATCGGGGAGTTCTAACGCGAAGAGGAACGCACACATGGGGAAAGTCATTGAGATCGCGCCGGTCTCTCGGATCGAGGGACATGCCAGAATCGCTATCCATCTCGACGATCAGGGCAATGTGGAAGATACCTTCCTGCATGTCCAGTCCCTGCGCGGATTCGAGAAGTTTATCGAGGGACGTCCCGCCGAGGAGGTACCGCGGATCGTCACCCGAATCTGCGGCATTTGCCCCTGGATGCACCATCTCGCCTCAAACAAGGCGGTGGATGCGGCCTTTGGTGTCACGCCGCCCCCTGCCGGCCACCGGTTGCGGGAGATGTGCCAGATGGTGGCCCACATTACCGATAAGATTCTGCACTTTTTTTTCCTGGCTTCCCCGGACTTCGTGCTCGCACCGGATACCGATTATTCGGTGCGTAACGTCATCGGTATCGCCAGAGCCAATCCGGAACTGGCGGGCAGGGTGGTGAAAATGCGCCAGCTCGGTCAGGCGATGCTGGAGCGTTTTGCCGGCAAGGCGATTCACCCGGTGGCCGGAGTGGTCGGCGGTTTTGCCAAGCCGCTTGAGGAAGTGGAGAGACAATCGCTGCTGGCAGATGCCCTGACGTTGCTTGATTTCTCCTGCTATTCCCTTGACTTCGCCATAGAGCAGGTGTTTTCCAAATACATGGACGTGATCGCCGACCCGGGGGGAATTACCACCGGGTTTCTGGGCACGGTCGATCCAGACGACGGTTCGCTGCGGCTCTACGACGGCAGGCAACGGTTGATGAAGGCCGATGGCAGCTTTGTCGATTTCGCCGCGGGGGAATATGCCGACTATCTCGGGGAACATGTCGAGCCCTGGTCGTATGCCAAGATGCCTTACGCCAAGGCATGGGGCGAGGGATTCGCTCTCGATCCGGCGGCTCCCAAGGGAATCTATCGCGCCAACACCCTGGCCAGGATCAATGTTTGCGACCGGATAAGCACCCCGAGGGCCCAGGCCGCGCTCGAGCGGTTCCGCGAAGCGTTTGGTCGCCCAGCCCAGCAGACCCTGCTCTACCACTATGCACGGCTGATCGAAATGGTTTATGCCGCCGAGCGCACCGTCGAACTGCTCAAATCCGAAGAAATCATCGACAGCCGGGTGCGTGCCCGGGTGGTACCAAAGGCGGGGAGGGGGGTCGGGATCGTCGAGGCGCCGCGCGGCACCCTGATCCATGAGTATACCACCGATAGCGAGGGGTGTATCACCAGCGCCAACCTGATCGTGGGAACGACGCACAATATCGCGCCGATGAATATGAGCGTCAAACAGGCGGCCACCTCGCTCATCAGGGGAGGGCGGTATGACGAATCGCTGCTCAACAGGGTGGAAATGGCAGTTAGGGCCTACGACCCGTGAATGTCCTGCGCCACCCACCGCCTGGACGGCGGTGTACCAGTGACGGTGAGTATTATCGACTCCAAGGGCAAGGAGGTTGAGCGTCTCGCCAATTAGTTCGCTTTCCCGCGCGCCGAGACCCTTGCTGACAAAAAAAATTCCTGTTGTTCATATGTTGCATATGCAGGAGTGAATCATGGGTCATTTCCCGCCGTTTTTTTGATGATGAAATGGTGGAGGATGTTATATTAAGTGCATATGTGAGCTTGGTAAACGTTCACAAGGCGTTGGGTTGACCGACGTTTGGTTGTCCTGGTGAAAGGTTACTGAGCTTGCAAGGAGAAATTATGGTACAAAAGAATGGACGCGGCAAGCGAGTGAGGGTTCGGGCGGAAAATCCCTCGGGGGTCTGCGGGTATGTCGATCACATGACCATCGATGAACTCAAGGCGCGGGCCGTGGGTGACGAGTTCGACGGGACCTGTCCGGCCTGCGGCATGTTCCACCTGACGAAAGAGGAGATCGATCGGTTGAACGCCGAGAAGATCACCCAATCCAAAAGCTACGCGGATATGAGAAAGGAAGCGGAGGAGGACGCAACCTGATTGCCGCTGTTGCTGTAAGCTATGTTTTCGCGTATGAGATCGCTTGCGGTTTGCTCATACGTGGTGCATTCTATTTATTGATCCTTGTATGAGAAGGTGAAGAATTGAGAGATGCGAAACAGTTGCTCGAGAGATTGCATGAGATTGTCGATAGACCGATTCGGATCATGGTGGTGTGCGGCACCCACAATCGAGCAATTCTGCGTTTTCGTCTGCGCGAACAACTTCCCAAAAAGCTAGAGCTGGTCACGGGGCCCGGTTGTTCCGTCTGTGTCATGCCGGCTGGACATGTCGACGCTTTCATCAAGGTCGCCCAGCAGCCCGACGTCATTACCGCCACCTGCGAGGATCTGTTGATGCTCCAGGGAAGCCGGGAGTCACTTGCCTCGATCCGCGCCAAAGGCGCTCTGGTGGAAGTCATCACCTCCCCGCGCGACTGTCTGGAGTTGGCACGCAGGGAACCGAACAAGGTCATTGTCTATCCGGCGGTCGGCTTCGAGGCCACCGCTCCCTCCATAGCCGAGACCATCCTGGAGGCTGCCAGCGAGGGTATCGACAATTTCTGTGTCATTCCCTCTATCCGCCTGCTGCCTCCCACCATCGATTCCATCATGCGTGATCCCGATCTCGATGTTCAGGGATTGCTCTGCTCCGATCACGTTACCACCATTTCGGATACCGAGGCCTACACCGCCCTGGCCAAGAAGTACAACCTGGCCTGCTGTATCGCCGGTTTTGAAAAAACGGATATCCTGCGCGGCCTGATCAGCATGGTGATGCAGATCCGGCACGGCGCCTCGCTCTTTGACGACAGCTCGGCGGTCATCTATTCCTCGGAGGACAGCGCCAAAGCCAGACGGATGGTCTCCGAGGTATTTTTTGCCGTCGATACCGCCTGGCGAGGTCTCGGCACCATCGCCGAGAGCGGTTTCGTCATCCGCGACGAACTCTCGCTCTACGATGCCACCAAACGTTTCAACGTGCGGTTGATGGAAGGCAAGGAACGGTGCGCCTGCCACTGCGACATGATCATCTCCGGCAGGGGGCTGCCGCCCGATTGCCCGTCGTTCGGCATGGTCTGCACCCCCCAGAGCCCGATTGGCCCCTGCATGGTCTCCAGCGAAGGGATCTGCGCTTCCTACTTCAAATATAACCTCGAGCAACCGCGGATCATAGGTTAGCCCGGATTTCTCATCAGGTGAGGCGGCGTAAGCTTCAAGGGTCTTGGGAATGAACCCGGAGCCTAGAGTGCCTGATCGCGCCAAGATGGGGTATTGGTGAAGGTTTACGGATTTCCGGGCCTGCCGAGCGACGATTGTGTATCAGGAGGAGGCAGTTGCGCCCGACAGGGTGACCGGAAAAGTGGAAATGAAGTCGGGATCGGCCGCTTGCGGCCGACCCCGTAAACCGTTCGAGGTGCTCAGCCCCAGATATCGTCCTGTTCCGGTTCCAGCTGCATGACGAACTCTGCCCAGTCCCACGGGCTGTTTTCAATCTGGCCGCCGATGATTTTGGAGGTATCCGTGGTGTGAGATTCCCACTTCTGTTTCATCAATAATTTGAAGTGGGCGCCTTTCCCATCTATGATAACAGACAGGATATCTGCATTCGCGTCGAGTTTTTTGGGGATTTCGCCGAGAGACATACCGAAGCGGGAGATATCAGTCACCCTACCGGTGAAAAAACCTTTTCCGTCGGAGATGTCGGCATTGAGTCCCCGAATCGGAATTCGTGGATGCCTGCGTTTATTCATCTCACCACCTGTAGTTAAAAATTAATGGATACGGCTTTTGCCTGCGACAAAACGCCGTCTTGTAGCTGTTATCCCTCTCTCTCTCGGTGAAGTGCCCGTCTCTACCACAGGCCGCTCCTCTTCTAATTGTAGGCATCAGCAATAAAAAGCCAAGGGAAAACCGGCGTGCAGAAAGCCGCAAAGCCCGTGAATACGGGAAAAGGCGAATTATCAAAAGGAGATGAACTTGCCCAGTGAGACAAAGAATAAGAGCACCGCGGCGATGAGCAGAAGGTTGCCCAGCGAGCAGCTGTTGCGGTGGCGGTGGTGAAAACGGCTGCATTCCGGCCATTCGTCATCGGTTAAGTTATAGCCGGTTTGAAGGGGATGGTTGATAACCTCGCCGATTCCAAAACAGAGCATGCTTGCTGCCAGAACCAGGAGGCCGGTCTGTTGCTTCGCCTCCAGAGGCAGCAGTACCGCCACCAGTACCACGAACGGTGTGGCTACGATGCTTGCTATCGCACCCCGGAGCAGCTGGGGGAATTCTGTTGGTTCCTTTGACATCGCTCTCTCTTAAGGCAATGCCTCTCGTGTCGGCATCGTCTCCTCACGTCAAATTATATAACTAACAACTTGAAATCGCAAGGAGTGCACTGTCTCGCACCGGACCTTGGCGGGGGAGTGGACAGATCTGCCGTTTCATGTGGAAAACAATATAATTTTCCCATGCCACTTGAACTCTGCTAATCTGTTCAATAGTATATTCCTGACATCCTGCTGCCGCAGGTATATGAAAAAGCGTTTCCAGGGAGAAGATGAATGGCCATTTACGACCCGACAGATGTTAAGGATAACTGCGGATTCGGACTGATCGCCCATATGGAGGGAGAAGCGAGCCATAAGATCGTCCGCATCGGCATCTCCTCGCTTGCCCGCATGTCGCATCGGGGCGGTATCGCCGCCGACGGCAGGACGGGGGACGGCTGCGGTGTGTTGCTGCAGAAACCGGAACCGTTTTTCAAGGCAGTGGCGATTGAAGCGGGTTGGAAACTGGGTACTCGCTGGGGCGTTGGCATGCTGTTTCTCAGTCGAGACAGCATGCGCGCGACCGACGCCAAACAGGTGATAGAAGAGGAGCTGGGCCGCGAGACTCTGGCCGTGATCGGCTGGCGACCAGTGCCTATCGACCCTTCGGTGCTGGGCGAGCTGGCTCGAGGGACCCTGCCGGATATCGTCCAGGTGGTGGTTGGAGCGCCGCTGGCCTGGGGGGCCACCGATCTGGAGCGACGGCTCTACATGGTGCGACGCAGGATCGAGAAACGACTCAGCGAGGATCCCGATTTTTACATCGTCAGCCTCTCCGGCCTGGTGGTGGTCTACAAGGGGCTCTGTCAGCCAGTGGATCTGCCCAAATTCTATCCCGATCTCGCCGATCTGCGTATGCAGTCGGCGATCTGCCTCTTCCACCAGCGCTTTTCCACCAATACCCTGCCCATGTGGCAGCTGGCCCAGCCGTTTCGCATCCTCGCCCACAACGGCGAGATCAACACTATCACCGGCAACCGGCAATGGGCGCGGGCGCGCGGCTACAAGTTCCGCTCACCGCTGATCCCCGACCTCCGGGACGCCGCGCCCTTTGTGGGCGAGCAGGGTTCCGACTCCTCCTCGCTCGACAACATGCTGGAGATGCTACTTGCCGGCGGCATGGGGTTGTTTCGGGCCTTCAGACTGTTGGTTCCTCCGGCCTGGCAGAATCATCCGGACATGGACGAGGACCTGCGCGCCTTCTATGATTTCAATTCGATGCATATGGAGCCCTGGGACGGCCCGGCCGGCATCGTCATGAGCGACGGCCGGTTTGCGGCCTGTGGCCTGGATCGCAACGGTCTGCGGCCCGCCCGTTACGTGGTGACCCGCGACAAGCTCATCACCCTGGCCTCCGAGGTGGGCATCTGGGATTACGGCCCGGACGAGGTGGTGGAAAAGGGCCGGGTAGGACCTGGGGAACTCTTTGTCATCGATACCCTCAGCGGCCGGCGTTGGAGTTCCTGGGAAATCGACCAGGAGTTGAAGAACCAGCATCCATACCGCAAGTGGATGGAGAACTGCTGCCGGCATCTCGTGCCCTTTGAGGAGATGGCGCAGGCCACCATCGAGCGCACACTTGACGATGAGCGGCTGCTGGCGTGCCAGAAGCTCTTCGGCTATAACCGCGAGGAGATCGAGCAGGTCATTCGGGTGCTCGGAGAGACCGGCAAGGAGGCGGTGACCTCCATGGGGGACGATACCCCGATGGCCGTGCTTTCACAAAAGAACCGCAGCCTCTATGATTACTTCCGGCAGAAGTTCGCCCAGGTTACCAATCCCCCCCTCGATTCGCTCAGGGAGAGTCATGTGATGTCGCTGGCCACCTGCATCGGTCGCGAGCAGAACGTCTTCAATGAGACCGAGGGGCATGCCCACCGGGTGCTCTTTGCCTCGCCGGTGCTGGCACCGAGTGATTTTCAGCAGTTGCTGAACCTCAAGGGACAATATTATCGGCATGTGATGCTGGATCTCAACTATTCGGTGGACGAGAGTTTAGAGCAGAGCCTCGCTACGCTTTGCGACCGGGTGCTTATCGAGCTCGAAAAAGGCGCGGTACTGCTCGTACTCTCCGATCGCGGGGTGAGTCCCGATACCCTGCCCATTCCGGCGGCCATGGCGGTCGGGGCGGTGCAGCGCATCCTGGTGGAGAACAACCGGCGTTGCGACGCAAATATCCTGGTGGAAACCGGCAGTGTCCGGGATCCACATCATTTCGCGGTGCTGCTCGGCTTCGGTGCCACCGCCATCTATCCGTTCCTGGCCTACGAGACGCTGGTGGATCTGGTGGATCGACAAATTATCGACCAGCCGGCCGCCAAGGTGATCGGCAATTACCGTGCGGGCATTGAAAAAGGACTGCTGAAGATTTTATCGAAAATGGGGATTTCCACGGTCGCCTCCTATCGCGGTTCCCGGTTGTTCGAGGCGGTGGGACTTTCCGATTCGGTGGTGGATTTTTGTTTTCGCGGGGTGGCGAGCCGGATCGGCGGCGCCGATTTCGGCATCTTTCATGACGAGCAGCAGGCGAGGAGCCGGTACGGCTGGCGGTCGCCGCACCGGCCGCTGCCGCCTGGCGGCTTGATCAAGTACATCCATGGCGGCGAATACCACACCTTCAACCCGGAGGTGGTACAAAGCCTGCAGAAGGCGGTCAAAAGCGGCGATTATGAGGATTACCGGATGTATTCACGTCTGGTCAATCAGCGGCCGGTGGCCACCCTGCGCGATCTGCTGGCGCTGGCAGGGGGGGAGAAGCCGATTCCGGTGGAGGATGTGGAGCCGGCTGAAAAATTCTTTCCCCGTTTCGATTCGGCGGCCATGTCCATCGGCGCCTTGAGTCAGGAGGCCCACGAGGCCCTGGCGGTGGCCATGAACAGGCTGGGAGGGTTCTCCAACAGCGGTGAAGGCGGCGAAGACCCGGCCCGGTACGGCACCGAGCGGGTGTCGAGGATAAAACAGATAGCTTCCGGGAGGTTCGGTGTCACCCCGGAATACCTGATGAGCGCCGATGTGCTGCAGATCAAGATGGCACAGGGGTCCAAACCGGGAGAGGGCGGCCAGCTGCCAGGCGAGAAGGTGACCCCCCAGATCGCCGCGCTTCGCTATTCGATCCCCGGTGTCACCCTTATCTCGCCGCCGCCCCACCACGATATCTACTCCATCGAGGATCTGGCCCAGCTGATCTTCGATCTCAAACAGCTCAACCCGGCGGCTGAGGTGAGCGTAAAACTCGTTTCCGAACCAGGCGTGGGGACCATCGCCACCGGGGTGGCCAAGGCCTATGCGGATATGATCACCATCTCGGGATATGATGGCGGCACCGGCGCCTCTCCCTTGAGCTCGGTGAAATATGCCGGTAGCCCCTGGGAAATCGGCCTGGCCGAGACCCAGCAGGCTCTGGTGGCCAACGGGTTGCGCCATCGGGTCATGGTGCAGGTGGACGGCGGCCTCAAGACCGGGCTCGATGTCGTCAAAGCGGCGATTCTGGGTGCCGAGAAGTTCGGTTTCGGCACCGCTCCGCTCGTCTCCCTGGGCTGCAAATACCTGCGCATCTGTCACCTCAACAACTGCGCCACCGGGGTGGCCACCCAGGACGAGACCCTGCGCCGCGAATATTTCATCGGGCTGCCGGAGATGGCCATGAATTATTTTCGTTTCCTGGTGCGCGAGACCCGGGAATTGATGGCGGAGCTGGGGGTAGCAAAACTCACCGACCTGATCGGCCGGGTTGATCTGCTCTCGGAACTGCCCGGGGCAAGTGAAAAACAAAAGAAACTGAGCCTGAAAAGCATCCGCGCCAAGGTGGTGCCGGCCGCCTCGACCGCGCTCTTTTGCCGGGAACGCAACACTCCGGCCGATCCGGGCACCCTCAACCTCAAGCTGGTGGGGGATTTCGAGGAGGCGGTGCGGGAAATGCGCGGCGGTCGCGGCTCCTACACCATCCGCAATACCGACCGCTCGGTGGGGGCGACGCTCTCTGGGATCATCGCCCGAGCGCACGGCAACCTGGGCATGGAGCATAAGCCCATCGAGGTGGCGTATGCCGGCACCGCAGGGCAGAGTTTTGGGGCCTGGAATGTCGGCGGCCTGCACCAGGTGCTGACCGGGGACGCCAACGACTATGTGGGCAAGGGCATGGCCGGCGGCAAACTGGTGGTGCGGCTGCCCCAGGGTGTTGCCTACCGCTCGCACGAGGCGGCGATCATCGGCAACACCTGCCTCTACGGCGCCACAGGGGGGCATCTGTATGCGGCGGGGCGAGCCGGAGAACGGTTTGCGGTGCGCAACTCCGGGGCCAGGGCTGTGGTCGAGGGTCTTGGCGACAACGGTTGCGAGTACATGACCGGCGGAGTTGTCACTATTCTCGGCCGCACCGGGGTGAACTTCGGGGCGGGAATGACCGGCGGTTTCGCCTATGTGCTTGACGAGGACGGCGGTCTTGCCGGTCGCACCAACCGGGAGCTGGTGGAACTTGTCGCGCTGGCCGGCCGCGATGTGCTGCTCGAACACCTGCGCGGCATCATCAACACCCACCTGGAGGAGACCGACAGCGGTCGGGCGGAGCAGTTACTCACCGATTTCGATGCCTTCGGTCCCCTGTTCAAACTGGTTAAACCGAAGACCACCGATCTCTCTCTGCTGCTCGGCCACCGGGGTACCTCTGCCGAGGCGGTGCTGGCCAATACTTTATAGCGAAAAGGATGCCATGAATCAGAACCTCTTCCAGTTCATCGAAGTCGACCGGGTCGATCCGCCCAAGAAAAAAATGGCCAGGCGAAAAAGTGAATTCGTCGAGATTTACGAGCCGTTTCGCGAGACCCAATTGAAGATGCAGGCCGATCGCTGTATCGACTGCGGCAACCCGTATTGCGAGTGGAAATGCCCGGTGCACAATTACATTCCCGATTGGCTCAAATTGGCCAACGAGGGACGGATCGAGGAGGCTGCCGAGCTTTGCCACGAGACCAATAGTCTGCCGGAGGTATGCGGTCGGGTCTGCCCCCAGGACCGGCTCTGCGAAGGGGCCTGCACCCTCAATCCCGATTTCGGGGCGGTGACCATCGGCAACATCGAAAAGCATATCGTCGATACCGCCTTTGCCCGGGGTTGGCGGCCGGATCTCTCACGGGTGCCGAAAACCCCGTTCAAGGTGGCTGTGGTCGGCGCCGGTCCCGCCGGTCTCGGCTGCGCCGACGTGCTGGTGCGCGGCGGCGTTGCACCGGTGGTGTTCGATTGCCATCCGGAGATCGGTGGCCTGTTGACCTTTGGGATCCCGCCCTTCAAGCTCGACAAGGGCGTCATGGAACTGCGGCGGCAGGTTTTCACAGATATGGGCATCGAGTTTCGTCTCGGCCAGAAGGTCGGCACGGATGTCGGTTTCGACGACCTTATCGCCGATTTTGATGCGGTTTTCGTAGGCATCGGCGTCTACGGCAACATCCGAGCCGGCTTTCCCGGCGAGGATCTCGAGGGCGTGTACGACGCGCTTCCTTACCTGATCGGCAGCACCGATCGGCT
Organism: uncultured delta proteobacterium; assembly: GCA_963745265.1. Lineage (GTDB taxonomy): Bacteria > Desulfobacterota > Desulfobulbia > Desulfobulbales > Desulfocapsaceae > Desulfopila. Next base: position 222,204 of record CAVUXQ010000018.1, read on the forward strand.
GCTGGGACATTCGCGGTCCGAGTACCCTCTCGTGCATCTGGCCGGCAAACGGGTAGTGGTGCTGGGCGGTGGCGATACGGCTATGGATTGTCTGCGCACCGCCATCCGCCAAGGGGCGAAATCGGTGACCTGCGCCTACCGCCGGGATGAGGAGAACATGCCGGGCTCGCGGCGGGAAGTGGGCAACGCCCGGGATGAGGGGGTGCGTTTTCTGTTCAACCTGCAGCCGCTCAGCCTCCAGGCCGATGGTTCAGGCCGGGTGAGCGGAGTGGAGGTGGTGACCACCCGGCTGGGCGAGCCGGATGAGAAAGGGCGCCGCCGCCCAGAGCCGATTACGGGCACCCAGCAGGTGCTGCCGGCGGAAGCGGTGATCATGGCCTTTGGTTTTCGCTCCGAACCGCCCTCCTGGCTCGAGGATAACGGCATATCGCTCACCGACCGGAGATTGGTCCAAATCGGGCCGGCGAGCACACTTGCCTATCAGACAACGAACGCCAAAGTCTTTGCCGGCGGCGATGTGGTGCGCGGCGCCGATCTGGTGGTGGAAGCGATCGCCGAGGGCAGGGGGGCGGCGGAATCCATTCTTGCCTATCTGGGAGTGGGGTGAGAAGGAGGCGGGAGGTCGGGTGAAGAATCAAATTACCAGGAGACGAATCATGGGAAAATTGCTCTGGCATGTTGTTGTGGTCGTATTCATCTGGATGGGAATTGGCTGTGGCAATGCTTTCGGGTACAGCAGTGTCGTTGCCTTCGGCGACAGTCTCTCGGATAACGGCAACCTTGGCCGTGCCACCGATGGACCGCTCTGGGTCGAGCTGCTTGCCGATCATCTCAAGACCACTCTTTATGATTTTGCCTTTGTCGGTGCAGCCACCGGCTTTACTAATCCCCTCGTTGCCGCAACACCCGGTGCGGATCCTGCCTTGATCAATACTGGATTGCTGTCGCAAGTTACCGCTTATTCGTCTTTTGTCTCCACTGATTCGCTTATAACGGTTTGGGCCGGCGCCAATGATCTCGTCTACGGGGTGAGCGATCCCGGTACGGCGGTGAATAATATAGATACGGCCCTGGAGGGCCTGTACGCTGCGGGAGGCAGAAATTTTCTGGTGCCGAATCTGCCGGATATCGGCAAGACGCCGAGACTTCTTGCCGATCCCGATCCGAGCGCTGCGGCGGCTAGCTTCTGCCTGGACAGGTATTTTCGATTCGGATTTGGCGGCCATGCTCCAGGCATTCCATGCTGCGCATCCCGACATCAATCTCTACCCTGTCGATATCCTCGCTCTCTTCAACCAATATACGGTTGGTAGTCCGGAATGGCAGAATCTGTTCTGGAGCGAGGATAATTATCACCCTTCCTCCACCGGGCACCGGGTGATTTATCAGGCTGCTGTTGACGCGTTAGCTTCCGTACCGGAGCCAACAACATTTCTTTTTCTTGCGACAGGCCTCATTGGTTTGATTGCAACAAGCCGTCGCAGGGGAAGGCAAGTATAATGTATCTGTGCTTGGGGATCGTTTACGGCTCCGACCCCCTTTTTTCTTAGTCGTATCGTTGTTACTCTGCCTACATGAATTTTTTGGCACACGCATATCTTTCCGGCGACTCTGAAAAAATATTGCTGGGCAATTTCATTGCAGATTTCACCAAGGGAAAACAGGCTGAGACCTATCGGGGAGAAGTGTACCTGGGCATGCTGCTCCACCGGGAGATAGACCTGTTTACGGATCGGCACAGCCAGGTGGCTCAGAGTAAAAAACGGCTCTGGCGGCGGCACAGACACTATTCATCGGTGATCGTCGATATTTTTTATGATCATTTCCTGGCCAAAAACTGGTGTGATTACAGCTCCACCCCCCTGGAAAATTTTGCTCAGCAAGTTTATGCCATCATGCAACGCTTCGATGCCTTGCTGCCAACTCGAGCGAAACAGGTGCTTCCGCATATGATAGCCAATAACTGGCTTGTCAATTATGGGAAAATGCAAGGAATAGACAGAGCTATGCGAGGTATGGCACGACGTGCCGCCTTCCGATCCGAAATGGCGACTGCCTTGAACGATCTACAAAACGACTATCAAATGTTTGAGAAAGACTTCAGAATATTTTTCCCGCAACTGGCAGCCCATTGCAAGATCTATCGCAGCCAATTAGCGAACCTTCACCAGCATCGCTCCTGGTACGAACAGTTTGGCGTGCATAGCTAGGAGCCTGTCGGATTATAGGCATTTTTGCTCAGATCAAGGCAAACTCGAAAAAATTACCGGAGGCATATACTGAATATTCCGAGGATAATTTTTTCGAGTTTAACGAAGATATGGGGAAAAAGGGCATAATCCGACAGGCTCCTAGGAGCCTTCTCGCTAAGCTTGGGCACTGGAGAACGGTTATATCACTGCCCGTTGTGCAGTTTTGCCCAGTTGGCATCGGCCTTTTTAATGTTGCCGGGGATGTCCCTGCTCCATTTTTCGTAGGCGGCCCTGCTGCAATTGAGGTACAGTTTCCCTGCCACAATCTTCCAGACCCGCGGATCGGTAACGGCCTTTCGTGCTTCGGTCATGGACCAGGCGCAATACCCATCATACTGCGGGGCGTACTTCTTGGGATTGGCTGTAAAAAGATCACTGTTCGCCTTGCTTGCAAAGTACCAGGTCATGTCATGCCATCGGACAGCATGCGAGCTGTTGCCCTTTACCGCCTTATTTTCAACAAAATAAGCAACAGGGTCGTAACCCTTGATGGCGACATCACCAAGCGAATGATTTTCACTTGTTGCGGTCGTGCATCCGATCGCTGCCAACAAAAGAATGAGGCTCGCCAGAATTGTTTTTGTGACCCGCGGTGATTTCATATCCTTTTTTTTCCTCCAATGAGCTGGTTTAATGCGATTTCTCGTAACCGTTCGCTAGTACCTGGATGGAGCATCGGTGAACGGATACAAAAATCACTTTTTACAACGCATGATTTGTTGCCAACTAGTTTCCATCCGAAAAGCAGGGATTTGGTTCGAGATCGAGGCATTCGGAAATTTTTACCACAGACATATAAGTGATCTCTCGGAGTCTCGTGCCTCGCTTACCGGAGGATAAAAATTTGCGAATAACGAAGATATCGGGCCAGATAAGCGGCGACTTCGAATAACAGTTTTCGGATGGGAACTATCTCTGCGTGTCAGCCAGATCGGGCCCAGATGGGGTGCTGGTGAACGTTTTCCCAGGAGAACATTCATCTCCGAGTGTCCAGCTGCTATTGATTACACGAAGTTATCCCCTTATCATCTCAGTTGCCGTATATAAGGTAATCATAATCCGTGTTAACAAGAGAGACAAGCAGGTCCGCCAGTGGGCGAAATTAGTGACCTACTGTTGCTGGCCGGATAAGTTGTGAGTTGATAAGATGCAATATGCGCTTATCTTACATCAACTGAAGCTACTCTTTGTCAGACGATGCCTCTCCCTGCACGGGAGCAAAAGTGGAGAACTCATATGCGCCGTCAAGCAATGGGGATGGTATTTCTTTTTTGTATCGTGCTGCTCAGTTCCTGTGCCATGCCGCGGCAGTTCGGACCCCCCTCGGAAGGTCTCCGGGCAGCTGGGGTGTTCGATCAGGCCAGCCATTCGCCGGTGGAGTTGCGGATGTTCCTCGAACGCTTTCCCAAAGGGGGCGATCTGCATAACCACCTCAGTGGCGCTATCTATGCCGAAGATTTCATGGACTGGGCCGAAGCCGACGGAGTCTGTTTTGATGTCAAAACTCTCGCTGCCACCAGTCCGCCGTGCGATGCAGGCAAGGGGCGGCCGGTTCTGAAAACGGCTCTTGAAAAGGGACTCGTCTCAGGCGATGCGGTGATCGACGCCTGGTCGATGCGTAACTTCGTGCCCGGTTATTCGGCCGCTTCAGGACACGATCAGTTCTTTGCGACCTTCAGTCGCTTTGGCGCTGCCGGCGACAGTCGCCATGGCGATATGTTGGCCGCCGTCGTCCGTAATGCCGCCGACCAGCATATCGATTACCTGGAGTTGATGACCTCGCCGGGGATGGGCGCAGCCCGGGAATTGGCCCGTAAGGTGGGGCCGCAACCGAACATGGACGTGCTCTATACCGCCCTCATGGCTGCCGGTATCAAGAAGTTGGTGCCGAAAGCGGCTGCCGAATTCGATCGGATGGTAGCGGAAAAGAATCGGCAACTGGGCTGCCAGCAATCCGGCACCGCCGCCTGCCGGGTGCAGGTGCGTTTTCTCGCCCAGGTTGTCCGGACCTTTCCGCCCGAGCAGGTTTTTGCCCAGTCGATGCTCGCTTTTTTGCTGGTGAAGTCCGACCCTGACGTCGTTGGGCTCAATCTGGTGGCGCCGGAAGATAATCCGGTGACTCTCAAAACCTACGAGACCCAGATGCAGCAACTCGGCTATCTGGCTACGCGTCTGGGGCCGGTGCCGATCTCCCTGCATGCCGGTGAACTCACCCTGGGGCTGGTCCCCCCGCGCGACCTGCGCAATCATATTCGCGAAGCTGTCGAACTGGCTGGAGCCCGGCGCATCGGCCATGGCGTGGATATCGGCTACGAAGTCAACGCCGAACAGCTACTAAGAGAGATGGCGCGAAAAAATATTGCGGTGGAAATCAATCTCACCAGCAACGCCCAGATCCTAGGAGTGGAAGGCGACCAACATCCCTTTCAGACCTATCGTGCCCATGGGGTGCCCCTCACTTTGAGTACGGACGACGCCGGGGTCAGCCGCGGCACTCTGACCAACGAATATGAACGGGCGGTACTGAGCTACCACCTGAAATACAGCGATATCGTGACACTGTCGCGAAACGCCGCGAGCTATTCTTTTTTGCCGGGCGCCGGTCTATGGGCATCCCCTCACGGCTTCCTGCCGGTTGCAGCCTGCAGAGGTCAGCGACTGGGAAACCCGTCTCCAGACCGGAGCTGTGCCGCTTTCCTGGCGGCAAGCGAGAAAGCGCGTCTGCAATGGCGGCTGGAAGCCCAGCTTGCCGCTTTCGATGCCGATCCCCTGGGGCTGGGACACTAAGCTTGGTGAAAAGTCGCTGCTTTTGATCCCGATTTTTTTTTCGGTCGCGGTTGAAGCCAAAACTATGGAGTCGACACTGCCGGAAATGAGGCAAGATTCGGGCTCCAAATCGATTTTCCGCCGTTTCGGGGGTATCGGCTGATGAAGAATACGCAGGTCCCATATGCATCCTCCCTGTTCAGGCGGATACTCCCCGCCGCTATGGCGCTTGCAAGCGGCGTTGCTGGAGGCGCGCTCTTTTGCTTACTGCATCTGCCCATGCCCTGGTTGCTCGGTGCTCTCTGCGGCACCGCTCTATCGGCCATGACGGGCAAAAAAGTCGCGGTGCCTGGTTGGCTGCGCAGTGGAGTGCTGGTAGTTGTGGGGCTTATGATCGGCTCGGGCATCCACCAAGACAGCCTGGCGGAGATAGCCCGCTGGCCCCTCACCATGGCGGGGGTGAGCGTGTACGTCGCCGTGGTGATCGCCACTATATACAGGTTTCTTCGCCGGTTCGCCCGTTTCGACCCGGTTACCGCCTACTTTGCCGCCTCGCCGGGCGGCATTTTGATGATGACGACCCTGGGAGGCTCGTTCGGCGGTCGGGAGCGCGATATCGCCCTTATCCATGCCGTCCGGGTTGTGCTGGTGCTCTTTACCATCGTGGTCGGCTATGACCTGATGCTGGGTTCCGGAACAACTGGAACATCTGCAGCAGCAGCTTCTCATCCTACCTGGCTCCAGGCGGGAATATGGGTGACGCTCGGGGCGGCAGGATGGCTTCTCGGGCAGCTGCTGCGTCTGCCCTCGGCATCGATGCTTGGCCCCTTTCTCCTGATTGCCGTGGTGCAGCTGCTGGGGTTCTCCGTCCCCCATTTGCCGGACTTCCCTTTGCTTGTGGCGGAGGTGGTCCTCGGCAGCGGCATAGGCTCCGACTTTGTCGGTGTGACCCCCAAAGAGCTGCTGCGCGGCATGATCATCTCTTTTTTCGTCAGTTTGTGGATGCTCGTTCTCTCGCTTCTTTTCAGCCTGGCCCTGGCACCGTTTGCCGGCATGTCCCCAGCTAGCCTGTTTCTGGCCTTCTCGCCAGGCGGTTTGAGCGCTATCTCTCTTGTGGCTTTGGCCCTGAATATCGACCCTGCCTTCGTCACTACCCATAACGTATTGCGGGTACTTCTTATTCTTTTTGCCTCGCCTCTGGTATTCAGATTCATGAAAAAGCGGAACAATCCTCACCCCGAAGTGCTGGAAAGTGGGGGGATAGAAAATCCAGAGTCCTGACTGATAAAGACATGGATGTCAGCCGTTGTCAGAGAAGGGGATTCCAGACTATAAGGCGCCCTGGGTGCTGGTGAATGCCTACGAGTATTCATATGTCGATAACATGAATGGAGAATCGACGGGAACAAAAAAAAATGGTAAAGCTACACTGACGGTAATGCCTGACCGAACGATTTCGACTAATCGGTTAGGAATCGAGAGGCGCGGAGTCCGGCCCAAGTGTCAGGAGCAACAAGCTCTGCTCGAAAAGGTCGGGCCAACGCAATGCGGTTCTCCGCGGCTCAATATCAACGTGACTTGTTTATCCAGTCAAAACGCATCTGCAGAAAAAAGGAGAGTGACATGCCAAAATACGTGATCGAAAGGGAAATCCCGGGAGCGGGCCAATTAAGTGCAGAGGAGTTGCAGGGAATTTCTCAGAAATCGTGTGATATTCTTCGGGAGATGGGGCCTGAGATCCAGTGGGTGCAGAGCTATGTTACCGCGGACAAGGTTTACTGTGTGTATATCGCTCCCAACAGTGAAATGATTATGGAGCATGCCCAAAAAGGCGGTTTCCCGGCCAACAGCATCTCTGAAGTCAAGACCATGATCGACCCTACCACGGCGGACTGAGATCTTGTTTCGACTAACCAGGATGTATTTTGAAATCCTGGTTAGTTGGCCGATTTTGGAATGGCGCAGGAATCGAGAATGTCCTTGATGTGACCGATGTCGTTTATCTTACCATAGATGGTCACCACGTCGCCGATGCTCAGACAGGTTGAGCCGCGGGGGATGATGATCTGTTCTCCACGTTTGATGGAGACCAGGTTGACGGTGGGCGGCAGGGGCAGATCCTTGACCATGGCCCGGTCGCAGCTGTCGCCTTCCTTGAGGACGAACTCGGCGAAGCCGTTGTGCTCGGGCTTTCTGAGGCTGACCTGATCTTCGATGATCAGGCCACGCTGTTTACGCACCACCCCCACCTCGTAGGCTCTGAGAATATCACTGCGGCTGATCTGCCCCACCAGCCGTCCCGAGCCGTCCCGGGATACCACCGGCAATCGTGCCAGGTCCCTGGGAGACATTTTCTGGATCGCCGCCCAGATGGGTTCGTCCGGGAAGATGGTGACCGGCGCCTCCACTGCCACATCCGCCACCCGCTTGCCGGTAGAGACGAAATCCTCCCGCGATTCCACCAGCTGCATATCCTGCAGCGTTACAATCCCCCACAGTATGTCGTCGTCCGCCATCACCGGGAAACCGTGGAGATTGGTCTCCTGGAACAGCGCCATCAGTTCCGGCAGCGACTGCTCCTTGTGGATGGTGATCGGTTTGGTCTTCATCACTTCGCTGACCATCACTCCCTGCATGATATCCATGTCTCGTCCCGCGGCGAAGCGGACCCCGCGCCGTGCCAGTTTGACCGTATAGATCGATTCCGGATGGAGCCACTGGGCGAGATAGGAGGCGGTGATTCCGGCCACCATCAGTGGCAGGATCATGTAGTAATCGTTACTCATCTCGAAGACGATGAGCATGGCGGTAAGCGGCGCTCGAGCAGCGGCGGAGAAGACGGCGGCCATCCCGACCAGGGCGTAGGCGCCGGGGCTGACCACCACCGAGGGGAAGAGGATCTGGAACAGGTGGCCCATGGTGCCGCCGAGCATGGCGCCGGCGAAAAGCGACGGGGCGAAGACACCCCCGGAGTTGCCCGAGCCGAGTGTGAATGAGGTGGCCAGCGGTTTGAGAAAAATCAGGATAATCAAGAGCCAGAAATCGGCCCGGCCCTGGATGGCCAGCTCGATAAAGGGAAACCCTGCCCCGTACATATGAGGAATGACGGCGGAGCCGGCGCTGCTGGTGTCGAGCGGCTGGTTGACGGTGGGCAGGAACATATAGATAAAGCCGATCACGCCCAGCAGGGCGCCGCCGATTCCGGGTTTGAAGACCATGGGGATCTTCCAGTGGTCGAAGAAGGTCTCGCAGATGTCGAGCATCCGGATGAACATCACCCCGACCAGGGCTGCAAGCATCCCGAGGAAGAGAAAGAGGATCAATTCCACAGGCCGGTTGCTGGCATAGATTGGCACCTCGAAAGCCACATGGTTGCCGAAAAAGGCGTGGCTGACGATGGAAGCGGAGACTGCGGCGATCACCACATTGCCGAAGTGGCGGACTTGCAGGGCGCAGGCCAGAATTTCGATGGCGAAGGCGACTCCGGCGATGGGGGCGTTGAAGGTTGCGGCAATGCCCGCGGCGGCTCCGCAGGTGACCAGGTTGCGGATGCGTTCGTCCGAGAGGTGGAGAACCTGGCCCAGGGTCGAGCCCAGCGCCGAACCCACCTGCACTATCGGGCCTTCGCGGCCGGCCGAGCCGCCGGTGCCGATACAGAGCGCGGAAGCGAAGATCTTGGCCACCGCCACCCGCGAGCGGATGCGGCCGCCGCTCTGGATAAGGGCCTGCATGACTTCCGGCACCCCGTGTCCCTTGGCCTCATGGGCAAAGGCGATCATTGGGCCGACCAGCAGGCCGCCGACGATCGGCACCAGGAGATAGATCCACTTGCCGATATGGGGGATGTGCGAAGGTATCGTGGAAAAGGAGAATACCTGGACCGCGTGGATCAGCTTGATAAACATCACTGCCGCAAGGCCGGTGCAGCCGCCTACAAGGACCGAGAGAATGAAGAGGAGAAAACCCTCGGGTGGCTCCAGGCGATCGAGCAGCTTGCTGAGGATATTTTGCTTGGACGTCATACGAATTCCGCGTCTGCCGATTCAGTAGCCCGCCACCGGTCCGTCATTGTATTCTCACGGACGTTGCCGTTTCCAAAAAAATCATCTGGCGTTTTCATCCCATCCACAGTTCTATTGTACGGACTGCTAATAATAACTCAATAATTTTAGCATTTCGTCTTCCTTTGCCCAGATGCTCAAGCGACGGTGGGCCCGACTTGCGTCGGTTGTCGAACAAGCCGTCAATTGAATTTCAGCGCCTCTCTCGCTTCCTGTCGCAGCGCCATATCGAGGAGCACCAGGGCGGCCATGCTCTCGACGATCGGCACGGCACGGGGCACCACGCACGGATCATGACGACCCTCGGCTCGCAGCACGGTGGCGTTGCCGGCGAAGTCGACAGTCTGCTGTGGCAGGGCGATGGTCGCCGGAGGTTTGAAGGCTACCCGGAAATAGATGGGTTCGCCGTTGGAGATGCCTCCCTGAATGCCGCCGGAATTGTTGGTGAGGGTGCCGATCCCGGTTCCCTTGACGGTGAAGGGATCATTATGCTGTGAGCCTCGCAGACGACTGCCGGCGAACCCCGAGCCTATCTCGAATCCCTTGGTGGCCGGTATCGCCAGCATGGCTTGGGCCAGTTTCGCCTCGAGTTTCTCATAGGTCGGCTCACCCAATCCGACCGGCACATTCCTGATCACACAGGCCACGATGCCGCCCACCGAATCGCCTTCTTCCTTGAGTTGCGCCACCAAGCGTTCCATTTCTCCTGCCGCCACCGAATCGGGGCAACGGATGGTGGTGCGGTCCACCTGCTTGCGGCCGATAGTGCCGAGATCAACATTGGCTCCGCTCAGATTGCCGACTTCGGCGACCCAGGCAACGATTTCGATACCGTATTTTTTGCCAAGGACTTTTTCAGCCACCGCGCCGGCGGCCACGGTGCCGATGGTCTCCCTGGCGCTTGAGCGACCGCCGCCGGACGAGGCCCTGATTCCGTACTTCATCTGGTAGGTGAAGTCGGCATGGGAGGGCCGGGGTATGTCGGCCATGTCCTTATAATCGGTGGGGCGCTGGTCCAGGTTGACGACCTGGAGGGCAATGGGCGTGCCCAGGGTGCGGCCGTTTTCAGTGCCGGAAAGTATGGTCACCTGGTCCCGTTCGCTGCGGTCGGTGGAAAGGGTGCTTTGGCCGGGTCTCCTGCGGTTGAGCTGAGGTTGAATGTCCTCTTCGGTGAGCGGCAGGCCCGGAGGGCAGCCGTCGATGACCACGCCAACGGCTTTGCAGTGCGATTCGCCGAAAGTGCTTGTCCGAAACAGAGTGCCGAAACTGCTTGCCATGAGTTGCTCCTTGCACTTGAAGTTGAAAAACGGCGTGTTGCCGATAGCGAGGCAGGGTTTCCTGGCTGCGTCAATACCATGTGCATAGACTGGTGATTTGTAAAGAAAAATTTGTGAGGTGCCAGCTGTCGCCGGGCGACGCCGTGCATTCGCGGTTTGTCGGAGGTGCGAACTTTGTTTGCCATCTGGTCATTTTTTTGGTAAAGATGCTGGCATTTTGTTGCTAGGAGCCTGTCGGATTATAGGCATTTTTGCTCAGATCGAGGCAAACTCGAAAAAATTACCGGAGGCATATACTGAATATTCCGAGGATAATTTTTTCGAGTTTAACGAAGATATGGGGAAAAAGGGCATAATCCGACAGGCTCCTAGGCCTGCTTTGCAGGAAAAAGCCAAGGATTGAGGCGGGTGAACCATATATGAACGAGAGCAAGTACATCTATCGACCGATGCCCTATTTCAACCGCAAACTCGATCAGGTGCGGCATACGGATCCTCCGGGGTTTGGTCGTATCAATAAGGTGATAGAGCGGTTGCTCGATGATCCGGGAAACGCCGATGGCAAAATGCACGGGATCTATGACGGCAAGTACAAGAAGTATGTGGGCCGCCGGGACTATCGGTTGATCTATCACTGGTGCCGTCTGTGCCGCAAGGAGAACAAACGTTTGGAGCATAAGTGCGAAGGGTGCGATGAGTTGCCGGACAACAGTGTGATATTTTTCGATCTTTACCACAAAAAAGACAAGAAGAAACTTAAGGAGATACATTCATTGTAAGATCCGGATCGCCCGGTGGGCCTCCTCCGTTTCGGAGGCTGGCTGTCATCTTGTGCCCGCTTGGTGCTTTCCCGATGGTTCCCGGCACTACCCGAATATCTCGACCTTGAAAGAATGAGCAATTCCCGATCCGTATCTCTGTCTCTGTGTATTGTCTGTCTGCTTTGTTTCTTCCTGCTTTCCGGCTATGCCTTGCTCCCCAAGTACCTCAGTCTCACCCCAAAACATCGCGAGCTGGCCGACGCGCATTCCTATTCCCGTCTTATCCGCAGGTATGGTTGGCATCTCGAGCTGGCGAGGGAAAAGGGGCCTGGCGCCCGCTATCTATTCCAGCAATTTGCCCCTGGGGCTCTCCAGGATGCCGGCTGAGGAGAAGAAATCCCTCTTTATCTCTTTGCTCCTGCCCGATATTGCCCGGGTCAATGAGGAGATCGGCAAGCAACGGCGGGAAATGAACCTTTTGCTGGCTAAACGGGCCGGCTATCGGCGATTGACAGCCAAAGAGCGGTGGTGGGTAAATAGGCTGGCTCGCGCCTACGGTTGTGATCCGGACGATACCCGGGAACTGCGGCGGCGGGTCGACACCGTGCCGGCGGCCCTGGTGCTGGCCCAGGCCATAGACGAGAGCGCCTGGGGCACCTCGCGTTTTGCCCAGGAAGGCAATGCCCTCTTCGGACAGCACCTCTCCGAGGACAGCGACGGCGAGTTCATCCTCTCACGGCGGGGAAATGTCAAGGTAGCGGCTTTTTCTTCGATTTATCAGGCAACCCGCAACTATATCCATAACCTCAACAGCGTCTGGGCGTATGATGAGTTCCGCCGCCTGCGCTGGGTGCTGAGGAGAAACGGCATCCGACTCACCGGGCGCGTGCTGGCTGGCGGCCTCGACCGCTACTCGGAGCTTGGCTCGCGTTACGTGCGCGATCTCAGGTACCTGATTTCCAAATACCATCTCGAATTCTTCAACGGCGTGCGACTCCAGCATCGGCATCGCAAGCTGGTCGTGGAATTTAGCCGCTAGTTCCAGATTTGGAAAAAACGGGGCAGGAAAATGGGGACAGACCCCAATTTTAGCAAAATTGGGGTCTGTCCCCATTTCCTGCCCGTTTTTTCCATTTAGCGCCTTGGCCACTCGCCGCTGGGCAAGAAACATCTGTACGCCGCCACCGGAGGCTGAAAGACCGAACCCAAAGCAGAGAAAATGCGCCCGATATGTTGCGGCCAGTGAGCCGCCGATTGGGCTGGATCAGTGCGACTCCGCCTTGCCGCCCTTGCTCGGCTTGCCGTCCTTGGCAGGCGGCAGCTGGTCTGTGGCGGCGCCAATCGACGACTTACCGGTTTCGCCGGATGCACCGACGCTGCCTTCAGAGGCGCCGCCACCCGATTTTCCGCCTTTGGATGCCGAAATAATCTGTGCCGTGCCCTGCTCGATCTGCGCGATCGTTTGGCCGAGCGTGGCGATCGCCTGGGTAATTTCCTGCGCTGTCCACGGACAGGAACCGCCAGCCATCTTTCGAAGTGAGTTCGAAATGCGGTTATGGATCTCCAGGTCTTCCTTTTCGATCTTGTTCGCCGCATTGTTGAAGGTGACCTTGGCCTTTGCCACACAATCCTTACGGGTCTTTGCGGCGCCGGCGGTGGAACTTGGGCTGTGGGTCAATCTATAGTTGTTAAAAGCCGCCTCGCAGTCGTGTTCGGTCAGCGTTTCGATAGCCATGGCATCCGACATCTGCTGAGTGATGACGGCGCTCGCCTCCTTGCGGATATTGGGAATCTGCTGCACCAACGTGTCGCACGGTGTTGCCGCCAGCGCAGCGGGTAGAGCCGCAACCAGCATCAGAGCGCCGCAGGGCAGGATGCGTCGAACCCTGTGCCAACCTTTGAAAAGAAGTGTCTCCATTGCAGCCCCCTCGCATAGGCTATAGGTGATGGTAATGGGTGATAAAAAATCGCTCTGTCAGCCCGCCCTGAAAAGCGGGTCCGCATATGGGGTGCTGGTGAACGTATACCGATACATCACCGGGCATGCCCCACAAAAACATTTTCCATTCATCGGCCATTTCCATAGATGGAGCGACTTTGACCGAATATCTTCTTTTCCGTAGAGGCGCGGCCTGGAGCTACTCCATTTACATGAAGATGAAGGCTGGAGGGAGATTTGCCCGCACCAAATTCATTTCTTTGCGCCTTGCCGTTGCAAGAAGATACCTCGTATTCCCTGGAAACGATGAGAATCTTCCTTGCCAGATATTTCCCCTCAACTACTTTTGAATTGAATCTTATTTTTTCCGCCTCCTGCAAAGGCCCAATCCCAGTAATCCACTCAACATCAACCCGACCGTCGCCGGTTCAGGAGCAGGGGCGAGACCGCGTATCGCTTCGCCGGGATAGACGAGCCAGCCCTTGCCTGGGGCGGTGGAAGTGTAAAATTGCAAAGTGCCTCCCGGGGTTTCTTCCCCTAAGTAATTTTTATCCGCGAGAAAGCTCAGATACTTGTCTCCCATGCCAGGCAGAGTGAAAATCCAGTCATCAAGTCCATTAGAACCAATGCCGCCGAAAATCTGCGCGCCGTTGGTTTCCACCTGAAAATACGGGACCGAACTTCCTGACACCCAGGCCAGGTCGTAACTGTATTCCCAGACTGTATCAACACCATCCGGGATTTTGCCGCGGATGTCCTCGGGGAGGAACGGCATCTTCTTTTTCCGATGCCTTTTCTTTAACGTCGATCTTGGGTGCCGTCCCATAGATGGTGTTCAGTCCCGTTGTTTCTTCCGTACTCAGCATCAACCTGTCCTTAAAAAGTGTGGCATCCACTTCCATGATATCGCCGGTATCTTTTTGCGTTTTTGTATAATGGTCAAATCCGGCGACATGACCGAATTCATGAAGCGTGATGTTATGAATGGATATTTTCTGGATGTCGGCCGTCCCTCCGGGTGGATCGGTCGGGATAAAGACGTCGGCTGATCTGATCGTGTCGGCCTTGCCCTTATCATCGAAGGTCCATTCAGGTTTGGCCAGTCCGTGTTCCACCTTACTGTTGCCTCTTTTGTTGATCTCTTCGGTGGACTCAAAATAGACATTGATCGTCGATTGTTTGTCCTGGTCTTTTTTCATTTCCGGAAAGTCATCGATCTTCGGGTTCTTGCCGTCTTCAAGCTGTTTGTTATATTCCACAACTTCCTTGTTCAGTTTATCGAGATCGAGCGGTGTCGTTGGTGGCGCGCCGACCTGGACCTGGAGATCGATGCCGTGTTTGGCCAGTTCCGTTTTCCATTTTTGGATGGCATCTTTGACTTCGCCATCGTAGCTGGAATCTTCCGCCCCTTTCTGGATGTAGACCTTGTACGTTTGCTTGGCCAGCTTGGGGTTTCCGCCATTGGAATCATCCCTGATCGGCTGATAGGCCAGGGCCATTGTCGGGCAGAGCAAGAGGATGGTGCCGATAATTATCAGTTTTTTCATGTTGTGCTCATTCTGGCGGTTCGTGATATAGCCACTATCGCCGCAACGATAACGGTACGACCTATTCGTACCTGCTCTTCGCTATACTACTATGCTATCCTCTATATACGCTCGGGTTCAAGCAGTATACCTTTGCGGACAGTACTGCGCCGCTGGCCATCAGGGACGAGCGGCGTTCTCGCGGCGTTCGTCGGTTCACTTGTTTGCTGCGCTCAAAAATATTCGGACCAGAGATCCATCGTCGGCCAGGACTTCACACCGTTGATCCATGTCCGCACCGAGGCGAGCAAGCCAGGCCAGGTCGATGTCGCTTGGTCATTTGGATCAAACGGATCCTCGGGGGGAAATGGGGACAGACCCCGATTTTAGCAAAATCGGGGTCTGTCCCATTTCCCCGCGATTTTAGCAAAATCGGGGTCTGTCCCCATTTCCCCATTTAGCGCCTGGGCCTCTCGCCCGTGGCCGTAGCCAAAAAGCGCTCGACCAAAGCTCGGGCTATGCTGATTTTGGGGGGGAGCTGCGGCATGTCGGTTGCGGTGAACCAGCGGGCATCCTCGAGTTCGGTTTTGTCGACGGTGACGGCGCCGGCTGCGTAGGTGGCGGTGAAACCCACCATCAGCGAATGGGGGAAGGGCCAGGACTGGCTTCCCACGTAGCTGATGTCGGCAATCTCGATTCCCACTTCTTCCCGGACTTCTCGGATGACGGCTTCTTCCAATGTCTCGCCCGCTTCCACGTAGCCGGCTAGAGGACTGTACATTCCGGGTGGAAATCGGGGTGCCCGACCAAGCAAAATAGCGTCATCACGGATTACGGTCATGATGACCGCCGGTGAAAGGCGGGGATAGGTGCTGAAATCGCAATTGGGGCAGGTTTTCAGCATTTCCAGCGGTTGTTCTTCCATGGCCGCGCCGCACCTGCCGCAGAATTGCGTATGCAGATGCCAGTGCAGAATCTGGCTTGCCCGGCCGGCGATATTCCATTGATCGCCGGTAATATGGGCGTATGCCTGCCGCAGGCTGAAAGGTGCCAGGCCATTGCCGGGGGCGGTGTTTTCGTGGAGCGCCGCAGCCATACAGATGGTGCCGGCATAGACACCGATGCAGCGGCTGTAGGCGAGGGTTGCGGCGGGAACCGGCGGTTTGATGGAGCAGGGGACAATGTAGCTGCCTTCTCGCTCCAAAAGCAGAAGCCGCTCACCACTGAAGAGGAACCAGCAGGCGGCCTTCGCTGCGTTCTCCGGCCTTGTGCTGAGCGGCTGGAACGGCTCACGGACGGCAAACGGATAGCTCACGAGTTTTCTCCGTCAGAGACCTGGGCGGGTTGCATCTCCTGATTCCGGCGGCAGTTGTCCCAGTAGTCCGTGTCGTCGCCGGTGACCATCTTCGCCCAACGGATGGACCAGTCACCGAAGGGCTGCAGGAGACGGAACAGCTCCTCGCCCGCCTCGGTCAGCTGATAGCCGTCGAGGGTGCGGGTGATCAAGCCAGCCTGGCGCAGATCCTTGAGCCGGGTGTTGAGAATCGAGGGTGAGATGGTCTCGCACGAACTCTGCAGGCTGCGGAAGGTCGCCGGCCCGGTGTTGAGATTCCAGATGATGCCCATGGCCCATCTTCGTCCCAAGAGGTCGAAGACCGCCATGATCGGGGCTCCGGATCGGGAGCCGCGGACCGGTTTGCCTGGTTGTGGTATTGCCATGATGTATGCTGGTTTTTTGCTATACTGCCGTCTTCGGGGTCGGACCCCGTTTCCCTCTACCGGGAAGCTGTTGCGGGTTGAAATTTCACGCGCCTCTCGGCGATCCGCTTTCAGGAAAAGAGTGCTACGAATAGCGTAGCGCTCCGGGCCAAAAAAGAAAAGAAGAATCAGGACTGCAGTGCTTTTCTGTCAGCCAGAATCTCGATCAATGTCTTTCCGCCGACGCCGATGCTGTCCGCTTCGAGTTCGTTGATGAGGATCGTGAACGATTGGGCGGGAATTTTCGTGATCTCACAGGCAGCGGTGGTAAAGCGTTCGATCAGCGCTTGCTTCTGCGTGGTGTCGGCTTGTCCCTTTCCCATGGTGATTGCGATTACCGGCATGATAGATCTCCTTATAGTGGTGTGAGATGATTGCCTTTGGCCAAAGTGTTCCGACGCTTCGGGTGACACAGGCTGGAGCGGGTGCTATTGAAAAAGCAGCATGCTATTTAATTTGTAGCATGCTGCGAAAATAATAGCAAGGGCAAATGAAATCCACAAAATTTATGCAATGCCGTTGTGAGAAAAGACTGAGGAGGAAGTGTCGATTTGTTGCCTCTCTTCTCAGTCGTATTCGAGAAGCCGTGGCTTGGGCCAGTCGGTGCTGAATCCGTATGCTTCGAGGATGGCGATGGCCCGGTCCATGTTGAGATGGATATTGGCAACGCCATGGGAATCGTCGCCCGGAACCACGGCGATGCCGAGGTCGCGAGCCATCTGCAGCAAGGGCGCGCTGATATAGGGCTCCTCGGCGCCTTTTAACAGAGAGCGGAGGTTGAAATCCATGATCAGGCCGAACTCGGCGATCAGTTCCAGGTTGCGCCTGATTCGGGAGTGGATTTCGGGTTTGGCGAGCCGCAAGCGGTAATCGGGATCGAAGATGCGGACAAGATCGAAATGTCCGACCACCGCCGGTTTGAGAAGCTTGATCATTTCGTACTGGATGTCGAAATAGCGGCAATACATCCGGTCGTGGCCCCCAACCGCGGCGGCGGTCTCATCATACTGCTCACGGGAATAGTCGAACCCCAGGTCGTCGACGAAGTGGACGGAGCCGACCAGATAGTCCGGCTTGTACTCCTCGATCAGCCTCGGAATAAAGGTGTCGTAGCCACTGTAGGTTTCGATCTCCATGGCGGCATAGATGGGGAGGCGGTCGGCGTACTTTTTTTGCAATCGCCGGCATTCCCGGATGTAGCGGGCAAAACGCTCCAACAAAAACTCCGGGGTGAGGCCGGCTGCCAGCTGGTCGGGATAGAGCAGCTCCTGGCTGATGCCGGGCACGTGTTCGGTGATGCCGACCCAGGCGAAACCATGGTCGATATAGGAGAGAATGACCTCTTCGAGGCTGTTTTCGGCGTGGTGACAAAATTCACCGCTATGGCCGCCGTGTACCGATACATACTGCGTTTTGCCCATTGCCTGCTCAACCTTGTTTATCAAAAAAAAGCGATATGCCGCCGGGGTGGGGCGGTTGCCGGAAATTGCTGCCGCCGGTACGTGGGCACTATTTACCAAAAACCTAAACCTTAGACAAGTATGGTTTTGGTTTTGTCGAACTAATGTGTTGTATTTCGAAAGGTTATGGTATTGCAGAAAACGTAAGACCTGGGTGCCTGGCGTTACACCTCCACCACCATTCCATCCATGGCGACGAACATATTCTCTGGCAGGGCCGTATCGTTTTCAGTCAGCCAGACAGCGAATTGGTGACTGATATGGATGAGGTAGGTACGCTGCGGCGCTATCTGCCGATGGAGCGATATCGCCTGGTTGAGATCATTATGGCCGGCATGCGGCGTTTCACGGGGTGGGAAGGTACAGTCGAGCACCATTACCCGGGGGCGCCACTGCTGCAGATAGGCTGCCGTCTGCTCGGGCAGGCCGGAGGTGTCGCAGAGCCAGGCCATGCGGGACTCGCCATCTTCATCCGCCATGGCATAGCCGAAGGTGAGCTTGGAGTGGGCCAGCGGCAGGGGCGTCACCGAGAGTTCGCCGAATTCTCGCTGCACGAAGGGGTGTAGAGGGTCGCTGAAATCGAGGATGCCCGGGTGCTTGAAGAGGTCGGCGCACCCTTCCGGGTCGGCCGGGCCATGGACCGGCAGGGGAGGGCCCAATCCCCAACGTACCGGGAACAGGCCCCAGACATGATCGATATGGTAGTGGGTCAGGAAGACCCGGTCGACGACCGAGCGGGGAAAACGCTTTCCCAGATCGGGTATGCCGACATCGATCAATACATTTCTGGTCAGGGTCGAAATGCGGCCACAGCTCGACCGCCGTTTTCGGGCAGGGTTTTCCTGCCGGCGTTGCAGGCGGCGCACCGGCAGCCGTACACTGGTATACCGGCGCAATCACCGGTGCCGAGAAATTCGATCTGCATCGGAGTTCTCCTTGACTACCCCTGCCTCCATTCACAACGGCAGGTGGAGTAGATATAGTAGCAATATGAAAAAAAGGAACCACGCTCGGCTCGCTACGCTGGTGAAAATTTCCATAGCCGTGCTCTGGCTGGCGCTATTCGCCGCTTTGCTCAGACGCGATGTCTTTATCACTTCTCTCACTCCCACCGAGGAGCGGGCCCTCAAGCAGGCAGAGCACGAAGACTACCAGGCGGTGTATTTCCACGACAAGAAGATCGGCTATGTCATCAACCACTACGCCCCGGCCAAAGACCACGGGCAGGAGGTGACGCAGAAAGCGCACCTCAATCTCAATATTCTGAGCAGGGTGCAGCCGATCGACCTGGACCTGCGGGCGCTGCTCAGCAGCCGGCAAACCCTGAAGAGCTTCACCTTCACCTTCTCTTCACTCTTCTATCATATGTCTGCCAGCGGGGAAGTGAAAGGCAATACCGTCCATTTTACCCTGATGACCGGCAGCAGTACCATCCAGAGCCACATCACGCTCAGTGGTCCGCCGATGGTGCCGACAGTCCGGCGTGGTTACCTGCTCAAGCAGAACCTCAAGGTGGGCGACAAGGTGAAGGTACCCTGGTTCGATCCGGTCACTCTCAGCGCCAAAAGCAGGGTGATTGAATATCGCGGCCGGGATCGCATTCTGATCAATGGGCGGATCCATAACTTATATAAATTTGTAGAAAATTTTGGCGGCGCCTGGATCAGCACCTGGCTCGATGCCGAAGGCGAGGTAATGAAGGAGCAGTCTCCCGCCGGCTTTGTCTTTATTCGGGAACCAAAATTCAAGGCCCTGCGGCTCGCCAAATCGAGCGATGAGTTGCTCTCGGCGGTGGCGGTCAAGGTGGTCGGCACCATGCCCTCGCTCGAAGATCGCCGTGTCATGCGCTACCGCCTGCATTTCCCTCGGCAGGAGAACTTTGCGCTCAACAGCGGACGCCAGCGGTACCACGATCAGGTGCTGACCATCACCCGGGAATCACTGCCGTCGGCGAGCGAGGGCCCGGCAGGGGGAGCTTGCACCGATATCGGCGACAGCCTCGCCGCCACGCCTTACATCCAGGCCAAGGCGCAACCGATAGTCGACCAGGCCCGGCAGATCGTGGGCCGTGATGCCAGCCGGGAAAAACAGGTGCGAGACCTGGGCGAGTGGGTGTACGCCAACCTGGAGAAACGACCGGTGCTGGGCATTCCCGACGCTCTGACCACCCTGCACAATCGGCGCGGGGACTGCAACGAGCACGCCGCGCTCTTTGCCGCCCTGGCGCGCAGCCTCGGTATTCCCACCAGGATCGCCGCCGGCGTGGTCTATTTCCGCAAAGCCTTTTACTACCACGCCTGGAATGAGGTGTGTATCGACGGGCGCTGGCTGACAATCGACACCACCACCGACCAGTTCCCGGCGGACCTCACCCATATCAAGTTCGTCCAGGGCGGGCTGGCCCAACAGGTGAAGATCGGCGCTCTCCTGGGGCATCTCTCCATCGAACCTCTGCCGCAGGATAAGGCGAAGAAACAGTAATTTCGGAGTGTATCGGCATCTCCAACCCAAGCCTTCCATAACGTATATCAGGCAATGACCAAGCAGATATTGACCATAGAGCATCTTGCCAAGAACTTCGGCACCTTTCGGGCGGTGGACGACATCGGCCTCAGTGTCGCTGCCGGCGAGATTTACGGTTTTCTCGGGCCCAACGGGGCCGGCAAGACCACCACGATCAAGATGCTTGCCGGGTTGCTCCTGCCGAGCTCGGGCCGGATAACCATCGCCGGGTTCGACTTGAGCGAGAGGCCGGCGGATTGCAAGCGCCTTACCGGATACATCCCGGACCGCCCGTTTTTGTATGAAAAACTGACCGGGGATGAGTACCTGCGCTTTATCTGCAGCCTCTACCCCGGCGAGGGCGACGGCGCGGGCATGGCCAACGCCGACGAGTTCCTCGAGCTATTCGACCTCGCCTCCTGGCGCCATCATCTGATCGAAGGGTATTCACACGGCATGCGCCAGAAGCTGATCATGAGTTCTATCCTGATGCTCGATCAGCCGCTGGTGATCGTCGACGAACCGATGGTGGGGCTCGATCCCAAAAGTGCCAGGATCGTCAAAGAGCTGTTCAAGCGCAAGGCGGCGGCCGGCGCGGCGGTGTTTCTCTCCACCCATTCCATGGAGATCGCGGAAGAACTCTGCGATCGCATCGGCATTCTGGTCGACGGCAGGATCACCGCCACCGGCACCATGGAAGAGTTGCAAAAAACGGCCCGGTCGGGGTCCACCCACCTCGAAGACATATTCCTGGAGCTCACCGGGGTTTTTGAGTTGCAGGCGGTTGTCCGGGCCTTGCGGGGCGGCGGCCCGGCAAGAGCGGCGGACCGCACCGGGGAGGGATGAAGATGCCGCGCCTCTTTCTTCCCTGGTTGCATACAGGCGTCAACCGCCTGTTCCCGAAAAAGAAAATGAGTGCTACCAGTGTGCTTATCCTGGTGCTGGGCGGTGCCGTATGCCTGGTGCTCTACCTGGTGGCCCACAAGGTTCTCGTCTATTTTCACAGCCAGAACGAACTGGGCGTCATCCTCAGCTTGAAGATCTTTCAGATGGCCTGGATCACCATTTTCGCCATGCTCATCTTTTCGGCGATGGTTTCCGCCGTCTCCACCCTCTATCTCTCCAGCGACAACGAGATCATTCTGAGCGCCCCGGTGTCTCCCAAAGAGGTCTATCTGCTGCGGTATGTTACCACCACCGTCAATACCTCGTGGATGATCCTGGTTTTTTCGCTGCCGGTATTCGGCGCTTATGGGCAGGTCTTCCAGGCCGGGCCGCTGTTCTGGCCTCTTCTTGTGGTCTCGGTGCCCACCGTGGCGGCCACCGCCTCGACTTTCGCCATGCTGCTCACGGTGGCGATCGTCTACCTCTTTCCCGCCAGAAGGACCAAAGATATCGTTCTCTATCTCTCGCTGTGTTTTGGCATCTTTCTCTATCTGATCTTTCGCATGATGCGCCCCGAGGACCTGGTCAATCCGGATAAGTACGGCCAGTTCATCGATTATTTCTCGGCCATTTCCGCTCCGGCGGGTCCCTGGCTGCCCGCCGGCTGGGCGGCGAACCTGCTCTCTTCCTACCTCCTGGAGCGCAAGGTCGACTGGCTGCTCACCGGTCTTCTGGTCACCACTCCCCTGGTCCTCTATTTCGCCGGGGAGATAGCCATGAACCATTTGTTTCTTTCCGGTTTTTCCAAATCTCAGGAATCGTTCGGCGGGCACCTCAAGTTTCGGCCGACGACCCGGCTACCCTCAGCCGCCGCCTGGATGTGCAGAAAAGAGTTGAAACATTTTCTGCGCGACTCCAGCGAGTGGTCGCAGTTTTTCATGATCGGCGCCCTGATTGTGGTCTATCTCTACAACTTCAAGGTCCTGCCCCTGGATCGCTCGCCGCTGCCGACCCAGTATATCAGCAATATCATCTCATTTGCCAATATCGGCCTGACCGGCTTTCTCACCGCCTCCCTGGCCACCCGTTTCGTCTATCCCTGCATCGGGGCCGAACGAGGGGCCTTTTATCTGATCAGCAGCTCGCCCCTGAGTCTGGGGCGATATCTCTGGTACAAATATCTCTTTTACTTCGTTCCTTTTACCCTGCTTGCCCTGGTTCTGATCGTGGTCTCCAATAACCTCCTGGAGATCACCGGCCCGATGCGCTGGATCTCACTTTTCACCGGTCTGGTCATCACCTGGACCTCGCTTGGCATGGCGCTTGGTTTCGGTATGTATTTCGCGGACTTCAAGTCGGAGAACCGGGATGCCTCGATGGGGCCGGGGGCGATCCTTTTTCTCTTCTGCGCGGTGAGTTATCAGTTGGTGGTGATCCTGCTGGAGCTGTTGCCGGTGGTGCATCTGATGCGGAGGTGGCTGCGCCTGCGTGGGATAAGTGTTTTGATACGTTCATGCTCGCTGCCTGGGCGGCCGGCGTACTCCTGCTCTCGATGCTGCTGGTGTTTGTGCTCTGCCGCCGGGCGATCGCCAGGATGCGGCAGTGAACCTGCAGAGCACGGGCGACGCTATCGCATCAGAACTCCCCGTCGCCGCGTCAATACTCCTCCAGATGGTGCCACTCCGCATTTTCAAGCCAGTTGCCCGGTTCCGGCTTGGAAATGAAATCGACCAAGGTCTCCATGATGCGCAGGTGTTTCTGCTCTTCCCTGGCGAGACGTTGCAAGAGGTTTTTGGTAATGGGATCGTCAGCTTCCTCCGCCTTTTGCTGATAAAAATGAATGCTCTTATCCTCTATATCGAGCGCCCTGCGGTAGGCAGCGGTCGCCGCCGTCGTATCGACATGCAGTTCCTGCTTATCGTCCTTCATCTGCTTGAAGATATTGGTAACGTTTTCAAGCAGAGGGAGTTCCTGGAAGCTGGGTTCTCCTTTTTTGTCGCGGAGTTGCTCGATGGCCTGGTAGTGTTTCACCTCTTCGTCGGCGAGCATGGTGAAGATCTTCTGCAGCCCGGGTACCCCGCATTCGGCCGCCAGCTTGCGATAATAGTTTTCGCCGTCCTTTTCCATTTGCATCGCAAATTGGTAGATGTCCATCGCTACTCCTTTAAAGGGGATCGATTACCGCGCCTGGTGGGCGCGTTGTGGCGTAAGCAGGGGGCTGTCTTGGGGCAGCCCCCGCAAGGCGTCGGCGCTGCTCTTGTGTACAGCTGTACAGCTCAGCGTGCTGAATGGACTTCCCCGCCACCGGTATAGGCGCATTTGCTGAAGTCGATTTTCTTTTGACATTTGCGACAGACGTGTTCGCGACTGAATTCGTCCGAAAAGATTTCTATCTCCTCGCCGCAATGCTGGCAGGTACAAACGAAGGATTTCAGGTTTCTGAACTGTTCAAAACCGGGACAATGGCTGCTTGGTGTATTCATGCTCATTTCCTCCTCAAAAAGTGTGACATCCTAAAAAAACGCACCTGAGTTCTGACAGAAGAATTTGCTAGTTCTCCTCGAACGGATTTTTCCCCGGAGAAGCACTCTCCTTTTCTTCTATGTGCTGGAAATGCCAAAGTCAAGAAGAAGGTTGGGCGGGCATCCCGGGAGTGGAAGCTGTTCCGCTCTCCGGACTGCCTCAATGGCCGTGTTGTATCTGTTTTTCTTTGGAACAACAGGGAATGCCTTGATAAAAAATTTCTTAACAGCGATCATGATGCATGGGTCGGTGAGGGTGGCTGGTGTCCCTGCGGAAAAGGCTGTTTTCTCCTGACTCTTCGTTGCGCTGCCAAATTTAATCCTTGGAATGTCATATATATGCATCTGGTTAAATTTGCTATCGCGCCTTGGATTCAGAAAAAATATATTGCACTTCTGGAGGGACACTAGCGAGCCATGGTTCCCAAACGATTCGCGCAGTCGTCCATTCCATGGCGCGACGACTGCGACGGCAGTATCACCAAAATCAAACATTATGAGGTGAGTCGGATGAAAAAACTCTTTATCTGTTTTGCGGCCGGGGGGTTGGGGGCGCTGGCCAACAGCCTCGCGGTCTGGCTGTTCGGCCATTACGGCGTGAGTCATGCGTTGCATGTGTCCATTGCCCCGGCGCTCACTCCTGGATGGCTCTATCCACGCATTGTCTGGGGTGGAATCTGGGGATTTCTTTTTCTGCTGCCCATTCTGCAGAGCAAACCACTGCGAAAAGGCACGCTTCTGAGCCTGGGACCGACGCTGGTGCAGCTCTTCATCGTGTTTCCATATAAGGCGCACAAAGGTGTGGCGGGCTTGGAATTGGGCATGCTGACACCGCTTCTGGTGCTGTTTTTCAACTGGGTATGGGGCGTGGTGACTGCGGTGGGGATTCGCCTGGCAAAATAGGGGATTATCACAACCATGCCCAATCATCGGCCTGGAAATCGCGCGAATCCGCCGCGGGAGCAGCGGATGATTGCATCCGTTGGTGTGAGCACACTGTCGATAGCCGGACGGGTATGGTGAACGGTTACCGGGTATGCATGTTGAATGCAGAGAATCCGCGGCGTGCAAAGCAATGTTTATAAGGCAAAGTATTTGACAGGCGACGCGTCGGGACGCTAGGATATATTCACATACGCGCAATGCTGCCGTGGTCGGAGGCCCAGCAATTGGGCGCCAAGGTTCAGGCAGCGGGGGAATATCGCGTAGTACAGCATATACGTCAGACATCAGCAACAAGGAGAGGGGATTGCCTTACTGATTTCAACCGGCTGAAAACCGAACCGGTCATGGGGCTCCATGGTGTGTCGCATGCGGTTCCGCGCTTTTTTGTCGCGGTTCTCGGGGGAGGACCGCAAGGTGTCGATATCGTCTCGGCATTGCAGGCCAATTTTCCGTGCGAATATTGGCTGCAGGTTGGCGTCGGCAAGGTGCATTCTGCTTCACTCCCTTCGTATAGCAAGTCACATAGAGCAATACTGCGCCATGGATAAATGGCGTTTTCGGCTCGGTGTATCGAGTCGGCATGAAAGGGTAGGACCTGTCAGGCACGTGCTGTCCTCTGTCATTCCGGCAAGTAGAACCGGTGCGGACGGACGGGAGACGGGATGGTCTGCTGGACCGGTCATGGCAGAACTCTGACGAGAAAGAGGAGGAACGATGCAAAAGAGAAAATGCAAACCACTCGTGATGTCATTGTATCCCCTGCTGCTGGCCGCGGCAGTGGTGCTCCTGGGGCTGCTTGCGGCTCCCGGAAATGCCTCGGCAACCATGGGAGATGAATGCAAGCAATGTCACAGCGAGGCCGTGAAGGCCTTTGTCACTTCCTATCACGGACGAGCCTGGAAGGATCAGGCGGTCATTGGATGTCAGAGTTGCCACGGCCCGGTCGACAAACATGTGCAGAGCGGCGGGGATCCTGCCTATATCATCTCCTATAAGCCGGCAAAAGGGAAAGCCCCGGCCGATCTGAATAAACTCTGCCTCGAGTGTCATCAAAAAGACACCGGTCGGGCGTATTGGCAGATGAGCCAGCACGCCACAAGCGGGGTCGATTGTATATCCTGCCATACCCTCCACCAGCCTCAGAATAAAGTGAACCAGGTGGTGGTCTGTCTCAAGTGCCATCGGGATGTCCGTTCCGATGTCAACAAGATGTCCCATCACCCCATTCCTGAAGGGAAGATCGAGTGCAGTAGTTGCCATAATCCCCATGGCACTGCCGAAAAGAACATGATCTTGACCGACACCGTCAATCAGCTCTGTTACAAATGCCATGCCGACAAACGGGGCCCATTCGTCTATCCGCATCCGCCGGTGGATGAAAATTGTCTCATTTGCCATACGCCGCATGGCAGCCGAAATGCCAAGCTGCTCGAAAGACGGGTGCCTAACCTCTGCCAGGACTGTCACGACTGGTCGACGGCATCCCGGCACCCCTTATGATGCGAAAACCGGATTTACGGGCAGCAGTCCCAGCAATCGTTTCTTCGCCCGTTCCTGCCTTGATTGTCACGGCGCGATCCACGGCAGCACCAACTTTGAGAACGTCAGGCTGACACGATAGGAGGCGATACTATGCAGAAAACGACCATATACGTTATTGCGGCGGTATTCCTGCTCTCTCCGGTGGCGGCCATGGCCGCCGACGGGGCTACGACCACGGCTACCATTTCTCTGGACTTCATGGCGTCATCGGATAACGATAACAGTGCGAAGTTTCAAGAGTATCGTGATATGTCCAGCGGCGTCTACGGTGATGTCGAAGCTGCCTATTACCTCGATGATTATTCCGTTGAGTTCGAGGCGAGCAAGATAGGTCGAGACGATCAGTCCTACATGCTCAAGGGCGGCCAGTTCGACAGTTTCACCTACGAGTTGTACTACGACGAGAAGCCGCACAATCTCAGCTTCGAGGATCGGACGTTTTATACCGGCATCGGCTCCAACATGCTGAGCGTCGCCCCGACAGCGATTACCAGTTTGCCGTCCACCTGGACGCCTTTCAGCTACGACATCAAACGGAAGAAAGTAGGCGCGGGATTCAGCATCTCCAGACGATCCCCCTACCTCTTTGGCGTGAAGGTGAGCCATGAGACCATCGAGGGGGTTACGCCTCTGGGCAGCGGCGGTTTCGGCGGTGCCACCGAGATGCCCTCGCCGGTGGACTACACCAACAATGATGGCTCCATGAAGCTGGCTTACCGGAGCAAGGATCTGACCGTGCAGCTTACGGGGTCGGTCAGCTCTTTCGATAACGAAAACGGCTACCTGAAATGGTACGATACCTTCGCCGGCGGTACCGATGTCAATCCCCTGGCCCCGGACAACGATTACGGCACCGTTGGTTTCGATCTCGCCTGGCGTAAACTGCCCATGGCCTCCTCCCTGGCCGTGAACTCCAGCTATAGCTGGCTGCAAAACGATTTCAATATCAGCGATATCGGCATCGGCAGTCTCACCGACCTGAACTCCAACTCGTTCTCGGGAGATGTTTCCCTGATCAACGCCAGCATCATCTATGCCTCACGGCCGATGGACAAGCTCGACACGCGGGTGTATTACAAGTATCGCGAAAGAAATAACGACTCGACGGTGATCCGTTATCTCGACGAGGGCGCGCTGACCGACAACTCCAGCTACCTGCTCGAGTATGAAAAACACGATGCGGGCGTGGACGCCTCTTATGCCCTGGCCCACCGGACGACTCTTTCCGGGGGCTACGAGTTCACCAATACCGATCGCACCAACCGCCCGGACGGGGATACCACCACCGACAACAGCGTTTCCCTGCAGCTGAGGAACTCCTCGCTCGATTTCATGAGCGCCAAGCTCCAGTACAAGTTCCTCGATCGTAACGCCGATTTCAATGTCAAGGATCCGACCGCCACCATGACCGAGGAGGAGTACATCGAGCACTATGTCGACCGGTACGATACCGCCGACAAGATCCAGAACCAGGTGAAAGTGAGTCTCGATTTCTATCCGGCTGACACCTGGGATGTCGGCCTCGAGTACACCTATGAGAAGAACGATTATGACGAAGTGGTCCTGGGCCGCACCGACGATAGCCGGCACAGGGTGTATCTTGACGGCACCTGGCGGATTTCCAGTATGATCAACGTGGGCGCCTACGCTGGTTTCGAGAGAACCTACGCCAACAGCAACCATTTCAACTTTACCGCCGGATCCGGAGCCACTCTGGTCAACCCGACGGTGAACGACGGCGTGTCCAGCTCCTATCGCTGGTCGCAGGATGTTACCGGCGATCTCTGGAGCTTCGGTGTCAATGGCAAGGTGAAAATCATTCCGGACCTTCTGACCTTGAAAGTCTCCTATGACTTCGAGGATTCCAGCGGCGATTCCGATTTCACCACCCAGGGAACCACTGCCCTCGAATCGTTCCCGGTCTATAACGATTACACCCGGCATACCGTTAACGCCAAGCTCGACTACGCGGTCGACAAGCACTGGAACGTGGCGCTTGGCTGCATGTACGAACGGTTCAAGTATGACGATCTGGCCTTCAACGGCTACGAGTACCTGCCCTCGGGGACGGCGCTTTCTGGCGCCTATGCCGACTCCACCTATGACGAAACCGTCGGCTATCTTACCCTGTCGTACAAATTCTAAAACGATGATGTCGCCATGGGCTGCGGGTGAAAACCCGCAGCCCTATCGTATGTACAATCAGCACTATCTGTTTACATAAGAGGGGGGAAATGCTATTAATGCTCAGGTGATACCTGCCAAACAGGTAGAGGCGGTGTTTTTTCCGTGGGCGTAGAGCAGCTCAACTTTCTTCGCCGTGGTCCAGTCTCCTGGTGCGATCGGTAAACGGTTTGCTGCGATCGCAGAAAACAAAAGGACCTCTTGCAAAGGTGTAGCCGGGCGGGGGCCGCCGCCGTTCAGTTACCGAGGGCTGAGCAAAGTAATGCAAATCTTGTCGGAACAGCGTTTTCCCGCCAAACCCCCGAGTAACTTCTGGGCGTATGCGGTCGCGATGGTGGTGCTGACCGTCATCGGCGGCATCAGTTTTTTCAATTTTCTGCTGTTTCATTCCCTTGTAGAAATATCCAGCACGCTTATCGCCGTCTCGATTTTCATTGTGGCGTGGAATACTCGTCACCTCAGCAGGAATAACTATCTGCTGCTTCTGGGCATTTTCTATCTCTTCATCGGCTTTCTCGATCTCCTGCACGCCCTTTCCTACAAGGGTATGGGTGTCTTTCATGGGTACGGGGCCGATCTCCCCACCCAGTTGTGGATCAGCGCCCGCTATCTGGAAAGTGTGGCAATGGCGGTTGCACCCCTCTATTTCACCAGGCGGGCTAATATCGCCGTCACGTTTTGGATCTGTCTGACCCTCTGCTCACTTCTTATTTTGAGCCTATTTTACTGGAGAAATTTTCCAGCCTGCTATATAGACGGCACAGGGCTGACGCCGTTTAAAAAGGGCAGCGAATATGTGATCTGCTGTATCCTCGCTTTCGGCATCTGCCATCTCATCCGCCGCCGATCCCATCTCGACCCAACTCTCTTTGGACTTATCATCGCCTCCATGCTGCTGACCGTCACAAGCGAGATAGCATTCACCTTTTATGTGAGTGTGTACGGCATCTCGAATATCATCGGTCATTTTTTCAAGATAATATCTTTCTACCTGATCTACAGGGCCGTGATCGTGATCAACCTGACTACTCCGTACGAGAGTTTATTCCGGGAGCTGATGGAAAAAGAAAAGGCCAGGGAACAGGTCATTGAGGAGCTGAGGGACGCGCTCGCGCAGGTCAAGTTGTTGCAGGGCTTTTTGCCGATTTGCGCCTCGTGCAAACAGATACGTGACGACAGAGGATACTGGAATCAGATCGAATCCTATCTCAGCGAGCATTCGGATCTGGTTTTCAGTCATAGTCTCTGTCCGGAATGCGCGGAAAGGCTGTATGGCGAGCTTTACCAACCGGAGGAAGGCATCGCTGCAGGCTGATTTGGCTGATATTCATGAAAAATGAATATAATTAGGCCGTGTCGTCCCGATCAGTGTCGGGTGGCGCCCACCGCTATCGGCGATGTGCTGCCTTCCGGCGACGGCAGGGATGTGGAAGAGGGGAGGCAACCCTAGGTTTGTAGAGATCAGGGAGAGAAGGGGGGCTTAGGACTGCGAGCTGGGAGCAATCCGAGCAGGTGGGCACAAAGAGTTGTACCCACCTTTTTTCCACCCAAGATCCTGAAGGGTGAGTTCGGTGCTTTGTGCCCACCACGCCGAGTTGTGGCTTAGCGGTAATAGAGACTCGGGCTGCCCATGGTGAGCAGCGCCTTGTGGAGGTTGCGCCGAAATTCCCGTCGGTCCCAGATGCCCTGGATATGACCGCGCTTCAGCGCGTTTCTCGCTGAGTGGTAGTCCGGCGGAATGTCGATGCCAGTGGTTTCCCGGATCACCCGCGGTCCGGCGAATCCGACCCGGCTGGAGCGGATGGCGAACTGGTACGGGGCGCAGCCGAGGAAGGAGGCCACCGGTCCGGCGTAGCTGTTGTTGTCGTAGACCACGATATAGAGGCCGCCCGAGTCGATGTACTCGCGCACTGCCATGGTGCATTTGGGCATCTGCACCACGCCGAGCGTCCCCTCCTGGATGCGGATGCCTCCCGTTGTGTGCACATAGGCCAGCAGGGGCCGTTTCTTGCGCTTGGCGAGAGCGCAGGCCTGGGCGAACTTTTCGCCCTCGGCGCTGCCGACGGTGCCGTTGCGGAAATCGGAATAGAGCATGGTCACCACGATCTGGATGCCGTTGATCTTGGCGTGGAAGGTCAGATTGCCGGCGTTTTTGCCCGTTTTCGTCTTTGCCGCCGCCAGCCTCTCGGTAAAACCGGTATAATCCAAGGGGTTGCCGGAGCTGATATGGCTGTTGAAAAAGCGGAGCGAACCGGGATCGAAGATATTTTCCAGATACCACTGGTGCTCGAGCGGAAAATGGTGGCCGCAGTTTTCGCAGACCCCGGCGAATTCACCATACAGATCGGGAATCCACAGATCTTTGCAACCCTGGGTATCGGCGTTGGTGCAACTCACGGTCCGGTCCTCATTGGCCAGGGGGCTGGTGTAGGTGTCGGTCAACTCCAGAGGGTCGATCACCGGACGCTGGTCTTCCTGTTGACCACCGGTGTAAGTGATCAGGCGGGTCGGTCGTTTCCCCTTTTTCCTGGCAAAAAGGCCCATCACCGTGGTGACCGGCTCGGTGAGCCGCTTGATCATCACCGTCCCCTCGCCGGAGACATCCTTGAGAACCTTGCGCACCTGCTTTTTGTGGTTCTTTAAGATGTCGTAACGGAAAGTGTAATAGACCTTTTCCGATTTGACCTTGGCCAGGTTGTAGAAGTTGAGGGTGGCCTCCGGCTCACCGGTATAGCCGTTCACACCCATCGCCCAGTATTTTTTCGAGCGCAGAGTGAGCAACCGTTTAATTTCCTCGCGGTTGAGGTCCCAGGAGACCACCACCCGCTGTTCGTCTTCGGGGTTGGGCTTGCGCCGCCAGATCTCCCAGGAACGAAAGGCATTGAAGCTCTTGGTGGCCAGCACCACATGATCGGTGGCCCGGATCATCTCGGAGCGAAGTTTGGCGAAGAAGGCGAAGTCGTCGCGGCGGGCCCCCAGCTGTGGCTCCTGAATGACGCGGTCGATGGTGCCTTTTTTGAGGTTATCAAAAGCGGTGAGCCGCAGTCGGTCGGCGCAGACGTCGATCAGGTCCTTGGGCACCTTGGAGCCTTCGCGGATTTTGCCTTCGATAGCGGCGGCGCCTTCGGGGGAGATCACCGAGTAGTAACCGTGGCTGACCATCATCCGGTAGTCGGAGAGTCCGATGGCTTCGGCGCCGCCGGAACCGCCTTCGGAGATCATCGAGACGACCGGCACCCGCAGCTTGGCCATGGCGTAGATGTTGCGGGCGATCTGCTGGGCGGCTCCGGGATACTCCTCCACCGGGTAGGAGCCGGGGGTGAAAATGTAACTGTGGATGGGAATACCTTCGGTTTCGGCGACCTTCATGTAGCGCAAGGCCTTTTCGTTGCCCTCGGGCTTGCAGGAGCCTCCGTTGCGGAACTCCTCGCCGTGGCCGGTTTCCTGACCAATCACCATCACCGAGGAGGTGTGGGTCTTGTTTTTGATTCGCCGGACGATGGTGGCCTTGGCGCAGACCATGGCCGGATCGATATTGGCCTCATGTTCGCCGCCTAGCTCGGTATAGTCCTCGTAGACGTTTTCGAGGAGGTCTTTTAAGCTGAAGCGCTGAGCGCTACGGACGATGCGCACCCTCTCCATCGGGGTCAGATGTTCCTCCGCCCGCTCTTCGAGAAAGCTGATCGATTCGTTGAGCCGGCGCAGTTCGCCGTCCATCTGCTCCTCGGTGTGGTCGTACAGGGTCTGTTTGAGTCGCTCGCAGGTCGATTTGAAGCCATCCAGGTTGCCCCAGTTGGAATAATCCTTGATCTGGAGCAGGTAATTGATGCGCTCTTCAATCTTCTGCAGTTGTTTAAATTTTTCTTTCATAAAAATATTCTATCGGTTGATACCGGCTTAGCTCTTCCCTCGGTTGGACGGGTGGACGCTCGATATCGACGTTGTGCTTAAAATTAAGATGTTACAGGGAGAGAGTAATTCGAGCTCCCCGACAGGTTACGGCAGACAGGAGATCAGAAGGCCAGCAGCCGGTCCAGGTTGTTCTTCAAGTAATCCAAATTGGTGATGATCGGGTTGTCGTTTGAGTCCTTGCCCCGGATGACGGTTTCTTCGATGAATTGTACCGCCCGGGCCTTGGCTTCATCCATGTCCTCCCCCCAGACCAGGGCCAGAGCCAGGTTGGGATCGAAATCGCTGGGGATCGGATAGGGACGGTCGAAGGGAACGTGGGTGTAGACGGCGGACCAATCGTGCGAGGGGAAAGAAAAGTCGGTGATCGTGCCGATCCAGGGGGCGAAGCCTCGCCGGGTATCCTCGGCGACGATGCGCAGTTCTATGGAGACCCCCTTGAATTCCACGGCGTTTTGCTTGTAGCCGATTTTGTCTCCGAGAGCGAGGCGGATCTGTTCCCGGATGAGGTTGGGCTGGGTGTCGTCGAGGTAGCTGATTCGGGCGGACACGTCGTTTTCCACCTGGATTCTGGTGTTGACCTCCAGCAAATAGGGCTGGCCGGAACGGCTGACTATCCATTCCCAGGTGCCGACATTGTCATAATTGACATGGGCGGCCAGCTTCAGGGAATACTGGACGATCTTCTCCAGTACCTTCTGCTCGTCGAATTCGTAATCGAAGCACGATTTATGAAAACCGGGCGCCGCCTCGACACGCTTCTGGCGGCCGGTGGACTGGATGGTGCAGTTTCTGGTGCCGAAGTGGACGCGCTCGCCGTGGCGGGAACACAGCAGCTGGACTTCGAGGTGATTGTAATCCCGAAGGCACTGCTCGATGAGAACGCCGCCATCGCCGAACTGGCGTTTGGCGTAATTTTGCAGCTGTCGGTAGAGTCGCCGGAACTGCTCGATCTCTGTCACCTCCTCGATGCCCATGCCGCCGCCGCCGGCTGCTGCCTTGATGAGAATCGAAGGGTTGGCGATGCCTTGATCTATCTGGGATTCTAGGAGTTGCTGGGCGATCTCCTCGGCTTCCATTTCGTTGTAAATCGGTGCGTCGGTGCCGGGAATGGTGGGGATGCCGAGCTTGTTGGCGACCCGCTTGGTGTTGATCTTGTCGCCGAGATCCTTGATCACTTCCCAGTTCGGACCGATAAAGGTGAGCGCCCGGTCACGGATAGTCGCCCGGCGGGCGAATCGGTAGTCCTCGGAAAAAAAGCCATACCCTGGGTGGATGGCGGTGCAGCCGGTGTGGTCGGCGACGGCCAGGATGTCATTGGGTTCGGTATAATTGGTTATTCGCCAGGCATTTTGTCCCGAGCCGCTGGTGATATTTCGCTGGACATGTTCCGAATCCCTGTCCGCTTCAGTGTATACCACCACATAGTCGAGACCCAGGTCCTTGCAGGCGTTCATGATGCGTATGGCGATCTCGCCTCGATTTGCTATCAGTACCTTTCCTTCCAAGCTATATCCTCGTAATAATTCGTTTTTTCGTTGTAGTTGGCGGGTGCCGCCGGGAGAGAGAAAATATCCCGAACACCACCTCGCTTCGCAGATTTTGCCTGTGCGCTTGCCGGGTTCCGGCCAAGACGATGACGCGAATCCGGGACTGAACAAGCCGGAGCCCTCCCCAGGCGGGGTGGTCGCTGCCGCGGATTCCGGGGCAAATGTATGTGCCGGCGGACATTTACGGGCGATCAGAGTTTGAACATTTGCGAGCAATTGACAAATGCGAGTAATATAGTCACGCAATGTCGATAAGAAAAGGGAAAATATTCCTATTCAAAAAAGCGTCCTGCCGATGGGCGGTGGTCGGAGGGAGAATCCTTTTTTCTTCTTGACAACTGTACTGAGTGCTTCTACACACTAAGCGTGATCGTCTGTATCCCTTGCCGGAGGGCATGTCCCAGGGGTACAGTTTGCCGGTAACCGTTCGCCGTGATGACGCATGTCATCCAAACCAATGCCTTGTAAACGTTCACCTTCGCCGGAAGCAGTTACGCGGCAGCATTTCCAACTCTCCGAGAGTTCCTGTTGCTTTTCACTCGCTTGGTGATAACTCTTTGTATATACTGACCCACTTTGGTGCCCATTTGTGCCGCGGCTCAGGGCGTGTGAGTGCACTCCCCGCGGTAGAAAAAAGCACAGGGCATCAACCGATTACCCAAAAATGAATACGGAAAGCGAATCTGGCCACGAGGAGCCCGGAGATCGAAAGGGCTTTTTCAAAAATTTGATGTCTCTCGTGTCGTTCGGACGCCCGGGGACCAAAGAAGACCTGGAGAACGAAATCCTCGAGTTGCTCGAGGAGGGAGAGGAGCAGGGGTTGATCACCAGTCTCGAAGAGAAGATGATCAATTCCATCTTCGATTTTCGTGAGACCCTGGTGGCGGAAATCATGACCCCGGCGGCGGAAGTGGCGAGCCTGGAAGTTTCGATGCCCCTGGCCGAGATAATCGAGGCGGTTATCGAAAACGGTTTTACCCGGATTCCGGTGTACCGCGAGATTCCCGACCGGGTGGTCGGGGTGCTCCACGTCAAGGATCTGCTCAAAATCTGCGCCCGTTCTCCACGGGAGCCGGTACGTCTGGAAGAGTTTCTGCGTCCGGTATACTTCGTCGGCGAAAAAAAGCCCATCGTCGAGTTGCTCCGCGAATTCCAGATGCGAAAAAACCACCTCGCCATGGTGACCGATGAGTTTGGCGCCGTGCGTGGGCTGATCACCCTGGAGGATATCCTCGAGGAGATCGTCGGCGACATCGACGATGAGCACGACGAGGAGGAAAAAATAATCGAAGAAGTCGATGCCGATACCATTCTGGTGCATGCGCGGCTCGATATCGAGGATGTGGAGGAGCACTTTGCGGTCGAACTGCCCGACGGACCTTACGAGTCGGTCGGCGGCCTGGTGATCCATCTCCTTGGCAGACTGGGCAGGACCGGCGATCGGGTGCTGGTTGATGGCCTGGATTTTGAAGTTAAAAGCGCCACCAAGCGGCATATCAAAATGGTGTCCATCCACCGGCGCGGCGGAGACGAAGAGAAAGGCTGATGCTTACCGTGCTGCGGCGTCGGCCGCTTGTGTTTTCCCTGCTGACGGCGCCGCTGCTCTGGCTCGCCTATCCCGGTGGCGGCGCGTTCTGGCCGTTGCTTGCCGTCGCCCTGGTTCCGCTTTTGGCGGCCTTGCCGCACTGCTCCGGCAGGGGTGCGGCTGTTGCCGGGCTTGCCGTCGGGCTGCTGCACTATCTCTTTTCGATCTACTGGATCGTCATCGTTCTTGGCCACTACGGTGGTCTGCCCCCGGCTCTGGCCGGCGCGGCACTGGTGCTCCTGGCCCTCTATATGGCGCTCTATCTCGGCATTTTCGCCATGCTTTCCCGCCTGCTTCTCCTGCGTTTGCCGTCTGTGCTCTCGCTTTTTGCGGTACCGGCCCTGTGGGTCGGGCTCGACTGGCTGCGCGGCACGCTGTTTACCGGATTTCCCTGGATGGATATCGGTTACGCCCTTGCCCGTGAACCGCGCTTGATCCAGGTGGCGGATTTATTCGGGCATGGGGGGGTGAGCTTTTTAATCGTCTTTGTAAATGTCTTCCTGGTGGTGTTGGTGGGTTGCGAGGTGCGGGCGTTTGGCCGGACGGCTCTGGTGGTGCTGACAGCGGCGCTGGTGCTGGGCGCCGCCGGCTATTATTCGCACCAACGCTGGCAATCGGTGCTGGAGGTTGTGGATCGGTCCGGCGCTCCCACCATGACCGTGGGCGTGGTCCAGGGCAATATCGATGAAAGCGTCAAATGGTCCGCCGCTGAACAGCAGAAAACGGTCGACGTGTATTTGCAACAAACCCGGTCGCTTTTCAGCGGCCGGCAGCAGCCGGAACTCGTGGTCTGGCCGGAGACGGCCATGCCGTTTTATCCGCTGTCCTATCCCGGCATGTGGCGGTTGTACAACCTTGCGGATCAGTACGGCCTGGCGGTGTTGACCGGTGCGCCGTGGTATGAGATCAAGAACATACGCACGCGCGATATCCGCTACTATAACAGCGCCCAATTGCTGGTTCCCGGGGGCCGTTTCGCCGGCTCGTATTACAAGTCGCATCTGGTGCCGTTCGGAGAATACGTGCCGATTCGCAAGTGGCTGCCGTTTTTAAAGCCGCTGGTGCAATCGGTAGGCGACTTCACTCCCGGCCACGTCGGCAAACCGCTCGACTGGCGCCGCGCCCGGGTCGGGGTGCTGATCTGTTTCGAGTCCATCTTTCCCGACATCGCCAGAAAATGGGCGAAAAACGGCGCCAACGTCCTTGTCAATTTGACCAATGACGCCTGGTATGGTAAATCCAGTGCCCCATACCAGAGTATGGCCATGAGCATCTTCCGGGCGGTGGAGACCCGACGCAGCCTGGTTCGCTCCGCCAATACCGGGATCTCCGGGTTTGTCGACCCGCTGGGACGGATACGGGAACCGTCGCCGATCTTTATCACCTGGGCCCGGGCCCGAAAGGTTGTGTTGATGAGCGGGCTCACCCCGTTTGTCCGTTGGGGGTACGGCTTTGCGCCGGTGTGTCTGGTTGTCGGCGCAGTTCTCGCGGCGATAGCCGCGGGGCTAAAGAAAAAAGAACACTTTCCGGCGAGCGTCGATTAGCACTTGAGGAAAAATACATTATAGTACTGTTGGATTGGGTCTCGGCCGCATGCATATATGCGTGTGTCGATCGCCGGGGCTTGTGAAATAACTTTAATAACTGGATGGATAGAAACTATGTCGATTGAAACCGGTGCTGCTGTGTCGCGACAGATCATAACCGACCTTAAAGGCCGTTTGCTGGCCTTGAAGGAGCATCTTTGACTTACCCCGCAAAAAAGAACAACTCGAACAACTGGAGCGCCAGACCCTGGCTCCAAACTTCTGGAACGATGCCGAAAGGGCCCAGAAGGTCCAGAAAGAGCACGGGCAGCTCCAGGACGTCATAAACGACTGGGAAAACAGGTGGCAGGAGGTGGAAGACACCGAGCTGCTGCTGGATTTGGCCGATGAGGAAAGCGATGCCGAGGCCGAAATCGAGGTAGCCGAGAAACTGCGCGAGATCCAGGCGCATATCGCGGTCGCCGAGGTGGAGCGCATGTTCAGCGGCGAGCATGACGGCAACAATGCCATCATCTCCGTTCATGCCGGCGCCGGCGGCACCGAAGCCCAGGATTGGGTGGATATCTTGCTGCGCATGTACCTGCGCTGGGCCGAGGCCAAGGGGTTCAAGACCGACATCCTCGACTATCTCCCCGGCGACGAGGCGGGGGTTAAGAGCGTCACCGTGATGTTTCGCGGCCGCAACGCCTACGGGTATCTGCGCTCCGAGCTTGGCATTCACCGGCTGGTGCGGATATCGCCCTTTGATTCCAGCGGCCGTCGCCATACCTCCTTTGCTTCGGTGATGGTGATGCCCGAACTCGATGACAGCGTCGAGGTGAAGATCGACGACAAGGAGCTGCGCATCGACACCTATCGCTCCAGCGGCGCCGGCGGCCAGCACGTCAACAAGACCGACTCGGCGATCCGGATCACCCACCTGCCCACCGGCATCGTGGTCCAGTGCCAGAACGAGCGGAGCCAGCATCGCAACAAGGATATGGCCATGAAGATGCTGGCTGCCCGCCTCTATGAGCTCGAGAGGCAGAAAAAGGCCGAGGCCCAGGAAGGCTTGAGCGGTGACAAAATGGAAATCGCCTGGGGCAGTCAGATCCGCTCCTATGTCCTGCAGCCCTACCGGATGATCAAGGACCATCGTACGGATCAGGAAACCGGCAATGTCGACGCAGTGCTCGATGGTAACCTCGACCCGTTTATCAAGGCGTATCTGCTCTGGAAAAAGTAATGGTGTCGTAAATACTTGCCGGCAGCTGATTGCCATAGGCCAAAAAAAAGACAGCCCGACATCATGGGCTGTCTTTTTTTTTGGGGTGGGGAGGAGAAAACGCCGGCCGGGGGTGGGGAAGTGGCAACCCGGCCGGCGGAACTGCAATGCAATCAGTCTTGAATGACCGAACCCGCCGGGGTGTACTCCATGCCGAAGGCATCGGCGACCGCCCGGCAGGTGACCTTGCCGTGGACCACGTTGAGCCCGGGGATGATCTCCCGGTTCTCCAGACAGGCCCGCTGCCAGCCCTTGTTGGCGATCTGGAGCGCGTAGGGCAGGGTGGCGTTGGTAAGCGCCAGGGTAGAGGTCTTGGCGACGGCGCCCGGCATATTGGCCACGCAGTAGTGGATAATGCCGTCTACCTCGTACGTCGGGTCGGCATGGGTGGTGGCTTTGGAGGTCTCGAAGCAGCCGCCCTGATCGATGGCGACGTCCACCAGCACCGCACCTTTTTTCATCACCTTGAGCATATCGCGGGTAACGAGTTTGGGGGCTTTTGCGCCCGGAATCAGCACCGCGCCGATAACCAGGTCCGCCTCCGCGAGCAGTTGCCGCAGCATCGGCTGGCTGGACATTACCGGGAAGCAGTTGGCCGGCATCACCTCGCTGAGATAGCGCAGCCTGTCGAGGTTGGTGTCGAGCAGATAGACCTTGGCGCCCAGACCGCAGGCCATCTTGGCCGCGTTGATGCCGACAATGCCCCCGCCGATCACTACCACGGTTCCCGGGGCCAC
The DNA here is from genome assembly GCA_963745265.1 of uncultured delta proteobacterium. Lineage (GTDB taxonomy): Bacteria > Desulfobacterota > Desulfobulbia > Desulfobulbales > Desulfocapsaceae > Desulfopila. The sequence continues at coordinate 261,176 of CAVUXQ010000018.1, forward strand.
GCCTGGTACGCCGCCCAGCAGGATGCCGCGACCGCCGCTGGGCATCTGCAGGTGGTAGGCGCCGACCTGGGCGGCCATGCGGCCGGCCACCTCGCTCATCGGTTCGAGTAGCGGCAGGGAGCCGTCGGATTTCTGGATGGTCTCGTAGGCGATATTGACCGATCCGGCCTTGACCAGGGCTTCGGTCTGTCGCTGGTCGGCGGCCAGGTGGAGATAGGTGAACAGGATCTGGTTCTCGCGGATCAGGTCATATTCCTGGGGCTGCGGCTCCTTGACATGCATGACCATGTCCGCCGCCTGGTAGATCTCCTCAGGGGTATCCACCAGCGTCGCTCCCGCCTGCTCGTACTGTTCGTTTGAAAAACTGCTGCCGAGGCCGGCGTCTTTTTCCACGAGCACCTTGTGGTTGTTGGCTGTCATAACTTCCACGCCTGCCGGGGTCATGCAGACGCGATTCTCCAACACCTTGATTTCTTTTAAAATACCTACGATCATTGTGTTCACCCTTTGCGATAGTGATGGAAATTGCAAAACTTCCCGGACGCAACCCCGCCCCGGAGGAGAGGAGGGGCGAAGTCGCGACCGGAATCCTGTGTGTCGCCGTACGTTTTTTTGTAAACGCTTGCCAACAGCCTATAAGATATAGGGGACCTTCAGGCTATACCCCTGGTAGACAATAAAACTTTCCACGGTCTGAACGTCCTTGATCTTCGTCACCTGGCCGGTGATGAATTCGAGCAGGTCGTACTCTTCATTGAGGAGCACCTGCAGGATCAGATCGTATCGACCGGTGACGATACCGGTGGAGACCACTCCCTTCAATTTACTGAATTCTTCAGCTTTTTTCTGCAGTTCCATGGAGTTGAGCTTTACCCCCAGATACAGCAGGTGGTGCCCGGGCAGGGCATCGACCATGATGTTGCCCGAGATGTCCAGCAACCCCTGCTCGATCATCTTGTTGACGCGGCTGCGGACGGTATTTTCCGTGATGGCAAGTTCCCGAGCTATCAGCTTGTAGGATTTCCGCCCGCTTTTCAGATGTCGGATAATGTCGATGTTGATCGCGTCGAGCTTCATGATCGAGTGCATAATGATTGAAAAAATCGGCGTGTCTGCCGTTCCTTCGGTTTGCTTAAATTAATGATATGCTAAAATGATGTATAAGTCAAAAAAAATAATATAAATTTGTTAAAACATAAAATTGCTTCGCGGGAAATGAGGTTTATTAAATGATTGCTGCGTGTTGCCACAATGTGCCGCGGAACAGGCCGGGGTGGTCGCGCTTTTGCCTCTCTCTGCGCGATGGTCTGATCGTGCCAAGATGAGGTGCTGGTGAGCGCGTACGGAAAACGATCGGAAATCCTGGAACTGGTCGCGATGCCGGGCTATCCGGTCTCCAGGCATTGCGACGGAAAAAGGGGCAGCGGTGCAGGCTTTTTTCACTCTAGGAGCCTGTCGGATTATAGGCATTTTTGCTCAGATCGAGGCAAACTCGAAAAAATTACCGGAGGCATATACTGAATATTCTGAGGATAATTTTTTCGAGTTTAACGAAGATATGGGGAAAAAGGGCATAATCCGACAGGCTCCCAGGCAAGCGCTCGGCCTGCCTGCCGGGAAACCGTGTTCACCCGGCCTGGGGATTGGTGGGCCATTTATTATGGAAATTATGGTCCGATGATGGTATGGCAGTGGGAAGGAGGAGCACGTGTCTACCGGGGCAGGTAGGACGAAGACAAAACCACCCAGAATAAAGATGGAAAAATGACAGACAAAAAGTTTCCCAGCAGAACCTATTACGAGGTCTCGAACCGTTATCCGGAAGTGATGTCGGCTCTGGAGAAATTAGGAACGGTAGTCCGAAATTCCGGTCCACTGGACGAGAAGACCAGTCATCTCATCCAACTGGTGGCGGCGGCGGCTACCCAGTCGGAGGGGGCGGTCCACTCGCACACCCGGCGGGCACTCCGGGCGGGCGCCACTCGGGAAGAAATCTACCACTGTCTTCTTTTACTCATTCCCACCGGCGGCTTTCCCAGGGCGATGGCCGCCATCTCCTGGTGTCATGACATACTCGAAGGGGAGTGTGGAGAATAACTGATTGAAGGGGCATGCCGCGCTCCCTCGCCTTGCACGTGGGCGCGCGGCACCACGTTTCAGCGAATAATCAGGTTATGCAGTTCGTCCCTGTCGTCTTTCCGAATCGGGAAGTGGCTCTGTAAAATTTCACCAACCCGCGTTACCGCCTGGCAGAGGGCCTGGCACTGGTTGTTGTCTTTAATACCGCTCGTCACCGTATCGACTACTGCCGTCCACTCTCCGGGGTCGATCTTGTCGTTGATCCCCTTATCCGCGAGAACCCAGACCCGGCGCTCCAGCACGGAAATGAAGATGAGTATGCCGTTTTCTTCCCGCGTGCGGTATAGCCCTTCGGTATAAAAAGAGGCGATCGCCGCTTCCCGCACCTCTTCCTCCACCTGATCGCCGCGCAGGAAAAAGCGTTTCAGGCCGACGCAACGGGTCACCACAGCGCGCAGGGGGAAATAGAGCAGGGCAAAAAAAGCAAGAAACAACCACATGTTCTGGGAGCCTATCCAGAATTCGGAGCCTGCCACGGCGGCACCCAGAAGCGCCAGGGGGAGCGCCAGCAGCGCCCCGCCTGTCGCCGTAGCCATCGGATAGCTGTGGCTGGCAGATACCACCATCGGCACGATTTCCCCCGAGGTCCCTTTTTCCGCGGCCTGGACCGCTTTGGTCACCGCCAGCCGTTCCTCGATACTGAGGAATTTTTCCGCGAGTCGCTGCATATCACCACCCTCCCGAAGCGCCGCCGCCGCCGAAACCGCCGCCGCCTCCGCTGAATCCTCCACCACCGCCAAAGCCGCCTCCGCCGAAGCCACCACCCGACATCCAGAAACCGCCGCCGGATCCAGGGCCTCTACCGGAGAAAAATGAAGAGGCAAAAACCGAAGTGATGAGCCCGCCCACCAGACCGATCGGGAAAAGGGCTGCAATGATCATGAGCTTGAGGCCGAAAAAGAGCAACCCGAGCAGCGAGGCGAGAAACCCGCCGGCTCCGGCGGCCAGAACCTTGTGCCGGCCGAATGCCTTACCGATAAAAAAGATGCCGAACAGGAGAATAATCAGAAAGCCATGGAGATCGATGGTCTTTTGGGGTGCCGTCGCCTTCTTGAGGTCGGCGGCGGAGAATTCGCCCCGCACCACGTCCATCATCGCCGATACCCCGGCCAGCACGCCCTGGTCGAAGTTGCCGCTTTTGAAGTAGGGCGTGATGACATTACGAATGATTCTGCCCGCCATGAGATCGGTCAATTTGCCTTCCAGACCGTATCCCACTTCGATCCTGATTTTTCGCTCCTTTCTCACGATCAGGAGTATGGCTCCATTGTCGAGGCCCTTTTGGCCTATCTTCCACTTCTGGGCGACCCGGATGGAAAAATCTTCCAGGTTGTCGCCTTCAAGAGAGGGGATGGTCAGCACCACCAACTGGGTGGATTGCTTGGCCTCAAAACTCGCCAGGGAACTTTCGAGTTGCTTGATAGTCGCCGGGGAGAGCATGTCGGCGTAATCGTTGACCCTGTGTTTGAGCGCCGGCACTTCGAGCGCCCGAAGCGGCAGGGGCCGAATCAACAGCAGGGTGAAGATCAGCAGCCCCGGCAGCAGGATGGAGGAATGTTTTCTGGCCATGATTGCTGGGTTGGAGGAATTAGAATTTGACCTTCGGAGCGCTGTGGGCGGCGGTATCTGCCTTGAAGTACTCTTTTCTCTGAAGATGCAGGAGAAAACTATTGGTGAGATTTGCCGGAAATTTGCGAATGGAGCTGTTGAAATCGCTGACAGCCTGGTTATACCGCTGCCGGGCGACATTGATCCGGTTTTCCGTTCCTTCGAGCTGGTTCTGCAGGTCGAGGAAATTCTGGTTCGCCTTCAGGTCGGGATAGCGTTCCACCACCACCATCAGTCGGGCGAGGGCGGAACCGAGGTTTCCCTGGGCAGCCTGGAACTGCCGCATCTTGTCGGCATTGCCGAGATCTTTGGCGGTGAGTTGAACCGAGGTCGCCTTGGCCCTGGCGTTGACCACCGCCTCCAGGGTCTCTTTTTCATGGGCGGCATACCCCTTGACCGTCGCCACCAGATTGGGAATCAGGTCCTGTCGCCGCTGGAGCGCGGCTTCGATATTGGCCCAGGCCCTGTTGACCCCCTCTTCCTTGACCTGCAGGGAGTTATAGCCGCAGCCGCTAAGCGATATCAAGGGGAAGAGAACGAGCAAAATAAGGACGAGACGTTTCATGGAACCTCCGGAGAGTAGACCTGCAGCGGTGGGTGGATGATGGGATATATCGGAGCAGAAGAAAAAATATATTAGTTTACAATCATATATCCTCAAATCGCCGCTGTCCATAGGCGTTGGCAGAAATTTGTGCACGCCTTGCGGACGGACGAGAAAATTCCCGGTCTCGGCTCGATGTGCTCTGCGTATCCCGGTTCGGTCGCGAGTATGATACACTGAAGACTAGGAGCCTGTCGGATTATGCCCTTTTTCCCCATATCTTCGTTAAACTCGAAAAAATTATCCTCCGGTAAGCGAACGGAGTGAGACTCCGAGATATTCAGTATATGCCTCCGGTAATTTTTTCGAGTTTGCCTCGATCTGAGCAAAAATGCCTATAATCCGACAGGCTCCTAGGGACTGTGTTTTGATTTGGAGTACGGAGATTTTTTCATGGGTATCAATAAGCGGGAAGGCGGGTCCTTGCTTTTCCGGCAGATGTTTCGGGATGAGAACTTGCTTGTGGATCTGCTGGCCTCGGCCCCGGCCGGCATCGTTATCGTCGATGAGGAAGGAATAATAGTTTTTTTTAATGATGAAGCCCAGCGGATGTTTGGCTACGGCAGAGATGAGGTGGTCGGGTCAGCCGTTGAAATTCTCTTGCCAATTCGTTTTCGCACCCTGCATCCCGTGCTGCGGAAACAGTTTTTGGCTGCCCCATCGCGGAGGGCGATGGGGATGGAACGCAACCTTATGGCCCGGCGAAAGGATGGCGGTGAGTTTCCCATCGAGGTCGGCCTCGGGTTTAAACGCAGTGGTGAGAAGCTGTTCGTCTCGGCGGTGGTGGTCGATATCAGCAGGCGCAAGGCTGCGGAAAGCGAGCGCGAAATGCTGATTGGCGAGTTGAAAACCGCTTTGGAAAAGGTAAGAAAACTCAGCGGTATGCTGCCGATTTGCGCCAACTGCAAGAAAATACGAGACGACAATGGCTATTGGAATCAGATAGAAACCTATATCCGGGATCACTCGGATGCCGAATTCTCCCACGGTCTCTGCCCGGGATGCGCGCAAAAACTCTATCCCGATATCTACCCATTGGAGGATGGCGAGGATGAGGCCTGATTGTTATAAAAAACCGTGCCGTTCACCAAGTTAACCAAACAGTGGCTCAACCTGTGAACGTTTACAAAAAAAACCCTCCTGCCGGAGGGGAGATAACCGACAAGAGGGCGGAGGAGATCTACGTGATAACGCCTTTACCGTGGCAGGGTCACTCTTCGTACCCTTTGCCGTGACAGGTCGGACATTCCTGATCAGGGGTGCACTGGCTGTCGTCGAGGATGTCGTCGTTGTGGCTGCCGCGCCATTCCGAGCTGACTTCACAGACGCCTTCTATGATTTTGTTTCCCTGGCAGGTAGGACAGGGTTTTTTGAATTCCTTCGCCATGTCGAACTCCTTTTATGGAAATATTTCGTCTGATCCAGACGTGGCGATTTATTGCCCTTCGTCGTCGGTCAGATAATCTTTGAGCTTTTCCAGCAGTGATTCGGGGACCTCCCGGTTGTGGATGAACGTATCGGCTTCCTCGCCGCTGATCTGCTCCTTGATATGGAGCGGCAGGCTGCGGAGGATGGCCACCCGTTGCGGATCCGGCTTTTCTCTTGGTCTTTTCGTGTCAGTCATCTTTGCTACCAGGTATTGGCTGACGGCGTGTATCGCGCCTTGCTGTGAGGCATTGGCTTCTATGCAAAAAGTTGTACCGGCGCGCCTATCTGTCAATGACTAAAATGGGTACAAGGTGAAAATGATATTTATTATCGTTACGATTCGGCACGTCCACCTCGTAACGGTGACGCGAGCTTTTCTTCCAGGGTATTAGAGGAACCGGTCGTCGGAGCGAGCGGAGCGCACCGTGTCCTCCCCGGCTTGCATCCAGCCGCTTCTGCTCTCGCCAACCTGATCGAAGGTGGCGATGAACGGTTTGATGTCGATAAGCGGAGTGCCGTCAAGGACATCTACGCCGCGTATACCGAGGGTGGAACCCTCGATGGAGAGAAGTTCGACGATGGAGAGGCCGAGATGGTTCGGCCGGAGCGGCGAGCGGGTGGCGAAGACCCCGCGGCTGACCGTATCCATGAACGGGACGACTGTCAATTCGGTGCGCTTGGCCTGGTGAAACCGGTAGAGGAGATAGAGGTGGCTGAAACCGGCGAGATCCTGAATACCCTCCAGGTATTGCGGATACAGCTCGATGTGCCCTTCTACCTCGCGGGCCCCTTTGGGTTGAATGGGCATGTTGGTCAACTCTTTGAAGGGGCTATGAATTCTTCCTATTGGTGTCAGTGTCATCATGATCGGCAGGGGGCTGGTAGAGGGGAGGGTGGCGATAGTGAGATCAAGCAACCAAAAGCCGGGGAAAGCGGGGGGCGCTTTCCCCGGACCTAGGAGCCTGTCGGATTATAGGCATTTTTGCTCAGATCGAGGCAAACTCGAAAAAATTACCGGAGGCATATACTGAATATCTCGGAGTCTCACTCCGTTCGCTTACCGGAGGATAATTTTTTCGAGTTTAACGAAGATATGGGGAAAAAGGGCATAATCCGACAGGCTCCTAGAGCTATTTCCAGTAGTAGAGCGCATTGCTCCCCAGCTCGTGTTCGATTTCCAGGAGCCGATTGTACTTGGCGATCCTCTCGCTTCTGGAGGCTGAGCCGGTCTTGAGCTGGCCGCCGTCCATGGCCACGGCGAAGTCGGCGAGGAAGGTGTCTTCGGTTTCGCCCGAGCGGTGCGAGATGAAGTACCGCCAGCCGGCATCCCGGCACATCCTCACGGCGTCGATGCTCTCGGTGACGGTGCCGATCTGGTTGAGCTTGATGAGCACCGAATTGGCTGCCTTTTCCTTTATGCCCCTGGCAATATACTTGGTGTTGGTCACAAAAATATCGTCACCGACAATATCGATCTTGTCCCCCACCTTGGCGGTGAAGGTGGTAAAACCCTGCCAGTCGTTCTCGGCCAGGGGATCCTCCCAGGTGACGATGGGATATTTGCGCACCCACTCCTCGCCCATGGCGATCAGCTCGGCGCTGCTCATCTTGCCCGAGCCCGACCAGGTGAGGTCGTACTGGCTGGTGTTGTCGGTGGAAAAGGAGCTGGCGGCGCTGTCAAGCGAGATGGCGATATCCTTGCCCGGAGTGTAGCCTGCCTTTTCGATGGCCTCGATAATGGTGTCCATCACCGCCTCGTTGCTCGGCGAGATTTGGGGCGAACCCGCCCTCGTCGCCGACGCTGGTGGCCATCCCCTGGTCTTTGAGGATTTTTTTCAGGACATGGAAGGTCTCCGCCACGTAGCGCAGCCCTTCGGTAAAGGTCGGTGCGCCTAGCGGAGTAGCCATGAATTCCTGAATGTCGACGCTGTTGTCGGCATGGGCGCCGCCATTGATGATGTTCATGGCCGGCACCGGAATGCGCCTGGCGCCGCTGCCGCCGAGATACCGGTAGAGCGGCAGACCAACGGATTTTGCAGCCGCCCGGGCCACCGCCATGGAGACCCCGAGGATAGCGTTGGCGCCGAGGCGGGCTTTGTTGTCGGTGCCGTCGAGTTCGAGCATGCGGCTGTCGATCTTCGCCTGCTCGGTTGCGGTCATGCCGATCAGCTCCGGGGCGATGGTATCGTTGACATTGGCCACCGCCTGCAGCACGCCTTTGCCGAGATAGCGTTTCTTGTCGCCGTCGCGCAGCTCGAGCGCTTCGTTTTCGCCGGTGCTGGCACCCGAGGGTACGGAGCTGGCGGCCGTGGTGCCGTCCTCGAGGTCAACGAAGACGCGCACGGTGGGATTGCCGCGTGAATCGAGGATTTCCATAGCCCTGATCGCGGTGATTTTACGGTTGATGATCATGAGAAATTCCTCCGTGGAATGTATAAATAGCGGGAATTGTCGAGACGTTGGATATGGTTCAAGAGATAAACATCGTCATATGTAGCTACTCATGGCGTAAACGACTTGGTTTGACAAACCTCTGTATTTGTAACTGCTTGCAGGGTGCCGGAGGTTTTCGCAAGCAGCCTGGTGTAGCGTATGTGGTTATACGTGAGCCAGGCTGATCGTGAAAAGATCTGGTGCCCTGTGAGCAGTTACCGCCATATTATAGCACATCTTGACCGGGTATGGATTTTTTCTGTCGGCAAGCAACGTTACGGGAATGCAGTGAGCGTTTGCCGGGGAATCGCTCAGCAGGGAATGGAGATCCGCTCGCGATAATAGGAGCGAACCTGCTCTATCTCGGTGAGAATAGCCTCTTCGTCCCAGCCAAGCTCGCTGGCCATCAAATCGGCGATGCCGCGCAAGACCCCATCGGGCGGGCAACCGTGGCCGCCGCAGTTCGTTCGTCTCAGAATCACATCCTGGAGCTTTACCGGCCATTTCTTCGCGGACGCAGTAAAGCACCTCCGCGGCGATAAGAGGCGGTCGCCGACTGATCGAGTTGCCGGCCCCGGCCTCGGTGGCGGCGATTGAGAAGATCTTTTCGGATTCCCGATCGTAGATGGCCGGGATGTGAGGATAACGGGCGGTGTAGCTGGTGGTCGACGGCACATGCGGAGCGCCGCTGTCATCCACTTTTGTGGAGTGCTGCTTCCGAGCCGCGCTGTTGTGGGGCAGCAGGTTTTTGCCGCGCACCATCTTCTCCACCTGCCTGGCGATGGCGGGCGCGGTGGTGTATTTGACCCCCTCGATGGTAAGGAGCCCTTCGATGCCTTCCAGGGCGGCGTGGTCGATGACTTTGGAGTGTTTGACCAGCTGCGGCGTTCCGGCGCGGGGGCCGCCCTCCGGCTTGTGGGCGGGCATCAGGCCGGTATGGGCGAAGACCACATGCTCCATGGTCAATCCGGCCGACGGGTAGATGGTGTTTACCTCGTCGAGGATTTCCTGGATGTCGGCATCGGTGAGGCGCAGTTCGTCGCGCTGCCCGCTGAAGTAGGAATAGGTGGTGCCGATCATGGTTTTCTCCTGCCAGGGCGCAAAGAAGAAGAGCCGTTTGCCCCGCTTGATCTTGGCGTCCCGGTCGACGAACTCGCCGGTGCCGGAGAGGCCGACGCCGTGGCCCGCAAAGAGCGGTCGGTCAACCACGATATTGACCGCCTTGGCCAGGTCTTCGGTGATCCTGGCCTGGTGCGATTCCCGCCGAACTTCGTCGACCCAGGGCCCGGTGCTGTTGACGGCAAGCCGGGCGCGGATGGCGAAGGTCCTGCCGCTCAACCGATCGGTTGCCTCGACTCCGGTGATCCGGTTTTTTTCCCTGGAAAACTTGCGGACCGTGACATAGTTGGCAGCCACCCCGCCGGCGGCGCAGCCGGCCTTGACGAAGGCGAGTGTCATCCGTTCGGTGTCGGTTATCAGGTCGTCGTGCCAGAGAGCCGCTCCGCTCAGGCCGGCAGGGTCGATGCCGGGGGCAATCCGCAGACACTCGTTGCGGGAGAGCAGTCGGCTTCGGCCGACCCGGTTGCGGGCGGGGGCGCCCTGGTTGCGGTCCCAGCTGATGAGATCAAAGAGCAGCATGGCGATTCCCATCACCGGCCGGCCCTGCATGCCCAGACCGCAGGTGGGCATGATGCAGGGCATCGGTTCGATGAGCTGGGGGGCCATCTGCATGAAATCCTTGCGGGAGTTGATCGACTCCCGCATCCGCTTGATATTGGCGTGCTGCAGATAGCGCAAGCCGCCATGGAGAATTTTCAAGCTGTTGGCGGAGGTGGCGCCACAGAAGTCGTCTCTTTCCACGAGGGCTACCCGGAGTCCGGCAGCGGCCAACCGATAAAAAATGGCGGCTCCGTGGATTCCGCCACCGGCGACGACCACATCGTAGTCGGAGTCTGCAAGCAGTGCGATGTCTCTTTTCATCATGGTTTGTCGTCGTGCGCCGTGTTTACCTGCGCCGCAGGGCAATCTGGTCTTTTATAAACCCGAGGACGGCTTTCATGGGCGCCGAACCCGAGGCGGTCGCGACAACCTTCTCGAAGCGCCTGAAGCAGCGAGTGCGCCGGTCGTTCGGGGTCGAACGGACAACGGATGAGGTCGCCGTAGCTGCCGGCGGTCCGCCGCATGCCTCCCACCGGCAGCGGATCGCTGCCCCGCAGGATCGGCACCCCGAGTCGTTTGGCCTCCTCGAATTGTACCACATGGCTCCAGAATCCCGGTCGGCCACCGTTGTCGCCCAGCGCCAGCAGGGTCGCATCGGTTCGGGCGAGAATTTGGCTGATCTGCCGGCCTCGGGCGCCCAGCCATTTGCCCACGCCCCAGGGCAGCACCGGATAGCCGCCCAGCTCCCGGATCGCCTGCAGGGTCTCGCTCATGCTCATCCCATCGGCTACCGCTTGGGTGCTTCCGATTGCCAGGACCTCGAGGTTTTCGCCGGTCACTGCTTGCTGGCCGGAGAGCAGGTAGATACGCGCGCCGGTGGTGTGCAGGGCGGTCAGCGATAGAGATTCCGCGGTGGCGATAAGCGTCCACGAGTCATTGAGGCGGCAGGGGATTTCGTTATGGGCCTGGTCCCATAATCTGGCGAAAGTATTTCTCGATGCCGGCTCGGTCAGGGCCAGCACGCCGAAAAAGCACGGATGCCCGCTTTTGTATTCCCTTACTGCGCCGGCAAAAGAGGTAAGGGCCGAATTCAGCATGGCGCCCAGGTTGACCCGATCATGCAGATGGACATGACTGTCTACGGCCAGAAGCTGGCTGGCGGCTGTGGTGGTATTGGACATGCAGGCCAGAGGGGTTCGATGGAAGATTTCTTTGGGCGAAACAGAGAGCGGCCCGACGCTCTCCCATTTAGTCAATGCGCCATGCACTGTCAAGACTTTTCCGGTCGTTTCCGGGATACTGGGGGCAAGACAAAGCCCCAATTCTCACCCTTTTCATTGGTCCTGACTGGCGAGGGCAGGCCGGCTCTCGCCGGGGTCACGGGCAAGCCGGGCCAGGGAGAGCCAGCGGTAGCCGACATCGAGCATCCGGTTGGCAAACCCCCACTCGTTATCGAACCAGCAGATGAGTTTGATCAGGGTGCCGCCGCTGACCCGGGTCTGGGTCGCGTCCAGGATTCCCGAGTGGGGATCGGTATTGAAATCCACCGAGGCATGGGGCTCCTTGGTGTAGCCGAGCAGGCCGCGCAGCCGTCCCCGGGATGCCTCCCGCATCACCGCATTGACCTCCTCGGCGGTGGTGGCCTTTTTCACGTTCACTGAGAGATCCATGAGCGAGACGTTGATGGTCGGCACTCTGAGGTGCAGGCATTCGAAACGTTCCGCCATCTCCGGTAGAATGCGGGGGATGCCGCGGCTCAGGCCGGTGTCCACCGGGATGATGGAGTGCAGGGCGCTTCGAGTGAGCCGCAGGTTGGTGTTGTGATAACTGTCGATCACCGGCTGGTCGTTCATCGCCGAGTGGATGGTGGTGATCACTCCATGGTCAATGGAAAAGGCGCTATCGAGCAGATGGAGCACTGGCACGATGCAGTTGGTGGTGCAGGAGGCGTTGGAGACGATCCGGTGCTCGGGACGCAGCTGATGGTCGTTGACCCCGAAAACCACGGTGGCGTCCATGTCCGGATTGGCCGGATGGGAGATGAGGATGCGTTTTGCCCCGCTCCCCAAATGCAGGGCGGCGGTCTGCCGATCGCTGAACGATCCGGAACACTCGAAAACAAGGTCGACGCCGAGTTCGCCCCAGGGCAGCTGTTCGGGTTGCTCGATGCGCAGGACCCGGATAGGGTCGTCGCCGATGTAAAGGGTTTCCCCTTCGCTTCTGACCGGCAGGGGAAAACGGCCATGGGTGGTGTCGTACTGCGTCAGGTAGGTCAGTGTCTCGATATCGGCCAGTTCGTTGATGGCGACCGGTTGGAAGTAGGGCTTGAGGGCGCTGGTATATATCGCTCTCAGCACACTCTGGCCGATTCGACCGTAGCCATTGATAGCAACTCGATACTTCATAAGCCTTGAGTGCATGTCCGGGTGGGAGCCGCGTGAGCGGGGTGAAAATTTTTGAGCGGTGTTTGCGGGTGTGCAGGCCCGGCGAGCGGCAGCCGGGTCGACCATCTTTACTCTTGCCTCGGCTGCTATTTCGCCTTGAAATGTAATAGAGGAAGTCGAGTCACTTTACAATGATTTTTTACAACCCTGCGTTTGCTTCGGGGCGATCGGCGAATGAAGTCGGATTTCCGGCGGTCGCCCTATGCGGTACCGTCGAGGTTCAGGAGAGGCACTGCCGATCAGGTCAGCTGGTCGAGTGCGGCCTGGTAGTCAGGTTCTTGCGTGATCTCGGGAACCTGCTCGGTATATTTGACCTTGCCCGCGGCGTCTATGATGACAATCGCCCGTGACATCAGGCCGGCGATGGGTCCGGAGGTGATTTTCACCCCGTAGTCCGTGCCGAATTCCGGGGCGCGAAAGTTCGACAGCGGAACGACGTCCTTGAGCCCGTCGACCTCGCAGAACCGCTGGTGGGCAAAAGGAAGGTCTGCCGAGATGCAGAGTACTACGGTATCGGGTTTGCTGCCCGCAACCTCGTTGAATTTGCGCACCGATGCGGCGCAGACCGCAGTGTCGATGCTGGGGAAGATATTGAGAACCACGGTCTTGCCCTTAAAGTCGGCAAGGCCGCGGTCACCGAGATCGGTGCCGGTCAGGGTGAATTTCGGGGCCGTCGCACCGATTGCCGGCAGCTTGCCACTGGTCGTAATTTCGTTTCCTTTGAGCTTGATGGTAGCCATGGTTGTTCTCTCCTGTGTATGGATTGGGGATTGTCTTCAACAAAGTATTGTCGCACTGCATGGTGTCAAGCGGCAGCCTGGAATTCGTGTAAGCGATCACCAGCACCTCATCTTGGCACGATCAGAGCGTCGTGCATCGGTAGAGGCTATAGTTTTTCGGCGATGATCCGCAGCTCGATGGAGACCAGATCAAAGACCGTGTGCATGCCCAGGTGCCGGTAAAACCGGCTGGAGCCGTAGTTGATGCCCCAGAGTGTGCGGTCCAGGTCGAAATGGGCGCTCAGGTGAAGGCAGTCGTCCTGCTGCCGGGTGGCCGTAGCCTTGAACGAGAGACTGTTTTGCACGCCTCGCAGATCAAGGGTGCCGGAGATTTCACAGTTGGGCGAGGTCGGGTAGGGCGCATGCAAAATGCGCCCTCCAGGGATGTCGAAACGGGCTGCCGGAAAGGCGTCGACAAAGAAAAAATCGTCTGATTTGAGGTGGGAGACGAGCACCTGCTGCAGTTCGTCCCCGGCCAGGTTGATATTTTCGATCGATTCCATATCGAGGGTAAAACCGCCCTGTAGGGCATTGCCGCTAATCTGCAGGGTGCCGCCGCTCAGCCGGATGGTGCCGAAATGGTGCGTGTTCTGGTTTCTTCCGGTCCAGCCGACAAAACTTTTATCGAGCAGGATCGTGTACCGACCATCGGTCAATAGCCGCTGCTGTTCGTAGTCGTCCTCATCCGGGGCCTCGCCTTCGAGTGGGAGGCCGGTCTGCCGCCAGCGATCGATGCCGCCGTCAAGCACGGTGACGTCGGAGTACCCGGCCATGCTCAGTTTCTCGGCGGCGGTGCGGGCCTCCAGCGAATTGCTTCCGGCTCCATAGACGACGATGGGGGAGCCGGTGTCCGGGCAGATCGCGGCTATCTGGGTCAGGAAAGTGATTTCATAAACGCAGGCGTTCTTTGCCGTGGGCAGGTGCATACGCTGAAAATGGTCGGCGGGCAGGGTATCGATGAGGGTGAAGCGCTTCTGCTCGGTCAACCAGCTGTGGAGTTCCTCGGGTGTGGCTCGTTTGAAGGAATGGAGGTGTTTCATTTGCGACTCCATAAATAGTGGAAAAGTTCAGACTCTTTTCTTTGTTATGCCAATCGTTGAGGTGGTAACAGTGTATATCGTTCGCGGGGTAAAGAACAGGGCTCCCGATAAATTGTTGTCTGTTTGCGGCAGTTTCCCCCAAAAAGCGTATGGCGCCCGGGGTAAGGCACAAGGCAATATCTCTTTGGGAAAAATATGGTAAATGCTTAACATTACATACGAGTTTGCTTTTCATGCTTGCGTAAGCGTGGCGTGGGGTGTAAACAGGATAAAGCATGTGCAGAGGGCAATACCTCTTTTCCAGACAGGCAGTTAGCAAAAGAGTATATTATGGCGTTTGTACCTGTCATCGGCAGATCGATTATTAAACAGCTCGAAGATCGGGAAGAACAGTTTCTCTCACCGTACGCGGCGCTCAGTAAAAACTCCCGAGGGCGCATGGTGCCGGAAGTGGAGGACATGTTCGATATCCGGCTGCCCTTCCAGAAAGACCGGGATCGCATAACCCACTCCAAAACCTTTCGCCGTCTCAAACACAAGACCCAGGTCTTCCTCGCCCCCATGGGGGATCACTACCGTACGCGGCTGACCCACGTGCTGGAGGTTTCCCAGATCGCCAGGACGGTGGTCGCGGCGCTTTGCCTCAACGAACCGCTTACCGAGGCCATCGCCTTGGGCCACGATCTCGGCCATACCCCGTTCGGACACGCCGGCGAGGCGACGCTCAACGAATTGCATCCCGGCGGGTTTCGCCATTTCGTTCATAGCCTGCGGGTGGTGGACCGGCTGGAAAACGACGGCAAGGGGCTCAATCTCACCCTGGAGGTGCGTAACGGTATCGCCCGCCACTCCAAGGGCAATTCCGATATCCTGCCGAAAAACGGCGGCGAGCTCGCCCTCACCTTGGAAGGGCAGGTCGTGCGGTTGGCCGATATCATCGCCTATGTCAACCACGACCTCGACGACGCCCTGCGAGCCGGCATCTTGAAGCGTGGCGACTTGCCCAAGGGGATCGTCGATGTCGTAGGGGATCGGCATTCGCTTCGAATCGGCCGCATGGTTCGTGATCTCATCGTCGAAACCCTGCAGGCGGACGACGGCAGTCTTCATATCAGCGACATGATGCTCGAGGCGATAACCAACCTTCGTGGTTTTCTCTACGAGAATGTTTATCGTTACCCCCTGGTGCACAAGGAATTCGAAAAAGCGCAGCGGATTATCCGCGACTTGTATGCCTATTTCCTGGAAAATGGCCTGGTGCGTCGGCGCGGGCAGGAGTGGATCACCGACGGCAAACCTCCCGAATGGGCGGATGAGAGGTATGCTCACCGCCATGTCTGCGATTTTATCGCCGGCATGACCGATCGCTACGCGCTGGCGCTCTACGAACACATCTTTCTGCCCAAGCCGTGGACGGTCCGCTGACCTGGATGAGAAATTCGGGTCAGGCGGCTGTCCGTTCCCCTGATCACGACGGATTTTGCCGCTACCAGGAGCCTGTCGGATTATGCCCTTTTTCCCCATATCTTCGTTAAACTCGAAAAAATTATCCTCGGAATATTCAGTATATGCCTCCGGTTATTTTTTCGAGTTTGCCTCGATCCGAGCAAAAATGCCTATAATCCGACAGGCTCCCAGCCACAAAAACTGTTGAACTAATGCGGTTTCGCAGGTAGTGTCATGGGTTCCGGCGCAGGTCCGCGCCATGAATCATTTCAAATGTCAGGTGCTTGTTGGCGGTGTATCCTGTCGTGCAATCAGTCGATGTCGGGTCGCTTTCGCTCGTGGCGGCACGCCAGTCTCGCGGATAGCACGGCAAGGAGAAGGGATGCCCTGGTATTGTTACTATTTATCACAACTAGTGCGTTAAAGATCGATTATGGCACAAAAAGAAGAGAAGCTGCTCAGTAAGGGATACGAATTTTCCGAAGTAGAAAGCAAATGGCTGCAGAAATGGCAAGAAGCCGAGAGTTTCGCGGCCACCATGGAAGAAGGCCGACCTGCCTTCTCGATCGTCATCCCGCCCCCCAACGTTACCGGTGTTCTGCATGTCGGGCATGCCCTCAATAACACCCTGCAGGATATTCTGGTCCGTTACCACCGGATGTGCGGGGACAATACGGTGTGGGTTCCCGGCACCGATCACGCCGGTATCGCCACCCAGAACGTGGTTGAGCGGCAGCTGGCCCTGGAAGGCAAGGGACGCCATGATCTCGGTCGCGACGCCTTTATCGAAAAGGTCTGGGAGTGGCGGCGGGACAAGGGCGGCACCATCATCAACCAGCTCAAAAAACTGGGCGCTTCCTGCGACTGGCAGCGGGAGCGGTTCACCATGGACGAGGGGTTGTCCAGGGCGGTCCGCGAGGTCTTCGTACGGCTCTATAAAGAAGGCTTGATCTATAAAGGCGACTACATCGTCAACTGGTGTCCGCGCTGCCACACAGCTCTCGCCGACGACGAGGTGGAGCATGAGGACACCCAGGGCAAACTCTATCACATCCGTTACCCTTATGCCGATGGTTCCGGTTCGGTGGTCATCGCCACCACCCGCCCCGAGACCATGCTCGGCGATACCGCGGTGGCGGTGCATCCCGATGACGAACGGTATGCGCACCTGGCGGATATCGGCATCCGGCTGCCGCTGGTCGATCGCGTTATCCCGGTGGTGTTCGACTATCACGTGCAGAAGGATTTCGGGACTGGCGCCCTGAAAGTGACGCCCTCCCACGACCGCGACGATTACGAAATCGGCCAGCGCCACGATCTGCCCCAGCTCAAGGTAATGGACGAAAAAGGGGTTATGAACCAGGAGGCGGGCGCCTATGCCGGGCTCGACCGCTTCGCCTGCCGCCGCAAGATTGTCGACGACCTCAAGGAGCAGGGGTATCTGGAAAAAATCGAAGCGTACGACCACGCTGTCGGTCACTGTTACCGCTGCAAGACGGTCATCGAGCCGACCACCTCGCTGCAGTGGTTCGTCTCGGTCCGGCCGTTGGCCGACAAGGCGGTGGCGGCGGTAAAGGATGGCCGCATCACCCTCTATCCGAAAACCTGGTACAATACCTTTTACAGCTGGATGGACAACATCCGGGATTGGTGCATCTCCCGCCAGATCTGGTGGGGCCACCGGATCCCCGCCTGGACCTGCCGGGAGTGCGGCGAGCTGATCGTCGAGTCGGAGGATCCAACCTCCTGCCCGCGCTGCTCCTCGAGCGATCTCATCCAGGAGGACGGATGTTCTCGACACCTGGTTTTCCTCGGCCCTCTGGCCTTTTTCCACCATGGGCTGGCCGGACGCCACCAAAGAGTTGCAGACCTTCTATCCAACCTCGGTGCTCATCACCAGTTTCGACATTCTCTTCTTCTGGGTGGCGCGCATGATGATGATGGGGCTGCACTTCATGGACGAGGTGCCCTTCAAGGATGTGTACCTCCACGCCCTGGTCCGCGACAAGCATGGCAAGAAGATGTCGAAGTCCACCGGCAACGTCATCGATCCGTTGGAGGTGATGGCCCAGTACGGCACCGACGCCATGCGTTTTACGCTCACCGCCTTTGCCGCCCAGGGGCGGGAAATCAAACTCGACGAGGAGCGGATCGAAGGCTACCGTCATTTCGTCAACAAGATCTGGAACGCGGCTCGCTTCGCGCTCATGCATGTCAGCGACTGCGACCCGTCGGTGAAAGAGGCGGCGGCCGATCCCGAGAAGCTGCCGCTTGTCCACCGGTGGATTTTGAGCCGAACCGCCGAAACCATCGAGGCGGTGCGCCGGGGGCTCGACGAGTACCATTTCAACGATGTCGCTTCCGCCAATTACCAGTTCATCTGGGGCGAGTTCTGCGACTGGTACCTGGAATGGATCAAGGCCGATCTGTTCGGTAACGATCTCCTGGCCAGAGACCAGGCGCGCGGGGTGTTGCTAAGTGTTCTGGAAACTATCTTAAAGCTCATCCATCCGGTCACTCCCTTTGTTACCGAGGAGATCTGGTCGGTTCTGCCCGGTGAGCGGATGCCGCTTGCGACTTCCCCGTATCCCGAGCTGCGGCCCGAATGGCGCGATCCGGCGGTGGAAGAGGACATGACCCTGCTGATGGGGGTGATCACCGGGATCCGCAATATTCGCTCCGAGGCCGAGGTGCACCCCTCCAATCGGATCGAGGCGGTGGTCAATTGCCCGGATGCCGATAGAGGCGCGCTCATCGAACAGTTCGGTGGGGCGATTGCCGAGATGACTCGGCTCAGCGCCTTCACCGTCTGCAAAGACGGCGAAAAACCCGATGATGCAGCCACCTATATCTATAACGATATCGAGATATACGTGCCGCTCAAGGGTCTGGTGGATGTCGCCGCCGAACTGGAAAAGCTGGGGCGGGAACGCAAAAAAGTGGAAGCCAGGCTCAAACAGGTCGACGGCAAACTCGGCAATAGCAAGTTTCTCGCCAAAGCCCCGGAGCCGGTGGTGGCCAAGGAGCGTGAGAAAAAAGAGCAGCTCGAAGCCAACCTGGCTAAAATCGCCCAGGAAGAAGAGCGGCTCAAGGCCATCGGGTAAAGAGGTACGATACGATATGGACAAGAATCTATTGCGCGAGCAGATCCGAGCCTTTCTCGCCGAGGATATCGGTCGCGGCGATCTGACCAGTGAAGCGATATTTACCACCGAAATGGGCAGCGCCCGGCTCGTCGCCCGCGAGGAGTGCGTGGCGGTCGGCGCCGAGAGCGTTGCCGCCGAAGTCTTTCGGGTGCAGAATCCTGCAATAACCGCCACGGCGGCCGCAGCGGACGGTAGCCGGGTGCGGCCCGGCGAGACGCTGCTTGCGGTCAGCGGCCCGGTGGTCGACCTGCTCAAAGCGGAAAGAGTGGCTTTGAACCTGCTGCAGCGTCTATGCGGTATCGCCACCCTGACCGCTAGGTTCGTGGCGGCGGTGGCGGGTACCAAGGTGCGCATCACCGATACCCGAAAAACCACACCCGGTCTGCGAATGCTTGAGAAATACGCGGTCCAGGCCGGAGGCGGCTCCAACCACCGCTTCAATCTCACCGACGGCGTCCTGATCAAGGATAACCACATCGCCGCCTGCGGCAGCATCAGCGAAACGGTGCGGCGGGTCCGAACCGTAACCCCGCACACCATCCGGGTGGAAGTGGAGACCGATACCCTGGAACAGGTCGACGAGTGCCTCTCCTGCGCTGTCGATATCATCATGCTCGACAACATGGATCCAGGCACCATGCGGGAGGCGGTGCGCCGCATCGACGGCCGCGCACTGGTAGAGGCCTCCGGTGGGGTCAACCTGAACACGGTAACCGCCATCGCCGCCAGCGGGGTGGATATCATCTCCATCGGCGCTCTTACCCATTCGGCGCCCTCCTGTGATATCGGCATGGATTGGTCTTGATACCAGCCGTTGTCCTGCCTGCCGTAAGCGTTCACCAGCACCCCATCTTGGCACGATCAGGCCATCGTGCATAGTTTGGCTATAGCCCGACAGCCTGCTTGTACCAAGCTGGAGCACTGGTGAACGCTTACAATTCATTGGTTTGGGCAATTTGGGAACTTACCCGGTGAACGGGTACTGTCTGCCTCACTGAATGGAGCCGTTATTTCCCGGATCGAATCGTTAATTGAAAAGTATTTGCTGGCATATAAATACCCTTGCCGGCATTACTTCTCGAAAATAAAGAAGATCTGGGAAAACGGACGCAATTCCATGGAGTCCTAGCAAGAAATACCCCGTAACTATCCTGACACAAAAGGAAAAGTCGTTCGACGTCGTGTGAATAGTACTTGATTATCGCCGGCAAATTGTGCGATACTATGGCTGATCATACAGTGAGGGTTCGTATCGGCTGAAGTTCCGGAAATACTGGCCCAATAGTTCCTTTATCAAGAGGAAGATTCTCATGCGATGTCCAAAATGCGGGTTTATCTCGTTCGATCACCTGGAAACCTGCCTGAAATGCGGGAAAGATATACAAAGCGTCTCCGAGAAATTCACAGGCACGGTATACAATGTGCCGGCTCCCTCCTTTTTGCAATTCGACGCAAGACCTACCACTGACGAGGGTGAGGAACTCGATGCCTTCGAGGTTGGGGAAGGAGAATTCGAGGAGAACGAGATTCAGGATCCGGATCTCGATATCCTGCTCGAAGAGGAGGAAGAGGCGGACGAGGGCGAGTTCGATCTGGCCGATGAAGAGGACGGCGAAATCGCCTTCGATCTGGGATCCGACGAGGAGGACAAGGATGAGGGGCCCGAGATCTCCCTGGAACATGAAGAAGAGGAGCGTGAGGAAATTGCTCTGAACATGAGCGAATTTGAAGAACCGGAAGAGGGACTCTCTGGATTTGGAGACGCCTTTGCGGATGAGGAAGAGTCGCAGGGGCCATCCCTGGGACTTGATCTGCCCGACGAGTTGAACGATATGAGCGACCTGCAGCCTCCTGAACTGAAACTGGAGCCGGAATCGGAGACCGAGTCTACCGGGCGGCAGGATCTCGATCTGGATCTCGAACTGGATCTGGGACTTGAGAGTGACGCCGACCAGGAGGAAGAGGCCGCGCCCGCGCCCGCTGCTCAGAAAAAGACGCAAAAAGAGGAACCCAAAAAATCCGCCCCTTCGGGAGTCAACATGAATGAAGACCTCAATTTCGATCTCGACCTGGGCGATCTCTCCATCGATGATGATTAGGCGTTTGCAGGGGCTCTAAATACTTTCCCCAGTAGGGTTTGATTTTTTCCGAGGTGATGGCAAAGGGGCGTCTCTGCGTGCGTTTTACGTATGCTTCAATGTACAACGCGCCGTATGTTCATCAGCCGGTCATACGCAAGAGCAAAAAAAGAGCGGAAGCCTCGGGAAAATCTATTGACACTTCTCGAAAATCTTTGTAAATAACCGTCTCCATAAGCGGTGCCGAGATAGCTCAGTCGGTAGAGCAACGGACTGAAAATCCGTGTGTCCCTGGTTCGATTCCTGGTCTCGGCACCAATAGTTGCAAGGGGTTACGTCATAAAGGCGTAACCCCTTTTTTCGTTTCAGGTCATTTTGTACAACCCCTGTACAACTTTTGCAGACAATCGACACCATGGTGGCCATCATGGGTGTGAGGCGAACCGTTACAGTGTGGCAGGGCAGCAAGGAGGGAAGTTGGTGCGTACCAAGTATCGACTTCTGTACCTGGGTACGCAAGAGGTGGCCGGCAACTACGACAAGGTGCGATCAACCCCAAGATTGCCGCAAGGGGATTCTGGGCCGATCCGTTAGTTTGGAGCGCATGACGAGGCGATAAACGTCGCGCTCTGGGATTATGGTCACAGGAATCCCCCACCCTGTTTCGGGGTAGTGGTTTGCCATTGTGACCAATACTTTACAAATTGTATCGTTAAGCAAATGGAGGCGATGCCAATGACACCGGAAGAAAACGAGGCCAACATCAAGGAAATCCTGCAGACAATCCCTGGTATGACAAGGGAGAAAATCGCCGAGTGGGACAAAATGGGCAAGCCTATGACGCAGGAGGATTGGGACCAGATCGCGGAGAAACAGAAAAAACTCCAAGATCAGTAACGCCAGAAGATATCAAAACCCCCGCTTTCAATGTGGGCTCATTCTCGCCGACCTCTATAGGTGATTTCCCTGCCTTCTCGTGTATGCTCCACCAATCGTCGCAAGGCGCGCCATCGGCAGAGGGCGACAGCATCACCTGAATCCTTGTAAGCAGCAAACCGTCTGGATCTCTCAGCGCCCGCTCCCGGTATCGGCGCTGCCGTCCTGCATTGGAGACATGGCCATGGTTCACCTCTTTCTTTTCGTTAAAGTGTAACGGGTATTTGGTTCATTATAGCAGAAGTCGGTAATCGAACTTCAGCACTTCGGCCAACCGTTTGGCCATCTCGCGGCCAATGGGGCGTCTTCCCAGTTCCATTCCGGAGATATGCTGCCGCGGCACTCCGCCTATCTTGTCCCCCAGTGCTTGCTGGGTCAGCCCCTCTCTTTCCCGGTAAGCTCTCAGGGTCACACCCGGCGTCATGGAGGCTTTGGTGGACCTATACCAGTCGGTGTCTTGCATATCGACCAGCTCGTCATCCTCATCGGCGATAACCTGGAGGTCACCATATTCGGCTTTCAGGGCATTGAGGATTCTTTCTGGAACGTCCCCCACCATTTTCAGGTCAATACGGTACGTTTTCACGACTACCTGCATAATATACCTCGATTTCTATTGTGTCTTTTTCATGCCGCCAGCAGGCCACCCATTTCCTGCTTAAGTGGCAATGGTATTCGGTGGTGGAAAGCTTGCTATAATTTGGCCAAAACGGCTGTATTGGGCCGTCCTTCGCCAGATCGTCAACCAAGAGGGCAAGTTTTCTTTGCTCGGCATGGGGTAGCTTCTCGATGTTCCTTAACACCTTGCGTTTGACTTTGATGTGGTATGGCATTGCTGTTGTATTGTAATCAGAAAGTGGTTACATGGCAATGGGGATTGATTGCCACAAAGGAATTTGGTTGGCATCTGCTGTTCTTTCGCAGCTTGACAACCTTTTCTTCCGGTCTCTGCTGCTCGTCAAGAACAGCCATGGCGTTTTTCACCGAGATGTCATTGACATGGCTGTATCGCATGGTCATGCTGAGGATTTTGTGGCCGAGGATCTTGGCTATGGTCGGTAGCTCCACGCCGGAGTTTACCAGCCAGCTGGCGCAGGAGTGTCGCAGGGAGTGGAAGACTATGCGCATGCGTCGGTCAGTAATGCCGTTGTTCAATCCCAGTGCCTGCAGAGCCTTGCCGAAAACGTTCGAGACACGTGTCATTTTCTCGCCGGTACGGGAAGGGAAAATAAGATCCTCGGGTCTGCCGGACTCCATTTCCCTGAACATCCGCAGATTGGTATCTGTCATGTAGACTGCGCGCATCTTTTCACCGTTCTTCGGATCGATTACGAGGATCTCCCTGTTGTCGGTGTTGATATGTTGCCAGCAAAGAGCGGCAATTTCACCAAAGCGCATGCCACTGTTGAGAGAAAGCAGGCTTATCCGGTACGTGGTCTCGGAATGTTGGCGGACCTCTGCGAGCAGCCTGTCGGCTTCTTCGGGAGAGAGGGCGCGGTGTCTCCGGTTGGCCAGTCGTTGCTTTTTCACATAGTGGATGGAGCGGGGGCCTTGCCCGCCTTCACCATCCCTTTTCGGATTCGTTCGAGGTCCAACAGGGCTATCTGGTCCAGACGTTTGGCACCGATAGCGGGGCCGATCCAGTTTTTGTAATAATTGATTTCGTCCTTGAGGCTTTTCTTATCGCCCTTGGCTGTGCAGTACTGGGCAAAGATGTTCTCCATGATCAGGGACTTTTCACGTTCTATCCGGTTTTCTTCCTCTCTTTTTTCCTGTTCGATTTTTGCCGGGTCCGATTCACAAAGGGCAAGCTGTTCCTTCAGGGTGAATGGTGGCTTCAAATTGCGGCGGTTCAGGCGCAGGTCAAGGGCGATGGCCACGACTTCATCTTCGTTGCGGAAGTCCTCCTCTTCCCAGCCGTAGACATCGGTTACGGTCTTGCCCTTCCATTTATAAAGGACTACATAGTAGCGCAAGGGGTGTTTGTTTCGGCCAACCCCTGTTGTCCGGGATTCGTGTTTCCGAAACCGCAGACCAGATTTACCGGCGGAAATCCACTTTTTCAGGTCCGTTCACCCCGCTGGACAACTTTTATACAACCCCTGTACAACCTTTTTCGTTAAATAGGGTGACGTCGTATGGTACAGTGTAACGGCTAACTATCTGAAAGTCAGTGAATAGTGATATGGAGTGAAGTTGAATGAAAAGCCTTAGAACGGACTGAAAATCCGTGTGTCTCTGGTTCGATTCCTGGTCTCGGCACCATCTGCAATTTCAAGATCTTCGATGCAAGGTCTTTTTAAACCCGCAGCCTGAAAAGGCCTGCGGGTTTTTTTGTTTCCACGCTCTCTGGCATATGTTGCGACGCTGTGGTGTATCATGTGGAATTTCTGATGTAAATATTGCATTTCCAGCCATGTATAGGTTAGGATTGGTCCGAGCTGGTGCCATTCAATTCGGAGCGAAGCGCATCTCTTGTCAGGGTCATTCGGGGGGAGAGCGATAATCCATCACTTTATATTATGGAGGAGGTAGCGATGAACAAGAGGATCTATTCCGCGGTACTGTTTGCTCTAGCCGGTGTATTCGCCTCCAGCGTTGCGGCCAACGCCGCCGGCGCGGTGCACTGGGGGTATTCCGGAGATGAGGGGCCCGCCCATTGGGGTGAATTGAGTCACGATTACATCGCCTGCTCCACGGGCAGAAATCAGTCGCCGATCAATCTCACCGCCATGATCGAAGGTGAACTGCCGCCACTGCAGGTCGACTACCAGGTTGGCGGCAAGGAAATCGTCAACAACGGGCATAGCATCCAGGTCAACTATGCGCCGGGTAGCACCATCAGCGTTGAAGGCCACACCTTCGAACTCAAGCAGTTCCATTTCCACACACCGAGCGAGAACACCATAGAAAACGAATCGTTTCCCATGGAAGCCCATTTCGTGCATAGCGATGCCGAAGGTAACCTCGCTGTAATTGCCGTCATGTACAAGGAAGGTAGAGAGAATGCGGAGCTTGCCAAGGCTTGGGCGCAGATGCCGACCGAAAAAGGTGAAAAGCAGGCCTTGACCTCTGCGGTGGACGCCGGCAAACTCCTGCCGTCCAAGCGGGACTATTACCGCTTCAACGGCTCACTGACGACTCCGCCCTGCAGTGAAGGGGTTCGGTGGTATGTGATAAAGGCCTACGATACCGCCTCCGCGGAGCAGATAGCGAAATTCTCCCACCTCATGCACCATCCCAACAACAGGCCGGTGCAGCCGGTCAACGCGCGCCTCATTATAGAGTAGGAACTGTCCGTGTTCCTGCTTGGTTGTTTACGCGATCGAATCGACCACTCCACCGTCGACTCGCAATGCCGCCCCGGTGGTGGCGGAAGCCTGGGGCGAGCAGGCGTAGACGATCATGTTGGCGACCTCATCGACCGCGGCGGCGCGCCCGATGATGGAGGTGGGACGGTTTGCCTTGACGAAATCGGCAGCCGTCTCTTCAATCGTCTGGCCCTTCTCCGCCGCTGCGTCTTTAAGCATGCGGACCAGACCGTCGGAGAGGGTCGGCCCGGGCAGCACCGAATTTACCGTGACGCCGGTGCCGGCCAGCCGTTTGGCCAGACCGCGGGCGATGGATATATTGGCGGTTTTGCTAAATCCGTAATGAATCATGTCCGCCGGGATGTTGATGCCGGATTCCGAGGCGATAAAGACAATGCGTCCCCAGCCTTCGTTTACCATCCCCGGAGCATAGGCGCGTGAGAGGCGGACGCCGGACATTACGTTGATTTCAAAAAATTGCGTCCAGAGATCGTCTGGAGTCTCGAAAAAGTCACGCAAGCCGTAAATCCCGAGGTTGTTGACGAGGATGTCGCAGCGTGGATGGGCTCTGACCAAAGCTTCGCAGCCTTTGGCAGAGCCCAGATCGCCTGCAAATCCTTGGATATTTGCGTTCGGCACGACTGCCAGAATTTTTCCTCTGGCGGTGTCGACACCTTCCTGGCTGCGGCCGTTAAGGATAACGTTCGCGCCAGCCAGCGCCAGGCCCTTGGCGGCGGCGAAGCCGATACCCGCCGAGGAACCGGAAACAATTGCCGTTTTACCGGTGAGATCGATTTTCATGGTTTTGCCCCTTCTTCTCTGGTGAACCTGGAGTAACCGTTCACCGGGTCAACCAAAGACTGACCAAGCCTGTGAACTGTAAACGGTTACAACCTGGAGGTAGTCTCCGTCTTCTCACTAGTGTTATCATCACCAGGCGATTGTCAAACGGTGGCAAACTCCGGCCCACTCCACTGGATTAGTATTCACCGATAAGCAGCTCATTTGTATATGTTTTCTCCTAGCCATCGCGGCGTCGTCCACCACGTTCCCCGGGGCACGATAAAGGCGAACATGGCGATCACCTTGATGGAAAAGTCCGCCGCGGACAAGAAGATATCGGGCCAGATAAACGGAGACTTCGAATAACGGTTTTCGGATGGGAACCAGATAATGATTTGCACCTGTAATAGGTTTAAACCGCTCCGGACGGCAGTGGCTGTAAAAACTCTTGATCTGGTGGAGGAAGGGAGAGTGTGGGCGGGAAAAGGTGGGGGCGAGAAAAAGCGGGAGCCCGCCCTTATGGAGAACAACCCCAGGCAGGCTTCCGCTTTTTTATCGCATCCGCATCGGGTGTGACATTTTGTTAGAGGGTGCCGACCGGATTATTTGAGTTTTGCCAAGGTCATCTTATCCAGTTTTCCGGTAACTTTGAGGCCGTGTTTTTTCTGGAAAGATCGAATTGCGGCACGCGTATGTTTGCCCATAATGCCGTCTGCTTTAATCTTGGCGCCGTTCTTGATGAGTGCTTCTTGGATGTTCTTGATTTCCGCGTTAACGGCCACCTTGCTGATGTGTTTCTTCTTGCTTATCGACTTGTGAACCGCGGTAGCGGTTTTTGGGGTCGATTGCATTTTCGCGGCATGGGATGCCGGTACGTTCATCATCATGCCAAAGCAGGCAAGTATGCCGACGGTCAGCATGATTTTCAAATTGGTCTTCATGAGACACCTCCATTAAGATTGTTAATGCCAAACCCATACTTCGTAAACTCATATACTGCCCATAGGCCGCGTTACCCGACCGCATCGCCGGCTTCAACCGCATACACTGGTCTCGGGTCCAGTGGGCGGCCAACCGGTGTGCGATGTCACCGCTTTTGGGTGCAACTCCAAGTGCGGTATAACGCAGAATGGGCAGCATACGAACCTGTAAATGTTGGTTTCGTGGTTTGTACGAAACCAACAATCTCTCCGGTATCGTTGAGGAGCGCGAAACCGGAATGCTGCTCTTGTGTCCTGTTCACATGAAAAACGGAGAACGCCCTTCGCGAACGCGGCGTCGGACGGATTTAACCACGGGCATTTTGCTGTGTATTTCCTGGATTAAATGTAAGAGCGACGAAATGTCGAAAGGGGTGGCCGTTAGTGGAAGGACACTGTATCGCAAAAGTAAATCAAGGTAAGGCAATTGTACATAGAAAAAAAGAGGACGTGATAAAAATACTGAGCAGAAAGTTTATTGGGCACCAAACTTTTCTTCTGTTTGGGTGAAAATCTGGAGTTTTATCCGAGCAAACAACATGCATTAAAATAGTATTGCTAAATACTATATTCAGAACAAATAAACCCTTTTGCATGTCAGGCGATGCGTCCATGCCACGGGAACGATGGGATTGAATTCGTTCTAAAAACTGGAGGATTAAGCTGGAGTTTCTCCTCTTCGCGCCAGTTGCGTAAAGCGTTCTCAATGAGAGAAAAAACGTCGTCCCCCAGGTTTTCGCCCGTGGTTTTCAGCCGTGCATGGACCAGGCCAGCACTGCCACACCAATCACGATTCGATAAACGGCAAACGGGGTAAAGCCCCGGCGGCGTACCCAGGCCATGAACCATGCGACCGCAGCGTAGGCTACCACGAAGGAGGTGATAAAGCCGATGGCCAGGAGAATCCAGCCGTGAAGGTCGATGTGGGTTGTGCCAATGGGGTTGGCATGTCCAGGCAGCAAGGATTTGAGCAGGTCGTAGCCGGTGGCCGCAACCATTGTCGGGATGGAGAGAAAGAAAGAAAATTCCAGGGCGGAAGAGCGGGACATCCCGGCCAGCTGACCGGCGGCGATGGTGGCCATGGATCGCGAGGTGCCCGGGAACACAGCCGACAGTATCTGGCAGGCGCCTATCCATACGGCCTGTCCCAGACTCATGGATTCCATCGTCCAGGTGTGGATCCGTCCGGTATCGCCTGCTGCCTGGCCGCCGAGTTCCGAGGCGGCATTGCGGGCATCGACCAGCCACATGATCACTCCGCCGACAATAAGGGAGCAGCCCATTATAAAGAGGCTCTCCAGATGCTTGCCGATGACCTTGGTCAGTAGAAAGGCAGGGATGGCGGTTACAATGAAGGCGATAATGGTAAGACTCAAGGGGTGAGTAAACAGGGTGCGATCACCGCGTTCTCCATGAGGAAATGTCGAGAGGAACTTGCGGATTTCTTTCCTGAAATAGACCGGCAGGCAAAGGATGGCCCCCAACTGGATGACGACGGTATACATCTTCCAGTAGCCGCTGGTGAGATTGATGTGAGCTAAGGCTTCAGCGATGCGCAGGTGGGCGGTGGAGCTGACCGGCAGGAACTCGGTCAGGCCTTCGACGACGCCCAACACGCCGGAGAGTAAGAAATCGTTCATGGCAGCGAGAATCAGGAGGAGAAGAAGTGGGTTGATATCGGGCTCGGGGAGAGGAGAATGCCCGCGTGTTGTCAGTTTGCCCAGATCCTAGCCGACAACACTGATTAAGGCAACTCTCTTTTATAACTCAGGGAGTAGTGCTTGCGCGGACAATGGGTTGGATCGCAAAAGAGAACTCTCCGGTTTGGCCGACGGCGCGTTTATTGGCCACGGCGTCAACCTAGCCGAAACGGCAGTGGCACAGGTTGGTTGCGATGGCGAACTCGGGTCGTAACTCGGCGATGAAGAAGCGAATATCGGTAAAGATCATATCCGCTTCTTTTCTCTACGGGCTCGGCGGAGCCTTACTTTATGTCAATAGGATTGCAGAGATGGCTCTTTTCCGCGGAAACCCGGCCGCAGGAATCGCAGGAGTATTTCATTGCGTCGAGTTTGGCCTTGCAGACATGGGCGGCGGAGACATCGGTGGCACCGCAGTATTTGCAGTCGATCTTCTCGCTGGCCGGATTGCACAGATGACCGGGATCTTCGGCCGCCGCGCCACAGGTCCGACATGTATATGACATTGTTCTTCTCCTTTGAATGGGTAGTGGACAGCTGTCTGTTTCCCGGGGTTTGAACAGTCTGGTCGCCAGGTGATCAGTGGCGGTGGGTACTCTCTTACACAGCGGTCTGGGAAACGATTGTAGCCGTGCAGCTTTTCATGGGATGGGCCGAATGCCGGCCAAGCCGATAAAAGGTAAACGTGGTTGTAGTCCCAACAACGTTTACTACCAAAGAAGCTAAGCGAGGTAGGTGGTGTTGTCAATGTGGCCGAATGCCCGCAACTTTTGTTTTGGCACTCGAGATCACCCGGCGCACGCGACAACGCTTTTGGCTTACCTGCAGAGCGGTGCCGCCGAGCCGCGAGTCAGGC
Source organism: uncultured delta proteobacterium (assembly GCA_963745265.1). Classification (GTDB taxonomy): domain Bacteria; phylum Desulfobacterota; class Desulfobulbia; order Desulfobulbales; family Desulfocapsaceae; genus Desulfopila. The sequence goes on from CAVUXQ010000018.1 coordinate 290,546, forward strand.
GCAACAGGTCCGCCGGCGAGAGTTCGATCTCCATCCCTCTGCGACCGGCGCTGACATAAATGGTCGGCCAATCGCTTGCGGAATCGTTGAGAAAGGTTCTGAGCTGTTTCTTCTGCCCCAGAGGGCTTACCCCTCCCAGTACATAGCCTGTTGTGCGTTCCACCGCGGATTTTTCCGCCATGGCCGCCTTCTTGGCGCCGGCTGCCTTGGCAAGCAGCTTGAGATCGAGCATGCGGTCGACGGGGACGATGGCGACAACCAGTTCTCCGGCGTTGAGTTGGGTCACCAGCGTTTTGAAGACCCGGGCAGGATCTACAGAAAGTTTTTCCGCCGCTTCCAGGCCGTAGGATTGGTGGTCTGGATCGTGTTGATAGGTGTGGACGGTGTGCTGGACTTTTTTCTTTTTCGCGATGTTGATTGCTGGAGTCATGGGTATTTGCATGGGTCTTGAGGGTGGCGGCAACGGAGATGCCCCGCTCAGGGGGGCATCTCCGCCCTGGTACATATGACTATGTACTCGTTTTGAACAGAATTTGCACGGCAGGCTTGATCCGGGCGGGCGGCGGGGAGAGATGGACAGCTCTCTTCACATCTTACGTAAAAGGCTTTATGTGTCGTCCGGCTCCTGTGCGGGGCGTACAGGGTTTGTTGAGAGCTGACGGCCAGGCGGTAGAGGAGATCTGATTTGTGATAACTATCAATGTTTCCATGTTAATTTGATTGTTTTCCCTGCTTGTTGTACAATCAATATGAGTATCACCGGTTGCTTGATCGCTCGTGGGCTGGGCGACGAATTTTATGTATTGACTTAAACGTAAAGGTAAGCTATAGGGAAGAAAGTAGAACCATAAAGAAGAGGAAAGGACGAGTGGAGTTGTGGGACTATTTCTTGTGGAGAAGATGAATTATGCACTTCTTGTCATATCAGTCAATCCCGGCAATACTCAAGGACAACGCCCGAAAATATGCGGGGAGAACGGCTATCAGCTACAAAAAGCGGGGAGTGTTCCTCTCCCTTACCTATAAAGAGTTTTACGAGCGGGTGCTGCTGCTCGCCCGGGGGTTGCAGCGGGTCGGTCTGCAGCCCGGCGATCGGGTGGCGATATTTTCCGAGAATCGGCTCGGGTGGGCGATATCGGATTTCGGCATCCAGTCCGCCGGCGGCATAACTGTGCCGATCTATGCCACCAATACCGGCAGAACAGGCGGCCTATGTGATCAATCACTGCGGGCGCGAAGATAGTCTTCGTTTCCACCAGAAGCACAATATGAAAAGCTCTTCTCGATTCGCGATCAGATTCCTGGGGTCGAGCTGATCGTCTCCTATGAGCGGTTTCTGGGTAAGCGGTCGTTTCCGGTCTATACCCAGTATCAGCTCTCCGAAGTTCGCAATCCCTTGACCCAGGAAGAGCGGCAGCAGATCGAGACACTGATCGATGCGATAAAACCGGAAGATCTGATCACTATTATCTATACGTCGGGCACCACTGGCGTGCCCAAAGGGGTGCATGCTGACCCAAGAGCAATATTCTGTCGATGCCGACGCATGGTCTCAAACAGATGGGGCCGACCGACGATCGAAACCTTTCTCAGCTTCCTGCCGCTCAGCCACGTGCTGGAGCGGACCGGCGGCTATTATGCCGCCCTGATCAGTGGCAACCATATAGCCTTTGCCGAAAACGTTCAAGAAGGTCATGGAGAACATGATGGAGATCCGGCCCGACCGCTATGGTCAGTGTTCCCAGGCTTTTTGAGAAGATCTATTCACGGATTTATGAAAACGTGCATCAGACGGGCGGTGTGCAACAGCAAGCTTTTTCATCGAGCCGTGGAGGTGGGGCGCCGATATGTGAATATAAAGTATATCGACGAAAAAGCCGCTCGGTCTGCTGGGGCTGCAGTACCGTTTTTTGACAGGTTGGTTTTCAAAAAGGTGCGGGAGCGATTCGGCGGAGGATGCGGTATTTTATCTGCGGCGGCGCGCCGCTGGACAAGACGATCAACGAGTTCATGTGGATCATCGGTTTGCCGGTCTTTACCGGCTACGGCCTCACCGAAACCAGCCCGGCGATCGTCTGACTAGCTTTGAACGCAGGTCCGGTTCGATTCGGTGGGCAAGCCCCTGGCCGCAAACCGGAGCTGAAACTGGCCGAGGACGGTGAATTGCTTGGTCAGAGGCCCGCAGGTAATGAAAGGCAGTATTACACAACCAGAAGGCGACCGATGAGACCTTTGAGAACGGTTGGTTCAAGACCGGCGATATTGCCCGGATCGATGAGCAGGGATTTGTCTATATCGTTGATCGAAAAAAAGAGATCATCGTCACCGCCGGCGGCAAGAACATCGCCCCGCAGCCCGATGGAAAACGAACTGCGACTGGACAAATACATCTCCCAGGCCATTGTTTCGGCGACTGCGAAACCGTATCTGGTGGCACTGCTCACTCCCAATATCGAACGGCTGGTGGATCTCGGCCGGAGAAGAGAAGATCGACTATATCGATATGGATGAATTGGTTACCAACAAGCAGGTGCAGGAAATATACACGAGAGCGATATACAGATTTCAACAAGACCCTGCCTCCCTACGAGACAATCAAGAAATTCGTCCTTCTTCCCAGGGAGTTCTCCATCGAGGGAGGGGAGTTGACCCCGACTCTGAAACTGAAACGCAAGGAAACAAGATCTATAGATCATGTACCAGGATGAAAATTCGAACGGCTCTACATGGAAAGCAATTCATGGCGTGCGAAGGTACAATAGCCGAGCCGAAATCACACAAATGGAGGAAAAAATGAGGCAGATTAATCGAGTAGCGTCCTTGGCGCCGGGGTTATGGGTGCGACCATCGCGGCCCATCTGGCCAACGCAGGACTGGAAGTCCTCTTGCTCGATATGGTTCCGCGGGAACCGACGCGCAGGAAAAGGAAAAAGGATTGACCCTGGACAGCCCGGTGGTCCGCAACCGTATCGCCAAAAACGGTCTGGACGGGTTGCCGAAGATGAAGCCCGCGCCCTCTTTATCTCAAGGAGTATGCGCACTCGATCAGGTCGGTAATTTCGAGGACGATCTGCCAAACTGAAGGAGTGCGACTGGGTGATCGAGGTGGTGGTTGAACACATGCCGATCAAAAAAGAGCCTGTTTAAGAAGATCGTTCCGAATCTGACTCCGGGGGCGATTCTGTCCACCAATACCAGCGGTCTGTCGGTCAACGAGATGGCCGAGGCCCTGCCGGCGGAGGTGAGGAGCAACTTTCTGGTCACCCATTTCTTCAATCCGCCCCGATACATGCGTCTGATGGAAATCGTCGGCTGCCAGGAGACCGATCCGGAGGTGATGAACCGGGATGGCCGATTTCATCAGCCGCAGGCTGGGCAAGGGCATCGTCTATGCCAAGGATACCCCCAATTTTATCGGTAACCGCATCGGGGTCTATGCCATCTATAAGGGCATTCAGCATATGATCGAGATGGGTATGACCGTGGAGGAGGTGGACAGCGTTGCCGGGCCGGCCACCGCCAGGCCCAAGAGCGGCGCTTTTCGTACCGCCGATATGGTCGGCCTCGATACCCTGGCCCATGTTGGCAACAACTCCTATGAACTGCTGCCCGAAGATGAGGAGCGCGAGGTGTTCAAGGTTCCGGCCTTCATGAGGCAAGATGATCGAGAAGGGCTGCTCGGCAACAAGACAAAAAAGGGTTTTATAAAAAGGAGCATGGTCGACGGCAAGACGGTAATCTCCTACTACGACTGGCCGAGCGGCGAATACAAACCCGCTGGCCAAACCGAAATTTCCCTCGGTGCAGGCTGGTCAAGCAGATGGACGATCCGGCGCAGAAAGTCAAGATGGTGGTTGGCAGGCAATGACAAGGGCGCTGAGTTTGCCTGGAAATCGCTGCGTGACACCCTGATCTATGCCTTCAACCGGATTCCTGAGATCGCCGACGACGTGGTCAATATCGACAACGCGATGAAATGGGGCTTCAACTGGGAGATCGGTCCCTTCGAGATGCTCGATGCCATCGGTGTCGCCGCATTTATCAAACGGGCTGAAAAAGACGGGGTCGCGGTTCCTGAAGCAATTGAAGAACGGTCGAATCCTTCTACCGCTACACCGAAGACGGCGCGCAAGGAATATTACGATCTGCAGGAGGAGGCTATCTGCCGGTTCCGATCAAGCGAAGGCCAGATCAGGCTGGAAATCCTGAAGCGAGGCGGCAGGGTGGTGGAGAAAAACGCCAACTCCTCCATCATCGATCTGGGCGACGGTGTGTTCGGTTTCGAGTTCCATTCGAAGATGAACGCCATCAGCGGCGATATCCTGTCCATGACCCACAAGGCCGATCAAACGAGCCGAGGAAGAGGGCGTCGGGCTGGTGATCGGCAACCAGGGCGCCAACTTCTCGGTGGGCGCCAACCTGATGATGCTGGCCGTCGCCCTGGCCGAGGGTGCCTTCGAGGACATCGACATGATCATCCGCGCCTTCCAGAAGGCGACCATGGCGGTCAAATATGCCAAGGTGCCGGTGGTGGCAGCGCCGTTTAACATGGCCCTGGGCGGCGGCTGCGAGTTTTCCCTGCATGCCGATGCCGTCAACGCCCATGCCGAGACCTATATGGGACTGGTGGAGATCGGCGTCGGTCTGCTGCCGGCTGGCGGCGGCACCAAGGAGATGTGTCTGCGGGCGGTCGAGCTGGCCGGGCAGTACAAGACCGACGTGACCCCGTTTATCTTCAAGAACTTCGAGCAGATCGCCATGGCCAAGGTCTCCATGGGCGCCGCCGAACTCTACGGCATGGACTATATGCGCCGGGGCGACGGCATCACCATGGATATCGACCGCTCGATCGCCGATGCCAAACAGAAGGTGCTGGCGCTTGCCGTCAACTATCGGCCGCAGCGGCCGCGCACAGGACATCCCGGCTCCGGGCCGAAGCATCGCCGCCAGCATCAAGAGCCAGCTGTGGAATATGAAGATGGGTAATTTTGTCACCGAATACGAATCCGAAATGGGCGGGATCATCGCCGAGGTCATCTGCGGCGGCGATGTGAATCGGGGCACCTTGATATCCGAAGACTACCTGCTGCAACTCGAACGCGAGGACTTCCTCAAACTCTGCGGCAACAAAAAAACCGCCGAGCGCATCCAGCATATGCTGAAAACCGGCAAACCCCTGCGCAACTAATTGCAACCCATGACTATCACTTTACGTGCATAAAGCACCCATGAAAGAGGATCAGATATGAAAAAAGCCTACATACTGGCCAGCTACCGAACCCCCGGTTGCCGGGCAAACAAAGGGAAATTCAAAGACATGCGGCCCGACGATCTGGCGGCCATGGCGATCAAAGGGCTTGTGGAACGAGACAGGGATCGATCCCGCAGACGATCGAGGATGTCTACCTGGGCTGCGCCTTTCCCGAAGGGGAGCAGGGCATGAATATGGGCCGGGTGGCGGCCATGAAGGCCGGGTTGCCGATCGAGGTGCCGGGGCAGACCATCAATCGTTTCTGTTCCTCGGGCCTGCAGACCATCGCCATGGCCGCCGAGCGGGTGATGTGCGGTTTTGCCGACTGCATCATCGCCGGCGGCGCCGAATCGATGTCCAGCGTGCCCATGGGCGGCAATGAAATACAGCGCCAATCCGGGGCTGGTGTCCGACTGGCCCGAGGCCTACTGCTTCCATGGGCATCACCGCCGAGCTGGTGGCGGAGAAATATGGCATCAGCCGTGAGGACCATGGACGACTTTGCCGCGGCCAGCCATGCCAAGGCCGCAGCGGCCATCGAATCGGGCCGTTTCAAGGACGAGATCATCCCGGTGGAGATCGAAAAGGACATCGCTCATGGGTGGCAAGATCAAACGAGCAGAAGGAGACGGTCACGGTGGATGACGGCGTGCGTCGACCGGACACCACCTGGAAACTCTTGCCAAACTGCGTCCGGTCTTCAAGGCCGGCGGTCCGGTGACGGCCGGCAACTCCTCGCAGATGACCGACGGGGCGGCGGTGTCCCTGGTGGTATCCGAAGCGATTTCTTCAAGAAAATCGGCAAGGATCCCTTTGCCAGGTTTGTGGCCTTTGCGGTCAAAGGCGTTGCCTCCGGAAGTCATGGGCATCGGCCCCATTGAGGCCATTCCGGCGGCCTTGAAGCTGGCCGGACATGCACAGGAGGACATCGATCTGATCGAATTCAACGAGGCCTTTGCCGCCCAGGCCCTGGCCGTCATCCGCGAACTGGGGCTCAACCCGGATATCATCAACGTCAATGGCGGCGCCATCGCCCTTGGGCATCCCCTGGGATGCACCGGCGCCAAGCTCACCGCCACCCTGCTGCATGAGATGGGGCGGCGCAAGTCCGGTACGGCATGGTCTCCATGTGCATCGGCGGGGGCATGGGGGCTGCCGGGATATTCGAGAAATTGTAATTGCCGAGCAGCACCTCATCGCGGCACAATGAAACCGGTGTGCAAAGCCAATAGAGAAGAAAGAAAGTGTCTTTTTCGATGGGCACGAGAAATAGGGAGAAAAAAGGTGAACAAAATGGCAGAAACGATGTTGAAAGGTGGCGAATACCTGATAGCCGAGGTGGCTGCGAGCGATGTCTTTACGCCGGAGGAATTCACCGATGAGCAGAAGCAGATTGGCGAGACCACCGAACAGTTTGTCCAGAACGAAATCGTTCCCCATATCGAGGAGATCGACAAGCAGAATTTCGAGCTCGTCATCGAAGGCATGCGCAAATGCGGCGAGCTGGGCCTTTTGATGATGGATGCGCCGGAAGAGTACGGCGGACTGGAACTCGACAAGGCCACCTCCATGCTGGTGGGTGAGAAGATCGCCATGGGCGGCTCCTTTTCGGTGGCCTTTGCCGCCCATCCGGCATCGGCACCCTGCCGCTTATCTACTATGGCACCCTGCCCAGAAGGAGAAATACCTGGAGAAGATCATCTCCGGTGAATGGTGTGCCGCCTACTGCCTCACCGAGCCGGGCTCGGGCAGCGACGCCCTGGGTGCCCAGGCCACCGCCGTGCTCTCCGAGGACGGCAAACATTATATCCTAAACGGCACCAAGCAGTTCATCACCAACGGCGGCTTTGCCAAGCTCTACACCGTTTTTGCCAAGATCGACAAGCAGCATTTCACCGCCTTCCTGGTGGAGCAAGAACTTCGAGGGGCTGGTCGTCGGCGCCGAGGAGAAAAAGATGGGCATCAAGGGGTCTTCGACCACCCAGATCATCCTCGACAACTGCAAGGTTCCGGTGGAGAACGTGCTGGGTGAGATCGGCAAGGGCCATAAGATCGCCTTCAACGTCCTCAATGTCGGCCGTTTCAAGCTGGGCGCAGGCGTCACCGGCGCCGCCAAGATGGCCTTGGTCGAAGGCATCAAGTATGCCAACGAGCGCAAGCAGTTCAACAGGACGATCAGCAAGTTTCGGGGCGATCCAGGAGAAAATCGCCAACATGACCGCCGACATCTATCGCCTCGGAATCGCTCGTTTACCGGCTGGCCGGCCTGCTCGACACTAAGCTGGCCACCATCGAAAAAGGGACCGACAACTATTACGAGGAATACCAGAAGGGAATCGAGGAGTATGCCCCGGAATGCGCCATCTCCAAGGTCTTCTGCAGCGAGGTGCTGGCCAGGACGGTCGACGAGGTGGTGCAGATCCACGGCGGCTACGGCTACGTCAGCGACTATCCGGCCGAACGCTACTATCGCGACGAGCGGATCAACCGGATCTTCGAGGGCACCAACGAGATCAACCGGCTGCTGATCCCCGGCATGATCCTGCGTAAGGCGATGAAGGGCGAGTTGCCGCTGCAGGCCGAAGCGATGAAGGCCTTCGAATCGCTTGATGACCCCGAGCTTCGAGGAATCGACGATAGCGATGCCCTTTGCCGCCGAAAAGGCGCTGCTCAAGAATCTCAAGACGCTCTTTTTGATCCTCGCCGGCGCCGGCGTGCAGAAATACATGGATAAGCTGCCGACGAGCAGGAAATCCTGATGGCGGCGGCTGATATCGCCATCCAGATCTTTGCTTTGAAAGCGCCGTGCTGCGGGCCGAGAAAAGTCTGCCCAAGGTGAGCGAGCGCAAGAAGGAGCTGCTTAAAGCAGCGGTCAAGGTCTTTGCCTTCACCGCCTCCGAGGAGGTCGGCCAAGCGCGGCGCGGCGAGGCGCCTTCTACATCGAGGAGGGCGATACCCTGACCATGATTCTCTCGGGGGTCCGGCGTTTTACCAAGTACGATGCCACCGGGCTGCTGCAGGCAAAACGGCTGCTCGGCCGCGGCCGCCTGCGAGGAAGAGAAATACCTCTTCTGATCGGGAGCAGCAGGGCTACGGCCATGGAACGCACAACACCAACGCAACACACCATCGATACCCCCTATATGGTCGGGCCGGTACATTGCTACACGGCTAAACGCGCGGGCGAGCTGGTGCTCTTCGACACCGGCCCGCCCACCGATACCGCCAGGCAGTATCTCAAAAACACAATCGATTTTGGCAGGTTGCGTCATGTGTTCATCACCCACTGCCATATCGACCACTACGGTCTGGCGTCCTGGCTTTCCGAGCGAACGGATGCCGAAATCTATCTCTCGTACCGGGACCATCTCAAGATGGCTCGGCACGATGAGCGGATGGACCACATGTACCGTTTTCTCCTGGAAGCCGGGTTCGACAAGCGATATATCGTCGGTCTGCGACGGGTAATGAACAGCGGGGTGATTTTTCCGTCCTTTCCCAAACGGTACAAAGTGGTGGAAGAGGAGCTGCCCGAACGGCTCGCTATCGATGTATTGAACTGTCCCGGCCATTCCCAGAGCGATCTGGTTTATGTGGGCGAGGACTGGGCGGTTACCGGCGATATCTTGCTCAAAGGCATTTTCCAATCGCCGCTTTTGGACGTCGACCTTGAGAGCGGCGAGCGGTTCAGGAACTACGACGCCTACTGCGGCTCCATCGTCAAGCTGGCCGCGCTTGGCGAGAAGAAGGTGTTGCCGGGGCATCGTTACGGCATCGATAGCATCGGCGAGACCATTGTGTTTTACATCTCCAAGATGCTGCAGCGGGTGGAGCAGCTCCTGCCGTTTGCCGGAGAGAAGCAGGTGGCGTCGATCATCGCCAAGATGTTCGGCGATGCCTTCAAGGATCCGTTTCATATCTATATCAAAGTCTCTGAGATTCTCTTTATGCTGGATTTTATCGAAAATCCAGAGCTATTGCGCGAGGCCTTGCAGCAGATCGATCTCTACGAGCCGATCGCCGAGAGGTTCAGCAGCGTGACCGGGAGGTAACCGATGCGCGACCCCGATCCCTTGTTCCACCCCTGGAAGATCAACCGGCTGGAGGTAAAGAACCGGATCGTCATGCCGGCCATGCACATGAATATGTGCCGCGATTTCGAAGTGACCGACCAGCTTATCGACTTCTATCGGGAGCGCGCCAAGGGTGGCGCCGGACTGATCTGCGTCGGCTACGCCACGGTGGACGAACTCTCAGGTGCCCCCGGCAATATCGGGGCGCATGACGACCGGTTTGTGCCGGGCCTCTCAAGGTTGGCGTCGGCAATTCGGAAGGGCGGGGCCCGAGCGGCCGTGCAGCTCAACCATGCAGGCCGCTACAACAGCTCGTTCTTTCTGGGCGGGAATAAGCCGGTGGCGCCTTCCCCGGTGGCCTCGCGGATGACCCGGGAAACACCCATGGAACTCAGCGCTGATGAGATCGCCGGGGTGATCGGCCGATTCGCCGAAGCCGCGGCCCGAGTGCGGGAGGCGGGGTTTGAGGCGGTGGAGATCCTGGCCGGCACCGGCTATCTGATCAGCTCCTTTCTCTCTCCGCTCACCAATCAGCGCCGGGATGTGTATGGCGGTTCTTTAGAGAACAGGATGCGGTTCGGCATCGAGGTAGTTCGGGCGGTGCGCGAAAAAGTGGGTGATGACTTCGCACTCATGGTACGTTTGAACGGCAACGATTTTATGGACGGAGGCATCGGCGCGGAGGCCCAGCGGCAGTTCGCCGTAGCCCTGGTCGGGGCAGGCGCCGATTGTTTGTCGATCAATGTCGGCTGGCATGAGGCGCAGGTGCCGCAGATCGTCACCAAGGTGGAGCGCGGGGTGTTCGCCTATATGGCCCGGGAGATCCGCAAACTGGTTGAGGTGCCGGTTATCGCCGCCCACCGCATCAACGATCCGGAGACTGCCCGGCGGCTCCTCGAACTCGGCTATTGCGACGCGGTGGCCATCGGCCGGGGCCTGATCGCCGACCCGCGGTTTGCACAGAAGGCGCAAGCGGGGCGGGATGACGAAATTATCCACTGCGTGGCGTGCGCTCAGGGGTGTTTTGACAACCTGTTTCGGATGAAGTCGGTGGAATGCCTCTGCAACCCGCGTGCTGGTCATGAGCAAGAGCGGCGCCTCGGTAAAGCCAAGGTCGCCAAAAACGTATTGGTGGTGGGTGGCGGCATTGCCGGCATGTCGGCAGCCCTGGCCGCCGCCGAGTGCGGCCACCGGGTGCGGCTCTGGGAGAAGTCGGCACGGCTGGGCGGCCAACTGCATCTGGCGGGAGCGCCTCCGGGGCGAGGCGAGTTTCTGGTGCTGGCGGATGACTTGCAACGGCGTCTGGCTCGCTCCAGCGTCGAGGTGAGGATGAATGTTGTGGTCAATAGGGAGCTGTTTGCCACCGAAAATATAGACGAACTGATCCTTGCCACCGGCGGACGACCGCTTACCCCGAAGATACCCGGTGTGGACCTCGACCATGTGGTCCAGGCCTGGGATATCCTGGCCGGCAAAAGGCGGGCAGGCCGGCGGGTGGTGATTATCGGCGGTGGCGCCGTGGGCGTGGAGACCGCCTTGCTGCTGGCGGAGGAGGGCACCTTGTCCGCCGAGGAACTCAAATTCCTGCTGGTCAACCAGGCGGAGGACCCCGCACAGCTCTATCGGCTCGCTACCACCGGCAGTCATGAAATCACCATTATCGAGATGGCTGATAGGCTGGGGGCCAACTTCGGCCGCTCCACCCGCTGGTCCATGGTCCAGGACATAAAGCGCCACGGGATTGACTGTCTTCTTCAAGGCAAAGTCTTGGAAATTACGGCCGATGCGGTCCGTTGCGAGGCGGGCGGCAAGCGGTGTGAGGTTGCCGCCGACACCGTGGTGCTGGCCGTGGGTACCGTATCCGAAAATGCACTGGCCGCCATCGCCGCCGAACTGGGGCTGTCCTGGCGCCTGGTGGGTGATGCTTGCGAGCCGGCCACCGCCTTTGCCGCCAATCATCAGGGCTACCTGACCGGGAGCAGCCTTTAGCCGGTGGTGCTTTTTTTTCTATCTTCGTTGTGCTGAGTAGTATTCACAATGCAAAGTTCCACGGCAAGGAGGGATCCATGGGGCATCACCAGGGTGGCAAGAACAGTATCGTACCGCTGATCGACAGGTTGAACAAATATCCCATCGGCCTGCCGGACAGTGAGACGCTACGGCGTATTCTGGCGATTCTCTTCACCGAGGATGAAGCCTATGTGGCGTCACGATTCCCACTGCGGGAAGCGACCATCAGCGAGCTGGTCAGCGCCACCCGCTGGCATCAGGAGCGACTAACGCCGGTTCTCGAGGCCATGGCCGATAAGGGACTGGTGATGGACCTCAAATATGGCAAGAAGACCTACTATCTGCTGTTGCCGGGGTTGATCGGCTTTTTCGAGCTGACCTTCATGAAGCGGCGCCAGGACCTGCCGGTGGAGGAGTTAGCCCAGCTGATGCACGATTACCTCTTCGCCGATCCGGACGACGCCATGGCCCGCGAGTTTTACGGCAGCGCCACGCCCCTCACCCGTTCGCTGGCCTACGAGGAACATATCCCGGTGGAATCTCGAGTAGAAACCTACGAGCAGGCCCGGGAGATCGTCCGCCAGGCCGGTTACGGCGCCGTCGGCATGTGTTACTGCCGGCATAAAAAAGAGCACCTGGGCAAAAGCTGCGCCAAGGGCGCGCCCACCGAAGGCATCTGTATTTCTCTGGGGACTGCGGCAAAATTCATGGTCAGACGGGGCTTTGCCGAAGAGCGAAGCGTCGACGAGTTGCTGGCGGTGCTCGAGAGGGCCCGCGAGTTGCGGCTCACCCATGTCACCGACAATATCCGCAACAAACCCTCCTTTATCTGCAACTGCTGCTCCTGCTGCTGTGAATTGCTGAGCGGGGTGCTACGGGGATACACCCAAGGCGTGGCAAAAACCGGCTACCGCCTTGCCATCGACACCGATACCTGCGCCGGGTGCGGACTCTGCGCCCAGGCCTGCAATGTGGAGGCGCTGGAGAAGCCGGAGAACCCGGGAGGAAAATCGAAATTCCGGATGCAGGTAAACCACGAATCCTGCCTGGGGTGCGGCGCCTGCATTTCAGCCTGCCCCACCGACTCGCTCAGCCTGGTACCGGGCGATCGTCCCCAGGTGCCGGCGACCAAGAGCGAGCTGCTGAAGCAGATCTTGAAAGAGAAAAGGCGGTTGACCCCATTTGTTATTCAGGGAATAAAAACAAAAATTCGGCGTACTCTTGCTCGGGGATGAGTTGGGGCCGTTCACCGGGGTGGCGAAGCCGCCATGAAAAAAAAATTACAGGCGCCAGCAGTTCAGCGTCCTATGAAAAAAATGTTATACCAGAATTTCATCAATGGGCAGTATTTGCATGCCATGACGAATTGTAAGAATAGAGATTTGCTTCTCTTCAATACGGTATATAATTCTGTAATTGCCATAAATTAACTCCCGAAATTGACTATTGCGAATTTCAGGAACAACTCTTCCGATTTCGGGAGTGAATGATAGCGTCTCGACTTTGGCAAAAACAGTGTCAATCCATTTTTCTGCGGCTATTGGCTTATCTTGAGCAATATATTCGGCAATTTCTGAAGCACGTTCAATAGCTAAAGGTGACCAGATTATTTTCATTTTTGAATCCTTCCGAGGATGCTTTTCTTTGCATCTTCATGAAGAACCCCTTCGCCATTTTCGAGTTGGGTTAGTGAGATCTGGATGTCTGACAGAAGTTCGAGTTTTTCCTGCATCGTTTCATATTCATGAACATCCAATAAAACCGCGACGCCCTTTCCATGCTGGGTAATAATAACTGGTCGTTTTGTATCGTGTACTTGTTTAATAAAATTCGTTATACCAGTCCTGAACTCGGATAATGGTTTGATATCCTGATCTATTTTTAATCTTCGCATATTTTCCCCTTAATGATCTTGATGTTATTTTGTACATAATACCGTACAATATTTGCAATTATCAAGGAAAAATGTGGGATCAAACCTTTATCTTCGACAATCTGTTTTCGACTCGGCTTACAACCGTCTGCACCTGCATGTCTTTTTGGGCTTTATCACGCAAGCGTTTACGGCCTTGACTCACCGTAAAATAATCGACACCGAATAAGTCGCCAATCTCCCGGTTATTGAGACCGGCGTATTTGTACAAGGCTATCATGACCAGTTGGCGGGTGATTCCGCTTGACTGGAGCACATCACCGCCTCCCGTCTCTTCCATAACAGCTCTCAGTACTTCATCCTTGGAAAGGTGGCGATGGATCTTGGCTACAGCCGGTATTTCCCGGTGGGTGCGGTTTTCGAGAAACGTACGCTGTATCCATGTGACAAATCTCTCGCTCCCCAGGATGCTCTGACCGACCATTTTATCGCTGATTTCCACCCCGGCAATCAGATCCTCTGCTATCTGTTTTTATACTGTTGCCGGCTAGAACGCGTGTCACCGCTAAATTAGGCAAGGACGGTGGCATACTCGGCGAACTCGTGTTCTTTGGCTTTGTTAAGATAGCCTGTCGATCATTGCCCCGGTTGATGACATGGTACAAGGTTTCGGGGTATTGCGTGCGTAATGATCTCGCAACATAATGACCCCATGGACCCGAACTGGCTCAACAACATCGCCAACGTCCGCAACCATGGGTAAACGCGGAAAAGACCCAAGGATATGTTCGAGGAGCAAGTCGGCCATCTCTCCCCGCTGCCGGCAGAGCCCTAGAACATCGGAACCCTCGCCCAGGTTCGGTCCACCAGCCAGTTCCGGACAAAAAAGAAATGTTTTTATTGACATACAAACAGGCACCCGTTAAAAATCAGTGTCATATCCACTCAATAGTCATGATAGATAACTCCTGAATGTCAAGGTATCGAAAGGACATGCTACGAATTCCTGATAAAATCTTAGCAGAATTCAATGAAGTCTTAATACAACGAAAAGTCAATAAATCCCTGCACGGTTCTTACAAGAAATGGCTTCGGTATTTTCTCGATTTTTGCAATAAATACCCGCCTCCCAAGGACAAGTCGGAGCAGGTTCGTCTTTTCATCGAAAAACTGAAATACAAAAAACAAACACCCCAACAATGCACCCAGGCAGCACACGCAGTCTCCCTCTTTTTCGAATCGCAGCGGCAGAAATTTTCTTCTCCTCCAGCGCCCGTAAAAGCAACATTTCCTCCACCAACCCGCCTTACAAGCCCGCCTCGCAACGCGTATAATTCCCAGACCTTTAATGTTGAAGGCAGTGTAGCTCTCACCTTCTTGGCCGTTAAAAAACACGTAGCAGCCTCAACCCAGAACCAGGCATTCAATTCTCTGCTGTTTCTTTTTCGGCATGTTCTCAAACAAGACTTAGATTCACTCGAGATCAAGTATCCGGCAGCAGCCAGAGAGTTCATCTGGCAATGGTTTTTCCCGCAAAAGGAACTAACTCTGATACCGGGCACGGATGAAAGGAGACGATATCACCTGCATGAATCGAAAGTGCAAGAAGCACTCAAAAAGGCGACTAGGAAAGCAAAGCTTACAAAGCGTGTGAAATCACATACATTTCGCCACAGCTTTGCTACACATCTTTTGCAGGCAAATTACGATATTCGGACAATTCAGACAATGCTTGGCCACGCAGATGTGAAAACGACGATGATATATACTCATTGCATACCGAGCAAAACCGCGAAAGAGGCAAAAAGCCCCATGGATTTCTGAACAATTGCGATCCAATGTCCATTGATTTTGTGGCACACTTTTTGCTATTATAGATAATACTACCATTATGGGTCTTATCTCAACGGATTCCGTTTAGATAATTCCTTGTTAGAGCGCGGAAATAACTGCGCGAATCAGCGAACGGAGCTGAAGGTGAAACGAGATCTGGATTTATGCCGGCAGTTGCTTCTGCATCTCGACGAGCAAGCGGACGAGAAGAAGCTCAGCTCTGAGGACATCGCTCTAGACCTGAGTCGCCCGTTGGCGGAAGTGGGGTATCACCTCAAACTGCTATACCAAGCTGGATTCCTTGAAGCGAGAGTGTACCGTGGTCAGATGGACCAGCACCAAGAGACCAAAACGCCAATGACGCTTGATCACGATCAGATCTTCTTCGTTGTGCCAATATCACTAACTTGGAAAGGTCATGAGTTTCTAGAGACCATCCGCGATCCGGAAGTCTGGCGAAAATCGAAAGAAGGAGCGAAAAAGATTGGCAGCTTCGGAATTGACATCATCGAGGACCTTGCCAAGGGCTACTTGAAGAAGAAGGTTAAGGACTTGACGGGTGTAGAGATTGATGTCTAGCCCGCGCTCTAACCATCGGTTGCAGGCGACGCGCGGAAAACCACGCGCGCCTGAACCGAAACGTTATGCTAAGAGAAAATGAATAGATAAGAATATAATGGAAACAGTAATATTTCTTGATCTGAGCGGTCATATTTATGAGAATTAGAGTTTACGAAATAGCAAAAAAATTGAACTGTTCCTCTAAAGAACTTGCTATATTTATAAATGGGTTAGGTATAGATGTTCGTGGACACAGTTCAACGTTGTCACAGTCAACTGCTGAAGTCGTATCTCATGAATACCTTTCACAAAATTATGAAGAATTAAAAGAAGCATATTATAAAAAGCTTGAAAAAGAACGCTTGCAAAGGTTGGAAGAAAATGGACCATCCTTTGTAGATTATGCATTAAATGCTTTAAACAAGAGGTTGGAAGGGATACCCAAGCATGACGAAACCCTAGAAAATTGTGATGAGAATCAAGCTCAAGATAATATAGAAGAAGTTACAGTCACTTCATGGTCTCACTTTAACAATATAGTAAGTGATCTCAGATATCGAGAATGGGTTTTTAGGGGACAAAGCGATTCTAGCTGGCAATTAGAAACAACACTATATCGTGCATTTAAAGATGTTGCATTATTAAGAAAACAAAACACAATCCTATCTGAAAGAGCTGCAAGAAATAATTATGAATCAATTTTAATTAAACATTTCAAAGCTAATGCACATCTTCACTTAAACAATCTTCCTAAAGATGAAGACACTTTGGAGTGGCTTGCGGTGATGCAACACTACGGTGCTCCAACTAGATTGTTAGATTTCACCTACTCACCGCATATTGCCCTTTTTTTTAGCCTTTCCGACGCAACAACTGACTCTTCAGTTTTTTGTTTTCCAAAAAGAGCGCTTATGGTTAGTCCCTATAAAACTGATAAAGAAAAAACCATATTTGAAAATAGCTTATTGAAAGAAGATTCATATTTGCAATTATTTGAACCAGTCAAAACCAATAAGAGGTTACATAAGCAACAAGGTTTGTTTGTGGTGCCTAGCAACAATTATGAATCTGTCAATGAAATAGTTAGCAACTCTGATCATGAATATAGCTCTGAAGGACTTAACTTAATCATACCAAAAGATATTCAGTTTGAAATGATTGATCACTTAAAGAAAATAAATGTAACTGCTTCCATGTTGTTTCCTGGAATTGAAGGTTATACTCAAACATTGAAATACTTGCTACTCGAAGAAAACGAACTTCTTTAAAGATAAATGGAAGTTTAAATATATATTAATTGCATAACAAACTAATAAACACGGACCCGCCAACAGCGCGCGGCCCGGTTATCACAATGTTAGTATAATCAATAATTTTAATAATACTGTAATGAAAAATCTACCTCCGATATATATTAATGATATACAGAATTCCTTGACGACAAATAAATATAAAAATCAGCTTATTGTTGATTGGATAATTGAAACATTAACAATAGAATCAATATCTACATTCAGCATGTTGATAGAAAATAGTATTAATTCATTGCCTTCCGGTGTGAATTATTTTGAAAAAAATTGCCCAAAAACAGGAAAAATAAGATCGCATGCCATTAATTATCGAGACATCGCGAAAAGATCTTTCGTAACAGCTTGGAAAAATGCTCGCGACCATGATTTATTATCTGATTACAAAGAGTTAGAGCTTAAGTTCAAATTGAGCAGTCCTGTATTTATTTCTAGCAATAATGAAATAGAAAGGGGATTTAATGAAATGAAGGCAACCTTTGATAGTAAACCTTCTTTCAATCACGCAAGGTCCCTTTGGCTTCATTGCGAAAGATATAACTTGCCAATACCAGATGACGTTTACTCTGTTTTTTTCAAAGAGATTGAAGCTCAAGAATTGAAGGAAATTGCTATTAAGAAATAATATCATTAATCTTTCTAATAATGGGATTACAGCGGTTATAATGAGATTCAAAAGCCTCGGAGAAAGAATGTTCTGATAGATTACGAAAAATTCATGGAATTGCTCGGTTATGCCAATTACGAACAGGCCAGGCAAGATCATCTAGGCTGGGTTGACGAACTTTTTAGGAATGGCAATGTTTCTGTCCGGGATGATAAATGGACAGAGAGCATTGCTGTTGGCGGCAAGGATTTCGTCGACAAGGTGAAGGCCAAGTTGGGGATTCTGGCCAAGGGAAGGAATGTGACGGAAGCGGGTGCCAGTTATCAGCTACGAGAGCCTGCAAATTCCTATACGCACCATTTTGGTAGCGAAAAAGTCGATATAGGGCCTGAAAATGGCTATTTTTGGAACATTAATATTTGAAAATCAATGAGGTAGCGTGGTCCGACCCAAAGTGACAGACACATTGACACATACGCACCCTGCGGCGCAACCAATGATCGATCTCGGGTATTGGCCGATATAGCTCCGATAACCCGTAATATCCCATCCAGCCGCGCAGATACTCCGCGAGCTTGAACAGTCGATACTCCATGGAAACACCTGTCCTGGCAGATGGTCCTGGTAGGGGATCCGTTATATCAACCGTTTTCATCCGAAGCTAAGGAATAAATAATTCGTGAACTTTGTACGAATTTTGAGCGTTTCAATGGATATCTGTTTTTTTTTACTTATTGTATCTTTATCAGTTGCTGCCATAACTTGCAAGGCAATCCTCTTTTATGGTTAACGCATTGGATTTGCAGTTGGAAAGCAACTCTGATGGACTCGAAAAAAGCCCGATCGCTTTGTTGTAGATCTGAAATAGCGATTTGCCGTATCGCATGTATTGCCAAATCGCCGTTTAGATACCACGTCTGGTTATCGAGTTTTTTCCAGGGTCCATCTCGGAGATCCCTGTGATTTCTTATGAAATAATCAACAAAATCTATGACTTGCGATGACACGTAGGTTCGCGTACTGAAGGGTTCTTAATTGCATCTCGATCAATTTCTTGGTCACATAACGAGGTTAAGATATGAAAATTATAAAAAATGTGTTTATGGCAATAATCTTTCCCGTTTTTCTTTTCGGATGCGTACCTCCCCCAAACAACGCTGCATATCAACCGTCTCCCGGCTATCAGCAGCCGGTGGATCAACAACAGGTTTCCCAAGATTATGACATTGATGGTGTGTGGTGTTTTGTCGATAACCGTGGGAGACATGATCGGAATATTATCAAACGAGTTCAGGGCGGCATCTACGCTTCACCCTATGGTCGTCGGGGCAAGAGTGTTATCTACAAAGAGGTCGCGCCCAATCTCTTTAGTTCCAGAGGGGCCCAATATCTGTTCTTTTCCGATAGACAAGGCCGTTGGAAAAGCTCGAAATATGATTGGTCGCTTACTCGGTGTAATTGATCATATGCGGGAATAGGGTTCTCTGCTTGTTGTGAAAATTACAGCCAGATGGATGTTACGGGTGCCATAGTGTTCAAACGTAATATGTACTGAATAGTTGTCTTCTGTATTCGGCGGAAACTTGATCACTATGGGATGTTCTCCGTTTAGATACCCTGTTCCGCTGCAGTGCCTGCATTCATAATATGCCGTTCCACCCCGACCGGAACATGCAGGACATCGAATCGCAACGGGAACAAGCAGGCGAACCCGGCCGCCTTGCAAAGCCTGCTCTGGTGTCATGCATAGAGATAGACGCCCATAAAATCATAACTTCCTTCCAATATCTCTGAATGTATAGAGAGTGTATCTTTGATATTACTCTTTGATAAGATAAACAAATTCAGGATTTAAAAGCAAAGGGACGCAAAGTTTCCAACTGCAAGTTTCACCCCATAATGGGGTGAACTTATTGTTTCCCAATCAAAAGAGCCAAGTCCTGGAACCAGACCGGACCGATACCACTGGCGAGCATGATCTCGAAAAGAGTCATCGTGGTTGTCAACTACTTACGCTGCAGGCAACCGGGTTTGCCTGCTCGCTGTATTTGTAACTGTTTACAAAACGATGATTCGGCAGTACCGCAGTACATATGGTACAGCGAATCGTCGTTTCAGATCTACAACGACGCAGGTCGGGCTTTTTACGAGTCCATCAATGCATTACTTGAGTGCTCGATAATACGAATCAAGAGTATATACAGCTGCAAGCGGATTATGACCGGTCACCCTGTCCTTGACGGCCAGAACAGTACATGGCGCTTTGGCATTTTGTAAAAAAAGCGAATCATGGCCGACACATAGGCCAAGGAGAACATTAAATTCGGTATTTTCCCGATTCAACAGTTCCGCCTGCAGAATCGGATTGCACATAGGCTCCATGGTGCCTATAGCGACTTTGTCTTCATCGCCAAGCCCAAGCTCCTCTTTGGGAACCCTGCCAACCTTACAGATGACGGAGACCAGTTCCAGCCCCCTTGAGGAGAACAGCTTCTCAACGATCTTGGCCTCGTGCGCCAACCCCATACAAAAAGCCATACCGATTTTCCGATATCCCATCCTGTCAATAAAATCGAAAATTTCCTCGATCCGCGGTTTGGCCGGTCGTACCCTGGCATATCCCTGTTCACGGTTGGCATAGCCGTCTTTTTCCTGCATGGCGGCCTGCCGGGCAAATTCACAATTTGCGGGTGTTGAGTACTCTTTCAAAACTTCCGTAGTAAGTTCGGGCGACATTGCTGTAGGGCAATTTTCAGGATGTCGTCCATCAGTGTTTCTACATATCCTGTCTGCGAGTTTAAAAGGGCAGCGGGCACAATTGGGGCTATTCTGGTTCATGTGTATATCTTCTTAAAATTATATCTGATTCCCCCTGAAACTCAGCTTTGTATGCTCAGGCGCGAGAAGAGAGGTGTGAGGGGCAACAGCACAAGACGACAAAGCCCCTCATAATACATCGAAATATGTGAATATTATGAAAGAATCCTTCCACTATTCCACCACGTCTTACACCTCACGCCTTTCTCCCACCTTCCCAAGCCGGGTTCCAGGGGAAATCTGAAAATTATATAGCTTGGAAGAGAAATACTATCGTGTTTTCGGCAGGAAATTCCCGGACTGTCTCCTAGGACAGCCTCCTGATCTTCCCGGATACTATCATCGAAGTTCAGCTGGTCGTCAAATAGGTAAATCATATACGTTCAATAGGAATTGATGCAAAATAACAATTTGACATGCGCGGAGGTTCTCGTTTATTTCCGGTTTCATGCTTTGCGTACAAGGAACGGGGTCGGACTGAACCAACATATTAATATGAAAGGAAAAAAACCACAAAATAAGCCTGAAATCTTGCTTAGAAGGCCTATTTTGGCATCAAAAGTGAGCATTTAAGGAAAAATTCCAAGGGCTAATCGCTATTATATTCCCGGGCAGGTCTGGCATATCACTCATTGCTGCCAGAAGCAGGAGTTTCTGCTTAAGTTCAGAAGAGATCGGCAGCGATGGCAGTATTGGCTATTTGAGGCAAGAGAGCGTTATGGCTTGTAGATACGGAACTTCACGGTCACCTCGAACCACATCCACCTCCTGGCGGTAGATGGTGGCGACCGGCATGTCCTGCCCCGATCATTGCAATTGGTGGCAGGCCGAACAGGGCAAGAATACAACCAGAGAAAGAATCGTAAAGGAGCATTCTAGGAAGACCGTTATCATGCCACCGCTATCGAGGAAGGTGAGCATTTTGTGAGGAGCATGACCTATATCGATTTGAATATGGTCCGTGCAGGAGTTGTAGGCCATCCTTCAGAATGGCCGGATTGTGGCTTTCATGAAATCCAGAAACCCCGGGAACGTTATGCCATCATCGACTGACAAAAGCTGGCGGAATTGGCATGTGTCGCTGATCAGGACTCTCTAGGAGCCTAGGCGAGAGCCATAGGGGCTGGTTGCATGAATTGTTGCCGTATCAGGGGAAAGAGCGGGATGAAAAATGGTCAACGAGTGCTGCGGTAGGCGGTGAAAAGTTCGTAACCAGGGTCAAAGAGTTGCTTGGGTTGAAAGCAGCCGGGCGCAGGATTGTGAATCGAGGAGCGGTCAGCGAACTTCGTGAGCCGATCACCTCTTATAACGGTGATTTTGCGCCTCGAATGGCCGGTTTAAGCGCTGAAAACATGCATTTGTTGGACATTTATAACGATAATTCGGATAATTAGCTCGGTCCGACCCCGGAGAGCAACCGGAGAGCTTATACATGCCGATAATTCAGACTTCGTTTTCCTGATCGGCGCACGGCGCCGGTCAGTACCGCGATTGCGGCAAAAAAGAGGAGTCAGTAGTGATATCTAAGTTGGGCAATAAGAATCGCTTCATCCGAGACTTTATAAACGAATCTATGTTCGTCATTTATCCGCCTTGACCAGTATCCGGATAGGGCATGTTTCAATGGTTCAGGTTTCCCGACACCCTCAAAAGGGTTACGTTTTGTTTCCTTGATGAGGGTGTTGATACGCCGTAGAATTTTTTTGTCAGTTTTTTGCCAATACAGATAATCGTCCCAGGCATGGTCCGAGAAAATGAGCTTCACTCTATCAGTTCCTTTTCAATACCATTGCCGTTTTCGAGTTGGGTAATAGATTCGATCAGCCGTCTTGTGTTTTTCGGTGATCGCAATAAGTAGGCTGTCTCTTCAAGGGCTTCAAAGTCCTCAAGGGAGATTATGACTACAGATTCCGAGGATTTTCGTGTTACAATCATCGGAGCATGGTCATTACAGACTTTTTCCATTGTTTTCGCAAGGTTTTGTCTTGCTGCTGTATAGGTTATAGCGTCCATTCACCACCTCCTGTACAGCATATTGTACATATTGGACAGAGATTGTCAATGAAATTCCAGCCCAGACATCACCTTTGGATAAAATGGGTGACCCCCAACCGATGAAGGGCTCTCCGGGCAATTAGAAGGTATAGCCGATCTCGGCGGCAAGGCAGAGGCGATCGCTCCGCGGGTTGCCGTCGCTATCGGCAAAGCCCTCGTCCGCACGCACATAGCCGAAATCCGCACGGATATAAGCATGAGCCAGGAAGTTGTACGTCGGGCTCAACGTGACGCTATAGATCTGCTGCGCCTCAACGCTTTCGAGGTAGATACCGCTTTTGCCCTGGTCGATATATTCAAGACGTACGGGGATGGAAAATTTGCCAAAATGGGGTGTAATATAAAAAGCCACGCCGATGGATGAATCATCTACATGATTCGCTGCCAGGCTGCTGTCCCACTTCCAGTAATCCATATTGAAGCCAAGATCGACATTGTCGATGGAGCGTTCGATTACCATCCCGGTCAGATATCTCACGCTCTCGAGATGGTAATGGTAGACACCGACCGAAGTGCCCAGCACGGAGCCCGAGACCCCTAGTTCCCAGGATTCGTTAGGGGTGGAACCATCGCTTTCGTACTCGTCGTCGGCGAGGCGATCTTTGTAATATCCACCTAGGAGTTGCACCACTTTGAAATCGTAGCCGATCTGGACGCCATAAGCGTTATAGGGTTGCTGGGAGGCGACAGCGCCAAGGAAGGTGTTTTTGTTATTGTAGGTATAGGTATTCTCATAGCCGGCATTCGGCTGCAGAAGACCGACGTCGATGTTGAGGCCGGGGGCCGGATGCAATCGTAGAGAGGCGTATTCGATGTCGAGTGAATCGGTATTTTCAGGCACGCCGAGAATCGAGGGGGTCGATGTCTCGCCGATGGCAGCGGTGAAGCCGACCGGTGCTTCTTTGTCTTTTA
The DNA here is from genome assembly GCA_963745265.1 of uncultured delta proteobacterium. GTDB lineage: Bacteria > Desulfobacterota > Desulfobulbia > Desulfobulbales > Desulfocapsaceae > Desulfopila. The sequence goes on from CAVUXQ010000018.1 coordinate 313,845, forward strand.
ATGAAATTTCCGCCAACACATTGGAGAGTAGCCACTCGTTGTCGGAACTTCCCTGACCGGCGTTGCCCGTATAAAATACACCGGCACTTATCCCGCCGGTAAAATCAAGCCCGGCGATTACCGCCTGCAGCAGATTCTTGTCGTCGGCTTGATTTTGATCGACATTATTCTCCAGCGCCGTTACCTGACCCTTCAATGCCGCCACATCGCTCCTGAGTTCGGCATTATTCGCTTGGGTAGTGTCTTTGCCATAAACCGGTATACTCATCACAAGGCAAAGCGAGGATACAGTGATTACGAATGGTATCTCCATTGTCTTTTCCTCGGGCTATTTTTTCATGAGACCTGGCGGTGGGTGGGATCGATGCCGATCAATACGGTCGCCATCTCCGCGCCCATCTTCTGCAGATTGGGGGGAGACAACCAGACGTGGGGATCCAGTCCCGCCTCTTCGTGCCGGCCGGCGTCCGGATGTTGCCCAACCTGATGGTGATGTTCATCGTGTCCGACCATGGGGAACTTCTCGATGCCCTGCGTGGAATCGACAATCCGCAGCGCCGGTGCAGAGGGATGCACCCTATCGACCAGTTGCTTTTCAAACGGCATGCCCACCGTGAACCAGATTTTCGATTTCGCCAGAACGGTCACCTGTTTCGGCGTCGGCTCAAAGTCTTCCGGTTCCTGTCCGGCCGGCACCAGCACATGGACACGTAGGAATCTGCCGATTGTGAGAGGATGCTGAGAAATTTGGCCCGATCGACATCATCCTTGAAGATAGCCGGTCGATCATTGCCCCGGTTGATGACATGGTACAAGGCATCGGGATATTGTATTCGTAATGGTCTCGCCATTCACTCAGAACAGCCTGACAGAGGAGAAGGTGTCAAGAATAAAGATAATGACCCCATGTGACCCGAGGTTATTTCCGAGGATCACGAAGGCGTAGCTTATACCGGTGAATATCTTCATCGGCCGTAATCAGAACCAGCCCTTCGGCTTGGGCTTGGGCAATCAGCATGCGGTCGAACGGATCTCGATGGAGGGGCGGCAGGCTGCCGGCCAGCTGTCCGTGATAGAGGGTTATTGGAAGCTTGCTAAACCCCTCATCTTCGACAATGGAGTCCATGTCTTCCGGTGCCTCCAGCTTGCCGAGCGCCACCTTGATGGAAATTTCCCAAGTGGTGGCGGCGCTGACAAAGGCGTGGTTGCGGGGATCGGTCAAAAGTGATCGGCAGCGGGAGCCGAGCCGAGAATCATCGGCGAGCCACCAAAGCAGGGTCTGGGTATCGAGCAGGAAGCGCTGCATCAACCATTGCCTTCAAAAGCATCGATAAGATCGTCCGGTGTCCGGTCAAAATCCTCGGCCATCCGGATAGACCCCTTCAAACGGCCAGGTTTACGCGGTTGCAAGTTTTCTCTGTGTGGTAGCAGATCGAGATAGGGTTTGCCGGCCTTGGCTATGACCACCGTTTCCCCCTGCCAGACCTTTTCCGCCAGAGCGGACAGTTGGCTTTTTGCCTCGTGCATATTGACTTGCATGATAGAATCCCATCTTTGGATTTAGCTAAGCTAAGTTCATCTAATCTTCTACCAGCGTAATGAGATATTGTTTTTCTGGCAATGGGGAAATGTGGGATCAAATCTTTATCTTTGACAGTCTGTTTTTTCAAACTGATTTCAGAATTGGACAGATACCCAACTCCTTCAACCTGCGAATAAGACACATTATATCCGACTCAAAGTCTCTGCCGGCTCGGATATCCATTCCGTTTTGATCCGGGAGTTTTTGCAGGCCTGGTGGCAGATCGTCCGGAGTCGGCATGCCGGCATCCCCCACAAGAAGCGGTATTATGGTTTTTTTATGTTGCAGCGCGACTTCGATTTCAAAATGTACAACGTCCTCATCGAAGTTCCGGCGATTCCTCATTTCCTCCAGCCAGTAATCCCCGATCAGAACGAGCACCACGGTGCATCTCTGTATGGATTGTCTCAGGTAGCGCCGCCAATCGACGCCGAACGGAATATCCAGGTCGAAGAATATGTTCTCCTTACCAAAGTGAGAGGAAAGCCAGTCGTGGATCCGGCCCACTTGATGCCGGGCGTCTCTTCTGCGGTAGGAAATAAAGATCGGCGCCCTGCCGCCTAAGATTTCGCTGAATTGATCGATTTCACTGGAAAACGACCGAACACCTTTTCGCACCAATTCAACCAGGCCAAAAGCTGAAACCGGCAAAAAATTGACCACGCCTGGATCTTGCCTTGTCGCATTGCTCAAGGACTTTTCAAGCTCCCGACGCATCTGCCTCTCCGGTAGGTCGATAAAATCAATGACTGCGATGCCGCTCAGGTTTCTCAGTTTGAGCTGGCGGGCAATTTCCGATGCGGCTTCGAGATTGGTTATCAACACGAGCTCTTCCAATGCCCTATCCGGATATGTACTGCCGGATCTGACACTGATTGCCGTAATACTTTCGGTCCGGTCAATGACGATGCTTCCACCGTGCGGTAAGTCGATTTGACGCTGGGAAAGCTCCAGAATCTTCTGATCGATTTCGAACCTGGAGAAAAGCGGTTCCGCCGTATGGTGAAGGGCGACCCGGCACTTGCCAAGCGGATCAAGACGGCGCAAGAAGGCTTCCCCACGCCGGTAGGCCTCCTCGTCATCGAACCAGATTTCCTGGAAGCTCTCATCATAGATATCCCGTATCGTCCGGACAACCAGGTCGTTCTCTTCATACAAAGGCTGAGGGTTTTGGCCGGTTGATCGCCTGAACCGCGCCTCGATATCTTCCCATAGCATCGGGAGGCGGGAGAAATCATCCCTGAGTTCTTCCCCGGTACGACCGACTGCCGATTGGCGGACGATTAAGCCGGTTCCCGCGGGACACGCAAAACTTTCCACGATGTCGGCAATGCGTTGACACTCCGGTTCGTCTGAAATCGATTGCGAGACCAACCTGTCTTCCCTTCCCGTCCAAAGCACCAGATACCGCCCCGGGATGCTCAAGAAGGTGCTTACCGCGCAGCCCCGGTTTTCCGTGGCGGGCTTGACGACCTGCACCAGAATCTCCTGGTCGGGATGAAGAAGGTCCGCAATAGATTGTCGGGATTTATCGGCCCCTGTGCCCTTTACCAGCGCGTCGGCATGTACATCGAGTTGGTGGAGGAAGGCATGCTTCCCTGTTCCGATGTCAACGAATGCGGCTTGCAACGCGGGTATGACCTTGGAAACCCGCCCATGATAAATATTGCCGGTCGTATTATGTTCACCTTCGACATAGAGTTCTTCCAATCTGCCATCTTCAAGCACGGCCACCCGGCGGGGGAGGAGATGTGAAATAAAAAGCTGCTTCATTTCGAACTCCAGCCTTGAACCAATAGCGCAAGGGGTACGGCTTCAATGAATCCTATGCCGCGCCTTAGATAAAGAGAAAACGCATAATCCGACAAGATCATGGATGGACATTGCCTTATTTTATACAATAAGACAGGTTATTCAGAGACACACTGGCCGGGACCACCGAAAAATGTGGGCTCAAATTTTTATCTTTGACAGTCTGTTTTCGACCCGGATTACAACCGTCTGCACCTGCATGTCTTTTTGGGCTTTATCACGCAAGCGCTTGCGGCCTTGACTCACCGTAGAAAAATCTACACCGAAAATCTCGCCAATCTCCCGGTTATTGAGACCGGCGTATTTGTACAAGGCTATCATGACCAGTTGGCGGGTGATTCCGCTTGACTGAAGCACATCACCGCCTCCCGTCTCTTCCATAACAGCTGTCAGTACTTCATCCTTGGAAAGGTAACGGTTGATCTTGCCTGCAGCCGGTATCTCCCGGGCGGTGCGGTTTTCGGGAAACGTACGCTGTACCCATGTGACAAATCCTTCGCTGCCCAGGATGCTCTGACCGACTGTTTTATCGCTGATTTCCACCCCGGCAATCAGATCCTCCGCTATCTGTTTTTTATACTGTTGCCGACCAGAACGCGTGTTGCCGCCAAAATGAGCAAGGACGGTGGCATACTCGACGAACTCGTGTTCCTTGGCCTTGTTCAGATAGCCTGTCGATCATTGCCCCGGTTGATGACATGGTACAAGGCATCGGGATATTGTATTCGTAATGGAGTCGCCATTCGTTCAGGGTGGCCTGACAGTGGAGAGGGTGTCAAGAACATAATGACCCCTTATGACCCCTTATGTTCATCCTTCTTGCGTTGGTAAGTGACGAACTTGGACGCCAGCAACCGAACTGATTCAAGTGCAGTTTCATCGCCCGCCACTGCATTGAGCACCTCCATAAGTTCGGTATCGCAGACCCTCGTGATATTGCCGTTGATCATTCGATTTATCATGGTGACAGCCAATCCCGATGGGGCGGTGGCTATAGATTGGAGAAGTCGGGACTCGTAGCCACCGGCGGCCTCCAGCAGATGCACAACGCTCCATAGCACACCTGCACCATCATCGAGCGGGAACCTCTCCAATAGCGTGAAAAGAGCGTCTATGGCCTCCGGTCGAAGGTTATCGGGAGACAAGGTTGCTAACAGTTCGTCAAGTGGGAGCCATTCTCCGTCCTTCGGCTCAAATCTGCGAAGTTGATCTAGCACGGTGCTCATTGGCTTTCATCTCTCATTTGGCAGAATGGTATTGTTGGAATTCAGTAACAGAGGAATCGGAATTCTTGCTCAAAATCCTATCTTATTCCCCCCGACCCCATTCCCCAATTAATGAACAGCGTATCTGAAAAATCGTGTATGTTGATAGCGGTTGCATAAATGCCGGGGTCAGGTCTTGAAATATCAGTTTCTGTTCTGTCAGCTCTATAGCGTAAACTGCCAACGCTCTACTTCTATAGCAAAATTACCATTACTGATAATTCAAGACTTGACCCCTTATTTTTTTCTTTAGGGATTTTAAAAGCTAAAGATACTTGTTCAACTGCATGTTCAAGAGAAACATCCGAGTTTAGCTTTCCAGCATAAATAATTATGTAATTTCCTTCCATATTTCCTCGGTATCATCAAACATATAATACCTGCATCAGCGGCCTTGCTCCAATGCTTGATTTTAAAAATCCTTACAAGAAACTTTGGGAAAACAACACACCGGGCGGCGGGTAATGTCCGCTGAATGTGCTTGTTATACGATTTTTATTATTAATCTTCTACATCTCTGTATCCAATAGAAAGACCTTCTGAGTTTTTTAAACCAATACCAAAAGCCGTCAATACACCATCGTTTAACCAAGATACCTTGTAGTGATTGTCTTCTTTTTCGATCCTTAATTCCCTTTCTGCTTGTAAATTCCCATTTTCATCAAAGTATTGAATTTTATATATTCCTTCAAAACTATCACCTTGGTTTCCGTTAGTAGTCGCGATGCCTGTACCTATACCATAATCTGAGTGACACCAATCAGCTGTCAGCGAACCTGTTTCTTTGTCCTTTTTATATAAAACATATCCTATGTTTTTCATTAACACTCCAATTTTATTTATGCATAACGTGGAGTTCTGAGGGAGCCGCGCTTTTTTCGGTTTCCGCAGAAACGAATTGTTATGTAAATGAGCATTAGTATCAGGACAGAAGCAATTGGTCGTGTAAAAAAGACTTTAACTGCGTCTCCTAATGACTTCCTGACCTGATCCATTTTGGGAGAGCATAGAACAAATAAGCATACAACTGAAATCCATATCACAATTGCCCATTCTCGGTTATTCAGTAGTTCCATGCTTGGTTGATTGTGCAGGCCAACAAGATGATCACCGGTTTATCCGGTGCATTATTTCGTTATTAGAAAGTTGCTATAAGAGTCAAAGGCCGACTTGACCCCTTTCTCCTTTTCATCATTTCCACTCAATTTTCCCGTCACGGTATGGTTCATCTGACGGAAAACCTACATTTGAGTAAACTGTTTTCCCTTCTTTATTTGTCCAACTATAAACAGGTCCTTTTTGTTTTTGGTTAGGCTTGTCTTGAAATTTTTTTGAGAATTCATGGGAAAGCTGATTGAATTTATGAAGGAAAAAATCGTATCTCAAAAAAATCGATCCCGAATAGCAGTAAACCGAAAGGGCAGAAATATTCAGGATAACAGTGACATAAAAGACTATCTGAAACGATAGCTTTCTTGATTTGTGATGGAGCTTTCTTTGTGCAATGAGAGCACCTGGCCATCCTCCAATTAAACTGAAAAAATGGAGTTTATTTTCCGGCGTTCTCCACTCAGCATTTTTTGCTTTAATCTTGTCCTGCCGATATATTAAAAATGTAAGGCAGCTTAACAACAAATACAGAATCAATATAGTAGTGTTCATTTTTTTTAAAAAAACTAGAACGCCAATACAAATTAAAAATAGGAAGGACAAACTCGAGTAAAAAACATCAAAAAAGTTATCCACTTTTATCGGGTCCCGTTCTCCTCGAAACAAAATCCTCTCCGCCCTTTGTTTTCTTTCCGGGTTTGTTGTTATTTCAAAAGAGACTTCGTCTCCGACAACTGGTCTTCTGGATTGGTTGAGTAATAAATTCTCGTGAAAGAATACATCTGGCATCCCATTGATTGGTTGAATAAACCCAAACCCTTTATCGTTTTGCCACTTGATAACTTTTCCTTTCAATCTCATATCTCAACCTGTAAATACGCCGCAGCCATGCCACCATAACAAGTGATTATGCGAACGGTGTTCGCCCCAGGATTAATTTATTCTAATCGATAAGTACCTGTTTTTACGTTGTAGCTCTAAGCTCCAAGTTTATTCAAAGACGATGAGAGGAACAATATGGACCATGGAAAAACGGTAGGTTACCGCAATGCAAAAAGAGGTTAAAGCGTATTTTTGAGTTCAAGCCAACGAACATACCGTGTATAAATTTGACTTTACAGGATATTTGTACCAGCGCAAATTCACCGTGGTGTTCGCCCTACCATGCTTGTAATGATATGCGAATTGGAGCCGCGTTTCGTCTTTGCCTCTTACCATGTGTACTGCATAAGAGGCTACTTTGCACTGAAAACAGCTCAGGGTGGCAAGAGGCATTATCCTTCAACCTTTTGTCATGAATCGCTGCAACATGCCAATTTTGCATGAAAATACCTTTTCGGGGCTTTTTCAACATAATAGTGTCTCTGTTCGCATATCATCTAAAAAAACAAGATAACAGGTCGAGGTAGAATGGCCATGCTTGCCATTGGCCCTGCTCTGCGCGCAGAGTACGAAAAAAAAGCTTGTGGGGAGCAATGTCGCAAAGAACCTGCAGGCCGATTTATCTGCAAATGCAGCTCCTGCTGCGGTGAATTGCTGAGCGGGATGCTACGCGGATACACCCAAAGCGTTGCAATTACCGGCTACCGCCTTGCATCGACACCGATCCCTGCGCCGGTTGCGGACTCTGCGCCCAGGCCTTGAAAAAGAAAAGGCGGTTGCCCCCATTTGTTAAGGAAAATAGGTAATCAGTTGGAGCTGGATGAAATCGTCTCGGTCGCTGGAATACAGAGGACTTTCTGTATTTGCCGCGGCAAAGAGGGATGCGTCGAGTTGTACTTTCATGGATGCGCCCAGGCGACGGCTGGCTGAAAGCGTCAGGTAGGAAGTGGAATCCCGTGTGCTTTGCGATATCCCTGCCAGGAACTCCGTACCTTGGGCATCGTTTGCCGTGAAGCGCAGGCCTGCCATAATATCGTTTTTGAAGGGGGTGGGGGTGAGATCTTCACGATCATCAAAGATATATTCCATTAGAATACCTACATCCATCGAAGTATTGAAAATTCCATAGAAGGTATACTCAAAACCGAAAGTCGTTGCGAAAAAATCCCGCCCCTGGCCTGAGCGGTAAAGTGCTTCAGCCTTCCAGAGCCAGCTGTCGTGCACCATCTGGAGATCGAGGCTGGTTTGGGCAATCTGCGGATAGTAGGGATAGAGCCGTGTTGTATTGTCGGTGGTCTGTTCTTGCAGAAGAGAAGGCTCTCGTGAGGTGCCGACGAACTCCGAGATGCCAAGGTCATATCCACTCCACGACAGGCTGTAGCGAGTTGCCAGGTCTGGATGATAGCGTTTCAGGCTGCTCTCATAAGCGGCTTTGTCGGTATCTATAGGCACCAAGGGTCTGAGGCGTCCTCCGCTACCGGGAAAGGTTCGTTCACGAAAGAGGGGTAGCAGGAAGAGATCGATGCCGCCCCAGTCCCGGATTGTTGAGATCCGCAGCATCGGTTGACCCAGTTTTTCTTCACCGTCGAGAGACTCGATGGCATCGGTCTGGTTGATGATATCCACCAGGTGCACAAATTCGGTCGCTCCCCAAAATACTTTGGAGATGCCGATCGTTGCCTCAAACTCTTGCGCGCGGTACAACAGGGAGCATTCGCGGAGATCGGAATGGGACCGCTTGGAATCACTGCTGTCGATGCGAAAAAACGGAGCTATGCTCAGGCTGGTTTCCGCGGTGAGTTGGTTAAAGTATTCTGCGGAGAGGGCGATGGAGGCATCCTGGTCGTGTTGATCCGGCAGGGCTGGAGATTCCGCGAATAGCCGGGCCTGCAAACTGACGTTTCCGTGCAGGTCGGCGCCGGCCACCGGAACACCACTTCCTGCAAAAAGAAAAAGGATAACAAATAGAGCGGTGGCAATCTTTGGGGTCATCGCGCCCGCTTTAAACTGTTCCTGTTGAAGTCTCGCGCTGTCAAGCCGGAGCGGAATTTGAGATTGGACCACAGCAGTTCGGTTTTTCTGCCCTTTTGGTGGTTGACCATCAGCATGGAGTGTGCTTTCCAGAATCTACCCAGATACAGCTGATAGTCCTTCAAGGTGAGGGTCTTGAGCAGCCTGCCTAGGCGGTCGTAGTATTCTTCTTTCCAGGTCCGGTAGGTGCTTTCATCGAGCCAGCTGATGATGCGGCTGTATCCGGAGTTTTTGGTATCTTTGGGGAAGCGGATGACGACAAAGCACTTTTGCCCGGCGAGCAGCTCTTCGCCCCGGTAGTCGTAATCGTATTTTTCGATTTCAAAACTTCCCAGGTCCTCATAGGCGAATTCACTGCCCATAAACGCTCCCGATTTGTTATGGGCGCTGATTCTCTTTACCCGCTTGAGCGCCGGCAGATAGAGCCATTGGTCGTCGTCGGCCACCCTGTGGCTGTATGTCAGCAGCGCCGTTCCCCTGACGTCCGGCGGGGAATTGAAAACCGTCAGGCTCATATCGCCATCATCGGCGGTCTCCATGGTTGCAACCCGGAGAAAGCGTTTACTCTGCCTGCCCGCGGAATCATAGAGGATCATCTCCATATTCGCAGTCAGATCCTTATAGCCTGTGGTGCGCCGATCGGCCTCGACAGTTATCCGGCGCCCTTTTTCCGCCGTTGTCTGGGCCCGACAGGGCAGGGCTGGCGCCATCAGAAGTGCGGCAATAAGGAGAAAAGAGAGGGTTCGGCACTGGGTGTTCATGGCAGCCTCCTGGTGGTGAGCAGGTTGGTGGCGGATATCGGTGAAGCCTTTTTGGTATAGACGAGTGAGAGGATGGCCGGGCTTAAGAAATAGTCACTGATGAGGGCAAACAGGATTGTTGCGGCGATGAGAAGGCCGGAATGTTTGTTCAGGGAAAGGGCCGAGGCCATGTTGCATAAAAAACCTCCTGCCAGGACAAGGGAGGTGACCAGCATGGCCCGTCCGACGGTAGCAAGGGTTTTCTCCGTCGCCTTTTTAGGATCTCTGTAGGTGTCGTAGCTGCCGCCGAAATAATGGAGAAAATGGATGGTGTCATCGACGACCAGGCCCAGGGTGATACTGCCGATCAAAACCGTTCCCAAATCAACGGGGATCTTGAGCCAGCCCATGAGCCCCATGACAAAGATTAAGGGGACAATATTGGGAATCATGCTGAGTAAGCCCATGCGCAGTTTGCCCAGCATCAAAATCATGAATCCGGAGACAAGGAGAAGGGCCAGGGTATAGCTCCGGGTCATGGTCTCCATGACATTGTTGAGGATTTTTACAAAGATCGCATTCACCCCGGTGACGACGATATGGCATTGGGGAAATTGTTTGCTCAAATCGCTCCTGACCACGGTGATGAACTTTTTATAGCGGGAGGTGTCGCGATAGGGGACGTGCATGGTGATGCGGGCCTTGCTGAACTGGCGGTCGACCAGCTCGTCGAGGTCGTCCGAGCCGCTAAGCTGGAAGAGAAAAAGTTCCTGGGCGATGAGTTTTTTGTTATCGGGAAGGGTGTAGAAGTTGCTGTTGTTAGCGTGCAGGGCGCGGTTGGTCTCCTTGAGCAGTGTGGTCAGGCTCAGCACCTTGCCGACGAACAGGTTGTCATTGGTATAGCTGCCGAGCTTTTGCACGGCTGCGTCCAGGGAATGGATAAAGCCGGGGTCGTACAGCCCGTCCGGTTTGCCGGTGTCAATGATCACATCAAAAGAGACGGAGCCTCGCATCACCCGGTCGATATGCTCCGTGGCTTTTCGTATTTTCGAGTTCTTTGGAAACCACTTCAGAGCGTTGTGTTCAAAGCGCAACCGGCTTGCACCGCAGATCGCAACGAGCAGCGCAACCGAGAAAATAGAGATGACAATCCATTGCTTTTCGCAGGTCACGGTAGCTATCCATCTGAATATGGGAGTAAAAAAGTCTTGCCCTGAAGAGCTGGCAGCTTTGTGCCGCACCGGAAAGATGGCCAAAAGCGCCGGGATCAGTAAAACCGTATATAAGAGGGAGAGAAAGACCCCGATGGGGGTGACGATACCAAGATCGGCGATGGGCGCCACCTTGGCAACAATAAAGGAGGCAAGACCGGCGGCGGTGGTCAGTGAGGTCATCAGCACCGGCAGACCGGCCTGTTCCATGGTTGCCACGATGGCCTGCTTCCTGTCCTTTGACTGCTGGTAGGCAGGATAGAACAGGGCCAGGATATGGACGGCGTCACTGATGCTTACCACCAGCATGAAGGAGGGCAGGATGGTGGTAATATTGGTCATCGGCATACCGAGCGCTGCCATGAGTCCGGTGGCTGAGAGCAGGGAAATAGTGAAGATGAGAATGGGGTAGACCACTCCGGAAATGCGGCGGAAAAGCAGGGCCAGGAAGATGATGATCATCACGAAGGTGAGGGGGATGATGATGCCGAGATCCTTTTCCAGTGTCATGTTGAGGTACTCTATCACCTCCGGCATTCCAGAGACCGATATGGCGAATCCCTTGGTGTTGTGGCGCTGCACTACCGCATCGAGCGCCTTCACCATGGCCCGGTTCTGCACATTGGTCATGGGTTGGCAGGTTCCCTCTTCCTGGAGCAGTGCTTTTGCATCCGGGTTGCAGGCGAGCGGCTTGATGACGATGGCGGTCGTCGTGTCGCCGGCGTCCAGGATGTAGTTTCTATACAGGGTGTTTTCTGCTGCCCGTTGCCGCAATTTGGCAAGGTCGCTAGCGTTCCCGGGCCATTTGGCGAGGAAATCATCGACCACCAGTTCATCCTTTTCTCCCCTGGTATTGCGGACATTGATGAGGCTGGTCACCTTGTCGAGGAAGGGAACGTTGTTAACGATATCCTGGTGCAGGTCGCGCAGTTTGTTCAAAAAATTCAGGTTGAAAACCTGTGCTCCCTGGACAGCCACCACGATGAATTCGTCTTTGCCGAACTGGTTGCGAAACCGGTTGTAGTCGACGAGAACCTTGTCATCGGGCCGAAAGAAGCTCTCGTTGCTGGTATCGAGGGTGAGACGAGGTATCTGGGCTGATAAGGGAGAGGAAAATAAAGAAGACAATACCGATCGCCAGCCAATGATGTTGAAATGCCCAACCGGCAATGCGGCCGAAAACAACCCGGCATTGTCGTTTCAAAATCTTCATAGCCCCTCCTTTGCGTGTTGAGCCACGGTAAACGTTCTCCGGTTTGAACAATCGCTTCAGGTGTTGCGTTTTGCGTGAGGTGAAATCGAAATTAATGTGACCATGCCCATATTATCAATGGCCGATAGAAAGTCAAGTTAAAATGGGCGCGATCATATTGAAGGGGGCTTCTTGGTGTGGGTGCGTTATGAAGGAGAGGGGATGGACAACTATCTATGCACGCCAGCCAGCTCGTGCCAAGATGGGGGGTGCTAGTGAACGTTTACGCCGTGACGTGCCATTTCGGAGAGGTAGAGAGAGGAGTAGTCGAACTTGCTGCGCAATCGGTACATCAAGGCCCGGTGACCGAGGATGGCCCGGCTGCTCCAGTTATAAAAGGGATCCTGCCGGACATTTCCCTGGCGGATCGATTCGCGCAGCAGGCGGGTCCCCAGCTCAACATAGTCGTGGCCGGCAAAATCAAAGGGACCTTTGTGTACGACCGGGGCAATGATCCATTGGAGTTGGCGGTTGATCAGGTCCACCCAGTCGGGGGCAAGATCGTCGGAATCCTCCAGCATGGCGATCTTGGCCAGAAAATAGGGCATCCGTTCCTGGTCACCTGCGAACATTGCCGACTCCCAATCGATTTGCAGTTGCCAACGGTTGGGGTCAAAGCGCCGGTAGCAACCGAAATCGATAAAACCCAAGCGCCCGTCTTTCATCAGGACATAATTGCCGGGATGCAGATCCGCATAGACGGTGCGAAAGGCAAACCAGGAATGAACCAGCGAAGAGGAGATGAGTTTTCCAAAATGGTTTCTTTTACCCGGCCCGGGATTTTTTGCCAGAAAGCTTCGCAGGTGCTCGCCGGGAAGGTATTCCATGGTCAGGATCCGCCTGGTGGAGTATTGGGGGTAATGGGCGGGAACCACGATGTCGCTCTTGTCGAAAAGTTTTCGGTTCTCTTCCATAAAGGCGGCTTCCGAGAGGTAGTCCACCTCTTTGAGGAAAACTTTCCTGGCATCGAGAACATGCATATGCAGGTAGCGAAAATCCCTGGTCAGTCGCATGGCCTGCACCAGAAGGCCCAGTGCCTTCATATCCGCATCGATGATGCGGGCGATATCGGGATATTGAATTTTTACCGCCACCTCCTTGCCATTATGGAGGCGGGCGCGGTGGACCTGGCCAAGAGAGGCGGCGGCAAAGGCATGGCGGTCGAAGGAGCGAAAAATCTCCTCGGGTTCCTTGCCGAGTTCATCGAGAAACATTTCCCGAATAAGCGAAAAATGCATGGGCGGAGCCTCGAACTGAAGAGACTCGAAAATGTCAATGAATTCCTGGGGGAGAAGGTGCGGTAGGTTGGCCAGCAGCTGGCCGGCTTTCATAATGGCGCCGCGCAGATAGCCCATGGTTCCCAGAAGTTGCAGGGCCGCTTTGAGATGGAAATGGTTTTTCAGGATTTTTTTTTGCTTTTCTTCTGCAAAACGACTGCGCAGTGCATAGGCGAGGTAGTGGGCGGCTATCCTGGCCTGGCTGCTGCCCAGCGTAGAGAGCCGCAAAAACGAACTCGTTGGAATCCGTTTGGTCTGTACCTGGTGCAATCGTAGCGCAGTGTTTTTACTCATTGCCGGCTGCCTCCCGGACGCTGGCGCTGCCGGCGATGGTGTTTGAAAACATCTCCACCGCGTAATCGAGTACGCTCAGGGTTGCCGTTTGATTCTTGGAGGTATCCCGGGTCCAGTGAGCGAGGATGCCGAGATAGAGCGACCAGTAGAGGGTGAGGGCGGCGGGGTCGGCCTGCGGGGCAAAACCGTGCCGGGCCAAAGCCTTCTGTACCGCCTGCAGGTGGGCCTGTCGCGCCAGCTGTCCGGCGGGGCAGGGTGATGTCTTGGCAAAAAGCGACAGCGCCCCTTCCAGAACCGGACCGATATAGGATCGATAGGGACGGAGAGCGCGCAGTTCGGCGGCGATCAGCAGAAAAAGCTCTTCTGGCAAGGTATCGCAACCGCTTTTTCGCCGACGGTAAGCGAGTCGTCCGGATTCCATGGCCCGGGCGATCAAGGTCATGGCCAGGGTTTCTTTACTGTTGAAGTAGTTAAAGAGCGTGCCCTTGGCCATGCCACAGGCCTGGGAAATATCCCGGGTGGTTGTCTGTTCGTACCCCTTTTCGGCAAACAGCTCTTCCGCGGTTGTCAGAATCTTTTCCCGGTTTTCTTCTTTTGCTCTGGCGGTGATGCGCATATGCTGAAAACCTCTTACGGCTCATCTTATTTTATGACCGCAGTCATATTAACATGGTCAAGGGTTTTCGCAAAGAGCTTTTCCAATGGGGAAGGGTTGCCGTGGGTTTCCGGTCAAATGTGCCAGTGCGCCTCGATTCAGAACAGGTGAGTGCAGACTCCGAAATATCTCATTTCTGGATGGACCCTGGGTATCTGTCTCCGATACAATCTTTTTGAGTTCGCCTTGATATTCGAAAAAAAATGTTGTATTCCAACAGGCTCCTATCGACTGATGTGATATCCTGGTCAGGGTGCCTTGGGCTGAGACTCGCCATATGCGGCGCTCAGCAAGGAACGGATGGCCTGGCTGAGTTCGCTTCGCATCACCGGCTTCATGATATGCTTGATGGCGCCCATGGCTTCTGTGTTCTGGGAATTCATCAGCTCGCTGAATCCGGTGCAAAGCACTACAGGGATGTCAGATCTGCTAACCCGCATCAATTGGATGAGGTCCAGTCCGTTGAGTTCCGGCATGTTCATGTCGGTGATGACCAGGTCGAACCGTTCCGGCGCTTGGCTGAATAGCTTCGAGGCTTCAAGAGAAGAGGTGGTCGAGGTCACGGAGTAGCCGAGGCCGGTCAAGAGACGCTGAAGGATTTCCACCAGGGCCGGTTCGTCGTCCACCACCAGCAGGTGTTCGGTGCCGCCGACGACCGTGGCGGAGGAGGTTTGGGGTTTGGCTTTGGGCACGATGCGGATTCGGGGCAGATAGAGGTGAAATGTCGTTCCCTTGCCCACTTCGCTATAGACGGTGATATGTCCATGGTGGGCCGTGATGATGCTGTGCACCACGGAAAGCCCGAGTCCGGTGCCGCCTTGATCGGCTTTGGTGGTAAAATAGGGGTCGAAGATGCGCTCCAGGGTTTGAGGGTCCATGCCGCAACCGGTGTCGGAGATACGCAGGACCAGGGAGGGGCCGGCGGGGATATGGAGTTCGGTGTGTTTGTGGTCGTCGAGGTCGATATCCAACTCCTTGAGCTCGAAGGAGAGGATGCCGCCGGTTTGGCGCATGGCGTGATAGGCGTTGGTGCCGAGGTTCATCAGCACCTGGTTGAGCTGGGTCGCGTCGGCCATGACCGTGCTCTCCGTGGGCTGCAGATCGTGCTCGATGGCGATGGTGGTAGGGATCACCGCTCGCAGCATCTTAATCGTGTCAAGGACAAGGAGATTGAGTTCAACAGGCTTTTTCGTTCCCTCCTGCTGGCGACTGAAGCTCAGTATGCGTCTCACCAGCTGTTTGGCGCGGTCGGCGCTGCGCAGCACACCGTCCAGATCGTGATCGGCGGGGCAGGCACCGAAGGAGCAATTCCCCTGGATATGCGCCTTGGCGAGCTCGGCATAGCCGATGATGGCGGAAAGAATGTTGTTGAAATCATGGGCGATGCCACCGGCAAGCGAGCCGATGGCCTCCATTTTCTGGACTTGCCGCAGCTGGGACTCCAGCTTTTTTTTCTGCTCCTCCGCTTTTTTTCGTTCTTGTATCTCGTTGAGAAGGGCCTTGTTGGTTGTTTCGAGCTGTCGGAGTTGTTTCTGCAGTTCCGGGTAGTAGCTTTTGCGTAGAGATTTTTCTCCCAGTCCGATGATGCTCTGCCGCAGCTCCTCCCGCCGTTGCAGCTCATCAAAGGGCTTCTTCATATATAACCTCGATGTCTCGCTGTACGGGCATTCTCGGATTGGTTACCATGCAGGGGTCTTGGATCGCTTTTTGCGCAAGTTTGGGGATGTCGGTGGTTTTGGTTCCCCGGGCGCCGAGGGTTTTGGTAATGCCTGCGGCATGCTTAAGGCGTATAATCTCGGTGAGTACCGCCGCCTTGATCTCCTTGTGGCTTCGCTTTCTGGTCTCAAGCCCCATGACCGCGGCGATATCCTCATACCGTTCGGATGCCTCGGGGAAATTATAGGCCACCACATGATCGAGCAGCATGGCGTTGCATTCGCCGTGGGGCAGGTCGAGGTATCCCCCCAGGCTGTGTGCCATGGCATGAACCGCTCCGAGGCTGGCGTTGGAGAAGGCGAGGCCCGCTTCCAGGCTGGCGAGCATGAGTTTGCCGCGCAGCTCGAGGTTCTGGGGCGAGTGAATCGTCTGCTCCAGGTTGGTGCAGATGAGGCGGATGGCCTCCCGGGCGTGGCAATCGAAAATCGGCGAGTGGGCTGTGGAAACATAGGCTTCCACGGCATGGACCAGGGCGTCGACCGCGGTGCAGGCGGTCAAATAGTTGTCCATGGTCATCGTGGTTGCCGGGTCGATCAGGGAGACGTCCGGAATCGTGGTCTTGCTGATGATCGCCTTCTTCACCATTTCCTGAAGGTCGGTGATGATGGCGAACTGGGAAATATCGGCGGCGGTGCCCGCCGTGGTCGGGATGCAGATGAGTGGCGGACCGGGGCAGGGAACCTGGTCGATGCCCTCGAAATGGAGAATATGCTGGTGGTTGGTGGCGACGATGCCGATCCCCTTGGCGCAATCCATGGGGCTGCCGCCGCCGATGGCGACGATCACGTCGCACCCCTGCGATGCATAGATTTCCGCGCCGGCCATCACCTCTTCGGCCCGCGGGTTGGGGGATACGCTGGAGAACGTCACGGCCGGCAGACCTTCTTCGGCGAGGTGGGTCGCTATTCGTTGGGCCCAGCCGGCGGCAATGACTCCGGGGTCGGTGACGATGAGTGGTTTACGGGCGCCGAAATTTCTGGCATACCGCCCGGTGAGTTCCAGCGCTCCAGAACCGAAAACAAATTCCGGGGCTACAAATTTCCTTAGTTCGAGCACAGCACGTTCCTCTCTTTCTGTGTTTGCATATGACGCAAACGCTTGCCCCCCAGAGCACACTCCTATAATTATAATTATTAAGCCAGAGAGGTTATTTGTCAAATGTAGTAGTGGCGATGCGGAAATGGGTGGATTGGCCACCGGCTCGCGAATACTCTCGACTCCACAGTGAGGACAATGCATTGTCCGTGATGGCTCGGCCTGCAACGGTGCGGAAGGGGGCGGTAGCCAAGCGGCAGGGCGGGAAGGCCAGTGGCGATGGATGGCAGCGCCATAGGTGGCAGGAAAGGTGAGTTCCCTCAACGGTTGTTGAGCATGTCGGTGATGCGGATTCTGTATTCGACGATGTCCTTGCGCAGGGAAGAGAGATTGGCCATTTTCTCATCCACATTGGAGATGTGGTGATCGAGGATTTCAATCAGCTTCGGAGTAATGGTGTCGAAGTTTTGTTCGTTGATATCGAATATTTCTGAGAGTTCCTGGATTTCCTTGAGCGAGATGCCGAGCTGCTTCAACTTGAGGATGAACTTTAGGCGCAAAATGTCATCTCTTGCGTAGGTGCGGGTACCGCCGCCAAGTCGCTCCGTGGGGCCCATCAGACCTATTTCTTCATAATAGCGGATTGTCCGGGTGGTGATGCCGAGCTGTTTGGCGAGTTCGCCTATCTGCACTGTCTGTTCGTTCTTTTGTGACATGACGGTTTCCTTCTCCCCACAAGAGGCAAACTCGGTAGTCTCGGCTACCCCGATGACGGACGAGGTATGGTGCCGAATCCGTATTCTTGTCGAGTCGGTTGGATGGAGGCGCGGTCGAATCCGGCGGATTCCGGATTCCCGGGGCAAGCGATTCAGAGCGGGATTTACCTTTACGTAATTTTATGAATTAACAGTAGCATATGTTTTTCGACGATGTCAAACAAAAATGGATAGTTGGTGGTTTTATATGGGGAAAATCGATATTTCAGTAAATGTTTTCTGCGAAAACGTATTGACCTTTACGTAAACTCAAGATATATAGATTGTAAGATTGGGGCGCTTGGTATTTCTCCGGTGGCGCAGTGAAAGGTTGTGTTTGCTCTTGGGATGTGCGATACCTTGCAACACGACCATATAACAGATATAAAGAGCAAGGCTCTGCGTGTGGTCAGAGGGGCTGGCCCGGCCCGTCAGGAGCTTTGGGGCTCCTGGGAGAAAAGCAGAAGAGTTCGGGCTGGCAGAAAGAAAAGAGAGGAGAGGGCTCGGAACAGGAAATGGAGAATGCCATGGAATATACCCGTGAGATTTACTGGAACGTCGGCCATCGCGCCGGTACTCTGGTCCCCATGTATCTATTGGCGTTTGCGGCGCTCACTGTGCTGGTGGTCGCTTTTGTGCGTCGCTCGAGGGTGTATCGGCAGGGCGGGCCGCTGCCGAGGACCAACGATCTCAAGAGCCGGATAGGTGCCATGCTGCGCAATGCCCTGCAGCAGCGACTGGTGATGCGGGTGAAAATGCCCGGGCTGTTTCACGCCTTCTTCTTCTGGGGGTTCTTTCTGCTGTTTATCGGTACCTGTCTGATCTTCGTCCAGGCCGATTTTACCGATCTGCTCTTTGGGATAAAATTCCTCAAGGGCTATTTTTACGCCTTCTTTTCGCTGATTCTCGATATCGCCGGCGTAGTGGCGCTCTGCATGCTGGGATCGTTGTTCGTCAGGCGCTATTTCTTCCGGCCAGAAGGGCTGGAGACCAAAATAGACGATGCGATCATGCACGGCCTTTTGACCATCATTCTGCTCACCGGTTTTCTCATCGAGGGATGCCGGATGGCGGTGACCGAACTGGGCACGCCTCTTGCCGCCTGGTCGCCGGTGGGGCATCTGGTGGCGTATAACATCGCTTTTATGGGCAAGGAGACGTTGCTTGCCGTGCATAAATTCACCTGGTGGTTCCACTTTTCGCTGGCGATGACGTTTATCTGCCTCATAGCCTTTACAAAATTTCGCCATATCTTCACCACCAGCACCAATTACCTCTTTGCCGACCGGGGCCCCACAGGCAAGTTGGTCACCCTCGATCTCGAAGACGAGGAGGCGGAGAGCTTCGGGGCCACCACCATTTCCGACCTGAGCTGGAAGGATATTTTCGACGCCGACGCCTGCACCCTCTGCAAACGGTGTCAGGACCGTTGCCCGGCCTGGAACACCGCCAAACCGCTCTCCCCCATGAAGGTGGTGAACCAGATCGGCGAGGCGGCATTCCACAACCCCGAAGCGAACCTGATCGACACCGTGAGCAAAGATGTGCTCTGGTCCTGCACCACCTGCTTTGCCTGCCAGGAGATCTGCCCGGCTTCCATCGAGCATGTGAAAAAAATCGTTGAGATGCGCCGCTCCATGGTGCTGATGGAAGGCGAGTTCCCGGGCGAGGAGGTGATGGCCGCCATGGAGGCGACCGAGGTCAACGGCAATCCGCTCGGCATCGGGTACGCCTCGCGCGGAGACTGGGCGGCGGAGTTGGGGGTTGCGACCATGGCCGAGAACGCGGAGGTTGACGTGCTCTATTTTGTCGGTTGCTACGCTTCCTTTGACAAACGCAATATCGCCGTTGCCAAGAGCTTCGTGAAGCTGTGCGAGGCGGCTGGGGTCAAGGTGGGCATACTCGGCAAGGAGGAGAAATGCTGCGGCGAGCCGATGCGCAAGATGGGTAACGAATATCTCTATCAGAGCGTTGCCATGGAGAATATCGAGACCATACACGGCTACGGGGCGAAGACGATCGTGACCACCTGCCCGCACTGTTACAACACCTTGAATAAGGATTACCGCGACCTCGGCTTTACCCCGAAGGTCGAGAGTTATACCGTATTCTCTGGAGAACCTGATAGCTGCCGGCCGGCTCAAGGTGCGCAAGCGGGATCTCAACTGCACCTACCACGATTCCTGCTACATGGGGCGGCATAACGGCCTGTACGATGAGCCGCGGGCCCTGCTTGCCGCAGCCGGGATCACCGCCCACGAGATGACGAAAAACCGCAGCGAAAGCTTCTGCTGCAGTGCAGGCGGGGGACGGATCATGGCCGAGGAGAAACTCGGTGAGCGGATCAATGTCAAACGGGTCGGCATGGCCGTCGAGACGGGCGCTGAGGTGCTGGTCTCCAACTGCCCGTTCTGCCTGACTATGTTTGAAGACGGCGTCAAGGGTGCCGGAGTGGAGGAGACGCTCAAACCAAGGGATATAGCCGAACTGCTGGTGGAGCGGTTGGAGTCTTAGCAGTCGTTTGCTGCAGTGGCTTTGGCTTTACTTCACGACTGGAGGGAATTATGAAAATTCTGGTGTGTATCAAACAGGTTCCGGACATGGAATCGAAATTCAGGGTGGATGCGACCGGCACCTGGTACGACGATCAGGACTTGGCCTGGCGAATGAACGAGTATGACGAATACGGCGTCGAACAGGCGGTGCGGCTCAAGGAGCAGGTGGGCGACGCCGATCTGACCGTGCTCTGCATCGGTGGCGATCGGGTCAAGGAGACCATGAAAAAGGCCCTGGCCATGGGGTGCGACCGTGGCGCCCATATCGCCGATGACGAGGCCAGCCGCAAAGAGGCGTATCAGATCGCCGGCATCATCGCCGAATATGCCCGGGACAAGAACTTCGACGTAATCTTCACCGGCATGCAATCCCAGGACCGGGGGAGCGGACAGGTTGGTATCCTGGTGGCGGAAATGCTCGATCTCCCGAGCGTTTCCACGGTCATCGAATTCAACTATGTCGACGGCGCCATCGAGGCCAAGCGCGAGCTCGAAGGTGGTGTCAGAGCCGGTGTCAGGGTGCCGGTCCCGGCGGTGGTGACCTGCCAGCTGGGGCTCAACACTCCGCGGTATCCGACCCTGCCCAATATCATGAAGGCCAAGAAAAAAGAGCTGCAATCCATCCCGGTGGCCGAATTGCTCAAGGTGGAGGCGCGGCAGAAGACCCAGGCGATGTACTTCCCCGAGAAAAAGGGGGGTGGTCTGGTGTTGGAAGGTGAGGCCGGCGAGCTCGCCGATCGGCTGATCTCGATTCTCAAAGAGAAAACCACCATACTCAAGTAGGAGGCAACAGATCATGAAAATATTACTGATCGCGGAATACAGGGAGGCAAAGCTGCTCGCGAGCTATGGTGAATTACTCGGTTTTGCAGAGAAGATGGGAGCCGAAACCGTGATGTTCGTGGCGGGAGCCGAAAGTGCGCTTCCGGCCTACGGCGGCAAACTCTATCTCGCCGATGTCGGCTCGTTTGGCGAATACAACCCGGACGCGCACAAACGACTGATTCTCGAGGTGGCGGAAGAAGAACAGGTCGACATGGTCGCCTTCTGCCACTCCTCCTATGGCTGGGATCTGGCCCCCCGGATTGCCTTTGGGCTCCAGGCGGCCCAGGTTTCCGAGGTGGTGGAGGTAAAAGATGGCGCCATGGTGGTTCCGGTGTGCAACGCGAAGCTGCGGCGCACCGTCACCTGCGAAACCGGTCGAACGGTGGTGACTCTGCAGGCCGGAGCCTTCAGCCCGGTCGAGGCGGGTGGCGCGACTCCCACGGTGGAAAAAATCGCCGGCGATGCACAAGGCCGGGTAACTTTTGGCGGCTATGAAGAAGTCGCCAAGGGAGGCGTCGATCTGACCAAGGCCGAGGTGATCGTCAGCGCCGGCCGAGGTATCGGCAAGCAGGAAAATATCGCCATCATCGAGGCCCTGGCCAAAGCCCTGGGCGGTGAATACGGCGCCAGCCGGCCGGTGGTGGACTCGGAATGGGCCGAGCACAACCGGCAGGTGGGCACCACCGGTCAGACGGTGGCCCCGAAACTCTACGTAGCCTGTGGAATTTCCGGGGCAATTCAACACCTGGCCGGGATGAAGAAGTCGGAGTTCGTGGTAGCGGTCAACACCGACAAGGACGCCCCCATCGGCGAGGTGGCGGACGTGCTGGTGGTGGCCGACCTCAAGCAGTTCGTGCCGCTGCTCACCGAGAAAGTGCAGGCGTTGTAGTCAGTAAGCCTGCGTTGGGCAGGCAGCAAATCCATATAATCCGATCCGTAGCGCCTCGTAGTAAACGCGTATGCAGAAAAAAGCGGCAAAGAGGCGACGACTGCCAAGGGTGCGGAGTCCGCGACAGTCGGGCTCCGCATCCTTGCGCGAGGAAGAGGTGTGCCCGCCAACCGGGTTTATGCCCGAACTGTACGGACAAGGGGTATGTATCGTGGAATATTTAACGGAAATCAAGGTTCGCGGCTATCACGCCGATTTTTACGGCCATGTCAACAATGCCCGCTATCTGGAGTTTTTCGAGGAGGACCGTTGGGCCCATCTCGAATCGCATATCGATCTCCGGGAGTGGGCCGTTCGCGGGCTGACCTTTCTGGTGGTCAATATCAATGTCAATTACCGCAAGGCCGTGGGGGTCGGTGAGACCCTGGTGGTCACCACGGATATCGAAAAGATCAACAACCGAAACGTGGTCTTGCGGCAGGAGATCCTGTTCAAAAATAGTGGAGAGGTGGCCGCCGATGCGCTAATCACCTTTGTGGTGATCGACAGGAGCGGCCGTGCGGTGGTCATCGAAGGAGACATTCTCCGGCAGATTGAGTTGCTGCGAGGCGGTTTGTAACCCCGAGTCGCTTTACAGCGTTTGGCCCTTGCGTGTTTGAGCAGCGCGCGAAAAAACGAAAATACCAGCATTATAGCAGGTAGGAGGTTAAAAAAAATTAGTTAAAACAAGAGATAACGAGTTGTCGAGTCGCTGCAGTTGTGCTAAATACGGCGGAGTAATGCGCTCCGTGGCCACGAGGCCTGGGGGCGTGAAACAGTGTCGTTTCAGGGGCGATAAGAGCCGATGCAGGGGGTAGCCGACAAATTCATTTCAGTCCGGCTTATATCTTCCCGGATGAAGTGGGTATTCGGCTCGGGCGAGGTTCGACCGCTTTGTGTTCTTGGGAACGACACGCAGAAAATGCACGATGAAGGGGAGAAAAGAATGAAAAAGACGATTTTCACGTTGGCCCTGATCTCTGTATTGGGCACTGGTTCTGCAATGGCTTCCGGGTTTCGGATTCCCGAGCAATCGATGGATGCGACGGCGAAGTCCGGCGCCAATATCGCCTCGGCCAACAGGGCCGATGCCGCCTATTACAATCCGGCGGGCATGGCGTATCTGCCGGACGCCTGGCAAGTGGAAGGTACCGCCACCTTTTTGTACCTCTCTTCGATCGATTACGAGGATAATCGTTCATCGTACTATGACGGTTCTTCCGAGAAAGAGTACTTCCTGTTGCCGACCTTCTTTATGGTTTCTCCGGATTATCACAATTTCCGGTTCGGACTCTCGTTCACGGAGCCGTTCGGCCTGGCGAAACGATGGCAGCAACCGTATCCAAAGACTTTCGCCGAAAAATTCGAGCTGAAGGTCTTCGAGTTGAACCCCACTGTCTCCTATAAGATAAACAACATGATTTCGGTGGCGGCCGGTGTTCGAATGCTCTACAACAAGGCGACGGTGATGAGCAACGGTGTGGTCGATGCGGCCAGCGGCCTGTCAGCCAGCAGAGCCATGGACGGCGACACCACCGAATGGGGGTACAACCTGGCGATCGACGTTCGACCCAACGACAGCTGGAACCTGGCGATTACCTATCGCTCCAAGGTCGACATGGATTTTGACGGCGATGTCACGCTCGCCACCAACATGACCCCGACCATCAACACCACCGGTGACGTCAGTGTCCCGGCTCCCGCCGTACTGTCGCTTTCAGCCGCGTATACCTGGCAGGATTGGACTTTCGATCTGAGTGTCGATCGCACCTTCTGGTCAGATTATGAAAACCTCGACTTCAACTATGCGGTACCGCTCACCAACCCTGTGCTCTACGCCATCTTCGATCGGCCGATCACTAAGAACTGGGACGACAGTACCGCGATTCGCCTGGGCGTCGACTATCGCCTGAATACCAAAACCACCCTGATGGCAGGCGTTGCCTGGGACCAGACGCCGGTGCCGACCCAGACTCTTAATTTCGAATTGCCGGATTCCGACGCCTGGTTGTTCTCTGTCGGCGCCAAGCATAAATTCACCGACAAGCTCGAACTCGGCGTCGGCGTGCTCTATGATTACAAGACCGATCGCGATGTGGTGAACGACAATATCAACGGCACCTTCTCGGGCGCTTCCGCCTTTCTGGTGAGCTGTGGTCTGAATTACACTTTCTGATAGCGTGGAACTCTGCTGATCGCCCTCCTCCCCGACTCTTTGCAGCGGGGAGGATTTTTTTTGCCATTTTAAAGGGCTCGCATATATTCGGGCTTCAGGCTAATCCTCCCCTGCAAGGCCTGGTCGATGAGCTGCAGGGTTCGCTCCTTGTCTTCGGGCAGCCGGGCCTTGATCGGCAGGTAGTTGGAGGCGTGATTGGCATGGAAATAGCCGCCGGAGAGATTGGTGGCGGCCAGCATCGCACTCAGCTCTTCCAGCATCTCTTCGGGGCCGGGCAGATGCAGCTCTCCCCGTTGGTAGGCTTCATAGGCTAAGGTCCCCGGAGTGAGCATCAGGCTCAGTGCCCCGACGTATTCCGGGTCGATGGCGGAAAGCACCCGCCCGGTCTCGCGGGCATGGAGAAGCGAGCGGTCCTTGCCGGCAATTCCCAGGAGCACGGTGACCGAGAGCTTGATGCCGGCGGCCCGCACTCTTTGGCCCGTTTCGATCATGCGGGCGGAGTCGGCCCCCTTTTGGATCGCCTTCAGGGTCTTGTCATCTCCCGACTCAAGCCCGAAATAGGCCAGGGTGAGACCGAGTTTGCGCAGTTCGCGCAGCTGCTCGTCGGTTTTCATCCGGATGCTCTTGGTGTTGGCATAG
Organism: uncultured delta proteobacterium; assembly: GCA_963745265.1. GTDB lineage: Bacteria > Desulfobacterota > Desulfobulbia > Desulfobulbales > Desulfocapsaceae > Desulfopila. Next base: position 338,585 of record CAVUXQ010000018.1, read on the forward strand.
GTGGCGACCCGTTCCAGCCAGGGCAGTTTCTCCCGGATGGCGGTGAGGATGGCGACCAGACGCCGCTGCGGGATGATCAGCGCATCGCCGTCGCAGAGAAAGAGCCGATGCTGATTCCGGCAGTGCAGGGCGGCAAAATCGATGTCCGCCATGATGGTGGCATCGTCCTTGATGGTAAAGCGGCTACCTTTATACATGCCGCAGAAGGTGCACTTGTTGTGCGAGCAGCCGGTAGTCACCTGCAAGAGGATGCTGCTCGCCTCGCTCGGCGGTCGAAAGATGTTGCCTTCGTAGTGCATGTCGATTCCTCGGTAATCCGGTCGGGTTGCCTTGTTCGCGCGCTACAACCAGTAGTTGGGGCAATGGTCGTGGGCGCGTATAACCAGAACTGTTTACATTTGGGGGTACTTTGATTTATATAGTACCGGTGAAGGTGCGCGCAACCTTAATTGTAGCTTTTGTCTATCGTCTTTGTGTAAACGTTCACCAGCCCCCCATCTTGGCACGATCAGGCTGTCGTGCATAGATAGGCTATTGCCCGACAGCCTGATCGTGCCAACCTGGGGCACTGGAGAACGTTTACAGTTCATTGGATTGGCCAGCATTTGGTTGACCTGGTGAACGGTTACGTATTTGTTCCCTTCTTCGCCTGAAGTTTTCCCACACGGCAATCTAAAATGGAGGATGCTGGCATGAGCACCACGACCTTGCGGTACCCCCATCTGTTTCAGCCTCTCGATCTTGGCTGGCTCACCCTGAAAAACCGTATCCTGATGGGCTCCATGCATACCGGCTTGGAGGAGGAAAAGGACGGCTTTGCGCGGTTGGCGGAATACTATGGCCGACGGGCGACCGGAGGTGTCGGCCTCATTGTCACCGGCGGCGTGGCCCCCAACCGGGCGGGATGGCTCGCGCCGTTTTCGCTCAGGCTCTCAAGCCGCACCCAGCTGCCGAGCCATCGCCTCATTACCGATCGGGTCCACGGCGAGGATGGCCGGATCTGTCTGCAGATCCTGCATGCCGGCCGTTACGGTTATCACCCGCTGTGCGTCGCTCCATCCCGGCTGAAGGCGCCGATCAACCAGTTCCGACCCTGGGCGCTGAGCGAGAAGGGAGTCCGCACCACCATCGAGGATTTTGTCAACTGCGCCGTCCTGGCCCGCGAAGCCGGCTATGACGGGGTGGAGATCATGGGGTCGGAAGGCTATCTCATCAATGAGTTTATCGCCCGCAAGACCAACAAGCGTGATGACGAATGGGGCGGGGATTTCGACTGGCCGCATCCGCTTTCCCCTGGAGATCATCGAAGGTATTCGCCGGGAAATAGGCGACGATTTCATCATAATCTATCGGCTGTCCATGCTCGATCTGGTCAAGGACGGCTCCACCTGGGACGAGGTGGTCAGCCTGGCCCGGCGCGTGGAGGAGGCCGGTGCCACCATGATCAATACCGGAATCGGCTGGCATGAGGCACGGGTGCCGACCATCGCCACCGTTGTTCCCCGGGCGGGTTTTGCCTGGGTGACCAAACGACTGATGGGCGAGGTCGGGATTCCACTTGTTGCCACGAATCGGATCAATATGCCGGAGGTGGCGGAAAACGTGCTGGCCGAGGGTTGCGCCGACATGGTGAGCATGGCTCGACCGTTTCTGGCGGATCCGGACTGGGTGAACAAGGCGCGGGAGGGCCGTGAGCGCGAAATCAATACCTGCATCGCCTGCAACCAGGCCTGCCTCGATCGGATCTTCGCTCGCCGAAGCGCCACCTGCCTGGTCAATCCCCGCGCCTGCCGCGAGACCCTTATGCCCATGATTCGAGCCAAATCGGCGAAAACCGTGGCGGTGGTGGGCGGCGGGCCCGCCGGGTTGGCCTGCGCGGTCACCGCCGCGGCCAGGGGCCACCGGGTCACCCTGTTCGAAGCGAGTGAGGCTTTGGGGGGGCAGTTCCTGTTGGCCCGACATATCCCAGGTAAGGACGAATTTTCTGAAACGCTGAGGTATTTCACTGTGCAGTTGCAGCTGCACGAGGTCGATTTGCGGCTCGGGCATCGGGCCGTGCCTGCCGATCTGAACGGTTTTGAGGAGATCGTTTTGGCTACGGGCGTGACCCCCAGGATACCTCGGATTCCAGGGGTGGAGATGGATCATGTCGCCGCCTACAACGAGGTCTTGACCGGCAGAAAAGCCGTGGGTGACCGGGTGGCCATAATCGGTGCCGGCGGCATAGGCTTCGACCTTGCCGTCTTCCTGTTGCACAAAGAGCGCAACGGCAGTGCGGTCGACGCCTTTCTCGAGGAATGGGGGGTGGATCGGCAGTATACCCAGCGGGGTGGGCTCTGTCCTCCCCGGGTGGGGGCGCCGCCCCGCGAAATTCATGTGCTGCAGCGAAAGAAAAGCAAACCGGGGGCCACACTTGGCAAGACCACCGGCTGGATTCATCGTATGGAGCTCAAAAAACACGGGGTGAAATTCTGGACAGGCGTCGAGTATCGCTGCATCGAAGCTAATGGCCTATGGATCGGCCTTGAGGAGGAAGAACGCCTGATTCCGGCCGATACTATCGTCCTCTGCGCCGGTCAGGAGTCGGATCTGCGGCTGGCCGTACAGCTCGATGAGCTCAAGGTGGGATATCATCTGATCGGCGGGGCGGAAAAGGCCGTGGAACTCGATGCCCAAAGGGCGATCGAGGAGGGGACTAAGTTAGCCGACACCTTTTGAGGTCCGGAAACACTCAGCAGCACGCCATCTGCACGCGATCGAAGTGGCGCGCATAGCCATTAGTATAGCTCGCCACTCCGCTTGCGCACATATGGCGCACTGCTGAGCGTTTCCGTGGTGCAGAGTTCCATCAAGCGATCAATCAATAGCTATTATATCAAGTGCCTGTATTTACATATGCACGATCGGGCTGGCGAGCATAGCCTACTATTGCTCGCCAGCCCCCTTGCGCACATATGGGGTGCTGCTGAACGTTTTCCGGGGTTGGTGTGCTGACAGGGTTGCAAGTTCGCTGATTTTCTTATATTGTCTTTTCATGCTATAACACGTGCATGAAAAATATTGATCAGAGCCCTTCCCGGAGCGAGTGGGATGCGTATGTGTCGGTGCGGGCCGGCGCTTGTTTTTCGCATCTCTACGGCTGGGCCGAGGGGTTGTCCGAAACCTACGGCTTGCCGCTCTTTCGCTTGGCGGTGCGGGATGGTTCGGCCGGTGCGGTGGTCGGGGTTCTGCCTCTGATGCTGTTTGCAGCACCAGGGCGTGATCCCCGTCTCATCTCTCTTCCCTATACCGACGACGCCGCTCTTCTGGCTGATTCCGCGGCAGGGGTGGCGGCGCTGCTGGATGCGGCTCTCGAGGTGGCGGCAGCCCAAGGGGCAATGCATCTCGAACTGCGGCAGGGGGCGTCGGGCGAGGATATCCTGGCTCAGCTCCTGGCGGGTAGAGGCGATCACGTTCCCCATAGGTTCAAGGTCGGGATCACCCGGGCGCTTCCCACGTCCGCGGATGAGCTGTGGCGCGAACTGTCCGCCAAGGTGCGCAACCAGGTGCGCAAGGCGCGCAAGTGCGGGTGCAAGGCCGTGGTGGGGGGCAGTGAGCTGATCGATGACTTCTATGGGGTTTTCTCCGAGAATATGCGGGATCTCGGCTCTCCGGTGCACGACCTGGAGTTGTTCCATCGGCTCGGCCGCACGCTGCGTGGCAGTCTTCGGGTGGTCATGGTGTATGCGGGCAGGGAGCCAGCAGCCGGGGCCATGGTATTTCGGCTGGGCGATACGCTCTTCAACCCCTGGGCTTCCTCGCTTCGTCGCTGTCGACCGCTCTGCGCCAACATGCTGCTCTACTGGGCCATGCTCGCTTATGGCAGCGAGAGCGGTTGCAGCCGGTTCGATTTCGGTCGATCCTCGCCTGGAGCGCCAACCTGCCGGTTCAAGCTGCAGTGGGGTGCGCGGATGGAGCCGCTGGTCTGGCATGTGATCTCGCTGACAAGCCGCAGAGTGGGACCCCCGCGCGGAAACCCTTGAATACGAGTGGTGGAAAGAGCTTTCTCTTGCCGAAAGTCGTCGCCGGGGGCCTGAGCGACGCCGGTGGATAAGTCTGTAAGGTGGTGGTATGCCCAGGGTGTGCTTGACCGATGCCACGGTTTCTCTTCCTCAGCCGCTCTATCTGCTTATCGAGGATGTCGGCTGGTGGCGGGGGATGGACGGCTCGGCGCAACAGCAGCCCTATCGGAATCGTTTCGTTCGTCGCCATTGCCTGGCCGATTACCAGGCGCTGGCGGCATTGGGACGGCGGCTGTCCATGCGGATCGGCCTGGGAATGGTGCTGGGAGAATGGGACAGGACGGACTGCCTGCGCGGGGTGACCGGCGCCACCTGGCAGGGGGCGAACTGGGACAATAGCGAAAACCGGGGACCCTGGCTGGAGGAGGCGGCTGCGCTGCTGATGGAGGAGCGTGAGTGGCTGGAGATCGCTCTCCACGGTCTCTGCCACGAGTTCTGGCGCGACGGCAGGATGGAGCGTTCCGAATTTCATGACGGCGCCGGACAGATGCGGCCGGCTGCGGTGATTCGCAAGCACCTCGATGCGTACGCCGCCATCATGGAGGCAAACGGTCTCGGGCCGTTTCCCCGGTTGTACGTGCCTCCCGCGCTCAATCACAGTTTCGGTAACGGCGGCGATTCGATGCAGGCTATCCTTGCGGAATACGGCATCCGTTACGTCATTACCCGGTTCAACCGGGCGCGGCAATACAACCCGCCGCTCAACGACAGTATCACCTGGGAGGCAGGTGTGACGTTGCTGGAACGCGGCGTGGCGCCGGTAGCCTGGCATGAGTTCGCCGCCGCCCCCCCTCCCGGTGCGCTCGCCGGGCCGGTGCTACCGCTGCACTGGGGCAATCTGCTGCATCCCGATCCGGCGCGCAATGGGGAAGTCGTTGATCGTTGGGCTGAAAAAATCCTGGCCGGTGTGCGCGGTTTGGATCTGGTGCCGGTCCAGGATGCCGTCGCCTGCTTTCGGCAGGCGGCGGCTTTTTTTCTTGCGGATATGCAAAGAGCGGAGAATCGGGCAGTGATCGATCTTCGCAAAATTGTTCTCCAGGCCGCACTTTCCGGCCCCTTCAGAGTGAAAATACAGGATCGCCGGAATCGCTTCTGGAGCTGCCGTGGGGGAACGGTTCTTGCCGTCTCGCAGGCGGCGGATGATCTGCGGGTTCTGGATATTATGCCGGACAAGGGGGCAGAGCAGCTGCAGCTCACCCCAAACGAAGTACATAAATTTTCAATATAATGCGCTATGAATACCGTGAACGTACTCGAGAGGCAAATTGCACCGACGAAGATCGTCTGCGTCGGCTGGAATTATGTGGAGCACATCCACGAATTGGGCAACGAGATTCCGGAGGAACTGGTGGTGTTCTGCAAGCCGAATTCGGCCGTCACCGCTACCCTTCGTTCCTTTCATCAGGAGCCCCTGCATTATGAGGCGGAGATTTGCTATATCGTGGAAAACGGGGTGCTAGCCGCCGTCGGCTGCGGCCTCGACCTGACCAAGCGCGTGCTGCAGTCGCGGCTTAAAAGCCAGGGGCGCCCCTGGGAGCGGGCCAAAGCCTTTGACGGTTCGGCGCTTTTCAGCCCCTTTGTCCCTCTGCCCGACCGCGACCGACTTCTGGGTGTCGAACTGGAGATCAATGGCGTAACCCGGCAGCGCGGCACCACCGAATTGATGATCAGAAAGCCGGAAGACATCTTGCGCGAGATCCAGACATTTATGACGCTCTGTGACGGCGATATCATCATGACCGGTACACCCGCCGGGGTCGGGGAGGTCAAGGCCGGCGACGAATTCGTTGTTCGTCTCACCGCTGACGGCGAGTATTTGGTCGGTTGCAGCTGGCAGGCGGCATGAGGTTTTTTGCTCTCAGGCAGTTGGGGGCTGCTTTTTTTATGTTCTGTTGCAGCAGCTGTTGCTGAAACGACTTTAGAGGACCACCTCAGTTGCGCAGGGTAGCACGTAGCCGGTCGGGGTAGAGCAGCAGGTCGAGGGCGTGCCGGATGTCGGTGCAGCAGACGTCCGCCCCGGCGAAAGCGGCCATGGCCGCCCCTTCCTTTTGCATGATGACAATGCCCAGGGCCGCCCGAGCCAGCATTCGTGCATCGTTTCTGCCGTTGCCCATGGCGGCCGTTCTCCCGGCTCCCAGACAGTCAATAGCGGTTTCCTTGGCCTTGTCCTGGGCCGAAGGGCCGATGACTTCGACTTGCACCGGCAGCTCGCTCAGTTGTCTTTTCACCGTGCCGTGGGTATCGGCGGTAATCACATGGATGACTAAACTGCCGGCAAGACGGAGGAGCCGTTCGCGGACGCCGGCAAGCAGGCTGCCGTCTTCGGCCAGGGTGCCGTTGTAATCGAGAACGAGATGGTCGAGGGCCAGAGGGCCGGCTCCCGGGATGTCGATGGTCAACATACGGCCATACCTCTTGGTTGGTAACTGTTTGCCGGGAAAACCGAAAGAGAGCGATGCACGCTCCGCGTCGGCTGTTTGCCAACGGCCATGGTTGAGCGCCGTTTGCAGGAAGGCCGGCAGCCGGTGGACTTTGGTTTCGCCTTGTAACTGTTACCGAAAATACTTCCGGCGACAATAAGAAAGTGTTCTTGACAAGGATATCAGTCGGTATTACTTAGTAATACGTTCAACCTGGTTTTCAGTCCGGGTTGGTGTGACCGGGAGGTAATATGAAGAAAAAAGAGCGAGTTTTTACTTTCAAGGTAGATGAAGCGCTGGCCGGAAGCCTCGATGCGATAGCCAACAAATCGGCATTTATACGAAAGGCGGTTGAAGAGGCCCTGGGCCGTAAATGCCCTCTCTGCGGCGGTACCGGATCGCTCAGTCCCGAGCAGGACAGGCACCTGCGGGAATTTCTCACCCAGCATCCGCTGGAAAAGTGCGAGGAGTGCGATGCCGTGCATTTTGTTTGCCTGACGGGGCATGACGACGCTCTGCATTGAGACGCGGCCGGGGAAGAATCAAGGAGGGCACGATGAAAAAAATGATGGTTTGGGCAACACCGCTGTTGCTTTTTTCAATGCTTGCGGCAACGCCCGTCCGGGCAGCGATGGGGGTGTTCGTCACCATTGCTCCGCAGAAATGGCTGGCAGAAAAAGTGGGCGGCAATCTGATCGACGTGCATGTGCTGGTTCCGGCAGGCCAGGAACCCCATGATTTCCAACCGACGCCACGACAGGTATCGGCCCTGGCGAAGGCGCGGCTCTGGTTTACCGTGGATATGGTGTTTGAAAATCAACTGGCGGCCAGAGTGCGTGGTACCTCGGCACGACTGAGGATTGTCGATACCACCGGCGGTATCCACAAGATCCCCCTGGCCGAGGGCGTTGAAGATGAGCACGGTGCCGATCGTCATGCCGCCGCCGGTGACCACGAAAATGAAGAACTGGACCCCCATGTCTGGCTTTCCTGCGCCAACCTTCAGGTAATGGCGGCGCAAATGGCTTCCTCGCTCAGCGATGTCGATCCTGCCCACCGCTTGACCTATCACAACAATCTCACCAAGGTGACCGACGAACTTGGGCAGCTGAACCAGCGGATCGCTACCCGCCTGGCACCCTTTGCCGGCGCCTCGTTTCTGGTGTTCCACCCCGCCTTCGGTTACTTTGCCGATTCCTATCACCTTCGGCAGGAGGCGGTTGAGGTCGGGGGGAAGTCCCCCTCGCCGCGCCGGATTTCGTTTCTGATCAAAAAAGCGAGGCAGGAGAACGTCAAGGTCATTTTCGTGCAACCCGAGTTCGACCCCAAGAGCGCCCAGGTGATGGCTGCAGCCATTGGTGGTCGGGTGGTGCCGCTTGACCCGCTGGCGGAGGATGTGCCGGCAAATCTGACGAAGATGGCCGGCAAGATTGCGGAAGCGCTCTCAAAATAAGGCGTTGGAGGAACAACGATGTGTGCCAAGGAACCGGTGCAGCCGGTGATAGAAATTAGTGACCTCTCGTTTGGATATGACGATCGCCGCATCCTCTGCAACGTGCAGTTGACCATCTGGCCGTCCGATTCCGTCTGTATTGTCGGGCCCAACGGCGGCGGCAAAACAACGCTTGTCAAACTGATTCTCGGTCTGCTCACGCCCGATAGCGGTGAAATCCGGATATACGGCAAACGGCCCGGCGAGGCCCGCAAGCGGATCGGCTACGTGCCGCAGTATGCCGAATACGACCAGCTGTTTCCCATCTCGGTCAAGGAAGTGGTGTGCATGGGAAGACTCGGCAACGCGCTCACCGGCCGCTACCGCAAGGATGACTGGGAGAGGACTATGGCGGCGCTGGCCGAAGTCGATCTGGCCGAATTCGCCTCCCACCCCTTCGCCGCGCTCTCGGGCGGGCAGCGGCAACGGGTGCTGATCGCCCGAGCCCTGGCCACCGGCGGCGAGATCCTTATTCTCGACGAGCCGACGGCCAATATCGACCGGGAATCGGAAAGCCATCTTTGGGCCCTGCTTGGTGGGCTGAAACGGCGGATGACCATCCTGATGGTGACCCATGACGTCGGTTTCGTCTCGAAATTCTTCAGTCGCATCGCCTGCGTCAATCGCGAGGTAGTGATCCATCCGACCAGTGAGCTGACCGGCGAGCTGATCAAGGAGATGTATGGCGGCGATCTGAGAATGATCCGCCACGACCATACCTGCAGCGAGAGGGGGCACCAGCATGCTTGATATTCTCTCGCCGCTTACTGATCCGAATCTGCCCTTTTTCCGGTATGCGGTGATAACGGGCATGCTTTCCGCCATTCCCTTCGGGATCATCGGCACCTTTGTGGTGGTGCGGCGTATCAGCTACATCGCCGGCGCCATCTCCCACTGTATCCTGGCCGGCATCGGCATCGGTCTGTACCTCCAGAACGCCATGGGCATTAGCTGGTTCGGCCCCTTGACCGGGGCCGTAGTGGTGGCGCTTGTGGCGGCGGCGATTCTCGCCCTGGTCAGTCTTCGTGCCAGGCAGCGCGAAGACAGCGTCATCGGTGCATTGTGGGCCACCGGCATGGGCATCGGCATGCTGTTTCTCGCCAAGACCCCGGGCTATGTCGATCCGATGAGCTATCTGTTCGGCAATATCCTCCTCATTTCCAAAAGCGATATCTATCTGGTGCTGGCCCTCGACGTTCTGGTAACCGGGGTGATCGTGGTGTTCTACAATGTCTTTCTCGCTACCTGTTTCGATGACGAATTCGCTGGATTGCGAGGGGTGCCCACCCACTGGTTCTACCTGGCGCTTCTGTGTCTTACCGCGCTAACCATCGTGTTGCTGGTGCGCGTCGTCGGTATTATCATGGTGATCGCCCTCCTTACTCTGCCGGCGGCCATCGCCGGCAATTTTGCCGCCAGCATCCGGCACATGATGCTGCTTTCCATCCTCCTTTGCGCCATTTTCATCCTGACCGGCCTCGGCGCCAGCTATTCGCTTGATTTGCCGAGCGGCCCGGTGATTATCGTCATCGCCGCCGCGGTCTACCTGGTGGTGACTATGGGTGTGATGATTCGCCGAAAACTGGTCGTCCTGCGGTCGCGTTGATTCTTTTAAGTCTCTATTCCTAAAGGGAATTCCACCGTTAAGCGCACAATGTCATGTTGCGCCTGGCAAGGTTATTGCTACATGGTGCGGCAACAGCGCTGGAAAAAATGGTGCTGACGCCTGGCGGGGCGAGGTGTGTTCTGCCGATTGGCGAGACGCGAAAAAACCTTGTCGTCATTGTAACGGATTGAATAGTAATAACATAGTCGACTCACGAGAGGACGGTTGTTTGTCAGGGTGAGCGGCTGTGATTTCGCCTTTTTTTGAGGCTGGGGGGAAACGACCTGCCGAAGCTGGTGGGAAAAAATTTCACGGGTGTGCAAATTCCGTAATTTTCGCGCCGCGGGCGGCGGATGGAAATGCCAGTATTCGCCTCGACCCGGTTTCCCCGAGAGGAAAATTCATTCAATCCAAACAGTTCCATATGATCACCGGGGCGAGCCGCAAGGAGCCTGTCGGAGTAGAGCCTTTTTCTCGATCAAGGCGTTTTCATAAAAAATGAGCGTAGCCATATACAAGATATGCAAGCATTCCATTTCGAAAACAACCAAGATAGAGGGAAAAGCGCCGCAATCCGACGGGTGCTTGGGTGGCTCCCGGGGGTCGATTGCTTATAAAAGGACCGATATGAAATCAAGAGAATTCGAAGAATATGCAAAAAACCAATTGATTATCAATCTCAGTCTACTGGCTGTCGTTGTTTCTTGTACGTTGACCGTCTTTTTTGTTTTGTAACGTCCATGTGAACATATCCGGACGGTTCCGGCAGCCGTTCACCGGGTAATTTCGAAATTGCCCAGTTCAATGCATTGTAAGCGTTTCCCCACGCTTCAATAAAGCAAATGTACGCTGTTAACTTTTATTGTATCTATGTGCATATGCCAGGTCAAGCCAGGATGGGGCGCCACTGAACCTTTTGCTCACGGTTGCCTCATGGTGGATAAATGCTCATCTTGAAGGTAGGTGGCTCTGTTTCGCGGGCCGGCACGATGCGGCACCGAAGCGGGGTGTCGAGCCGCATGACTGGAGAATGTTTACAGTTTTAGGGATTGGCCGGTGTCAGGGTGACCTGGAGAACGGATATTATCCGGTAACACGTGGAAAATCTCGTTGCATGCAAATGTGAAGATGAGCGATTCCAAAGACGATATTCTCGAGATAGAGAAAACCGACCTCGATGAGAAGACCAAGGAACCACCCATGTACAAGGTGGTGTTGTTCAACGATGACTACACTCCCAAGGTCTTTGTTGTCGAATTGCTGGTTTTTCTCTTTCACAAATCCCCCGCTGAGGCTACCGATCTGATGTGGCGCGTTCACCAGGAAGGAAGCGGAGTGGCGGGAGTTTACCCTCGGGAGGTTGCCGAAACCAAAGTGGAATCGGGGATCGCGCTGGCGCGTGAGAACGGGTTTCCCTTGAAGTTTAGCATGGAGCCGGATGTCTAGGAACTCTGAGACGGGTTGCTTGTGGTGTATTTATTCTCTTCCGGGAGTATGTTGGTGGCCGCTTGCTCTGCGCCCGCTCTCATTTCCCAGGGGCAGGTGCCTGTTGAGGGAGTCGATGCCGGATTCGGCCATGGCATTCATTTGGTCGATGAGGTGATCGAAAATGGCCTGGAGTCGGGGGTCGTAGAGTCGATGCAGGCTGGTATTGGCTACTGCCGTAAAGCCGCGATAGATCTTGTGCGGTGAGCCCGCTCCGGGATCGAAGGTCTGGATGTGGTTTTCGATGGCCCACTCGATGGGTGCGTAAAAGCACATGTTAAAATGCAGGTCTTTCACCGGTGCCTCGCATCCCCAGTAGCGGCCGATCAGGTGGCGATCCTTCACCAACAGCATCGACAAGGCAAGGGGGGAGGATGAAGCCCCCTGGTAAGCGGCGATGATCAGCAGACGATGGCGGTAATCCCGGAAAATTCGCTTGAAGAAGTCGCCACCAAGAAATCGTGCCGCCCAGGGGCCGTAACGTTCATTGGTGTTGAGATAATAGCGGTACATGAGCGCCGCCATATCGGGTGCAATCGCATCGCCGGAAAACGTGCGGATGGTGATGTGCTGCCTCTCCATGCTCCGGCGCTCGCGGCGGATGTTGTGCCGCTGGGAAGACTTGAAGGTGCAGATGTAGTCTTCGAAACTTGTAAACCCTTGGTTTTTCCATAGATACGACTGATGCTGCCAGGAGATGAAATCCCTGCTTGCACATTTTGCGAACCACGGCGCGTCGACAAAATTGAGATGACAGCAGGAGAGCCCCTCACGGTGGCAGCATCCGTCGATAGCCGTGAGCATGCGCTGCATCAAGTCGATTTGATCGAGACCCTCCGCCATCAGAAACCGGTACCCTACTGACGGTGTGGCCGGGCTCATGCCGATCATTTTCGGATAATATCTGACGCCGAATTCTTCGGCCAACTGTGCCAGCCAGTGGTCGAAAATAAATTCCCCGTCGCTGTGTGTTTTAATATAGAGCGGCGCCGCCCCGATAAGTTTCCCTCGATCCCAGAAGGTCAAATGGCATGGTTGCCAGCCATAGCGAGGCGAAATACTCCCCGATGCCTCAAGATGGTGCAGCCAGCTCCATTCCATGAGCGGAGTGGCGAGCGGGACAGCCAACTCGTCCCATTGCCCGCGATCTATTTCCGCAATGGATTCATGCCAGCGGACAGTCCATTTCGCACTCGCGCTCATAAGAAATCGCCGTGTATTGGGGAATGCTTGGAAGGGCGGTAAGCATGATATCTCTTCTTAGTTTGTTTTGATTCCAGTCGGCTGGGAGGAGTCTTGCCGGTCCAGTCGGTTGGGCGAACTCGGCAGCGGTTCTTCCCCCACCATCTTGTAGCCTTTTTTTCCGGCCGACTTCACCAGATACATGGCCGCATCGGCCTTCTTCAACAGTTCTGCCGGGGTGTTGCCGTCATCGGGTGAAAAGCTTACGCCGATACTGGTGGTGATCGCTCTTGTTTTCGTCACCAGGTCGAAGGGTTCACTGAAGGCGGTGAGGATCCTTTCGAGGATCTGGCGTGCGTCCTCGCGCGAGTTCAATTCCGAGAGGATGGCGATGAACTCGTCGCCGCCATAGCGGGCGGCAGTGTCGCACTCCCTGAGGCAGCCCGCCAGGCGTTGCGCTACCTTGTGCAGGAGCAGGTCGCCGGCGTCATGGCCCAACGTATCATTGATTTCCTTGAAATTGTCCAGATCGATAAACAGCAGTCCCGCCAATTCGCGGTGCCGTTTCGCCCGACGGATGGCCTGTTCGAGCCGGTCCAGGGCGAGGGCGCGATTGGGGAGTTGGGTGAGGCTGTCGTAGTTGGCCTGGCGGAAGAGATGCTCCTCGTAGAGTTTGCGCCGGGTGATGTCCTCTTTTACGGCGAGATACCGCCTGGTGCCGCTCTCCTCGTCGATTATCGGCGAAATGGAAATCTGCTCCCAATAGAGTTCGCCGTTCTTGCGTCTGTTGCAGAGTTCGCCCCGCCACTGGCGACCGGCCCGCAGCTCCCGCCACATGAATTCGTAGGTGCTGGCCGGGGTTTTGCCCGACTTGAATAATCGGGGGTTGGCGCCGAGCACTTCTTCGGCCCGATAGCCGGTTATAGTTTCAAACTGGGGGTTGACGTACTCGATGTTACCGTCCTGGTCGCAGATGAGCACCGAGGCAGGGCTCTGCTCCACAGCCTGGGAGAGCAAGGTCAACCTCTGATGACTGGCTTTGAGATCCTGGGATTGGCTTTCGAGCTGCTGCTCGAGCTTGCCGGTGAGCGTGTTCAAGGTCTTCTGCTGGCGGAGGATCAGAACAATCAGGGTCACTCCGGCCAGCGTCGCCCCGCTGAGCAGCAGCAGCGCTTCGAGGTACAGGCGTTTGAATCGATCGTGTCGCTCCCGGAGACGGTGCAAGTCGAATTCGGCACTCTGTCGAGCCAGGTCGTGCAGTGAGGGCAGCGCCGAGCGCATCGCGGTGACAATGGCGTTGGTACTGGCAGCCGGATAATCCGCGAGGTCCGCGATGAGCGGTTTCAGCTGCACCAGCAGCTTCCGGCTTCGGCGCAGTCCGGCTTCGGCGCCGGGAAGCTTGAGGAAAAACGAGCCGATATCACCCTTATCCAAGGCGTCGACGCGCTTTTTAAAGGCGGTAAAGGTGGTACGGACCTCGTTTTGCTCGGTGGGTTTCTGGAGTTCGCGAAAGCGGTGAACGGCATCGAGGAAGGTCATGGCGGAATGTTCCGTCTGGGTGACGTACCACACGAGATCTTCCTGTAACTCCTTGCGTTGCTTGGTTTGTTCCCGATGCAAGGCCACCAGCAAGACGATGAGGCTGATGGTGAGGGAGAGCGCAACCAGGGCGAGGATGAGCCAGCTCAGTCGCTGAAGCGTGCGGGTAATGAGTGGGTAACCTGCCATAGATCGTCGTCTCCTTACGGAGTACTGCTGTGCGCACCCGACACCCGGCTTGGATGGCAACGCTGTATTGGCTACTGGTTTGAAATGTACAGACAAAGCGATGGTATTCCGGATAGGTGCTTAAATGGTGCGGATAGAATTCCTCGATGATGTTGATAAGAAACCGGATTGTATCATCAATCGGAGCATTGCCTGTCGCATTGGGGATTCCTTTTTTTTACAAATTAGTGATGATGCCCCGTTTGCGCAAGAAAAACGGCTACAACCGATCGGTCTTCCGGGAGGTCGGTGGCGGCCTGAGGATCGCTGATTCATCCTCGGGCAAGTACCGACTTGATTTCGGCGTGCAGTTGGTCGGGACTTATCGGCTTGGAGATATACCCATCCATGCCGGCATCTATGCATTTTTCGCGATCTCCCTTCACGGCGTACGCTGTCATGGCGATGATGGGAAGGTGCGTGCCGGTACCCTTCTCCTGTTCCCGGATGATGCGGGTCGCCGCGAATCCGTCCAGGTCGGGCATCTGGACATCCATCAAAATCAGGTCGACGTCTTCCTGTTCAAGAAGGTGCAGCGCCTCCCGTCCGTTTTCCGCGGTATGGACCCGCCAGCCTGATTTTTCGAGCAGGGTGGCGGCCAGGGTGCGGTTGATGAACTCATCCTCGACGAGCAGTATGGAGAGGGGCGTCGAACCGTCGCTCTCTTGTCGGCAGAGGTGGCGGGTTGGTTTATCGGTACCGGTGGAATCGTCGGGGGGGACGCTGAAACCTGCGGTGAAATGGAAGGTTGAGCCGATACCCGGGGTGCTGTCCACCCAGATTCTGCCACCCATCAGTTCGATCATCTCGGCGGCGATGACCAGCCCGAGTCCGGTCCCCTGATGGCTGGAAAGACGGGTAGTGCCGACTTGGCCAAACGCCGTGAACACTGCCTCGAACTTGTCGGCCGGAATGCCGATGCCGGTGTCCTGTACGCTGAAATGGAGGACCGTTTTCCCTGGCGGCGGTGTTTGTTCGGGGTCCGGCTCGACGCTTAGGACCACACTGCCGCTGTCAGTAAATTTGATGGCGTTGCCCACCAGGTTGAGGATGATCTGACAGAGCCGGTCGGAATCGCCGGAGAGCCGCTCCGGTATGTCATCGCTGAAATTCACCCGCAGGTCGATACCCTTCTCCGCCGCGCTTATGGCGAGAATTTTCAGGGTCTCGGTTATATCCTTGTGCGGCAGGAAGGGGGCGGAGATCAGCTCCAGCTTTCCCGCCTCGATCTTGGAGAAGTCGAGAATGGCGTTGATCAGATGGAGCAGTCGGTCGGCCGATGACCGCACCATCTCCAGATAAGTCGGAGTCTGCCGTCGGGTACCAGGCCCAGGGCCAACTCGGTCATGCCGATAATGCCGTTCATGGGGGTGCGGATTTCATGACTCATGTTGGCCAGAAACTTGCTTTTGTTTTTCTCGGCTTTTTCCGCCTGGTCCTTGGCCTTGCGCAGTTCGTCTACCGCATGGCCGCGATTGAGGGCGTCGCCGACATGGCGGGCGACATACTCCAGCAACCGCTGATCTTTTGCGCTGTAGACCACGCCTTCATAGCTCTGGATGATCACCGCCCCGCAGAGATGATCGAGGTAAAAGGGGACGCCGAGCCAGGAGTAGGGCCGACTGCCGATGGCATGGATATCGTGGTCGCGGCAGAACCCGTCGTAGGTATCGGGGGTGAGCAGCAGCGATTTGCCGTGGGCGAGCAGGTAGCCGGTCAGGCTTTGCCGTTGGGGATCGAGTTGTATCTCCCGGTTCCGGAAGCCGCTGTCGCGCTGGTCGGCGAAGTAGGGAAAATAGAGGGAAGTTCCTTGCGAACTCTCTTTGACCAGGGCGATGATGAAATTGGGTGCGTGAATGAGTTTGCCGATCGTCTGGTGTAGCGAGGCGTAGAGGTTGTCCAGAGTGGGGAAATAGTGGGCCTGTTCGCTGATCCTGTACAGAGACGTCCTGACATGTTCGGAATATTCCAGCGCCTGCATGGATTCTGTGAGACAATGGATGGTATCCATGCTTTTGAGTCGGGAACAGATTATTGCCGCCAGGGTGCTGAGCCCATTGAGGTACTCGATGGAAAACTCGACCTGGTCGCGGCTGCCGATATACAGAGCTCCCAACGGAGATGTGTCGTCCATCAGCGGCACAAGCAGCTGGCTGGCGTTGCCGGTTTCGGTAAGCGTTTCGCTCAATCGGTCGTTTCCGGTGAAGGTGAGCGGCCTGCCGGTGGAAAAAATCGAGAAGAGGACGTTTTCGGTAATGCAGAGGGCGGTTGGCACCGATCGGCTCTTTGAAGACGGCATCGAGATCGGAGGAATGAACCGGTTGTCCCTTTCCCGGCGAAGGTAGAGTTCGGCGGAGAAGTTGCCGAGTTTCGGAAAGATCCGCTCGTGCAGGAAGGTGTGGAGTTTTGCCGGGGTATCGGCGGTGCGCTGACCGATGGTGAGTTCCCGTGTCAATTCCAGAAAGGTGGAGAGTGCGATCGGTGCTACTGCCTGCTCGTGGTTGCGCATGGGAGATTTCAACAATACCAAATGTCCGTCGAGCGGGCGTAATTGGACCGTCAAGGGCTGCGGTCCGCCCGATTGACCGCAACAGAAACATCTTATCAAAAAAGAGGAGGAGGGAGAAGGAAGCCGGAACAAATTTTCGAAGAATTCGCTGGGCGCACGGAGATTACTGGTTCATATGATTTAATTTTTTCCCATAGCTGTGCTACACTCGAACATATGAGGTGGCGGCACCGGGCGAGGAGGCGAGAAAAAAAGGGCGTGATCGGAAAGGAACTTAGAGGAGTTTTCCAGAGGAAGCCATGAAAACAATGAAGGCTCTGGTAAAGGCGAAAGGGGAAGAGGGGCTGTGGATGCAGGACGTTCCCGTGCCTGTCCCGGGCAAGAACGAGGTATTGATACGGATATCGAAAACGGCCATTTGCGGCACTGATGTGCATATTTACAATTGGGACGAGTGGGCCCGAAAGACCATTCCGGTGCCGATGCTGATCGGGCATGAGTTTGTCGGCATGATCGCCGAGGTTGGGGAAAACGTCCATGATTTCAAACCGGGTGACGTGGTCTCCGGCGAAGGGCACCTGGTCTGCGGCCATTGCCGAAATTGCCTTGCCGGCAGGCGTCACCTGTGCATGAACACCAGCGGCGTCGGGGTCAACCGGGCCGGAGCCTTCGCCGAATATGTAGCCATCCCGGTTACCAATGTCTGGTATTGCGACCCTACAATCCCACTCGACATCCTGGCCTGTTTCGATCCACTGGGCAACGCGGTGCATACCGCTCTCTCCTTCGATGTACTTGGAGAGGACGTGCTGATCACCGGCGCCGGGCCCATCGGCTGCATGGCGGCGGCCATTGCCCGGCACGCGGGCGCGCGGCTACGTGGTGGTGACCGATATCAACCCCTATCGGTTGGATCTGGCAAAAAAGGCGGGGCCACACTGGTGGTCGACGCCCGAAGAGAAAATCTGGCGGAGGTCCAGAAGAACTGGGGATGAAGGAAGGTTTTGACGTGGCCATGGAGATGTCCGGCAGTCCGGCGGCTGCTCACCGCCATACTCGAGAACATGTGCCACGGCGGCAAAATCGCCCTGCTGGGCATCACGCCGAGGAGACTGCCATCAACTGGAACACCGTGGTCTTCAACGGGCTGACCATAAAAGGGATCTACGGTCGCGAGATGTTCGAGACCTGGTATAAGATGACCGCCATGCTGCAGAGCGGGCTGGATATCACGCCGCTGATCACCCATCGATTTCATTACAGCGAATATCGAGCAGGCCTTCGCCGTCATGCGCTCCGGCGAGTCGGGCAAGGTGGTGCTCACCTGGACAAATGAGGAGTAGACTATGTCCCTCGAGCAACTCGACACCAGACTGACCGAGAAGTTGAGCGCGCTCTGAGCTAAAGGCGCAAGGACGGGCCAAGGCGCCGGAACGGGTCATCACCGGCTATCTGCCGCCCAAGGGCGAGCGCGGCCCCCGCTACACCCTGGAGGGCGAAGACCGGCGAGTTCATCCGTCTCAACTCCAACTCCTACCTCTCGCTGTCCAATCACCCGCGGCTGATTGCGGCCGCCGACAGGGCCACCGGGGCCTGCGGCGTCGGGCCTGGTGCGGTGCGTTTTATCGACGGCACCTGGCAGCTATCACCGCCGGCTCGAAGAGCGAATCGCCCACTTCACCGGCAAGCCAGCCGCAAAGATCTTCAACTCCGCCTACACCTCCAACTGCGGGCTGGCCCTGACCGTCGGAATTCCGCACTACCCACTGGATCGGCGACCAACTCAACCACAACTCCATCATCCGGGCGATGCGCATCGCCGGGGTGCCGAGTACCAACAAGGGTATCTATCAGCCCACAACGATATGGACGAGCTGCGTCGCCGCCTCGAATGAGGTGGGCGAGGCATCGAGCGGGTGGTGGTGATCTTCGACGGCATCTTCAGCATGCGCGGCGATTGCGCCCCCATCGACCGGATAGAAGAGGTGTGCGATGAATATCGTGGCCGGTTCCGGGACGGCGTGATCACCGTGGTGGATGATTCTCACGGCATCGGGGCCTATGGGGCCACCGGCCGGGGCACCGCCGAAGTTCTGTGGGGCAAGCTCCAGATATCATCGTCGGCACCTTCGGCAAGGCCTTCGGGGTCAACGGCGGCTTTATCGCCGCAAGCTCCGCGGTGGTGGAAGCCGTGCGCCAGAAGGCGGATACCTATATCTATACCAATCCCTTGAGCGTCGCCGATTGCGCCGCCGCCATCTGCGCCCTGGAGATCTGTGAGAGCGAGGAGGGGAAAAAACTGCTCCACGCACTCCGGGAACGCACCCGAGAGTTTCGGGCAGGGCTCGACCGTCTTGGGCTCGAATCCATCCCTGGCCCTCACCCAGTGGTGCCGCTGATGGTGCGCAACACCGATACGACCAGAGCCATGGTCCAGCGCCTGTTCGAAAACCACGTCCTGGTGGTAGGGTTGACCTTTCCGGTGGTGCCGCGCGGCGACGAATCCATCCGCTTCCAGATCAACGCCGCCCATACCGCTGCCGATATCGACTACGTGCTGGAGGTGCTGGCCGGCTGATTGCGAATGGTTTTCCGGCAGTCCCGATGTCCCGGTGTTCGTGCAGAACACCGGGATTTTTTTTGAGGAAAAATGGGGAAGTATCGGCCTGGTGGCGGCTTGTCTTCTGCATGGAAAAACAATCGCTTGGGGCGTATAGCTTGATAGGCGGAGAAGGGCCGGGAATCCGTGGGGCGGAAAATAATATTGCATAAAATAATATCCCAAAATATAGTATTGACTAAATTTATTTAAGAAAACAAAAATGTAATCCGTTTACTTGTTGTTGCAGAAGGAGAATGGAATGCGTCGGCATGCCCCAGCCAGGGTGATGTCAATGCAAATGCGGGTTTGATAACGAGAATAAGGAGGAACTATGCGACTCAATCATTTCAGGTCAAAATGTATCGCAGCCTTTGCGATCACTGTTCTGGGCGTTTTTTTCAGTCTCAATGCGGGGGCGGTGTCCCTCAAACAAATCAAGAAACAGGGCTACATCCGCATCGCGGTTGCCAATGAGATTCCCTACGGCTATATGAACGCCTCCGGTGAAGCCGAAGGTGCAGGCCCCACGGTGGCCAAGGCCGTGCTCAAGCGCATGGGCATTACCGACATTCAATGGGTGGTCACCCAGTTCGGTTCGTTGATTCCCGGTCTGAAGGCGGGGCGTTTCGACATGGTGGCCGCGGAAATGGCGATTCGCCCGGAACGCTGCCAACAGGTCATCTACTCCGAGCCCAACACCAGTTATGGCGAGGGGCTGCTGGTGGCAAAGGATAACCCGATGGGGCTGCACGGTTATGGCGATTTTGCCAAAAAGGATGCCAAGGTAGCCATTATGGCCGGCGCCGACCAGCTTGACATGCTCCAGAAACTGGGGGTTCCCGAAAGCCGCATGGTGACCATCAGCAGCAATGCCGATGCAATTTCCACCGTCGCCACCGGCCGTGCCGCCGCCTATGCCGCCACCGGCCTGACCGCGGCCAACCTGGCCAAAAAGAGTGAGAAGGTCCAACTGGCCAATCCTTTCACTGATCCGGTAATTGATGGTAAGGAAGTGCGCAGTTGGGGAGGCTTCACCTTTGCCAAGTCGTCAGCCAGCTTCCGGGATGCGTTCAACAAGGAACTGATGAAGTTCAAGAAGACCGAGGAGTGGAAGAAGATTCTGGCGAAGTATGGCTTTCCGCCTGCCGATATCGAAGGCTCCTTCCAAAAGACCACCGAGCAGCTTTGCTCAGCCATGTAGCCGGAATACCGTATCTGACATGGGGAGACACCGGTTATGTGGGATTACCTGCCCGCTCTGCTGAAAGGCGCCTGGGTGACGGTGGAGCTGACCTTCTGGTCCACGCTCCTGGGCGCCGCCTGTTCATTCGCGTTTGGGTTGGGGCGTCTATCGCAAAACGGCCTGTTGAAATCGTTGTCCGTGGCCTACATCGAGGTTTTCCGAGGCACCTCCTTGTTGGTGCAGATGTTTTGGATTTTCTTCGCCCTGCCGTTGATGGGCCTTCGCCTCTCGCCGGTAAATGCCGGAATCCTGGCCTTGTCCCTCAATATCGGCGCCTACGGGGCGGAAGTCGTGCGGGGTGCGGTTCAAGCTGTAACCAAGGCGCAGTATGAGGCGGCACGGGCGCTGAATTTCACGCCCCGCCAGGCGCTCTGGTATGTGGCCCTGCCCCAGGCGTTGCCGGAAATGCTGCCTCCTTTCGGCAATCTTGCCGTACAAAACTTGAAAGATACGGCACTGGTGTCCTTGATCACCCTGAGCGATCTCACCTTTCGGGCCGAAAGCCTGCGTAACCTGACCCAGGACAGCACCTCGATCTACGCTCTGACGCTCTTTATCTACTTCGGTCTGGCACTGGTGCTGACGGCGATGATGAAATTGCTGGAGCGCTATGTCGGGCGCTGGAAGGCAAGAGGCCGCTAATGCTGTTCGGTTATCATTGGGATACTGCAAACAACTGGGCCTTTGCCTGGTCGATCCTGCCGATCCTGTTGCATGGCATGGTGGTTACCCTCGAGGCAACCTTTCTCGGATTTTTGATGGCTGCCGCGCTGGGGCTGGTCTTCGCCCTGCTCAAGGGGGTGCGCAACCGGCTGGTGGCGTGGCCCACCGCCCTGGTCGTGGAGTTTATCCGGGATACACCCTTGTTGGTGCAGCTGTACTTTCTCTATTTCGTGCTGCCCGACTACGGGATTCTGCTGCCGGCCTTTCTCACCGGCGCGGTGGCGCTGGGTGTGCAATACAGCGCCTACACCTCGGAGGTGTACCGGGCCGGCCTGGAGGCGGTGGAGCGGGGTCAGCGCGAGGCGGCGCGTGCGCTCAACCTCTCGTCAGGGCGTACGTTCTTTACGATCATCCTGCCGCAGGCGATTCCCCGCATCATCCCGGCTCTCGGCAATTACCTGATCTCCATCATGAAGGATGTGCCGGTGCTGTCGGTGGTGACGGTGCTGGAGATGCTCAATGTCGCCAAGATCATTGGCGACCGCACGTTTCAATATATGATTCCATTGTCGATGGTGGGCGGGTTGTATCTCATCCTGACACTATTGGCCTCCTACCTGGTTCGGGCCCTTGATGTCCGGCTGCCAAAACGAGGGATTCCGCTGAAATGACCGATACCCTGGAAACAACCGATACTCTGGTTCGCTTCGACAAGGTCACCAAGCGCTTCGGTGACTTTACCGTACTCGATGATCTGAATTTTGAGGTGAAGCGCGGCGAGAAGGTAACCATTATCGGCCCTTCCGGTTCAGGCAAGTCCACGGTGCTGCGGGTGTTGATGACCCTTGAGCCAATAAATGAAGGCGTGGTCTACGTGGACGGCGAGCCGCTCTGGCACGAAGAGCGCAACGGCACCCTGGTCTCCGCCTCCGAGGCTCACCTGCGCCGGATGCGGGGAAAGCTGGGCATGGTGTTCCAGCAATTCAATCTGTTTCCCCATATGACCGTGACGCGCAATCTGACCGAGGCGCCGGTGCGGGTGCTGGGGCTGTCTCGTGCCAAAGCCAGGCGGCGTGCCGAGGAATTGCTGGAGATGGTTGGGCTCAGTGACCAGGCCGATAAGTATCCACCCCAGCTCTCTGGTGGCCAGAAGCAACGGGTGGGCATAGCCCGCGCTCTGGCCATGCGGCCGCAGATCATGCTGTTTGACGAGCCGACAAGCGCCCTGGACCCGGAGCTCGTGGGAGAAGTGCTCAAGGTGATCCACCGGTTGGCGGAGGAGCATGATCTTACCATGCTGCTCGTGACGCACGAGATGGATTTTGCCCGACGCATTTCGGACCGGGTCTGCTTTTTTGATGGCGGCGCCATCAAGGAGGCGGGTGAACCGGATCAGATCTTTTCCAGCCCGCGTGAGCCCCGAACCCGGGAGTTTTTGCACGCGGTGCTGCATCCGGAAGATTAGGGCAATATTGATACCGGGCAATTCGCTGCTAAGAGCGGATCCGGCAGATTGCAGACAGCTTTTTTGAAATCGGTTGCACCGGCAGAAAGCCGGAGAGACGGCTAGGAACCTGTCGGATTATGCCCTTTTTTCCCATATCTTCGTTAAACTCGAAAAAATTATCCTCGGAATATTCAGTATATGCCTCCGGTAATTTTTTCGAGTTTGCCTCGATCTGAGCAAAAATGCCTATAATCCGACAGGCTCCTAGCTGCCGGAAGGCGTAATTCGCTCTTTGCTATCAGGCCGGATACTTCCCTTCCATATAATCCTTGAGATAGCGGATTTCTACATCCTTTTCGGTAAGTTGGGCTTTGACGACATCGCCGATGGATATCAGTCCCTTGAGTTCTCCATCATCTAGAATCGGGATGTGCCGGATCCGGTTTTCGGTCATAATCGCCTGGATGTACGTGAGCTTGTCGTCTGGTGAGGCGACGATCAGATCCTTGGTCATGATATCCTTGACCTTGAGGTTCTTGAAGTTGACTGGATCGGCCAATACCGCCAGCAGCACGTCGCGCGGAGAGATAATGCCCAGGATTTTTTCATGGGTGTCGACAACAATCAGGGACCCCACCTTGTTGACGGAATAAATCGAGAGTGCGTCCATGACACTGTTGTCCTGGTCGCAAAAGATGACTCGGCTGCCTTTCTCCTCTAAAATATCTTTTACTTTCATTACGCTGGCTCCTCGTAGTTCGTATTTTCAACGTCTTTATTCTGGGGGTGCTTCGCCTTGCTTGGGCCGCCGATCGAGGCTGGCTGCGGCATGTCGTTCTTGGGTACGTCGCTCCTGGGTAGTGCCGGCGAAGCTTGTGCTGACACGCCAGTGAACATCTCTTCCCTTGAGATTACAAGTTAATTATAATACAGGGAAATACCATATGAAAAGGGCCGGAGAGTGATCTTTTTGCCAGCTAGGATGACGCTTCCCGTAACCCGCCCGGCCTTGTGCAGGAGTGTCGCCCTCTGGGAAGGTATGGTTATCTGCCCGGTTTTGTAACGAACTTGCCAATTTTTCAGGTGATTTGAGGAGACTGGAGCGTTTGCCCCACAACGGATGAAAAGGGGGGCATGCAGGCGAATTTTTTTTAAAAAAATACATGCGAGGGTGTTCATCCGGTGGATATCCCAATTGATTTTAAAGCCATAACCTTGCTTTTGAGCAATGCCTTCGCGGAGGGCCGCGACTTTCTCTATGAGTATGAAGTATACACCCTGCTCTCGAGTTCTGGTGCGGAGACGCCGCCGTTGACGCGCTTCATCGCCCGCGGCGCCCGGCCCGCCGACGAGGAGTTGATCCTTGTGCCGGGGGAGAAGACGGTGCTGAAGGTGGTTTCTCCCGCCATCGTCCATAAAACCGAGGTGGGTGGTGTGCGGGTGGTGGAGAAAGATCCCCGGAAAATCCGTTCGACGCTACGGCGTATGCTCTACGAAGTGCCGGAGCAATACGCGCTGGTGATCGAGAGGGAACCGGCGGCGGCGCCGGCCGAGTATGCCGGGCTGAAAAGGGAGGCGCTGATCAGCGCCATTCGCCGGGATATCAAAGGCTTTCTCCAGGTGCAGTACATGCCGCCCGATTCGGAAGCCTTCGGCAACGAGTTGATTGTCGGCGTGCGGCATTCCCGAGAGTTCGGCATGGTAATCAGCGCCGGTCTGGGCGGTACCGACGCCGAACTCTACAGCTCGCGGTTTCGCAAGGGACAAGCCATCGTCGCCGCTTCCACCGAGATGACCGACGGGCACTCGTTTTTCGAGCTGTTCAAACAAACCATCGCCTATCGCAAGCTGGCGGGACGCACCCGCGGGCAGCGGCGGATCGTCACCGACGAACAGTTGATCGAGTGTTTCGAGTCCTTTATCCGTCTAGCCAATTGCTATTCCCCGGTCAACCCGGCCACCGAGTTCGTGATCGAGGAACTGGAGGTCAATCCGTTTGCCTTCATTGATTACCTGATGGTGCCGCTGGACGGCATGTGCCGTTTCAGCCGGCCGCGCGGCCTTGTGGCCGCCCGACCCGCGGGAAGATCCACGTCCTGTTGCATCCGGAGCGCATCGGTATTGTCGGCGTTTCCGCCAAGAGAATGAATTTTGGCCGGGTTATCCTCGACAACGTGCTGGCCGAAGGTTTTCCGAAAGAAAATGTGGTGGTTGTAAGAGAAGGCGTGGAAGAAATCGGAGGGGTTCGGTGCGTGCCGAACCTGGCGGCGGTGGAAAAGCCGCTCGATCTCTTTATCGTGGCGGTGGCGGCGGAGCAGGTGCCGGGTCTGGCGGCCGAGGTGATCGAGCGTGACTGCGCGGCAGCCGTCATGCTGATAGCCGGTGGTCTGGGTGAAACCGAGAAGAGCCGGGAGCGCGCCGATCAGGTGCGGGCGCTGATCGGCAAGGGCCGAGAAACAAAGGACGGCGGGCCGGTGTTTCTCGGCGCCAACTGCATGGGGGTGATCTCCCGTCCGGGCGGATACGACACCTGGTTTATCCCGGAAGATAAACTGCCCCGGGAGCGCGAGCAAACCGGTTACCATCGGGCGGCGCTGATCAGCCAGAGCGGCGCCTTTATGCTCCATCGCAGCCACCAATGCCCGCAACTGCGTCCCGCTTACCTGATCTCCATGGGCAACCAGACCGATATTACTCTGGGAGACATGGTTCATTATTTCAAGGATTCCGATAAAGTCGACGTGATCGCCATCTATGCGGAAGGGTTCACCGACCTGGACGGTCTCGAATTCCTGCGCGGCGTCCGCGAGGCGGTGATCGCCGGCAAGGAGGTTATCTTCTATAAGGCCGGCCGCACCGCCGAGGGTAAGGCGGCGACCAGCGGCCACACCGCCTCCATGGCCGGCGATTATATGGTCTGCGAGAACTGCGTTCGGCAGGCCGGAGCCATCGTTGCCCGCAATTTCAGTGAGTTTCAAGACCTCTTTTTCCTCTCGGAGACCCTGCACGGCAAACGGATCGTCGGCAATCGGCTGGCGGCGGTGAGTAGCGCCGGTTACGAGGCGGTTGGTATGGCCGACTCCATTGATTCGGATGATTACCATACGCAGCTGGCTGCTCTCAGCCAGGGTACAGTCAAACGCATCTCCACGATTCTGGCTGAGAAAGGGCTCGCCTCGCTGGTAACTGTTGCCAATCCGCTCGATATCAACCCAGGCGCGGATGATGAGGCGCACGCCGAGATTACCCGGGCGCTGTTGGCGGATCCGGGTGTCGACGCGGTGGTGGTGAGTCTTGCGCCACTCTCACCGGTGATGCATACCCTGGCCGGCGGCCAATCGCCGCGCTTTGATATGGACATGGAGGGCAGCGTCAAAAACCTGATGGTCGAGCTGGCTGCCCAGAGCGCCAAGCCGGTGGTGGCCGTGGTGGACGGGGGCCGGTTGTTCGACCCCCTGCGCGATGCTCTAACAGCAGGCGGTGTGCCGGTTTTTGCGGTTTGCGACCGGGCGGTGGCCGCCCTGTCCCTCTATATTCAGGGGAGGCTGGCAGCGCAGGCTCTCAGAGCCGAACACGGAGTAGAACAATAAGCATCCAGCAGTGCCCCATTTTGCCTGCATGTGTTGTATCGCCCGGTGAAGGTATCTCTTGAAAACCAAAAAATCCCGTTGCGCTTACATTCAGCCGCCATGCTCGCGGCCCTCGTAGAGCCGTCCGTTTCTGGTGGCCAGAAAGTCCACCAGCGGAATGTCCTCCTGGTTGAGAAACCCTTTATTGGGCAGGATGCCGCCGCTGACCAGCTCGATCACCGAAGAGACCGAGGCGGCGGTGGTCCAGGCGATGGCCCGGCACATGGTCTCCCCGATCTTCATCGGATAGAAGGCGCGGACGAACTCGTCGCGGAAGAGTCGCCCCTGCTTCCAGCCCTCCGCCGAGGCGTGCACGAAGACCACGTCGTCGTTGACCGCTGGCTTGGCGTTGGTGAGAATCTCTCCGGCCAGTGTCCGTTGGTCGCGCATCAGCAGTTCATGAAAGAAGAAATTCATCAGCTGACAGTGGCCGGGATAGCGGATGGCCTTGTAGTCGAGATTTTCCACCTTACCGAGAAAGCTCTGGCACATCGACCCGAGTCCCCCCGAGGTGGTGAACGCTTCGAGCTGGATGCCGTCGATAACCAGGTGTTCCAGCCACTCCATGGGCGAGACCCATTTGTGCTTGCCCTCCTCGATGACCTCGCAATCGTTGAGGTATTCATTGACCACACCCTCGGGCGACCAGTTGAAGGCGTAACCGAGCAGACCGGTGGGATTCCGGGGCAGGGCGCCGACCCGGAGTTTGATCGAGCGGATGCGCTCGAACCCCGCCGCCAGCGAGGCGCCGACGATGACGATAAAGCCGGGCGCCAGGCCGCATTGGGGTGCCATGATGGTCTCGGCGTCCTTGCTCATGGCCAGGATCGCCTTGGTGGTCGGCACGTCTTCGGTCAGGTCGAAATAGTGCACCTTCATTCGGCGGGCGATGGTGGCCAGCGAGAGATTGAAATTATAGGGCAGGCAGGAGATGACGGCATCCATGTCGTCGAGTTTACGCTCGATATCGGCGACATCGGTCACATCGAGAGTGACTGTCGGGTAGGGCCTGTCGGTCTGCGGTTGCAGATCGGCGCCGGTAACCGCGAAACCTGTTTTCTGTAGCAATTCGGCCACCAGATAGCCGACCTTGCCAAGCCCTATGACCATGACGGATCGTATGGCTGAGCCCATCGTTGCCCTCCTCAAGTAGTTTACCCGCATACCGTCCTCTACGCCGCCTTGATTCATGGGCAGAGGTGGCTATGAATTGCGTGGACATGGTTTGAGATAAAGCGGGAGTACTCTTCTCACTTTCAGGATGGCGTGGAATATTCCTGATTGCAACCAGTTTTCCTGTTATCTCAGGTGAGCACCCTTCTTCACAGCCGTCGATCTGCATCGAGGATGGCGGCGCAAAAACCGTCGTCGTTGTATGAGGCGGCCGGGCGGAAGCGTTCCTGCAGCTCCGGCGGTCCGTTGCCCAGGAGGTAACTGTGGGCGGTGAAGTCAAGAAGGTGGATGTCGTTGTAATCGTTACCTATGCCAACCGTTCTGCCGGCATCGATGCCGAGTCGCTCGCAGAGCCAGGCGGCCGCGGCGCCTTTGTGGACCTGCTCGGGAAATACCTCGAGCCAGACAGAGGCGTGATCCAGAGGCGAGGTAGTTCGAATGACTTGATAACCGGATAGACTCGACTCGAGCGAGGGGAACCGCGCGGCGCTCTTGGGAGGCAGGATGGCAATGATCTGAGCGGCCGGACTGGGAAAGACGCCGGTGGTGGCGATGTCTTGGGCATATTCCCGGTAGAGGCGGATGCGACGCTCGAAATCACTGTTTGCCCGGCTGTGTCGCCGGTAAACGAAACGGTGGTTGTCGGGTACCCGGTAATGCACCATGAAGTCCACCCGTTGTCTTTCCAGCCGCTCGGAGATCGTGGCAATATCGCCCCTTGCAAGATTTGCGCTGAAAAGCAGCTCGCCGCTGCGCAGGTCGAGGATGCCGGCTCCGGAGGAGAAAATCAGGTAGTCCGCCGGAAACGAAGCCTCGATGGCCCGGCGGAAAGAAAAGAGAGAGCGACCGGTGGCGATGACCCGGAGGGTGCCTTCATTGCCGAGGCGATGCAGACAGGCCCGGTTGGCGGTGCTGACCAACCGTTCCGAGTTGAGCAGGGTGCCGTCGAGATCGGTGAAAACGATAGGGATCATGGTGCATTCTTAAAATTTGCCGTTTACAACGATATTTCATTTTCAGCCGACTCGATGCAAGCGAAAAGAAGGTTTCGCGCGTCTTTTTTCCCAAAACTTTTCCCAAAACAAGTGGCTGTAAAATCTCAAGCTGTGGCGAGGGCTTCTTCGAGAGTGAGCTGCAGGTCCTGCAGCTGGTAGGGCTTGTTGAGGTGGCCCTTGAAACCAAATTGCCGATACTGGGCCATGATCGGATCCTGCGAGTAGCCGCTGGAAACGATGAGTCGCGCCGCCTTGTCGATCTCCAGGATCTTCTGGGCCGTTTCCTTGCCGCCCATGCCGCCGGGAATGGTGAGGTCCATGATAACCGCGTCAAACGGCTGCCGTTCGTCCAGGCTCTTCCGATACTCCTCGAGCGCCACCTTGCCGTCCTCGACGGTGGTGACGGTGTAGCCGAGATGGGTGAGCATCTGAGCGGCCATGGTTCGTACCTGTTGCTCGTCGTCCATCACCAGGATATTACCGGACGCCCTCCGGGAGCGGCGAGGGGGGGAGCCGGTCTGTATAGGCAACCGTCGGGCGATGGCGGGGAGTACGATGATAAAGGTCGTGCCCTCCCCGGGGACGGAATCCAGGCAGATCTGACCGCCGTGTTTAGTTATTATCGAATGGGTGATGGCAAGACCCAGGCCGCTGCCTTGCTTTTTGGTGCTGAAATAGGGGTCGAAGACGCGAGCGTGCAGCTCAGGCGGGATACCAATACCGTGGTCGATGATGCGGATTTCGATGCAGTTCCGGTTTGCCAGGTTGGGGCCTGCCTGCTTCATGGTGGGGGTGATGTTGCGGCAGTTGATATTGATGACGCCGCCGTTGGGCATGGCATGCCGGCTGTTGGTGACAATGTTCTGGATAACCTGACTGATCTGTCCAGCGTCGACCTCTGCGGCCCACAGATCGTCGGGGATGGTGTAATCGCATCGGACGCTGCTTCCCCTGAGCACGAAGTTCGCCGACTCCCTGATGATCTCTGCCACGGAAGTGAGTTCCTTGACCGGCTCACCTCCTTTGGAGAAGGTGAGAAGCTGCTGGGTGAGGTCCCGGGCGCGAAGAGAGGCCTTTTCCACCTGGCGGAGCAGTGGGTGTCGCTTGTCATCCTCTTTGGTGAGCGCCAGTGAGAGGCTGATATTGCCCAGGATTGCGGCGAGGATATTGTTGAAGTCGTGGGCGATGCCGCCTGCCAAAAGGCCGACGGATTCGAGTTTTCTGATCTTCAGCCGTTCTTCTTCCATGGCCCGGCGTTCGGTGACGTCGCGAAATATCCCCATCAGATACGGCTGGCCGCCAATCTCGATGGGGGCCACGGTGACTTCGGAAAAAAAAGTGGAACCGTCGCGGCGAAGCATTGGCAGCTCCTTGGTGGTCCTTTCCATGGTGTTGGTCGTCATTTCTTCAAAGAGTTCAAGCACGGCCGGGATGTCGCTGCGCGGATGAAGCTGGTCGAGGGAGAGATTGAGCAGCTCATCGACAGAGTAGCCGAGCATCGAACATATTCTCCGGTTGGCCGAGAGCAACTCGCGGTTGCTCGGGTCGACGATCAGGATGCCGTCACCGGCATTGTCGAAAAAAGCACGGAACCGATTTTCCGAGGATGCCAGCTCCTTTTCGGCCTCCAACCTCTCGCTGATTTCCAGTTCCAGCTCGTGGGTGCGCTCTTTGACCCGTTCCTCAAGATGGTCTTGATAGGCTTCAAGTTCTCGGAAGTTCTCCTTGAGCCTGATGGTCATCTGGTTGAAAATCCGGCAAAGGTCGCCGATTTCGTCTCTGGAGGTGATCGCCACGGTGGTGTTGAGGTCGCCGTTGACGATTTTTTGGGTGGATCGCCTCAGCAGGTTGATTGGCCTGGTGATGCGCTCGGCGAGAACGGCCGTGGCCAGCCCGGCCATCACCAGCGCCAACAGACCGGTGCCGACGACGATCCAGCGCAGGAGGTCGATTCGCCTGTTGATTACCTCCGTTTCCAGATTGACGGCGCGCGACAGATCGTTGCTGAGTGCGAGAAAGGTGCTGTTGAGGTTCTGGTGGCCGTTCATGACGACAATCTTCTGGTCGGCATACCGCTTGAACCAGTCCAAAAAGGAGAGAACAGCCTGGGTGACTCCGAACGCCTTGGCTCCCTGTCCGCGGGTGATCGCGCTTTTTTTGATTTCCGCCCATTTTTCACGGATAATGGTCAGGTCCTCCTGAACCTCGCGCGCCTTTTCCGGCAGGCCGGATAAAAAGTAGTCGCGTTGGGCGATCAGCGCAGTGGTGATGAGCGGGTGGAGTTGGGCGGCCCACGGTTCGCCCATGGCATTTTCGACTCTGTCGAGCAGATGCGTCGACTCGTCGAGCATCTTTTCCTGGATGTTCTGCAGGTCGAGGTACTGTTTTCTATACGAGCCAAATGCTTTTTGATAATTGTCGAGGGCGCGAAGCACGATATCGAACTGCTGTCCGCGGACTCGGCCTTTTGTCTGTCGCGCAAGCAGGGCCAGCTGTTGCCTGATCTCGGAGATATGCGTGTAGACCTCGCGGGAGTGATCAGAATCATTTATCGCGGCATGTGCGGAGGGCTGCGGCAGGTTCAGCTCCAGGAGGGTATTTTCGATATCATTTTTAAACTGATAGAAGTCTTCCTGGTTATCCAACGCCCGCTCCATGCACCACCAGCTGATCAGCGTTACCGTGACCGTGAGGAGGAGGATCAAAGCGAAGCTTATGGAAAGTTTGCTGCGAAATGACATGTCGTTCACGGATGGATGCTGGTCAATGTCTATCGGAGTTTTGGAAGGAGCTTCTCTTAAAACCCTATCAAAAAGCCTTGCGGGAGAGAATAGTTTTTCTCAAGGATGGGATGTGCAAAATGGCGTATATTTGTCAGGCTTGACTTCTGGCGAGTGGAAAATTGAAATTTTCACTTCACCTCTCGTACCGTACCGGCTACGATGGTTTCTGAACCCGGAGGACTACTGTTATCGAGTTTCCAGCCGAGAACTATCTATGCACGCCAGCCAGATCGTGCCAAGATGGGGCGCTGGTGAATGTTTACGAAAACTAGACAAGGCTATGACGGTGTTACGCAAACAAATCAAGGAAAACCTCGGGGAGATAGCGGTGCGGTATGACGAGCCGATGGCGCGCCATACCTCCTTTAGGATCGGCGGACCGGCGGATGTTCTGCTGCTGCCTGCCTCTCTTGATGAGCTGAGGGCCTGCCTGCGTTTTGTTCGCGACCGCGACCTCCCTTGTTTTCTGCTTGGCGGCGGAACCAATGTTCTGGTCGCCGACCGAGGCGTTCGCGGGGTGGTTATCGGTATGTCGGGTCTTGCCAAGGTTTGGGTTGACGGTGCTCGGATGGTCGCCCAGGCGGGTGCCGCTGTCGAACAGCTGTGTGTCACGGCTTTACAACACGCCCTGGCCGGCATCGAGTTTCTGCACGGGCTGCCGGGCACGGTGGGAGGCGCGGCCTGGATGAACG
This sequence comes from uncultured delta proteobacterium, assembly GCA_963745265.1. Lineage (GTDB taxonomy): Bacteria > Desulfobacterota > Desulfobulbia > Desulfobulbales > Desulfocapsaceae > Desulfopila. The sequence goes on from CAVUXQ010000018.1 coordinate 370,334, forward strand.
CCCGCTGTTACGGCGGCTCCATAGCCGATGTGCTAAAGCGTGCGAAGGTGATGGACGAAAACCTGGAAGTGGTGACGATCGAATGCTCGCCCGAGGATTTCGGGTATAAGCGCTCACCGTTTCAGACAATGGCGGGTTGCATATGCCAGGTGGAGTTGCGCTTGACGCGGGGCGACCGCGAGACAATCCTGCGCCGCATGAACGAAAACCACGCCGATCGGGTGGAAAAGGGGCACTTCAGTGCGCCCTCCGCCGGTTCGTTATTCAAAAACAACCGGGCCTTCGGCGCCCCGACCGGCCGTATCCTCGATGAGCTTGGCCTGCGCGGCTCCAGCCGCGGTGCCGCTGCAATCGCCCCCTACCATGGCAATATCTTCATCAACCAGGGCCAGGCCACGGCGGCGGATATGCTCGAATTGATTCGCCTGGCAGTGGAGACGGCGGACAGGAGAAAACGCATCCGCCTCGAACCCGAAGTTCGCTTTGTCGGCGACTGGCGACCCGGCGAGCTGGACTTCCTGGATCCCAAGGTCTCCGCATCCAGGCTATAATCGCCGGACATCGGTATCTACAAGTTTCTGCGTCTGCAGCCCGTTCAGCTGCTTTATACAATCTCTGCAACCGGTCTTCAGATCACCCAAACGTCGGTCCACGTTTACGATTGCTGTCTGACTAAAAAAGGAGGAGACTCGATGAGATCGATACTTCAGATTGGCTTGTTGGCTCTTTTGGCTTTTTGCGCAAATCAGGCAGTCGCACATCCCATAGCCGAGCATCATTTTGATCCTTTTCAGGTATCCTGGTTTGCTTCTGTAAAAACCTCCTGTGATGTAGTCTGCAAACACTATGGATCCGTTGCGGAGAGCATGAAGTTAAGTAGTGCCAGTACGCAGGATATGTACGTCTGCAGAGTCCATAAGAGAACCAGTAACGAATACGGATCGAACACCTCTGATAATTGTCTGTATTTTGACTTTACGGCGCATACAGCTCGGAAAGCGGCAAAGTTTCAATGTCTGTGTGTCAGGAAAGAACGTGCTTTGAGGCATAAGTAATATTTTCTATACATATATGGCAACCGTTCACCAGGTCAAGCAATCACCGGATAAGTTGGCGAAAATGTGAACGTTTACCATTTTTCAAATGAAGGTGTGCAAAACTTGGCTGGTATCTTCTGGCGTTGATAATGAAATGGATCGTCATGGTGGGATTAAGGATTTTACAACAGAGAATCGTGCAACCAAAATATTCTGTCTGGCGCCGGGACGATAACGGGAACACATTTTTGGTCAAGGATGATCTCACTCAAGTCGAAGCTTGCAAACTTATACAATACGGGAGGAGTGCTATGCGAAGCACACTGTTCACTATAATGGTTATAGCTGTGTTTATTCCAGCTATGGCCCTTGCAGATTTAACCGGTAACGTGGCGTTGCGACGATGGGGGGAGCTATTACCTGCGACAGGTCGGCAAACGACTCTACTGGTACGGAGAGACAAACACCACCCACCCGAAATGGGCCAATGTCTACGAAGGGGAAATCCGGGGGGAAATGATAAGAGGGTCCTGGGCTGATGTACCCAAGGGAAAATCGATTGGCAGGGGCCAGTTGACGCTGAAAATCGAGCGGAACGGAAGGGTTCTGGTAGCTAGCCATAAATCCGGTGGATTTGCAGGGTCTCGCTGGGTTCGAGCTGGCTTCACTCATCCACGAGCTGCAGCAATTCATGAAGACTGTGTTGGATTTAACCCCAACCATATAAAGGTGGCTCGTATTCACGGTCGCTGGAAAGTGGTTGAGGGCAACCACCTGTTGTTTGATTTCGGTTCCAAGCGTAACGAGGCAAGAGAAACACTACGGATCATAAAGCATTATGGTATGAATCAGTCCTGCTTTGTCGGTCGACCGAGGCCGTCATTCCAGTACATGCTTCGTTCAGGTCAGGCGCCTACTGGCCGGCTCAGGGGTGAAGATTGCATCGGCTTCAATCCTTCTGGCATCAGAGTGGAAAAGGTGAGAGGGCAGTGGAAGATTGTGGAAGGATCTCACTATCTGTTTGATTTCGGTACCAATGAAAAAGAAGCTCGCAAGGCCTTTAGCGTGATGAAAAAGCATCGCTTTTCCGAGTCGTGCTTTGTAGGAAGGCCGAAACCGGGTTTTCAGTATCTGAAAAAATAGCGAGCCATGCTGGGAGAGGCTCTGCTCGTACCCGTTCACCGGGATAGCGAAATATTGGCCATACCAATGAACCGTAAGCGCTCACCAGTGCTCCAGCTTGGTGCAAGCAGACCTTCGGCGCTATAGCCTAACTATGCGCGACGGTCTGATCGTACCAAGATGGGGTGCTGGTGAACGCGAACGAAAAATTTGAAGAGAAGGTGAAATAGTAGTGATGCATGCGATATGGCAATATCTACGGAATCGGCAGCCCCCTGTGATCATGTTTTTTCATCTTGCAATTTTGCTCTTAGTGCTCAGTCAGATACTCGTCAGCAATTTCATGGGGTTTACACGTGCCGGGCAAATTGGCGGAGGTGTGCTGGTCTTTTACGGAACATGGACGCATATAATTACAGGGCTAACGTTATTGCCGGTTGCTCTGCTTTTTGCAGTACTCGTTCTGAGAGAGCATAACCTAAGGTATTTCTTTCCGTATATCTTTGGTGATTTCAAGCAGGTCAAGAGCGATCTCGCCGCGCTGAAAAATCTTCGACTTCCCGAACCCGAAGCTGGAGGACTCGCAGCGGTGGTGAAAGGTCTCGGATTGGGAGCTTTGCTGCTTACACTTCTAGCCGGGCTGATATGGTTTCTGGCGTGGAGGCAGAACGCCGTATGGACGCATAATGCAAAAGAAATCCATGAATTTTTCGCTCAAATCGTTGAGCTGTATATCGTCGGGCATGGCGGAATGGGGCTTCTGCACATCTACCTCACGGCAAGAAAAAGGCAGAATGCCTGATTGTGGTTATCGAGAACCTCTAGGAGCCTCTAGGAGTCCTTAGATGGAAGCAATGGGTCGAGCGGCAATATGCCCTGTATCATCTTGATCTTATGCTGAAACACGATCTGGGAGAGACGGCCCAGAATACCCTGGAGGAACTTTCGGGTTTTGATCCAAGCGGTGTAACCGACATGATCCATGCCTTTTCCCGGGTTCATCGCTTCTATTAAGGTTTCCTTGTCGGGGTTGGCGCCAGAGGCTGTCTTCTGCCTGGCCTTTTGTTGTTGCGATTCGTTCGCGCGGATTCTGCCGCCGGGCCGCATGCATCGGACTGGATAGGTGGGCTCGAGTAAACGTGCATTCCCGACTTATTTCTCCGGTTTCCTTGCAAAATGTGAAATATTGGTGCTACCCTGAAGTGTTCGGAAGATTCGAAAACGAATCCACTTCTGTGAATTTTCTCTGCGGGGCTGCACATGAATTCCTATTACAACGATCCCGATCCGCTCGAAACCGGTGACTGGCTCGAGTCCCTCAAGGGGGTCATCGAGCACGAGGGCAATGAGAAGGCAGATTTTCTGCTTCGGCGGTTGACCGAGCTGGCGCAGACCAGGGGTGTCGACACGTCACCGGGGATTCTCACCCCGTATTGCAATACCATCCCGCCGGCCGAGGAAGAATCGATTCCCGGAGATTCGCTGATCGCCAGAAATGTTGCCGCCTATGTGCGCTGGAACGCCATGGCCATGGTGGCCAGGGCCAACAAGGGCGGCAAGGGACTTGGCGGTCATATCGCTTCCTACAGTTCGGTCTCCTCGATGTTCGAGGTCGGTTTCAACTGGTTTTTCCGGGGGCCGGAGGCGGAGTTCGGCGCCGATATGGTCTATTTCCAGGGGCACAGTTCGCCGGGCGTCTATGCCAGGGCCTTCGTGGAAGGGCGCCTCGACGAGGAGCAGCTGAAAAACTTCCGGCAGGAGGTGGGGGGCAACGGCCTCTCATCCTATCCCCACCCTTGGCTGATGCCCGATTTCTGGCAGTTCCCCACCGTTTCCATGGGCTTGGGGCCGATGGCGGCCATCTATCAGGCGCGGTTCATGCGCTATCTCGACAGTCGTGGCTTGAAAGAGGCGGGCGATCGCAAGGTTTGGGTCTTCATGGGCGACGGTGAGTCGGACGAGCCGGAAGCGCTCGGGGCCCTCTCGCTTGCCGCCCGGGAAAACCTCGATAACCTGATCTTCGTGGTCAACTGCAACCTGCAGCGCCTCGACGGGCCGGTGCGCGGCAATGGCAAGATAATTCAGGAACTGGAGGGCCGGTTTCGCGGCGCCGGTTGGCATGTGATCAAGACCCTCTGGGGCAGCGAGTGGGACAAGATCCTGGCGCGGGATAGCGAAGGATTGCTTATCAAAAAATTCGGGACGATGGTCGACGGCGATTTCCAGACCATCCGGGCCCGGGGGCCGGCGTATTTGCGGGAGACGGTGTTCAGTGACGATCCCAGGCTCGCGGCCCTGATCGAAGACATCAGCGACGGGGAACTTTGGCAGATGACCCGCGGCGGTCACGACCCGCGCAAGGTCTACGCCGCCTTTGCCAGGGCAGTGGGGCATCGGCAGCAGCCTACGGTCATTCTGGTCAAGACCATCAAGGGTTTCGGCATGGGTCAGGCCGGCGAGTCGGTGATGGTAGCTCACAACGTCAAGAAGATGGATCTGGAGGCGCTGAAGAGCTTTCGCGACCGGTTCCACGTACCACTGGATGACGGGCAGTTGCTCGATCTGCCGTTTATCCGGCCGCCGGAGGGCAGCCCCGAGGAGAAGTTTTTAAAGCAGAGGCGGCAAGCGATGGGCGGGCCGGTGCCATGGCGCGCCACTGGGCCGAACTCCATGAAGGCTCCGCCGCTCGAGGCCTTCGATTCACTTCTCGCCTCCTCCAAAGGCCGCGAGCTGTCGACGACCATGGCTTTCGTCCGGTTGCTGGGGATACTGACCAAGGACAAAGATATCGGCAGCCATGTGGTGCCCATCGTCCCGGACGAGGCCCGCACTTTCGGCATGGAGGGGCTTTTCAGGCAACTGGGCATCTACGCGCCCGCGGGCCAGCTCTACGAGCCCCAGGATTCCGAGGCGATGGCCTGGTACCGCGAGGACCCGAAGGGACAGATCCTCGAGGAGGGGATCACCGAGGCCGGAGCCTTCTCCTCGTGGCTTGCGGCCGGTACCGCCCATACCAATTACGGAGTGCCGATGATCCCCTTTTACGCCTTTTATTCCATGTTCGGTTTTCAGCGGATCGGCGACCTGGTGTGGGCGGCAGGCGACAGCAGGGCCCGCGGCTTCATGCTCGGCGCCACCTCAGGGCGCACCACCTTGAACGGCGAGGGGCTCCAGCATCAAGACGGCCAGTCGCTGCTGCTGGCCTCGTGCTACCCGAGTTGCCGCGCCTACGATCCGAGCTTTGGCTACGAGGTGGCGGTGCTGGTGCAAAAAGGCATCGAGCGGATGTATGAAAAGGGGGAGGACGTGTTTTATTACCTCACCCTGCAGAATGAAAATTACGAGCATCCGGAGATGCCGGAAGGTGCGGCGGAGGGGATCGAAAAGGGGATGTATCTCTTTCGGCAAGGTGAGGCAAGCGGACCCAAAGTGCAACTGATGGGCAGCGGCACCATCCTGCGGGAGGTAATCGCCGCGGCAGACCTGCTCAAGGAAGATTTTGCCGTGAGCGCGGATATCTGGTCGATCCTCGGCGTCAATCAGCTGCACCGGGACGGCATGCTGGTGGAGGACTGGAACCGAAATCATCCCGAGCAGCCGCCGCACCGCTGTTATGTCGAAGAGATCATGGCGGGCCACGAGGGTCCGGCGGTAATCAGCACCGATTTTGTCCAGGCCTACGGTGAACAGCTGCGCCGCCTTATTCCCAATCCGCTTACTGTGCTTGGCGCCGATGGGTTCGGCCGCAGTGACCTGCGGCCGGTGCTGCGCGATTTCTTCAAGGTGGACCGATATCATGTGGTGGTTGCCGCCCTCAAGGCCCTGGCCGATCATGGGGAGATCCCCAGGGAAAAGGTGGCCGCGGCGATCAAAAAATACCCGATCGACCCGGATGCGCCGCATCCCGTCACCCGCTGAGAGGGTGACGGCTTACATCCTATTGGTAGAGCAAGGGCTTGGCTACCCCTGGGTAAACGGTTACGTGAAAGGAGGAGGAGATGGCCGTCGAGCAGATCGTGGTGCCCGATTTCGGTGATGTTCAGGATATCACCGTGGTTGAAGTCTATATCAAGCCGGGCGACAGCGTCGAGGAGGAGAGCCCGCTAATCGCCCTGGAGAGCGAAAAGGCGGTCATGGACGTACCGTCGCCGTTGGCTGGCGTGATCACCGAAGTTCGTATCAAAGAAAACGAAATGGTCAAAAGCGGCGATCTGATCGCCCTGATCGAGGTGAGTGGCGAGCAGCGGGCCGAGGCGGAGCCGGAGGGGGAATCGGTGGAGGAGGCGGCGGAAAGCAGGCGGGGGGAAGAACCCGGAAGAGCGGAGCCGGAACATGCGCAAGCTCAAGAGCCGCCCGCGGAACCTGTGGCCGACAAAGGAGAAGATAGGGGCGAGCAAAGAACCTACCATGCCACGCCCTCGGTGCGTGCCTATGCCAGGGAGTTGGAAATTGATCTGGCGCAGGTAACCGGCACGGGCCCGAAGGGCCGGATCGTAAAAGAAGATGTGCAGGCCCTGGTGAAAAGCGCGCTCAAGGGTGGTTCGCCGCCTGCGGCCAACAGGGCGGGAGCCATTGCCGAGCAGCCGCTGGAGGATTTTTCCGCCTATGGCGAGATCGAGGAGGTGGAACTCTCGCGCATTAAAAAAATATCCGGGCCGCATCTGCAGCGGAGCTGGCAGCTCATTCCCCATGTCTGCCATTTCGATGAGGCCGATGTTACCGAACTCGAAGAATTTCGAACCCGGATAAATGCGGAGGAAGGCAAGGAGGGGCTCAAATTCAGCGCGCTGGTCTTTGTGATCAAGGCGGTGGTGGCTGCCTTGAAAGCGTTTCCGCTATTCAACTGTTCGCTTCATGCCCACAGGCGGCAAGGTGGTGGTGAAACGCTACTACCATATCGGCATCGCCGTGGATACCCCGGGTGGGCTGGTGGTGCCGGTGATCAAGAACGCCGACCGCAAGGGCATGCGAGAGATTGCCGCCGAACTTCAAAAATTGAGCGGTGCCGCCCGGGAGGGAAAGTTGGCGATTACCGATATGCAGGGCGGCTCCTTCACTATTTCAAGCCTTGGAGGGATCGGTGGCACCGGGTTCACCCCTATCATCAACAGCCCGCAGACGGCTATCCTCGGGTTGTCCCGCAACACCATGAAACCGGTCTGGGACGGGGAAAAATTCGTTCCCCGGCTGACCCTGCCGTTTTCCCTCACCTATGATCACCGGGTTATCGACGGGGCCGAAGCGGCCCGGTTCTGCCGGGCGCTGAGCAGTGGGATCGAGGATCTCAGGCGTGCTCTGCTGTGAAGGAACGGTGGTGGATGTTGTGCTTTGTGAAGTTGATTATTATGATAATTATCTGTCAATTCATTGTTGGATTCGTTAAGATGCTCCCGCAATAAATGTGGATAACGGTAAATTCGTCACATTATTTTCCTGATCGGTCAAGTGCTGATCTGCCATGAGGACGTATCATGTCGAGTGAAACGAAATACGATGTCGTTGTCCTGGGCGGCGGGCCAGGTGGCTATACCGCAGCCTTCAGAGCCGCCGATCTCGGGCTTACGGTCTGTCTGGTGGAGCAGGCGTCGCGGTTGGGCGGTGTCTGCCTCAACGTGGGCTGTATTCCTTCCAAAACCCTGCTGCATGGGGCGGCGGTGATCGAGGAGGCGGCGGCCGCCGCCACGTTCGGCGTCTCCTATGCGTCGCCCGATATCGATCTGCAAGCGTTCCGGCAACATAAAGAGGGTATCATCGATCAGCTCACCGGGGGGCTCGACAAACTCTGCGCCGCCCGCAAGATTAAGCGGCTGATCGGTCGAGGCAGGTTCGGCGACGGTTCCACCCTGGTGGTGGCGGGAGAGGACGGCGAGACCCGGCTCTCTTTTGCCAATGCCATTGTCGCCACCGGCTCCCATCCTTTTAAACTTCCCGGGATTGCTGAAGATCCGAAGATCTGGGATTCCAGCGATGCCCTGGCATTGAAGTTTGTTCCCGCGCGGTTCCTGATCATCGGTGGCGGCATCATCGGTCTGGAGATGGCCCAGATCTACAGCGCCCTGGGGGCGGAGATCACCATTGTCGAGATGCTCGACCAGATCATCCCGCCGGCCGACAAGGACCTGGTGCAGCCGCTTTTGCAAAAGCTCAAGAAAAAATACCGCATTTTCACCTCAACCAGGGTTACCGCCCTCGTCCCCGGAAACGATACGGTTCATGCAGAGTTCGAGGGGGCCAAAGCGCCGGAGGGTGGCGACTTCGAGGCGGTGCTGGTGGCGGTCGGCCGTCGACCGAACAGCACCGATATCGGTCTGGAGGCGCTTGGTCTCGCCGTCGACGAGCGAGGCTTTCTGCCGGTGGACGAGCAGCAGCGGACGGCGGTGGCCAATATCTTTGCCATCGGTGACGTGGTCGGCGAGCCGATGCTGGCCCACAAGGCCACCCACGAGGGCAAGGTGGCTGCGGAAGTGATCGCCGGCCACAAGTCGGCTTTCGAGCCGCTCACCATTCCCTCCGTAGCCTACACCAGCCCGGAGATCGCCTGGATGGGACTTACCGAGAAAGAGGCTAAAGCGCGCAACATCGACTACGACAAGGGCAAGTTCCCCTGGGGGGCTTCCGGCCGGGCGCTATCGGCCGGTGTGGCTAGCGGGGTGACCAAGGTGCTGTTCGACCGGGAAAACGGCCGGATTCTCGGGGCCGGCATCTGCGGGGCCAATGCCGGCGAGTTGATCCATGAAGCGGTTCTGGCGCTGGAGATGGGTGCCGATGCCGTTGATATCAGCAGGACTGTGCACGCCCACCCGACGCTTGCCGAGACCTTCGCCTTTGCGGCGGAGATCGTCGACGGCTCGATCACCGACGTGCTGCCGCCGAAGAAAAGATAAAGAGTCGGGGCTACGCCGTAAAAGGCCCTATTTTTCCAAGGCGAGTCGCGCGCCGATATAGACCATTACCGAGCCGGTGAGTGTGTCGAATATCTTGCCGACCCTGGGGCGCTGCAGCCAGCCGGCGGCCCGCTCAACCATGGAGGCGAGTGCGCATTGCCAGATCATGGCGATGGTGAAATGCAAACCGGCCACCATGAGCGACTGCCCCAACGGCGACCTCACCGGATCGATGAACTGCGGCAGGAAGGCCATATAGAAGATGATGGTCTTGGGGTTGAGGACGTTGGAGAGAAACCCTTCTCGAAAAGAACGCCAGAAGCTGAATGCACAGTGACCAACGGACGGTTGCATGAAGCGCATGCCGCTGCCGCCGCGAACGGCCCGCCGCCAGCTGCCCAGACCAAGCCAAATCAGATAGCAGGCGCCGGCGGTTTTGAGGGTGGAAAATGCCCAGGCCGTCTGCAGCAGGATCACCGAGATGCCGAGCGCCGAGATGGTGGCGTGGACGAACAGCCCGCAGCAGATGCCGAGGCTGCTCACGGCGCCGTCCCACCAGCCGCCGCGGGCACTGTTGCGAATGATAAGCAGGGTATCCACCCCTGGAGTCAGGGTCAGGAGAACCACTGCCGCCAGGCAGGGAAGAAAGGTGTGCAGGGTCATATGATTGCGTTTCTGTTGTCGGAGACCGGTCGTCTCAATAGATTTTCCTCTTGTTAAAACTCGAGCCGATGACGTTGTAGCTGTTCTCCACGATGAACAGCGCCTGGGAATCGGTGGTGAACACCGCCTCCTCGAGCCGTTTGAGCACGATGTTGTTGGTGATGGTCATCAAGATATCCTTATCCTTGCCGGAGTAAGCGCCCTTGCCGTGGATGAAGGTAGCCCCGATTTTGAGATCGTCCATGATCTTATCGGCGATTTCCTGGGAGTGGTCGCTGATGATATATACGATTTTTCTCTGGTTGAACATGGTCAGCGAATAATCGAGGGCGCTGGAGGTGACAAAGGTCATGATGATCGAGGCAATGAAGATGTCTCCTCCGTAGGTAGAGAGAACCATCGAAAAGAGCACGATGTTGAACAGCATGTACGTCTTGCCGATCCCGAAATTGAAATGGCGAAAGAGAGTGATGGCGACGATGTCGAGCCCCCCGGCCGAGCCGAGCGATCTGAGGATGATACCTGAGGCGGCTCCGAGGATAACGCCCCCGGCGACCGCCGCATAGAGCTGGTTTTTGATAACGAAATCGAAGGTGATGAATTCCCCGGCCAGATAGAGCACCACGACCGAATAGATGGTGTAGAGCAGAAAGCGGCGGCTGATGTAGATCCAGCCGAGGATGAACAGCGGGATATTGAGCAGCAGGTATAAAGAGCCGGGGGAGAGCACGCCGGTCTGATAATAGATATAGAGGGCCAACCCGTAGATCCCCCCCGGAATGAAGGAATGGTGGATGATAATGCCATTGAGGCCGACAATATAGACGATCGAGCCGATGGTCAGCAGGAAGAGGTTCCAGGCGATCGAGAACTTTATATCTTGAAAATTCATGGCAGGATTTTGCATTAAATGAAATGGTGCATAATTAATTGCGTTATAGCGCAATTTTTCTTCGAGTAATTGAAAAAAGGATCGTTCTATTATACCTTTTTGACCCACTGGTCAATGGTTATATTTTTACGATAGCACTTTTCCGAGAAAAGCGGTGGCATCGGCAGGTGAAAAAATGAAAAAGTCTGTTATGTATTGATTTCATTATTTAAATTCGCATTTGAGCCGAGAGATTGCGGTACGGAGGCAATAGAAAATGACTATGTTTTTGAATATATTGAAAAAAAGAAGGAGTATCCGGCAATTTGAAGCGCGGCCGGTCGAGCCTGAGAAGATCGAGACGCTGGTGGAGGCTGTGCTCCGTTCCCCCTCCTCGCGTAGCCTCAATCCCTGGGAATTTGTGGTGGTGACCGACCCGGCGATTTTGGCGGCACTGGCTGCATGCAAACCCCACGGCGCCACGTTTGTCAAAAACGCGCCGCTTGCCATCGTGGTTTGCGCCGATCCGGGAAAATGCGATGTCTGGATCGAGGATACCTCCATCGCCACTCTCATCCTGCATCTGGCGGCCACCGATCTCGGGCTTGGCAGTTGCTGGGTTCAGGTGCGCATGCGCGAACACGACGGGGAGAGGATGGCCGAGGAGTACATCGCCGAACTTCTGGGTTTACGAGAAGGGCTGGTGGTGGAAGCGATGGTGGCCATCGGTTATGCCCGGGAAGAAAAGCCGGAACACCCGAAAGAGTCGTTTCTTTACGACCGGGTGCATTATGACCGGTACGGCGGGAAAAAATGAGAGCCGGCGTGTCCGGCGACTCCCGTCGGTTGATATGCTATAAGCCGAGTTGCGCCAATTCCGGACCCAGGTAGGCGCGCTCGTTCTCGCCGAGGATACCTAAAGAGAGGCAGATCAGGGTCCAGAAATGAACCACCCGGTAGCCGCCGCCGTAGTGGTGGCCGATGTCCTCCATCTGCGAGTGGCAGTTGTGGCACGGAGTGAGCACATAGTCGGCCCCGGTGGCCATGATCTGATCGAATTTGCGCTTGCCGTAGGCCCGGCGGTGTTCGGTCATGCCGGCCTGGAGGAAACCGCCGCCTCCGCCGCAACAGTAGTTGGCGCTGCGATTGGGATGCATGTCGACGAAATTCTCGTCGCCGACCAGTCGTCTGGCCACAAAGCGCAAATCTTCGGCCATGGAGTCACCGTAGGCCTTGCGCACGATCTGGCAGGGATCTTGAACGGTGAATTTGAGATTATTGGTATTCCACTCGGAGTTGACCGGCAACCGACCTTCCCGGATCCATTTGGCATAGTAGGTGACGAGGCTCTCCAATTTGAAATCGACATCGATCCCGAAGCGCGTGATGGCATTCCACATGGTGAAGTAGGAGTGGCCGCACTCGGTATTGAGCCACACCGCGCATCCCAGCTCATCGACCGCTTCCACCCGCTTTTGGATCACCTCATACCAGGCCGCTTCATCGCCGGAAAACATACAGAAATTCTCTGCTGCCCACCCCTTGGAGCTGTAGGTCCAGTCGACCCCGGCAAGGTGCAGGATCTTCCAGAGAGGCACCATCTCGTCCGGTTCGCTCATCGGTTCCCGGGAGTTCTGGTTGATGAAAAAATGCGCTCCCTTTTTGTCGATGGGTGCGGCCATGTTCGCAAACCTCGGCTGCTCGCGGCGCACTTCTTCGAGCACGTCCTCGACCACGAAAACAAAATCCTCGGGCGCAAGTCCCATGGCGCTGGTGCTGTCGGTGGATCGGGCCAGTTCGCAGGAGCGGACAATTCCCGTCGGTTTCTTCTCTTTGGGCCAGTTGCCCCGGGCCAGAAAGACCAGTTGGGAGATATCGATGTTCATCGGGCAGACATGCCGGCATCGCTGACATTGGGTGCAGCACCAGACCCAGGGGGTGGTGGACAACTCCTGGTTCATGCCCAGCATGGCCATGCGGATGAACCGGCGCGGATCCATGTTTTCCAGGCCCGAAGCCGGACATCCTGAGGAGCAGAGGCCGCAGGTGAGGCAGGCGTCGAAACTGGCGCCGGGCGGCAGGAGTTCGATTGCTTTTTGCTTGAAGTCGATGGTGGCGATTGTGGTATTTGGCATGGATCGTTTGTTTGGTTGAAGCGGCTATACGACGGTCCGGGGCAGAGGATCGCTTCCGGCTGCTCCCGTTTTCCGGCTTTTCTTCCCTTGGGCATGGAGCACCTGTGCCGCCCCTTGCACCGCCTTATAGGCGCTGGTGATTGCCACTCCGGCGCCGCAACGGGTGCGCATCCAGTCCTGGTGGGCAAGGATCGTGCCGACGCCAAAGAGCCGCGAATCGACGACCCGGCCTGTTGCATCCAGCGGCCGAAAGCTGTCATCGACTTCGATGCCGCACCGGTGCACTCCATGCCCCCGCCCGTCCAGATAGTCGAGCCGAAACCAGTTTTTGCGGGACTGCGGCTGGTGGATAAACAGACCCAGGAGCGGTTCGACAATGGTGACTCTCTGGGCCTCGAGGCCGCCGCTCATGAACCTGCCGGTGGCAAGGATCGTTGTGTGGGCGTGGATGACGATGGGGCCGAAATTGTCACTGAGTTTGAGGGTAATCTCATCTTCGCCCAGCTCGAGGCGATTGATTTTCTGATGCGGTATCAGAGTGATGACCGTTTTGAGGCAGCAGCTCTTCAAACATTTCCCTCAAGCGGATGCCGGGAACGGAGGGCGGCATGGTGGGGATCTCGAACACCGGTCGGCCGACAAGCCGGGTAAGCTCTGCCATCACCGTATCCGGTTGGTTGATGCCCATGATGGCGGGCATGCCGATCACCTCGGTTTGCTTTGCGATTTTCTTGAGTGAGGCGGCCAGTTGTTTCCGGGTTGCGGATACTTCCAGGGCCCGGGCCATCACCTCGGGATAGATTTCTCCCCGGCTCATGCCGGGAAATATCACTTCCTCGGCTCGCACGCCGGGCCAGCGACCCTGGAGGTTGGCGGCAATCTGCCTGGCGCTGAATCCACGCAATCCTTTGAAGCCGACGATGAGAGACGGTGATTTTTTTGCCAACGCCCTGGTGCCGGCCTGCATGGTGGCCGGTACGCAGAAGGTTGGTTTGGTGGTGCCGGCAGGGGTGAGGGCGGCAAGATTTGCCTGCCCCGGAGCGGTGTAGGAGATGCCGCCTTCGTTGAGAAAGTCCACGAATTCCCGGAAGGCCTGTCGGGTTTCAGCCTCGGAAACGCGGGCCAGCGGGTGTCGGGAACCTGCGGCACGCAGGGCTTCTATGGCGCTCCATGGCTCGTCGAGCAGAGAAGAGGTGGCATCTTCGCTCAGGCCGAGCAGGTCGAGGTAACCGGTGGTGTAGGCGATTGCGCCGGTATCGCCCGCCTGGGCGGTGGCGATACCACGGCGCGAGGCGAAGATCGAGGCGGCGCAACCCGCAAGACCCGAACCGATGATGGCCAACTCGACGGCGAAATGGCGCGCTTCTTCAATCATTATTTTCTCCTTTTGTCGATGCAGACCCACGACTTGAAGGGGATTCGTCGAGCAAGTCCAACCCCAGGAGGCCGCAATGCAGGGCTTCCGCCAGTTCCATCTGGGCCATCTGCCGCCCCCAGATAATGGTCCGCAATCCCTTGAATCGCTCCCGGAAAAAGTCGCGCATGTGCGCAAGGCCCGTGGCGTCGTGATAGAAACCTCGGTCGTAGAGGAAAGAAGCGATGCGGATGCCGCAGAATGAGCCCTGGCACGGTCCCTTGCCGGCTCGGGAACGCAGGGCGATCGCCTCCAGGGTCATCTCCCGATCGGCGCCCGGGGCGCAGGCCACGATCTGGTCGATGGCGGACTGCGGCACCATTTCGCACTCGCAGAGAATCATGTCGTCCTCGGCGTGCGCCTGCTGCACATACTTGGGGGCGGCTCCGGGTTCCGTCCACCGGCAGGCGTCGCCGACGGGAAGCGGTTGCTGCGCGGTACGGCAGGAGGTGGAATTGCCCAGGCGGGCGGCTACCAGGTCGGCCGTTTTTTCGGCCATCAGGCGAAAGGTGGTGAGCTTACCGCCGGTTATGGTGCAGAAATTGGTGAGGCGGCTGTTTTCGTGTCCCTGCAGGGAGAAGCTGCGGGCAACGCTGCGGTCATCTACGGCTTCGGTGTTCTGCACCAGCGGTCTGACCCGGGAGAAAGCGCGGATATAACGGGTGGTCGCCAGGGCCGGAACCATGGCGCTGCCCTGCTCGATATTGGTGTCAACCTCGGCGGTTGTGGGTCGAATGTCTTCCAGGGAGTCGGTGCGAACGGAGGTGGTGCCGAGCACGGATACGGTGCCGCCGGGACCAGGATGTCGCCGTCGGCAGGAGGGCGCAGCCGGTTGATCACCCTGCTGGTCAGCCGGTTGTGGCTGACCAGTAACGTTCCCTTGGAATAGAGCAGAGTGACGTCGGTGCAGCCGGCCAGCCTGGCGATATCCATTGCCCAGGCGCCGCCGGCATTGACATACTGATCGGCGACGATCGCAGTTCGTCACCGGTTTGCGTGTCCCGGCAGAGGGCCGCCCTGGATGCGGTCGCCGGCGATTTCGAAAGCGAAGACCCCGGTATGGGGATGATAGACGGAGCCGTTGAGCGTCTCCGCATGATTGACATGTTCTAAGGCCAGGCGGAAAGGATCGACGGTGGCGTCCGGCACCAGGTAGGCGGCGCAGACTGTCTTCGGTCAGGCTGGGGTTCGAGTTCGCGGGCTTTTCTTGGCGCAAGGTGTTGGCAGTCAATGCCGGCGCCGGCGCAGAGCCCGGGAAAATGGTCGATGAAATCTTCGTCGTCCCCCGGAACAGCGACGAACAGTCCGCCGGTTTCTTCAATGCATTGGGGGGCGATGCGTTTGAGGATGGCACCTTCACGCCGGCATTCCGCCGCCGACTGCGGATCGCTCAGTACGTAGCGGGCTCCGGAGTGGAGCAGGCCGTGATTGCCGCCGGAAGCGCCGGCGCAGAGGTCCTGCTTGTCTATCAGCCGGCAATGAATGCCCTGCAGCGAGAGGTCGCGCATGATGCCGCAGCCGGTGGCCCCGCCTCCAATGATCAGCACCTCGGTGGCTGCTGTCAAGAACGTTTTTTCCCGGCACGCGGTACTGCGAGTTGAAGTTGTCATTTTCGGTTTCCTTCTCCGTTTGTTTCCATCCGGGCAAGGTGAGGAGTCCGGAGCTTCTAAACAGATGGGGGTGAAGGCCTGGTTTTCAATTTATTCACTCAAGTGTATTTAAACCCGTCATGAAAAATCTTCAAGTGAAATGCAAAATATTTTCGTACGAAATAATAAAAATAAAATAACGAAATATGATCCGTTCCTTCACAGGGCGTGACAGGTTCTGGCGCCAGGAGGCACTCAGGATGCCATTTCATGGTATAATAGAATATATTTTAGGTACATGGATGAATTGTAAAATGCATGGGCGTTCGTGTTTCATGCAGTGGCATCATCGTCGGGGGGATGGAGGTGGAGGGTTGTCGGATGCAATTGCAAATGAAAGGAAAGCGAAAAAGATTCGCCGGTCAGCACCGGCCATAACTCTTGCGGGAGCAGAAGATGTCGCGCCTGACACATATGTCTTGGCTGGCAAATGCTTGATAACAATCCGAGAACGGAACGTATTGTGGCGGGCGGAGACCAGCTGTTTCAGCTGCATAGCGATGGTCTCATCTGGCGGTATATCGGGAGGCTGTGCAGCGGCAATTCCTGCCCCGGCTGGAGACGCCTCGATAATAACAGCAACACCAGAGAGATCAGCGTCGGTGGCTTTAACTAGCGGTTTGCCGGAGAGTATCGGCCCGCCTTCCGGAGGAGGCCTGAGGGCGGGCGCGAGGCGGGTCAGCGGCTGAGGGTGCGTTTTACGGCATCCTGCCAGCCCCGGTATTTGCGTTTGCGGAGCTCTTCGTCAAGTGAGGGGGTGAAGCGGCGGTCCCGCCGCCAGGATCCTGGCGAATTCTTCCGGCGGCGGAAAGACCCCTGCCTGCAGCCCCGCCAGGTAGGCGGCGCCGACGGCGGTGGTCTCCAGGATGGCCGGCCGGTCAACCGGGGCGTTCAGGATATCGGCAAGGAACTGCATGGTCCAGTTGGAGGCGACCATGCCGCCGTCGACCCGCAGGATGGTCTCGCCCATGGCCTGCCCAGTCTCCGCGCATGGCTTCCAGGAGATCACGGGTCTGGTAGCAGACCGACTCCAGGGCCGCGCGGGACAATTCGGCCGGGCCGGTGGCCCGGGTAATGCCGAAGATTGCGCCCCGGGCATCGGGATCCCAGTGGGGAGCGCCCAGACCGGTAAAGGCCGGCACCAGGTAGACGTCCTGGTTGATATCCGCCTCGCGGGCCAGCTTGCCGGTCTCGCTGGCTGCCTCGATCAGCCCCATGGCATCGCGCATCCACTGGACGGCGGCGCCGGCCACGAAGATGGAACCTTCCAGGGCATAGGTGTTTTTGCCGTCCAGACGGTAGCCGATGGTGGTGAGCAGACGGTTTTTCGAGGCCACCGGCTCGCTCGCCGGTATTGAGGACGATAAAGCAGCCGGTGCCATAGGTGGATTTGATCATGCCGGGAGCAAAACAGGCCTGGCCCACCAGGGCGGCCTGCTGATCGCCGGCAATACCGCGCACCGGAATCGGCGCGCCGAACAACTCGGGTCGGTTATGCCGAAATCGGCCGAGGAATCGAGGACCTCGGGAAGGAGCGAAGCGGGAATGTCGAGCAGATCGAGCATGATCCTCGTCCCAGCAATTCTCGTGAATATTGTAGAGCATGGTCCGGCAGGCGTTGGTGGCGTCGGTGGCATGCACCCGCCCGCCGGTTAGCCGCCAGAGCAGGAAGGTGTCGACGGTGCCAAAGGCCAGCCGGCCGGCCTCCGCCAGCTTCCCGTGCTCCTTCGACATTGTCGAGCAGCCAGCAGATCTTGGTGGCGGAGAAATAGGCGTCGAGCAAGCAGACCGGTCTTGGCGGTGATCATCGGGTCGTGGCCTGCCTCCGCCAGCCGTGTGCAGATGGCGGCGGTGCGCCGGTCCTGCCAGACGATCGCCTTGTGGATGGGTTTTCCGGTCTGCCGGTCCCAGATAAGCGTGGTTTCCCGCTGGTTGGTGATGCCGATGGCGGCGATCTGTCCGGTGCAGAGAGCCCGGCCGCTTCAGCGCCTGACGGCAGGTGGTAAGCGTCGAGTCCCAGATATCCTCCGGGTCGTGTTCGACCCAACCCGACTGCGGGAAGTATTGCCGGAATTCTTGCTGGGCGACTCCTTCGATCTCGAAATCGTGGTTGAACACGATCGCGCGGCTGGATGTGGTGCCCTGGTCGATTGCGAGTATATGTGCGGTCATGGGCGGGAACGTCACTACCCTAAACTATAGATTCATAATATTCTATCAAAGTGCGCCGCGCAAAGACGATCCGGAGACGGCGCGAGACAGCAGCCGGACAAATTCCGTCCGGCCTGCTGGAAGCCCGAATTACGTTACCTCTGAGGTGCGATGCATCATTTTTTTCGCCGCTCAGCCCAGCTCTTGACCAGTTCATCATAGTCGATGGTCATGCCCTGGGGTTTTTCGTTGGCCAGTTTCGGCTTCGGTGCACCTGGCAGGTTGAGCCAGTAGGATGGATCCTGCTCCTTGTTCAGTTTCGGTCCGCATTCACCCTGGATGCCGGCACGCTCCAGACGCTCCATGACCTTGTCCTGCTGCTCGGCCAGGGAATCCATGGCTTGCTGCGGGGTTTTCTCGCCGGTTACCGCGTCGGCAACGTTCTGCCACCAGAGCTGGGCCAGTTTCGGATAATCAGGCACGTTGGTGCCGGTCGGGGTCCACTGTACCCGGGCCGGGCTGCGGTAGAATTCCACCAGGCCGCCGAGTTTCGGGGCCCGCTCGGTGAAGGAGTCATCCCAGATATCGGTCTCGCGGATCGGGGTCAGACCGACATGGGTCTTTTTCAGGCTGACGGTCTTGGAGATGACGAACTGGGCATAGAGCCAGGCCGCCTGGCGGCGCTTCACCGGTGTGGATTTCATCAGGGTCCAGGAACCGCAGTCCTGATAGCCGAGCTTCATGCCTTCTTCCCAGTAGGGGCCATGGGGGGACGGTGCCATGCGCCATTTCGGCTTGCCGTCTTCATCGACCACCGGCAGTGCCCTGTTTGGCCATGTCGGCGGTGAAGGCGGTGTACCAGAAAATCTGCTGGGCGATGTTGCCCTGTGCCGGCACCGGGCCGGCTTCGGAGAAGGTCATGCCGGCAGCTTCCGGCGGCGCATATTTTTTCAGCCAGTCGATATATTTGGTGAGCGCATAGACGGCGGCCGGGCCGTTGGTGGCGCCGCCGCGGGTGACGCTGGAGCCGACCGGGTCGGCAGTCGTCAACCCGGATACCCCATTCGTCAACCGGCAGGCCGTTCGGCATGCCCTTGTCGCCGGCACCGGCCATGGAGAGCCAGGCATCGGTGAAGCGCCAGCCCAGCGAAGGATCTTTCTTGCCGTAATCCATGTGGCCGTAGACGCGCTTGCCGTCGATTTCCTTGACCTTGTCGGTGAAGAATTCGGCGATGTCCTCATAGGCGGACCAGTTGACCGGTACGCCCAGCTCATAGCCGTAGATTTCCTTGAATTTCTGCTTTCAGGTCCGGACGCTTGAACCAGTCGTAGCGGAACCAGTAGAGGTTGGCGAACTGCTGGTCCGGCAGCTGGTAGAGCTTGCCGTCGGGGCCGGTGGTAAACGACTGCCGATGAAGTCGTCGACATCGAGCGTCGGCTCGGTGACGTCCTTGCCTTCGCCGTTCATCCAGTCGGTAGAGCGGCACGACCTGCTGGTAGCGGAAATGGGTGCCGATCAGGTCGGAATCGTTGATATAGGCATCGTAGATGTTCTTGCCGGACTGCATCTGGGTCTGCAGTTTCTCGATGACATCGCCCTCGCCGATCAGGTCGTGGGTGACGTTGATGCCGGTGATCTCGGTAGAAGGCCTTGGCCAGGACCTTGGATTCGTATTCGTGGGTGGTCAAGGGTTTCGGAGACCACATTGATTTCCATGCCTTTGAACGGCTTGGCGGCCTTGATGAACCACTCCATCTCTTTCATCTGCTCGGTCTTTGGACAGCGTCGACGGCTGGAACTCGCTGTCGACCCATTTTTTGGCCGCATCCATGCCTGCGGCGGCCTGGACGCCTGCAGGTCCCGGCCAGCAGGGCGACCGCGGCGGCTGCTGTCACTAGCTTTTTAATCATCGTGTTTCCTCCTCTATTGTTTGTCGTAAATAACCGTGCCGCGTTGCAAGTTCGGCTCCGGCAGAAACACCTCGGTGCAACGTTATCGAACTATCTCGGGTCTAGACCCAGTACTGAATACAGCAGAGCGCATAAACGCATGAAACGAGCAAGAGCCCACCACAGGGCGAGACTGGTGAGCGCCAGCCAGAAAATGTGGATATAGGCCGAGCCGAGCAGAGAGATAAACAGCCGGTCGCCGCGCGTGGTCTCAAAGCCGAGGATGCCCTGGCGCGGCGCTCCGCCGGGGATTTTGATTTCCCAGACGGTCATGGCAACGAGCAATGCAAAAATCATGGAGAAAAAAGTGCCGTGGGTTTGGTCCAGGCCATCCAGCTGAGATCCATGTCGTCTGCCTCCTGTTATACCCGACCAAGGGCGAAGCCCTTGGCGATGTGGTTGCGAACAAACCAGATCACCAGCACACCTGGAACGATGGTCAGCACCCCGGCCGCCGCCAGCACGCCCCAGTCGATGCCGGAGGCCGAAACCGTGCGGGTCATGATGGCCGAGATCGGCTTGGCGTCGACCGAGGTCAGCGTTCTGGCCAGCAGCAGCTCGACCCAGGAGAACATGAAGCAGAAGAAGGCGGTGACGCCGATGCCGGAAGCGATATTCGGGATGAAGATCTTCACGAAGAAGCGCGGAAAGGTGTAGCCGTCGATAAAGGCGGTCTCATCGATCTCCTTGGGCACGCCGGACATGAAGCCTTCCAGGATCCAGACCGCCAGCGGCACGTTGAACAGGCAGTGGGCCAGGGCCACGGCGATGTGGGTGTCGAACAGCCCGACCGAGGAATAGAGCTGGAAAAAGGGCAGCGCGAAAACCGCCGGCGGCGCCATGCGGTTGGTGAGCAGCCAGAAGAACAGGTGCTTGTCGCCGACAGAAGGTGTAGCGGGAAAAGGCATAGGCCGCCGGCAGGGCGAACGATGACCGAGATGACGCACGTTGATCGCGACATAGATCATCGAGTTGATATAGCCCGAGTACCAGGTGGGATCGGTGAAGATCACCCTGTAGTTGGCGAAGGTGAGGTCGTGCGGCCAGAGACTGAAGATCGAGAGGATCTCCTCGTTGGTCTTCAGACTCATATTGACAAGCCAGTAGATCGGCAGCAGCAGGAAGATGATATAGATGGTAGGGATAAGCCATTTCGTGCGCATATCAGTTGCACCTCCCTTTGCTTTCTTCGCCGACATTGCTCATCGCGGTAAAGAAAACCCAGGAGAGCAGCAGGATGACCAGGAAGTAGATCAGCGACATGGCTGCGGCCGGGCCGAGATCGAACTGGCCGATCGCCATCTTGACCAGGTCGATGGACAGAAAGGTCGTCGAGTTGCCGGGGCCGCCGCCGGTGACGACGAAAGGCTCGGTATAGATCATGAAGCTGTCCATGAAGCGCAGCAGCACGGCAATCAGCAGCACCCGGTGCATCTTCGGCAGCTGGATATAGCGGAATACCGCCCAGCGCGAGGCGCCGTCGATCTTGGCGGCCTGGTAATAGGCATCGGGAATGGAGCAGAGGCCGGCATAGCAGAGCAGCACCACCAGGCTGGTCCAGTGCCAGACGTCCATGACGATAACGGTGATCCAGGCGGCCAGCGGATCCTGGGTATAGTTGTAGTCAATGCCCAGTGAGGCCAGGCTGTGGCCGAGCAGGCCGATATCGACCCGGCCGAAGATCTGCCAGATCGTGCCGACCACGTTCCAGGGAATGAGCAGCGGCAGGGCCATGCTCACCAGGCAGACCGGCACGCCCCAGCCTTTTTCGGGCATGGCCAGGGCGATCAGGATGCCCAGCGGAATCTCGATCGCCAGGATGATGCCGGAAAAGAGGAGCTGGCGGAGAAAGGCGTCGTGAAAGCGCTCCGAATGGAGGAGTTCCCGGAACCAGTCGATGCCCGCCCAGAAAAACTCGTTGTTGCCGAAGGTGTCCTGGACCGAATAGTTGACCACGGTCATCAGCGGGATAACGGCACTGAAGGCACCAGCAGAAAAACCGGCAGGACCATGAACCATGCCTTTTGATTTATCTGTTTTTCAATCATGGCGCTTCTCCTCTCACCCGATGTTCGTCGACATAGATATTGATATGACCGGGGATCGAAGACCAGGGATCCTTGTCGCCGGTCATGCCGGAAAGCTCCGGCATGACCACGTTGAATGTCGCGCTCGTTGAGGGCAACCCGGACGATCTTATAGCGGCCGATATCGTCGACCTTGGTGATGTCGCACCGGCAGGCCCTTCTCGCCGGGCGGGCAAGGCGCAGATATTCCGGGCGGATGCCGAGCTTGATCTTGGCTCGAAGCCGGCGTCGGATAGCTTGCGTCCGAGGGCGATCTCGTGCGCCGTCGACAAGGGCCGTGTCGCCCTTCAGCTCGGCAGGGCACGATGTTCATGCCCGGCGAGCCGATGAAATAGCCGACGAAGGTATGCTCCGGATGCTCGAACAGCTCCTTCGGGGTGCCCACCTGGACGACTTGGCCTTCGTACATGACCACCACTTCATCGGCAAAGGTCAGGGCCTCGGTCTGGTCGTGGGTGACATAGATCATGGTGAAGCCGAACTGCTGGTGCAGGTGCTTGAGCTGGGAACGCAGCTCCCATTTGAGCTGGGGGTCGATGACGGTCAACGGTTCGTCGAAGAGGATGGCATTGACGCTCTTGCGGATCAGGCCGCGGCCGAGGGAGATTTTCTGTTTGGCGTCGGCGGTCAGGTGCTGGGCCTTGGGGTGCAGGTCATTTTCCAGGCCGAGCATCTCGGCGAGTTCGATGACCCGGGTTCGATCTCCTTTCGGGTTCGGCCCCTGTTTTTCAGGGGGAAGGCCAGGTTCTCGAAAACCGTCATGGTGTCGTAAATTACCGGAAACTGGAAAATCTGGGCGATATTGCGCTTCTCGGTGGGAAGGTGGGTGACGTCCTCGTCGTCGAAAAGCACCTGCGCCGCGGGTGGGGACCAGCAGACCGGAGATGATGTTGAGCAGGGTGGTCTTGCCGCAGCCGGAAGGGCCGAGCAGGGCATAGGCGCCGCCGTCCCGCCAGGTGAGGTCGAGCCGTTTCAGGGCGAAATCGTCGGGATTGTCCGAATCGCCGGTGTAGGAGTGGGCGATTTCCCCCAGGGTGATATTGGCCATGATCGTTCTCCTCTCAGGCTTCGCAAGCTGCTTCCGGTGTCACCACCATCCGGTCGTTTTGTCGAAAACATAAAATTGGCGGGATCCAGGAAGACCTCTATGGTCTCGTCGATATCGAAATGATGAATGCCGTGGGCGAGCACCACCCAGCGCTGCCGGCACATCGACATGGATATAGCTTTCCGAGCCGGTGATTTCGGTGACGGCGACCCTGGCTTTGACCCCGATCGTCCGGTGAGCGGCTTGCAGGAGAGATGGTTGGGCCGGAAGGCGATGGTGTAGTCGTCGTCCGGCAGACTGCGGGAGACTGCCGAGCAGCGGGATCTCCACATGGCTCTTGAACAGCATCTTGTTGTTGAGTTTGGTCACCGGCAGCATGTTGAGCGGCGGGTCGGAAAAGGTCTGGGCGGAGATCAGGTTCTGTGGCCGGCGAGAAGACCTCGACGGTGGGGCCGAACTGGGTCACCCTTCCTTCATGGAGGGCGGCGGTATTGCCGCCCAGCAGCAGAGCCTCGGAAGGTTCGGTGGTGGCGTAGACGAAGATGGAGCCGGTGGCGGCAAAGATCTTGGGAAACTCTTCCCGCAGCTCTTCTCTGAGTTTGTAGTCGAGGTTGGCCAGCGGCTCGTCGAGCAGCACCAGCTCGGCACCCTTGGCCAGGGCCCGGGCCAGGGCGGTGCGCTGCTGCTGGCCGCCGGAGAGCTCCTGGGGTGTGCTGTCCAACATGTTGCCAAGTTTGAGCAGCGCGGCGATTTCGCCCACCCGCCTTTCGACCTCGGATCTTGACGTCTTGGCGATCCGCAGCGGCGAGGCGATATTTTCATAAACCGTCAGGTTCGGGTAATTGATGAACTGCTGGTAGACCATCGCCACATTGCGTTTCTGTACCGGGACTTCGGTCACGTCGCTACCGTCGACCAGGATTTGCCGGAGCTCGGTTTGTCGAGCCCCGCCATCATCCGCATCAGCGAGGTCTTGCCGGCAAGCGTCGGTCCGAGCAGGATGTTGAGGGTTCCCGCCTGCAGGGTCAGGGAGATGTCGCGCAGGTGATATTCGCCTCTGACTTTTTTGCAGATGTTGTGTAGCTCCAACTGCATGGTGTCTCCTTTGTAAGCGTCTTCGAGTACTCCATCTTGGCACGATCAGGCAGTCGTGCAGAGGTTAGGCTTATAGCCAGCCCGACGGCCTGCTAGCACCAAGCTGGGGCGCTGGAGCACGCCTACAGCTCATTGGTTTGGCCAGCATTTGGCCGATTCGGTGAACGATTGCTCCACTTTTTGTGCTATTGCATCCGAGTCTCCATCCAGGTTTGCAGACGCTCTGCTTCCTCCGGGCCGAGAACGAGCCCCAGGTGGGTCCGGCGCCGGAGGACATCCTCGGCGGTCCGAGCCCACTCGCTGGTGATCAGGTATTCCACCTCAAAACCATAGAGGTCGCCGCCGAAATGAGGGCCGAAATCTTCCCGGCTTGCGATCTCGCGGGTCATCTCAAAGGCCATGGTGCCGTAGGTGCGGATCAGTCTTCGGGCGTGCGGCTGATCCAGCGGGGGACAGGCGGTGCGCAGGCGGGCGATTTCGCTTTCCACCGCGCCTGGCGCGAAATCGCCTCCGGGCAGGTGGGCGCCGGCGGTCCAGGATGGGCTCATCGGTGGCAGGAACGGGGCAAGTTTTTCGAGCACCGACTCCGCCAGTTTCCGGTAGGTGGTGATTTTGCCCCCGTAGATGCAGAGCAGCGGCGCGGATTCGCCGGTGCCGTCAAGCGTGATGACATAATCCCTGGTGGCAGCCTGGGCGCGGCTCTTGCCGTCGTCGAACAAGGGGCGGATGCCGGAAAAACTGTCGACCACATCGGCGGGGGTGATGGGGGTGGTGAAATAGTCGTCGACGGCCCGGCAGAGGTATTCGGTTTCTTCCTTGCTGATCGCCACCGTGCCGGGATCGCCGTTGAAATCCAGGTCGGTGGTGCCGATCAAGGTGAAATCCTCCTCCCAGGGAATGGCGAAAATGATTCGACCATCAGGATTCTGGAAGATATAGGCTTTGGGGTGGTTGAAGAGTTTTTTGACGATGAGGTGGCTGCCCTTGACCATCCGCACGTGTTCTCTGCTTGCGTGATGGTCGATATGGGCCAGGGTGCGATCGAGCCAGGGCCCGCTGGCGTTGACCAGTGCCCCGGATTGCACCGTAGAGGTTTCGCCTGTGCTGTTGTCGGTCAAGTTCAGCTTCCATTTCTGTCCATCTCTTTCGGCCGAAAGGCACCTGGTGCGGGGGCGGATATCGGCGCCTCTTGCGGCCGCATCCATGGCGTTCAGAACCACCAGCCGGCTGTCCATGACCTGGCAGTCGGAATATTCGAAACCCCGGCGATAGTCGCCTTTTAGAACGGAGCCGGTCTCATCTTGTGCGAGGTCGACACCGCTGGTGCCGGGCAGCAGCCGGCGGCCGCCGAGATGGTCGTAAAGAAACAGCCCCAGGCGGATCAGCCAGGCGGGCCGCAGGCCTCGGTGGTGGGGAAGGATAAATCTGAGCGGCCGGATGATGTGCGGGGCGGCGCGCAGTAAGACCTCGCGTTCCGTCAGGGCCTCGCGAACCAGGCGGAATTGATAGTATTCGAGGTAACGCAGACCCCCGTGGATGAGCTTGGTGGAGGCCGAGGAAGTGCCGCTGGCCAGGTCGTTCTGTTCGCAGAGAAAGACCGAGAGGCCGCGACCGGCGGCGTCACGGGCGATGCCGCAGCCATTCACGCCGCCGCCGATGATGGCCAGGTCGAAAAATGGAACCTCCATAGCTGCGTCTCCCTGCTGGAAGTGAACTACTCTCTGGGAACCGGGTTTCTAAAACAGTGAAAGTTTCGATTTTTGATAAACATGGTTTCGTTTATCAAGATAATTTACATTTAATCGAAATATAATATCAGTTCAAGCGAAAATTCCATCTCGAGTATAAAAGAGTTGCATTTTTGTATTCATGTGTAAATATCATTGTAAAAACAGTGAGATGTCCATTAGGTGGGCACGCGCATGAAGTGAATTGGTGAAGTTTTCATTTTTCGGCTCTGGCAATGACGACTTCAACCCCATGGTCCCGGCAGGCCTGTCGCAGCTTCTGGGGCAGCTCGCCATCGGTGACAACAGTGTTGATCTGGGAGATGTGGCCGATGCGCACCGGTGCGCTGCGCTCGAGTTTCATCAGGTCGGCCACCAGGATGACGTGCCGGGCGTTGGCGATGATCGCCTGGGCCACCCGTACTTCGCGGAAATCGTAGTCGAGCAGCGAACCGTCCTCGTCGATGGCGGAGACACCGATGACCGCGTAGTCCACCTTGAACTGATTGATGAAGTCGACGGCGGCCACCCCGACGATGCCGCCATCCGAGCGGCGCACCAGGCCGCCGGCGATGATCAACTCGATGCCCACGAAGTTTTTCATTATATGCACCGCGTTGACATTGTTGGTGATGACCAGCAGGCCGCGGTGGTCTTTGAGGGCATGGGCCACCTGCTCGGTGGTGGTGCCGATGTTGATGAGCATGGAACTGTTGTCCGGGATCAGCCGGGCAGCCCGGATGCCGATGGCGCGTTTGGCATCAGGCGCCAGCAAACGGCGCGCTTCGTAGGTGACGTTTTCAATCCCGGAGCCGACGATTGCCCCGCCATGGATGCGCTGCAGCAACTGTTTTTCACAGAGGTCATTGAGATCCTTGCGGATGGTCTGGGGGGAGACATTGAACGACTGGGAGAGTTCCTCGACGTCGACGCGCCCGTGTTCCCGGGCCAGGGTCAGGATCTTGTTCTGTCGTGTTGAAAGATGTTCCATGCGTGCTTCCTGCCTGGGTGTCGGCATGTAGCCGAAGGAATTTGGTCGGTCATGCCGCGGTGGGGCTGGTGAAGGTTTTTGTGAACGGCTTCGCCAAAATGGATCGTGTTTTGAGTGTATTATGCTGTTCTTGTCAGTTAATGTCAATTTTCATTTCAAATGAAAGCTGAAGCTGGGGCAAATGAACACGGCGGGTTGCCACCTGAATCGAAAACCATCGAGGTCAGTCGTCTTGTAAATTCAATTTTCCACTGTATACTGCCGACCGCGAATATTCAGCTCGTCGTGCCTGGGGTATATCCCGTGGTGCGAAATCCCGGTTTCGACTGGACAGTAATGAATTGAGGGAAGACATGAGCCGATTACAGGCAAATTTAGTGCTCTTGCTGGCTGCCCTGATCTGGGGCAGCGCTTTTGTCGCCCAACGGGTCGGCACCGGAACGCTCGGTACCATCAGTTTCACCGGCGCCCGGTTTCTGGTCGGGGCCTTGGTGGTGCTGCCCTTTGCCCTTCGCCAGTTTCGAAGGGTCCATGGCGGCGAGCGGCGGTTTACAGGCTCGGATGTTGGTTTTCTCCTGCTCACCGGCGCGGTGCTTTTTACCGCGGCCGCCCTGCAACAGTACGGCATCCTCCATACTTCGGTGGTCAATGCCGGTTTTCTCACTTCACTCTATGTCCCCATGGTGCCTTTGCTTGGGCTGTTTCTTCTCCGGCGACGGGTGCACTGGTCGGTATGGCCCGCTTCGATCGGCTGTTTTATCGGTACATATATAATGAATGGGGCTGCCCGGCTCGACCTGCACATGGGGGATTACTGGGTAATCGCCAGTACGGTGTTCTGGGCGGCGCACGTTCTTCTGGTAGGTTTTATCGCTTCCCGGACCAGGGCGCCGCTGGTGGTTGCCACTTTTCAATTCGTTGTTTGCGGTATCCTCGGCCTGCTGCTTGGAGCGGTGGTCGAGCAGCCGGGATTTGTCGATTTTCACGGCGCACTCTTTGGCATTCTCTATGTCGGCTTTTTCTCCGTGGGCATGGCTTTCACTTTGCAGGTCGTCGGTCAGCGCTATACCCAGGCGGCCGACGCTGCCATTATACTTAGTACCGAGACCATTTTTTCAGCCCTCTCCGGAGTCGTGCTGCTGGGGGAGCGGCTGACGTTTTTGCAGCTTGCGGGGGCCGCTCTGATCTTTTCAGGCATCATTGCCGTGGAACTGTTGCCGCATACTCGTCTGGGGCGGCCGCGGCCGCTTGCGTGAGGGTACGGGAAGAATCGTATTACGCAAAAAGATCTTGCATTTTTTCGGTAATTCCTCTATTTGGTGTCGCGGACCGAATCGGGGCGCCAAGTCAGCGACTGGATGACCTGGTGAACGGTTACCCAAGCCAGGGGGAGGTAAAAGTCAGGGAAGTGCGATACCGCACTATCGGTGCTGCAGCACCACATAGATCTGCCCTTGGAGCATCCTATAAGCCACCAACAGGAGGGACAGCCATGGCCGTACATGTAGAGAATCATCCGCTCATCAGGCACAAGCTGGGGTTGATGCGTCAGCATGACATTTCCACCAAGGATTTCCGAGACCTCGCTTCCGAGGTGGCGCGGTTGCTCACCTATGAGGCCTCAAAAGACCTGCCGACCAGGAAAAAGACCATCCAAGGGTGGGCCGGCCCGGTCGAGGTGGAGGAGATCAAGGGGAAGAAAATCACCATCGTGCCCATTCTCCGAGCTGGTCTTGGCATGATGAACGGGGTGATCGACCTCATTCCCTCTGCCAAGGTGAGCGTGGTCGGCTACTACCGCAACGAAGAGACGCTGGAACCGGTCGAATACTATGTCAAGACCGCCGGCAACATGGAGGATCGCACCGCCCTGATCCTCGATCCCATGCTGGCGACCGGCGGCACCCTCATGGCCACCATCGAGACCTTGAAGAAATCGGGCTGCACTAAAATCAAGGGGCTTTTCCTGGTGGCGGCGCCGGAGGGGCTGGCGCGGATCACCAAAGCGCACCCCGACGTCGATATCTATGTGGCCGCCATCGACGAGCGGCTCAACGACGTGGGATACATCCTACCGGGCCTCGGGGATGCCGGAGATAAGATCTTCGGCACCAAGTAGCCGAAAAAAGTCATTACAGCTTCTGTAATGACTTTTTTTTTGCCCGGTGTGCGGAGTGATTTCTCCGGCTGAATAGGGGCGGACATGCGCCACCTCACGGCCATGACTCGGTTTATAAAGTTACATGTTAACAATACAAGAATAAGTTAAGGAGGTTAAGTTTCATGTCCGACATAATGCATAAGACGGACTATCATTTTCGGTTTCGCGATAGTCTGCTCGGAGCGCAGATGCTCTTTGTCGCCTTCGGCGCCCTGGTGCTGGTGCCGATTCTGACCGGGCTCGATTCCAACGTCGCTCTCTTCACCGCCGGACTCGGCACCCTGATCTTTCAGGTCATCACCCGCGGCAAGGTGCCGGTCTTTTTGGCCTCCTCCTTTGCTTTTATCGCGCCGATTATCTATGGCGTGCAGACCTGGGGCATTCCCGGTACGCTGTGCGGACTTTCCGCTGCCGGTCTGTTTTATGTGGTGCTCAGCTGTCTTATCCGCTATTTCGGCCCCGGAATCTTGCATAGGCTGCTGCCGCCGATCGTTACCGGCCCGGTGATCATGGTGATCGGCCTGGTTCTGGCCCCGGTGGCGGTCAACATGGCCATGGGCAGGGCCGGCGACGGCTCCGCCTGGCTGGTGCCCAAGGATACGGCGATGATCCTGGCGGCTGTAGCTTTGACAACCACCGCCCTGGTCTCGCTGCTCGGCCGCGGCTGGCTGAGGCTGCTGCCGATTCTCTGTGGTATCTTTGTCGGTTATCTCACTGCCATCGTTCTGGATATAAGCGGCTTCAGCGCCTCGGTACATGCCGCCTTTAATCCCGGAACCCTGCACAACTACACGGCGCCGGTGCTCATCTCGCTGAAGTCGGTGGCGGCCAGGCCCTGGCTTGCTATTCCCCATTTCGTACTGCCGCAGTGGAATTGGCAGGCGGTGCTGTTCATTATGCCGGTGGCGATCGCCCCGGCCATCGAGCACTTCGGTGATATCCTGGCCATCGGCTCGATCTCGGGCAAAGATTACGTGCAGGATCCGGGAATTCACAATACGTTGCTCGGCGACGGCATCGCCACTTCCGTTGCCTCTCTTCTGGGCGGTCCGCCCAATACCACCTATTCCGAAGTGAGCGGGGCGGTGGCGCTTACCAAGGCCTTCAATCCGGCCATTATGACCTGGGCTGCCATAGTCGCTATTCTGCTCTCCTTTGTCGGCAAGATCGGGGCGCTGCTCACCACAATCCCCGTGCCGGTGATGGGTGGCATCATGATTCTGCTCTTTGGTATGATCACCGTGGTGGGCATCAATACCCTGGTGCGCTCCGGCAGAGATCTCACCACTCCCCGCAACCTGATCATCGTTGCGGTGGTACTGGTCTGCGGCATCGGCGGCATGAAGTTCGCTGCCGGCGGCTTCGTCATCGAGAAGATCGGGCTGGCCGGCATTCTCGGTCTGGTGCTCAACCTGATCTTGCCCCAGGAGCGGGAGCAGGACTGAGAAATATTTTGCAAGCGGGAACCCTCCGATATCGTTTCGCTATGGTGGCGTGGCAATCGGAGGGGTCTCGAAGAGGCCTGCGGTTTGGCACAAAAATAGTGACACGTTTTGCTAAATCCGTATAATTAAAGGCCAGAGGAAGAAGATTTCGAAAAATCGGCAATTGCGTGCCGAACTTGAAGTGAGCACAATTTGACCGGTGTGCCGAGGCGGACTCGAGTGCATCGGTTGCGGTTTGCCTCGAGCAACTTGTCGGTCTGTCGCGTGAGGCAAATATTTAAACGTAACTCCCCGTCACGGCAAGATTTTGCCGGCAGCGGCGGGCTGTAGTGGGGTGTTGCGCTTGACTTTGACGTAAAATAGAGTGTAGCAATGGGAAGAAGGCTATACTCTATGGACGGGGGGGCCGGCGGACGGCTCCGCTCACCAGTAACACTACAAGAGGAGAGGAACAATGAGGAAAAAAGGAAAACTGCTGGCGCTGTTTTGCGGTGTGTCGCTGCTGTCCATGATGGCGCTGACGGCCCACGCCAAGACCCTGCGGCTGGCCATGGACGCCGATCCGGTGTCGCTCGATCCGGAAGTCCAGCTTTCAGCCGGCATGCTGCAGTATTCGCATCTTGTCTTCGATCCGCTGGTCCGCTGGACCAAGGATATGAAATTCGAGCCGCGGCTGGCCACCAGCTGGGAACGGATCGATCCCCTGACCCTGCGTATGCATCTGCGTCACGGGGTAAAATTTCATAGCGGCAACCCCTTTACCGCCAAGGACGTGGTCTGGACCGTGGAACGACTCAAAAAGAGCCAGGACTTCAAGGCGCTTTTCGAGCCGTTCGCCAAACCCGTGGCGGTCGACGACTATACGGTCGATATCAAGACCACCCGCCCCTATGGTTTGACCCTGAATATGTGCACCTATATTTTCCCGATGGACTCCATGTTCTACAGCGGCACCGATGACAAGGGGCAGCCCAAGGACGCAATTATCAAGACCGCCTATTCTTTTGCCAACGAGCATGAGTCCGGCACCGGCAAGTACCGGGTTGCCGAATACGAACCGGGCCAGAAGTGGGTCTTCAAACAGACCAAGGATTATTGGGACAAGAATACCGGTAACGTCGATGAGATCGTTCTCACCCCCATCAGTGAGGATGCCACCAGGGTGGCGGCCCTGCTTTCAGGGGATGTCGATTTCATCATGCCGGTTCCGCCCCAGGATTTTGAGCGGATCGAGAGAAAGGGCAACCTGCAGCTGATCACCATGCCGGGCACCCGGATCATCACCTTCCAGCTCAATGAGAAGCGCCGCAAGGAATTTCAGGATGCACGCGTGCGCCAGGCCATCGTCTACGCGGTCAACAACGTGGGTATCGTCAAAAAAATCATGAAAGGCCGGGCCACCGCCGCCGGTCAGAATTCGCCTAAAGGCTACGCCGGCTATGTGCCGTCGCTCACCCCGCGCTACGACCTCGAGAAAGCTCGCGAGCTGATGAAGGACGCCGGTTACGCCAAAGGCTTTACCGTCTCGATGATCGCCCCCAACAACCGTTACGTCAACGATGCCAAAATCGCCGAAGCGGTGGTGGCCATGCTCTCCAAGATCGGTATCAAGGTCGAGCTCAAAACCATGCCCAAGGCGCAGTACTGGGATCAGTTCGACGCCCAGGTCGCCGATATCCAGATGATCGGCTGGCACGCCGACACCGAGGACAGCGCCAACTTCTTCGAGTTCCTCTATATGTGCCCCAACAAAGAGACCGGTTACGGTCAGTATAACAGCGGCAACTACTGCAACGCCGAGGTGGACAAGATGACGCTTGCCGCCCAGACCGAAACCGATCTCGCCAAGCGGGCCGAGCTGCTGCAGGGTGTCGAGAAAACCCTCTACAAAGAGGCCGCTTTTGTGCCGCTGCACTGGCAGATGCTCTCCTGGGCGGGCGACAAGAAGCTGGAGAATGTTGATAAAATCATTAATACCATGAACTTCCCTTATTTCGGTGACCTCATCATGAAATAAGCGGCTCGGGAGACTTCTCGAGAATGCGCCCCGTCGAGACCCCCTTATGTGGGGGGGCTCGCGGGGCCGGTGTCTATCCGAAAACGAGGCGTCCGCCGCGCATTTCCGGGCAGGTTCGTCCCGACCGAGGCGACGACGGCTTTGGGACGCGAGGTTTTCGGATGGGGAGTCTAGTCATCTCTTCCTGGTATTAATACGCTATGTTTGCATTTTTTATTCGCCGGGTGGCCCAGGCGGTGTTTGTGATGCTGGTCATCAGTGTCATTGGTTTTGCCATCAAGCACAATGTCGGCGATCCGGTTCGGCAAATCACCGGTATCTCCGTCTCCGCCGCGGAACGCGCGGCGCTGCGGCAAAAGCTCGGTCTCAACGATCCCTTTGTGACCCAGTGGTGGCGGTTTCTGAAAAAAGCGGCCCATGGGGATCTGGGCAATTCGTTCTATTTCAAACGTCCCGCCGTCGAGGTTATCCTCAGCAAGGCTCCGGCCACTCTCGAGCTGGTCTTCGCCACCTCTATCCTGGTTATTCTGCTCTCGGTGCCCATCGGTATCTACGCTGCGGTTTATCCCCGTTCGTGGTTATCGCGAACCTGTATGGGGGCTTCCATCATCGGGGTCTCCATCCCCGTATTTTTAACCGCGATCCTGCTTATCTACATCTTTTCCGTGGGGCTCGGCTGGCTGCCGTCCTACGGGAGGGGCGAGCTGGTGCAGATCTTTCCCGGCTGGCAGTCGGGCTTTTTCACCAAAGACGGATTGCTGCACCTGATTCTGCCTTCTATTTCTCTAACTTCCATTATGCTGCCGCTCTTTATCCGGCTGATCCGGGCCGAGATGAAAGAGACCCTGGAGACGGAATATGTCAAGTTCGCCCGGGCCAAGGGATTGAAAACCGGCCGGGTGCTCTTTGTTCACGCCTTCAAAAATACCCTGCTGCCGGTGATCACCGTCGGCGGCGTCCAGCTCGGCACCCTCATCGCCTTTACCATCCTCACCGAAACCGTTTTTCAATGGCAGGGCATGGGGTCGATGTTCATCGAATCGGTTCAGCGGGCCGATACGTCGTTGATGGTCGCCTACCTGGTCTTCGTCGGGCTTATTTTCGTCATCGTCAATACTGTGGTCGACTTGGTCTACGGGCTGGTGAACCCCGTGGTCAGGGTTGCGGGGAGAAAGTAATGGGAGCATTCAAAACACTACGCGGATCGTATATTTTCTATAGTTTCATTCGCGACCCCCTGGCGGTGGTCAGCTTTGTGATGCTGGCGGTTCTGATACTGGCGAGCGTAGGGGCGCCGATTGTCGCCCCGCACGACCCCTATGATACCGCCACCATCGATATCATGAATTCCGAAACGCCGCCCGTCTGGCTCGACGGCGGTACCAAGGATTTTCTGCTCGGCACCGATTCCCAGGGGCGCGACATGCTCTCCACCATGCTCTACGGCATGCGGGTGTCGGTGGCTATCGGCCTGGGAGCGGTGGCGCTGCAGTCGCTGTTGGGGATTGTTATAGGTCTTATCGCCGGATATCGGGGAGGGCGGATCGATAGCCTGCTGATGCGCATTGCCGATGTCCAGCTCTCCTTTTCCACCTATATGGTGGCCATCTTTTTCGGGGCGGTGTTCCAGGGGATTTTCGGCATGGGCTTTTACGAGAGGTTCGCCGTGCCCATTCTCATTCTGATCATCGGGTTTGCCGAATGGCCGCAATATGCGCGGACGGTGCGGGCCTCGGTGCTCTCGGAGAAGAAGAAGGAATATGTGGAGGCGGCGCGGCTCATCGGTCTGCCGCCACGGCGGATCATGTGGCGCCATATTCTGCCCAACACCATGACTTCGGTGCTGGTCATCTCCACCGTGCAGGTCGCCAACGCCATCATGAGCGAGGCGGCCCTGTCCTTTATCGGGCTCGGCATGCCGGTCACCCAGCCGTCACTGGGCTCGCTGATCAAGGCGGGTTTCGACTACATCTTCAGCGGCTCGTGGTGGATAACTCTGTTTCCCGGCATCGCGCTGGTGCTGCTGATCCTCTCCATCAACCTGCTGGGAGACTGGCTCAGAGACTATCTCAACCCCAAGCTCTATAAAGACTGAAGCATGGCGGGAGATTTCCCGGGTTATCCTGGGAACAGAATTACATCTTACTAAGGAGTAGTCGTGTCTGAGAGTACAAATTTGCTATCGGTGCGCGACCTGAAGGTCGATTTCAAACTACGAGGCGACATCCTGACCGCCGTCGACGAGGTGAGTTTCGACCTGGGGCGCGGCCAGCGATTGGGACTGGTGGGCGAGTCCGGCGCCGGTAAATCCATAACGGGGTTCGGCATTATCAACCTGATCAGCAAACCGGGGTATATCGCCTCGGGATCGGTGCTGTTCGAGGGCAAGGATTTGACCAAACTCAGCGGCGAGGAGCTGCGCCGGCTTCGGGGCAACAAGATCAGCATGATCTTCCAGGATCCGATGATGACCCTCAATCCGGTGCTCACCATCGGCACCCAGATGGTGGAAACCTTGAAAGCGCACCGGAAGATATCGCAAAAAGAGGCGGAGGCCATCGCGCTCGATAAACTGCGCAAGGTGGCGATTCCCTCGCCGGAAAAGCGCCTCGAGCAGTATCCCCACGAGTTCTCCGGCGGCATGCGGCAGCGGATCGTCATCGCCATCGCTCTGCTGTCCTCGCCGGCGCTGATAATCGCCGACGAGCCGACCACCGCCCTCGATGTCACCATCCAGGCGGATATCATGGAGCTGCTCCTGAGTCTTTGCGAATCGGAGAATATGGCGCTGATCCTGATCACCCACGATCTGGCGGTGGTCTCGCAGGTGGCGCAACGGATCGCCGTGATGTATGCCGGACGGATCGTGGAGCTGGGGGCGGCGAGCCAGATTGTCGAAAACCCGCAGCATCCCTATACCCAGGGGTTGTTGGCGGCTCTGCCGCAGAACGTCTCCCGCCGGGGGCGCCTCAATCAGATTCCCGGGGTGATGCCGAGTTTGCGTAAGCAGATTTCCGGTTGCCGGTTCCACGAGCGCTGCGGGCGTTGCATCGATATCTGTAGGGTGGAGGAGCCACGGCTCCTGAAGAAAAACGCCGGTTGCCTCGCGGCCTGCCATCGAGTCGAGTAGGGTGTACGTATGGAAAAAAGTGTGCTGTTGCATGTGAACAATGTAGTGAAACATTTTGATATTTCCGGCGGACTGCTCGAGCAGGTGCGCTTTACCGGCGGCAGGATCTCCCGCGAGCAGACGGTGGTCCATGCGGTTAACAATGTCAGCCTGGAGATAAAAAAAGGGGAGACGGTAAGTGTGGTCGGCGAATCGGGGTGTGGAAAATCGACCCTCGCCCGCTGCGTTATCCGGCTCTATCATCCCAACAGCGGTGAGATCCTCTATGACGGAAAGCGGATCGACAACCTCAGCCGCAAGGCGATGAAGCCCTATCGCACCAAAATGCAGATGGTCTTCCAGGACCCGTACTCCTCGCTCAACCCCAGAAAAACCGTGTTCCAGACCCTCGAAGAACCGATCCGATTCCATAATCCCGGTTTTTCCACGACCGAGATCGCCGACCGGGTGGCGGAGGTGATGCGGCAGGTAGGAGTCGATCCGGACTGGCGGCACCGGTTTCCCCACGAGTTTTCCGGCGGTCAGCGACAGCGGATCTCCATCGCCCGGGCGCTGGCGGTGAACCCGGAATTCATCGTGGCGGACGAGCCCATCGCCGCGCTCGACGTCTCCATCCAGGCCCAGATCCTCAACTTGATGATGGATTTGCAGGAGGAGCGCGGGCTCACCTACATGTTTATCAGCCACGACCTGTCGGTGGTCGAGCATATCTCCACCAATGTGGCGGTGATGTATCTCGGCACGCTCTGCGAGTTTGCCGAGACGGAAACGCTCTACACCACGCCGCGTCATCCCTACACCCAGGCGCTGCTCTCGGCCATTCCCCATCTCGGTCATACCGATTTCGATCACGTCCGCCTCACGGGCGATGTGCCGACCCCGATCAACCTGCCAACCGGCTGCGTGTTCCATGGCCGCTGCCCCCATGCCAATGAGCGGTGCCGTCGGGAAATTCCGGTGCAGAACAGATTCGAGACGGGGCAGATCGTTGCCTGTCATGGTGTGGAGGAAGGAAGAATTTAAGTGAGGAGCTGCTGCTTTGACTGTGGTCGAGTTCCCCGTTACCATTGCAGATTTCCGTTTTCAGGGAGGCAGGGTTCGCGGTGGCGCCAAGAATTTGGTGCGAAGGGGTTGGCGCCGGGCCAAAATTATATTGACAGATCGCGGAAGATTGAGCATTTTCTATGTCGGTTTCCTAGCTGAAACTGTTGGCGTGGTCGCCGGCGAGCGGCAACGCTTGGCCGCGGCCGCTGTGGTGAATGTTATTGTGTGATGTCATGCCAAAAAAATTCTATGCCGTTTCGGCACTTATAAAAGCAAATGAAATTCTGGAGTTTCTCCTCCAACACGGGGAAGCCTCTTTTACGGAAATTCATACGACCTTGGGCCACCCCAAGAGCAGTACCTATAAAACGATCAGCACTCTCGAATCACTTGGGTATATTCGCGAGGTTGGCGACAGTTCGAGGTACACCCTTGGTCTTCGTCTCATCGAGTTGGGGGCAAAGGCCGCCGTTCAGGTCGATCTGACCACCGAGGCCCGTCCGCTCGTCAAGCAACTCTCCAATGAAACCCAACGAACCGTCCATCTCGGGATCCTGGATGGGTCAGAAGTCATCTATCTTCTCAAGGAAAATGTCCACGGTTCGATTTCCATCGACACCTGGGCCGGCAAGCGGGTGGGTGTCCATTCCACTGCCATGGGCAAGGTCTTGCTGGCCTGGCGGAATGAGAAGGATGTCGATCGGATTCTGAAAAAGGTTGAGTTTGTCAAGCTGACGCCCAATACCCGGGTGGATCCTGAAGAAGTCAAATTGACGCTGCTCGAGGTCCGCAAGCGGGGGTGGGCGACCGATGACGAAGAGAACTGGAAGATGGTCCGCTGCGTGTCGGCGCCGGTCCGCGACAATACCGGCAAGGTTTGCGCGGCGCTCAGCGTCTCGACCTTGACCGACCTTGACAGTTATGAGCAGATGCTGGGGATTACCAACAAGGTGATCGCCACCGCCCAGGAAATCTCCAGACGTCTGGGAGCGCCGGGCAGCTTCTAAATGACGTTGTCATTTCTGATACGATGTGGGTACCTTCACAGGCGGATAAAGGGCAGTCGCATACCGGCGATGCCGATGTCCTTTACCGCCCTGCGAGCCGGATTTGCACCCGCCGTCGGGATATGCTCTGAATACTTTTTTTCCCGATTCCTACCGAGTTTCCATCCAGAAATGGCTATTTCCCCCTTGACTCTTCGTTGCACTGAGAAATTTAATCCTCGGAATATTCAGTATAAGCCTCCGGTTAAATTTCCCAGTACGCCTCGATTCAGAAAAAAATATCTCATTTCTGGAAGGACACTACCTAATTTATTCGAATTTCAATACCCTCTGGAGGTAAGCAATGAAATTCCCGATTGATGTGAGTGGCTACACCGCGCTCAAATTCGACCTCTCCCAGACCGAGCTGAGCGATGCGCAACGCCGGACCCTGGTGGAGAATATCCGCATTGTTCGCGACAGCCTGATCTTTTTTACCGCCTTCGCCAATGCCAAGGGACTTGGCGGCCACACCGGCGGCGCCTATGATATCGTCCCGGAATTGCTGATCGTCGACGGTTTTATGAAAGGGAGCGATCGGGTGCACCCGGTCTATTTCGACGAGGCGGGCCATCGGGTCGCCATCCAGTATATGATGGCGGTTCTAAACGGCTATCGCGAGACCGAGTCGCTGCTGCATTATCGGGAATACGGCATGGGGTATTACGGTCATCCGGAGCGGGTGGACGGCGAAGGCGTCTTCTTCTCGTCGGGCAGGCTCGGACACCTCTGGAGCTATGTGAACGGCGTGGCCGAGGCGGATCGGGACAAGATCGTGGTCATGTTCGGCAGCGACGGCTCGCAGATG
Source organism: uncultured delta proteobacterium (assembly GCA_963745265.1). Lineage (GTDB taxonomy): Bacteria > Desulfobacterota > Desulfobulbia > Desulfobulbales > Desulfocapsaceae > Desulfopila. The sequence goes on from CAVUXQ010000018.1 coordinate 408,809, forward strand.
GAGGGTGACGATGCCGAAGCGGCGCGCTATGCCGTGGCCAGGGGACTCAATGTCAAGGTGTTGGTCGACGATAACGACGTGACCATCGCCGGCCATCCCACCCAATACATGGACGGCTACGATATCGCCAAGACGCTGGGCGGGCATGGCTTGAGTGTGGATATCGGCAAAGGTGAGGACCTCGATGCCCTCTTTACCCGCATCCAGAGGGCGTTCGCCGCAAAAGGCCCGACCGCCCTGGTCAACAAGCGACTGATGGCGGCGGGTGTGCCGGGTATCGAGGGACTGCCCAAGGGCCATGACGTCATCCCGGTGAATATGGCGGTCGAATACCTCGAGGCGCGCGGGTATGGCGAAGCCGTGGACATTCTGAAAAACTACACGGCGAAAAAAGAAAAGCCCGTTTATCTCGGGTCCACCCCCGAGACCGGCAAGGCGCGGGACGACTTTGGCAAGGTGGTCTGCGACATCCTCGGCGCCATGGACGATATCACCGAAAAAGTGCTGGTGGTCGACTCGGACCTCGAGGGCTCCTGCGGCCTGCACCATATCCGCAAGAACTTTCCGCAGGTGTATGTGAGTGGCGGCATCATGGAGCGCAATAACTACTCGGTAGCCGCTGGTTTTGGTTCCGAGCCCGGTCGTCAGGGGATCTTCGCCACCTTCGCCGCCTTTCAGGAGATGGTGATTTCCGAGATCACCATGGCCCGGCTCAACGAGGCCAATGTCCTGGCCCATTTTTCCCACTCCGGGGTGGATGATATGGCGGATAATACCTGCCATTTCGGCGTCAACAACTTCTTTGCCGACAACGGCCTGGCTGAGGGGGATAAAACCCGCCTCTACTTTCCGGCCGACACCCTGCAACTCAGAGCGATGTTGAACAGGATCTTCACCGATCCGGGACTGCGTTTTGTTTACTCCACCCGTTCCGCCACCCCCTGGGTACTCAATGAAGACGGTGAGCGGATGTATGCTGACGGGTATACCTTCGAGCCCGGTAAGGACGAACTCCTGCGCGAGGGCAGCGCCGGTTACATCGTCAGTTTCGGGGAGATGCTCTATCGCTCCCTCGACGTGGTGATGCAGCTCAAGGCGGAAGGGATCGATGTAGGACTTATCAACAAGCCCACCCTGAACGTGGTCGACGAGGAGATGATGGCAAAAGCCGGAAAGGCGCCGTTCGTGTTGGTGGTGGAGAGCCAAAACGCCAAGACCGGCCTTGGCTGTCGCTACGGCAGCTGGCTGCTCGAGCGCGGATTCACCCCGAAATACGGGTCCATGGGCAGCCATAAAATCGGCCAGGGCGGTCTCAGCGAACAGATCCCCCACCAGGGGCTCGGCGCTGAGGACATCAAGGCCAAGATTCGCAGTCTCATCGGGTAATATACTCGGGAACGCGTATGCTGCCATTTGACACCCTGTTGCTGTTTTTCAGTACCTCCCTGCTGCTGGCGCTTGCTCCGGGGCCGGACAACCTCTTTGTTCTGGCCCAGTCGGCCCAGCACGGCAGGCAGGCCGGGCTGGCGGTGACCTCCGGACTCTGCACCGGCATCATGGTGCATACCACCGCCGTCAGCCTGGGAGTGGCGGCGGTATTCGCGCGCTCCGCGATGGCGTTTGCGGCGCTGAAATATATCGGCGCCGCCTACCTGCTCTACCTCGCCTTTCAGGCCTTCCGCTCCGGCGGGGAGAGTGCCGGAAACCGCGCGGTGGGGCGGCTCGGTTACGGAAGCCTCTACCGGCGCGGGGTCATCATGAACGTCACCAATCCCAAGGTGTCCATCTTCTTTCTCGCTTTTCTCCCGCAGTTCGCGAGCCCCACCAACGGGCCCATCATCCCTCAGATGCTGATTCTGGGTGGGATCTTCATTGCGGCCACAGTGTTGGTCTTCGGCTCGGTGAGCTTTTTGGCCGGCACTTTCGGCGAGTGGCTGGCCGGCTCGGCCAGGGCCGGGAAAATACTGAACCGGCTGGCGGGTTCGGTTTTTGCGGCGCTGGCGATTAAGCTGGCGCTGACTCATCGCTAACTTTATGTCAGTAACACATCGTCTTGTCAAACCTGGACCCACTGCGACGACGGTCAAGGGAGAAAACGGGGAGGTTCTAACTCCGCCCGAAAACTGGACATTTCTTCCTGCGGGGGACGGCCCACTCACCCGGGAGGTTAAAAAGCGAGGAGTCTGTTGGCAGGTGCAGGTGCGGCGGGGACGGCGGACCATTTCCAAGGGGATCTGGGCGAACGCGGCGGATATCGCCGCCGCCCGGCGGGAGCTGGAGGCGCGGCGCGCCAGCCCGGAGCATGCACGGCGTCTGGAATCCGACCGGCTCCGGCGCGAGCAACGTCAGCAGCAATACGTGGGGGAATTCTACCAGGCGACTCTTGCCTTCCTCGATTTTCATCCCGACCATCACGATACGGCTGTCCGGCTCGCCCGATTGGTGACCGATCTCGCCACGCCTGTCGGTTCCGGAACCGTGGCCCGAACCGAGAGGATCGGACTGAACGAGCGGGTGCGGTCGGCGGTAATCGCCTGGCTCCGTCATCAGACCACGAACTACGACAGAATGACGATCGCTCGGGTCAAGGGCCGGCGTCGCGAGGTCCGACGCCAACTGGCCGGCGTGTCCCTGGAACTGCTGGTGCGCTATCGAACAGGTGAGCGCATTGCTGCCGACTGTCCTTTGCAGCGGGCTCTGGCGAAAGCCGTCGAGCCTTCTCCATCTTTTCTCTGATTTCTCTTCGTGTTGCGGTAACAAAGCCGGGCAGCGCCGCGGATGATTCGCTTGCGGCGACCAAACGGTCGAGCACGGTGAGCGCCTTGTGATAACAGTGCAGGGCAGCATAGGTCTCTGCCAGATTGTTTGCCGCTTCCCCCATGGTGGGATGCAGGGTCAGTAGCTGGCGATAGGTGGGTATGGCCTCGTGGAATCGCTGCTGGCTGTACAGGGTGTTGGCCAGGCCGAAAAGAGCGGCGGACTGGTGTGGGAAACGGCGCAAGAGGGCGCGGTACCCCGTTTCGGCCAGCCGGGCGTTGCCGGTGATTTCGATTGCGGCAACGGTTTGCAGGTATCGCTCGGGGTCGAGATCCGCGGGCAACTCGCCCGGGCGCAGGATGACGAGGCCCCAGCGATCGGCGCGTTGCCAGGTGTCCAGAAAGTCGTCGATATCCATGACCAGCCTTCTGGTCGTCCCTGAGCGGAGCACGATTCTGCCTGCGCTCTGGATGCCGATGATCAGCGCGTAATGGTAGACCGGCAGGCTTTTCAGCCCGAGATTCTGCAGAACCAGCACGGGACGCCTGGCCTGCAATTCGGCAGTAATGGCGCTGATGATGGGATCGATGCGGTAGGGGATGCGATGATTGCCGCGGATGGCGGCGATCAGTTCAAGCTGCAGGCTGCCATGTCGGCCCGGGAGATAGATTTCCGGAGCCAGGTTTTCCGGCCGCACCGTGACACCCGCTGCGCCGAGTGCCGCCGCCAGTGCGGCGGGGCCGCACTGGTGGATCTTTTGCGGGTAGAAAGGGGTCCGGGTCAGCTCGATATCACTGGTCGGCAGTGAACCCGGCGGCAGCGTGTGGTGCAGGGCGCAACCGGCGAGCAGCCAATAGAGCAGGGCGGCGAGCAGACCCGGACAGCGGCGAAACGTCATTTAGAATCTGCTGAATACATGCGTTACGCCAACCAGTTCCAGAATGATCAGTACCAGAAAAACGACACCGAGAACCGCCAGCACACCGTCTCCACCTGCCGGCAGTTTATTCATCTTGCCCTGGAGTTGGTGCAGCTCGGCCGGGGTGAGTTCGGCGACCCGTTTGTCGACCAGGTTTGGGTCTACGCCCATCTGGACCAGTTTAGCCCGCACGTCGTCACGGGCCACCATGGCCTGCAGTCGTGCACGGGTCTGGTCGGTTTGCTGCGAGCTGAGCAGGCTGCTGGTCGGGACCATGGCGGCCCTGGCTGCCGGCAGCAGGCCCGAGACAGTTAAAAACTGCAACATCACGAACACTACAAATCCTCTGCGAATTTGCCTCAACATCATTCATCTCCTCTTTTGGGGCTGAAAATTGCTGCATTAGAGGAATTTCAAAACGGGTAAACCGTTGGATTTTCCTCAAATGGTGTCGGCAGACCTGGGGAGAACGTGCCGTCCATGCATGACGTGCATTTTCCTCTGTATGTGTACACCTATCGCAGGGGTATCGGCAAGATTTTTTGTCGGAATCCTGATATGCTGCAGGGGTGAAGAGAAAAAGATCTCGGTTCAGGCATCGGGCCATGCTTGCCCTTGATGGATGTGGGCCTTTTCCATCTGTTCTCTCAATGTGCGGCTTAGCTGGGTGGCGAGAATGTTCCAGCGGGGGGCGATAAGCAGCTCGGGATGGCATGTGGCCCAGAGCCGATGGATGACGACCTTGGCTGGAATGAGTGGCAGAGCGCGCAGCAGAAAGCGCATGTACCCGTTCAGCGTAAAGAGAACCACCTGGTCTCTGGCGTGCATAGCGGCAAGAGGCGTGTCCCTTACGACTTGGAGGTGGTGGAGTTTCAGCGCTTGGATCCCGAGACCGCAGACTGTGACCAGGGAGTCGAGCATATCCGCTTGGCTTTCGTCGGGAATGCCAAAGATGAGATGGGCGCCGACGGAGAATGGTCCGGCTGCTGTAATGCGTGTAACCGCGCTGGTGAAATCGGCCATGGTGTGGTTGCGGTTTAAAAGACGCAGACTGCGTGCATGGATGCTCTGCAGCCCCAGCTCGAAAAGGCATTCCCGATTTGCCGAGGCGATCAAATCCGCAAGCGGCGTCAGCAGGGCATCGGGGACGGCATCCGGCCGTGTAGAGAGGATAAGACCGATACAGTCGGGATCCCGAAAGAGGAAACGGCAAATGGCAAGAAGCGAATCGAGCGGTGCCGCAGTGCAGGTTTCCTGTTGGAAGTAGGCATAATACTTTTTGAATCTACCTTGCAGAAATCGCTTCTTACCCTTTGTCACCTGCGCTCCGATGTCGTCGTCCGCACGCAGATAGGCCGGGGTGAAGCTTGCCGGTCGGCAATAGATGCAGCCTCCGAATGCGCGGTTGGGGCAGGCAATGCCAAGATCGATGGGGATCTTGCCCACCGGCTCTCCATATTGGTGCCTACTGAACTGGCTGAAGGTGTTGATCAGTGGCATCATATGTTCTCTGATTTCCGTTAATGTCGGTTGTATTCCACTCGGGGTGTGGTGACGGAAAGCGCCGTCGGCAGGGCCACCGGAATGGCGGCGATGGTCACGACCAGGGAAAGTCTGGCGATTTTCAGAAGTTGGGTGTGCTGAAAGACGGCCACCAGGATCACTTTTTCTGATAATGGCTGTGCTCTCCCCGCTGGGCGTTGGCTACAAGCGCCACGACGGGGGGAAGCGGGCGTTTTATCGAAATGAGCGGAGAGCACGACGTACGGCGCCGACAAAGGAGCAGAAATCCGCATTCCTTGTAGTGTGATCGCCGTTTGGCGATGACTGGAGCAGTCTATTTCGCAGTCCGCGTGAAATTTCCAGCTGCACCCCCTGGCCGCTTCCGCAGCGATTACAGAGATTGTTTGGGCCTATGCCGCGCAAGCCGGGAATATCGCTGATAGCGGCTGTAAAACCGGCGGCCTGAAGCGCCTGGAGGATTGCCTCTTTGAGGGGATGGTTTCTACCGCCGATAAAGACCCTCTGCTCCTGGTGATGACAACCGTGGATGGCGATGGCCACCACGGTATTTGCCAGAGTGCGCAGCGCCCGGGGTTCGTCGTATCTGTCGCTGCCGATGTGGAGTTTTCGGTTTTCCGCCTCTTTTTTTGCCTTGAAGGCGTAGAATGTGAAATCGGTTCCTGCCAGGGCGTCGGCAATTTCAAGGGTTCCCGGTTCAATATTGCCACCGTGGGGTGCGAGGATGGCAATCGGGGAGTCGGTTTGTCGCCAGAGGATTTCATAATCTATGCCTTCGTCTTCGCAAGCCGCCAGCTCGGCAAAATTCGAGTAGATGTCCATGCGATTTCTTGTGTTGTTACCCAGAGGTTGGCCTGGTTTTGGGACCTCGGCTGCCGGGGCGGCAACAATGCGGCACCGTACCGATCTCTTGTGTTATGTACCGCGTATGGGGAGGCGTGCCAAGCGATCTTTTCATAGGAAAGTTCCTGTTAGCGGGAATTGCTATCTCGGGTATACTTAGCGCACAAAGAAGCGTCGCCAGCTTTGAGGGGGGGAGGCGGAGGCGCAAAACGTGCCAGGAGTCTATTGGATTCTAGGCATTTTTCTCGGATCGCGGCAAACTCGAAAAAATCACCAGAGGCATATGCTTAATATTTCGGAGTCTCACTCCGTTCGCTTACCTGAGGATAATTTTTTTCGAGTTTAACAAGGATGTGGGGAAGAGGGCATAATCCGACAGGCTCCTAGCAAATGAACTTATAAATAGTTCCCGTCCGAAAACTGTTATTTGGCCCGATATCTTCGTTATTCGCAAATTTTTATCCTCGGAATATCAACTATATGCCTGTGGTAAAAATTTACGAATGCCTCGATCTCGAACCAAATCCCAAGTTTTCGGATGGAAACTAAATAGAGAGGAAGTGAGTACGAGTGGTACACAATATTTCATACCATGAAGCACGGGACATGATCTGCCGACACGCCACGGCGAAGAGCAGGGAAACGGTGAAGTTGGAGCAGGCATGCCGCCGGGTCGCGGCCGGGGGGATGCGCGCCGAGGTTCCACAGCCACAGTATACCCAGTCCCTGCGAGACGGCTACGCGATCGCCGCTGGTGGCGAGAGCGAGGGGGGAAACCGAACCTATCGGATCGAAGGGGAGATCTTTGCCGGCTGTCTCGATGAGCCTGAGCTGACATCGGGTTCCGCCTATCGGATTATGACAGGTGCTCGGACCCCGGTCGGCAGTCTCCGGGTAATTCCGCAGGAAATCTGCCATGTACGTTCGGGAGTGGTGAGCGTTCCCGAGTCCTGTTTGGCAGGCCCGCCAACGTTCATTCAGGGGCGAGGCAGCGAGATCGGCGAAGGCGAAGAGATTGTTGGCGCTCAGGTCGTGCTGCGACCGGAAGAAATCTCCCTTCTGGCGACCACCGGTTGCAGCCGGGTCGAGGTCTGGAAAAAACCAAGGGTCGCCTTTTTTTGCACCGGCAGCGAACTCGTTGCCACGCCCAAGGAACTCAGACCTGGTTTGAAAGTGTCGGCAAACCGGTATCTCCTTGGCGGCTTACTCGCAGACTTTGGTGCTGAGATCGACGATTTCGGCATAATTCCGGATACCAGGCAAGAAGTGACTAAAGCGTTTCGACGGCTCGCCGCCGGCGGCTATCAGGCGGTGGTCAGCACCGGCGGCATGGGACCCGGCAAATACGATTTGGTGGAAGAAGCGTTTCAACGCGAGGGAGGTAAGGTGTTGTATAACGCGTTGTCAATGAGCCCGGGCAAGTCGACGATGTTCGGGCTTCTGGACAACACCCTCTATTTCGGGCTGCCGGGTCCGCCTCATGCGGTGCGTATCCTTCTGTATGAACTGGTTGCGCCCGCCCTGTTTCGGATGCAGGGGTTGGATCGACAGTTTCCTCTGTCCTGCAAAGCGGTTCTGGAGCACGACGTGCCGGGGGCGCGGTCCAGCATGGTAACGATCAAAGAAGGGATGCTGAGCCGTAAGGATGAAGTTTGCTCGGTTCGGATGGCCGGCAGACGCGAACATTCCGACTGCTTCGTAGTTGTCGGCACGGAGCAGAGGGACCTCGTGGCTGGGGAAGTAGTTGAGGTTCATCTGACCCGGACGCCGTTTAATTGGTGAAGGGCGCGAAACTTCAGTGCATTGATTACTTGAAATATATCGATTTTTAACTCATTATATTTGCGCAAGCTTTCCTCTGCAATCAAGACTTGGTGAACCGTTCACTAAGCGGGCCAAGATTTGTCCGAATCGATGTGTTGTCAACATTCACCAGTACTTTAGCCTGGTGCAGGTAAGCACAGAACCCGATCAGGCCGTCGGGCAAGAGCCCCATCTACCCGCGTCGGCCTGACCGTACCCAGATGGGGTGCTGGCGAACGTTTACAGATAATGCTCACCAAAGGCCAATCGATTACACCATACTCCGCGTACACATCGCAACCTTGGTTGGTTAGTAATCCAGGTTAGTGAAAATCAACGCAATTTTCAGCAGGCTCAGCCAGGTGTCGGGCGGACCTATGAAGTGAAAACGTTTTCCGGATTCTCTGCATTGGCCTAAGTGGGTTTTTTACCGGGTGGAGAACTGTTCGACGATTACGAAACCCTCAGCAAAATTGCCTGAATATGCCTTATATATTCAATAAATATTATCCTGGTCGTAAAATCGTCTTTTTTCTGGGCGAAGGCACACTGATATTCCTCTCGATGTTGTTTGTCTTCTGGCTGTTCAAGGGGACAAATCACTTTGTGGTGGGTTTTTCGCTTTACGCGAGCCAGGCAGTACTGGTGACGGCAACCTTCCAGCTAAGCCTGTACTTTTTCGACCTCTACGATGTCTTCAACGATCTCTCTATGCCGGATACAGCTGCCAGGCTGACCCAAGCCTTCGGCACCGGCTGCATTTTCCTTTCCGTGATCTATTATCTGGTGCCGCCGGCAATGATCACCTCAAAAATATTCTGGTCCGGCTATCTGGTGATCAGTCTGGTGCTGCTTGGCTATCGCCTGCTGTATTATCGGGTGTTGCGCAGGAGATTGTTTGCTCAAGGGGTGGTGGTGATAGGGAGTGGAAAGCAAGCTAACGATATTTCACGGGAAATTGAGGGTAATCCTGAATCTTTTTATAAAGTCCTGGCTTTTGTCGGCGACAGCTCCCCTAAGTACAATCCCAATAATGTGCCGGTGGTGCAAACTCTCGAGGCTGCTTTGGAGATGGTCGACACCCAGGGGGTCGAACGGATCATCGTGGCGCCAGAAGAGCGCCGGGGAACCACGCCGATACGGATCCTTCTTCGGTGCAAAATGCGGGGAATAGCAATAGAACAGGGGGTTAGTTTTTACGAGAGATTGACCGGCAAAATCCTGGTGGAACGTGTGGACCCGAGCTGGATCATATTTTCGGATGGCTTTATCCTTGGGCACTGGAAAAAGATGCTTAAACGGGCGCTTGATCTGATCATTGCTGCAGTCTTGCTGGTCTTGTCGCTTCCGGTGATGCTCCTCTCCGCTCTCATCATAAAGCTCGAGTCCCCCGGTCCCATATTCTATCTGCAGGAACGCGTCGGGAAGAATAATGCTATCTTCAAGGTGATAAAATTTCGGTCGATGTGTCAGGATGCCGAAATAAACGGTGCGGTCTGGGCACAGAAAAACGACAGTCGCGTAACCCGTTTTGGCGGGTTCATTCGCAAGGTGCGTATCGATGAGATCCCGCAACTCTGGAATGTGTTGAGGGGAGAGATGAGTCTTGTCGGTCCACGTCCCGAACGGCAGATCTTTGTCGAGGAGCTGGTAAAAGATATCCCCTATTACAATATCCGCCACGGTGTCAAGCCGGGAATCACCGGTTGGGCCCAAATCTGTTATCCGTATGGTGCCTCAAAAGAGGATGCCCTCCGAAAGCTAGAGTACGATCTGTACTATATCAAGAACAACTCGCTTGCTCTGGACCTGCTTGTGATTTTCCACACCATCAGGACGGTTCTCTTCCGCAAGGGCTCCCGGTGACCCCCTGAAGCTACAAGCTAACCTTCCCAATTCATCTTCTTCCGCTTTCCAGGAAAAAATCGCTTAATTCCGTTAATTGCTTGATAATTAGTAGTATTTTTTTGCGTTTCGCGAAAGCGATGTCGCTTTTCATGGCAGTTTCATTTGCGATTTTTTTTGGAAAGTGAATTTTTTTTTCAAAAAAACAGACGGAAACCGTTTTCCGAAAAAACGGAAAAAGTTATGCTCGTAACTTGCGAAAATAACACGATATATGCAGGAGTTGGGAGGCTTTTTATCTAACGTTTCTGTATTTCAGGAAAAATTTTTCCGCTTTCTGCTCCATTCGCCGGATAAAGATAAACAATAAGAATTATTATCAAAATTCTACTATACCATGGATGGAGCGCATGCAAGGCGCGTGAACGAGCAAAATTGCACGACATTGCGTTTTGAAAGTTCGGTTATATGTTGTTAGCAAATGAGATCGAAACAGAGGATCTTCCCCAAAAGGCCGATGCAGAAACGGGACGCTGGCTCCTCATCGGTTGGCCAATAAGGGGTGAAAAGTCGATTTTTGTTGCAGTATCTGAAGCAAAGTGGGGAAGCACGTTCTTGCCGAAGATCGTGCAAAGGGGGGATCAAAAATCCCAAAATGGATATTTGCTTGAGCCCACTCTTGGCAAATATTCGTCTATAGCAGGTGGAGGAATAAGGATGAAAAAGAAACTCTTTCAAGCTGCGCTGATAGCAGCTGCGGTTATTAGTCTCGGCGCCGTTAACGCCTCGGCAGTAAGTTTTGATTTTGCTGGAGCTTACGTCCTTTCCGATATGGATAGCAGCGGCATTTCGGAAAACTTGCATCTGGGGAACGGAAGCGTTCTTGTAAGTGATCCAGCGGGCGACTTGACCGGTGCGTATGTTGTATTTGGGCAAGATTTCACTCTTGACGAGTCAGATCTTTACAATTTCTCGCCCAACATGTACGCCAATGGTTTCGAGCTTTACGATTCGGGTAATAATCTCATGTTTAGTGCAGATCTCACGGTTCTCTCACTTGAGATCAATACCAGTACTGGCCAAATTAACTCAGCCTTTAATGTCAATCTCACAAACATCAGCGCTGGCGGATCATATGTTCCAGGCAGCTCGGTAGTGGTGGATAGTTTTCTGGCCGCAGGGTATGGGGCCACCAATGTGACGCTTAATGTCTCCGGCGATTTGGGACAAGAGATCCAGGATGGCAAAACCATATCCTCAACCTATTCAGGATCGGCAGCCCCGGTCCCTGAACCGGCCACGATGATTCTTTTCGGAGCGGGTCTTGCCGGGCTTGGCGGTGTAAGTAGACGAAGAAGGAAAAAATAGTCTCGCGAATTGGTTTTTGCAAAACCGACATTGGCCCGTCGATGTAGCCGCATCGACGGGTTTTTTTTATGTCTTGGCCCTTGCTCAAAAATGCTCCGACAAACTCGACGAGTTCTTTGCTATCATGGTTTAAACGCATTTTCAACCGACAGGAAATCTTGGGATGGGTGATCCAGGCTTCTGTCCTGATAGCATCAGCCGGGATGCTGGTTTGCGCGAGTCGGTCATCTTTGACACCTTGGGCAAAAAAAGCTGGCACGTCCTCCGATTTGAATTTTTTCAATCGGCATCCCGCATACTAGGCAGGGGCGTCCTTGTCGGCCATAGACCTGGAAATTTATCTGAAAATAGCCACTCTCCTGGCTGGCATTGACGTAGTCGCTGATCGTTGACCCCCCGCAGTCGATGGCGTGGCGGAGTACCTCTCTGATGGCATCGACCAGTTTTTTCCACTGCGGGACTGGTGATATCGGCTGCACGACGTCCTGGGGCAATACCAGCCACAAACAGACTCTCGTTTGCGTATATATTGCCGATGCCGGCGACCACCTGATTGTTCATCAGCATGGATTTTACCGGTAAGCTGCGACTTTTTGCCAATCGGCGGAGGTAATCCGCGTTGAACGCATCGCTGAAGGGTTCCGGACCGGTGTTTTGAAAAAAGGTGTTTTCCAGATCAGCCGCTTCTACTGCTGATAATAGATATATGGCGCCAAAGCGACGCGTGTCGGTAAAGCGCAGTTCCATCCCATCGCTGAGTTGAAAGCGAACGTGACAGTGGCGGGCCGGCAAGGTGTCTGGGGGGAATATCCCAAGATTTCCGGTCATGCCGAGATGGATGACAAGCAGAACACCGCTATCAAATTGTACAAGAAGGTATTTGGCTCTTCGGCGGATCTCGACGATCCTGTGGTGCACCAGCTTATCGTCCATTGCACTGCGCGGCACCGGCCGTCGCAGCTCCTTGTCGCTATAAAGGATCTTTTCGACGACACGATCGATGACCAGCGGTCGGAGACCTCGACAGATGGTTTCTACTTCAGGCAGTTCAGGCACGACTGGATTCCTCAGTGAGACAAACGGCGATCGCGTACTCTTCGTAGAGCTCGCAAGCAATGGAAATCGTAGATGGATACCCGTCGAATTCTCGGGAGCTGATCAAAAAGTTGAGTACCCAGCCATCTGCGTGGGGTTCTCGGCCGCTCAAAAGAATTTCTAGAAAACCCGGCATTCTCTCAAAGCCAAGAGCCTTTTTCGCGGCCTCCTTGGCGCTCCAGAGCAGGGTGAGTTGCTGTATCTCCGAGAGATCGCAAAAGGTGTCGCCAAGCAGCTCCTCCTCGGTGACGGCACAAAATTTTTCCCGTACCCGCAGCAGGGTCTCACGAGGACGTTGGATGTCGACGCCGCAACGGCTATCGGCGACCAGCGCCATGGCAAATCCGCCGCCGTGCGAGATAGAGAGGTCGGCATCCAGCAGCGACTGCGGCAGCGAACCACTGAAGGCGGGTCGGCCGGAGGTGTCGTTGGCTATAGTGAAGCAATCTGGTTGAAAGATAGTGTCTTCAGTGGAACCGGCAGGCAGAAATCGGCGGGCGGCGAGTTTGGCGCAGACCCTGCCGGTGAGCCATTCGTTGCGTCGCTTGGCAATGCGATAGCTTGCGGCTCTGTGCAATTCCTCTGCCCCGAGCAGGCGGTGTCGTGGTGCGGTGTTCCGTTCTTCGACCGCGAAGTTCTCAAGGGTGATCAGTGGCAGCATTGCCGTGGAAAATCGATGACGGGGAAAGGTCCGGCCGATAAGCCCGGCCAGCGTTTTGGGAAAAATATCGCAAAGCATCGGTACAATCAGGTACTGCGGTGAGCAGGAAAAATGGGTTGCAATTTCAACGGTTCCTGATATTTAGTAGAAATGTGTCGGCTTGCCCATCCGGGCGTCGTGGTTACATTTTTCAGAGGAACATTATGCATATCGGAGCCAATTTTACTGCCTATGATGTAGTAATATTCGGTATTTTCGCCCTACTCGTCGGCCGTGGCATCTGGCTTGGTTTCATCAAACAGGTGACCGGGCTTTTGGCCCTCTATCTCGGCTATCTGGCCGCCAGTCAGTATCATGACAAATTATATCCAATATTGCGAGGGATATCGAGCAACCCCAAGGTCGTCTTCTTGACGGACTATGTCATCATGTTTTGCGCCACGTATGTGGTGGTGATGTTGCTTGGCAAGGGATTGTCCTATGTGGTTCAGTTTACCATTACCGGTTGGTTCGATCGGATCATGGGCGCTCTTCTCGGTTTGGCCAAAGCGCTCATCGTCGTGGTGTTGCTGCATATGATCCTGGGAACCCTTTTGGCGCCGGAAAACCCGATGTTGCGCGACTGCCGTACCTGCAGCACGTTGAATTCCGCGGTCGATTTCACCAGACAAATGATAAAAGACAAGGATGTCCGCGAGGCTCTCAAACAACACAAACCTGCAATTTCCCTGGATGCGGTAAAAAACTTTCTGAAATCGCACGAACCGGGGACGGAAAAGGCGCCCGAGAAGAAATGACGTCGCCTCTCTTTAGAAGCCTGTCGGATTATGCCCTTTTCCCCCATATCTTCGTTAAACTCGAAAAAACTATCTTCAGGTAAGCGAACGGAGTGAGACTCCGAGATATTCAGTATATGCCTCCGGTAATTTTTTTCGAGTTTGCCTCGGTCTGAGCAAAAATGCCCATAATCCGACAGGCTCCTGGGGATGAGGAGTCCGGGGCTAAGGGAAGAGCTGAGGGAGAACAAAATGGGTTTGGGGCGGCAAGTAATCGATCCCTTTCGAAAAACCGGCATAACCGGAGGATCTTGACCTTGTGTTGCAACAGTGTCTTGCCCTATACTTGAATCAGGGGTGTCAGTATGCCCATTGAACTGAGCTGAAATGTCGAGGAAGCAGTGGGAGAACAAAAGCCGCAAGCGAGCGCCGGAGTCCTATAGGGAGCGGCAATACCGGATTGTGGCAACCGGTCGGGACCTGGTTGGCGTGGAGGTGCGGGTGGAAGAGACCGACCTGCACATCACGGCCGACCGCGAGGTGGGTGAACGGGCCAAGGAACTGGTGCTCAGATATCGTTTGCAACTGCAGAGCTATATCAATCGTTACCCGTTGTTTCGCGACACCCTTCTGCCGATGCCGATCGATCCTTTGGCGCCGCCTCTGGTGCGGGATATGCTCGAGGCAGGCAGCGAGGCTGGAGTTGGTCCCATGGCAGCGGTAGCCGGAGCCATCGCCCAGTACGTGGGTGAGGCGCTGCGGGCGGAAGGGGTGAAGGAGATAGTCGTGGAGAACGGTGGCGATATCTTTGTCTATCGCTCAGGCGATTGTACCGTGTCGATTTTTGCCGGTGAATCTCCCTTGAGTTAAAGGTTGGCATTCGGATCGAAAAGGGGCGAATGCCATGCGGCGTTTGCACCTCGTCCGGCACCGTCGGGCATTCCTTGAGTTTTGGAGATGCCGACTCGGTGACAGTGGTGGCGGATTCCGCAGCCCTGGCGGATGCGGTAGCTACCCGACTCGGCAACGAAGTCGGCAGGGGGCGGGGCGGCAAGGCGGGAGTGGCCCATGCCCTGGAAAAGGCGAAGGCGATGGCCGGCATTAGAGGGGTGGTGGTCATCTGCGGAGAAGTGATTGGGGCCACGGGTGAGGTTGAACTTGTCAGTCTGCAATGAGGCGGTTCATCGGTACGGCAGGCGTTTTGCGACTTCGATGAACGCTGAGATGAGGAGAATGGCAGATGAGGGAGCAGCCTACGGAAAATATGAGAAAAGACATGCGTCAGGTCGAGCGCTGGCGCTTGGTGTTTTATCTGCGGGTATTCGACGGCATGAGCAGCCGAGTGATCGGGCATGTTGTTGATATCTCATCCCGAGGGATTATGCTGATCAGCGATAATCCGGTGCCGGTAAATGAGAATTACCGCCTGCGGATGCATCTTCCTTCGGAAATAGCCGACCGGGATGAAATCCTGCTCAACGCCACCAGCCGATGGTGTAAACAGGATGTCAACCCGGATTTCTACATCAGCGGCTTCCAGCTCTACGATCTCACGCCGGATGTCGAGAAATATATTCTCTGTCTGATTACCGATTTCAGCTTTATCGAACCGTCCTAAGGCGTTATTTCGTTTCGAGCAAAACACGTGCTTCGTCCAGGAGCTGTTGCCGATACTCTGCGATAAAGGCGTCTATATCATCCTGCCAGGAGGTGAAAACGGAGATGCCTGCTTCTTCCAGTCGGGTATTGGCAAGGATGGAGTTGGCTGGTCGGTGGGCGGGGGTCGGGTATTCGGCGGTGGTGCAGGGACGCAGGCAATGTTTCACTCCCATTTTATCGAGGAAATAGACGGCGGCCTGGTACCAGGTGGAATACCCGGTCGAGGTTGCGTGGACAACCCCTTGCAGGTCGCTGGTCAGCACGTTGCGGATCTGGCGAGCCAGGGTGCGGGACCAGGTGAGGGAGCCGTATTGATCGTTCACCACCTTAAGTTCGCGCGCCGGGTCGGCCAGCGCCAGCCGCAGCATGGTTTTGGGAAAGTTCTTTCCGTAAGCCGAATAGAGCCAGGCGGTGCGCAGGATGACATGGTCGCAACCCGCCTCGCCAATCTCTTGCTCCCCCGCTAGTTTTGATCTGCCGTACTCCGAGAGTGGATTGGGTGCATCCTTCTCCGTATATGCCCGGGGGGGCTGCAAATTGCCGTCGAAGACATAATCCGTAGAGATATGGATGAGGCGGCAGTTGTTGCGGCGGGCAGCTCGCGCCAGGTGTCGGGGGCCGTCCCGGTTGACCCGCCAGGCTTGGTCGGTCTCGTGTTCGCAGGCGTCCACCGCGGTATAGGCCGCACAGTTGACGATGACGTCGGGTCGTCGCTCGCCGATGTAGTCATCCACCTGGGAAGCGTCGCCGATATCCACTCCGGGAATGTCACAGCCGACAGTCTCGTTTTCCCTCGCCAGGAGATCGCAGCAGTCGATCCCCAGCTGGCCGCCGCTCCCGATAATGACAATCTTCATGAGTAATCCTTGTTGTTTCTATATTCTGCAACGATATCGGCTATGTATTTGCCGTATTGGTTTTGCAGCATATCGGTAGCCAGACCGGTCAGATCCTCTAAGTCGATGTAACCGAGCTGGTAGGCGATTTCCTCTATACAGGCTATTTTCAGGCCCTGGCGGTCCTGGATGGTTTGTACGTAATTCGAGGCTTGCATCAACGATTCGTGGGTGCCGGTGTCGAGCCAGCAAAAACCGCGACCGAGGGGCTGCACCGAGAGCTTGCCGCGTCGCAGGTATTCGTTGTTGACGTCGGTGATTTCCAACTCGCCCCGAGCCGAGGGTTCGATTTTTTTGGCAATCGTTACCACTTCGTTATCATAGAAATAGAGGCCGGGAACGGCATATTTCGATTTCGGCTTGGCTGGTTTTTCCTCGATGCCGATCACTTGGTTGTCACCATTGAATTCCACCACGCCATAGCGCTTCGGGTCGCTCACCAGATAACCGAAAATCAGGCCGCCCTCTTTGAGTTTGGCCGCGTTTTTAACGATGCCCGAGAAGCCGGAGCCGAAAAAGATGTTGTCGCCCAGGATCAGGCAGACGGGATCGTTGCCGATAAATTCCTCGCCAATCAAAAACGCCTGCGCCAGCCCTTCCGGCCGAGGTTGTTCCGCATAACTGATGGAAATACCGAGGTGACTGCCATCGCCGAACAGTTCGGCAAAACCCGGCAGATCGTGCGGGGTCGAGATGATCAGAATATCCCGGATGCCGGCAAGCATCAGCACCGAGAGGGGGTAGTAAATCATCGGTTTATCGTAAATCGGGATGAGCTGTTTGCTGATGACCCTGGTAAGTGGATAGAGTCGGGTGCCGGAGCCGCCGGCGAGTATTATGCCTTTCATGAAATGCCATATATTCGAATTTTGTCGTGCCTTGTCGTGCCTTCCCTGTTGATGTCCTATGGGTTTTCCTATACTATCTGCCGACGAGCTAGGAATATAACGGTCCCATATGAAAATTGAAATGGAAAAATGGTATGCAGCCACAAGGAATCGGTTAGGCCAGGTTTTGCCGCGCCGATGAAAGGTTACGAAAAATGACAGAACGCGTCCCGGCCTGTTTCAAGGCCTATGATATCAGGGGGAGGGTTCCCCAGGAGCTGAATCCCCGGCTGGCGCATGCCGTCGGCCGGGCCTATCAGGCTGTTTTCAAGGTGAAAAAAGTCGTCGTTGGTCGCGACGTCCGCGTAAGCAGCCCGGAACTGGTCGAGGCGCTCATCGCCGGGCTCCTGGAAGCTGGGGTCGATGTGCTGGAGCTAGGCCTCTGCGGCACCGAGGAAATCTATCACGCCGCCTTCAGTCTGGAGAACGAAGGCGTGGACGGCGGCATCGTCGTTACCGCCAGCCATAATCCTGCCAACTACAACGGCATGAAATTCGTGGTGCGCGGCGCCAGGCCGGTTACCGGAGAATCGGGATTGCTCGAGATGGCGGCCATGGTGGCCTCGGATGCCCTGCCGCCTCCCGCCACCGCCCCGGGCCGACGGGAGCAGAGAAACGATAAGCAGCGCTATATTCAACACCTCCTGGACTCGGTCGATACCGACCACATGCGTCCCTTGAAGATCGTGGTCAACAGCGGCAACGGTTGTGCCGGTCCCGTGGTGGATCTGCTGGCGGCGCACCTGCCGTTTACCTTCATCCGTCTCAACCATGAGCCGGACGGCACGTTCCCCAAAGGGGTGCCGAATCCGCTGCTGCCGGAAAATAGAGCCGAGACCGCCGCAGCGGTGCGTGAGCACGGGGCGGATCTGGGGCTTGCCTGGGACGGCGATTTCGATCGTTGCTTTTTCTGGGATGAAAACGGTGCATTCATCGAAGGGTATTATGTTGTCGGGCTGCTGGCCCAGGAGATGCTTCGACAGCAGCCGGGTGGTACCATCCTCTATGACCCGCGACTCACCTGGAACACCGAGGAACTGGTGCGCGAAGCAGGTGGGGTGCCGGTGATGAGCAAAACCGGTCACGCCTTCATCAAGGAGCGTATGCGCAAAGAAGACGCCATTTATGGCGGCGAGATGAGCGCTCATCACTATTTTCGCGGTTTCGGCTATTGCGATTCCGGCATGCTCCCCTGGTTGCTGGTTGCATCGCTACTGAGTCGCCGGCAGCGGCGGTTGTCGGAACTGGTGGCTGAGAGGCAGGCTGCCTATCCGGTCTCGGGGGAGATAAACAGCACTGTGGCCGATCCCGATCGGGTTATCGAGGAGGTCGAAGCGGCGTTTTCCGATGGCGAGAAATCGTATCTGGACGGCCTGTCGGTTTCCTATCCCAACTATAGGTTCAATATCCGTAAATCCAATACTGAGCCGCTGCTCAGACTCAATGTGGAAACCAGAGGCGATGCAACGCTGCTTCGGGAAAAGACCGAGCAGTTGCTGCGGCTTATTCGTGGATAATGCAGCCGGACGGGGAGAGTATCCGCTCCAGCTGTGGCAACCGTTCACCGGCACAACCAAACGACTTTTAAGCCGTAAACGTTCACCAGCACCCCATCTGGGCACGATCAGGCTGACAGTGCATAGATAGGCTATTGCCCGACAGCCTGCTCGGAGTCTGCGCTTACCTGCACCCAGCTGGAGTACTGGTGAACGTTTACAATGCATTGGCTTGGGCAGCTATTGGCTTATCTGGTAAACGGTTACTATGAGCCGATGTTCTGTAAAGTTTGCAGGAGTTCCGCCTGGAATAAGCAGGATAGCGAACTATAGCCTCCCTCTGCACAATAATCCGATTATGCCATAATAGTTGCGCCGGCGAATGTTTACAAAAAAATACAAAAGAAATCGAGGTACGAAGCATGGCAAAGATTCAACCCGTCATTCTCGCCGGCGGCACCGGCTCCCGTCTCTGGCCGCTCTCCCGGGAGCTCTATCCTAAGCAGTTGCTGCAGCTTACCAATGAGACTTCGCTGCTGCAGACCACCATGCTTCGGGTAGGATCCCTGCCGAACGCGCTGCCCCCGTTGGTGGTGGTTGGGGAGGAGCATCGATTTATCACCCGTACGCAGATCGACGAACTGGAAACCGTAGCCGGATATTCTATTTTGCTCGAGTCGCAAGGGCGCAACACGGCGCCGGCGATTTGCGGCGCGGCGGAATACTGTCGTCGGCAGAATATGGAGGATGTCGTCCTGCTGGTGCTGCCCGCCGATCATCTCATCCAGAACGCCGATGCGTTTCGGGCCGCGGTGCTTAAAGCCGTGGAATTGGCCGAAGAGGGGGCGATAGTCACCTTTGGTATCGAGCCCCGGCACCCGGAAACCGGCTATGGCTATATCGAGCGGGGCGAGGGGTACGCGGTTGCCTCCTTCAAGGAAAAGCCCAGTCTGGCGGCGGCCCAGGAGTATCTTGATGCTGGCAACTATTACTGGAACAGCGGGATGTTCGCCTTTTCCATCGACACATTTGCCTCGGAGATGCGCAGGCATTCTCCGCAAATCCTGGAACATATGGAACGGGCGGTGTCTGGCGGCACGCGGGATGAGCGGTTCTTCCGGTTCGATCCCGATCAGATGGGCAAGTGCCCGAGCGATTCGATCGATTACGCTCTGCTCGAGAAAACCTCAAAGGCGGTAGTGGTAGCCGCCGATCTCGGTTGGAGTGATATCGGCTCCTTCCAGATGCTCTGGCAGGTGCTCGACAAGGATGCAAGCGGCAATGTATGCCATGGGGACGTCGTGGTGGAGGATAGTCGCAACTGCCTTCTGCGCTCCGACGATAGATTGGTTGCCGCCGTGGGACTTGTGGATACCCTGGTGGTGGAGACGGCCGATGCCGTGCTGGTGGCGCCGCTCGATCGCTCTCAGGATGTGAAGAAGGTGGTGGCCCAACTCAAGAAGAAGAATCGTAAAGAATACAGCTGCCACCGCACCGTCCATCGCCCCTGGGGCAATTATACCGTGCTCGAGGAACAGGAGCGCTATCAGATGAAGCGCATAACCGTCTCACCCGGCTCAAAGCTTTCCCTGCAGATGCACCATCATCGGTATGAACACTGGGTGGTGGTGACGGGGACGGCCAGGGTCACCAACGGCGAGACGGTATCTCTGCTGCATGAAAACCAATCGACCTACATCCCGGCCGGCACCGTCCATCGTCTGGAAAATCCCGGCGTGATCGACCTTGAACTGATCGAGATCCAGATCGGGCCCTATCTCGGCGAAGATGACATCGTGCGTTTCGAGGACGACTACGGCCGACTCAAACCGTAAGCGAACTCCGCAGCACTCATCCGGCACGATCAGGCCGATGTGCGGAGTGCAAGGCACGGTGGCCTCTGATCGTGGCCGAGATGGGGTGTGCTGGTGGACCCTTACGCGATCATTCAGGATTCTTTGAGCTTATTGAAAGCGTTGATATAAAGAGAGAGCACCCGCCGGTCGTCCTGTTCAATCTGATCAAATGAGACTCCGGCAATAAAGCGGCTGCCGCGTGGCTGGCAGTAAATCACTCTGCCGGTGAGGTCTACCAGCTTATCTTCCAGACCGAGGGTGATCAGCATCTGGGTATCCGGATCGAAGCAATGGCTGATTTCCAGCTTCAGCCCCTCGTAGCTGACGTCCAGGGTGCGAGCCATGGAATACTCGCCGGTCTGGCCCTCCGAGTCGATGATCAGGTAGTCCAGCAGGTTCAGCGCGTCGTGTCGGATGAATTTTCGTTTCTCGCTCATATGCCTCTCGCCTGGTAGGGGTGCGACGGCGGGATACCTTCCGCGATCAGTCACCGGAGATGCGGGTCACTTGCCCGCATGCTCCGGAAACAGCTGTTCTATTGCCGTTCTTTCGGCGGCGGTGATGCCCCGCTCGGTTATAAGCCCGGTCACAAGTCGAGCCGGGGTGACGTCAAAGCCGTAGTTGGCTGCCCGGGTTTGCGGTGCGGTGAGACGCACCGTACGCATGATGCCGTCGCCATCGCTTCCCGTAATTTGCGTAATTTCCTCTCCTGACCTTACTTCTATCGGAATATCGCTCCCCTTGTCAAGGCGCCAGTCAAAAGTAGATGAGGGTAACGCCACGTAAAAAGGGATATTGTTGTCGCGTGCGGCCAGAGCCTTGAGGTAAGTCCCTATTTTGTTGGCGACGTCGCCGGTTCGGGTGGTGCGGTCGGTGCCGACGATGACGATATCGACTTCTCCCTGTTGCATCAGGTGGCCGCCGGCGTTGTCGGTAATGAGGGTGTTGGCGATGCCTTCCTGCTGGAGTTCCCAGGCGGTGAGGCGGGCGCCCTGATTCCAGGGACGCGTTTCATCCACCCAGACGTGCAGTGGAATGCCGGCGTCGCGGGCGGCATAAATGGGGGCTGTGGCGCTCCCGTAATCGACGAAGGCCAGCCAGCCCGCATTACAGTGGGTGAGGATGTTCACCGGCCGCCCGTCTTTTTTCCTGCTTATTTCCTCAATCAGTGTTCGGCCGTGGGTGCCGATTCGCCGGCAAAATTCTGCATCCTCATCGGCGATACGGCAGGCGGTCGTCAGCGCCGCCTGCCGCTTTTCGGCAAGCGTCGTTGCCGCCTCGACCGCGGCAAGAACCCGTTCGACGGCCCATTTGAGGTTGCGGGCGGTGGGGCGGCTTGCCCCCAAATTTTCCCCGGCTTTGCGAAGAAACGCAATAAAGTTGTCGTCCGGCGCCTTGCAGGCGGCAATGTACATGCCGAATCCGGCGGTGGCTCCGATCAGTCCTGCTCCGCGGACATGCATTTCCCTAATGGCGGTCACTGTCTCGGGCACAGATGTGAGTTGCTCGATGACCAGCTCGAAGGGAAGCCGTCGCTGATCGATAATGTTGACTATCCCGGGTATTTCCTTGTCAGGCCAGATGGTGCGATAGTGGGTTCCGTCGATATGCATGGGGAGTGCTTGCGTTGTGGAGTTGGTGGAGATGAATGGAAAGCCGCTTACCGGCAAGCATACCGATTTGGGGAAAAAAAGTAAATGCACGAAGCTGAAACCGCAAATGCTTGGGGCGGACGGTCTCGGGTGGGGATGATAAAGGGGTGGTGAACGACAAAATGGTTACATTGTCACAAAAAAATCACAAAAACGTAAATTGCCGTCCAGGCGCAGAAAACCCCTAAGTCTGCATAATAGGCTGAAAATGGGTAAATATTGGCGCGAGATCTTGCTGGCGGAGGTGAGCGGATCTGGAAAAACTGTATTGAAACAAACTTCAATTATGTTACTTTATGTACGAAAATAACGGCAATTTATACAAATATGTAATATTTACTTGCCGGCAGTCGTGCATGGGATGTGGTTGCCGGTGTAATTTCTGTGTCGGAGGAGAAAGGAATGAATGGTGCGGATACTGCGTTTGTGCTTGCAGCCGCCGGCCTGGTCTTGTTGATGACGCCGGGGCTGGCACTCTTTTATGGTGGGATGGTGAGGAGCAAAAATGTTCTCGGAACCATCATGCAAAGCCTTTTTTTAATCGCCCTGATCTCACTGGAATGGGTGTATATAGGCTATTCGATGTCGTTTGGGCCGGATGTCGGCGGCCTGGTAGGCAATCTCTCCTGGTTTGCCCTGCACGGCGTGACCAACGCTCCCAGTCACGACTATGCGACCACTATCCCCCAGACCGTTTTCATGATTTATCAGTGCATGTTCGCGGTCATTACCCCGGCCCTTATTACAGGGGCCTTTGCCGAACGCGTGCGATTCGTACCGTTTCTGGTTTTCTCGGTGCTCTGGGCCGTCCTGGTCTACAACCCGGTCTGTCACTGGATCTGGGGCAAAGGCGGTTGGCTTGCCCACCTGGGCGTAATGGACTTTGCCGGCGGTCTGGTGGTGCATGCCACCTGTGGCTCGGCAGCGCTTGCCGGGGTGCTGGCGCTGGGCAGCAGGAAGGGGTACGGCCGCACCAGCTTCATGCCGCATAATCTGCCGATGACCATGCTGGGCACGGGGTTGCTCTGGTTCGGTTGGTTCGGATTTAACGGTGGGTCCGCTCTGGCTGCCGACGGAGTGGCCGCCACCGCCTTTGTGGCAACCCATTTAGCCGGCATGGCGGGGATGTTCATGTGGGTGGTGATGGAATGGATTACCCAGGGTCGGGCGACCACCCTCGGCGCCGCATCCGGTGCCATCGCGGGGCTCGCGACCATCACGCCGGCGGCTGGATTCGTCGGCCCGAATTCGGCGATTGCTATCGGCTTTATCGCCGGCATCGTTTGCTTTGCCGCGGTCAATCTCAAAGGAAAACTCAATCTCGACGATTCGCTCGATGTCGTCGGCATCCACGGTGTGGGCGGCATAGTCGGTACCCTCTGTCTTGGGATCTTCGCCACCACCCAGGTGAATGCGGGGGGCGTGAACGGATTGCTTTTCGGCAATCCTTCCCAGCTTGGAAAACAGGCGATCGGCGTGGTTGCGGTGTCCGTCTACACATTCGTTGTGAGCTTTGTGCTCTTCAAGCTCATCAATGCGGCCATGGGGATGCGGATGACCGAGGACGCCGAGGTCATGGGTATGGATGAGGCCGAGCATTCGGAAGCCGCCTATAATAACTGATCTTCTGTCTGCGATGGGCGAGGCGGGCTGGCCGATGTGTCGTGCGGCCGGCTCGCGAAGCTCTTGTTGCGCGGGTGGATCGAAAATTTTCCCCCTATCTGTCCGCAGGTCGGCTGCGATAACATGATGGAGCCGTGCAGCCTGCACTGAGTGGTTCAATCGGCCCCCAAAGTTTGCGGCAAAAGCCGGATTCGGGGGGTGATTTGTTGGCAGGGTGGCTCAACATCTTGTAATTGGGCGAATTGTGAGATAGTATACACTCTGGCCCCGATGACGCGCGCCCAGTTGTGTATCCGTGGTTACCGTTTGCTTGTACACTTCCGGGCGGAAAACGCCGGCAGAAAGAAAGAGAGTCGTTCCAGCGCAACGCCGGAGCGAGGATATTGAGGTGTGTAATGAAAAAAATTGAAGCGATTATAAAGCCTTTCAAGCTTGACGATGTTAAAGATGCCTTGAATGAACTGGGGCTCAAGGGGATGACGATCTCGGAGGTGAAAGGGTATGGCCGACAGAAAGGGCATACCGAAATCTACCGAGGTGCAGAGTATGTGGTCGATTTTATGCCGAAGGTGAAGATCGAAATCGTTGTGTCCGCCGATCAGGCGGAAATCGTGGTCGATAAGATCAGAAACGCCGCCAACACCAATAAGATCGGCGATGGCAAGATTTTTGTCATACCCGTGGAACGGGTGATTCGTGTTCGCACCGGAGAAGAGGGCCAGGACGCTATTTAAGCCATGGGTGTTGAACTACGCGCGGAACGCGAGACGCTGGAACGACTCTGGCAGCAGGGAGTTCTGGGTATGGAACTGCTGCGACGCCACAGCCGGTTGACCGATGAGTTTATCATCGATTGCTTTACCCGGGCCGATCTCCCAGGTGTGGAGGACGCTGTTGCCCTGGTTGCCCTTGGCGGCTATGGCCGACGAGAGCAGTTTCCCTTTTCCGATATCGATCTGATGATCCTCTACCGGCCGGAGTACGAAGAGCGGGTGGGGGCCGTGGTCGATGCCATACTCTATCCCCTCTGGGATACCGGGCTTGAGGTTGGCCATGGTGTGCGGACCGTGGTCCGCTCCTTGCAACAGGCCGAAGAGGACTATTTCTTTCAGGTGGCCATGCTGGATGCCCGCCTTATATGCGGCTCAGCGACGTTGTTTGCCGAACTGGAGGAGGCCTTCAAAAAACGATTCATCGACGGCCGGCGTGAAGAGTTCGTCGAACTGATGAAAGAGCACCGCGACCGCCGCCGGGACAAGTTCGGCAGCCACAGCTATCTGCTGGAGCCCCATATAAAAGAAGGAAAGGGGGGCATGCGGGACATCCAGGCGATGTTCTGGACAGCCAAGGTGGTGTTCGGTCTCCAAGGGTTGGCGGATTTCGACGATGCCGGTCTCATGCTCCCGGAGGAGCGTCAGGACTTCCTCGAGTCCTGGGAGGCCATGGTGAAGTTGCGCAATCGTCTGCACTACTTCAGCAAACGCAAGAACGACCAGCTCTACTTCGAACTGCAGCTCGAGGTTGCCAAGGCCCTCGGGTATGCGACCTCCGAAGGCGTTCTCGGTGTCGAGCGATTCATGCGCGACACTTACGCCCATATGGAAAATATCGCCATCACCACCGACCTGTTCTTCGACCACGTCGATGAGGTGCTCGACCTGGCAAGAAAAACCGTTGAGCCGGTGCCGGACAGAGTGGTGGAGAAGGGGATCGAGATTCGCAGGAACCGAGTGCATCTTACGGCTCTTCCCGACGAGATCGCCGCCAAACCGCAGCTGCTGATGCGGGTCTTCCTGGCCTCTGCCCGCAGCGGCGTCCCTCTGCATCATCGCACCCGAAAACTCATTTCCACCTCGCTTGAGATGGTGAGCGAGAAAATGCGGACCTCGCCGAGAATGTCCAAGGCGCTGGTCTCCATCCTGCTTCACGCCAAAGACGCCTTCGGCGTGCTGGAGGTGATGCTCGAAACCGGACTGCTCTCCGCCTATATTCCTGAATATGCCCGCATAGAGACCCTGGCCCAGCACGACGTCTACCATATATATACAGTGGACAGGCATTCGCTGCAGGCAGTGGCGGAGCTCCACGGCGTGGTGCGGGAAGAGGAACAGGTGTATCGGTTGGCCGACATGCCGCAGATGATGTTCATGGCGGCGCTGCTGCACGATATTGGCAAGGGTTCGGGGCGCGATCATTCTGATGAAGGGGCGGAAATCGTCACCCGCATCGGACAGCGGCTGCATTTCACCGAGGAGGAGGTTGCCTGCCTTGCCTTTCTGGTTAGATATCACCTCTTCATCCCTGAAAACGCCTTGCGGCGCGACCTCAACGATGTGGCGTTTATCGAGCGTTGCGCCGAGACGATCGCCGATGTTTCCCGGCTTTCCATGCTCTATCTGCTCAGCATAGCCGATTCCCGTGCCACCGGTCCTTCCGCCTGGAGCGAATGGAAATCGGCTTTGATGCAGGAACTGTATTACAAGGTCAGGTCGAATATCGAGGCGAAGACGGCCATTCGCGGAGGCCACGCGGTGGAACTCGAGAGGCAGAACGAACAGAGCGTGGAGTGGTTGCGCCAGCAGGTTGTGGAGCATCTCGACGGCGAGGCCAACATGGTCGGACTCGAGCGGTTGCCCACCGACTATATGCTGACTTTTTCACCCGAAACGGTGGCGCGCCACGTGCGCACCCACCGCGACTATTACCGGGTCCTGCGTCAGAAATCCCTGGTGCTGGCCGAAGAAAAAGAGGATTGCTGGTCACTGCTCATCATGTCGCTCGACAGGCCCGGTCTGCTCGCCAAAATCTGCGGCGTGGTTGCCCTGCATAATCTCGATGTGATCAAAGCCCAGATCTTCACCTGGGACGATCGCACCGCGGTCGATGTCGTCGAGGTTCGGCCCACCGACGGGTTGCAGCTGCAGGAAAAGGACTGGCTGGCCCTCAATAACGATCTTGACCTCGCTATCGCCCACCGGCTCGGCCTGGGGCACCGTCTCTACCAGAAACTCTCTTCCACATACGGCAGGCGTTTCGAGTTGTTGCTTACCAGCGAGCCGCGGGTGGTAATAGACAACGCCAGTTCGGACATCTATTCGGTCATCGAAGTCTATGCGGCTGATCTCCCTGGCTTCCTCTACCATATCACCCAGACGCTGACGGATTTCGGCATTAATATTCACAAGGCCTACATCGCCACCGAGGTCCAGCAGCTGATCGATGTTTTCTACGTGCTCGATGCCCAGGGTGAGAAAATCGTCGATCCGGACTTCCAGCGCGAGATCACTCAAGGGCTGCTCTATTCCCTCGGACGTTCCAAGAAGTAAGGTGTAAACATTCAGCTGGCGGCTGCCTTGGGCGTCGATTTCAGCTGGGCGGAAAAATTCAACCAAAAAAATGACAAAAGTGTAATAAAAAATCATTTTGCTCTTGCATAGTTTATCGGAAATGTTATTTTGTCATCATTCGATCACTCGAGGATGATGATCAATTGTGAAGAACTCAATTTTAGTGAAAAAAAGGAGACGCCTGAAATGACCAGGGAAGAAATTTTACAGATTATCGAAGACGAAAATATCCAGTATTTCCGTCTGCAGTTTGTTGACATTCTCGGTTTGATGAAGAACGTTGCCCTCCCGAAGAGCCAGGTCGGCAAGGCCCTCGACGGCAACATCATGTTTGACGGTTCTTCCATCGACGGCTTTGTACGGATCAACGAATCCGACATGTATCTCAAGCCGGATTACGATACCTTCACCATTCTCCCCTGGCGGAACAAGAATGGAGTGAATGCCGCCCGCATCATCTGCGACGTGTACAAATCCGACGGCACCCCGTTCAACGGCTGCCCACGTGTCAACCTCAAGCGGGTTCTCGCCGAGGCCAAGAAAGCCGGTTTCACCATGAACGTCGGTACCGAATGCGAGTTCTTCCTGTTCGAGCTGGACGAAGAAGGTCTGCCGACCACCATCACCCATGACTCTGCCGGCTACTTCTCCCTGGATCCCGAGGATAAAGCCAATGACTGCCGCCGTGAGATCATCGAGACCCTCGAGGCCATGGGCTTTGAGATCGAGGCCTCCCATCATGAGGTCGCCGAGGGACAGCACGAGATCAACTTCAAGTATGCTGATGCCCTGACCGCTGCCGACAACACCGTCACCTTCAAGTGGGTTGTTAAATCCATCGCCGCCAAGTACAACCTCCATGCCACCTTCATGCCGAAACCGATCTTCGGCATCAACGGTTCGGGCATGCACACCAACCAGTCGCTGTTCAACCTCGACGGCACCAACGCCTTCTACGATGAGTCTGAAGGCCTGCAGCTCTCCAATGTGGCCTACTCCTATATCGCCGGTCTGTTGAAGAACGCCCGGGGCTTCGCCGCGGTCACCAATCCGCTGGTCAACTCCTACAAACGTCTGGTTCCCGGTTACGAGGCGCCTGTGTATGCCGCCTGGTCCGCTTCCAACCGCTCGGCACTGGTTCGCATCCCGGCCGCCCGCGGACTCTCCACCCGCACCGAGCTGCGTTGCCCGGATCCTGCCTGTAACCCCTATCTTGCTTTGGCAATGATGCTGAACTCCGGTCTTGACGGCGTGAAAAACAACATGACTCCGCCGGCTGAGGTCAAGCGCGACATCTTTGAGATGACCTCCGCCGAGATGGCGGAGGTAGGAATCAGCGTCATGCCCGCCAACCTCAAGGAAGCCCTCGAGGAGCTGAAAGCCAATGAGATCGCCAAAACTACTCTTGGCGAGCATATCTTCGAGAAGTACATCGAAGCCAAAGAGAAAGAGTGGGATAGCTTCCGCACCACCGTAACCGAGTGGGAGCTTGATAACTACCTTGATATTTACTAATATTATCTGGTAGTAGCGCTACCTTGCTTCATCTGCGCCCTCTTGTCTCGTTCGAGGCATGAGGGCGTTTTTTATTTTTGGGTTGTTGATCCCTTTCGGTCAAATCGGTAAATATAAAAGGACCAATGGTGCGGGGGATCGTAAGCGGTGGCGATTCGAGACAATACCGATACAATTGTCGCACCTTTTTATCCGCATGATTTTTCAACCTATGGACAACAACGAACATAGCACGAAAAAGCAGGCCATGGCCGCCATCCTGCCGGGGATTGTCCGAGACAGGGGCTGGGAGGTGCAACTGGATCTGCATTCGATTTTCCCCCGCTGGCGGCAGGTGGTGGATGAGGATGCCGCCGCCCATGGCAAGCCGCTGAAAATCGTCAAGGGGGTGTTGTGGGTCGAGGTCGAGAATTCCGCCTGGCTGCAGCAATTGCAGTTCCGCAAGGTGATGATGCTTGAGAGCATCAACCGGACGCTGACCAGATCGCAGATTAACAACATCCGTTTCGTACTGGCAACCAGCGACGACAAACCGGAAAAAGACGAGAAGCGGGTTCACTTTGTGACGCCGCCGCCGGAAGAGGTGCGACGGTTCGAGGAACAGGTGGCATTTATCGCTGACCGCGAGGCACGTGAGGCTCTCGTGCGATTATGGTATCTCTCTAAGGCTTGCGTCAGGGATGAAGACCAGGTGGGCGGCGATGCGTCGGAGAAATAGTCGTTCGATGTGCCAAGTGTCGGCGGGTAAAACGGATGTGCTGCCCCTGCTCTCACGAAAAAATGACTTGACCCATCGGCGAGAGACTGTATTTTCCAGATTACGTCAGGATAGGTAGGGAAATACAAATTATTCCAGGCATGCGAACGGTCCCCACCCTAATTTGCGACCAGTTATCGGTTCCCCCCATGTTATACGACAATATTCTCGAGGCCATAGGCAATACTCCCCTGGTGCGAATCAACCGGCTCTTCAACCATCCCGGAGTCCGCATTTACGGCAAGGTGGAGTCCAGAAATCCCGGTGGTTCGGTAAAAGAGCGAATCTCCCTTTCCATGATTGAAGCCGGTGAGGCGAGTGGTGAACTGACCAAGGATAAGATCGTGCTCGAGGCCACCAGCGGCAACACCGGTATTGGCCTGGCCATGGTCTGTGCCGCCAAGGGATATCGCTGCGTGCTGGTCATGCCGGAATCGGCCTCCGTCGAGCGGCGCAAAATCATGCAGGCCTACGGTGCGGAGATCCTGCTCACCCCGGCAAAGCGGGCGACCGACGGAGCTATCGAAAAATGCTATGCCATGGCGAGAGAATTCCCCGATCGCTATTTTATGACCGACCAGTTCAATAACGAGGCCAACTGGCGGGCCCACTATGTGCGCACCGCTCCCGAGATCTGGCAACAGAGCGAAGGCCAGGTGACCCACGTGGTTGCCACCCTGGGGACCTCGGGCACGGTCATGGGAATCTGCGCCTGGTTCCGTGAATTTCAGCCCCAGGTGAAGGTGCTGGCGGTGGAGCCGCACCGCGGTCATAAGATCCAGGGTCTGAAAAATATGAAGGAGTCCTATCGGCCCGGTATCTTCGATAAGTCTGCTCCCGCGGAAATCCTGCCCATCGAAGACAAAAAGGCCTTTGATATGGCCCGGGCCCTGGCGAGAAAGGAAGGCCTCCTGGTTGGCATGAGCAGCGGCGCGGCGATGTCCGCCGCCATCGATTATGCTGAAGGGCTTGACAGCGGTCTGGTGGTGGTCATCCTGCCCGATGGTGGCGAGCGGTACCTGAGCACGCCGCTGTTCACTCCGCCCAGGAAGGCTGAAGAAAAGAGCAACGAGATCCGTTTTTACAATACGCTCAGTAAGAAGAAGGAAGTGTTCGTGCCGCAAAAAGAGGGGCAGGTGACCCTGTACAGTTGCGGCCCCACGGCCTTTGAGCCGGCCAATCTTTTGCTCTGTCGTCGCTTCGTCTTCTCCGATTTGATCAGTCGTTATCTCTCCGCCAAGGGTTTAGCGGTCGATGCCTTCATGAATTTCACCGATATCGACGACAATACCATTGCCGGGGCGGAGATAGCGGGCAAGCCCCTCGCCGAGTTCACCCAAGGGTATATCGACGGATTCATGGCCGATATCGATGCTTTGGGCGTGCGGCGCGCCGCCGGCTACCCCAAGGCCTCGGAGCATGTCGAGGATATGATCGAGATCACCCATGAGCTGATCCATAAGGGGTATGCCTATGAAAAGAACGGCTCGATCTATTTCGATATATCCAAGTTTCCGAAATACGGAAAACTCTCCGGAATCGACCTGAGCAAGATCCAGATCGGCAAGACGGTGGATCTCGATGACTACGAAAAGGACAACCCGCGGGACTTTACCCTCCTCAAACGCTCCACCCTGGCGGAGTTGAAAAAAGGAATCTTTTTTGAGACCGACTGGGGCAACGTCCGGCCAAGCTGGCACGTGGAGTGCTCCGCCATGGCACTGAAAAAACTTGGGGCGACCATGGACCTGCACACCGCCGGCCGCAACCTGATCTTTCCGCATCACGAGAACGAGATCGCCATTGCCGAGGCCCTGACCGGCAAACCCCTGGCCAACTACTGGCTGCACTCCGAAATGGTGTTAGTGGATGGCCGAAAAATGTCTTATGAAAACGGGAACGTGGTAACCTTGCAAGACGCCCTGGATCGTGGTTTTACCGCGCGGCAGGTGCGCTTTATGCTGCTTTCGGTGCATTACCGCAAACCGATCAATTTCAGCTTCAAGCGGCTGGAGAGTGTCCGCACCGCGCTGCGCCGACTCGACGAGTTCACCTGCAAGCTGCTCTGCCTGCCGCCAGGTAAACCCCACCCGGAAGTGGCGGCGTTCGTCTCCGCACTCGAAGAGCAGTTCTTTGACGCTCTGGCCGATGACCTCAACGTCTCCAAGGCGATGAGCGCCATCTACAATTTCATTAAGCAGACCAACCCCATTCTTCAGGTCAATCACCTCGACCGCGACCAGAAGGAATACATCCTGGAGAGCCTGAAAAAACTCAACGAGGTGCTCGGTATCTTCCGACTCCAGGGCTGCCCGCTGGCGCCCGAAGCCAACGCTCTGATTAAAAAACGTGAGCAGGCCCGCTGCAACAAAGACTGGCAAGCCGCGGACGCCGCCCGCGAGGAACTGGCCAGAAAGGGCATCACCGTGATCGACACCGAGAACGGCCCGGTCTGGAAAAGGATTCGCAGCATCGATTGAGAAGAGAAGAAGAAGTTGCTTTTTGTGCTCTTTTCGCTATTATTGCCTCCGTACCCGAAAAGGCGACTTCAACTCCGCCCGAATCGAGACGAATTCCCTTGTGCCGCCCCTGATAATCTGCAATGATTGCAGGTAGTGCCGGGAGCGGTGCATCTCACAAATATACGCGCCCGTAGCTCAGCTGGATAGAGCAACGGACTTCTAATCCGTAGGTCGCAGGTTCGAATCCTGCCGGGCGTACCAATAAAAACAGCCACTTGGTCTATTTGACCAGGTGGCTGTTTTGCTTTTGGTGTATTTCGGAATCGCTTACCAGTGCTCCAGTTTGTGCAGGTAAGCGCAAACTCCGACCAGAGCATCGGCGCTGTAGCCTTATCTATGCCGGCAGCCTGATTGTACCTCGATGTGGTTTTGGGTAAACGTTTACAAACCGCAACAAAACAAGGGGTCGGACCACCTTTGGCCTCGCCTTGCACATTTGGGTTTTGCTGGTGTGCTAACTGTTGAGCTTCCTTCTAAATGCCATAAGACCGATGAGGCCGGAAAGAAGTAGGATGAGCGAGGAGGGCTCAGGGGAGTTAGCGAGCGGATTCCTATCAAGGCCGTCTACCACTCCTATCCACCATTTGTCGGTGTCGTAGTGACCACCTTCAAGGTACCAGGCGGAATCTATTAAGCTTACGTTATAATGCATCAAGTCATAAGTATTGTCATCCGAATCGGTAATCCAAATCCCTGTATAGTTGCCAAAATCATCCGTATCTATTCCCCAGATACTTATGGCATGGCCCCCACCCGAATCTGTATAGATCGCCAGACCGGTACCATAACCATCATGAAGGTATGAATCGATTGTCGCCATGGTTTGCGATTTGTCAGATGCAGAGTAGACGTCGTAATAATGGAAGGCGGAGGTAAACTGCGCAGTGCTATAAAAGTTGCCGCTGGTTCCATAGTCTGTTACGTGGGACCAATCTTTCCAGTTCTGACTTGGGTTTTTGCCATCAAACCACCATTCCCAGCCGAAAGAAATGGCTCCACCCACATTGGTCCAGTTAGCTTTGAAATAATCGAATTTGGCACCTGAACCTGCATAATTTGCGTTCCATCCTGCCCAAGTGAGAGTGTTGCTCGATGTCGCAGCCCAGCACAGATTATAGTCATTAGACCACTTCTTATTAGCATCAGACCATGTTCCTCCATAGTCATTCCAGATGTAGTATGGAGAAGCAAAAGCAGGAAGGCACAAGAAAAGGGCAAAAAGTACTATGAAGATTACAACAGCTTTTTTCACTTGAATTTTATCCTCCTGAATGCGATCCGAAACTATTCTTTAAAATAGTGAAACCGGTCACGGGGGTGGCGAAATGCTGGCCATTTCGATGACCCGTTAGCGCTCACCAGTGCTCCAGCTTGGTGCAGGTTAGCACAGACTCCGAGCACACCTTTGGCGCTATAGCCTAATTAGTTCCCGTCCGAAAACTGTTATTCGAAGTCTTCGCTTATCTGTCCCGATATCTTCGGTATTCGAAAATTTCTATCCTCCGGTAAGCGAGGCACGAGACTTCGAGATATCACTTATATGCCTGTGGTAAAAAATTACGAATGCCTCGATCTTGAACCTAATCCCTAGTTCTCGGATGGAAACTAACTATGCGCGACGCTCTGATCGTGCCAAGATGGAGTGCTGATGAACGTTTACATAATAGCAGTAAAAATAGGGTGCTAACACGCAAATGCTTTATCGAAAATGTTGTAACTCTAACTGATCAGTGACGGGAAGACAACATTTCATTCACCTTTACTCCAATTGCCGCAACGCCTCGTTGCAGAGCAGAGACAGGGCTGCGGTGATCTACCTTTTGGGAAATATTATGTTTGTCTAATAAAAAGTACCCGTTCAGTGCGGCCAGGCATGGTAGCATGTTTTAGCGGGTGGCAATCCCGCCTCGGAAGGGCTAGCCACCCACCGAATAGCGAGTCATTGGACCCGTGGGGGGAGCCCCGAGGGTTAAGCGTAGGAAAGCGGACCGGCAGGCTGTAAGCCGAAAGGTTGAAGTGATTGAGCCCCGAAATTGCCAACGGGAAGGATGACGCCTATGAACGGTCGGAAATCCATACGGGACGGGCGATGAGTTGGCGAGCCTGGAACCGCTTCCCCCGGGGTCGGAGAGCATGGGTGGTAAGTATAATCGGGCCAGGATGGTTTGCCGGTAGGTGTCGATTCTATTATTATTAAAACTGAGCAAACTCGTTCAACCAACCTTATTGTCACATCAGAAAAGGCAACGGAGGGGCATTCGTAGCCGTTCACCGGTTACGCCGGATGCTCGCAACACGAATTAATGCTTACAAATTTTCGCTGAAAGCAGAGAGTGTAGCCGCCTCTTTGCCGGTAGGCGCGAAACAAAATTGGAGTCAAGAATGATCCCAGAGGAAATGAAAGCACATGAGATCGATAGCGCGCCGCCGAAAGACTGGTTTCTTCAATTTTTGGTCAACATGGCCAATAAAAATCAATTCGAGTTGGATCTAACCCTTACGGTGGGGGGGATGCTTGTTTCCGGTACCCTTGTCGGAGTGCGGGAATATTTTGACGTTTTGGGGGCGTATTTTGCCGGTCCCTTTGAAACCGTTCGCAACTCGGCGACGATAAAGGAGACATTTAAAAAAATCGGGGGGCAGTGCTCCTGTGTTTCCCCTTCTGAAAAGACCGAGACACCATCGTTTATTCATCTTAAGGATGCCAGGTTTTACGACGCGCAAGGAAAGGCGACGACAGAAAATCAGGGCGTGTGGTGGCGGGGCAGGATTTCAGAGATTCAAGGGTTTGCCCCTGGTCGTTTCAACGGTCGCGACTAGGAGCCTGTCGGATTATAGGCATTTTTGCTCAGTTCGAGGCAAACTCGAAAAAATTACCGGAGGCATATACTGAATATGCCGAGGATAATTTTTTCGAGTTTAACGAAGAAATGGGGAAAAAGGGCATAATCCGACAGGCTCCTAGGCAACGTTGGCAGTATCATATACCGGTCAAGCCGGTGAACTGCAAACGTCCATCGTTTATCTGCCGAGGAGAACAGCTATGAAAAAAACGTTTGATATTCATGTAGAAAAGTTTGATCCTCTGATTTCAAGCTCTTGTTCACGGGGGTGACCCAGACGTTGCCCAGATCAATGCCCTGCAAACGCACACCAGTGCACATTTCGTTTGACACAATGTGGCATACATGTTTTGTAAGGTGGGTGTATTCTTGTCTTCACTCGTTTCCGTGGGATGCCCTGGTCCGACGCCGCTATTGTTTTATCGCTGTACGCTATGCCCTTAAGATTTTTTCAGTTTGTTTTTGGTCCGTCGTCTTGTCGAACCCTTGAGCAGCACATAGTCACCCTGGCGGCGTTTCTCGTTATGCTGACCGGAATCTTGACGACGCTGCAAAATATCTTAACCGGCAATCCAGCAATCCACTCCGTCTACTCCTCTCTTGCCGCGGTTGCGGGCGCGGGATTTTTCTGCGTCTCCCGATCCGGAGTACGCAGCAAACCCATTGCCGCCTCCATGGTCTTGTTTTTTCTTACCCTGATTGTTTCCGGTTGGTTTCCGGTGAACGGGTCATTCGGCGCGATGCCGTATTTTTATTACATGCTGTTCATTTTTTCGGTGATAGTGCTCTCCGGCAAGACCCGTTGTGTTTTCTTGGGCATCACCATGACCATTCTCGTGGTGATCATGATTTTCGAGCAGCACCACCCAGGGTATCTCCTTTCCTATAAGGACAGCACTGCTCGTTACGTGGACATACTGGTCGCCATGGTTATCTCGATGGGGGTCACCGGTCTGCTTGTCTATCTGGTGGTGACGGCCTATTGTCGTGAGAGAGATCAAAAGGCACGGCTTTTCAATGACGTGCTGCGCAGCAAACACGACCTTGAACAGGCGCTCGCCGAGATAAAAATCCTCAAGACCTATCTCCCCATTTGCGCTCACTGCAAAAAGATCCGCAATGACGAAGGCTACTGGCAGGACGTTGCGGCCTATATCACGGCGCACACCGATACTATCTTCAGCCACAGTATCTGCCCAGACTGCTACGCAACCTTGTCCGCGCAACTCAAGACGTTCCCATGGTGAAAAGCAAGAAGAGGACTAACCGGCGTCAGGGGTTAGCGTTTCTCGAAAAAAGCGGCGTAGAGGGCACGTACCGCCGCCTTGTAGTCTTTTGAAGCGACGCCGATAATCACGTTCATCTCGGAAGCGCCCTGGTTGATCACCCGGACGTTGATGCCGGCTTCTTTGAGGCTCCCGAAAATTCTGGCGGCAATGCCCACCGTATGCACCATGCCTTCGCCCACCACGGCGATGAGCGCCAGGTTCTTTTCAACAAAAAGGCTGTCGGGTTGGAGTTGCTGCCTGATCTCGTCGATGACGATATCTTCCATCCCCTGCAGGCGCTGTTCCTCGACAATGACGCTGATGGTATCGATGCTCGAGGGGCAATGCTCGAAGCTGATGCCCTGATCGCGAAGGATGCCCAGTAAGCGGTGGGCAAACCCGACTTCTCTATTCATCAGCGATTTCTCAAGGCAGATCATGGAAAAGTCCTCCCGGCCGGCAATACCGGCGATCTCGGTGCCGGACATGGTCTTTTCGCTCAGTTTGGGCACGATGATGGTGCCGTCGTCCTCTGGTCGGTTGGTGTTTTTGATCCGGATGGGGATGCCCGCCTCGCGCACCGGCAGAATCGCCTCGTCATGGAAGACGGAGGCGCCCATGTAGGACATCTCCCGAATCTCCCGGAAAGATATCTCTTTGATGGTCTTGGGAGCCTCGACGATACGGGGATCGACAGCTAAAATACCCGAGGTGTCGGTCCAGTTTTCATAAAGGAGGGAGGCAGAGGCGCGGGCGGCGATGGCTCCGGAGATATCAGATCCTCCCCGGGAGAAGGTCTTTACCCTGCCGTGACGGTCGCTACCGTAGAATCCGGCAATCACATACAGCTTTTCCTTGTCGGCGAGCCGTTTGCCCAGCCGTTCGTAGCTCTCCGGGTTGATGGTGCCGTTGGCGCGAATAAGGATATACTCCGCCGGGTCGACGAACTCGGCGCCGAGATATTCGGC
This sequence comes from uncultured delta proteobacterium, assembly GCA_963745265.1. Classification (GTDB taxonomy): domain Bacteria; phylum Desulfobacterota; class Desulfobulbia; order Desulfobulbales; family Desulfocapsaceae; genus Desulfopila. The sequence goes on from CAVUXQ010000018.1 coordinate 445,686, forward strand.
GATCATCCTGGCAGAGAAGTATTCGCCGCGGGAGGCGGCATAATCTCGGCTGCATCCGGCGGTGAGTTTTTCGCCGAACTGGTCTATTTCATGGAGGGTCTGCACCCCGATTCCCAGCGCCTCGCCGATTTCGGCAAACCGGTCGCGGATCTGCGCAAAGGGGCCGCTGATGTCGGTGGGCATGGCCGCCATCTCATGGCAGAGATAGAGCAGGTCGGTTAGCTTGGCTTCCGCCGGATGGCGTTTCCCCGGCGCGGAGACCACCACCACCTTTCGCCGCGGATCGGCGGCAAGAATGCTCTCCACTTTCTTTATTTGCGTCTCGTCGGCGACGCTCGAGCCGCCGAATTTTACCGTTATCCTATCCATAAGTTTGTCCGTTACTTTTTCCGTAACCGTTCACCAGGTTAATTCGATTTTCGCAATGCATTTGCAAAAACAAAGCTTCTGCCCTTACAATACACTTCGTTGGTTGTACGGCCTAGGACTGCCCTTTACCCATAAATCTACACACACAACCTAGCCGCCGCCATCATGCACCAAGGCAAAGCCCATGCACATTGCCTGTAGCACGGTGTACCCCTGCCAGATAATTTGATGGCCAGGAGGTGGGTCGCTCTTGCGTCCGAGATATCCTCCGAGCCTTGCAACCAACCATACCGCATCACCGAGAAGAAGAGTTTGCTTCAAGCGTTTTTTTTAGCGTAAGCTTGCAAGGTTTTCAATTCAATATCCGAGAAAAGGACCTCTGCAGGCAGTTCTGGAGTTTCTCTCCCCAGCAAAGTCATCAGCATGATTCGCCAGGCGATGACCAGATTAATTGCAATTGCCCGGCGCAGACGCTCGGCGGAGTTGTGAGCAAGTTCCCCGATGCGGCATCCGGACTTGAGTACCCGGTGCCAGTCTTCAATACGCCAGCGTAAAATATACCAGCGCAGACACTGCTCGGCCTCTTCACCGGATACGACCTTGATGGTTGTCAGCAAGAACCACTCTACCGGCTGAGCACCATCGGGTGGGTTTTCTTCGAGAGCATGAACAATCCACAGGTCAATGGGTTCTTTATCGCTATGGTAGTGCGCCGGAGGCAGGCTGACACGCATATACCGGATTGCCAGATCCGCCATGCGCTCTGGCCGGGCAGGGCTAGGCCTTTTGTTTACTTTTTTTCGGCCTGGCACTTTTGCGCGGGATGTGAATTTGAATCCGCCTCGAAACCGGCGTCTGACCAACGGCCTCAAAGAGTTTGGAGGGTTCACCGGCGATGTTGCGGTTATGCTTGGCGCGCACCAGCAACTCAACGCAGGTGTTTCGGCGCTGCTCGTCGAACATCTCAAAAAAGTCCGCTTCACGGTCGCAAACGTGAATTAGCCGCGTCTGGGGCAACCTTGCGGACAAGGACACCAGATCACGGTGATGATCAATCCAGGAGAAGGTCTTTTTCTCCTCAATCGGGATGGCATACGCCGGGCGTGTTTCCTTCTGCGATTTGGCTTCGGGCGCAAGGCATTGGGCACGCAAGACCCCCAGCGGCAGTCCATTGGGAGCGACCGCGAACGTGGAGTGCAAATACAGTCCCCGCCTCTTTGCGCCGGTTTGGTTGGTTACAAGTTCCCCAAGGCCTTCACATTTGTCGAGGTTGGTGTAATTCAATTCACTGCCGTCCTGAATGCACAGCACGGTCTTTTGCCACATCATCCGCCTCTCGGTGCGTTTCCGGTGAGGTGCCAGGATATTGGACATATTGACCTCGGACTCTTCGGGTTGATCGATCATGCGGTAATAGGCTTTGACCTTTGACCAATCGCCCTTGGCCACCCCGCTATAGGCGCGACTCGGCATTTCTGCTTTTTCTTTTGCCACATTCACAAGTCTTTTGCTCAGCCGAGCATCCCCAAGCGGGGCGGCACCGAACTCGTTTTCAGCCCAACATCCTTTTTCCACCCCCTGGTCTGGGGCCAAGGCGCCGAAAGCCGGCCTCGGCGGATAATCCTATTCGCCTTCTGAACTCTTTATCGATTGGGTAGATATAAATCGCTTTGCTGCTCAACGCCGATTGTTTGAAGCGATCCTGCCTGCCCCGTCCTTTGGTCTTCCCCACTTCGATCCAGTTCGCGGCCCGGTAACATGTTCCGGAAAAATGTTCTGTGTCCACGAAACTTTCTATCAACAAGGGCCTATAGCCGTACCGTCGTTCGAAATCTGTGGGCATAACCTCTATCACCATGCCCAGCACCTTGGAGGCCAGATTGCGACAGTGCACACTCGGTCTTATCAAAAAGCGGCTCATTGCCACCACCGAATCAAGATGTGCCAGGCGAGTTTCGGCATCCCAACCGATCCATTCATCGCGGGCGGCCAGTTGAAGAGCGGCCGCGGCAAATCCGAAACCACCGAGCAAGCCGTAGGGTGAATCGATGAGGTAACGCAACTGTCGTCCTACTAAAGGCCCCGCCCCTTGAGGATGCTCACTAAACATAAGTTCATTCCAGATTCGCATATGCTCCTGGTCGCTCACCAGTATCAGCTTGAGTTCGCTGAGATCACCGACGCGATCGGGAACACCCAGGGGTAAAGGTACTGGCTCCGGCAAACACCGTGGAGAACCAGACCTGGTAATTTTGCGAGCCGCTGGTAGAACAAAATGGCCGTCCTTTTCTAATTGTCGCAACGCCTTGAGGCATCCGGCCAATTGTTTTTGACCTCGAACATCATGGAATTTGAAATGGTCACATACCTCCTCTGCCAATTTGCTTCTATGATGAATTTCGTTGTTCTCAAGCAGGCTGCGAACATATTCTATACTTGTGCATTCTGAAAGGGTCCGTTTAATCTGGTTTTGTGTATTCATGCCACTGAAGATACTCGGCATAACAGATTATGTCCAGACTTTGTTTACGGGTAAAGGGCAGGCCTAGGAGCCTGTCGGATTATGCCATTTTTCCCCATATCTTCGTTAAACTCGAAAAAATTATCCTCCGGTAAGCGAACGGAGTGAGACTCCGAGATATTGATTATATGCCTCCGGTAATTTTTTCGAGTTTGCCTCGATCTGAGCAAAAATGCCTATAATCCGACAGGCTCCTAGCGCACTCGCATACCTGCACTTTTCTGGCGCAAAAATAGGGGGTGATTGCCATGCCTCTATTCTGCCCCTACACTATGTACTATACCCTGGTTGCGCCAGAATAGAATGTTGCCGCATGCTTGCAGATTCTCGTTCGTGTCCCTAATTGACCGTTCCGGTAGCTTGAGCCGCAAACCTTGGGAGCAGGCCATCGCCCGGTCATCATTTTGGAAAGGAGATTTTGTCATGGCATCTATATCCGATTTCGCGCAAGAAGAACTAGACGCCCTGTGCATCAATACCATCCGCATGCTAGCCGTCGATATGGTCGAAAAGGCGGCTTCGGGCCATCCCGGCATGCCGATGGGCGCCGCACCCATGGCCTATGTGCTCTGGAGTCGCTTTCTGCGCCATAATCCGGCCGATCCCGATTGGTGCGACCGGGATCGTTTCGTCCTCTCCGCCGGCCATGGATCGGCTCTGCTCTACGCGCTGTTGCATCTCACCGGCTACGAGCTGTCCATGGAGGAACTCAAGAATTTCCGACAGTGGGGAAGTCGGACCCCGGGACATCCGGAACGAGAGAAAACCCCGGGGGTGGAGCTGACCACCGGCCCGCTGGGGCAGGGGTTTGCCGGCTGTGTCGGGTTGGCCATGGCGGAGCGTTTTCTGGCCTGCCGCTTCAATCGCCCCGGTTTTGCCGTGGTCAATCATACGACCTATGCCATCTGCAGTGACGGCGACCTGATGGAGGGAATCGCCGCCGAGGCGGCCTCCCTGGCCGGCCATCTCCGGCTGGGCAAGCTTATCTGCCTCTATGACAACAATCATATCTCGCTTGCGGCCGATACCCATCTCACCTTTACCGAGGACGTGGGACGGCGGTTCGAGGCCTATGGTTGGCATGTCCAGCATGTTGAGGACGGCAATGATCTTGCGGCCATCGACAGCGCCATCCACCATGCCAAGCTGAAAAAGAACCGCCCATCTCTTATCATTGTCACCACCCATATCGGCTACGGCAGCCCGAACAAGCAGGATAGCTTTGCGGCGCATGGCTCCCCGCTCGGGGCCAGCGAGGTCCGGGCCACCAAGGAGAATCTCGGCTGGCCGGTGGAGCCCGACTTTTTCGTGCCGAAAGCCGGGGGTGAACACCTCCGCGGGGCGCTGGCGAAGGGAAGGGAGCTCCAGGCCGAATGGCAGGCGCTGATGAGCGATTATGCCCGGAAATATCCCGATCTCTGCCAGCAACTCCAGGAGGTGACGGGGCGGCTGCCCGAGGGATGGGAAAGCGAAATCCCGGTTTACCCGGCCGATCACCAACCGATCGCCACCCGCTCGGCGGGCGGGGAGGTGCTGGGGGCTATCGCGGCAAGAGTACCCAACCTCATCGGCGGTTCGGCGGATCTCGATCCTTCTACCAAAACGCTTCTGGCGGGTCGGGGCAGCTTCCAGCCGGCGGGCAGCGGTGATGAGAGTATCCAGGGCTCACCCGAGGGTGCCTGGGACTATTGCGGCGCCAACCTTGCCTTCGGGGTCAGAGAACATGCCATGGGTGGCGTTCTAAACGGCCTGGCCGCCCACGGCGGGGTGATTCCCTTCGGCGCTACCTTTTTGATCTTCTCGGACTATATGCGTCCGGCGATGCGGCTTGCGGCGCTGAGCGGTTTGCCGGTGAAATACGTCTTCACCCACGATTCCGTGGCGCTCGGTGAAGATGGGCCGACTCACCAACCCATAGAACAGCTGGCGAGCTTTCGGGCCATGCCGAACATGAACCGTCATCCGCCCGGCGGACGCGAGCGAGGCGGCCGAAGCCTGGAAAGTGGCGATGACCATCCGTCACGGCCCGGTGATGCTGGTGATGAGCCGGCAGAAGCTGCCGGTGCTCGATCGCGACCGGTACGGGGCCGCCGAGGGGGTGCACAAGGGGGCCTATATCCTGGCCGAGGCGCCGGGAGGCACCCCTCGGCTGTTACTCATTGCCAGTGGCTCTGAAATCCATGTGGCCCTGCGGGCTCGGGAGAAGCTCATCGCCTCGGGGGTGGCGGTACGGCTGGTGAATATGGTGTACGTGGGAACTGTTCGAGGCCCAGCCTGAGGAGTACCGCAATCAGGTGCTGCCGCCCGGGATCACCGCCAGAATCGCCATCGAGGCAGGTTCGCCGCTTGGCTGGCACCGCTATGTCGGATCCGCCGGTCGGGTTCTCGCCATCGATCGGTTCGGCGCTTCGGCCCCGGGGGCAGTCAATATGGAAAAGTTCGGTTTTACCGAGGAGCGAATCGTCGCCTTGGCCAGGGAACTTCTTGACGCATAAGGGGCGGTCAAAGTGCAATGTCATCGGATTATCGAAAAAAATTCGGCATTGACCCCGGCTTGATTTTACCCTACAAGCAGAAAAAAAACGGAGGCCGGCCATGAAAGCTGGGATATCGCCGCGGATCACGGCGGATTTGAACTGAAACGCTTTCTTGTCGGCAGGTTGAAGGAGGCGGGATACCAGGTTCTCGATTTCGGGGCGGAGAGCTATGATGCGGATGACGATTATCCCGATAGGATCGTACCTCTTGCTCGGGCACTCGCCGGCGGCACGGTCGCGCGGGGAATAGCCGTCTGCTGGCTTAAGCGGAGTCGGCGCTTCCATCGTCGCCAACAAGGTCGCAGGGGTCCGGGCGGCCTTGATCCATGAGACGTTTTCCGCCCGTCAGGGAGTGGAGGACGACGACATGAACTTGATGTGTCTGGGGGGCCACGTTTTGGGGCGAGAGATGGCCTGGGAGTTGACGTCCGCCTTTTTGGGCGCCCGTTTCAAAAGACGCCGAGAAATACCGGCGGCGCCTCGCCAAGGTTCTTCGCCTGGAACAAAGCTGACCTGCTGGTAAACGCTTACGGAAAACGCATACTTCAATTATTTTTTTAGGAGACGGCACCATGAAAAAAGACAATGCGGCTTTCGGCATGATCGGACTCGGGGTCATGGGCCGGAACCTGCTGCTCAATATCGCCGATCACGGTTTTGCCGTGGCGGGTTATGACCGGGACGAAAATAAAGTGGCCGCCCTCGCCAAGGAAGGCGGCGATCGCCGGGT
>CAVUXQ010000019.1:0-38403 GCA_963745265.1 uncultured delta proteobacterium
TCTTTGGTTTGGCGAGGATTGCCCGTAGTTTGTCGCTGACGCGATTAAAAAGAAAAATATCCCTCTCTCGTTTTCCGCAAAATATCAATTAGTCAAGTACTGCCCCGTCCCCCGGACCCCGGACAAGCCGGTGAACTCTTCATTGGCGGGGTGTCAAGGATAAAGATTCGACCCCCAATCCCCCCAAAAGGAAGTTTAAATGTTAAGTGCGTCCCCTCGTTGTTCTTGATAGAGATCAACGCCGGTGAACATAAAGGTGGCTATCTGCCGCTCGTTGAAGCTCACGCCGGAGAGATCGCCGCCGCTGGACAGCAGGTAAGCACCGAGGAAGATATCGGTGGTCTTGTAGTGTTGGACGAGAATCACCTCCTTTGCCGTGGCTTGCGTTTGGGCAGGAGATGCGGTAGAAGAAGAGATCTTCGGCATCTCTTGCCGGGCTCTTGGGAGCCATCAACCGCCTACTCGCCAAAGTGATCGGTTGGTGGCTTTTTTTGTCATTTCCATGAAAAGAAATGGATAAAACGTTAGTGATGCAAAATGTGGCATTGATGCCGGATTGATGTCAAGCATTTTTAGGGCAAATACTGGCGGAATTGCACTATTTTTATCGACCGATTGGTGCTAAGTAGCTATAATTTGCTCCATGAAGAAAAATCGAGAGAGCACAACAGAGGATGGTTTCCCAGAAAGACTTCTGGCCTTACGCAACAACAAAAAAATCTTTCCCAAACAGCACTGGGGAAGATTGTTGGCGTGCACTATTCCCACATCGGCCGATATGAGCGTGGCATATCGCGGCCGGCGGCCGACACCTTGAAGAAGTTGGCCAATGCCTTGGGAGTATCCGGGGATTACCTTCTCGAAGGAACGACAGAAGATGCTGCAAAAGCAAAATTCGAAGACAGGGAACTATTATTACAATTCCAAGAGGTTGAAAAACTTCAGGAAGAAGACAAACAGGTGATCAAGAAGTTGATTGATGCCTTCTTAACCAAAAAGCACATTCAGAAATTAGCGTCTCGATAACCCCTTATAAACAGGGGAAACTGAGCCGATGATAATTCTCAAGGGGTTGTAAACATGGAACGAATCATCAATGTTCATATTGAAAGGCTGGAGGAAGGGGGCTACCTGGCAACTTCCGACGATATTCAGGGGCTGGTTGCTCAGGGCCGCACTGCATCAGAAGTAATGGAAATTGCAAAGATGTAGCCAGAAGGTTACTGGAGGCCCAGGCTGAAAGGAAACAGGCGATATCACCACCTGTTATCAGCAATTCTTTCGATTGCTCACTCGTGGTGGACATATAATGGGGAGATTATCGGGGTTTCGTTACCGACAAATAGTCAATCGTTTGAAAAAACATGGTTTTGCATTTGATAGACAAGCCGCAGGAGCCATGAAATCTGGTATAACGAGCAGACTGACAGATATACTACCATTCCAAATCACCCTGGCGACATGCCGGAAGGAACCCTTCGCGCCATTCTCAAACAAGCAGGCATTTCACCTGAGAGTTTCCTAAAGAATAAATAGACGACAAACATTGAGGTTTCCTCACCCCTGCACATAAACCAAAACGCCTTTTAAAGCTCCGTTGCAGCATTTGAACAAGAGAAATGCCAATCAACTGTTACACCGGGCAAAGCCGGTGAACTCTTCATTGGCCGGGTGGAGCTGACAGCTTCGGAGTAGAGGGAAGTCCCGGTGTTTGTCGCTGAAGAGACAAAGCGAAAGAAAGTTATAATTCTATGGACCCTTCTTCCCCTCTCTCGCTTTCCGCTAAATATCAATTAGTCAAGTACGCCCCATTGCTGTTATGAAGTAGTGGAATATCCAGAGAAAATCGTAGCCTACCCCGGTTTCCTTCCAACTCATAACATATTTATATTTGAATAGGCTTATAAGATAAAATCTTCTCAACAACACCTATAACATTCAGCGTTTCATCATCATTAACAAATTCTTCTGAGTGATAAAGGTAATTACTCCAACTTGGATCTGGTGATAATGAATTAATTTCAGTAACAATTTCCTCAACCCTCATCTCGTCAGGCACCGCCCAAAGCTCAGAAATTAAATCAATTAATTTTTCCTTAATATCTCCCATACTATTTCCCTTTAATATGATTTAATGGCGTTCTAATTATAATATTATTCATATCATATACATTTCCACCATTTTGAATTTCTTGCAGATGATCAAGCTCATATTTAAATCGCTTACCAACTTGTTGAGTATAGACTGCAACAGGCGCTTGGCCAGATCTCATTAACTTTTTATTACCAGTACTAAATTGTTTGCTCAAGATTGGGTCGTTGCCAACTTCAATCCAAAATGCTTCACGAAATTCATCAAAGTTATTAAACTGCCTGCCAGCAAGCTTCTCGGCAATATGCCTTGGAACTTTCGCTGCATTTCCATGACTGCCTTTCAACCAATTTTGAGCATTTGCAAATTCTGGCAATTCACCGCTATGTGAAGCTACCCCCGGAAGATAACGTCGTTTTCCAGGAATATAATTGAGCAATTTTGGCCCACTATTTTCCGCAGATACTACTTTTTGTTCTGGCAGCTCAGTTACTAATTTTCTTTCCTGAGATGCAGAAATTAATTTTTGAGATTCTCTTATCTCTATAAGCCTATCAAGATCACGAGCCTCCTGTAATCGCTCAATTCTCCTTGCAGAACCTATGGGTCCCAAGATTGGCAACACAGCACCTAAAGCATCGCCTAAAGTTTCCTCAAAAGAATCTACTGATGGATTAGCAAATAAATTTACCGTACTTGAACCAAGAGCAACATAATCTCCAAAATATGGAATAATCGAACTTGTAACACCAACCCCACTTGTAGCAATTCGGACCTTATCTTTGCCCGATGAACTCTCCCATAGCCATTGGGCTTTTGCTTTCTTTCTTGAGACGAGATGGCTGAAATAATTTGGATCAGATAGGTATTTCTCAAATTCCGATTTATCTTGTTTAAGTACTGTACCGCCATTTGCTATTACTTTGGCCTCTTCTTTCGCTTTGGCCATTTGATTTTCATAATAGTTCGGTGACAATTCTCCCCTGTGACACCATAAAGCTCCAGCTATATGTCCATTCGGATCGATATAAACAGTAGGATTCCCATAAGCATACAGATACCGATGCAGACTAGGAGGAGTACCCCTTTCCCCAAGATAAGAGTCCTGACTAATAAACCGTCCGATATCCGGATCATAAAACCGTGCTCCAAAGTAGATCAGCCCGGTCTTCTATCATACTCCTTGCCGGTAAAGATATGCCGGTTAACACTCTCCCCGGTCTGCTGCTTGATATTTCCCCAGGGGTCGAGCAGATAACTCACCTTCACCGCACCGCTCTCGTCGGTGAGGTTGACGGTGGAGCCGAGGCCGTCGTAATGGTAGAACTGGCTGCCGGCGGTGGTGGTCAGGCTGAGCAGCCGGTCTGCGTAGCGGTAATGGGCCAGCAGGGAATCATCGCCGGCGTTATGTTCTTCAAGTACCGCCTTGCCATCGTAATAGTATAGCACATCGCCGCGGCTGGAACCGAGATTTCGGATACGCAGGCCCTGGGCGTTGTAGTCGTACTGGCCGAGGAGTTCTGCGGTGGCAGGCGGGCCGCGAGTGGTCTGCACTAATTGATTGCGTGAGTCGTAGGTGAAGGTGAGGTCCTCGCCCGGTTTGGCGCTGTCGCTCTTGGTGATGGTGTTGCCGTTGTTATCATAGCTATAGACTATGGAATGAGGAGTGGCTGCCCGGTCGTCGATCCGGGTCAACCAGTTGGTGGCATCGTAGGTAGAGGTCCTATCCTTGGTGATGGTGCCGTTTTCCGTGACCTTCTCGGTCTTGCGGTTATAGCCCTCGAAGGTATAGGCGGTGGTGGTGGTGGTGGTGCCACCTGTGACCGTGAAACCGCTCATCTGATCGAGGGTGTTATAGGTATAGTCGGTGGTCTCGGTGGTCCCTCCCTGCACCTCGATCTGTTGGGTGCGGTTGCCATTGCTGTCGTACTGGTAGGCAAAGCTGGAAATGGTGTTTGTACCCGAGGTGTTGGTGACGGTTTTCACCCGGTTGCTTGGGTAATAGGTAGAGGCCACCATGCTGCCGTTGGGGTAACTGATCGATTTCTGTTTGCCGTCCGGGGTGTAGGTGTAGCTGGTGGTATCGCTGCCGGCGGTAGCGGTTTTCAGCCGGTTGCGAACGTCATAGGTATAACTGGTGCTGCCGCCGTTGCTGGTGACACCGGTGCGGTTGCCATTCACGTCATAACTGTAGCCGATGGTGAGGCCGCGCTCGGTGGAGGAGACCAGCCGGTCGAAATCGTCATAGCTGTTAACGGTCACATCGGTGACGGTGCCGCCGCCCGAGCGGTCCTTGGTCTCGGTGATGCGGGTGACGTTGTTATTGGCATCGTACTCGGTGGCGATGCCGCGGATGGTCAGATACGGGGTGACTGCGTCCGGATAGGTGGCGGTTATTTGCCGATTGAGCCCGTCGTAGGCGTAGGTGAAGACCTGGCCCTTGGCATCGGTCTTTTGGGTGAGATTGCCCTCGGCGTCATAGACAAAAGCGGTGGTGAGGTTGCCGCTGCCTTTATGCTGGATGAGAGCGGTCTTGCGGTTGAGCTCGTCGTACGTATATTCGACCTCGCTCCGAGCGGATCGTACTGGTGGGTGAGGTTGGAGTTGGCATCGTAGCTATAGCTGGTGGCAAGCGCCGCGCCGGTGGCATCGTCGGTGACCTTGGTCAACCGGTTGAGCAGGTCGTACTCCATCACCTTTTTGTTGCCCTTCGGTTTGGCCACCGAGCTCAAGTTCCCGACTTCGTCATAGGTATTGGTTATCGTTTCCCCAGCCAGGGTGGTAGTCAGCAGCCGGTTTTCACGGTCGTAGGTGTTGGTGGTTTTCTTGCCCTCCTCGTCGGTTACGGTGAGGACGTTTTTGAGGTTGTCGTAGGTCCTGGAGGTGGTGGTGGAATCGGCATAGGTGGTGCTGGTCAAGCGGTTGAGCTTGTCATAGCTCATCTTGGTGCGATGCCCCAGGGCGTCGACAGTGGCGGCGAGGTTGTCGGCCGCATCGTACTCATTGCTGACGATGGTGATCCCGGCCCGTTTGGTAGCGGTCAATCGGTTGCGGTCGTCGTAGCTGTTTTTTGTTACGATGCTGCGTTTATCGGTAACGGTGGCGACATTGCCGAGCTTATCATAGGTGGTGACGATGCTCTGGCCCTTGGCGTCGGTCACTTTGTTCTGGCGGCCCAGGGCGTCATACGCATAGCTGGTGGTGTGGTCCAGACGGTCGGTTACGCTTTTTACCTTACCGGTCGGATAATAGCTGGTAGTCGTGGTCTTGCCTTTGGCATCGGTCACCTTGGCCACCAGGTTCAAGGCATTGTACTCCATGGTGGTGGTATTGCCGTTGAAATCGGTCTGGCTGAGCGGATTGCCGTTGTTGTCACGGCTGGTTACGGAACTGGTCCGGGCGATGACGGTACCGTCCGCCTCGGTGGTAGCCATCGGCCGGTCTTCGGCGTCGTAGGTTTTCCGGATCACCAGGCCGCGCGGGTTGGTGATGGTGATCGGATTGCCGTTGGCGTCATAATGATAGCTGGTGGTGTGTTCCTCGCCGTCGGTAGCAGAGAGCACCAGGCCCCGCTGGTCTCGCTGCCAGCTTCGGCTCACCCCGTTGGCATCGACGCTCTGCACCGGTTTGCCGCCGCCGTCCAGCACCGAGCTGGTGGTATGGCCCAGGGCGTCCACTATCGTATAGGGCCGGTTCCAGCTGTCATAGCGGGTAATGGTGATATTGCCCCGGCCGTCTTTGACCTGGGTGCGGTTGCCGGCATCGTCATACTGGTAGCTTACGGTTACTCCACCCCTGGTGGTTGTCAGCAGCCGGTTCTGTCTATCGTAGGTGAAGGTGGTAACGATCCCCTTCTCGTCTGTCTCTGAAATGAGATTCCCGGCATCGTCGTAGGCCCAGCCATGGCTGTCGCCCAGGGCGTTGGTTGCCTCCGTTTTCAGGTAGCGGCCGTTATAGACAAAACTGGTGGTATTGCCCTCCTGGTCGGTAATGGTCTTGAGGTTGGTTTTGGGGTCCGCTCCGTTGTAGTAGCTCCGAACGATATGGCCGCGCTCCTCACCCGGCAGGGCCGGCTGCCAGGTATCGGTGAGTCGATTGAGGGCGTCGTAGGCATAATCGGTGATGTTGCCGTTATAGTCGGTCTGTTGGGTAAGGTTGCCGTTGGCGTCATAGACCATGTGCATGGTATGACCCAGCCGGTCGGTGGTGGAGATCCGCCGGTTGAGGGCGTCGTATTCGTGGCTGGTGGCAACGCCCTTCCAGTCGGTTTCCCTGGTCAGGTTGCCGCCCGCATCATAAGCAAAGGACTTACCGCCGCCGATACTCCGACTGATACCGGCCACCTGGTCGCGGTTGGTGTAGGTGTAGGTGAGAGTGAGCCCCATGGTGTCGGTCTCGGAGAGCAGGTTGCCCACCGGGTCGTAGGTCATGGTTTTACTCCGGCTCGAGCCCTCAGGCAGCGCGTAGGCGGCAATCGCCGGTCTTTCCACCCTCAGCAGGTTGTCGAGGGTATCGTAGCTGTAGTTGGTGGTATGGCCGTTCGGGTCGGTTTCCGAGGTCTTGCGGCCCCGCGCGTCGTGGGTGTAGCGGGTGATCGAACCCTCCGGACCGGTAACCTTTTCCGGATTGCCATACCCGTCATAGCTGTAGGTGGTGGTATGGTTGTCGGGGTCGGAAACGCTCTTCACCTCACCGGTCCCGTAGTGGCTATAGTAGGTAATTTTGCCGTCGCCATCGGTGGAAGAGACCAGATTGCCGCTGCCGTCATATTTCCAGGATCTGCTGACGTCGTTAAGGTCGGTGCGTGTGAGGGGCTGGCTGTACTCGTTCCAGGAACTGGTGATGGTGCCCGTCGGCCCGCTCTCGCTGGTGACGTTGCCGCGCTTATCGTAGGTATAGGTGGTGGTGACGCCCTTGGCATCGGTCCGACTGGTCATGACGTTGTCATACCCGGAGTCGATTGACCAGGCCATCTGGGTGGTGCGGCCTTGCGGCTCGGCTATTTTCAGGGGATTGCCGTACTTATTAAGGGTATAGGTGGTGGCATTGCCGCGGGGATCGGTGACGATGCGGATGTTGGAAGTGCCGAGATTGACCGCGAAAGCGACCGTACTATGGTCCGGCAGGGTAACGTTTTTTACGAAATCATAGTCCTCGATGTGCTTGACGAACTGGCTGAGGTTGCTGTCGATGCTGCCATAACTGTAATAGGTGTATCCGGTGGTGTGGCCGTTGGCATCGGTCACCGTGTTGAGGTTATAAGTGGCACAGCCCGAAACTGCCCGGACTGTGCGGGGAAGCGGCTCCGTTGCAGCGCTGCTGGACTACGCTCCCGGAGTCTTCGCTTACCTCCCACCACCCGCCGCGAGCCCGGCAGCACTTCCACTACGCCGCTTGACAAACGCCCACCCGCCCGTCCGCGTACAATTCGGTTATAGGCTGGGGGGTGCAATGTTACGTTCCGCTTTGCTACGCGCATAGCTCTTTGGTTTGGCAAGGCCTGCCCCTAGTTTGTCGCTGACGCGATTAAAAAGAAAAATATCCCTCTCTCGTTTTCCGCTAAATATCAATTAGTCAAGTACGTCCCCTTGCTGTTCCACTTCTGTCAAGGATAAAGATTCGCCCCCAATCCCCTCATAAAATATCAACTACGTTCGTTTGTTGCCCGCGGCTTCAATGAGTTTTGAAGCTTCGATTTTTCTATCTTGCTGTAATGAAGACACATTAGTTGCAGTTAGCACTCGTCTCTTTGTTTCTTTGGCAAGTTTTTCGTCGCTATCAGGCTTAAAGGAGATATTCGAAGGAATACCGACCTCTACTTGAAATAGTCTATCTCCTTTTTTTGTTCCAGACACTTTCAAATATTCATCATTCTTATCAACAAACACTATTTGCAAAACATCAAACTCTTCATCAGTAGTACTAAAACCTTCCATAGCCAACTTCATTGGCTCTATTTGCGGGGATATGCGAATAAGTGCTTTAGAGAACATACGATTTCGTGTAACAGCAGTAATGGATATCTTCATAATTTATACTCAATGCAGAGTTTTTTGGATTTGAACAAAGTTGCCAGCCTCATCAACATAACCAGGCTTGAACCCAAATGTCTTCTCGTATGTTCGAATATATTTGGTCTCCAACGCTCTAGCTGCAGCTTTCCCATCAATTGTTTTGAGATGCTGGACAATTGTATCCAATCCGTATTCTCGTTCTAATTTTCTTACCCATTCCTGACCTCGCATCTCAAATCCTCGCCCTGTTTCTCCAAAATGATAAATACGTCCTGTATTAGCATCTCGAATCACATAAACATCATGGGGCCCAGGAGTATCAAGCCGATTACGATGTAAAGTAGTGATATCTGCACCCGTGGATCTTGCGGGATCTGCCACATACCTCCCTGTTTTTGCATCAATTAGACGCCCTGCACTATTTTGTGTTAACCCACTCTCTGAGGCAAGGGGAACATCGGACGTAAAGTCGTAGCTAACCTCATCGTGAACCCGGCGTGCCCCTGGGTTTGCAGGCAGCTCGGCCCCAGCTCACCCCTACAACAAAATCCCGAGAAGCCCGACGCGGTTTTCGGCTTAACTCACATTTGGTACAGACGCCTTCCCTCAGCCGGTAAAATACCATTTCTGCCTGGCATAAACAAGCGGCTAAGCGGCGACTAAAGAAGAAAATTAAGTGGTTAGTGACGGTGGAGTACAGCGTGCCGGCCTTCAGCGCTTTTTCCGGTTGAGTTTGGCCCCTGGATGGGTGGCGGTGTGGATCTCCTTGAGCAACCGGATGGAGACCTGGGTATAGATCTGGGTGGTATCGAGGCGGGCATGGCCGAGGAGTTGCTGGATAAAGCGGATATCGGCACCGTTTTCCAGCATCAAGGTGGCCACGGTATGGCGGAAGAGATGACAGGAGCCGCGCTTGCCGATATCGGCTGCGTCCACGTAGTTGCGGACCAGCTGGGTCATGCGGTTTCTGGTGAAGCGTTCGCCGTAAGTGGTGAGAAAGAGATAGCCGTCGTCCGGCTCGTCGGCGAGGGTCGGTCGCACCTCTTCGAGGTATTTGGTTATCCAGGCCAGGGCCCGGTCGCCGATGGGCGTCATTCGGTCTTTCTTGCCCTTGCCCTGGCGGATGATGATGGTGCCCCGGTCGGTGTCGATGTCGTAGAGCCGGAGGTTGATCACCTCCATGCGTCGCATGCCGGTGGAGTAGAGAGTCTCCAGGATGGCCCGATCGCGGATGCCGAACTTCTCATCTATGTCCGGGCCATTTATCACCTGTTCCGCCTCCCGTTCGGTGAGGACATGCTTGGGCAACCGGTGTTCCAGCTTGGGCAGGTCGAGATCGGAGGCCGGGTTGTAGAGAATATGGTTGGTCTTGGCCAGCCATTTGAAGAAGGCCCGCACCGAGGTGAGGTGGGTGTGCTGGCTGCGGAAGCTGAGCGGTTGGCCGTTCTTCTTGCGGTAATAGTAGAGATAGCGCTGGTAACGCTCCAGAATCGGCCGGGTGATTTCGGCGGGCCGGATCAGGCCCCGCTCATCGGCCCAGATGATGAGATGGTCGATATAAACCCGCCGGTTCTCGATGGTCCGCTCCGAGTAGTTCTTGACCCGCATCCATTCCAGATAGGCCTCGGTGAGTCGCTCGAAGCCCTGCGGGTCGGCGGGGTCGCCGATCACGGTGCGTGGTGTTTTTTTGCCCTTGCGTGGCATGGTTTTACACTTGCTCGGCTAAAGAAGAAGTGTCGGTACGGTTTGACGATTGGACCGTTTTTTCAGGTCTTATATATCCTTTTTCGGGATTGTTCGTCTCCTCTTTTCCTATCCCTGCATGATTGCGGGATAAAAGGTCATTTTCACCGATGCTCCCTCCATGCTCCTTGGGCGCTCCCTCGGTGCTCCCCGATATCTCCTGCTCTGTTTTTTCCTGCTCCCGGTCGGGATCATAGTCACAGAGCTGTTCTAGTTTATCCTCACCCAGCAGCCCCATGAGGAACCTGGAGCCGTTTTTACCCTCATTCTTGTAGAGCAGTTCATAGACAAAGCACTGGCCGCGGCCGCCCCGGTGGACCAGGATGTATTCCAGCTCCACCAGCTTGCGCATATGGGACTTGACCTGGTAATCGCTCCAGGCCGTGTGTTCTCGTACCTCGCGTTGGGTGAAGCGATAATCGCCCGGCTCGATCTCCTTTTGCCCGCAGGCGGCTGTCACCATGTCGGCGACTAAAGAAAGAAATCGTCTGGTCTGGGGCGGCAGTTCGTCGAGCGACCGACCCAGCACCTCGCAGGCCAGGCGGTTGGCGGCTTTGATGTCATCGAGGGTTACTTCCACGTATCTTACTGGTTCCTGACCGTGGTGCAGGGTTTTGACGGGCCGCTGGTACTGGTGCAAAAAGGCGATGGTCTTGATGAGAGTGAGGTATTTCTGGTGGTCCCGGCGGGTGCGGGTCTGATTATCGAGGAAGGTAAGGCGGTCGGCAAAGGGGTTGACTACCTGCAGGGGCATGAGCAGCCGTTGGGCGTTGCGCTGGGTGGTCAGTACATCCTTTTTGGCGAGTCTTCTTTTCAGTCCTTCCAGGGTCTCGGCCTGGCGCTGTTGGTTGTGGATGGCCCGGGTCTGCTCCCGGGTCTCGTCCACGGTGAGGATCAGGCAGCGGTTGAGCAACTCTTCATCGATATCGATGGCCGTGGTGGTGGTGAGGATCATCACCGGGCCTTCCACCCGGTATTCCTTGGTCACCATCTGACCCGAGGCATTATCTTTGCCGGTACTGGCAATGGTCAGCTCTCCTTCGCTCTGCAGGAGTTTCAAGGCGTAGCCGGCGTGCTGCGCTCCTTCCTCCTCGACAATGGCCAGCACTTTGTGCTTGAGGTCTTTTTCACCGAGATAAAAGAGCGACTGGCCGGTCATGGCTGAGTATTGGATGGTATCTTCCTCCGGGATCATGGCCAGGATCGCCTCCATCAGCGTCGATTTGCCGGCGGCGCTCATCGACTGGACGATCACCGCCAGCGGTTTTTCCAGCTTGCGGGAGACCGCGGCCAGAAAGCCGGTCAGCTTGTTGGTCTCTTCGCCCACCAGGCCGTAAGTGCTAAAGTCGTCCAGGATTCGGCTGAGCATCCGCGGATCTTTGAGTAATCCCATGGCCTCTTGCCGTTCCCAGGCAGTCATGGAGATTTCCTGTTCCTTGTCCGCAAGGGCCTTGTTGATCCGTGCGTCCTGGAGTTCTTCGAGTTTCAGCAGCACTTTGCCCAGATCCTTTTTGATGGTCTCGGCTTTTATCTGCAGCTCTTCGGCTGCGGTGTTGATGAAGGTTGTCCGGTGCCGGGCATTGTAGAGATCGAAGCTGTCCACATGGAAGAGCGCACCGCACATCAGACGCAGGTTGATTTTCATTATCTCAAAGCTCTGGTTGCGGGCCAGGCCCCGTATCCGGTAGGAGCGATCTCCCAGGGTTATTTCAACATCCTCGCCTTTGTGTACGGCTGGGGTTTCTTGGGGTTGCGGACTGTTTTTTTCTTTAGCCGCCGGTTGCTCAGCAGCTAAATTAGCAGCTAAGAAAGAAGATTTTTTGTTTATATTCTTATCCGTTAATTCGGGCTCTTGCGGGAGAGCGGGTGAAGGAAGGTCCACCTTGGCCGGATCGGCCCAGAGGACGGGTGTGGCGTCAGTGAACATCCCCTCCAGGATACCGGCAACGGCTTTCGGGTCTTTGCCGACCAGATGACAGACGTATTCGTTGATATCCTTGCCCAAGGGTACTGCGACCCGGTGAACACCTGCCCCTACCGCTGCCAGCTCGGGGGCCAGCTTGTCGGCCGCTTTGTTGCCAGGCTCGTCGCTATCAAAGGCGATGATGATCTTGCTCGGCCGCACCTTTTCCAGCAGTTGCCACAACTCCTTGCTGAAGGTGTTTTTGCCGAAGCAGCAGGTGACGTTGCGCAGCCCGTGGCACCAGAGGGTCAGCCCGTCGATGATGGATTCGCAGAGGATCCAGCTCTTTTGGTTGATGATCCCTTCCCGGTTCCAGATGCCCCGCAAGGGTCCGGGAAGATAGAGATGGTTCGGGGTGCCTTTGCGCAACCCGGCGGTGATCTTGCGGCCGTAGAGCTGCACCGGATTGCCGCTCAGGTCAAAGAGGGGAAAGACCACCGAGCCGCTCAGGTGTTCGTGGCCGCTGTCGCGGATCACCCCCAGGGCCTTGAGCCTATCTTTTAATTCCTTGCCGCTGGCGGTGGTCCCCGGTATCCGGTAGCCCAGGGTGCGGTTGGCGTAGCCGATGGTAAACTTCTTTATCGCCTCCGGATGCAGGCAGCAACGGCTTTCCAGGTACTGCATGGCCTTAGGGTCGTTGATAAAGCTCTGGTGATAAAAGGAGACGACATGGCCGAGAAGATCGGGATCGGAAAGCCCGTCGTCCGGCTGCACCAGGATGGCATGGCGGGTGCCGACAGGAGTTGTGACCGTGGGCGTCTGCACGCTTCTGCCCGCAAGCTCCAGCAGGATCTCGGCGGCCCGGCGGAAAGAGACCTTTTCCGCCTTCATCACCAGTGAGAAGACATCGCCGCCCTCATCACAGGATCCCATGCAGTGCCAGAGGTTCTTGTCCGGGGTGACGATAAAGGAGGGCGTATCGTCTTCATGCCAGGGGCAGAACCCCACCAGGTTCTTGCCCTGTCTGGTAAGCTTGATGTTATAGCGGCCACACAGCCGCTCCAGTGATACCTCTTTTTTCAGCCGGTCGATTTCAGCATCGGGGATGCGGGCCATGGCGGGTCTCCTTGCATCACCTGGTTTTGCTGTTCAGGAAAAAACCATGACACGTCAACACCTCAAGCATACCCGCTCCTTCCCAGGAACCGGGTCGCTCCACGGCAAGCACGACATCTTCTTTCAATACGGCTGTTAACTCTTTGGCGGTTACGGGCTTTTGGGTAATTGGATCTGTTAATTGCAGAGCTTTGACTGCTTCTCCGTATTTCATTTGTTCTGCCCCCTTTGTTCCCGTTTGTCAGAGGTTCTTTTCTGGTTGCACCTGGGCGGCGCTCTTTTTGATGCTCTTTTGGGCATCCATATCAACCTCCTTGCAAAATAACATTACACAACATGCACGACAACTTGACATATAATGCATGTTATGTCAATATGAAATGCATGAGACACACAAAAACAGTTCCAATAAATCGACACTGTGGTTACTCTGTAGCTGAGGAGGTGTCGATTATGTCTCTTGGAAGCAAAATCAAACAGTTGCGGCAGGATAAGGGATGGTCACAGGACGAGTTGGCCTTTCATGCCCATATAGATGGACGACAGGTCAGCCGGTATGAAAATGACAAGGTCACGCCCTCGGTGGAAGTGGTTGTCAAACTGGCCAGGGCCTTTGATGTCAGTGTCGATCACCTGCTGATCGACGATGCCCCCAAACGGCCTCTGCGTGAGCCGATGAGCAAGTTGACGGAAAAAATCATGCATATCGAGAACATGTCCGAAGAGGATGAGGCAAGCCTACTGCATGTTCTTAATGCCATCGAGGCCAAGAACAAACTCAAATCCCTGATGCGGGAGATTCAGTAAGCGAAGGTGCGGACCATGGGTGAGCTACAATATATTACGGACGACCGGAACAATATAACCGGGGTGATTGTGCCCATTGAGTTATGGCACGAATTACAATCCGAGAAGGAGACCGCCTATTTGCTCAAGAGTGAGGCCATGAAGGAACGTCTTTTGGCGGCAAGAAAACGGGAAAAGGGTATTCCCTTCAAGGAGGCCTGTGAAAAGCTTGGAATTTGATCCGTCGGCTTTCGAGGACTTGGCTTGGTGGATACAGCAGGATCGAAAAAAGGCCCTGCGCATAGTCAAGTTGATCAAGGAAATCCAACGGACCCCTTTCGAAGGAACAGGCAAGCCCGAGGCGTTAAAGCATGAACTGGCCGGTTGTTGGTCCCGGCGTATCGATCAGGAACACCGATTGGTGTATGAGGTCAAGGAAGAAACGATCAGGATTCTGGCTTGCCGTTACCATTATTGATTATCCCTCCGAGATCATCCCTGGCTTCGAGGAAAGCTTTTTAGACAAGTGGCACAGCCCGAAACTGCCTGGACTGTGCGGGGAAGCGGCGCAGTGAAAGCGCTGCCGGACAGCTCTCCACCACGCCGCTTATAAACTCCCACCCACCCTTACGCGCCAAGTTCGGTTATAGGCTGCGGGGTGCAATGTTACGTTCCGCGGGCCGTCACAGCCCCTTGCAGCTTTCCGGGGTTTTGCATGGAACCCCGGTGCAGGGCAAGGCCTGCACCGGCCCGCTCCACCGCATAAGGTCCACTATGTTTAGTGGCTGGGGTTGTGGCGGGCCTGAGGGGTGACGCGACGTTTGGTGGTGCTGGTGAGGGCGGTGGTGGCGAGGTGGGCCACTCAAACATAATGGGGCCTTATGCGACATTGCACTGAAGTACGCTCGGGCTTGGTCGATGGTGCGGTCGCCTGCCCTTGGTTTGTCGCTTCGCGAGAAGAAATGGAAAAGTTTAACAATCAAATATTTCCATTGCTTTCCAACCTTTCCAATTTGGCCCTTTCGTTGCAAACATGATAGAGCTTTTCAATTTGCCCCACATTAGAATATCTTGAATCCTCAAGTTTTAATTCAAGAATAGCAGTATTGTTTTGATTGCCACAAGCTGTATATCTGCATTCAATCTTTTCATCGCCTATTATTAACAACACTGGCCCAAATTCTTTAAAACCCCATTCAAAAGATTCTAAATGTATCAACATTGTCTGTCGATCGTTTAATACAAACAATGACTTTATAACCATTTCAATTCACTCTATTTATCTAGTTTGAATAGATCCTTATGTCGTTCTAAAAATGATTCTATAAACTGATCTTCACCAGGAGATGGTCCACCAGTTTGCTTTTGTAAAGTCCGGTGCATCCATTCGTGCAATGCTGTTCTTCGTGAAGCGACATCTTCTCTTAATAATATATGGGAATTGCCAGCTTCATCAAGCATATGAGATCCTTCAGCTTCTACTGCTTTAAGATATCTTTCCGAGTCACCAGTTGCAAATTCTGCCTTTACTCCTGGGCGATTATTCATCATTTCAATCAGCTCGTCAACATTAGCTGTGCCCTTTGAGGCAAGGGGAACATCGGACGTAAAGTCGTAGCTAACCTCATCGTGGCCCCGGCGTGCCCCTGGGGTTGCAGGCGGCTCGGCCCCAGCCAGCCCCTGGAGCAAAATCCCGGGAAAGCCCGACACGGTTTTCAGCTTAACTCACATTTGGTACAGACGCCTTCCCTCAGCCGGTAAAATACCATTTCTGCCTGGCATAAACAAGCGGCTAAGCGGCGACTAAAGAAGAAAATTAAGTGGGTTAGTGAGGGTGAGGAGGCAGGGGTATTGTCTTTCAGCGCTTTTTCCGGTTGAGTTGGGCCCCTGGATGGGTGGCGGTGTGGATCTCCTTGAGAAGGCGGATGGAGACCTGAGTGTAGATCTGGGTGGTATCGAGGCGGGCGTGGCCGAGGAGTTGCTGGATAAAGCGGATATCGGCACCGTTTTCCAGCATCAAGGTGGCCACGGTATGGCGGAAGAGATGACAGGAGCCGCGCTTGCCGATATCGGCTGCGTCCACGTAGTTGCGGACCAGCTGGGTCATGCGGTTTCTGGTGAAGCGTTCGCCGTAAGTGGTGAGAAAGAGATAGCCGTCGTCCGGCTCGTCGGCGAGGGTCGGTCGCACCTCTTCGAGGTATTTGGTTATCCAGGCCAGGGCCCGGTCGCCGATGGGCGTCATTCGGTCTTTCTTGCCCTTGCCCTGGCGGATGATGATGGTGCCCCGGTCGGTGTCGATGTCGTAGAGCCGGAGGTTGATCACCTCCATGCGTCGCATGCCGGTGGAGTAGAGAGTCTCCAGGATGGCCCGATCGCGGATGCCGAACTTCTCATCTATGTCCGGGCCATTTATCACCTGTTCCGCCTCCCGTTCGGTGAGGACATGCTTGGGCAACCGGTGTTCCAGCTTGGGCAGGTCGAGATCGGAGGCCGGGTTGTAGAGAATATGGTTGGTCTTGGCCAGCCATTTGAAGAAGGCCCGCACCGAGGTGAGGTGGGTGTGCTGGCTGCGGAAGCTGAGCGGTTGGCCGTTCTTCTTGCGGTAATAGTAGAGATAGCGCTGGTAACGCTCCAGAATCGGCCGGGTGATTTCGGCGGGCCGGATCAGGCCCCGCTCATCGGCCCAGATGATGAGATGGTCGATATAAACCCGCCGGTTCTCGATGGTCCGCTCCGAGTAGTTCTTGACCCGCATCCATTCCAGATAGGCCTCGGTGAGTCGCTCGAAGCCCTGCGGGTCGGCGGGGTCGCCGATCACGGTGCGTGGTGTTTTTTTGCCCTTGCGTGGCATGGTTTTACACTTGCTCGGCTAAAGAAGAAGTGTCGGTACGGTTTGACGATTGGACCGTTTTTTCAGGTCTTATATATCCTTTTTCGGGATTGTTCGTCTCCTCTTTTCCTATCTCTGCATGATTGCGGGATAAAAGGTCATTTTCACCGATGCTCCCTCCATGCTCCTTGGGCGCTCCCTCGGTGCTCCCCGATATCTCCTGCTCTGTTTTTTCCTGCTCCCGGTCGGGATCATAGTCACAGAGCTGTTCTAGTTTATCCTCACCCAGCAGCCCCATGAGGAACCTGGAGCCGTTTTTACCCTCATTCTTGTAGAGCAGTTCATAGACAAAGCACTGGCCGCGGCCGCCCCGGTGGACCAGGATGTATTCCAGCTCCACCAGCTTGCGCATATGGGACTTGACCTGGTAATCGCTCCAGGCCGTGTGTTCTCGTACCTCGCGTTGGGTGAAGCGATAATCGCCCGGCTCGATCTCCTTTTGCCCGCAGGCGGCTGTCACCATGTCGGCGACTAAAGAAAGAAATCGTCTGGTCTGGGGCGGCAGTTCGTCGAGCGACCGACCCAGCACCTCGCAGGCTAATCGATTGGCGGCTTTGATGTCATCGAGGGTTACTTCCACGTATCTTACTGGTTCCTGACCGTGGTGCAGGGTTTTGACGGGCCGCTGGTACTGGTGCAAAAAGGCGATGGTCTTGATGAGAGTGAGGTATTTCTGGTGGTCCCGGCGGGTGCGGGTCTGATTATCGAGGAAGGTAAGGCGGTCGGCAAAGGGGTTGACTACCTGCAGGGGCATGAGCAGCCGCTGGGCGTTGCGCTGGGTGGTGAGTACATCCTTTTTGGCAAGCCTTCTTTTCAACCCCTCCAAGGTCTCGGCTTGGCGCTGCTGGTTATGGATGGC
The DNA here is from genome assembly GCA_963745265.1 of uncultured delta proteobacterium. GTDB lineage: Bacteria > Desulfobacterota > Desulfobulbia > Desulfobulbales > Desulfocapsaceae > Desulfopila. Next base: position 17,404 of record CAVUXQ010000019.1, read on the forward strand.
CCGGGTCTGCTCCCGGGTCTCGTCCACGGTGAGGATCAGGCAGCGGTTGAGCAACTCTTCATCGATATCGATGGCCGTGGTGGTGGTGAGGATCATCACCGGGCCTTCCACCCGGTATTCCTTGGTCACCATCTGACCCGAGGCATTATCTTTGCCGGTACTGGCAATGGTCAGCTCTCCTTCGCTCTGCAGGAGTTTTAAGGCGTAGCCGGCGTGCTGCGCTCCTTCCTCCTCGACAATGGCCAGCACTTTGTGCTTGAGGTCTTTTTCACCGAGATAAAAGAGCGACTGGCCGGTCATGGCTGAGTATTGGATGGTATCTTCCTCCGGGATCATGGCCAGGATCGCCTCCATCAGCGTCGATTTGCCGGCGGCGCTCATCGACTGGACGATCACCGCCAGCGGTTTTTCCAGCTTGCGGGAGACCGCGGCCAGAAAGCCGGTCAGCTTGTTGGTCTCTTCGCCCACCAGGCCGTAAGTGCTAAAGTCGTCCAGGATTCGGCTGAGCATCCGCGGATCTTTGAGTAATCCCATGGCCTCTTGCCGTTCCCAGGCAGTCATGGAGATTTCCTGTTCCTTGTCCGCAAGGGCCTTGTTGATCCGTGCGTCCTGGAGTTCTTCGAGTTTCAGCAGCACTTTGCCCAGATCCTTTTTGATGGTCTCGGCTTTTATCTGCAGCTCTTCGGCTGCGGTGTTGATGAAGGTTGTCCGGTGCCGGGCATTGTAGAGATCGAAGCTGTCCACATGGAAGAGCGCACCGCACATCAGACGCAGGTTGATTTTCATTATCTCAAAGCTCTGGTTGCGGGCCAGGCCCCGTATCCGGTAGGAGCGATCTCCCAGGGTTATTTCAACATCCTCGCCTTTGTGTACGGCTGGGGTTTCTTGGGGTTGCGGACTGTTTTTTTCTTTAGCCGCCGGTTGCTCAGCAGCTAAATTAGCAGCTAAGAAAGAAGATTTTTTGTTTATATTCTTTGATTCGGGCGTATGCGGGATAGCAGGTGAAGGAAGGTCCACTTTGTCGGGATCGGCCCGGAGGACGAGAGCGGCGTCAGCGAACAACCCTTCCAGGATACCGGCAACTGCTTTCGGATCTTTGCCGACGAGATGACAGACGTATTCGTTGATATCCTTGCCCAGAGGCACCTGCGATCCGGTAAACACTTGCTCCTGCCGCCACCAGCTCTGGGGCCAGCTTGTCGGCTGCTTTATTGCCCGGCTCGTCGCTATCAAAGGCAATGATGATCCGGGTCGGTCGCACCTTTTCCAGCAGTTGCCACAACTCCTTGCTGAAGGTGTTCTTGCCGAAGCAGCAGGTGACGTTCTGCCTGCCGTGGCACCAGAGGGTCAGCCCGTCGATGATCGACTCGCAGAGGATCCAGCTCTTTTGGTTGATGATCCCTTCCCGGTTCCAGATGCCCCGCAAGGGTCCGGGAAGATAGAGATGATTCGGGGTACCTTTGCGCAACCCGGCGGTGATCTTGCGGCCATAGAGCTGCACCGGATTACCGTTAAGGTCAAAGAGGGGAAAGACCACCGAGCCGCTCAAGTGTTCGTGGCCGCTTTCGCGGATCACCCCCAGGGCCTTGAGCCTATCTTTTAATTCCTTGCCGCTTGTTGTGGTCCCCGGTATCCGGTAACCCAGGGTGCGGTTGGCGTAGCCGATGGTAAAGCGCTTTATCGCCTCCGGATGTAGGCAGCAGCGGCTCTCCAGATACTGCATGGCCTTGGGGTCGTTGATAAAGCTCTGGTGATAAAAATCGACGACATGCCCAAGAAGATCGGGATCGGAAAGCCCGTCGTCCGGCTGCACCAAGATGGCATGGCGGGTGCCGACCGGGGTCGTTACCGTGGGCGTCTTCACGCTTCTGCCCGCAAGCGTAAGCAGGATCTCGGCTGCTCTCCGGAAGGAGACCTTTTCCGCCTTCATCACCAGCGAGAAGACATCGCCGCCCTCATCGCAGGAGCCCATGCAGTGCCAGAGGTTCTTGTCCGGGGTGACGATGAAGGAGGGCGTGTCGTCTTCATGCCAGGGGCAGAACCCCACCAGGTTCTTGCCCTGTCTGGTAAGCTCGATGCTATACCGGCCGCACAGCCGCTCCAGGGATACTTCCTTTTTCAGCCGGTTTATTTCGTCATCGGGGATGCGAGCCATGGTGGGTCTCCTTGTGTCACAGGGTTTCACTGCTCAGGAAAAAACCATGGCTCGCCAATACCTGGAGCATATTGGAGCCTTCCCAGGAACCGGGCCGCTCCACGGCAAGCACGACATCCTCTTTCAATACGGCTGTCAGCTCTTTGGCGGTTATGGTCTTTTGGGTGATGGGATCGGTTAATTGCAGCGCTTTGACTGCTTCTCCGTATTTCATTTTTTCTTCCGTGGTCTCGCAATGGGTTATAGGCCTTTGCCTCCTAAAAAATTGTTTGCCACACCGGGCAATAGAAACCGTGCCTGACAGGGCAAATAAAAATAACCACAGAAGACTCGTCAAGTCAAACATAAATTGCCATTAGGGACTATAAAATTGACTTGTTCGCCTTGCCGGGTTACTTTTCAAACATGGAGGCACAACAATGAAGAACTTAGGACAAAATATAAAGCGGCTAAGAAAGGAAAGAGGCTTGTCACAAGCCCAGCTGGCTGAAAAGGTTGAATGCCACCTTTCGAATATCAATCGAATAGAGACCGGAAAGTACACGCCGGCGTTGGAAACGGTGGTCAGGATTGCGGCAACCCTTGATGTTCCTGTTGACTATCTGATTAACAGCACCGATGGCAGTTCGGACGAAATACGTATCGAAGATCAGGCTTTTTCCGAAAAAATCAAATTACTCAACACTTTGGAGGAAGAGGAACGTTTTGTTGTCACCAAGGTAATAGACGCCATGTTGACAAAGAAAAAGATGCTCAATCTCTTGAGTGAAGAGGCATAGACCAGCGAGGATGTCATGGCGACAGTCAGCTATAATCGGGTAGTTTCCGAAATCAAAGAACTGAGTATAACCGATCAGTTGCGGTTATTGGAAGAGATGGTCGGCTTAATTCGCCGGAGAACGACAAGCGACCATTCGCGAAGCATTCTTGAACTTCGAGGCAAGGGGAAGCAGATCTGGCAAGGGATCGATGTGCAGAAATATATCGATGAGGAAAGAGCGTCTTGGAATGGGTAACAAATTTAAAGGGGAAGACCATCGGGCTTGATACAGCCCCCTTGATCTATTTTATCGAGGAGCATCCCACCTATCTTGAGGCGATCTTAAGCTTTTTCGAAGCAGTCGAAAGAGGTGAAGTCACGGCGGTCACCTCCACGGTGACCTTGCTGGAGGTGCTGGTTCACCCGTTTCGAAACAATAATGATACTCTTGCAGCGGAGTACCGGGATATTTTACTCCACTCAAAAGTGATCACCTCCGAGGTCTCAGCACCGATTGCGGAAACAGCGGCACAACTGAGATCACGCCATAATATTCGAACTCCGGACGCCATCCAGATCGCCGCGGCAATGCATGCCGGAGCAACGCATTTTCTCACCAACGACGCCCGATTGCCCGACATCCCGTCGCTTGAGATTCTCATCCTTGACGATGTGGTCAGAATTGCAAAGATGTGAGTGAGATCGGTTAGAGGACAGCCTTTCCCGGCGGTAGCGGTCCGCCTGGAGGCTGGATGTAGATGGAAGTTATCGGCAGCAAAGTCGGACCGCTGCCTTGTGCGGCCACGGAGTTAGAGGTTACTTGTTTTGGACAAGTGGCACAGCCCGAAACTGCCCGGACTGTGCAGGGAAGCGGCGCAGTGAAAGCGCTGCCGGACTACGCTCCCGGAGTCTCCTTACAGTCGCTTACCTCCCCCCACCCACCGCGACCCCGGCAGCACTTCCACCACGCCGCTTATAAACTCCCGCCCGCCCGTCCGCGCCAAGTTCGGTTATAGTCTGCAGGGTGCAATGTGACGTTCCGCGGGCCGTCACAGCCCCTTGCAGCTTTCCGGGGTTTTGTACGGAACCCCGGTGCAGGGCAAGGCCTGCGCCGGCCCGCTCCATCGTATAAGGTCCACTATGTTTAGTGGCTGAGGTGGTGGCGGGCTTGAGAGGTGGCGTGACGTTTGGTGGTGCTGGTCAGGGCGGTGGTGGCGAGGTGGGCCACTTAAACATAATGGGGCCTTATGCGACATTGCACTGGAGTGCGCTCGGACTTGGTCGGTGGTGCGGTCTCCGGCCCTTGGTTTGTCGCTGACGCGATTGAAAAAAACAAACGCCCATTTCCCTCAGTGTCGTTTAATTCTCATCTGGCTAATGCCGTCAGTTGACAAAAGCGCCGCACAATAGCAATCGCTTCAGCAACACTGGTCAACACGCCTGACTCGTTTATGACTTCGATAGCTTCCTGTACATTCATTGCCTCAATTCGATATTCATTGTTTGCCCAGAAACTGCCTTGAGCAAAGTATGTTCCATCGACTTCAAAAAAACATAAAGGGTTCGGACTGTCCCGGTGGTCAACGGTGACACGCAAGGAATGGTCTGGCAGAGCCTCAGCCAGTGTGGCTATAAGGTGTTCCTTCAGTTTATCCAAATCTGGAAGTTCCATGTCAGTTCCCTCTAATAATCCGAGGATTGGTTATTGGCGGCAATTCTGCCGGTGCAGGATTCCCACGGGTTGCATCTAATCGGCCTCTAACTGTCTTGTCAGTGTAGAGGTATTCCCAGCCTTTTGATGGATCAGTGACTGCACTCCGCGAGCCCGCAGGTATTTCAAACTGAGCATGAACAGATCCAGGCCTGACCGCACCTGGTATTTCTGTTCCTGCACTCTCATTGAGGATATATTTGCCTCCAGAGCTATCAGGCAATACCTTTTCGGCTGACACCATCGCATCGTATTCAGTTTGGCTCATCCAACGGCTAACTGTCCGAGTTCCCCCCTTTGAGGCATTGGTTAAAATTTTCTCCAATCAAAATTTGGATTTTTTCGAAGGTAACTGCTGAACGCCTTTCCACTCATCACATTGCCGTGATCGTCATCAATCAACAAGTCCTCTGAATTAACCAATTCCGCTAAGACTTCCTTCCCGTATTGAAAATCGTTAAATTCAAATATAAAGAATTTGGGATCAGATATTCTTCTCAAAATTAAAGCCATTTCTTCAAGGTCATAGTCATTTTTTATATTATCATCGGTATTAATTATGACGTGCATTGCCTCATTTTCTATGAGGCAATGCACGTCATTCTCATCGCTGACCTTCCATTTCGTCCGAGCTATATCAACAAACCTTTGCACTGAGTTAGATTGTGGAGCTATGATAACTACACTGTTCATAATATTCCTTTGATTTTACTAAGGTTTGATGACCTCTAATAAAAGATCTTTATCGGTTGTGATTAGACTACCAGCTCTCTCAGCGCCACTAACAACACTGGGTTTTAGGGTTGGTCCATATCCAATTACCGGAAGGTCTGTCGCTCCTTGTGTTCTGAGTAATTGACCTGCCATGCCCTTTCCACCCCCGGATTTAATTTGTAGAACTGCATTATCTAGCAAAATATCCGCATCTGTAACTAATTTACCTGTCGTGTCATACATAGGAACATTAACGCCTTTGACATGACCGGGATACAATTCATCAATTTTATTGGCAAGATCACCTACCAAAGGATCCTTTGATGTCCACTTTGAGGCAAGGGGAACATCGGACGTAAAGTCGTAGCTAACATCGCCGTGAACCCGGCGTGCCTCCGGGCTTGCGAACGGCTCGACCCCGGCAAGTCCCTGGTGCAAAGCCTCGGAAAGCCCGACACGGTTTTCCGGCAAATTGGCGTGTGCGCTCGGCACTGCCAGCGTCATAAGGACGGCAAACAGGGCAAAAAGTATGGTGTGCAGGGCTTTTGATCTCATGAAAGGTAAAATACCATTTCCGCCTGGCATAAACAAGCGGCTAAAGGGCGACTAAAGAAGAAAGTCAATGAGTTAGGGGCGGTGGTCTGATACGGATTGCCGGCTAAGCGGCGACTAAAGAAGAAAATTAAGTGGGTTAGGTGACGTGTGAGGAGTGCAGGGGTATTGGCTTTCAGCGCTTTTTCCGCTTGAGTTTGGCCCCTGGATGGGTGGCGGTGTGGATCTCCTTGAGCAAGCCGGATGGAGACCTGGGTATAGATCTGGGTGGTATCGAGGCGGGCATGGCCGAGGAGTTGCTGGATAAAGCGGATATCGGCACCGTTTTCCAGCATCAAGGTGGCCACGGTATGGCGGAAGAGATGACAGGAGCCGCGCTTGCCGATATCGGCTGCGTCCACGTAGTTGCGGACCAGCTGGGTCATGCGGTTTCTGGTGAAGCGTTCGCCGTAAGTGGTGAGAAAGAGATAGCCGTCGTCGGGCTCGTCGGCGAGGGTCGGTCGCACCTCTTCGAGGTATTTGGTTATCCAGGCCAGGGCCCGGTCGCCGATGGGCGTCATTCGGTCTTTCTTGCCCTTGCCCTGGCGGATGATGATGGTGCCCCGGTCGGCGTCGATGTCGTAGAGCCGGAGGTTGATCACCTCCATGCGTCGCATGCCGGTGGAGTAGAGAGTCTCCAGGATGGCCCGATCGCGGATGCCGAACTTCTCATCTATGTCCGGGCCATTTATCACCTGTTCCGCCTCCCGTTCGGTGAGGACATGCTTGGGCAACCGGTGTTCCAGCTTGGGCAGGTCGAGATCGGAGGCCGGGTTGTAGAGAATATGGTTGGTCTTGGCCAGCCATTTGAAGAAGGCCCGCACCGAGGTGAGGTGGGTGTGCTGGCTGCGGAAGCTGAGGGGTTGGCCGTTCTTCTTGCGGTAATAGTAGAGATAGCGCTGGTAACGTTCCAGGATGGGCCGGGTGATCTCGGCGGGCCGGATAAGGCCCCGCTCATCGGCCCAGATGATGAGATGGTCGATATAGGTCCGCCGGTTCTCAATGGTCCGCTCCGAGTAGTTTTTGACCCGCATCCATTCCAGATAGGCCTCGGTGAGTCGTTCGAAGCCCTGCGGGTCGGCGGGGTCGCCGATCACGGTGCGTGGTGTTTTTTTGCCCTTGCGTGGCATGGTTTTACACTTGCTCGGCTAAAGAAGAAGTGCCGGTACGGTTTGACGATTGGACCGTTTTTTCAGGCCTTATATATCCTTTTTCGGGATTGCTCGTCTCCTCTTTTCCTATCTCTGCATGATTGCGGGATAAAACGTCATTTTCGTCGGTGCTCCCTCCATACTCCTTGGCGGCTCCCTCGGTGCTCCCCGATACCTCCCGCTCCGTTTTTTCATGCTCCCGGTCGGGATCGTAGCTGCAGAGCTGTACTAGTTTATCCTCACCCAGCAGCCCCATGAGGAACCTGGAGCCGTTTTCACCCTCATTCTTGTAGAGCAGTTCATAGACAAAGCACTGGCCGCGGCCGCCCCGGTGGACCAGGATGTATTCCAGCTCCACCAGCTTGCGCATATGGGACTTGACCTGGTAATCGCTCCAGGCCGTGTGTTCTCGTACCTCGCGTTGGGTGAAGCGATAATCGCCCGGCTCGATCTCCTTTTCCCGGCAGGCGGCTGTCACCATGTCGGCGACTAAAGAAAGAAATCGTCTGGTCTGGGGCGGCAGTTCGTCGAGCGACCGGCCCAGCACCTCGCGGGCCAGGCGGTTGGCGGCTTTGATATCATCGAGGCTTACCTCGATATAGCGCACCGGCTCCCCGCCGTGGCCAAGCGTCTTGATGGGCCGCTGGTACTGGTGCAGGAAGGCGATGGTTTTTATCAGGGTGAGATATTTCTGGTGGTCCCGGCGGGTGCGGGTCTGGTTGTCGAGGAAGGTGAGCCGGTCGGCAAAGGGATTGACCACCTGCAGGGGCATCAGCAGCCGCTGGGCGTTGCGCTGGGTGGTCAGCGCATCCTTTTTGGCAAGTCTTCTTTTCAGGCCTTCCAGGGTCTCGGCCCGGCGCTGCTGCTGATGGATGGCCCGGGTCTGCTCCCTGGTCTCGTCCACGGTGAGGATCAGACAGCGGTTGAGCAGCTCTTCGTCGATATCGATGGCCGTGGTGGTGGTGAGGATCATCACCGGGCCTTCCACCCGGTATTCCTTGGTCACCATCTGCCCGGAGGCATTGTCCTTGCCGGTACTGGCAATGGTCAGTTGCCCTTCGCTCTGCAGGAGTTTCAAGGCATAGCTTGCGTGCTGGGCCCCTTCCTCCTCGACAATGGCCAGCACCTTGTGTTTCAGGTCTTTTTCGCCGAGATAAAAGAGCGACTGGCCGGTCATGGCCGAATACTGGATCTTGTCTTCCTCCGGGATCATGGCCAGGATCGCCTCCATCAGCGTCGATTTGCCGGCGGCGCTCATCGACTGGACAATCACCGCCAGCGGTTTTTCCAGCTTGCGGGAGACCGCGGCCAGAAAGCCGGTCAGTTTGTTGGTCTCCTCGCCCACCAGGCCGTAGGTCGCAAAGTCGGCCAGGATCCGGGTGAGCATTTGCGGATCCTTGAGTAATTCCATTGCCTCTTGCCGTTCGGCACCGGTCATGGCGACTTCCTGCTCCTTGCCCGCAAGGGTTTTGTTGATCCGTTCATCCTGGAGTTCTTCGAGTTTCAGCAGCACCTTGCCCAGGTCTTTCTTGATGATCTCGGCCTTGAGCTGCAGCTCAACGGCTGCGGTATTGATGAAGGTCGCCCGGTGCCTGGCGTTGTAGAGATCGAAGCTGTCCACATGAAAGAGCGCTCCGCACATCAGCCGCAGGTTGATCTTCAGCACCTCAAAGCTCTGGTTGCGAGCCAGACCGCGTATCCGATAGGAGCGATCGCCCAGGCGTATTTCAATATCCTCGCCCTTTTGTTCGGCGGGGATTTCTTGGGGCTGCGGATTATTTTTTTCTTTAGTTGCCGGTTGTTCAGCAGCTAAGTTAGCAGCTAAGAAAGAAGACTTTTTATGCTTTGATTGGGGTTCCTCCGGGAGAGCGGGTAAAGGGAGGTCCACCTCGCCGGGATCGGCCCGGAGGATGAGAGTGGCGTCGGCGAACAACCCTTCCAGGATACCGGCAACCGCTCTGGGGTCTTTGCCGGCCAGATGGCAGACATATTCGTTGATATCCTTGCCCAGAGGCACAGAGGCCCGGTAGACGCTTGCCCCTGCCGCAGCCAGGTCCGGGGCCAGCTTGTCGGCCGCCTTGTTGCCCGGCTCGTCGTTGTCGAAGGCGACGATGATTCTGGTCGGCCGGACCTTTTCCAACAGCTCCCACAGCTCCTTGCTGAAGGTGTTCTTGCCGAAGCAGCAGGTGACATTCTGCCTGCCGTGACACCAGAGAGTCAGCCCGTCGATGATGGACTCGCAGAGGATCCAGGTCTTTTGCCGGGCGACTCCCTCCCGGTTCCAGATTCCCCGTAACGGGCCTTCGAGATAGAGGTGGTCCGGCGTGCCTTTGCGCAGGCCGGCGGTGATCTTGCGGCCGTAGAGCTGCACCGGATTGCCGTTTAGATCAAAGAGGGGAAAGACCACCGAGCCGCTCAAGTGTTCGTGGCCGCTCTGGCGGAGCACCCCCAGGGACTTGAGCCGCTCCTTGAGTTCCTTGCCGCTCACCGTGGTCCCCGGTATCCGGTAGCCGAGGGTGCGGTTGGCATAGCCGATGGTAAATCGTTTGATCGCCTCCGGCTGCAGGCAACAGCGGCTCTCCAGGTACTGCATCGCCTTGGGATCGTTGACGAAGCTCTGGTGATAAAAGGAGGCTACATGGGTGAGAAGCTCGGGACCAGAGAGCCCGTCGTCGGGTTGCACCAGGATGGCATGGCTGGTGCCGACAGGGGTCGTGACCGTGGGCGTCTTCACGCTTCTGCCCGCCAGCTCCAGCAGGATCTCGGCCGCCCGGCGGAAGGAGACCTTTTCCGCCTTCATTACCAGAGAGAAGACATCGCCGCCCTCATCGCAGGCCCCCATGCAGTGCCAGAGGTTCTTGTCCGGGGTGACGATAAAGGAGGGGCTATCGTCTTCGTGCCAAGGGCAGAACCCCACCAGGTTCTTGCCCTGTCTGGTAAGCTTGATGTCGTACCGGTCGCACAGTCGCTCCAGGGATACCTCTTTTTTCAGCCGGTCGATTTCCGTATCGGGGATGCGGGCCATGGCGGGTCTCCTTGCATCACCTGCTTTCACTGTTTAGGAAAAAACCATGACTCGTCAATACCTGAAGCATACCCGCGCCTTCCCATGAGCCGGGCCGCTCCACGGCAAGCACGACATCCTCTTTCAATACGGCTGTCAGCTCCTTGGCGGTTATGGGCTTTTGGCTGATTGGATCCGTTAATTGCAGCGCTTTGACTGCTTCTCCGTATTTCATTTTCTTCCCTCTTTCCCGTTTTTCTGACAGGGAGTCCTGCAGGTTTACCAGGTTCACCAAGGCCTTGCCGGTCAGGTACTCCCGGTAGAGCCGGTACAACCCATCACCTGTGAACATGAAAGTCGCTCCCAGGAAAATATCCGTGGTCTCGTAGTGAGTCATTGGCCTTTGCCGCCTGAAAAAAAATATTTGCCACGCCGGGCAATAATTGACGTGCCTCTTAAGGTAAATACAATTAACCACACGGGGTCCGACCAGTCAACCACAAATCGCCACAAGGGACTATAAAATTGACTTGTTTGCCCTGTCGGGTTATTTTAAATCACGGAGGCACAACAATGAAGAACTTAGGACAAAATATAAAGCGGCTAAGAAAGGAAAGAGGCTTGTCACAAGCCCAGTTGGCTGAGAAGGTTGAATGCCATCTTTCCAATATCAATCGAATAGAGACCGGAAAGTACACGCCGGCGTTGGAAACGGTGGTCAGGATTGCGGCAACCCTTGATGTTCCTGTTGACTATCTGATTAACAGCACCGATGGCAATCCGGGCGAAATACGTATCGAAGATCAGGCTTTTTCCGAAAAAATCAAATTACTCAACACCTTGGAGGAAGAGGAGCGTTTTGTTGTCACCAAGGTAATAGACGCCATGTTGACAAAGAAAAAGATGCTCAATCTCTTGAGTGAAGAGGCATAGACCAGCGAGGATGTCATGACGGCAGTCAGCTATAATCGGGTAGTTTCCGAAATAAAAGAACTGAGTATAACCGATCAGTTGCGGTTATTGGAAGAGATGGTCGGCTTAATTCGCCGGAGAACGACAAGCGACCATTCGCGAAGCATTCTTGAACTTCGAGGCAAGGGGAAGCAGATCTGGCAAGGGATCGATGTGCAGAAATATATTGATGAGGAAAGAGCGTCTTGGAATGGGTAACAAATTTAAAGGGGAAGACCATCGGGCTTGATACAGCCCCCTTGATTTATTTTATCGAGGAACATCCCACCTATCTTGAGACAATCTTAAATCTTTTTGAAGCAGTCGAAAGAGGTGAAGTCACGGCGGTCACCTCCACGGTGACCTTGCTGGAGGTGCTGGTCCACCCGTTTCGAAACAATAATGATGCTCTTGCAGCGGAGTACCGGGATATTTTACTCCACTCTAAAGTGATCACCTACGATGTCTCGGCGCCGATTGCGGAATCAGCGGCACGACTGAGATCACGCCACAATATTCGAACACCGGACGCCATCCAGATTGCGGCGGCAATGCATGCCGGTGCAACGCATTTTCTGACCAATGACGCCCGATTGCCTACCATCCCGTCGCTTGAGATTCTCGTCCTTGATGATGTCATCAGAGTTGCAAAGATGTGAGAGTGAGATCCGTTAGAGGACAGCCTTTCCCGGCGGCAGCGGTCCGCCTGGAGGTGGGTTGTAGATGAAAGTCTCCGGCAGCAAGGCGGACCGCTGCCTTGTGCGGATTCCGGGGTAGATGGCAGTTGGTTTGGACATTTGGCACAGCCCGAAACAGCCCGGACTGTGCAGGAAGCGGCGCAGTGAAAGCGCTGCCGGACTACGCTCCCGGAGTCTCCTTACAGTCGCTTACCTCCCCCCGCCCACCGCGAACCCGGCAGCACTTCCACCGCGCCGCTTATAAACTCCCGCCCGCCCGTCCGCGCCAAGTTCGGTGTTAGCCTGTGGGGTGCAATGTTCCGTTCCGCGGGCCGTCACAGCCCCTTGCAGCTTTCCGGGGTTTTGCACGGGACCCCGATGCAGGGCAAGGCCCGCGCCGGCCCGCTCCACCGCATAAGGTCCACTATGTTTAGTGGCTGGGATTGTGGCGGGCTTGGGAGGTGGCGTGACGTGCGGTGGTGTCGGCGAGGATGGTGGTAGCGCGGTGGGCCACTCAAACATAATGGGGCCTTATGCGACATTGCACGGAGTACGCTCGGGGCTTGGTCGGTGGTGCGATCGCCTGCCCGTAGTTTGTCGCTTCGCGAGGAAAAAATAAAAAAAAGCAGAGGACAAGAATACCACTTTGCCACGCCTAACCTCGTTTACGCATTATTCATGCGGTATATTCCAACATACGGGAGTATCATCCAAATCCATGCTGTAATTTTTCCATTTTAATGGTATATAGCGGTTCTTCAGGAAAATTATTCATAGTCAAGGTACACTTATTGCCATCAACTATCGCAGACCATAAGGGCTCATCTTCAATCTTTTGCCAAACAATATCTATTCTCAATAAACAATCTATCTTATTGCAATCATCTTTATTCATTGTTTTATCTCTAAGTCTATTTTATTCCGAACTGTTTATTAACCGTTGCATTTGGGGTGGTGCCACCTTCAATAATACGCTTCCACAAGGCCTCACCTTCAAGCCCCTGTTTGCTATATTTTTCAACGTAATATTCAAACGGTTGCAGAGGATGGTCTTTTGCAAGTTGTGCTGCCGTAGATCTATCAGCCATCATATCCCTGGCTTGCTGTTTCAATAAATTCCTCGCATCATGTACACCTTCTGCAGTTTCTCTTGTAAGTGCTCCTGAAGTATCCAAGGACCTCACTTGTGTGTTATACCAAGTCCGAACTTCTGCATTTGTTAGTCCCTTTGAGGCAAGCGCTAATTCACCTTCTGAAACTGCAACTGCCTCTTCACTTAATTTTGCCAATCCGGCTAGATACTCAAACCCCCCATAAAGTAACCTGCCTGATGGCGTTGCCATCATTAGCCCAACCATATCGGGGGAGGCAAGGAACTCAGATATCGGTGAATCATCAAACGTTCCATTTTGTTCCGTAAAAGACCATGCAAGACCTTTTAGGTCAATACGATCAATCGGATCATTCTGAGCATAACCATACAAATTCAACCCCTGCGGGTCACCAAGAATCCTCGCATTCACCTCCCCGCTCTCCACATCCACCGCCCGCACCGGGTCGGGGGAGAGGAAGCGGCCGCTACCGGTGTCGAGATAGCGGGCGCTAAAATAGTTGAGACCGGTCTCCACGTCCTTTTCGTTACCGACGAAGCGGCGGTCGCTGATGATGGCTCGGTCGATGCTGTATTCCCGGCCGAAGGGGAGATAGGAGGCCTTCCAGACCGTGTTGCCCTGGAAGTCGGTCATGGCCAGGGGGGTGCCGGAGGGGTCGTTGTGGTAGTAGTAGACCTGTTCGCCACCGGGGTGTTCGAGGCAGTCGGCGGTGCCGTTACCGTTGCTGTCGGAATCTGCCTGGAAACACCCGCAGATGCCGCGACTGGTTTTGCTTTTATCGTACGGGCACTGGTCGTTGCAATCGTAAGTGCCGTCTCCGTCGGAGTCGATGTCGGGCACGCCGCAGCCGCAGACCCCCTTTACATATTTATCGGGATCGGCGGGACAGGCATCCGGGATACAGTCGCCCGAATCGAGGGTGCCGTTATGGTTGTTGTCGCTGGTGACTTCCTTGGTGCCGCAGCCGCACATCTGCGGGGCGGTTTTGTTGGGATCCGACGGGCAGAGGTCGTTGCAATCGTAAGTTCCGTCGCCATCCGTATCGGCATCGACCTTGCCGCAGCCGCAGATACCGGGATCGTTCTTGGCCGAGTCGTTGGGGCATTTGTCGACACAGTTCAGCCAGCCGTCATGGTCGCTGTCGGTGGTATCGCAGCCGCAGGCGCCGGTTGCGGTTATGGTGGGATTCTGGTCGCATTGATCGGTGGGGGCGCAGACTCCATCGCCGTCGCTGTCGATATAGCCCGTGACTCCTAGGGCAGGCATCCTGGTTATCGTAGGCTCCGTCTCCATCCTGGTCTATTTGGGAGGTGATCAGGCTGCCGATGGTGACGCCGTTATCGGTGAGGTTCTGGAAAGTGCTGCTGGGGCTGAGCTGGGAGTAAAAGTTGGAGCTGCTGAAATTGTCCCAATAGACGAACCCGCCTTTGAGCGTCGGGTAGCCGTAATACCCGTAGACGTCCAGGCCATTTTGGCCGTTGACGTTGCCGATAGTGTAGCGTGCATCGTTGACCCTGCGATCCAGGCCGAGGTAGATGCCTCCGCTGGTGGGGGTATAGGTTTGCGAGGAGACCCTCAGGCTGCTGTCGCTGTAGCTGATGCGGAACAGGCTGACGGAGGTTGAAGTCGGCTGGTAGAGTCCGACGAGTTCGTCACCGTTTGTACCGTCGAGGTTGGTGATGACCACATCGCTGGTGGTGAGATGCGAGGGAGCGGCGGCATAGCGAATATGCTGCGAGAGGATGCCTTGGCCAAAACTGAATTTTTCTATCTTACTGTAATTGCGATTGTACCCGTCTTCGAGCTTGTTGTTGACCACATAGAGGCTGCGTTTTCCGCCGTTGTCGTAAAAACCGACGAGTTCGTATCCACTCCAGCCGTCGAGATCGAGCATGAGGAACTCTTCGGCGGCAGCACCACCCAGAATATAGCTGTAAGCGGTAAGCCCCGTGGAGCTGGTATCGCCATAGCGGATGACAAAGGGAAAGGAAACGCCGCCGGAGCGGCCGATACCCACCAGCTCCTCACCGTTTGCACCGTCGAGCTGGGTGATGATCAGATCCTGGACCAGCGCCGGGTTGGCGGTGCTGTAATTGGCCTCGATGGATTTTGAGAGGACTTCCGGGGAATAGCTCCACTGTTCCGGTATCTTCTCGGAAGTATGGTATTTATTGCTGTTGTTAATGACCAGTAGCCGGCCTTTTCCCGAGCTGTCCGTGTAAAGAACGATGATTTCGGCGCCGTTTTTGCCGTCGAGGTTTTTTACCACCACGTTTTGCGGCTGGACCGTGCCGAATTTATTGTAGCCGACGGTGCCGTGGGACGGGTTGTCCGATATGATGCTGATTTGAAAGCTGCCGCTGCTGGTCGAGACCTTGACGGTATCATTGCCGCCCCAGCCGTCGACGTTCTGGTCGGTAATGGTTTTGATTACCGCTGCGCGGCTGACTTGCTGGAAGAAAAGAGAGGCGAAGAGGAAGAGCAGCGTAAAGCACCAAGCTTTTTTTCTTACTAACATGCGAAAATATCTCCAAGAATTGTGAAATTCACCGTTTGTCTAGTTCGTTTTGATATTGTCGATTCTACCGCTGCCGCGGATCAGTAAGCCTAGGACTGCTTGCAGCTCGTTGTCCGGCTGGGCCTCCTTGAGATCGTGCCGCAGGTTACGGCTGAAGGTGTGCCAGTTGCCGTCCATGGTCGCACTGCCCAGACCGTGATGGATATAGGTGCCGTCGCCGAGATTGTTGTAATCGACCGGCGTGTATTCGAGATAGCGGAAGCCCTTTGCGGTCTGTACGGCGACATAAACGATAAACCCTTCGCTATACTTCATGCTCCACTCGATGTTGGAGAAATTGGGGTCGTTCCAGTCGCTCCCGTCGTTTTTTTGCAGGCGGTAACCGTTGGCGGTACCTCCTCCTGCAAATTCGATGACCCGGCTGCCATGCTCTTCATCGTAGACATTGCTGATTGTCGCTCCGGCAGGATCGTTGTCGTAGACCTGCCAGCCATCGGTAATCTGGTCTTCACCATCCTCATAGACAATCTCTTTTGGCATGGAAGAGGCGTCGGCGGGGTCGGTGCCCTGGCTGATCTCGATTCCGTCGGCAAAGCCGTCGCCATCGGCGTTGCTGTCGAAGGCGTCCGGAATGGCGGCTGAGGTTTGGATGTCGTCTACCCGCCCACTTCTACAGAGGAGCAAAGCCAGTACCGCCTGTATTGAGGTTCGCGCAGGGTATGAGCTGCTATCTGCGGGATCGGTTCCAGCGGCGATTTCCGCACCGTCGAGTGCGCCATCGTTATCGGAATCTGCATCGAGGATGTTGATGGTTCCATCGTCGTCCGTATCGGCATTCCATTTATCACCCCAATAGGTATATTCCTTGCCGTCCGGGATCCCGTCGGAATCGGTATCGGTTTGATACGGATCGGTGCCGATATTGCGTTCGATATCGTCATCGAGCCCGTCGCCATCGTAATCCATCGAACGCTGCCCGGCGGAATTTGCTACCTTGGCCAACAGGTTGCCGTGCAGATAGACATAATCCGCGATGGAGGTACCATCGCCATTATCCTCGGAGAGGACATGTCCCGCCTGGTCATAGTGATAGACGGTGGTGTAACCGGCCTTTATGTCATGTTTGACAATTCGTCTGCCACTGGCATCGTAGATAAATGTGGCAAGGGGCGAGTCACCCTGACTGTAGCTTTGCAGATGATGGAATGGATCGTAGGCGAGGGCGAAGGTCTTCCCGTCCCGGGAAATTCGGGTAACGTCCCCGTTCGCATTGTAATCAAATCCTGTCGCAGCGTTACCGGTTACAGAAGTTAAGCGATTGTTTACGTAAGAATATGCAGAATGTTCCGAACCAATGGCTTGGGTCAGCCGGTTGCCATTGGCGGAATAGCTGTAGCTTCCCTGTCCCCACGGACCGTTGAAGCTCGTCAGGCGACTTTGGGCATCGTAGGAAAAGGAACGGTTTTCGGCTGAATCGAGGAGGTCGTCAACTCCTGTCAGGTTGCCTCGTTTGTCTGCGTAGCTGTACTTTTTTTCTACAACATCTAGGTTTGCGGCGCTGTTTGCCGCCGAGATGGAGGCGATCCTGTTGCGGAGCGTATAATCGTAGCTCTGGCTAATACCGTTGTTGAAATTGATCGAGGCGATGAGTCCGTTGGCATGTTGGTTTGGTATGTATTTGATATTGTCGGCATAACCTGGAACGGCCACAACCTGGTTATGCGCGTTGTAGACATAGAAAACCTTGCGTCCGGAAGGATAGGTAATCTGCCGGATGTTGCCGCTGGCATCGTAGGTGTATCCGGTTTGATAGGTTTTGCTGTCGATTGTCTCGCCCAGCTCGGTCAGACGGTTAACGGCATCATAGCTTGAACTGGACTGGATATCGGGGCTGCTGACGGAAACGATATTATTGTCCCGGTCGTAACCGTACTCAATTGTCCCGGCGTCTGAAGTGATTTTCTGCAGGCGATTGAGTTTGTCGTAACTTAGGTTTCGGGTACCGAGGCTATCGGTTATGGACGTAATGTTGCCGAAACTATCCCGAGAGTAGTTTATGGTGCCTGTTTCCGGATGGCTTTCCGAGGTAAGGAAAAAATGACTGTCGTAGCCGTACGAGCCGGCCTGGCTGCCATCAAAGATGATCTTGGTGAGTTTTCCGTCGATATTATAGGAGTAACTCGCCTGTGTTCCAGCCCTGTCTACCACCGTCGTCAGGTATTTTTCATCCGGGTCTCCGAAGGCTATGTAGCTCTTGTGGCTGGAATGGCCGGCTTCATCGGTAATGGTGACATTGCTCTTGTCGTACCGATAGCTTATGGAGGTGTTGTCCTTGTGATGAATGGAGCTGATTCTGCCGTGGTGATCAAATGCCGTTTTATCTCCCACGCTCGAATCGGTATATTCTTTAAGACCGTTTGCCGCATAGACGGTTGTGGTTGTAATACCGAGGTCGTTTTCGGTGCCGGTCGGGCGGCCGAGCCCGTCGATCGAGCTGAGGGTGAAGGTGTTGAGCTGGCGGACCAGTTTGCCGCTATCCGCCTCGTAGGTGGTGCCGTTATATTCGAGTGAAGCCAGGGGAAAACTGATCAGGGTGGGGCTGCTGGGGGCGGCCTCGCTCGATGGAGGGTATACTCCGGTCAACCGACCGAGGAGGTCATGGGTAAAGGTAGTGGTGTTACCCCGGCTCGAAGTCACGCTTTTTACGGTGCCATCGGGATTGATCACCCTTTGTACGGGATTGGCCGGATATTCTGCATTTTTGATCGTGCTGATCCTGCCGTTGCTCCACTCATAAGAGGTGGTGTTGCCATCTGCGTCCCGGGTCCAGGCTACATTTGCGTTGGTATCGTAACCGGTTTCGGCAGTAAATCCGTTTCGGTCTACTTTGGTAACCTGACCGTAATTGTTGTAGCTGTTGGTGACGGTAAGGGTGCCGGGAAAGGTATCCGAAGTGGTGGTGGTTGTGGCTGGCCGGCCCTTTACGATATTCAGACCGGTGTTGTACCAGTAGCTGATGGTGGTCTGCCGGGTTCCGTCACCGCTTTCGAGGATTGTGGTCGGATTTTCGTACAGGTCGAAGGTCTCGTAGGAGGTGGTGTAGGCCTGGCCGTCGCGATGGATGGTGCGACGAGTTTCTCTCGGGATGTAGGTTGTTGAATCTTGGCAAAGGCCTGCGACCGTGTGCTGTACGTTGGTGAAGTTTCGTGGAGATTTGTCCCATTCCGTTTCGATTCTGCTCTCTTCGACGCCTGTGCTTGAGGTGACCCTGACTTCCTGGGTCAGCCCAACCTGCCAGCACTCTTCATTGCCCGGTATATACCGTATTTTATAACCGAAATATTTGTATCTGGTTGTCCTGCCGGTCGAGTCGGTGATGGTGGTGTAATCGTAGTTATCGCCATCACCCCCTTCTGTGTAACTGAAGGTCCTGGTCAACTTGTGAACCCCACGGCCGAGGGTGGTCTTGCCTGTTATGCCGACAAAGCGACGGAATGCCCCGAGACCGATTGGTTTATCAAAATGCCCCCAATCGTATGTGGTAATTCCAGCGGTAGGGGAGATTACCTTGCTGAGTCGATAGGCTGCTTCGGTAAAGGTGTAATCATAATGGTAGGATGGACCGATGGGTGGTTTGACTTCGATGAGTCGGGGAAGCGAGTCGGGATAATCGTTGTAAATGTACCTGATTCGGATACGGTCCGAAGCGTTGCAGGTCTCAGTGTAGTCGGGGCAATATGATATGTTGGTGAGCTTTACAACATTGTTGGTGAGCAGTTCATGGGTAAAATCGATTCTTCGGCCGACTGTATCTTTAACGTAATCCAACACCAGGCCATTCGTTGGGAGGCCTGTAAGGTCTTCTATCGTCCTGTAATAGATAGAAATTATGTTGGAGTTTCTGGAAATCGAAGTGGTTAAGAAGATGCGGGTGCCTACTGATTCCGCTGCCGCCCTGAAAGTATAGATGGTCCCATCAGTGAGAGTCACTTTAGGAGGGTTATCCTTGTTCGGTGTCGTCGGATAGTGGATTTTCCAAAATTCTTTTGTTAGAAATTCGGTATTGTTGGTATCTGGTATGGCGTATCCGTAATGCACGCTGCCATCAGGCATTTCAATCGTAACCAGGTTAGTTTTCCTGCTTATGTGGCCAAATGAGATCCTCCACGAGTAATTGCTGGAATAATAGTCACGTTGTATAGCGAGGTTGAGACCGCCGTTACCAGGGAGGGACAGATCTGTGTATGTCAGTACCAACCTGCCGTTGAACGGGTCGATAGACTCGGTTGGATTATTGCCGTATATCGCATGCTCCTGGTCAATTCCTACCCCCTGATACAGTTCATCAGTGTTGCTAATTTCGCTGCTGGAGGCGCTGTACGCGAAAATGGGCACACAGTGAAAAAGAAGAAAGAGGCAAAAGAGAAAGAGAAAATTAGATATCGTTTTTTTCATATGCATGTTGCTTCCTTGATTACCTGTGGCCTTACCCGCTTTTAAACGTTCACCAGCACCCATATTGGCACGATCAAACAGGCGTGCAAGATAGGCTATAGCCCGTCAGCCAGTTTGCGCCAAACAGGCGAACTGGTGAACAGTTAGGTTCTTTTGGAGTGAATTTATGACGTGGATATAACGGCTGCCAACACTGGATTATGAGGATATTATTCTGCTTTCTAAAATTCAGAGGATCTACATACGGCACCGGCTGCCTGGAATTGGGGTATCTTGTTATGTTAGTTTGTTATTATTGTGGAATAACAAGAGAAACGCCAGCCCGTAAGGCTGCTCCTCTAACATGATATTTATGATATGTCACGAAAATATACTGGAATGACAAGAAATAACAAAAATGGAGGTGAGTGTTGGTTTGGATAAATGCAGAGTTGGGATGGCAACGGTCTGCTTGCGCTAAGTTGGAGCACTGGAGAACGCTCGCCATGTTTCGGTTTTGATAACACAGGGCTTGCCCGGTGAACGGTGAAGAGGTAAGATGATGCGCTGAACGAGGGGAAAGATTAGCGGTGTGAGGTTGGGAGAGGGGGAGCTGAAGTCGGCGTCGAAGGGTGGGGTATGGGAGATGGTGGCCCCGAATCAGGGCGTAAAGGTGCTTTGGATGAGGCAGTGCACCCTGCCGCCCACTTCGTAGTGGCCTTTGTCGATTTCATAATCAAAACTGGAGCCCTTCACCTCGATGCCGTCGCCGTTCATTTTGGTCGGACCGGGGCAGTGCACCGTCTGCCGGTTGTCGTCATAGACGAGCAGGCTGGTATAGAGGTGTTGTCTGTCCTTGATCTTATAGATGACGACGTTGTCGATGAGGGTGAGGATTTTAGATTTTTTGTTGAAGATCCCCTTATCGGCTACGACGTTGGTGATCTCCCGGCTTTGTTGAAAATATCAGCGTTTACCGTGTTGAGGATATATTCGTTTGGCTTAGTGGAGGTAAACGCGGTGGCGGCACGGATTTCCGAAGTGGTTCTGCCCTGCTTGCTGTCGACGATTTTCACCGTTTCCATTTTGAATTTCCGACTGTCCTTGCCCGCGAGCTTGGAAAAGTGTTCATGGGTGATAGGCGGAGTAAGAACCTGCCGACCGGGATACGCCAGGCCGGGAAGGTGATGAAGAGCAGCAACGGTATCAGCCAGGTGAGGTT
>CAVUXQ010000020.1:0-220080 GCA_963745265.1 uncultured delta proteobacterium
GCGTAATTATTTCAGCAAATACGGTGACCAGGCTCGCCGGGTGTTGGAAGCCCTGCTGGACAAGTATGCCGATGAAGGGATAGCCCAGATCGAACAAACGCAGATTCTTACCATCTCGCCGTTTACCGAGCTTGGCACGCCCATTGAAATCATCCGTTCTTTTGGCGGGCTGGGGCCGTACCAGCAGGCCGTACACGATTTAGAGCAAGCGCTGTACAGCGCATATTGATACCTTTGGAGACAAGCAAAAGATGTCCATCACGACCCTGATAAAGACCATCCAAGACATCATGCGTAAAGATGTCGGTGTTGATGGTGATGCCCAACGCATCAGCCAGATTGTCTGGTTATTGTTCCTGAAAATATTTGACGACAAGGAGGACGAGTGGCAGATAACGGTGCCCGGCTACAAATCTCCGTTGCAGAGTCGGTATCGCTGGTCCAATTGGGCGAAAAATCCTGAAGGCGAGACCGGTGAGGATCTCATTGATTTCATCAATAACAACCTGTTTCCGGCCCTGAAAAAACTGGCTATTACCGCTGGGGTTTCACCCTATGGCAAGGTGGTGGGCTCGGTGTTTGAGGATGCCTACAACTACATGAAGTCGGGGCATCTCCTGCGCCAGGTTATCAATACCATTGAAGAGAATGTCGATTTCAACAAGTCCGACGACCGTCACCTGTTCAACGATATCTATGAAAAGATTCTCGCCGACCTGCAATCAGCCGGTAATGCGGGTGAATATTATACTCCCAGAGCCGTAACCCGTTTTATGGTGGATATGATCGATCCCCGGCTCGGGGAAAAAATATGGGATCCGGCCTGTGGCACCGGCGGCTTTCTCACCTGTGCCATCGAACATCTCGAGCGCCAGGTAAAGACCCAGGAAGATAAAGCCATCCTGCAGAACAGTATCCATGGTGTGGAGAAAAAGCCCTTGCCGCATATGCTGGCCATGACCAACATGATGCTGCACGGCATCGATATGCCGACCAATATTCGTCACGACAATACCCTGGCCAAGCAGTTGCAAAGTTATACTCCTAAGGATCGTGTCGACATCATCATCACCAATCCGCCGTTCGGTGGCATGGAAGAAGACGGCATCGAGTCCAATTTCCTGAAAAAATATCAGACTCGGGAAACTGCCGACCTGTTCATGGCGCTGATCATGCACCTCTTAAAGCGTGACACCGGCCGGGCGGCGGTCGTGCTGCCAGATGGTTTTCTTTTTGGCGAAGGTGTCAAAACCACCCTCAAGCGCGAACTCCTGGAAGATTTCAATCTGCACACCATCGTCCGCTTGCCCAAGGGTGTCTTCAGCCCCTACACCAGCATCAATACCAATATCCTTTTTTTTCGAAAAAGGCGGCCCGACCAGGGAGATCTGGTTCTTCGAGCACCCGTATCCCGAGGGCTACAAGTCCTATTCCCGCTCCAAGCCGTTGACCATAGGCGAGTTTGACCTGGAAAAGGCTTGGTGGGGTGGGGCCGATCGCAAAGGCCGCAAGAAGACCGAGCAGGCCTGGAAAGTGTCGGTCAAGGAGCTAATCGCACGCAACTACAACCTGGACTGCAAGAATCCGTATGAAGTAGAGGTAAACCATCGCGATCCGGAAGAGCTGATGGCCGAATATCAGCAGATTGTCCGCCAGCTTGAAGCGGCCCAACAGGCCTTGAAAGCCGAATTGATGGCATGCCTGGGGGGGGAAGTCATGACCGATAAAACCGTCTCCCTGACCGTGCCGCCCGAGGGCTACGCCAATTGGCTGGCGGAGCTGAAAAGCCGCATCCACAGTGCCCAGCAGCGGGCGACGCTGGCGGTCAACCGCGAACTGGTGATGCTCTACTGGCAGATCGGCCGGGATATCCTGGCCCGGCAGGCCGAACAGGGCTGGGGTACCAAGGTCATCGATCGGTTGTCCAACGACCTGCGCAACGCATTTCCGGAGATGAAGGGTTTTTCGCCGCGTAATCTCAAATACATGCGGGCCTTTGCCGAGGCCTGGCCCGATGCAGAAATTGTGCAAGAGGCGCTTGCACAATTACCCTGGTATCACCAGCTCGCTTTGCTCGACAAGCTGAAAACAGCTGATGAGCGCCGCTGGTACGCACAAAAGGCCATCGACAACAATTGGTCTCGCAACGTTCTTGTGATGCAGATCGAATCCCGTCTGCTGGAGCGACAGGGCAAGGCGGTCACCAATTTCGAACAGCGGTTGCCCAAGCCCCAATCCGACCTTGCCCGGGAGTCTCTCAAAGACCCGTACCGTTTCGATTTCCTCGGTTTGGCCGATGAAGCACAGGAGCGTGCAGTCGAATCGTCTCTGGTGCAGCACGTCACCCAGTTCCTGCTGGAGCTGGGTGCTGGCTTCGCGTTTGTGGGCCGTCAGGTGTTGCTCGATGTGGGCGGCGACGAGTTTTTCATCGACCTACTTTTTTACCACCTAAAGCTGCGTTGTTATGTGGTAATCGAACTCAAAGCCGGCAAGTTTAAGCCGGAACACTTGGGCCAGTTGGGCTTTTACCTCACCGCCGTGGATCGGCAGGTGAAGACCGATCAGGACAACCCCACCATTGGACTGCTGCTGTGCAAAAGCAAAAACAAGGTGGTGGCGGAATACGCCCTGGGTGACAAGACCCAACCCATGGGTATTTCCGAATACAAGCTGCTGGAGTCTCTGCCCGAGCCGTTGCAGACCAACCTGCCCAGTATCGAGCAGATCGAGAAGGAACTGGAGGGCGGCGATGAGTAGGCCACATACCAACGATTCCCAGGCAAATAATTTTTCCGTAGGCGAACCTAAGGAAGATGTAGTTATTCGAAATTCTCGATTAACTGCCGCCGAGGGCGAGCTGACCCCCGAGCAGGTTATGGGAAAATTCGGAATTCCCGAATTTTCCACCAAGCTGACCGAGGTGGTGAAACACTTCGTCGAGGCCGAAGCCGAGGCCGAATTGAAGCAAATCGAGGCGACGCGCAAGAAGGGGGACAAGAAATGACCGAGGCCGCGCGCAACCTGCTGGAACAGCACTTCGACACAGCTTTTGCCGCGCCTGACGGTATCGCCCGGCTGCGCGAACTGATTCTGACCCTGGCCATGCAGGGGAAGTTGGTTGATCAGGATCCGGATGATCCGCCAGCTTCGGAACTGCTGAAAGAAATTGAGACTGAAAAACAGCGATTGGTGAAAGCTGGTAAGATCAAAAAGCCCAAACCCCTGCCACCGATCAAAAAGGAGGAAGTGCCCTACGAATTACCGCAAGGGTGGGAGTGGGTGAGAATAAAAGAGATTTGTCACGACTGGGGCCAAAAAACTCCGCGATGCCATATTCACTTATATATGATGTTGGGGCCATTGATAATAAGTTAGGAACAATCGGCTCCAATACTCAGCTTCTTGACGCATGCTGATGCACCGTCATGTGCGAGAAAAATTGTTAAGCCCGAGAACCGTTATCTATTCAACCGTCCGCCCGGATATTTGCTGAATATTGCGATTGTCGAAAAAGATATGAGCTTGAACCTATTGCAAGTACAGCGATTGCAATCCTCCAGCTGTTTGCATCGTTGAGTGCTCGTATTTGTTTACCATTACCTTCGAGTCACCTGCTTTCATTCGTTATGTTGAGAGAACCCACAAAGGGAGTTGCGTATCCAGCAATTAATGATGGAGATTTTTTCTCTGGTTTGTTTCCTCTTCCCTCACTCCCCGAACAACGCCGCATCGTCGCCCGAATCGACCAGTTGATGGCCCGTTGCGATGAGCTGGAAAAACTGCGCAAACAGCGGGAGGAGAAGCGGCTGGCCGTCCACGCCGCCGCCATCAAGCAACTGCTCGACGCGCCGGAAGGCTCGGCCTGGGACTTTATCCAGCAGCACTTCGGCGAACTCTACACCGTCAAGGAAAACGTCGCCGAACTGCGCAAGGCCATCCTCCAGCTCGCCGTCATGGGCCGCCTCGTCCCCCAGGACGCGAGCGATCCGCCCGCCAGCGAATTGCTGAAAGAAATCGAAGCCGAAAAACAGCGATTGGTGAAGGCAGGCAAAATCAAGAAGCCCAAGCCCCTGCCGCCGATCAAGCCGGAGGAAGTGCCCTACGAACTGCCACAGGGGTGGGAGTGGGTGAGGTTCGGTGATCTTGCCGAATTCATCAATGGAGATCGCGGAAAGAACTACCCCAATCGAGAAGAGTATGTGCCTGAGGGAATTCCCTGGATCAATACAGGTCATATTGAACCTGACGGATCATTAACCCGTCGTGACATGTACTTTATTACCAGGGAGAAATTTGAAAGTCTCAATAGTGGAAAAATTCAGCTTGGTGATTTGGTTTATTGTTTGAGGGGGGCAACGTTCGGTAAGACTGCAATCGTCGATCCATACACCGAAGGTGCCATTGCTTCGTCGTTGATGATAATTCGCCCCTATTCGCCAATTTCCACTCGCTATGTGTATCAGTATCTCATTGGCCCAATAGGTAGAAGTCAGATATTCAGATTTGATAATGGCTCTGCGCAGCCAAATCTATCCGCCAATAGTGTACGTCTTTATGTGTACCCTCTTCCCCCCCTCCCTGAACAACACCGCATCGTCGCCCACATCGACCAGTTGATGGCCCTGTGCGACACACTGGATCAGCAGATCGACGCTGCGACCGGCAAACAGACCAAACTGCTGGGCGCCGTGATGGCTCAGGTATAGGGAGATGCCATGCGCCTGACATCACTCTATATCGGCCAGTACAAGAACCTTCGGGAATTTTCCCTGAGCTTCGATGGCAGCAGCTTTATCGATGTCTTTGTCGGCAAGAACGGCACCGGCAAATCCAACCTGTTCGAGGCGCTTATCGAGATCTTCCGTCATATCGTCGAGTACGACCGCGACAAGGCCCCCTGCGATTTCAATTACCGCATCGGCTTTGAGATCGACGGTAAGGCCACCGAAATCGGCTGGAACTCCGGCACCCTGACAATCAACGGCAAAGAGCGGAAAACCATCGGCAAGACGCTGCTGCCGGACAATGTGCTGATCTACTACTCCGGCCACAACGACACGGTGGCAAATCTGGTCGAGCAGTATGAAGAGGCCTTCCGCAAACGCATCAAGCGAGCCGATTTTGACGAGGCCCGTTATTTCATCGGCATCGGCCCGGAATACAAGGAGCTGTTGCTGGCCGTGCTGCTGATGCAGCCCGACACCTGCAAGGCGCGGCAGTTTATCTGCCAGAAGCTCGGCATTGAAACCGTCGCCTCTGAAGTGCGGCTGATACTGAAGCGGCCCGCCTACGCCACCGATTCCCGTTTTGATATCGAATTGAACGACGAGACCGATCGTTACTGGCAGCCGGAGGGAATCACCAAAACCTTTCTCGACCGGCTCCATGGCTGCATCAACACCGCTACCGGCAGCCCGGTGCGCTCCGAGGGCTATTTTGCTACCGACGACCGTTACATTCTCTATTTTGATATCGCCAAAATCCGGCAGGAATTTTCCGACCTCAGCCCCCAGGAACTGTTTCGCCAGTTCGACAACCTGAAGACGCTGGGGCTGCTGGCCGAGATCACCATTCCTCTGCAACTGACCGGTGGCGTGGACGCCACTATCGCCCACTTCAGTGACGGCCAATTTCAGTCGGTGTACATCTACTCCATCGTCGAGCTGTTTAAGGACCGCAACTGCATCACCCTGCTCGATGAGCCCGACTCCTTCCTCCACCCGGAATGGCAGTTCGACTTTCTCAAACAGGTCTTCGAGATCACCGACACCACCGCCAAAAACAACCATGTGCTGATGAGCAGCCATAGCGCATCGACGATCACAAATGCCGATGAGAGCGTCATCAACCTGTTTGAATTTGACGGCTCCAATGTCGTTTCAAAGAAGGTCAGGAAAGCCGATGTTATTAAATCGCTTTCTGCAGGGCTGATCTCGTTTTCAGAGAGTGAAGCTCGCTTGAATATTCATCACGTTCTTAAAAATACTACCGGGGCCGTCTTGTTTACCGAGGGGATCACCGATGAGATGATTCTTGAAACTGCGTGGTCGAAACTTTATCCGACCGAGGAGCGCAATTTTGAGATACAGAATGCCTTCAGTTGCGGATTCCTACGCAACCTTATTAGGGACAATACGCTTTACCAAAATCACCCAGACCGAACCTTTTTCTCTGTTTTTGATTTTGATGAGGCCTACAACGACTGGAACCAGCTTGGCCAAGATGTGCAAATTGATCCATGCCAGTGTTTGGTGAAAAAGCATAATGCTCATGAAAGTTACGCGATGCTTTTACCCGTACCTACCAACGGGCAGATTCGAAATCAGGTTATCAACCCACATACCGGTGGTAATTATGGCAACAGGTCATTACTGACCATCGAGTTGTTGTTTCATGGCGTACCCGGTTTAGATCAATACTTTGTTGTCGATACAGATCGGACAGATGGCTTTATAAAATTTGTCAGCGATGGCCAGAAAGTATCGTTCGCCAAGGAAGTCGTGCCAACCCTTGATGCTGCCTGTTTCGAAGCCTTCCGCCCGATGTTTGAATTTATCAAGTCGAAATGCCAGCCTGAGGCACAAGAGGGGGAGGTTGCGCCATGACCAAACCCGAAAATTACCAGCCACCCTACACTATTACTCCGGTGATTGTAAATCTGGTTGCCGAGATCGGCGAAACCATCGGCCGCTATACGGTGTTGGCTGAGCAGAATCTGACACCACGCCTGCGCCGGGAAAACCGCATTCGCACTATCCAGGCCTCACTGGCAATCGAGAATAACACGCTCACCCTTGAACAGGTGACTGCCGTTGTTGAGGGCAAGCGGGTATTGGGGCATCCCCGAGAAATTCAAGAGGTGCGCAACGCTTTTGCCACCTACGAGGCTATGGAAGAGTGGCAGGCCAGTTCTGAGAATGACTTGTTGACAGCTCATGAGCTGCTGATGCACGGGCTGGTGGATGAGACGGGTCGGTATAGATCCGGCGGGGTTGGCATCTACCGGGGGGAGCAGCTGGTACATATGGCTCCTCCCGCTGATCGTGTACCTAAGCTGATGGCGGATCTGCTGGATTGGCTGGCAACCACGAATGAGCATCCATTAGTTGCCAGTTGCATCTTTCATTATGAGTTCGAATTCATTCACCCCTTTGCCGACGGTAACGGGCGGATGGGACGGTTGTGGCAGACGCTGATCCTGCGCAACTGGATGCATCTATTGGCTTACCTTCCTGTGGAGACGGTAATACGCGCGCGGCAGGTGGACTATTATCACATGCTGGCGTTGGCTGACCAGCAGGCAGACGCCACTCCGTTTATCGAGTTCATGCTCAGCGCTCTGCGCGATGCCCTCAGCGAGGCTGTGGTCACCGACCAAGTAAGCGATCAAGTGACCGACCAAGTAGCACTATTGATCCAGGCGATTGGCGCCGGCGAACTGGGCAGCAAGGATTTGATGCAGGCCTTGGGGTTATCACACCGCCCCACGTTTCGGGGAAACTACCTCAACCCGGCACTGGAAGACGAGTGGATCGAACGCACCCAACCCGATTCCCCGCGCAGCCCGACCCAGCGCTACCGATTGACTGGCAAAGGCCGGCGGTGGCTGCAACACCATGCCGACGAGTAGAAGCGGCAATTTGCGATAAACTCACGACTTGACTCGTGACAATTCGGTCATGGCATGAATGATGGCAGAAACTTTTTTTCTGGGACCTAAAATGAAAAAGATACCCGAAAAATTTCCAGAACAGGTCAAGGAAGTTCGTCGGCAGTTCGAACACTTCTGCTCGCCCCCAAAAGCACCGGGAGCCCTGCCCAGTGAATAAAAAGCAACTCTTCGAGAGCGATATCTGCACCAAATTGATGCCGCGACCGGTAAACAAGCCAAACTGTTGGGTACCGTTATGGCATCCAGAGACAAAATGGACAGGGTGGACGGGGTGGACAGGGTGGACAGGGTGGACTGGGTGGACGGAGTGGACCTGGTGACGGAGATCGTGTCATGTCCGATCTGATCCCCAAACACGGCGGTTACCGCAAGCTGAAGAGTTTCCAGGTGGCGCAACTCGTCTATGACATAACCGTGCGATTTTGCGATCGCTATATCGACAAGTTCAGCCGCACCCGTGATCAGATGGTGCAGGCGGCGCGCTCCGGCGTGCAGAACATCGCCGAAGGCTCGCAGGCCTCGGCGACCTCGAAGAAAACCGAACTGAAGCTTACCCAGGTGGCCCGGGCCAGCCTGGAAGAGTTGAAACTCGACTACGAGGATTTTCTGCGGCAGCGGGGGCTGGCGCAGTGGCAGCGCGATAACCCTCTCCGGCAGGAGCTGATCGACCGGCGGTGTAAAACCGCCGACGAGGTGGCGGCCTGGGTGATGGAGCTGGCAAAGAGAAGTGGGCCGCGTGAACAGGATGGACAGTGTGGACAAAACGCTGAAAAACAACCATCGTCCACCGAGTCCACAGTGTCCGCTCTGTCCACGAAAATCTACCCCGAGTTTTCTGCGAACGCGGCTCTTGTTTTGCTGGCGGTGGCCTGCTCGCTTCTCGACCGTCAGGTGGAGAGGCTGGCGTTGGATTTCGAAAACGAGGGCGGCTTCAGCGAGCGGTTGTATAAGGTGCGAACCGCCAAGCGCAGGCGCCAACCATGAGCAAGCCCTCCACCTGCCAGCCACCCCTGCACCATCACCCCGGTGATTGTAAATCTGGTTGCCGAGATCGGTGAGGCCATCAGCCGCTACACCGTGCTGGCCGAACAGAACCTGACTCCGCGCCTGCGTCGGGAAAACCGCATCCGTACCATCCAGGCCTCGCTGGCTATCGAGAACAACATGCTCACCCTTGAACAGGTAACCGCTGTTATTGAGGGCAAACGAGGCCACCCCGTTTGTCGAGTTTATGCTGAGCGCACTGCTGGATGCTCTCCGTGAGGCCGTGGTCGCCGACTATCATGACCTGGCCACTTTGTATTAGGACTTCGGAGAGCGGGAAAAAGCCTTGCAGGCGGCTGGGGATGGCTTGCGCAAGGCAAAGGGCCGCATGGATGAGCGAGCTGCGATATTTTGTCAGTGCAAGAGCTGAAGAAACAGGTGAAAAATGCTACCCCGAAAAAATCCTCAAATACACTCTTTCCGGATTGGGAAAGTTGGATCGCAATGCAGAGCGCAAAGAGTACACTCGTAAGGCTGAGGTAATGGTTAAAGCGCGGCGTATGCTGGTCGATGTGCTCGGCGATGAAGCCCGCTGGGTAAAATTTGCACTCAAAATCAAGAAAGAAAATCTCCGGCGGCCGGCATCTCAACGGGAGTTGAGCGGTAAAAGCGGAGCAATGAGGAGAATTCATGAAGTCACGGAATAACAAGGAGAAAAAGGGCCTCAAAGCCTTGGACGAGATGATCGAGGAGATCATTGTCGACGCCTACGGTGACGACGAGCAGCTCTGGGCCTTTCGGCAGATTTTCGAGGACGATATCGATCTGCCGGCCGATGGATTCGTCATAGGCGAACCGGTTTCGGTGCTGGAAATAGACTACGAGGGTAATGAGCGGCGCGGGCTCACGGCACGGTGCCGACGCGAAGACGGCGCCGAATATGTGATTGCTGCGTCCGAAGTCGTATTCCCCGAGGGCACGCAAGGTGCATGGCACATCGCTGCCTATCGCAGGTGGCTCAATATCGATCCCTTTCCAGCCGGCCAACAGACTCCTTCCCTTCGCAGGCCGCAGCATAAGGCAACGGCCGATGACATTGATCTGGGTAAACCGGTCGAGCTGATAGTTCTCTCGGTTAAAGAGAGAGCTGTTCGGTGCCGCCTGCCGGGAAGCGAAAAGGTCATTACTTTGCGTCCGGGACTCCTTGACGACCTGGTACCCGGTGAGATTGTCACAGTGAAGCCTCAGAAGTTGTGGCGCTTTTCCGGTCATCCATATCTCTCTGGAGAAATACAATCGGCTCGTCTCGAAGTGGAAGCGCTCCATCTGGCACCTCTTGGTCTGCACGAGGTGGGGATATGGGATCCCAAAGAGCATTATTGGGGTGAAGAAAATGATCCTATCGAGCCTTGGGCCAAACCCATCATCGCTCATGGGCCTCGACCACAATTTGAGATGGAGCAGGTGGTGCCAGGTCAGAGTCCGGACGATCCTTTTGATGACCCCATCACCAGCAGCAACGATCTGAAGGAAGCCGGTGAACGGGTGGAGGCGATAAAAATCCTGATGGATTTGTGTGACGCGGACCTTCGATGTCTTGATGCCCATTCGCACCTGGGAAATTTCGTCTTTGATCATCACCCGAAGGAAGCCTTGCGGCATTATGAAGTCGGCCTGCGTATCGGCGAACTCTCTTTAGGAAAAGAGTTTACCGGCGTTCTAAGTTGGGGAAATATCGATAATCGTCCGTTTCTTCGCTGCATGCATGGCTATGGTTTATGTCTCTGGCGGCTTGGGCGTTTTGAAGAGGCTCTAGCCCTTTTCAATCGGATACTCTGGCTGAATCCGTCGGACAATCAGGGGGTGAGGTTTCTCCTTGACGGGGTGAGAGCGAAGACCGCCTGGGAGGATTGCAAGGACTAGGATTCATGGCACTAATGATGAGGGCACTACTGTGACAACCCGGAAGGCGAAAGCAGATCGTGCCAGGATGGGGTGCTGGTGAACGTTTACGAAGTTTCTTACTCGCCGAAGGTTTCGATACGCAAAGGTACTCCTATGGATGCAGATATCCTGATCAGCAAGCTAGAGGCCGAAGGCAATCCTATCGATGCGGTACGGATGGCCCAGTATCATAAAATACCACGAACCTATCTTGGCGTACGGGTGCCCGTGATTACCCAGCTGGCAAGGGAGTATTGGCAGCAGAAAAAAGGCGATGGACTGACGGAGTGCTGTCGGGCGCTGTGGCAAACCAACATTCATGAGGCGAGGATTCTTTCGGGAAAGCTGTTTGCCGTGCGCAAGCTGGAGGAAACTGGAGAGGTCTGGAATTTCATCTCGATCGTCAAAGAGGAATTCGACGCCTGGGCCATTGCCGATCACCTGGAAAAGGGGGCGCAGCAGTGTCTGCTGGCCAAGCCGGGGAGACTGGATGAATTGGAGGATGTCTGGCTTGTCCATCCGAATTTCTGGGTGCGGCGGGCCGCGTTGGTCTATACACTCCACATGGCCAAAAAAGGGAGGGATCCCGAGCGGCCGTTGTTCTGGGCTGCAACCATGATCGATGACCGTGAATGGTTCATCCAGAAGGCAATCGGCTGGTGGTTGCGGGAGCTATCCAAGCACAATCCTCGGCGGGTAAAGGTCTTTTTGCGATCGTACGGTTCCCGAATGAAACCATTTGCGTATCGTGAAGCGAGTAAGTATCTAGAATAGGAGGAGATGTGTACACCATCATCGGCATAGCCGCTGTGCTATTCGGGGTCGCCGCCGTTTGGATATTCGCTTCCCGTTTTCCCTGTCCCGCATGGTTGCGCTGGTTGGTCGAACTCGACAACCCGCTTACCAGAACCAACCGGGCAGCGGTTATCATCGAGCATCTCGATCTTGAGCCTGGCATGGTCGTGTTGGATTTCGGCTGTGGTCCGGGGAGGGTGACTCTGCCTCTTGCCAGACAGGTCGGTGAAACGGGTGAAGTCGTGGCAGTGGATATTCAGGCCGGGATGCTCGATCGGGCGCGAAACAAGGCTCGGGCCGCCGCCTTGACAAACATCAGTTTCGTTCACGCCGGCTGCCGGTGAGGGCAAGTTGGGGCGGAATCGGTTCGATCGCGCCGTGCTGGTGACAGTGCTGGGAGAGATTTCCGATCAGCAAGCGGCCCTGCAGGAGATATTCGCCGCTCTGCGGCCAGGCGGGATCCTATCCGTAACCGAAGTTGTTTTCGACCCTCATTTTCAGGGCAGAACAAAGGTGACTCGGCTCGCCGAAGCTGTCGGCTTTCAGGAAAAAGCTTTCCATGGCAATCGTATTTCTTTTACACTCCACCTTGAAAAACCGATACATACGTGATGCAATTCAGAAACATGCAGTGTTGGCAACCAGGGGAAAAAAGTTGTAAACGTTAATTGCGTGAACCAGGTAATTTGCCGGATCAACGCAACCGGCATGAAGAGCTTATCCGTCAGACCCGAATTTTTTTCTTGAGTTTGCCTTCTCTAGCGTGCCAGCGATGATCTCTCATTCGATTAAACGCACAATTTTTCTTGAGAAGATCGTAGAAACAGTTATTTTCTCAATATTGATCTCCGTGTAATCGTCATATCTATGTCCTTCCTCAATCCTTTCACACGAATCTTCCGAAAAATGAGAACAAATGGGTAATGCTATGGAATGGTTTTACAATCTGTCGTTGACCAAAAAACTTACTTCTTGCTTTGGGGTTGTTATCGGCATGAATATCCTCATCAGTCTGTTTGCGATATATGCCGCTTCCACCTTCATTGAACGGCTTATTATTGCAGGGCTTTTGGTAATAAGTCTTTTAGTCGGCATATGGCTAACCCAATTTGTTGTCTATAAGGTTTTCGCTCGCTCGATCTGGTGGACCATCAAAACGTTGGAAAGGATTGCGGAAGGGGATCTCACCCAGAAAATCAATGTCAAGAGCACGGACGAGATCGGTCAGATTTTCACGGCTATGAAGAAAATCAACGAAAAACTCTGCGAAGTCTCTGGGCAGATCAATGGTTTGACCCAAACCCTGGCTGAGAGTTCCATTGAGCTGTTGAGTGCGACGAAAGAACTCAATGCCGGTGCCCACGAGCAAACCCTTTTGACGGAGCAGATGAGCGAGGCGGTCCTCAATATTTCGGAATCGTTCAACGAGGTGGCGAGCAATTCCGAGCAGGCGGCCGAGGTATCGAGAAATACCAGCGAGGCGGCTCAGCAGGGTTCGGCAACCGTTGACAGGGTCAGGGATGAAATGGAAAAGATCGTGGAGATTACGCAGGAGTCTTCAGATATTATCGGTAAACTCGGGCATTCGAGCCGGGAGATCGGCAAGATCGTCGCGACCATCGGAGATGTGGCCGATATGACGGACCTGCTGGCTCTCAATGCGACGATTGAAGCGGCCAGGGCCGGCGAGCATGGCCGGGGGTTTGCCGTAGTTGCCGACGAGGTGCGGGTTTTGGCTGAGCGCACAACCGAGGCGACCAGGGAAATTAGAGAAATGATAAAGGAAATTCAGCGTGATACCGACCAGGCCGTGGCTTCGATGACAAACTGCAAAAAGCAGACGGACGACGGTCTGACCAAGGTCGGGGAGTCGAACAGGGCGTTGGATCATATCGTGGAAGTGTCCGAGCAGAGCATGGATATGATCAAAGCCATTGCCGCAGCGGCGGAGGAACAGTCTGCAATGACCAGGGAAATATCATCCAATGTCGAGGTCATCGCCTCGACTACCCAATCAACGGAGTCAGCCGCCCAGCAGGTGCAGGAGAGCGCCACCCTGCTCTCGAAATTATCCCAGGAACTGCAAAAGACCGCCGCCTGGTTCAGGGTCGGCTGATTGGCGCAAAAGTTTGGCTGGAGAGGAGGCGGCGACCCGCCGGGTTGCAACCCGATACAATTCGCTCCAGATCCGGTATCCTGGAGCGGATATGTAGTATGTTCACTCGCGCAAAGAGGCTAATCAGCTCAGACGCATGGCCTTTTCCGGACAAATCTCCTGGCAGCAGAAGCAGGTGACACAGAGTGCGTCATCCACCACCGGCAACCCTTTGGCGGACATGGTCAAGGCGGAGGCCGGGCAATGGTCGATACAGGCGCCGCATGCGGTGCAGAGGTCGGGATCGGCAGTGGGGCGGACACTTGCCTTGCTGGCCATCAACTGTTGAATTGCCTGGTTGCCGGTGATGGCCTCGCCACCCAGGGGCGGCAATTTGAAATTTTCAAGTACCCGCATCTCCCCATCGATGCGGATTGTCTCTTGCGCGAAGTCGCCAAGGCCGAACGCTTTGGCCTTTTGCAGGAAAAGAAGCCGGGCCGGATCGATGCCCATCATTGTCGCCACCACCGCATCCATAGCGACCGCGTTGTCGGCAGCCAGGATCAGGCCGATCTCCCGCAGTTCGGGCGAGGCCGGACCGTTTCCTTCCATCCCCACCACGGCGTCCATGATAATGAGATCGGGAACCCGCAAGCGAAACACCTCGACGATTACTTCGTGGAAACGCGCAGGGGAACCGGCCAATTGGTGTAGCCGTGCTTTTTGGGCTCCCGGCAGAATACCGTAGCTGTTTTTTATCGCCCCGGTCATTACGGTCAGGCCGTGGGTCTTGAATTTTGGGAGGCTGATCAGGACGTCGGCCTCCATGATTTCCTTTGAAACGCCTACTTCCGGCATGTACTCGGGATTAAATTTGAGCTTTTCCGAGCTGTCGCCCAGATTGCGGTAATAGCCCTTTGCCGCTTCCATCAGCCCGGTCTCGAGAAAACTGTTTTCATTATCCCCATAATTGAACAGGCCCGGGTTGTCGCCAACGATCAGTTGTCCCGGGGACAGCTCTTCAACCTTGTCTATCACCGCCCGCAGCAGGGCGGGATTGGTGACGATATGTTCTTCCGCCTTTGAGGTGCGGAGCACATTGGGCTTGATTACCACCTTCTTTCCGGAGATATCCTGGGGGAAAAGCGCGAAGGCACGATCGACTGCCGTTCGACAATTCTCGTAAGTTGCCGGATGGATCATGACCTGATACATGTTTTTCTCCTTTTCACCTTCGCTTGGGCAGGGTGATGTGCTTGGGGCTGCTTCGAAAGAGTAACCGCTGGCAGCGGTAAGCCAAACGTTGCCCAAACCAAAGTATTGTCCGTGTCTGTCAGTGCTCCAGCTGGGTGCAGGAGGATTCTCGGGCCGTAGCCTGTCTACGCGCGGCGGCCCAATCGTGTGTATTGGGCTCCTAGGTGGACGATTCCGCGTTCGGCAATTCCATAGATTCTAGTTTGCACTACTTGGTATATACTGTAAAAACAGACTACACAAGATGCATTTCGCGGGCGTCCCATTCCTGAATGTCTTTGAGAGGTCGTCTCTTCCTTGCGTTGCGAATCCCCTCTTCATGCAGGCAGGCACACATATATGTCAATCATAACTCTTTCACGAGGACCGTACAGCAAAGGCAATGAAGTGGCTGAGCGGGTTGCCGCTCGGCTCGGCTATCGCTGCTTATCCGGCGAAGTTCTTGCCGAGGCCTCGAAAAAATATCAGGTTCCCCAGAACAAGCTGGTTCAAGCAGTTCATGACGCGCCGTCCCTCTGGGGACGAGTGACCTCGTTGCAGCAGAGATATATCGCTTGCGTTGCCGCCGAAATCCTTGCTCAGTTCCAAACAGACAAGGTGGTCTATCATGGCCTTGCCGGTCATTTTTTCGCCGCGGGTATTCCTCACGCGCTCAAGGTGCGGATAGTGGCGGATATGAAAGACCGTATTTATCTGGCAAAACAGCGGGGAAATTTAAGTGGCGATCAGGCGAAGCATCTTCTCAAAGCGGATGATCGTATGCGTAAGGCATGGGCAAACCGGTATTATCAGGTGGATAGCTCCGACCCCGGACTTTACGACCTGGCGATCCATATCGGCAGATTGTCCGTTGACGATGCGGTCGACCTTATCTGTCAAACGGTCGACAAGCCGCAATTCCAAACAACACCGATGTCGCAGCAGGCGGTTGAGAACCTGGCCCTGGCTGCTGGGATCAGGGCTGATCTTTTGGTTGAGCATCCCTATTGCGAGGTTGTGGCCGACAGAGGATCCGTGGAGATCTGCATACGGTTTACCCTCCACTCCGATACCATGATCACCGACAAGATCAGGGAGGAGGTATTGCAGCAGCACCCAGGGGTGTCCTCTGTCAAAATCAACCTGATTCCCAGCGTCATATTCACTTAAAGCTCAGAGTCAGGCCTGAAGCCTCTTATTAAGGTCTGCCAGCGCCATGTGATCCGAGGAGAACAGATTGGAGTCGCCTATCTTGGCTCGGAGACCGGTTTTTTCGATGACGTCGAGAACCTGTTCCTTGAACCCGCTGAAGCACAGGGGGATTCCACTGCTTTCAAATCTGGTTATCAATTTGAACAGCATGTCCACACCGGAAGCGTCAATATCGTTGATCCCGCCACAGGTGATCAGAATAATGCGCAGGTCGGGATTCTCGCGTTCCAATTTGAGGATGGCTTTCTCGAAGTTGGCGACATTGAGGAAGCGCAGCGCGCCATCGAAGCGGATGGCCCCGATCTGGGAATGCAACTGAGGCAGATTATGGCGTTGCGCGTCCTGGAGCGATCCATCCTGGTGCATTCCCAGCAGCGCGATACGGGGTCGCATCATGCGGTGGAGCAAAAGCCCCAGCGACAGGCCGATGCCGATCAGGATGCCATCCTGGATATTGGGCGAAAAGGCCAGGGTGGCGACAAAAGTGGATACGGAAGCGATACCGTCTTCTTTGCTGGCGCGCCATGCGTTGAACATGACGGAGAAATTGATCAGTCCGACCACAGCCACCATGATAATGGCGGCAAGCACCGGCTTGGGCAGATGGTAGAGCAAGGGGGTGAGAAAGAGCAGCGTCACCAATACGCAAACGGCCGAAATGACGGAAGACAAACCGGTCCGGGCATTTGAGGATAGATTGAGTGCCGAACGCGAGAACGAACCGCTCACCGGCATGGAATGGCAGAATGCCGCGGCTACCTTGGCCAGACCCTGGCCGATAAGTTCCTTGTTCTCGTCCCAGGGGATGCGGGTATTGTTGGAAATCACCTTGGAGCTCGACATCGCTTCCATGAAACTGACCACGGCGATGATAAGACCGGCGGGAACCAGATTGATGACAGTGTGCCAGTCGAGTAGTGGCATGCCGATGGTCGGCAGGCCCTGGGGAATGGTGCCGACGACCTTGCCGCCCATATGGGCAAAACCGATTTCATAACTGATCCAGGTCAGCAGGGCGACCGTGATGAGCACCCCGGGGAGTCTCGGCGCGAATTTCTTGAAGGCCAGAATCATCGCGATCGCCGTGACCCCGAAGGCGAGAGAGAGGGCATGCAACGTATTGATATGGGTAATCACGTGCAGAATATCGAGCATGAAGTGCGTCGAATGCTCGGCATGAATCCCCAGCAGGGTCGGGAGTTGCGCCAGCCCGATGATGAGCGCGGCGGCGTTGATGAAACCCATCAACACGGGATGGGAGAGAAAATTGAGCACCGCTCCGGCTCGCAATAAGCCGAACAGAATTTGGAAGAGGCCCGAGAGCAGGGCCAGCATGATCACGCAGGAAAAAAACAGTCTGGTATCGTGGGCGGCATACGGGGCCACGCTCGCCGCGGAGAGCAGCGAGGTCATGGCCACCGGTCCGGTGGAAAGCTGTCTGGACGACCCGAACACAGCGCCGATGACCGTCGGGATAAAGGCGGCGTACAAACCAAAATAGGCAGGCACTCCGGCCAACCGGGCATATGCCAGCGATTGGGGAATGGCCACCAGGGAAACAGTAATGCCGGCGATCAAATCGAGTTTGAAGGTCGGTAGGTCAAGCCAGAATGGCCCGATAAATGATGAAGAGACAGCGGTTGCGGATTTCATCAGCACCTCCTTCGACGACAATGTTCCGTTTGCAAATGTTGAGAAGAATATAGAAGGAAATATCCCAAATGACCGAGCAAGGCTACTCCTTTCCACAGATTTCCGCAATAATTTTTAACTAGCTGGTATTAGGTGAAAAGAAGAATGTGGCGAATCAAGCCGTTGCACGCTTGTCGCCGGTATGCAACGGTTAGCCCAAAACGCGGGCGGACGCGTCTTCAGCAAAGAGGTGCTGGGGGATTTTTCCCGGATTTTTTTTAATACTACCCGGTGAACGGTTTACTCGTGTTCCAGCACTTCGTGCAGCTTGAAGGCCAGAGTGGTCGGTGTAACGGGTTTGGCGAGATAGGCGACGCCGCTGTCGAGAATCCCATGGTGAGTGATGGTATCTGCGGTATAGCCGGAGATATAGACAGTCTTCATGGCAGGACGCGATTGCCGCAGATGATCGGAAAGTTCCTTGCCGTTCATCCCCGGCATAAGGACGTCGGTCAGCAGCAGATCGATGGGCTTGCGGCTGTTTTCCGCGGCCCTTACGGCCTCGTCTCCGGATGAGGCGCCTAAACAGGTGTAGCCGAGTTCTTCCAGGGTGTCGATGGCGAGTTGACGAATGATCGCTTCGTCATCGACCACCAGAATGGTCTGCGTGCCGCGCGGCAGGGCGGCACGTTCCTTTTTACGGATTGGCAGCGCTGGCTCCGTGGTCACGGGAAAGAACAGCTTGAATGTGGTGCCTTTATCGCGATCGCTCACGACGCGAATATGTCCGCCATGTTGTTTGACGATGCCCTGGACCATGGCGAGTCCGAGGCCGGTCCCTTTGTCTTCCTGCTTGGTGGTGAAAAACGGTTCGAAAATTTTCTCTTTCATTTCCGCAGATATCCCTACACCGGTATCGGTTATCGCCAGGGCAACGTAGCGGCCGGGTTCGACATCGTGCTGGTCGGTCGCGCGCCGACTTTCCAGCTCGGCGTCGCCGGTTGCGATAATGAGGTCGCCTCCGCGGGGCATGGCGTCGCGTGCATTGACCGCAAGATTCATGATAATCTGTTCCAGCTGCGCGCGGTCGGCCTTGATGGTGCCCGTGGCTTGAAGGTCCTCTTTTACGCTGATGTCCTCACCCAGCGTGCGCCGCAGCATATGCAGCATATCGGTTACGACCTCGTTGAGAGAAAGTGGTGACATCTGCAAGACCTGCTTGCGGGATAATCCGAGGAGTTGGCGAGTGAGTTCTGCCGCCCGGCTGCCGGCATCGTAAATCACCCTGAATTTTTCCCGCAAGGGGTCTGCCGGGTCACGTTTGATCAGCTCGAGCTCACTGTAGCCGATAATGGCGGAGAGGTAGTTGTTGAAATCATGGGCCACGCCGGTTGCCAGTCGTCCCACGGATTCCATTTTCTGCGCCTGTACAAACTGTTCCCGCAGGCTCTCCTTTTCCTCCTCGGCCCAGATTTTTTCGGTCACGTCCTCATGCATAAGAATTACATCGCTGATCACCCCGCCGTCATTTATGATGGGATAAATATATGCCCGCACCCAGCGCTCAGAGGTTGGCGCATGCACGCCCGGGGTGTCCACCGGATTGTAGGCGATCGGCGGTATTTCTACTATCTTGCCGGCAAACCCCTGCTTAACGAGCGGCATGACTCCTTTGGCGATAAGCTGCTGGTCTCGAAAAATATTATACTCTCCGATATCTAGTCGAGATCCCCACAGTCTGCTCCATGCCGGATTGACCTGACGAGTTCTTCCATCGGGAGCCAGCACCTGGATGCTGAACGGCGACTGCTCGATGAGCGCTCGGAAACGTTGCTCTGAAGCGAACAATTTCTCTCGGGTCGAATATGCCGTGGCCAGACTCATCACGGCCACCATGAGTAGCAGACCTATCGGTCCCAGATGAATGAAATGGTACGAGGTGGCACGCACAAGGATCCCCTCGATGGCGGTGAGGAGAAACAGGACCACGGCGACCAGCATGGCCAGGGTGGCGAGTGCTCTTTCGCGACGCCAGGCAACCGTTAAGGCGTACAAGGCGAAAACGATATTGGCCAGAAAGAGCGCCACGCCGATCAGGAACCACACACCGATACGCCCCAACGGCTCGATGATCGTCTCTCCCCAGGGCAGATGCACTGGTTCGAGCCGATAGATTTTAACGAATTGCAGACTGTACGGCTGCCACGAATTGAGTGCAAGCAAGAGGGCGGACAGGGTCGTTAGACCGATCAGCCACGGCAACGGCCGGATACCGGTAAAGCGACTGATGAACCAGGGAAACATCATGAAAAAAGCCAGAATGAGA
The DNA here is from genome assembly GCA_963745265.1 of uncultured delta proteobacterium. Classification (GTDB taxonomy): domain Bacteria; phylum Desulfobacterota; class Desulfobulbia; order Desulfobulbales; family Desulfocapsaceae; genus Desulfopila. The sequence continues at coordinate 19,894 of CAVUXQ010000020.1, forward strand.
CCCACATTCCATTTGAGGACGGTAACGTACGCAGGAAGTGAATGCGTTTGATAGGCTATCGCCTGATTGATCCCGAAGCCGACCATGATACAACACATGCCGGCAAACCACAGCTGGGTGAAATCGAAAGGCCGATGCAGCGCAAGCGCAAAATGGTTGCCTGTGGCGTAAACGCAAATACCGGCCAACACCAGCGGGCATGTGACCGTTACTGGGAGCATCCATCCTCCTGGTTGGTTTGGGGGATCCTGGGAGGTTATGCCATAATACTCCAAGAACCCGGGCAAAAAAGCGTGCCGGCGAGCATTTACACAAAATTGTACTCCTACTGTCTGGTATATCGCAGCCTGCCCAGGAAATGCAAACCGAAATATGGGTTAGGCGGATGCGAGCATGCCTTCCCGAACGATAAAGTCGATGATCCGCTCCACGCCTTCCCCGGTTTTCATGTTGGAGAAGACGAACGGTCGACCGCCGCGCATGCGCTCGGCGTCGCGTTCCATGACCTCGAGCGAGGCGCCCACCATCGGGGCGAGATCTATCTTGTTGATTACCAACAGGTCGGAGCGGGTGATGCCGGGGCCACCCTTGCGGGGGATTTTATCGCCGGCCGCCACGTCGATCACATAGATGGCGAGATCGGCGAGTTCGGGGCTGAAAGTGGCGCTGAGGTTATCACCGCCGCTCTCCACCAGAATCAGATCCAGGGTCGGGAAGCGGTGGATGAGATCGTCGATGGCCGCCAGATTCATCGAGGCGTCCTCCCGGATGGCGGTATGGGGGCAACCGCCGGTCTCCACGCCGACGATTCGCTCTGCGGCCAGCACATTCGAGCGGATAAGAAACTCCTGATCTTCCCGGGTATAGATATCGTTGGTTACCACCCCCAGCTCGAGACGACCTGCCAGTTGCCGGCAGAGCATCTCCAGCAAGAGCAGTTTTGCCCGAGCCAACCGGCCCGCCCACCCCCACTCGCAGAGGCGCTTTGCGTGTATGTTTTCATGTTCGGTATCTCCTCACGATCGATAGATGCGGGTGTACTGGGTTTCATGGAAACAGCTGGCCAGCGCCAATCCAGGGCTCGAAGCCCCTATCTCGTCATCGGCAAGGGTCAGGCCGCGGTTCACCGCCGGCTCGATAACTCCTGCCAACTCCAGCAGCAGCCGCTGACCCGCGGTCTGACCGAGGGGGATGATTTTCACCCCGGCCATAACCTGGTTTTCCAGCCAGGCCCAGAGATAGCCGGTGGCGGCTGCCTCGAGTGCAATCTCGCTGCGGGCGGCGAAGAGGGCAAAACCGGCGAGCTGGCTGCGTGCGATCACCGACTCGTCCAAGCCACTGCGGGAGGAGGCCCAACCCCGAAGCAGCGAGCGCATCGCTCTGCCTCGATCCATCTCTTCGGTGCGCAGCTCGCGGCTCTCCCGGCAGGCAAGCAGCAGGTCGATCCAGTGCTGCAACCGGTCATTGTCCCGCGTCAAAAAAGGCATCGTACAATCTTTTCAGAATGCGGCAGGTCAACCCGACAGAGGGGGCTATCCAGACGATTCCCGCAGCCAGCGCGCAAGTGTGGCCGAGTCGGTGATCCAGCCAGCATCCACTGCCCATTCCAACCCTTGCGAATAGGAAAACGCTCCGGTCGGCAGTGCCGGGCTTACCAGCTGCAACAGCCGCGGCAGCGGATATTTCTCTTCTCCCTCATTCATGGTCATGGCCGTGATGATGCCCGCCGTAGGCCCCGTGCTCAGGCTCGAAAGGCGCCATCTCCCACACCGGATCGCCTCCCAGGGTCCGCACCATCTCATCGAGCACATGATCGCGTAGGTAGCGGAGGTACCCTTTGCTTATTTCCAAAGCCACATGACGATTGCCCAGGTGGTAGCAGAGACGGGCCAGCAGCAATCGGTCGCCAGAGCGAACGGTCGAGACCTGTTCCGGCGCGGCCTGGACCAGAACGGCGATTCCCGCTTCCCCGCTGAGCACATCACCGCCGCGCAGCACCGTTCCCCGGGGCAGAAAGAGTCCCGCCTCCTCGCCGCTGTCGAGCACAACCCGCAGCCGGCTTCGGATTCGCTGCTCCCATGGCAGGGTGAGCGACGTGGAGCAGGGGGGCTGAGTCATCTCTTTTGCGAGTGAATTCCAACATGATCAGAACAGAAAATAGCGCTGGGCCATGGGGAGTACGGTGGCCGGCTCGCAGGTGAGCAGCTCGCCGTCCGCGCGCACCTGGTAGGTCTGCGGGTCCACTTCGATATTGGGCAGATAGCCGTTATGCACCATGTCCTTCTTGGTGATGCTGCGGCACCCTTCGCAGACTCCGATGCGCGAGCGCAGGCCGAACTGGTCGTCGATCCCGATCAGGGCCGCCGCCCGCGAGAGAAAGCTCATGCTGGTAGCCGGCATCGCTCCGCCGAACGCTGCCGAACATGGGTCGATAATGCACCGGTTGCGGGGAGGGAATGGAGGCGTTGGCATCGCCCATCGGCGCCGAGGCGATCATGCCGCCCTTGATCACCAGGCTGGGTTTGACCCCGAAGAGCGCCGGTTTCCACAGCACCAGATCCGCCAGCTTGCCCACTTCAACCGAGCCAACCTCATGGGCGATGCCGTGGGAGATGCGCCGGATTGATGGTGTACTTGGCGATATAGCGCTTGATGCGGAAGTTGTCGTGTCGCGGCCGGATCTTCGGCCAGACTGCCGCGCTGCACCTTCATCTTATGGGCGGTCTGCCAGGTGCGGATGATCACCTCGCCCACCCGGCCCATGGCCTGGGAGTCGGAGGCGATCATGGAAAACGCGCCGAGATCGTGCAGGATATCCTCGGCGGCGATGGTCTCCCGGCGGATGCGGGACTCGGCGAAGGCGACGTCTTCGGCGATTTTCGGATCCAGATGGTGACAGACCATCAGCATGTCGAGGTGCTCGTCCACCGTATTGACGGTATAGGGTCTGGTGGGATTGGTCGACGACGGCAGCACGTTGGCGCGTCCGCAGGCCCGGATGATGTCCGGGGCATGGCCGCCGCCGGCGCCCTCCGTATGGTAGGTGTGGATGGTGCGGTCCTTGAACGCCGCCATGGTCTGCTCGACAAAGCCGGATTCGTTCAGCGTATCGGTATGGATCGCCACCTGCACGTCCATCAGCTCGGCGACGGCGAGGCAGTTGTCGATTGCCGCCGGGGTGGTGCCCCAGTCCTCATGGAGCTTGAGGCCCATCGCCCCGGCCCTGAGCTGTTCTTCCAGCGCCTCCGGCAGGCTGCTGTTGCCCTTGCCCAGGAATCCGAAGTTCATCGGGAAGGCGTCTGCAGCCTGGAGCATCCGCTGGATATTCCACGGGCCGGGCGTGCAGGTGGTGGCGTTGGTGCCGGTGGCCGGACCGGTGCCGCCGCCCAGCATGGTGGTGATGCCGGAGTTGAGGGCCTCCTCGATCTGCTGCGGGCAAATAAAATGAATATGGGCGTCGATGCCGCCGGCGGTGACGATCGACCCTTCACCGGCCACCGCCTCGGTCCCGGGGCCGATGATAATATCCACTCCCGGCTGCACGTCGGGATTGCCCGCCTTGCCGATGCCCGCGATCCGGCCGTCCTTGATGCCGATATCGGCCTTGACGATCCCCCAGTGATCGACGATCAGGGCGTTGGTGATCACCACGTCGGCCACCTTGGCCCCCGCCTGCTGGCTCTGGCCCATGCCGTCGCGGATCACCTTGCCGCCCCCGAACTTGACTTCGTCGCCATAGACGGTGCGGTCGTCTTCCACTTCGAGCCACAGATCGGTGTCGGCCAGTCGCACCCGATCACCGGTGGTGGGGCCGAACATCTCCGCATATGCCTTGCGCGCTATTTTCACCATTATTCCTCCTCCAGGGAGCCCATCACCTGGGCGTTAAAACCATAGACGTTTCTCGTTGCCCGCGTAGGCCACAAGCTCCACCTGTCGACGCTGCCCCGGTTCGAACCGCACCGCGGTCCCTGCCGGGATGTTGAGCCGAAAGCCGCGGGTCGCCTGCCGGTCGAACTCCAGGGCCGGATTGGTTTCGAAAAAATGGTAGTGGGACCCGACCTGGATCGGCCGGTCGCCGTTGTTGGCCACCTCGACCGTCAGGGTAGCCCTGCCGGCATTGAGTTCGATTTCCCCGTCGGCGGGGAGAATTTCTCCGGGTATCATTTTGTAATCTCCTCCCGCTAAGTTGAGTAAACAGCCGGGCCGTATGAGCTTGCCGGACGTTTGCTAAGGCTTATGGAATCGGCGTGTGCACCGTGACCAGTTTCGTGCCGTCGGGGAAGGTGGCTTCCACCTGCACCTCTTCCACCATCTCCGGTACCCCTTCCATGACGTCGTCGCGGCTGAGCAGGGTTCTGCCATGGGCCATCAGCTCGGCGACGCTCTTTCCCTCCCGGGCTCCTTCCAGGATCGCGCCGCTGATATAGGCGACGGCTTCCGGGTAGTTGAGCTTGAGTCCCCGATCCTTGCGGCGTTCGGCCAAGAGTGCCGCGGTAAACAGCAACAGCTTGTCTTTTTCCCTCGGTGTCAGTTCCATTTGTGATATCCTCTCTTCCCCTGATTGGAGTTTACGTGTTCCAGATTCGTGGCGGACATGGTGCTCGACCATAGAGAGCCGGCCGCAGCCAGGCCCAAAGTCGCTGAAAGATCTGCCGGGCCTCGAAGGTGGATTCCCCGAGGTACCGAGCCACGAGCAGTTCATCCAGAAGCGTCAAACCGACGAGACGATTCCTCCCATGCGTCACCAGGTCCCGCAGCGGCTCCACCATCTCAGGCGTGCACCCCGTCGCCACGAACAATCCGGAAACCGGGAATCCGCGTAACCCGATTACGCTGTCCAGTCGGCTTGGGCCTTCGATTTCCAGGCGGTCGCGCAATAGCGATCTGTTTTCCCGAGTGATTTCAAATCGGCTGACCAGCGAGCCGGCATCGAATCGCTGCCCACGGGTCGGCAACCCCAGACTTACGATCTCCCAGCCGATAAAGGCGGCGGCCGCATCGAGATCAACCAGAGTGGAGATTGTGGCCTGCGCTCCCGGAAAGACGATACTGTCCTGGGGGAACCATTCGAGAACGCCGCCCTCGACCCGCAGCTCGTTGCATTGCTCGGCCGGCCGGCCATCGGTCCGATAAAACTTGGTGGCTCCGGGAGTGGTCACAAGTCCATGGCCGCCAGGTTCGATCCGCAGCCGCAGATGCAGCCGATCGCCGCCCACCACCCCGCCCGGCGGATGGAGGACGCAGACATGGCAGACCTCCTCTTCGGGATAGAGCGGCCGCTGCACCACCAAAGGGCCGCTGTGCCGGTTTTCCGCCAGCACGGTTGTCTTGCCATCTTTGCTTCCCGGCGCAAATCGCAGCCGCAACCGTGCTTTCCAGCCCTCCTGCCTGTCGACGCTTACGCATTCCATTAGACGGTGAGGTATTCTCGAATAAGCTGGTCGTCGAGTCTGTCGATGGTATCGCTGGCCATGGTCCTCCCCCGATCGATGATGGTGAAACGGTTTGCCACCGCGCGCACGAAGTGCAGTTTCTGCTCGACCAGCAGAATGGTCATCCCCAGTTCCTTTTGCAGCCGGGTGACGATCTCGCCGATTTCCTGGACGATGTTTGGCTGAATTCCTTCGGTAGGTTCATCTAAGATAAGCAGTTCCGGCTCGAGCACCAGGGCTCTGCCAATGGCCAGCTGCTGTTGCTGCCCTCCGGAGAGGTCGCCGCCTCGCCGCGAGAGCATCTCGGAGAGCACCGGAAACAGTTCGAACACCAGCTCCGGAATCCTCCGTTTTCGTTTTCGGCTGCATTTGAGGCCGATTTCCAGGTTCTCGCGCACCGTGAGCAGCGGAAAGATCTGTCTGCCTTGCGGCACGTAGCCAATGCCGAGCCGGGAGCGGTGCTCCATCGGCAACCTGTCGAGTTTTTTTGTATCGCTGCCGTTCTCGAGCAGTATTGTGCCGCCGGCAATCGGCAGCAGCCCCATGATGCAGTGCAAAAGGGTTGTCTTGCCCACCCCGTTGCGGCCCATGAGGCATGTGCATTGTCCCGCCGGCACCTCGAGCTCGATATCCCAGAGGGTGTGGCTTTCCCCGTAAAACTGGTTGAGTCCTTCGATTCGCAGCATCATTATTCCCCCAGATAGACCTCTATCACCTTCTGATTGTTCTGTATCTGGTCCATGGTCCCTTCGGCCAGGATGGTACCCTGATGCAGGACCGAGACCTTGCGGGCGATGGAGCGCACGAAGTCCATGTCATGTTCTACCACGATCACCGAATGGTTGCCGGCAAGAGAGGTCAAGAGCTCGGCGGTCCGCTCCATCTCCTGGGCGGTCATGCCGGCCACCGGTTCGTCGATGAGGAGGAGTTTGGGGTTCTGCATCAGTAGCATGCCGATCTCCAGCCACTGTTTCTGGCCGTGCGACAGGGCCCCCGCTCGGCGGCCCAGAAAATCGCCCAAACCGATGAAACGCGCGGTCTCGACGATCCGGTCCCGCTGTTCGCTGTCGAGCCTGGCGGTAAGCATGGCCCAGACCGAGGAGTTCCCCGACATGGCCAGTTCAAGATTGGCATGTACCGTATGCTCCTCGAACACGGTCGGTTTCTGGAACTTTCTCCCGATGCCGGCGGCGGCGATCTGCGGCTCGTCGAGTCGCAGCAGATTGATCTGCTGTCCGAACCAGGCGGATCCGCGGTCCGGCCGGGTTTTGCCGGTGATGATGTCCATCATGGTGGTCTTGCCGGCGCCGTTGGGGCCGATAATGCAGCGCAGCTCGCCGTCCTCGATATAGAGGTTGAGATTGTCGATGGCCGTAAAACCATCGAAGCTGACGGTGATCTTCTCCAGGTAGAGGATCACGCCATGGGTGAGGTCGAGGCTCGGCGGCGGTTCCGGGGAAAGAAAGCGGAAGAACTTCTCCGCCCGCATCAGTGAGCGCAATCCATTATGAGCGTTCATTGTCGCACCTCCCGGCCTTTGCCCAAAAGCCCCACAACTCCACTTGGCAGAAAGAGCGTGACGAGCACGAAAAGTCCGCCAAGGCCGAACAGCCAGGCATCGGGGTAGGCCACGGTGAGATAGCTTTTGGCGTAATTGACGAGCAGCGCCCCGGCGATGGCGCCGAAAAGGGTGGCCCGCCCGCCCACCGCCACCCAGACCACGATCTCGATGGAGCCCAGGGGCGAGAACTCGGTGGGATTGATGATGCCCACCTGCGGCACGTAGAGCGCCCCGGCAATGCCGGCCAGGATGGCGGAAAAGGTGAAGATCCAGAGCTTGATGTTCTCTACCCGGTAGCCGATGAATCGCAGACGCGATTCCTGATCGCGGATAGCCGTGCAGGCTTTGCCCAGCCGCGAGCGGGTGATGCAGCGGCAGGCGAGGTAGCCCAGGGCCAGGGCCAGGGCGCTGGCGACGAACAACCCGGCGCGGGTGGTGTCGGACTGCAGCGAATATCCCAAAATATCCTTGAAATCGGTGAGGCCGTTGTTGCCGCCAAAGCCCATCTCGTTGCGGAAAAAGGCGAGCATCAGGGCGTAGGTCATGGCCTGGGTGATGATCGAGAGGTAGACCCCGGTTACCCGGGACCGAAAGGCGAGCCAGCCGAACACGTAGGCAAGCGCCGCCGGCACCAGGACGACCATTGCCGCCGCGAACCAGAACATATTGAACCCGTGCCAGAACCAGGGCAGCGACTTCCAGTTGAGAAAGACCATGAAATCGGGCAGCAGCGGGTTGCCGTAGACGCCCCGCGTGCCGATCTGCCGCATCAGGTACATCCCCATGGCATAACCGCCAAGGGCGAAAAAGGCGCCATGGCCAAGGCTCAGGATTCCCAGGTAGCCCCAGACGAGGTCCACCGCCAGCGCCAGCAGCGCATAGCAGAGGTACTTACCCAGCACGGTCATGGCAAAGGTGGAAACATGCAGCGCACTGCCTTGGGGCATCACCAGGTTGCCGATCGGCACCGCTACCGCCGCCAGCAGAAGACCCGCCAGCAACACGGAGCCCCCGGTATCGCCACGCAATGATTTAAAAACGGATACCATCGTCTTACTCCGCAGCGCGTCCCTTTCTGGGGGAACAGCCCCTGCGGACGCTTTTGAATGAATACGATGATGCAGACCAGGATGACGATTTTGGCCAGCACCGCCCCGCTGAAGGGTTCGAGGAACTTGTTGGCGATCCCCAGGGAGAGCCCGCCCATCAGGGTTCCCCACAGGTTGCCCACGCCGCCGAAAACCACGACCATAAAGGAATCGACGATGTAGGATTGTCCCAGGTTGGGGCCCACGTTGGTTAGTTGCGAGAGCGCCACGCCGGCAATGCCGGCGATTCCCGACCCCAGCCCGAAAGTGAGGGCGTCAACCCGGGAAGCCCGCACCCCCATGGCCCGGGCCATGGACCGGTTCTGCGACACCGCCCGTACCTGCAGGCCCAGCGAACTCTTTTTCATCAGCGCGAAAAGCGCGGCAAACACCGCCATGGCGAAGAGAAATACCGTGAGCCGGTTGGCGGTAAGCGAGAGCACCGGATTGATGGCGATCGAGCCGCTCATCCAGGCGGGGGTGGATACAGTGCGATTGAGTGGGGAGAAGATCGTTCGCACCGCCTGCTGCAGGATCAGGCTGAGGCCGAAAGTGGCCAGCAGGGTCTCCAGCGGTCGGCCGTAGAGAAAGCGGATCACCGTTTTTTCGATCACTACCCCGACCAGGCCGGAGACGCAGAAGGCGGCGGGCACCGCCAGAGCCAGGGCCAGGCCGATGCTGTTCGGCAGCAGTTGCTGGATCACGTAGGTGGTGTAGGCCCCGATCATGATCAGCTCGCCGTGGGCCATGTTGATCACCCCGATTACCCCGAAGGTGATGGCCAGGCCGATGGACGCCAGCACCAGTACCGAGCCGAGGCTGAGCCCGAAAAACATGGTCTGCAGCCTGCTGTACCAGGCGACTCGTGAGTCGATGGCCCGTCAGCGCCAGCTCGGCATGAACGCGCACCTCCTCGTTCTTCTCGGACTGCACCACGTCTTCGAGTCGGTTGTGCACCACCGGTTCGAGGTTGCCTTTGAGCGCTCTTACTGCCGCAAGCCGCTTTGCGACTTCCGGACTGCTGAGGTCTGCAATGGCCATAGCGGTGTGCAAGGCAGTCAATACCGACCTGTTTTTCTCCACTTTGAGCAACCCCTTTAGCGGGCCGATCGCATCGGGGGTCAGATCGGAGAGCATCTCATGCACCGCGCGTAGCCGAACTTCAGGGTCGGGATTGTGCAGGGTGAGCCGGGCGATTTCGTTTTTCAGGGTGGTGCGCAGCGCGTTGTTGATGATAATTTTCTTGAGCTGATAGCGGTTGGCGACTTCTGTTTTTTTGCCGCTTAATACCCCGGTCGCCAGCAGATGGGCGCCGCGATGCTGCACAAAGACCGTGCTTCGATCGGCTTTGAGAATGGAGAGATCGCCCGAGAGCAGGGCGCGCAGCACCGGCAGGGCACGCTCGTCGCCGCAGTCGGCGATCGTTTCCACCGCCCTGATCTTTTGACTGAAGCTTCTGCCGCCCAGCGCCGTAAGGCCTGCGGCAAGCGTTGGTGGCTGCTGGCCGGCATGACTGGTGGCAGAGCTCAGCCCCAGTAGCACCAGGAGGATCGTGAGTATGAGCTTTGGGCTGCTGATTTGCTGCAATCTTGTCAACATGGTATCACTCGGTTGTTGTAAGGGTGGGGATGCCTGCCTGTCCCAGGCGTTTCGCAGCCGGGGACAGGCACCGAGCGGTTATTACATCTTCTTGCCGCCACAGGTTTTGGTGACGACGTTGTAGTTGCCGCAGGAGAGCGGCGCTCTCCAGTCGGAGATCAGGTCCTTGGAGCCCGGCAGGTAATCCGACCAGGCATCGCCTGCCACCAGCCCCGGGGTCTGCCAGACCACGTCGAACTGGCCGTTGTCCTGGATCTCGCCGATCAGCACCGGCTTGGTGATGTGATGGTTGGGCATCATGGTGGCGTAGCCGCCGGTAAGGTTGGGCACCGAGACGCCGATGATCGCTTTTTCCACCGCGTCCGGGTCGGTGGTGCCGGCCTTCTCAACCGCTTTCACCCACATGTTGAAGCCGATGTAATGCGCTTCCATGGGATCGTTGGTGACGCGCTTGTCGTTTTTGATAAACGTATGCCAGGTTTTGATAAATTCGTGGTTTTCCGGAGTGTCGACGCTCATGAAGTAGTTCCAGGCCGCGAGGTGTCCCACCAGGGGTTTGGTGTCGATGCCGGAGAGTTCCTCCTCACCCACGGAAAAGGCCACCACCGGAATCTTGTCGGCGGTAATTCCCTGATTGGCGAGTTCCTTGTAAAACGGCACGTTGGCGTCGCCGTTGATTGTCGAGACCACGGCGGTCTTCTTGCCGGCGGAGCCGAACTTCTTGATATCGGCGACAATCGACTGCCAGTCGGAATAGCCGAACGGGGTGTAGTTGATCATGATGTCCGTCTTTGGCGACGCCTTTGGATTTAAGGTAGGCCTCAAGGATCTTGTTGGTGGTGCGGGGATAGACGTAGTCGGTTCCGGCCAGCACCCAGCGTTTGACGCCCAGCTCGTTCATCAGGTAGTCAACCGCCGGAATGGCCTGCTGATTGGGCGCGGCGCCGGTGTAAAAGACATTTTTGGACGATTCCTCGCCTTCGTATTGCACCGGATAGAAGAGGAGGGCGTTGTCCTCCTCGAACACCGGCAGCACCGACTTGCGGGAGACCGAGGTCCAGCAGCCGAAGATGGCGGCCACCTTGTCTTTTTCAATCAGCTCGCGGGCTTTTTCCGCAAAAAGCGGCCAGTTGGAGGCCGGGTCGACCACCACCGGCACCAGTTTTTTGCCCAGCAGGCCGCCTTTTTTGTTCTGCTCGTCAATGAGCATCAGCATGGTGTCTTTCAGGGTTGTTTCGCTGATCGCCATGGTGCCCGACAGCGAATGCAGGATGCCGACCTTGATGACATCGTCGGCGGCCGAGGCTTTGCGGGTAAATGTGCCTACTGCAAGCAACAGGCACAACAGCGGGATGATCGTTAACTTCGTCTTCATACGCTCCTCCTTAAAAAACTAGTGATGTAATGGGTATGGGTAGGTACCACATCGTTTACCTCTGGGAGGAGGTTGAGCAAAGGATATGCCATTTTTTGGACGCGCTTCTATTGTCGCGACAAATCGATGTTTTTCGTGTTGCCACGATCGGCAGACAGAATACGCACCAGGGAGGATGCGGTTATGATATTACATTTTAGTTTAAGCATATCATTGTAATTTCCAAAAATGTAAAATTAAATAAAAATGCATCGCATGTCTTTACATATTTGGAAACCGGAAATTTTCTGACCTGCCCATTCTCTGCTTTTTGGTTTTACGGTGTGTACGTTCATAGTTGTGAGACAAGCTCATGATGACGGTACGTGGTTCAGAGCTGGTGTCGATAAAAAAAGATGGTGAATCCGCTTTTTCAAGTGGTAACGTGTCGTGAAAATAGAGGGTAATGTGTCGTGTGAGTGCGGGTTGTGCCGGTTAGGGAGGCTGTGCCCGGGCAGTGGAATCGCCAGCTAACTCCCGACTTGACTTTCTCTAGAAAGGTTATGATTTTATATACAGCGCAGCGGGGGGAATGTTGCGCGCGGCGATTCCGGATTTGCCTCTACCTGTGGGAGGCTCCAGGATTTCTCAAGCGGGGAAGCAAAGAACGATGAAACAGGATGTAAAATTGAATTTTCTCTCCTCACCCGCGGGCACACCGCAAGCTTTCTCTCCCTCACGCCTTGATCACCTCGTGGAGACTATGGGAGAAAAGGCCTTTTGCCGATTGGCAGCGGAGCATCTGGTCGCGCTTGCCCGACCGGAAGCGGCATTGCCCGGGAATCTCGGTACATTCCGGCTGCTGCTGCGTGACGGAATCGTATTTTTCCTCTCCCGCATGTCCTACCCCAGGCTGCGGGCCAGCATTGTCTCTCAGGCAAACCTGCCTCGGAATTCTGGGCCTGGAGAACGGTTGCTCCATCTTGCCCTGAATTTTCCCACTCTGCACAAGCTGGGGCAAATCGTCGCCCGCAATCCCGGGCTCGACCCAAGCTTGAAAAAATGGCTGGTTCGCCTGGAACACGGCGTTGTCCGGAGTAATCCCATCGACCTTCTCGAGACCATTTGCAAGCAATTATCCCCCGAAGATTCGGCCATCGAGGTGCAACTGACACCGCGCATTCTGGCCGAAGCGAGCGTTGCCGCCGTCGTTCCCTTCACCTGGAGCGAGCCAGGCGCCATCGATCCCATCGATGGGGTCTTCAAGATTCTGAAGAAAAATATCGCCGCCCATCTCGACGAAGAGCTGCGCATCTTGTCCGAAACCGTGGCATTTCTTGAAAACGATCGTGCCAAGTATGGGTTGCGGGAGCTGATGCTCTCCGAGCTCTTCGCCGAGGTGCGCGAGAGCATGGCAAAAGAGATCGACCTGGCCGCCGAACGAGAACATCTCGAGGAGGCGGCCCGAATTTATGCGAAGGTGCGAAAGATTCGGATTCCCCGACTGTTCTCATTCCAGAGCCCTGGGCTCACCTCCATGGAATATCTCGATGGGGTTCGAATTACCGACGCGGATTTTTGTACCGAGCAGCGGAGGGCTTTGGCACGCCTTGTCTTTGAAGCGGTAATCTGTATTCCGCTCTTTGCCGCCGAGGACTCTGCTCTCTTTCACGGCGACCCTCATGCCGGCAATATCCTGAGCGTGAGTACGGCGGAGGGTCCGGCTGTCGCTCTCATCGATTGGACGCTGGCCGATCGTCTCTCCAAAGTGCAACGGGGGCAGATCGTGGAGATGATGATCGGGGTCTCCATCGGTGATAGCAAAAGAGCCGGGGAAGCGATAGAACAACTGTGCGGCGGCACCAGGGGAGGAGCCGACATCGAGCGACTGCTCGCCTCCGCTCTCGTCCATGACGATCCCATCAAGGTCGGCTTTCACCTGCTCGAGGAAATGACCATGGCGGGGATGGTCATGCCGCCGGAACTCATCCTTTTTCGCAAAGCGTTTTTTACCCTTGAAGGGGTGCTGAATGATCTCGCGCCCGATTTCTCCATGTTTGAGGCCATGTCCGATTATGTCGGCGGCTTGTTGCTGGCCGAATTACCCGAGAGGCTCGGTTCCGGGTTTCTTCCCCTGGTGGATACCGCACTGCAGCACCGCAGTCTGCTCTCCAATGAGGCCCTGGCAAACCTCGGCCTGCACCACTCGCTCACCATCTGGGAAAAGGCGATGTCTTTTCAATTTGCGCTCTTTGCAGCCCAGACCAGGTTTTCCACCGACTTTTTGAGATCGATGACAGTCCCGCCCTGGGCATAACCCGGTTTGCCTCATAGCTCAAATGCTGTAAAGTGGTGGCGTAAAGGGAGAAGAGGCCCCGCACACAGCCTCGGTCGTTGTTTTTATATTCTGTAATGCTGTGCAAACTTTCATCTCCTGCAAGAATAGACCTTCTGGCTTATTTTCATGTCACCTACCGAAGTTGATCCTGATGGAGGGGTCCCTCAGTCTTTGAGCGTGCAAAAATTCATGCGCGCGTTGCAGAGGCTGGTAAGGATTAGCCAGTACTATCCCAATGGTCACGCCATATTGGGCGATGCCGTGAGGGATTTTCAGCGTGACCTGCGCAGACTGGCAAGCAGCAAACCAGCTGTGCGTTTCGAGGTCCGTGACAAGCGGCTCTACGTGGAGAATGCCGACGTAGTCGATGGCGATCAGTTTGCGCAACAATTCCGAGATATGTTGGTAGATTTGGGAATTGACGCCTTGGAGATCGATCGTGAGGTCGAAGCGGTAGAGCTTGCCGCCTTTTTTCAAAAAATGGCGCGCAGGCAGGCCCAGGCAGTGAGCTCGCAGAATTTTGCCCGGATACATTTTACCGATCTGCCTTCCTCGATTCGTATCGTCCATAAGCGATTTCTGGCGTCCTCGGGCTCATCGACTGCCCACCAGGAAACAGGGAGCCGTGGGCGCGGACCGAGGTTGGAAGAGTTTCTGGATAACCTACGGCGTAAAGGCGTCGACGACCGGCAGCTTGCCCATTGTCGTATCATCCTAGAATCACTCTCAAGCGAAGTATCGACTGAGACGACTCCACTCGCCGGGATGGCCCAGGTTGGCTGGCATGATATCGAACAGCTGTTGATTCGCCTTGTCGAGTTCGAAGGAAGAGGGGATCCTGAACATGTCCATGTCGCGACATCCCAGGAGAGTTTGAACTCTTTGGCGACGATTCTTCGCTCTTTGGAGAGACATGCCCCGACCAAAAAATCCGAAGAAGCAATCAATCTCCTCGTCTCGCTGGTGAACAAACAACCGATTAAACGTGATAAACCAGATAAAAACGAGGATAGGCCAACAAAGAATCGGCAGGACGAACCCGCGATGCTGCCGGTGGCCGAACTTCAGGCCTTTGTCACACTGCATCAACCGCCGAAAAGACGATTGGCAAAACTGCTGCAACCCAATCGTTGTGAGGGGCTCGCCATTGTATTTACCTTTCTTGAATCCCGTCAAGCACCACAGGTGGAAGCGCGAATCGCCCAGCTCCTCCGGGACATGCTGACCACAAACCTGCAGGGAGACGAGTGGAATGCAGTGCTTGAGGGAACCAGGCAGCTCCTTCGACAGCCCGATCGGGGCAGACGGGACGAAGCGCTGATGCTGGTTGTCTCGCCACTGCGCAGTTCGCCGCATGTCTCCTCACTCTTTTTTTTCAATCAAGTGCTCAAGCGATGTGATGGCGGGGAGGAGAAACGGTTATGGCCCTTTGTCGTGAATGAACTGATGCGCATCGGTCCCCTTGAAGCGCCGCAGGATTTCTTTCAACTCTGCCGCAGGATGGCGGCCCTGCCCGTCCGGGATATGGTTGAAATGCTCCCCTTTTTGCAGGAGCTCGACAGCTGCAAAAAAAATACTCTCGCTCCAGATCTCTGTACGGCGCTCGCCCCAGCAAACTATTGCCTTTTTGCCCTTTTGTTGAACACTTCTCTGCAACCTCGGCTCACAATGCAGATCATTCGAGTCTTTTCCGAACATCCCCAGGATTGGGTTATGGAGACGGTTGCTCCTTTCCTGGACCCCGCTCAATCCCTGCATGTAAAATTTCTCATTGCCTATCTGCAACTCTATAAGTCGGAAACCGCACCGCCTGAGGCTTTGACTTCGCTGGCCGGTCGTATCCTTGCCGAAGCCCTCCCGACGCTTCCCCGGGAACAACGCGCCATGTCATTTGTGCAGCGGGCGATAGAGGCGATGCCGGATCTTCGGGCAGAGAGCAGCAGGCAGACGCTGGAAACAATTATCGGTTCGAAATATCTGTTATTTTTACCCCAGTGGCCTGGATCCTGTCGGCGAAGTGCCGTCGCTTCCTTGAAAAAACTGCAACGGTCATCGGCCAGAGGGAGGGCGAAGCCGTGAAAAGCGAAGCCGAACTCAATAGTTTTTTAATGCTCTTGTCCCGGGGAGTGGCGATCCGCAAACTATATTTCGCAGATCATGTCAAAGTCAGGGAATCCGCAGTAAAAATAAGAAAGAGTCTGCACGAGTATTTTCATGGAACCGGGGAGACGGAACTCTTTATCGGCATCGTCGATGGGACGTTTGTTTATCGGGGCAGGGCACTGACCGGACCCAGTGTGGTGGGTCATCAGCTTATCGAGCTTGCGGACGCCTTGTCGTGTGGTGGATTTACCTTCAGGTCATCGGTTTCTTCCAGGGAAATCAGGGACTTTCTCGATCTTTCCGCTGACCTTCGTCAATCGGTCGATGGCCTCGGAGAGGCCCGGGAACTCCTCCTCTCTCGCGGGATTGGTTCCATCGAGCTGGCCTATCACTATGTAGAGTCGTCCAAATTGGTCGGCAAGCAGAGTAAATTTGCCTGGATGGGAAAGGACTCCGGCTACTTTCTCCATTCTCCCACGCTTCTCTATCAGGCGCTCTATGATGTGGTGGCCAGTGCCCACGACAATGCCTCGCTGCATCGCAAAATCGATATCGAAAGCGCGAAATCGGTCAGCGAACATCTGCTGAGGCACACACGGGCGAACTTTTCCGATATCATGCAGCAAGTGCGATATCCCGATTTCGATACCTATACTGTCGGGCATTCCGCGCGGGTGGCCACGCTCGCGGTTTTTATCGGTACTACCCTGGGACTGCAGGAGAAGGCACTACTGGATATCGGCACTGCCGCTCTTCTGCATGACGTTGGCAAGAGCCGGATTGGCGAAGAAATCTTCTTTAAACCCGGGAGATTGACGGAAGAGGAAATGGCTGAAATGAAAAAGCATGCCTCGTTCGGCGCCGAGATATTGCTTGAGCAGGGCAATGCCACCGACTTGGATATTGCCGCTGCCTGGGGGCATCATATCCGCTTCGATGGCAGCGGCTATCCTGAGTCTCCCGGTTGGCTGGTTACACATCCGATCACCGCACTTCTTCGGATTTGCGATGTATTCGAGGCGTTGACCGCTATTCGCCCCTATAAGCACCCCCTCTCTCCCCAGCAGGCATACTCGATCATGCTGGCGGACAAAGGGAGCTTTCATCCCGGTCTGCTCGCCCATTTTATGGCGGTTATCGGCCTGTACCCCCCAGGCAATCTGGTTACCCTCTCCGATGGCCGCAAAGCCATAGTCATTGCGACCGGCCGACAGCTCGACAGGCCTCTGGTCGAGATCCAAAGCGGTTCGTCGCCCGGTGATGCCGCGGGGTCGCTCGAGGGGCTTCGGCTTGACCTCGCCGGCCCGGAGCATCGGGGTCTTTCCATAACCGGACTCGAGCTGAATCGTTGAGCGAATCGGCTTACTCCACGGCGAATCGCACCTGCGCCTTGGTTTTTCCGCCACTCTCCTGTGCACCGATATCCGGTTTGATAACAAAAAGCCTCCCGGGAGCGATGCCGCCCTGTTTGCTCAGATAGGCCTTGGTGCTGCTTGCCCGCTCGAACGCCAGGTGGCGAAGCGTGTCGTCGCTTATCTCGATGTTCGTAACCAGCAGCTTCTCCTTTTCCGCTGTGTCGAGCTTTTTGGGACTGCCCTGCTCGTCGCGTGGTTTGGGAAAAGGGGCGGCCTTGTAGAGTTGTGCGATCGCGGTCGCCCGCTCCCCCGCAGAGAGCGCGATGTTCTCGAGAGGTTCGGCGTGCTTGAGCTGTTTCTGTTTTGCTTTTTTCAGCTCCAGCTCGAAGCGCATTTCCCGCAGGGCGCTGCCGTCCCCATCGGGATTGGCTTGTCCCTGGATCTCCAGGGTAAGGGCCGGGCGTGCATGCAGGGCTTTGGAGAGAATGTCCAGTTTCTTCCTGCCGGCCTCGGTGATCCGGGCATACCCGGGATCAAACGGCAAGTACTGCAGCTCCTCCCCGCCGCCGAAGAGTGATCCGAGCAGCTTGAACGGAGAACTGACGATATCGGTGACCAGGTTGCGCAGCACGGTAAGAATCGCGCCCCCAAGACTGAACTGGGGATTGTCGAGATCTCCCTGCACCGGAAGGTCGAGGTCGATATTGCCTTGGGCATCTTTGAGCAGGGCGACGACTAGTTTTACAGGCAAGGTGGTTGCCTGGTCGCTCTTTACCGAATTGCCAAAAAGAAGCTGGTTGATTTCCACCTTGTTCTTGCCTACCAGGTGGTTGTTTTCCAGATGATAAGCAAGATGCAGCGAGAGCTGCCCCTTGTTCAGTTCATATCCCAGGTATTTCCCGGAGTAGGGCGTGTAGCGACTCAAATCGATACCGCTGAAGAGCATCTTGAGGTTTAAGAATGGTGGTTTGAGCAACGGGTTGACCTCGCCGCTGATCTCAAAGGGGATACCGGCGGGCGTCTTGCCGCGCAGCAACACCTCGGCGTTTTTCGTCCCCCGTGACGCCAGGCCTTTGATGCTGCCGCCTACCTCGCTCAGGGTCGCCTGCACATGGGGTTGGATATGGTAATCCCGGAACTCCACCTGGCCGCCCTGCAGGGTCACGGCGTCGATCCGGATGTCGGCCGGTTGCTCGTTGCCGTTGCTGCCGGTTGCCGCTTGGGTCGGAGGGGCGCTTGAGGATTTTTTTGCGGTATCCCCTTTCGCCTCGGTCAATTGCTGCTTGTTTTCGGCGGTGGGCCGGTTCGTGGCGCTGCCGAAGATGTCGGAGATATTGGTGCCGGCGTCGGGATGGACGATTATCCGGGTTGAAAAGTCGGTCAGCGCGACCTTGCCGATGGATACTTTCGGCTCAGCGGTTGCAAGTTTGAGCCCTGAGACAAAGAGGCTTTTCCACGTCATGAAGTTTCTGGAAGTGCCAGCATCCGTGGATTGAAAACTATTCACTGCTATCTGCCCGTCATACCGGATGTCCGGGGCCAGGTCTTTGCGCGGGAGGATCCGCAGGGTCCCTTGGGTATCGGCTGTACCGCTATCTACCATAAGGTGCGCGAACCGGGTGATATAGGTCTGGGCGGGACGGACATCCCAGTCGGCGGCATCCACGCGTAACGTGCCGCCCAACGGCGCCAGGCTCAACTCGCCATTTGCGGAAAACGTTCCCTTGTCGAACCAGTTGAATTTGAGGCTGACCTTTCCCAGGGTTCCTTCCCGCGTGCCGAGCCCTTGGGCCGATGCCGAAATATGATGCAGCTCGAAATGGGCCGCTTCCGGCGGTTGGTGGTCGGTGGCTGTGAGGGTGTACTTGTCCATGCGAAAGCTTTTCAGGCTCACCTGCCATTTCGTATCCGTGGGCGCCTTGGCCGTATTCACGGTTGCATCGGCCGGTGGAGTCGATGGGCTGAGCTGATCGAGCAGGTCGAGGCGTCCGTCAGCCGTCCGCTCGATGGAGATCTTCCCGTCTTGGGTGGAGATGGTGCCGGTATCAACGATTCGATCCTTGAAATCCACGGCCGCGCCTCTCACCGCAAGTTCGGCGATGGCCGCCAGTGGATCGCCCGAATTCTTGTCGACCTTCAGATTGTCGATGGTGATTCCGATGGAGCGGATGCGTTGCGCCGTGGAATTCCATTCGGCCGTGCCTGCAAGGGAGAGGGTGCCGCTTGCGACTTTTCCCCTAAAAGAGGATTGATAGTATGGGGCGTAATCGGCAATGGTCGCCTTCATCAGCTTGACATCGGCCCGAACCGAGAAAGGAACGGCGGTCCCCTTTCCGTCAATACCGAGTTTGGTGCCCGCCTTGGTAGTGGCCCCGAACTCGAATCGGGCCGGTTGCGCCCCGCGCTGTGTATCCATTTTGTGCAAGCTCAGATGGATCTGCTCCCACCGGGTGGCAAACGGAGCGGCTGCGGCCTGATCCTCAAAGGCGATTTGACCGCCGCTAAGCCCCAAGTGGCCAAGGATAAACCGCACAGACGACTCCTCGCCAGCGGATTTTTCGCTCCGTTGCGGGGAGGGCTGAGCCGGAAGGAGGTGGGAAAAATTGAACAGCCCCGTCTTTTCGCGCACCACGTGCGCAACCGGGTCGTTGATGTCAATGGTCTTGATGACCACGGCCCGCCGGAAAAGGGAGGAAAGCTGCGCGTTGATGGCGATCCGCCCAACCGAGAGCAGGGGGGTGTCGTTTTCCCCCGCAATGGAGAGGCCGTCAAAGGAGATGGAGAGGGTATAGGGATTGAGGTGCACCCGCGTCACGGCCACTTTGCGCTGGAGCAGGTCGGATACCCGGGTCGCGATCAGATGCTTGATGACCAGTGGCGCGATAAAAAAACCGGTTACCGTATACAGCAGGAGGATTCCAATAATCACCCATAGCGGCGTGCGGCGTTTCCTGTACCAGTTGAGAAGTTGTACTTGCACGTGAGCTGACCCCTTATTCGTAAAATGGTGTGTGATTTTAACCAATGGGATATCATTATCCTAACGGACCAGCGCTACCGAATCAATTTTTTTCAGACCTCTTGTTACGCTTCTCAACCAACGCGGCTTGGACGAAAAAAGGTACAACTCATGTTCTGCAATCTTTTATAATGAAGCTAAGGCGTATGCAGCCCTTTTCAGAGGCAGAGGTTTTGTTAGAGTTCATCGGGGGGTGGGGCGAAACGCTGGCCAACCAATGAGCTGGCTCACGTTTATGAAGGTGTTCCATGAGTACTGTCCACCCAACACATCCCGACAAAGGCGGCCTCCCCAAGGAGGTGATCGCCGCGTTGCGTCGCGGGGCAAAGATTGAGGCGATCAAGTTGCTGCGCACGGCCAGGCGGATCGGGTTGAAAGAAGCTAAGGAAGAGGTCGAAACCTACCTCAGAGGAGATTGCGCCGATCTGCCGGTGAAAAATGGCGAGCTCCCCACCGAAGTGATCACCGCGCTGCGCAGCGGCGACAGGATCGAGGCGGTCAAACGCCTTCGCAGATTGCAGCAAACAGGCCTCAAAGAAGCCAAGGACCAGATCGATGCCTACCAGCGAAGCCATCCCGGTATCGCCGGAAAAACTGGGAAGAAGAATCTATTTCTTGTACTCGTCCTGTTTGCGACCTTTGGTTGGGCTCTTGTAACCAGCGTCGAGGCCATCGGCAGTTTGATTGTGCTGGCCCATCTCGACGGTTACCGCAAGCAAATATTCACTATTGAGAAGCTCCACTATAGCCGGGATAGCGAGGGAGGCTTGAGTTGGGGATTCGAAGGTAGGATCGCCGGGCGGAAGGCCCGATTGTACGCCCCGAGTCTAGCGGGCGATGGAAAACCTACGTATGCTCGACTCAAAAAGCGTTTTCCGCCCGGGACCAAGATCGCGTCATGGTACAACCTCGATGTCACCGATACCCTGTTTCAAGGGCGAACCCTGCGAGTCATCCCCTTTACTCCGGATCTCAAAAACGCAGAGCTGGAACGTTTTATGCGTTGGGTCCTACGCGGACTATTGCCGTTTTTGTTGATTTTGCTGCTAGCCGTGCGTCTCAAGGAAAGGTAAAACGGCCTGTGGGGGCGCAAGAACCCATGAAAGCGAGCAAGAAGAAAAAGGGCAAGATGACCCTGCTGTATGGCGGTCGCAAGGCTCGGTTTCGGATCGCTTCGATCACCTGTCGTCTGGTTGCGGATTGGGACCGTGCCAGGCCGCAGCCGGATGCCCTGGTCTTTGAGGAGGATACCCACCTGGTGCTGACGGTGGAACCCAAACGCCCCATACGCGAGGAGCATCCGGTTCGCGTGATGACGGAACTCTTCCAGGCCAAGGCGCATGGGCCCGGTTCGCTGGTAATCAAGGGGCGGCGCTGGTATGCGGTGGTTATCGACCTCGATCGTGATCCGATGTGCCGGCCTGCCTGGATCGAGGAGGCGTACCGGGAAATAGGCAGGCAGGTTGCCTCCCGGCGCCTCACGGACATCGGTTTGCACCTGCTTGGCCAAGTTCATGGCGGACTGGATGCAGAGACGTGTGCCGAACTGTTTGCCGGGGCTGTGGAGGGCTGGCGATGCGATACGCTCAAGAACCTTTGGCTGCTGGTGCCGGAACGTTCACGAACGCCAGTTTGTCGCACCCTTGAACGCTACAGATGTAGATAGAGCCTGCAGGGGAAAAATCGTTGCCACAGCGCTCAACGGGTTTCATTGTTTATTGCTTTGTTCATTTCAGAGACCCCGTGTTGTTCCTGAATCAGTCCGTGAAATGAGGCGTTGCCAAGCTGGCTGACAAGGTAGAAACCGGCCACCAGAAGGGCGATGAGAAGAGCGATCTTGAGAGTGGCGACGGTCTTCTTGATCAGGAAGATGAAGACGATTACCAGGACCGCAACGCCGATCAGCTTGTGGCCCATGAAGAGGTAGTGGACAAAATCGAAGAGTTGGTTGATATCCATGGCGCTCTTGATCCCGGAAATCCGGGGTAGGGAAAGTGAGACTTCGTATTGGGTAAAATAGGCAAGGTTGGGTGGTCCGGCAAGGAGAGTGGAAAAAAAGGGTAGGGGCTTTATCGCAAGATTTTCCGTTGCGGATGCCGGTTTGCGCCTGACGTTGACGGATCGACATTAGTCGATTAGTATTTGAAATATATGGCCTTTATCGCTGAAAAAATAAAAGGTATAGTTCAACGCGTAACCTACCACAACGCGGTGAATGGCTGGTCCGTCCTGCGGGTGCAGTCCTCTAACAACCCCGGCGAACTGATTACCGTCACCGTGCACCAGACCAGGGTCTTTGCCGGCGCCACCATGGAATTCCGCGGCGCCTGGACCGTGCATCCCCAGTATGGCCGCCAGTTCAAGGCCACGGAAGCCATCGAGAAAAAGCCGGCTTCGGCGGCCGCGCTCGAAAAATATCTCGGTTCTGGCCTGATCAAGGGTGTTGGGCCAAAAACGGCCCGGAAGATCGTCCGCCATTTCGCTCGGGATACCCTGCGGGTGTTCGAAGAGGAGATCGAGCGACTTACCGAAGTGCCGGGCATTGCCGAGAGGAAACTGGAGACGATCGCCCGGGCCTGGCAGGAGCATCGAATGGTCCGGGACGTGATGATTTTTCTGCAGGGACACGGCATCTCCACACTCTTTGCTGTACGGATTTATAAAAAATATGGGGAAAAAGCGATAGAAATCGTCAGCGCCGACCCCTACCGTCTCGCGAACGACTTTTACGGGATCGGTTTTTTCTCCGCCGACCGGGTGGCGCTCAGCATCGGTCTGGCCCCGGACAGCGAGGAGAGGCTGGTGGCCGCCGTGCGTCACGTGCTGGCCGCCAGCCGGGACCAGGGACATTGCTACCTTACCGCCGGCCAGATCGAAGAGGAGGTGCGGCGACTGCTGGACCTCGAGGTTGCCGAGCGGATGCCCGGTATCCTGGAGGCGATGGAAAACGACAACCAGCTCAAGGTCCGTCTCCTCGATCCGGGGGGCGATGGGCAGTACGTGCGGTGCTATTACTCGAAGACCCTCTATTATGACGAGGAGACGGTCGCCCGCCGGGTCGCGGCTTTTCGGGCCCCGCCACCGCTGGATGAGGGGCGGGTTGCTTCCTGGATCGATCGATACTGCGCAGGCCACGACATTCGTTTGAGCGAGGAACAGGCGGGGGCGACCGGCCAGGTGGTACAATGCGGTTTTTCCATACTCACCGGCGGGCCTGGTTGCGGGAAGACTACCACCACCCAGGTCATCGTGCGGCTGCTCGAAGCCCTGGGAAAAAAGGTGCTGCTGGCGGCGCCCACCGGCCGGGCGGCCCAGCGCATGAGCGAGGTGATCGATCGGGAGGCGAAGACCCTGCACCGACTCTTGGAGTGGCGAAACGGCGCCTTCGCGCGCAATGAGCAGCAACCGCTGCAGAGCGATTTTTTGATCGTCGACGAGTGCTCGATGCTCGACATCTCGCTTACCGCCTCGCTTCTTAAAGCGGTGCCGGACGGCTGCCAGGTGCTTTTCATCGGCGATGCCGACCAGCTCCCCTCGGTTGGCGCCGGTAATGTCCTCCGCGATCTCATTGCCTCCGGAGTGGTCCCCTGTTTCCGGCTCACCCGGATTTTCCGTCAAGCGGGGGCCTCGAGGATCATCACCTTTGCTCATCAGATCAATCGGGGCGAGATTCCGAGGATCGAATCGCCTTTCAAGCGGCCGGAGGTCTGGCGTGACGGGACCGACTGCCTGTTTCTGGATTCGGAGGAGGCCACCGTCGAGCAGCTCGATTTCATCAACCGGGTGAAGCGCTCCCTGCACGTCGATGCGGCGCGGCTGGATGGGCTCGCCACTGCGGAGAGCCCGTTTGAATTTCGTACGGGCGAGGCGATAACCTCAGCATATGAGCGGGAGTTCGAGATGCCGGCCAAGTTCCGGCATGTGGATCTGGAACGGTTGGTCACTGCTAGGGATGGGGTTGAGGAACTCAAGGTGGTGCTCAAAAAGGTCCATCCCTGGTCGACGCTGCACTACGGCCTGGCGGCGGTGGAGACGGTGGTGCAGCTGTATCTGCAGTGGATTCCGAAGTACTACGGGAAAACGAGTGAGATCCAGATCCTCTCGCCCATGACCAGGGGGAGCCTGGGAACCGCCAATCTCAACCGGGTCATCCAGCAGGCGGCCAACCCCCCGCTTCCGGATCGCCCGCAACTGCAGGTGGGGGAACGGATCTTTCGGGTGGGCGACCGGGTGATCCACCGGCGCAACAATTATGACCTAGGGGTTTTTAACGGCGATATCGGCATGATACAAGAGATCGATACGGCCGCGATGACCACTCTGATCGCCTTTTTCCCCGACGGCAGGCAGGTCCTCTACCAGAAGGAAGACATTGTCGAACTCGATCTGGCGTACGCCATAACCATTCACAAGTCCCAGGGCAGCGAGTTCAAGGTGGTCATCCTGCCGGTGCTCACCCAGCATTTCAAGATGCTCTACCGCAACCTCGTGTATACCGGTCTTACCAGGGCCCGCGAGCTGGCCGTCTTCGTCGGGACCCGGCGGGCGCTTGCCATGGCGATTCGCCGACTCGATACCTCCAAACGGCAGACTGCCCTGGAGAGTCTGCTGCGAAAACAAGGGGTCTGATTGGATTGTTGCGCAATAAACGTGCATAAAAAATCTTTTCGGAACGCAAGAGACACTGTAATATTCTGTTGTTACCCCGGCGGTACGCTGTGGCAAAGAGATTTATCGTTCCTTTTTTCGGAAGAACGTTTTTCAATCACCCGAAAGGCTCTAAAAGGATGCGGAGGTCATAGTGCCCATCGCTTGATGAGGTCGTGCAGCTTGGGATAGGCTTGAAGTAACCGTTTGCGGGTAGCCCATAGGCTGTCGGGAAATAACCTGCTTCAGCCAGGCCGGAGCATTGGTGAACGGCGACAAAAGATCAGGCGATAGTCTCTTGGGGGGGTGGCTATTGGGCCGAAGCGTTTTGCGGCGGTTTTTCTCAAGGTATGGTGAATGGACGGCAATGGATAGCAACAGTGAAATTTTTGTGGCGGACTACCAGCGATTGCAGGAACTGGTCAGGCATTATCCCGCTATTACTATCGCCTCGGCGGAGAAGGACCCCCCCGACCAGTACGTGATCGAATACCGGCTGCTCGGCTACGGCCTGGACGCCAATGGCGATGTCCAGGTGGCCAGACGCCATCGGGTGCAAATCAACCTGCCTTTCGGCTATCCGCACTTCCCCCCCATCGTCAAACCGCTGAGCCGAATTTTTCATCCCGATATAGACGAAACCGTGGTGCGTATCGCCGACTACTGGCAGTCGAACCCTTCGCTGGCGGATTTGGTGGTGCACATCGGCCATATGATTCGCGGTGAGGTGTACAACACCGAAATAGCCTTCAATCGGCAGGCCGCGGCCTGGTACGTGCAGCAGGGCGAGAAACTTCCCCTTGCCGGACTCGAGTATATCCGTGATCCCGACGCGCAGCGGCAGCGGGCGCGGTCAGCCCGGTCTTTTCCCCTCAAAGGGGTGGCAGCCGTTGTTTTGGTGCTGCTGGCGGTGGTACTGGGAGGATTTTCCTATCGGGATACCCAAAGTGTCAGTAAGGCGTCTGCCAACATGGCGAGGATTGAACAGTACATGGCCGACCGGAAGTTTCCCGAGGCCCGGCAGCTTGCGGAGAAGACGCTGGAGTCGTTGCGCTGGGGGATTTTCTGGGGCAAGCAGCGGGCGAAATCCGCCGCGGCATTCAAGAACCTGCTGGCTTCTTCCCGCATGCAGGAGGGGCTTCAGGGGCGAGTGCTCTCACACGGCAAATTCATTCCCTTCGCGGCTGCCGACGCCTGGCGCGACGCTGAGAATCTTCGGCAGTCGGCCGCCGACTTGATGGCAAAGGGGGAGATCGATGAGGCGGAGCAACAGTTCTCCCAGGCGCTGAAGCTGGCGCAGTCGCACAACCTGGAGGAGGTGGCGGCGAGGATTCACCGGACTTCGGCAGAGACACGGCTCGCCTACTATCTGCAGCTGGCCAACAGCGCCTATGGCGGGCAACAATGGCGGCAAGCGGCAAGCGGGTACGATGCGGCAACGGCTATCCTTAAAGCCGAGCACCGTTATCTGACTGATCTGTCTGCCGGCAAGCTGGCAAAAGTTGTCAAACTCGATCTTCTGGCGCATGCAAACCTCGAGATCTCTGCCGCCCAGCAGGCCGAGGAAAACGGGGACTACGGCGCCGCCGCCGATCATAACCGTTCCATCGTCTCTGCCATTACCGCAAGTGGCTATGGTGCCGATCCTTCTCTGGCGCCGGTGCTTGCCCACGCCCGGCAGGAAATCGACCGGCTGGACCAACAAGCGTTGATCGCAAACAAAACCGAGTACCTGCTCACCAACTACAAGGAAATCTTCATCGCGCATTATCCCGGAATCGACTCAACCTCTCTGCGATCCCCCAAAGTCAGGTTTTCCGGCTATTCGCGGGGTAATCTGGTATTTCTGATGTCGTGCATCGAACTCATCCAAAACCGTTCCAACGAATACCGCCTCTATTATCAGTATAACCCAGCTCGCGACAAATGGAGCATATACACCGAGGGAGATTGATGGGGTATGCGCCGGTATGTTCGATAAAAAACCCTGAGGCTGCATGATGTTGCGTTGCTACAACTCTTGTCAGGAGGTATGATGACAGGAGAGTGTGGAACTCCATGTCGGGGCGTTCGCAGAGCAGAGGTACGAGGATATCCCGCATGAGAAATGCGTGATGAGCCCTGGCGGATGCTCTCGACCGGTTCGGGCTGTCGGCGCAGCCGACCGGTGCGGAGTGGCGCGAAACCGGAATCCGATGGGGAGGAAAGTGATGGGCGCGGCATCTGATTTTCTTTGCAAGGTTGCGGAGCTGCAAGACCAACTTCGAGCTTTTGGGGATGCGGTCGATGGGTCGGTCATCGAAGAGACCGCAGTACGGCTGGAAAGGTTGCACTATGCCCCGATGATCATCCTGCCGATCGCGAAATTTTTGCGCATCAAAAAGATGGAGCTGCTCGAGGAGATCGAACGGATCATCCTTTTATCCGATGACGAAGTCTACGAGCTTTCGCCCGGTGATCCGCGCGGCTATTTCGATCTCAAAGTGCAGTACATATCGGTTTTGGTTTATTATTACAAGCAGTTGGTATATTTACGCAGGGGGGATCCCGAAGCTTGGGATGAAGTGGGCGAGCTCTACGTGCATGACTGAATAGTTGTGATTTCAGATGGAGATTTTGGCGGTGCGCAGCAGTATCGTCAAAAGGAGGCCGGCCGCGAAGGCCCATGCGAGGTTGGTGGCAAGGGTAACGCCCACCATGGTGAGCACCACGAACAGGGCATTGCGATCGTTCATGTCGAGGATGGCGAGGCCCAGTTGCGCTCCGGCAAAGACGAGTAGCACCCCGAGCACCGACATCGGCAGCAGGTGGAGCAGGGTGATGCCCTGGGAGCCGAAAACCAGGCCCAGGCAAAGGAAAATGGCGCCGATAATGAGGTTCGAACCGCAAGTGCGGGCTCCGAAACGATAGTGAGCGGCCAACCCGCCCGCTCCGTGGCAGAGCGGGATGCCGCCCAGCAGAAAGGAGCCGAAGCTGGCCAGCGCCATGCTTAGGGTCAGGGATTTATGGGTTACCTTTGTGCGGGCCTCCGGGAAATACTGTTCCGAGAGATCGACGCTGGCCACCACGGCGTTGCCCATGGTCATTGGCAGTTGCGGCAGCACCAGTACGAACATCGCCACGGTGAAATCATGCGCGGTCGGCAAACCGTAGGGCAGTAGAGAGGGCAAGTGGAGGCCGGCCGAGATGGTATTGAGGTCGTGGAGATCTCCGAGTACGATCCCCGTCACCAGTCCAAAGCCGAGAAGCGCCAACGCGGCGGGCATGCGCCTGTTGCCAAGCAGCAGAAGAATGAGCGCAAAGCCGGCGATGCCGACCATCAGGCCGAGTGGCAACGGTCCGAGCCGCTGGTGGGTGAAGTACGGTTCCGCAAGGCCGGTTGCCTTTTGGAAGCTGGACGTTCCGAACATGAATTGCACGCCCTGACGCATCAATAGTAGGCCGGTGGAGAGTTGGACGCCGCGGACCACCGGTCGGGGGATCGCCTTGCCTATCCAGTTGATGGCTCCTGTAAGTCCGACGGCCGCGAAGATCATGCCGATGAGCAGGGTTGAGGCGCTCACTTCCTGGGCGGTCATGGCTGTGGCGATGGCATAGGCGCCGATCACCTTCATGGGCTGGACCGCGATCGGCACGCCGAAGTAAAGCCCGGCGAGCAGATAAAAGAAACCGATGGCGAAAAAGGTGCCGACCGCCGAGAGGTTGTTGACCATGATCATGCCGATGGTGATGGGCAACAGGGTGCCGAGATCTCCCAGGGAACCCGCCAACTCCATGCGATTGAATTCTATGCGTCGAGAGGTCATACGTACAAAAATACCCTATTTGACTGAAAAAGAACAAGGGTTGCAAGCCTATTCGATCGTTTTTCCGCATTGTTGCCGTTGATCCGAAAGCGACCTGCCATTGCGCGTCTCGTATTAGGGAGTTACTTTGATGGGATGAACTGGTACGGCCCTGGCCGAATTCGCCGGGCACAAAGGAAAAATGGTACACAAGCAATGGGATGGCCCGGCCGGCGTTTGGTCGACCCGGTTGGCGGTTACCCCATTACCCATTGTCAAGAAACGAAAGAATCAGGGAGAGTGGATGTATATCTGTGTTGATTTTGACGGGACTGTGGTTGACCATCGCTATCCGGATATCGGGGAACCGGTGCCTGGAGCGGTCAAGTGGTTGCGCAGGCTGCAACGGTATGGGGCCAAGCTCATTCTCTTTACCATGCGCTCGGATCAACCGGGACATCTGTTGCTGGCTGAAGCCGTGCGGTATCTCGAAAAAAGCGGCATTGAACTCTACGGTGTAAACCGCAACCCCGATCAAGACAGCTGGACCGACAGCCCAAAAGCCTATGGTGAGGTCTATATCGATGATTCGGCCTTCGGCTGCCCGCTCATCTTCCCCAAGGGGTTCTCCAGACCCTGCGTCGACTGGCAGCGGGTTGGGCCGCCTGTGGAGCACATGTTGCTCAGCCGTCGCTAGGAGCGATGTCTGAAAAAGCCCTTTTCTCCCATATCTTCGTTGAGCTCGAAAGAATTATCCTCAGAAAATGAGGTATATGCCTCCGGTAATTTTTTCGAGTTTGCCTTGATCTGAGCAAAAATGCCTATAATCCGACAGGCTCCTAGGGGGCTCCTGGGCATGCTTCTCTTCATTTTTCTCCGTGAGCAGGCAGCACAGGAGAAATTTTTGACATTTCATCCCAGTCTTGGTATCCATCCGGCAAAGCGTTCTCCGGGGGAACAGCGCGTTGAGCGAAGCTGCGCCGGGAACCGGAAATCATGACGTTATCACTCGTTCCAACTGCCTCAGACAATTACAAACACCTCTTTATTGCGGCTGCCGGAACATTCTTCTCTACAAAGGGATACGACCATGAGTGTGCACCTCACACGACTCTATAGAAAAAGAGACAAGGACAGGGCCTACTGTTTCAATGTCGAATCGATGCGGGAACTCAGCGCCGACGAACTCCTTCGTTTGCGCCTTATCCTGGCGGACGGCTTCTTGCCCGAGACTGTCAACAGCCAGCCCCTGCTCACCGGAGACCGGGTGGTCGAGGTGGGACCTCGGATGAATTTCGCCACCGCCTGGTCCTCGAACATGGTGTCCATCTGCCGTTCCACCGGTCTGGACATGATTACCCGCATCGAACGCTCCCGTCGTTACCGGGTACCTAAGGGGCAAGAGCTTCAGGAATTCATAGACAGCAACCATGACCGGATGACCGAGTGTCATTATCCGGAGCCGCTGCACCACCTTCGCCACTGGCGTGGTGCCGGAGCCGGTGTACGAGGTCGACCTGATCGGCAAGGGTCCCGACGCTCTGCTCGAGATTCCCGGTATCTCCATGGACGAGTGGGATCGCAACCTCTATTACGACTATTTTGTCATCCAAAACAAGCGCAATCCGACCATCGTCGAGATCATGGATCTCAACAACGCCAACTCCGAGCATTCCCGCCACGGCTATTTCAAGGGGAAACAGGTGATCGACGGCGAGGAGATGGAGAAGACCCTCTTCGAGCTGGTGGCCGATACCCTCCACACCAATCCCAAGGGCTCGGTGATCGCCTTCAAGGATAACTCGAGCGTCATCGAAGGGCATGCAATCACCACTCTGCTGCCGGTGGAGCCCGGCAAGCCCGGCCCGTTTGCCATGAGCGAGGTGCGGTACCAACCGCTGCTCACCGCCGAAACCCATAATTTTCCCACCGGCGTGGCGCCGTTTCCAGGGGCCGAGACCGGCACCGGCGGCCGCATCCGCGACGTGCAGGGCACCGGCCGGGGGGCGTTTGTCATCGCCGGCACCGCTGGCTACTGCGTCGGCAATCTCAACATCTCGGGATATGCCCTCAGCTGGGAGAGTGACGAGCCCATTCCCGATAACCTCGCAAAACCCCTCGAGATCGAAATCGAGGCGAGCAACGGCGCCTCGGATTACGGCAACAAGTTCGGTGAACCGCTCATCCAGGGCTTTACCCGTTCTTTCGATATGGTGCTGCCCGGCGGCGAGCGCTGGGGCTATCTCAAACCGATCATGTTCACCGCCGGCATTGGCCAGATCGACAGCCGGCTCACGGAGAAGAAGGAGGCGCAAAAAGGCATGCTCATCGTCCAGGTGGGTGGTCCCGCCTACCGGGTGGGATTCGGCGGCGGCGCCGCTTCGAGCATGATGCAGGGAGAAAACGTCTCGGATCTCGACTTCGACGCGGTTCAGCGCGGCGATGCCGAGATGGAGCAGAAGATGAACCGGGTGATCCGGGCCTCGAGTGAGATGGGGGAGAAGACCCTGATCGACGTGATCCACGATCAGGGGGCCGGAGGCCCCGCCAACGTCTTAAAGGAATTGGTGGAGAAATCGGGCGGCAAGGTTGAGATCCGCAACATCCGGGTTGGTGATCCCACCATGTCGGTGTTGGAGATCTATGTCGCCGAATACCAGGAACGGTGCGGCTTTTTGATTCGACCGGAGAATATCGAGCCGTTCAAGGGGATCTGCGCCCGAGAAAAGGTGGCGTGTGAAGTGCTGGGGGAGGTGACCGGCGATCTCCGGTTCGTGGTGCACGACGCCGATGACGACACTACCCCGGTTGATATCGACCTGGAGAAACTGCTGGGGGCGATTCCCCGCAAGACCTTTACCGATACGCGGCGCAAGGTGGCCGGCGAGCCGTTGCAACTGCCGGCAGGGCTCACCGTTCGCGAGGCATTGCGTAACGTGCTGCGGCTGGTGTCGGTGGGTTCCAAACGGTTTCTCACCAGCAAGGTGGACCGGGCGGTGACCGGTCTCATCGCCCGCCAGCAGTGCTGCGGACCGCTGCAGTTGACGGTGGCCGATGTGGCGGTGGTGGCCCAGAGCCACTTCGGCGCGACCGGTGCGGCCACTGCCATCGGCGAGCAGTCGATCAAAATGTTGGTCGATCCCGCCGCCGGCGCCAGGATGGCGGTGGGCGAGTCTCTGACCAACCTGGTCTGGGCCCGGATCGACGACCTCGAACAGGTGAAGTGTTCCGCCAACTGGATGTGGGCGCCGAAACTGCCCGGTGAGGGCGCTGCTCTCTACGATGCCGCCCAGGCCATGGGCGAGCTGATGACGGCGGTCGGCATGGCGGTGGACGGCGGCAAGGACAGTCTGTCGATGGCGACAAAAGTTGGCGATGACGACGGTGAAATCACCCCGTGAGCTGGTGATTTCCTCCTATGCGGCGGTCTCTGACATCACCAAGGTCATCACCCCGGATATCAAACGGCCGGATGGTTCCCAGCTGGTTCTGATTGATCTCTCCGGCGGTAAGGCCCGGCTGGGCGGCAGCGCCCTGGCCCAGGTCTATCGCCAATTGGGCAACGAAAGTCCCGATGTCGACGATCCTGCCGAACTCAAGGCGGCATTTCTGGCCGTTCAGGAGCTGATCGAAAAGGGATTGATCCTCGCCGGCCATGATCGCAGCGACGGTGGTCTGATCACCACGCTCCTGGAGATGGCGTTTAGCGGCAACTGCGGTATCGATATCCGGCTGCCAGGTGCGGTGTCGGCGATCGAGGCGCTCTTTGCCGAGGAGCTGGGGCTGGTGGTCGAGTGCCGCAAGGAAAAGCTCTCAGAGCTGCAAGCTGTTCTTGCCGGAGCCGGGGTCACGGTGCAACTCCTTGGCGAAACCACTGCCGAACAGCAAATCCGGATCGCCGCAGGCGATACAGTGGTGCTCGAGGAGCAGATGATCGAATTGCGCGGCTGGTGGGAGGAGACGAGTTTTCGCCTCGAGCGGCTGCAGACCGAGCCAGCCTGTGCCGAGGAGGAGCAAAAGAACGTCTATGCCCGTAAGGGCCCGGCCTATAAAATCCCTTTCGAACCGCAGCCGTCGCCCGACGAGTGGCTGGCCCGAGCAGACAAGCCGAAGGTGGCCATCCTGCGCGAGGAGGGATCGAATTCCGACCGGGAGATGACCAGTGCCTTCTATCTTGCCGGATTCGAACCCTGGGATATTTGCATGGACGACCTGCTGGCAGGCCGCGTTACCTTGGATGATTTCCGGGGCCTTGCGGCGGTGGGCG
This sequence comes from uncultured delta proteobacterium, assembly GCA_963745265.1. Lineage (GTDB taxonomy): Bacteria > Desulfobacterota > Desulfobulbia > Desulfobulbales > Desulfocapsaceae > Desulfopila. The sequence goes on from CAVUXQ010000020.1 coordinate 52,445, forward strand.
GGTTTGCCTATGCCGACGTGCCGGAGTCTGCCAAGGGCTGGGCGGCGACCATCCGCTTCAACGAGCGTCTGCAACAGATGTTCCATGACTTTTACACCCGGCCGGATACCTTCAGCCTTGGCATCTGCAACGGCTGCCAGTTGTTCGGTCTGCTCGGCTGGGTGCCGGAGCTGGACCTGCCCGCCGAGCGCCAACCCCGATTTGTCCGCAATCGCTCGGGTCGTTTCGAGTCCCGCTGGTCGACGGTCAAAATTGAAACCTCAAACGCCATGATGCTGCAGGGCATGGAAGGGACGGTGTTCGGCATCCACGTCGATCATGGCGAAGGGCAGCTGCACTTCCCGGACCCTTCCCTGCGAGAGGCAGTTCTCGCCGATGGCCGGGTGCCGATGGTGTTCGTCGACGATGAGGGCAAGGCCACCGAGCGATACCCTTTCAATCCCAACGGCTCTCCTGAAGGCATCGCCGGACTCTGTTCCGCCGATGGCCGCCACCTCGCCCTGATGCCGCACCCGGAGCGGGTCGTTCTTGCCTGGCAGGCGCATTTTCTGCCGCAGAGCATGAAACACCTGCAGGTTACCCCCTGGATGCGGATGTTTCAGAACGCGTACGAGTGGTGCAAGTAATTTGAAAACAAAAAGGGCCAGGCGAAATGATCATTTCGCCCGGCCCTTTTGCCTACCCGTCTTATTCCCTACTCATTCTCCGGATCAAGCGGCCCCGGAGCGCATAACGCACCGACTTCGCAAGCGGTTGTCCCGCAGTTACCGCAGACATATTTCGGGTCTTTGCCGAGCCGCTCCAACTCTTCCGTTTTGCCGGCCAGTCGAAGTTCGCACATATGGTTGCGGTGATTAGCCGGGTTGGTGCACAGGTTGTTCGTTTTGGGTAGTCTCTCGCTCATTGGTGGAATCCTCTCATCCCTTCTTTTCCAGTGCTTCCGCCAGCAGTTCCATGGTATGGGCGCAACGGATGTTGGGGTTGGCCTTGCCCATGGCTCCTTTTAACATAATCATGCAGCCGGGGCAGTCCATGGCCACCGTCTTGCAATTGGCCTCGGTGATGGTGGCGACCTTGTCGGCGGTGATCTGTTTGGAGATCTGGGGGTGGCTCAGAAACGAATAGGTGCCGCCGAAGCCGCAGCAGCGATCGCTGTTTTTCATCTCGACGATCTCATGGCCGGTGGCTTGCAGCAGGGCGCGCGGCTCCTTCCAGACGTTGTTGCCGCGTTTCAGGTGACAGGAATCGTGGTAGGTGATTGAGCCCTGCGGCGCAAAATCCGCGAGTTGTTCCGAGGCACCCAGCACCTGTTCCAAAAAGGCGGAAGCGTCCATGGTCTTGTCGCTCACGGCCTGCGCCTTAGCGGCCCAGTCCGGTTGATCGGCGAGGCGTTCGACGAAATCACGCCGCACCCCCATGGTGCAGGTGGGGCAGATGCTCAGCACATACTGTACGTTTGCCTCGGTAAAGGCATCGACGTTCTGCTTGGCCAGATAGACTCCGGTTTCGGTATCGCCTGAATAGAGTGCGGGGATGCCGCAGCAGTTCTGCGTTTCCGGAAAGACAACTTCCACGCCGAGGGCGTTGAGTACCTTCATCATGGCGACGCCGGCCTCGGGGTAGACGAAATCGGCGCCGCAGCCGACGAAAAAGCCAACCCGATAGCGCGGTTTGTCAACGTTTTGTTTGATATCCTTAAAGAGGCTGCGAAATGGTCGGTCGGCGATAGAGGGCAGGTTGCGCCACTGGGTGAAGTCGCGGTCCATGAAGTGCATGGGCAGGTGGCGTATTACCCGGTGCTCGCCGCCTGCCGGGTCTTTGTCGGTCACCGGCCGCTGCAGCTTGGAGGCGGCCCTCACCATGGAGTGAAACAGGCTGCGGTTTTTCATCACCGCTTTAAAGGCCACGTTTTTGACCATGCCCATGCCGAATTCTTTGGTGACCTCGCCGCGCAGGTGGAGGATGATCTCTTCGAGATCGATATTGGCGGGGCACACCGCCACGCAGGAGCGGCAGCCGATACAGGCCCGGGTGATTTCGCGCGCTTTCTCCAGCCCCTCGTAGAAGGCGGTGAGGATGATGCCGATGGCGGAGATATAGATGGAGCCGAAGACGTGGCCGCCGACGGTCTGATAGACCGGGCAGACGTTGGCGCAGGCGCCGCACTGGATGCAGCGCAGGGCGTCGTGGCAGGCCTTGGATTCGTAGAGGGCTTCCCGGCCGCCGTCGATTAGTACGATATGCTGCTCCTTGGGGACGCCGTCGGTGGGCACTGCGCCGCGGATCCAGGTGACGTAGGAGGTGAGCAGCTGACCGGTGGCGTTGCGCGGCAGTAGCCGGGTGATCTTGATGGCATCTTCCATGCTCGGCACCAATTTGTGGATACCGGCAAAGACCACGTGCACTTTGGGCAGGGTGGCGCAGAGACGGGCGTTACCCTCGTTGGTCACCAGGCCGATGCCGCCGGTTTCGGCGATCAGGAAGTTGGCTCCGGTGAGGCCGATGTCGGCGTCGAAATACTCTTGCCGCAGCCGCTCCCTTGCCACCTCGACCAGATTCTTGATATCGGGGGTAAGCGGCCGGCCCACTTCCTTGCTGAAGAGTTCGGCCACCTCTTCCTTGAACATGTGGATGGCGGGCATTACCATATGGCTCGGCCGCTGGCCAGCGAGCTGGACGATCCATTCGCCGAGATCGGTTTCCGAGCTGCGGATGCCGGCGGCGGCCAGCGCTTTATTGAAATGGGCCTCCTCGCTGACCATCGATTTTGATTTAGCGATCACCTTGGCGTTCTTCTTTTTCGCCAGATCGATCACGTATTGGTTGGCTTCCTCGGTGTTCTTGGCAATGAACACCTTGGAACCGGCGGCCTCGGCGTTTTTGATAAAATCCGCCAGCAATTCTTTGCGGCGCTTGCGCACATCGTCCTTTACCCCCGCCAGTTCCTGGCGCATGGCGTCGAAATCCAGGCCGCGAAAGGCGTTCTCCCGGGCGATGAGATAGGCATCGCCGAAGAGGTGCAGGGCTTTGCCGAGTTTGGGGTTGTTGATGGCGTTTTCAATGCTCTTTTTATAACTCTGGTCGGTGGCCATAGGTTCACTCTCTTTACTGTTGCGCTATTATATTTCCATAAGATCGCTAGATATTCCTTCTACCACCAGGATATGCAGCTCTCTCGGGCCGTGACAGCCGATGGTCAGCACCCGTTCGATGTCGGCGGTGCGGCTGGGGCCGGTGATGTACGCCACGAATCGGGAGTCGGACCCCCGATGCAGCTCGGTCATGGGAGCGGCGGCGGCGAGGTTGTCCTCCAGAATGGTTTCAGGATCCACCAGGACGAAATGAATTTCCGGCAGGGTGGTGGCCAGCCGCACGTTTTCCGGCGTGCTCTCCAGTACCACGGTACCGGTGTCCGCCAAGGCGAAATTGGAGAAGGTGACCCCTGCGGCTGGCACCCTTCCGGCTTTACGGAAATCGCCGGAATAGACCGAGAGCCCGGCCTCCACGAGCACATCTTTGAGTTTATGCCGATCGGCCAGAAGGGTGGCGGGTACCAGTGCCGTTCCATTTGCCTTGCCGGCGATATAGGTGGCCGCTTCTGCCAGGCTGTCCAGCTGGCAGACTTCCGCGCCGACGCGGCTGGCGGCTTCCATGAAGCGTGAGAGGTGAGGATGGGTGGTCATATACGTGCTCCATCATGGTTGAATTGAGATTCCCAAAAGTCTATCAAAATTAACTTGCAGATTTTGTACCGGATGCGGTGTCTGCCTTTGAATTCCTGTCGAATCAGTGGGATATGTTGTTGGCGCGAAAGCGCGTGCGACTCGCCCGAGCCGAAGGTTTTCCGTAAAAGCAGATGATATAACTCAATCGCAAACTGCATCCGCCGCGGCCGTGGGTTCGGCTGGGAGTTCGAATATGAAGGAAACAAGGGGGATTGGCTGCCCATTCGAGCAGTGGCACCTGGCTGTCACTCTCTGGTATGGCCAGTGTCCCACTGTCCACAAAAACAGACAGATCGTTTCTGGCGGTGGTGGCGGAGGCGATTGAGGCGGTGTTCAATCGGTGTACAGTGGCTAAAGAGAGAGTCCGTGCTTTTTCAAAAGGGCATAGAAATGGGAACGGGAAAGTTCCGTTCGTTCAAGGATTACGGCGACATCTCCGCTACATTGGCGGATCAGTTCACTGAGGTAGATCTTCTCCGTCAGTCCCTTGAACTCTTTGAGCGGCGGCAGGGGGCGGTCGAAGATATCCCGAAAAATCTCCTGTCCGATATTTCGGACACCTTCGTCTTCATCGCCTGCGGAGTCGCCGTTGCCGCTCACCTCGAGGCCGGTCATCTGCTTGATCTGATCCTTGGCGACCTGTATCCGCAGCTCCCGGGAGAGATGGAAGGCGAAGAGGGTAGGTTCCTCGTCGGCGTTGACCATGGCTCGCTCCAGGATATTGAACAGTTCCCGGACGTTGCCCGGCCAGTCGTAGCTGATGAGCGTGTTGAGAAAGTCGTCGCCAATCTTTTTGGGTGACAATCCGTACTGCTCATGGAGATGACGCATCCGGGACTCGATGAGTGGTTTGATGTCCTCGGTTCGTCTGCGCAGCGGCGGGAGCCGGATGTGCATGGTGTTGATGCGAAAGAGCAGATCGCTGCGGAATCTGCCCTCCTCCACCATCAGGTCGAGATCCCGGTTGGTGGCGGCGATCAATCGGAAATTGCTGGTCTCCTCGATGGCGGCGCCCACCGGCCGGAAATGGCGCTCCTGTAGGACGCGCAGAAAGACCTTCTGCAGCGACAGTGGCATCTCGCCCACCTCGTCGAGAAACAGGGTGCCGCCGTCGGCCAGCTTGACCAGACCCTGCTGGTCGCGTTGGGCGCCGGTGAAAGCCCCCTTGCGGTGCCCGAACAGCGTGGATTCCACCAGGGATTCGGTCAGGGAGGCGCAGTCGATGACAATGAACTGTTTGTCGGAACGGCGACTATTATTGTGGATGGTTCTGGCGAACAGCTCCTTGCCGGTTCCGGTCTCCCCGGTAATGAGCAGGTTGGTGTCCGAGCGGGCTGCCTTGGCAGTGAGCTGCAGACAGGTCTTGATACCGTGGCTTGCGCCCACCACCGAGCTGAGGTCGAGCTGTTGCTCCTGGCTGCGGGCGATTTTTTCCTGGCGGTATTTCAGGGCCCGGTTCAGGGTGAGAGTGATCTCCCGCACACTGGAGGGTTTGAGGATATAATCCCAGACCCCGCCCTTGATGGCCAGCTCGGCTCCGTCCGGATCGCCTTTGCCGGTAAGGATGACCACTTCCGGGGGGTTGGGCAGTTTCATGATCTCCGGCAGGATGCCCAGACCGTTGCCATCGGGCAGGCAGACGTCGAGAAAGACCACGTCGTAACTCTCGTTTTTCAGGTGCTCCAGGCCGACGCTGAGGGTGTGGGCCATGTCACAGGCATGGGATTGCCGGACGATCAGGCTTTCCATGGTCTCGCAGGCCTCGATATCGTCATCGATAATCAACATTCTATTCATGGTCTGTTCCTTTCGGGTCTCGTGGCTCACTTTTGATTCCCTTTGGGTCGTGCTATTTCACTCCCTTCCAGCGCAGCTTTGAGGTCGTTGCGGTCATAGGGCTTTTTGAGGATTTTGACAATGTTGTCGCACCTCCCGGCGGCGGCGACGGCATCTTCGCGTCCGGAAACCAGGACGACTGGATACTCCGGCAACGCTTCGGCAAGGGCAGTGCCGCTGAGCGAGGGCATATCGTAGTCGGTAATGATAACATCTATCGATCCCGGTTGCAGCCTTGTCTGCCGGACGGCTTCCAGCGGGTCTTGAAAGGCGATGACGGTATGCCCCATCTCCTTGAGAATCCTGGGGATGCTGTCGAGTTGGTCCTCGTCGTCTTCCACGAAAAGAATGGAGAGACTGCCGGACGCTCTGACGATTGCCTCCTGGACTCGGTGGATATCGGTGTTGCCGCACTGGGGCAGGTAGATCTCGAAAGTGGTTCCTTCACCCGGTTTGCTCTGGACCAGGATCCCGCCTTTGTGGGCTTTGACGATACCGTGCACCACTGCCAGGCCCAAACCGGTGCCTTCGGTGATGTCCTTGGTGGAAAAGAAGGGATCGAAAATGTTGTCGATGATAGCGGGATCGATGCCGTGCCCACTGTCGGCCACGGTTATCTTGGCATAGTCGCCGGCAGGGACGTTCATCACCGCGGCACGTTCCGTATCGAGAGCGAGCGGGTCGAGCCGGATGCCCAGCACGCCACCTTTTTCGCGCAGGGCGTGGAAGGCGTTGGTGCAGAGATTGAGGATCACCTGGTGGATCCGGGTAGGATCGCTGGCAACGATGACCTTGCTGCGGCCGATGTCCACCTTGACCTCGATGTTGGCTGGCAGCGAAGCGTCGATGAGGCCGACCACCTCCTGGATCACCAGCGAGATATCGGTGGGTCGGAACCCCTCGCTTGACGGCCGGCTGAAGGAGAGGATCTGTTTGACCACCCGGCCGCCGCGCCGGGCGGCCTTGAGAACGCGTTGCAGGTCGCGAGCGGTCTGCGACTGCTCGTCGAGGTCACCCAGGGCAAGCTCCGTGGAGTTGATGATCGATGTTAATATATTATTGAAATCGTGCGAAATGCCACCGGCAAGGGTGCCGATGGCTTCCATCTTCTGGGATTGGATCAGCTGTTTTTCCAGGTTCTGCTCCTTGGTGATATTCTCGGCGGTACTCAACACCCCGACGATGTGGCCTTCCTGGTCGAGCAGGGGGACCTTGTTGACCTCGAGCCAGCCGGGCTTGCCGCTGTGGTCGATGATTTCGCGGCGGATTTTCCGATACGGCTTGCTGGTGGAGACCACCGCATTGTCGGTTTCGGTCGACCAGGTATTGTAGGTTTGATCGCTGATTACCTCGTTTATGGTTTTCTTCCTGATATCCTCCGGGGAACTGAGGCCGAAGAATTCCGAGAAGCTGCGATTGGCGCCAAGATATTTGCCTTTGGTGTCCTTCCAGGAGACCAGTTGCGGGATAGTATCCATCAATGTTTCCAGAAACGAGAGCTGTTCCAGCGCCTTGCGCTCTACCTTGCGGCGCTCGGACATGGTGATGAGCAGCGACAGCACGGCCGCCAGCAATAACAGAAAACTGATCATGATGGTCCAGAAGAGTTCCTTGGACAGCTGGTAGAACACCTTGGGACCGTTGATGATAATGCTCCCTTTGGGGAGAAGTTTCTGGTTGATGCCAAGCCGTTGCATGACCTGATAGTCAAACATGTAGACTCCGGTCGGTTTGGTTATGATGGGAATGTCATCCGCCGGCGTCCCTTGCAGGATACGCAGCGCCATTTTCGCGGCGGTCTGACCGTGCTGGAGCCCCGAGAGCAGGTAGCCGCCCACCACGCCGTGACCGAGCAGGAATCTCCAGGCGGTATAAAGCGGCACGTTGGAGTGGGCATAAATCGCCTTCATCACCTCTTCGGTAGTGTAGAACTTGCCATTGATCGTCTGGTACCAGGGGGTAAAGAAGAGAAAAGCGTCGCTTGGCAGCTGCTTGACCCACTTCTGGGTTTCCTCGAGCGACTGGCTCGACCAGAACTCGACCTTGAACTTGGGGTCATAGCGCGCAATCTTGTTATAGACCTGATGGGCGATGGCCCGGCCGGCGGTCGAATCGTCGCCGAAGACGATCATCCGTTTCCGGGTCGGAGTCAGTTTCTGGGCGATTTTCAGGGTTTGGATCAGGCCGAAGTCCTCGATCACCCCGGTGATATTTTTCTCTCCGGGGGCGATGGTCTTCAGGCCGTTGACCCCGCAGAAGACCACGGGCACCCCGGGAAAGAGGGAGTCGCGATATTCCTCGATGAAATTGAGCGCATCATTGTCGGAGATGATGATCACATCGAAGTGTTCGTTTTTAAACTTTGCCTTGTAGAGGGTGTACAGATGCCGCTTGATATAGTCGTACCTGTATTTCTTGACATCCATATACTCGACCTGGAGATCGATCTTGTATGGACTGTTGCTCAGCACCGAGCGGATGCCGTCGCGTTCCTGATCGGACCATTGATAGCCGTCATGGTAGGAGTTGAGGTAAAGGACGCTTTTTTTCTCCTTGTCGGCATGGGCGGAACACGGCAGAAACAGGAAAAGAAGAAAGAGGAGAATGACGGTATTTCGTAAGTACAAACGCATAGCACAAAAAGTTGAATCCGCAGTGGGCTGTGGGAACGCTTCGTCTACCAAACATAGCAGAAATCCTCTGAAGATGGGATACTCTTCTTTAATCTGGCGCGGCAGGGGTGTTTTTCTTCGACCGGTTTGCCTTGGTCTGGGCGAGCGTGCTCTCAAGCAGGGCGTAGCTGGTCTGCAGCTCATGAAGCTCACGCACGCTGGCGGCGGCCTGGCGGCCCAGCTGCCGCCGGAGGTGTGCATCCTGCAATAACCGGCCGATATTTTCGATAAATGCATGAGGTTTGGCTGCCGGCGACAGCAGCCCAGTCCAACCGTCGATCACCGCTTCGCCGCCGCCCCAGTCGCGGCAGGCGACCACTGGCAGGCCGCAGGACTGGGCTTCGAGATAGACCATGCCGAGCGACTCCTCGATGCCGGGGAAGGCGAAGATATCGGCGGCGCTGTAGATGGCAGCAAGCTCATCCCTTGGCACCTGACCGCAGAAGATCACATTTCCGGCCAGCGTCCGGTTGGCAAGGGCCTGCAGTTCCGCACGGGAGTCGCCGTCGCCGGCAATGACCAGCTTGAGCTGTCGGCCGCGTTCAAGCAGCGAGCCGCAGGCCTCGATCACCGTTTTCAACCCCTGGGTCTTGACCCCGGGCCGAAACATGGCGGCGGCCATGACCACCGGTTTCTCGCCGATTCCCCAGCGCCGCCGGATTCGCTCGCGATCGGCGGACGAGAAGGTGAACCGGGAGGTGTGGATACCGGGGGCGATATAGCAGACCCGTTCCGACGGCAGCAGCCGGAGGAGATTGTGCTCGTCCCGCCGCTTATTGGTGAAGACCATGGCGGCGGATTTCAAGGCATGGCGGTTGAGGTAAAAGCCGGGCAGGGTGGTAAGGCGACGCCGTCTCTTAGTGGAATAGATTCCTTGGAACACCACATAGGGGATGCCGAGCCGCGCCGCGCAAGAGGGCCCAAGCAGATCGGGCGCCTTGTAATAGCTGTGGTAGCTCAGCCAGATGTCGGGACCGAACTGGCGGCAACGCTGGAAAACCCGCCGCCATTCCAGGGCCAGTGCCAGCCATTTCCACGGTCGCAGATAGAGCCAGCGGCAGCGCAGGGTGCTGACCAGCCGGCAGTCGTGGCCGGCTTCATTGAGATAATGGTGGATTTCGGTACCGGTCACCAGATCGCCGGATGGATGCGGGTGGCCCATCGGTTTGAGCGGCATGTAATAGGCTATTTTCATGGGACTCCAGGCGAGATGCAGACGCTGCTCGCTAAGGGGTATTTCCTTCTTGTTCGACCGGCATGACCTTGTTATATCCTATAGTAACTCGTACACTTTTTCACCTCAACAGGTACTGCTCGATGATTTGCGAAAACCCCCGCCTCGATATCCTGCTCTATGCCCATGACGGACGCGGCCTCGGCCACGCCAGCCGCGCCATCGCTATCGGCATGGCCTTGCGCCGCTGTTCTCCCTCGCTTCGAGTGCTTTTCGTATCCGGTTGCCGTCTTTCGGGGGAACTGATCGGCACGGCGCCCCTGGACTGGCTCAAGCTCCCATCCTACCGCACCACGGTTACCGCCGGCAAATCGCGTGGCACCACCGGTCATTCCATGTTCGACGACCGGGAACTGGGAAGGCTGCGGGCGACCCAGCTGGAGCAGCTGGTGCGGCTCTACCGGCCAAGGCTGGTACTCTGCGACCACACGCCCCAGGGAAAACACCGCGAGCTGGTGCCGGCGCTTGCGGCCACCGCGAGCGGTGATACCCGCTGGGTACTGGGGGTTCGGGGCGTGGTGGGATCGGTGGCCCAGGTAACCTCGGAGCTTGCCCGGCAGGTGTTTGCCGCCCATTACTACGGTCTATTCTGGTATGGCGACTCCTCGGTTCTGGGCGAGCAAGGTCTGCATCAACTTGCAACGCTTTTTGGCCGGCCGCCCCTTGAGTGCGGCTATGTCTCCCGGATGGCCGAACTGATGCGGCTGCGCGGTGGGGATCTCTCGCGGCCAAAAGGTATTGCCGGCACCATTGCCATCCCCTGGCTGGGTGAAGGCGGGCTGACCCTGGCGCGACATTTGGCGGCGGCCCTTGTCGCCATCGGGCCCGACCGGGGGATGTGGCGGCTCTTTGTGGACGGCGAGACGGACGAAGCCCGGCGCGAACTCCACAGGCTGTTCGGCCCGCTTAATCATTGCCGGCTCGAACCTCCCTCGGGATCGCGCTATATCGAGGCCCTGCTCGACTCGCGCTCGGCCCTGGTCTATGGCGGGTATAACAGTGTTATGGACGTACTCTGTGCCGGGGTGCCGGCGGTGGTGGTTTTGCGGGAAATGGAGGATAGCGAGCAGCAAACGCATCTGGCGCAGCTGAGTCGGGTGGCGGGGGAGAGGCTATCCGTGATTGCGGAGTCGGCCGCTGCTCCGGAGCTTCTGGTTCATCATCTGCTCGCGAGTCTTCGCGTCGCTGCGCCTCTTGGGGAGACGAAGATCAATATTCGCGGCGCGGAAGTCGCCGCGGCGCATCTGGCGGCAATGCTGCAGGAGACGAGGCCGTGAACAAAGCCGAAGTGTTATCGGTAAGCCCCTGATTCCGTGTCGAATCGTGGTTGCAATGGAGTCGGTTCCGGTCGGGAAATAATGACGACATTGCTGTTCGGATCCCTGAACCAGGCCGTAATCCAGTAGTAGCGCGAATACACAAAGCCAATGACCTTGGAGCGGGGTGAGACGATCTCATGGCCGCGATACCTCGAACCGGTTCTCAGCTGACTGCCGCGAAAAATCTTCGACCATTCCCGCAGCATCTGCTCGGTCAGCTCGACCCTGGTCCAGAATTCACTGTCGATGGTGTAATCTTTTTCGAGCGCCAGTAAGGCGATCGGGTCGCTTTCCCTCCCATAATAATAGTAATCGTACTGGGGTGAGACTTTTCCGCTTGCGAAGATTTTCTCCGCCATGGCGCTGCTGTTTACGGTTGCCATATCCCTGGAAGCGCAGCCGCCGATCAGCGAGATCGCAAGTGAAGCCAGGAAGAGCCAGGTCAGCTTGTTCATGATACGCGCCTCCGGCAGTGTTCGTGCGGCACCGGCTTGAGAGCAAACCGTTTGAGAGACCGCATTATAGAATAAAAAATAAGTATTGCGAGCCGAGGCGCAATTGCGCTGGTAACTCGCTCGGGAAGAAATCCGGGATGAAGTCAGTCGGTTCCCCAGACGACATAGCCCTGTTTTTTCAGACGCTTTACGCATTCGTCGTTTTCCTTGAAGTGGTGATCCATTCCCCAGAAGCTGACTTCGCAGTTCTTAAAGTCCAGGGTCTTGGGGTTTTTCATGACAACCATTCGGGGCTTGCCCTGGAAACCAGCGCAGGAGGACAGCAGCAGAGGGGACAGCAGAATGAGGAGGAGCAGAATGTATTTTCGCATTGTACCGTTTCTCTTTTGAAGGAAGGGAAAATCGCTGAATCCGGTGAGTTGAGAAATGATTGGGAGAGTACCGTAGTTGTCTGTTTCTGTCAAAATGACAGCTCTTGAGGGGAACTCGGAGAGCTTTTTTCTCCCGCTGTTCCACCGCGTTGCTCTCGGCCGGCGGTCAGCGTCTTGGTGATGCCGCTGGCTATAATGACTAGACAACCGGTGATCTGCATCGGTCCGAGAGTTTCGGCGAAAATGGTCCAGCCGAAGAGGACCACCGCCACCGGCTCGAGATAGGCGATGGTGCCAAACGTTGCCGCAGGCAGCCGACTCAGGGCGATGACGGCAAAAAGAATGGCGAGAAATCCAGGGAATAAACCGGTTGCCAGCAGCCAGGGAATATGGCCGACGGTGATCCTGTCGCCTGCCGTCAGGGCGAACGGCAACATCACCAGGGCGCCGGTGGCGAGTTGGTGTATCGTACGCGTGTAGACGTGGATGTCATCTCTGATCATCCGGTTGGTGACAATGAAGCCGGCATAGGCGAGCATCGCCAGAAGTCCGTAGGATATACCTATAAATTCCCGGCTGTTGCCTGATATGTCCAGGTGAAAGTTCATCATCATGGCAAATCCGAACAGCGCCAGGCCGATGAGGACGACCGACCGGGTGTCAAGCCGCTCTCCGAGAAAGAAATGGGCGACCACCGAGGCCGCGAGAGGGGCCAGATAGATGAGCATGATGGCATTTGCCATGGATGTGTAGTTCATGGACTGCACATAAAAGATAATAAAACCTGCCAAAAAGCCGCCACTTGCGAGCACGGACAGCGAAGGGCGCCGCCATGCCAGCATGGTTTGGCGGGTTGCCGCCAGAAAAACCAGCATGAAGAGTGCTCCCAACCCTAATCGGAAAACCGTGATCACCTGGGCGGAAAGGCCGGTGATTTTCGAGAAAATGCCGATGGTGGCCATAAATATGGCCGCCAGCACTGCAGAGAGCATCAACAGCGGTTCCATGCCCGCGGACTTGTCGCTCATGGCTCGGGTGTCTCCTCTAAACGGTAGCCAAAGCCGCGGACCGTGGCGATGAGTTGCGGTTTGCCGCCTCTGGCGATTTTTTTTCGCAGATTTTTGATGTGGACATCGATGAAGTTGGACATGCTGAACGGATCAAAGTCGTCGCCCCAGACATGCTCGGCCAGGGTAAAACGCGAGACCGCCCTGCCTTTGTTGTGCAGGAGAAACTCCAGCACCGCGAATTCCTTGGCGGTCAGCATCATTTCAGCCATCTCGTGATAGACCTTGCGGCTGACGGTATCGAGCCGGATATGGCCCGCCTCGATGATCGGGCTGGTGACGGCGTGGCGACGGAGCAGGGCCCGCACCCGGGCCAGCAGCTCGGCCAGGGAAAAGGGTTTGGCCAGATAATCGTCGGCGCCCAGGTTCAGACCCGCCACCTTGTCCTCGACATCACCCTTGGCGGAGAGCATCAGTACCGGGGTGTCCAGACCCGCCGCCCGCAAGTTTTTTAAAATTTCCAGCCCGTCGACATATGGCAGCATGATGTCGAGCAGGATCAGGTCGTAACTGTCGTTCCAGAGTTTTTCCAGTCCCTGCCGACCGTCCTCCGCGGTAGTGACGGTATAGTGTTCCTTTTCCAGGACCTTGCCGAGTCGCTGGAGCAGATCGGGCTCGTCGTCTATGATAAGAATATTCACGTGATTTCGGTCCGTTCTGCGTCTCGGGTCGTTATTTCAAGGGGAGGCCGGCGAGCAAGCGGAGATAGGTCCCGTCGGTGCCGCAGCAGCCGCCCAGAATCCGCAGGCCATAGCGGTTGTTGAGTTCGAGCATGTGCGTGCCCCAATCCTCCAGGGGGTCTTGCTGGAGGACGGCGGCGCCGTCGAGCTGCTGTATATCCCGAGAGGAAGCGTTGGCCTGGATGCCGATCAGACGCTCAAAGAGTTTGCGCTCGCGATGCTCGGCGCCGATAAAGGTCGGGTAGATACAGTTGGCCATGTAGCCCGTCGGTCGTCGGGTGGCAGCGGCATCGATCGTTTTAATCGCTTCGGCGAGAGGCGTGCCGTCCAGGACCCTGCCGAACCGGTTGATGACAAAGCTGATGATAAACGGCAGGCCTGTTTGTCCCAGGGCTTCGGTCATGCCCAGGGCTTCGCAGACCGCCGGCATGGTTTGGGCAATGAGCAGCTCGGCGCCGGCCGCCGCCAATTCCTCCGCCTGCCAGCTGTGGAAGGCGGCGGCGTCTCTTTTCGAGAGAGCGAGCTCGGGTTTGTAGCAATCGTTTTTCGGACCGAGCAGGGCGCCGGTGAGGAGCGGCGAGCGTTCGTCCTGCCAGTTGTCGCGTTGCTCGGCAAGAAACCGCACGGCGGCCCGGTTGATCGAGGGATCGAGACCCGAGGCCTCCAGCCTTTCACTGTCGGCCCGCCAGGTGGGGGCGCAGAGCAGGATCGGCAATCTCGCTTGCAGGGCGATATTGCGGTATTCACAGTAGATTTCCTGCAAGCGTCGCCGTCCTTTCGCCTCGAGGACAAGCGGGGTATTGAAGAGCAGCGGATGGAGCGTGATCTCCGGGTAGCGGCGGAGCCGTTCGGAAACGGCGCATTCGCTGAGAATGAGCGGAAAGTGTCCGAGTGCGGTGACTATATCCATGGTGGCGTAATACGCTGATTTTTATTTAACCCGGGGAGTCTTCGCCCAACGTTTTGACTATTGAGAGGTTTTACCGGTGAACCTGCCGCGACTCCGGTCCCCGGAGATAGGAGATGAGCACACCGGTAAGGGCGATGCACATCCCGCCGACCATGGCGGTGTGAAAGGCGACCATGAAAATCGGTTCCAGCGCCGGCCGGTAGATGTTGAGGGAGGTACCCTGGCTCAATTTCTCGAAGGTGCCGTTGAAAACGGCGCCGCTCACCGCCACGCCCATGACCATGCCCAGGTTTCGGGCCGCAGCCACCGTGGCGCTGGCCACCCCCCGCCGGTGGGCCGGCACGATGTTCATCGCCGTGGCGCTGTTGGGCGGGATGAAAACCGCCATGCCGACCCCTGCCAGGGCCAGGCGCCAGATGATATCGATGACCGAGGCATCAGCCGGCAGTACCGCCAGCAGGTACAGGGCGAGGGCGACGATGCCGGTGCCGCAGGTGCACAGCAGCCGGGAGCCGATGCGATCCGAGAGCGATCCGGAGATCGGCGAGACCACGAAGAGAAAGACGAAAATGGTGGCCATCAGGTAACCGGCGTGGTCGACCGCAAAACCGGCGGGATCGATGAGATAGAACGGCATCAGGAAGACCAGGGAAAAGAGGCTGGCAAAGAGAATGATCGCTGCCAGCACCGGCAGGGCGAACAGCCGGATGCGAAACAGCTCGCTATCCAGGATGGGGTGGGCAACCCGACGCTCCACCATATACAGCCCGATACCGCCGGCCAGGAAGAGGCCGGCGAGCAGCAAGATGGCGGGCGAGGTATAGCCCCACTCATAACCGTGGGTAACCGCAAGAAGCAGCGAGCCGAGGCAGAGGGCGAGCATGACCGCGCCGAGCCAGTCGAAGGTTTCGTCACGGGTGATGTCGGCCTGGCTGCCCTTGAGTCCCACGTGCACCAGCACGGCGGTGACAAGCCCGATGGGGATGTTGATCAGGAAGATGACCCGCCAGGAAAAGAAATGGAGCAGCAGCCCGCCGAGGACCGGGCCGGTGGTCAGCCCGGAAGCCACCACCGAGCCGATAAAGCCGAGTGCCCGACCGCGCTGAGCCGGAGGGAAGGCGTCGACGATGAGAGCCGGAGTGCAGGCCATGATCATCGCCGCGCCCAGCCCCTGGCCAAGCCGGGCGCCGATCAACCAGTAAATCCCGGGGGCCAGGCCGCAGAGCAGCGAACCCAGGGAAAAGAGCGCCAGCCCCATGCTGTAGACCCGGCGCCGTCCGTGGATATCGCTGAGTCGGCCGAAGCCGAGCAGCAGCGAGGTGACCACCAGCAGATAAATCATCACCACCCACTGGACCGCGGCTACCGATACCTTGAGTTCCGCCATGATGGTTGGCACGGCGATATTGACGATGGAGCCGTCCAGGGTGGCCATGAAGATTCCTATGGCAACCAGAAAAAAAACATGCCAGCGGCCGGGAGAAGTATCGTGCTGTTGTTGGGTTTCCTTGCTCAAATCTCGCACCATTCCGGATAGGTAAAGCGAACGAACGCCTTCGAAGGCCATGGGAATTTCCGGCAGCGCCAGGGCGTCGGCTTTTCTCCCTCGTCTTTTGATCCCGCTAAGGTTGAAAACGGTATATCGCGATTGTTCGTGTGCTAACGTTTTACGATACATGAGGATGTTGCCCCGTAAATGTCAAGCGGAAACGACCCGTCGACTCGGAAAAGGACCACCCCTTACTGCAGTCCCTCTTTGAGGATTTCGAATTTGCAGCTCAGCTTGAGGCCATTGTCGTCATAGGTGGTCAGCACTTTATAGGGAAGTGATTTGAAGAGGTTCACCATCGGGGTATTGGATGGCGACACGTAGGCGATCAGGCCGGCGATGCCGTTGTCGCGGGCGGCTTCGGATATCTTTCGCAGCAGGGTCTTCCCGAGGCCCATTTTTTGGAAATCGGTGCTCACCGAGAAGGCGACTTCCGCCATGTTGGTGTCCGCTTCCAGGAGGTACTCGCCGACGGCTACCACCTTCTCGAAACCGGTTTCGCCGACCAGGGCGATAAGGGTGAGCTGTTTGATATAGTCGATCTGGGATTTCGTTTCCAGCTCGGCCGGCATGAAGCTGGTTTTCTGGTGGAAGAACCGGCGGACCACATCGTCCTCATCCAGTGTGTAATAGTGTTCCTGGAGTCGCCGTTCATCGACGGGCTTGGCGGGGCGGATGGTGATCTTCACCTTGTCGCGGTAGACCACGTCCTCGAGGTGAACCGGGTAGACCGCCTTGCTGCCGGTGCCCAGCCGTCGGTCGCGGCTGACCAGGCCGGACTGCTTGGCCGCCTCCAGCAGTTCTTCGCGGAAATCCGGGTGGGCGATGCTGATCAGTGCCATGGCCCGCTCCTGCAGGCTCTTGCCGAACAGGTTGATCACCCCGTATTCCGTGGCCACGAAATGGACGTCGCCCCGGGGGACGACCACCGTCTCGCCCTTGAGTGCCGGCAGGATGTTGGATTGGGTGTTGTCGGGGGTGGTCGAGGGCAGGAAAAGGATCGATTTGCCGCCTTTGGAATGGCGGGCGCCCCGGACGAAATCGGGAATGCCGGATACGCCGGCGTAGAGGGTGTGGGCCATGGCCTCGGCCAGAACCTGGCCGGTCAGGTCGATAGCCCTGGCCCGGTTCATGGAGACCATGCGGTGGTGGCGGGAGATCACGAAGGGGTCGTTGACGTAATCCGAAGGGTAGAACTCGATTCCCGGGTTGTCGTGGAGAAATTCGTAGAGGTTGCGGCTGCCGAGCGCCGCCGAGGCCACCAGTTTACCGTCGTTGTAGCCTTTGCAGCGATTGGTGATGACCCCCTGGGAATAGAGGTGCATGACGTCTTCGGTCAGGTATTGGGAGTGAAAGCCGAGGTCGTTTTTGCCCTCCAGGGCCTGAACCGTCGCCTGGGATGCCGCGTCGAGGCCGACCTGCAGGGTCGAACCGTCTTCGATCAGCCGGGAAATATGCTGGCCGATGCGTTTGGCTCGCTCCGACTGCTCGAGCGGCGCGATGGTGAGCAGCTCCTCGTCGTGTTCCACCACCAGATCGACCTGGTTGAGATGGATGAAACTATGACCCATGACCCTCGGCATGCGGCTGTTGATCTGGGCGATGACATAATCTGCGGCCAGGGCGGCGGCCAGGGTGACGTCCACCGATATCCCCAGGCTCATCCAGCCGAAATCATCCGGGGGCGAAACCTGGATCAGGGCGACGTTGATCGGCAGCTTGCGGCTGGAGAAGAGCAGAGGAACGTCCGACATGTTCATCGGGGTGATGAATCGCTTGTTGCGGGCCAGGGATTCCGAGCTGGTGGAGCCGAGATAGATGTTACGGATGTTGAGGCTGGCGTCATGGGTGCGATTGGCGATGTCGGTGAGCGATGAAGTCTCCATGCTCATCATGCGGACGATTTCCAATCCGCTGAAATGCGGGCTGCGCTGGGCCAGGGCCCGGACAAGTTCCTGGGGTTCACCGCAGGCGGACCCGATGAAAACGCGCTGGCCATGGCGAATTCGGGAAATGGCGGTGTCCGCATTGCAGACTTTCTTCACATAGGTATCGGCCCAGTAGATGTTTTCTGTCATGGCATGCATCCTTTTCGGAAGTTATGTCGACAAAACATGAGGTTGCCGAACGGATTGCAGGGAGGCTGCTTTCGTGTGTTTCGGTAATGAAGGCGCGCAGTGTGTGGCTGTAAGGATAATGGCAGCGGGAGCAGTTCACGAGAGCGATGATGCAGACCGGCGCCGCTGTGAGAAAACGTTAGTAAACCATCACCGGTAATTATTGTAGCATATCTCTATGACGAACCTCTACGGCCAGCTCGAAGAAATCACATGGTTTTATAGATATCCAGCATCGGCCTATGGAGTTGGCATACTACAGCGAGTTGTATGAGGTGCAGGCGCGCATCTTAGATGCTGGTAAGGGAGAACGTCAGCAGGGAGAGGAAATAAATTTGTATCAGACGGTATTCTGCGGCGAATGCTTCTTTAAATCGAAGCAAAGAAAGTTGCGCAATCTGTCTGTGGGCAGAGGGTATTACTTTGCTCGACAGGTAGAACGTGCCATGATGGGGTGCTGACGTATGTTTACGAAAAAAGCGGAATCTCAAACCCGGAGGCATACGGTTCGAGATCCCGCTTCGGGAGTGGCTCTTTACTGGGGCGGGATGTGACGACTGAGTGCCCCTCAGCCGCACCCCCCGCCGGTTCCCTGACAGCCGCCGGAGGCGCAGGATTTGCGCCGTCCCTTGAGAACCGAGGCGGGCCGGCCGGAATAGACGGTGGCCAGGGCTTCCTCGATGAAGCCGGAAGCCTCTATCGGTTCGACACCGGATTTCATCAGAATATCGAGCGGCGTATCGCCGATACCGCTGATCAGTACGGCCCGACAATCGTCGAGGATCTGTGCCAGCCGGTGCCATCGGCGGATACCGCCGCCGGTGGCCGGAGCGGCGCGTTCGGTCACTTTTTTGTAGCTGCCGTTTTCTTCGGCCCAGATCTCAAAACTCTTTGCCTCTCCCAGATGTTGGTTGACCAGTACGCCTTCCCGGGTCGCCACCGCTACATAGGGGCGCTGCTCATGACGGGGAATTTCCGTCGAGGCGCAGCTGCTGAGACAGCCGCGGAATTCCTCGGTCCGGTCGTTTGCCTCCCCGAGCAGGCCGACGGCATCGGCGCGGCAGCGGGTACAGTGGCGCATCTGCGGCAGATACTGTTCGGCCCCACTCCGTATTGTTTCCATGGTCTGGGGACTGGGTTGTTCGAGACTTCCAAACGGAGTGTTGACGTTGGGGAACAGGGCCATGCAGTTGAGCAGGTCGGCGCCTAACCCTTTTACGGTGGCTGCAACGTCCAACACATGATGATCGTTGACCCCTGGGATGACGATACAGTTGACTTTCACCGTGACCCCATACTGCTTGAGCAGCCGAATGGCATTTTGCTGGCGTTCGAGCAAGAGACTTGCCCCTTTCAGGCCGCGATAGACCACGTTGCCGTCTTTTACCCAGCTATAGATTTTGGCGGCGATCTCGGGATCGACGGCACAGACAGTGATGGTCACATGGCTTACTTTAAGAGCTGCCAATTCAGCGATATACGGTTCGATACCCATACCGTTGGAAGAAACGCAGAGCAACAGGTCCGGGAAATTGCTGCGCAGCATCCGCAAAGTGGCCATGGTCTCGTTGCCGTTGGCAAAGGGGTCGCCGGGGCCGGCAATGCCGGCGACGGTGATCCGCGGTTCCTTGGCCAGCACCTTCTCCATATAGAGTTTTGCCTGAGCGGGGCTGAGGATGGTAGAGGTGACGCCGGGCCGTGATTCGTTAACACAGTCGTATTTTCGGTCGCAGAAGTTGCACTTGATATTGCATTTCGGGGCCACCGGCAGGTGAACCCGGCCGTATTTTCCTTTGGCGTCCGGATTGAAACAGGGGTGTCGGTCAAACGCTTCTCTGGTTATATGTTCCATGATGACGAATTCCTACGTAGAAAATATTTGTATTGGGCAACCGCTTACATGTAGGTGTAGCCCACCTCCGAGTCGTCCTGCTTCTTGGCGATCATGGCGTTGCAGACAGCATCGAACAGCTGCTGGGCCCCGTGATACCCCACATGCAGCAGTCGCTGCCCGCCGACCCGGTCATGAATCGGGAAGCCGACCCGGATGAGCGGGATGTTGTGGCGCCGGGCGAAGCCGTAGCCCTTGGAGTGGCCCATGAGCAGGTCGATGGCAAGTTGCTCGGCCCGCTCCTCGATATCGAAGAAATCGACATTTTCGTGGACCTCCGGCATCTCGCAACCCAAGCCCGCAAGCACCGTGGCGATACTCTCCTTGAGCCTGCCACTCTTGCCCCCGGAGGCGCAGAGCACGGGCTTGACGCCGATCTCGGCCAGCAGCGCGGTGAGGCCGACCACCAGGTCTTCCTCGCCGTAGACCACCGCCCGTTTGCCGAACACATACTTGTGACCGTCGACCATGGCGTCGACCAGCCGTCCCCGGGCGCTTCGGTATTTTTCCGGCATTTTCATTCCGGTGGCGGAGGCGAGAGCCGCCATGAATCGATCGGTTTCCCGGATACCGATGGGCGCGCCGAGTCGGGTGAGCGGCACGTCGAATTTTTCGGCCAGCGAGGTGCCGGCGCTCTCTTTAGGCAGGGTATGCCCGCATTCAAGCGTCATCCGGGCGCCTCCCATGGCGCGAATTGCCGCCAGCGGCGTACCGCCCGCGGGAATCAGCGGGTATTCGTTGAGCGCCTCGCCGTCCAGGGTCTCAGAGTAATCCGGCAGGACGGTGGCATTAAGCTCATACTCCGCCATCAGCTTTTTGAGGTAGCGCAAATCGGCCGCAGAGAGAAAGCCGGGGAGCAGGTTGATGGTGTCGCCTGGCTCCCCGCCCTCACAGAGTTGCTCCACCACCGCCCGAACCGCGGCGTGAAAACCTTCCATATGGGTGCCGCTATAGCTGGGTGTCGAGACCTGGACAATCATTGGCCCAGTACCATCGGGATCGAACTCTTCGCGGTATTCCTGGAGGATCATCGGTACGTCGTCGCCGATGGTCTCGGTGAGGCAGGTGGTGGCCACCCCGATCAGGAGCGGCTCGTACTTTGAGGTCACGTTTTTCAGGCCCAACTTGAGGTTGGCCGCCCCGCCATAGACCGCGTGCTTTTCTCCAAGCGAGGAACTGGCGATATCGATCGGCTCGTTAAAGTGGCTGATGATGTAGCGTCGCATGTAGGTGGCGCACCCCTGGGAGCCGTGCAGAAAGGGAACCGCCCCTTCGATGCCGCGAAAGGCGATGGACGCCCCCAGCGGTTTGCACAGCTTGCAGGCGTTGGTGGTCGATATATAGTTGGGCATGGTGGTCATATTCTGTCCTCCTCGGTTCTTCTCGGTACGAACTGCCAGACCGGGCTCATCACCGAGCCGTAGACTTCTTTTGCGAAGTTGAGCATGCCGCGAAAGCCGGCGAGCATCTCTTTACGTTCATGGTTGTGGTCGCAGAAGGCGACCCCGAGCTTATAGGCTATGGGGCGCTCCTTGACGCCGCCGACGAAGATGTCCACATCTTTTTCGCGCATGAAAGCGGAGAGCTCGAGCGGGTTGGCGTCGTCGACGATAATCGTGCCCTCGTCGGTGATCTCCTGGAGTTCTTCGTAGTCTTCCTTGGTGCCGGTCTGGGAGCCGACCATCACCACCTTCATATCCAGCAGCCGAAAGGCCTTGACCAGGGAGAAGGCCTTGAAGGCGCCGCCGACGTAGATGGCGGCCTTTTTCCCGGCGAGCGCCTCTTTGTATTTCTGCAGCTCCGGCAGCAAGGTGAGCAACTCCTCCTTGACCACGGTTTTGGCTTTTTCCATCATCTCTGGCTCGCCGAAGTGGCGGGCAACTTCGTAGAGGGATTCGGCCATGTCCTCGATACCGAAATAAGAGACCCGGATATGGGGGATGCCGTACCGCTCCTTCATCATCTTGGCGAGGTCCATGGTGGCCCCGGAGCACTGCACCACGTTCAGGGCGGCGCCGTGGGCTCGCTGGATATCGCCGATGCGACCGTCGCCGGTGATGTTGGCCACCACCTCGACCCCGATCCGCTGGAAGTATTCGCGGATAAGCCAGATTTCACCGGCCAGGTTGAAATCGCCGAGGATGTTGATGCTGTGCTTGGATATGCCATCGGTATCTCCGGTACCAACCAGTCGGGAAAGGGCGTTGCAGGCTGCCTGGTACCCGGCGCGTTTGTTGCCTTTGAACCCCTCGGACATCACCGGCAGCACCGGGATGCCTTTCTCCTTTTCCACCCGGCGGCAGACTGCCTGCAGGTCGTCACCGATGATGCCGACGATGCAGGTGGAGTAGACGAAGGCCGCCTTGGGCTGGTGTCTGTCGATCAGTTCCACCAAGGCCTTGTAGAGTTTCGGCTCTCCCCCGAAGATGACGTCCATCTCTTGCAAGTCGGTGGAAAACGAGAGCCGGTGGAGTTCCGGGCCGGAGGAGAGCGCACCCCTGATATCCCAGGTATAGACGGCGCAACCGATGGGCCCGTGGACCAGATGGACGGCGTCGGCGATAGGGTAGAGCACCACCCGCGAGCCGCAAAAAACGCAGGCGCGCTGGCTGACGGCGCCGGCGAGGCTGTCCTTGTTGCATTCCATGGAGAAAGGGCTCTCCCCTTTGCGGTGGATCTGGGACTGTCGTTCTTCTAGAATTCTGGCTGGTTCCATGACGTGTTCCCTGGTCGATATCGTTGTCGCCAGCGGCGCGGCACCGGGATTCCGGATTTATGCGGCCTGTGGCAGTGTCATCTTGACGAATCATCTGGCAGGGATAGAGCAACCAGTGTGCCAATCGGGTGACTTATAAAAACATCACGATAAATCAGTAGGATAAACAGGGGGCCGGGGAGTTGGGGAAAATCCGCCGCAGCGGGCGACAGAGGCGGCCTGTGTCGCATGCGGCACAAAATTGTAGCAAGGGTGCAAAAGTGTCGAGGATCCCTGGCGGCAGGAGAGGATCGGGCAATAACCGTTGACCGGGATCAAGCGGTGAACGCTTACCTTTATCCCCATCATCGCTCTGGCTGAGGCGATGACCGGCACAGGAATAAGGTTCAAAATAATTTGTTAGGGAGGTAAAACAATAGTTAAAAAAGATAACGGGGCTATGCACTTGACTCAACCTGCCTCTATATATAGCGTGGCAGGATACGACAGGTCGCCAAAGAGCACTCGGCGACATGTTATATAATTTCGGAAAGTTATGGAAAGTGTCAAGGCGATTAATGACATGTAATACACCTATCTGCCCAATATTATGAATAAAATTCATGACCATTAACCATGTTGATAATAACACAACCTGTAGTATGCGGTTGAGTCAAGTGCATAGCCCTAAAAGATAAATTACCACCTGCCGGAACTGCGGGAAATACGATTAGATCTTGCAATTATGTTAACGAATCACTGAAAAATGGTTGCAGTGACAAAATCGATGGGATAGGCTGTGAAAGTCATCGAGGCTTGTTCCTGGTGGATGTGTCTAGTTTTTCATAATTTATGAAAATCGGCAGAACCTCTTCATTCCTGGGCCTTGGTGATGCAGAAGTTTTGGGAAAGGTGGCATCTATTGCCGGCGGGAGCCTTTCAAAATCCTACAGTCGTTTGCCGACACCCCCTAGTCGTGTTGGTGCCGGTTGCAGAGACTGAAGAAACAAGGAGGTGAGGTATTACGAACGGAGTTTGATGTCTTCTAAAGCGGCCTCGGGGGATTATAAACAAGGGGGCATGTAAACTCAATTTGAAGTATGGAGAAGAAAAAATGGCACAAGAAAATATTTTCAATGTTGTCAACGATGCAATAGCTGATCCTTCCACTGTAGGTCTGGCAAGTTTTGGTATCGCTTTATTCACCCTCAGCTTCCTCAATGCCGGTCTGGTCGGTCCCAACGCGATAAGCGTGCTGATACCCCTCTCCTTGATAACGGCTTTGATTCATTGGTTTGCATGTCTGAACGGATTTAAGAAAAACGAACTCTTCACAGCGTTGGTTTTCGGAATTTATGGAATGTTCTGGGCCACCTGGGGATTGATTAATTTTGGCTGCGCGATGAAGTGGTTCACGCTCGACGCCAATACCCTGATGATCTTCCTGATTGCGTACACCATCTTTACCGCAATCATCTTTTTCGCCACCTTCGTCACCAACAGGGCGGTCATTTTGACCCTGGCGGTGCTTCTCGCGGTATTCGTCCTGCTCGATCTCGGTTTAGCCGGCAATGCCAAGCTCATCGTATATGCCGGTTACCTGGGCATGATAGACGGTCTGTTGGCGCTCTATCTTACCGCTGCCGGAATTCTGGGGGCTCTCTATGGCCGGTCGGTACTCCCGGTTGGTCCCATCAATGGATGAGGAGCTGACGATTCCCTTATAGAGCATTTCCACACCTGTTCATAGCAAGCAGACGAGCTTCCTCTCCGTAATCTGAACCGGAAGAAATCTCCCATCTTGGCGACACGTGTGATGCAACTCAAGCCCTGGATGCCTGAAAAGGTTTCCGGGGCTTTCGTCTTTTGGGGGGAGCGGGCGTGTATCTGGGGGAGTCTGCCCAGGGGTTGAGTAAACGGTGGGGTAAAGAAAGGGTAGGCCGGACACCGTCTTTGAGACGGTGCCCGGCCATCGGCCGATCAGGAGGAGATGGAACCGGCCGTAAGCTGAGCGGTCTCGGGCTCGGAGACCTTTTGGGCGGCATGTTCCGCCGCCAGCATCATATACATCGCCGGCACCACGAACAGGGTGAACAGGGTGCCGATGGAAAGACCGGAAGCGATCACCAGCCCCAGGTTGTAGCGGCTGATGGCGCCGGCACCGGTGGCCACGATGAGCGGCACCACGCCGAGAACCATGGCGGCGGTGGTCATCAGGATCGGTCGCAGCCGGATGGCCGCCGCCTCTTCGATCGCTTCACGCTTGCTGTGCCCCTGTTTTTGCAGGTTGTTGGCGAACTCGACGATCAGGATGCCGTGCTTGCTGATCAGACCGATCAAGGTGACCAGGCCGACCTCGGTGTAGATATTGAGGCTGGCGCCGCCCACACCCAGACTGATGAATATCAAGGCGCCGCAGATTGAAAGCGGTACGGTGACCAGAATGATGATCGGGTCCCTGAAGCTCTCGAACTGGGCGGCCAGGGCCAGGAAGATGATGATCAGCGCAAAGAAGAAGGTCACCATCAAGGCGCTGGATTCCTGCATGAACTGACGCGACGGACCCGCGTAGTTCACCGAGTATCCGGAGGGCAGCGAGGTTTTCGCCAGCTGCTGGAGGTACCCGAGCGCCTGGCCCTGGGTCACCCCGGGAAGCGCGACGCCGGAGACGGTGGCCGCGTTCTGCTGCTGGAAATGGTTGAGTGATTCCGGCACCACCGTGTTGGTGATGTGCGCCACGGTGGAAAGCGGGATCGCCTTGCCGCTCGAACTCTTGATATAGTAATTTTGCAGCTGGCTGGTATTGAGCCGGTAGCGCTGCTGCACCTGGGGAATCACCTTATACGAGCGGCCGTCGAGACTGAAATAGTTGACGTAGCCGCCGCCCAGCATGGAGGAGAGTGCGCTGCCGACATCGTTCATGGAGAGCCCGAGCTGGGCGGTCAGGTTACGGTCGATATCCACCTCGGACTGCGGCAAGTCGTACTTGAGGTCGCTATCGAGGAACATGAACATGCCGCTCTTCTGGGCGTCGAGCAAAAACTTGCTCGCCACCTGGTTGAGTCGCTTGAAGGGGTCGGTGGTCTGAATCACGAACTGGATCGGCAGACCCTGGCTGCCGGGCAGCGGCGGCGGCTGGAATGCCACCACCCGCACGCCGGCGATCCGGCCCAACTCCTGCTGAATTACGGGCTGCAGGTCGTTGGTGGTCAGCTTCCGCTTATCCCAGGGCGTGAACACCATACCGGCGATGGACGTCCCCGGCATGTCGAGCTGGAAGACATGGTCGGTCTCCGAATGCTGCACAAAGGTCTTGTACACCGCGGTCGAATAGAGCTGCCGCTGTTTGAGGGTGGCGTTGGGCGCCGCGGTGGAGGCGGTGATGATGACGCCCTGGTCTTCCTGCGGGGCCAGTTCGGATTTGGCGTTGTTATAGAGAAAATAGATGCTGCCGAGAATGATCAGGGCAAAGACCATGGTGACCGGCACATAGTTGAGGGTGCCGTGCAGCCGCCGCTGGTACCAGCGGTGCAGTTTGTCGAACTGGCGGTCGAGATAGACCACGAACCGGGCCTGCCAGCCCTTCTGGTTGGGGTCGTGGGGTTTGAGCAGCCGCGAGCACATCATCGGCGAGAGGGTAAGCGCCACGATTCCCGAAATGGTGACCGCCGCCACCAGGGTAAAGGCGAACTCGGTGAAGAGCGCGCCGGTCAGCCCGCCCATAAAACCGATGGGAATGTAGACTGCCACCAGCACCACGGTCATGACGATGATCGGGTTGGCCAGCTCGCGGGCCGCGACAATGGCGGCCTGCATGGGTTTGGCCCCTTCCTCGAGGTGGCGGTTGACGTTTTCGACCACGATGATGGCGTCGTCGACCACCAGGCCGATGGCCAGCACCAGGGCGAGCAAGGTCAGAAGGTTGATCGAGAAATTGAGCGCCAGCATGATGGTGAAGGCGCCGACCAGCGAAAGCGGGATGGCGATAACCGGAATCAGCACCGAGCGCACCGAGCCCAGAAAGAGAAAGACCACCAGGGTAACGATCAGCAGGGCCTCGATCAGGGTGTGTTCCACCTCGGTGATGGAGCTGTTGACGAACTTGGTGGAATCGTAGACGATCTGGCCGTTGATGCCTTCGGGGAACTGCTTCTGGATACCGGGGAAGGTGTCGCGAACCCGTTTGATCACATCGAGCAGGTTGGAGGAAGGCGTCACTTTGATGCCGATATAGACCGCCTTCTGGCCGTCGAAGGCCACCTGGGTGTCGTAGTCGTCGGAACCGAGGGTGACGTTGGCCACGTCTTGCAGGCGGACCACCGCGCCGTTCTGCTGCTTGATGATCAGGTTGCGGAAGTCATCGAGCGAATGCAGGCTGGTGGAGGCGGTGAGGTTGACCTGTACCATCTGTCCCTTGGTGCGGCCCACAGCGGCGAGGTAGTCGTTTTTGCCGAGCGCGCTCCAGACATCGCTGGCCGTGAGGTTGTAGGCGGCAAGCTTTTTGGGGTTGAGCCAGGCGCGCATCGCAAACAGCTTCTTGCCGAGGATCTCCGCCGTCTGCACCCCCTCAATGGCCTGCAGTTTGGGTTGCACCACCCGAATCAAATAATCGGTGATCTTGTTCGAAGTCAGCACCTTGGCAGTTGAAGCCGATATACATGGCGTCGATGGTCTGGCCCATCTTGCACGTTCAAAACCGATTGTTGCGAATCCGGGGGCAGCTGGTTGCGCACCGCGTTGACCTTGGTGTTGATTTCGGTCAGCGCCCGGTTGACATCGGCGTTGAGTTCGAGCTTGGCGGTGATGGTGCTCAGCCCCTGGGTGCACGTGGAGGTCATGTAATCGATGCCGTTGGCCTGGGCGATCGAATTTTCCAGCGGCGTGGTAATGAACCCGGCGACCAGATCGGCGTTGGCGCCGGTGTAGGCCGTGGTCACGGTGATCACGGCGTTTTCCGTGCGCGGGTATTGCAGCACCGGCAGCATGCCGATGGAGCGCAACCCGAGCACCAGGATAAACAGACTGACAACCGTCGCCAGTACCGGCCGACGGATGAAAATATCGGTAAACTTCATCTTGAACTCCCGTTTATTCGTCCTTGGGTGTCGGAGCCGGATTGTCGGACGGTTGGATATCGTTGTTGATCAGTACCGGTGTGCCGTTATGCAGTTTGAGCTGGCCCGCGGTCACCACGGTATCTCCGGGCTTAACCCGCTCAGGACCGCGATCTGGTCGCCCCGGGTGGCGCCGGTGGTGACGAATTTCTGCTCGGCCACCAGCTGCGGTTTGCCGTTTTTGCCCTCGCCCTGTTTTTTGACCAGATACACCAGGTTGCCGTAGGGATTGAAGGAAATGGCGGTCTGGGGCAGGGTGATTTCGGACTTCGGCTCTCCGACCTCGATATCGGTGGTGACGAACATTCCAGGCAAAAGGAGATGATCGGGATTTTTGATCGTGGCCCGGACCTGGACGTTACGGGTATCGGGATCCACTTTCGGGTTGATCGCCGAGATCGTGCCGGTAAAGGTCTTGCCGGCATAGGCATCGGATATAACCTGCACCTCTGCCCCTTTTGAATTTCGTTGAGCGAACGTTGGGGCAGATAAAAGTCGACATAGATCGGGTCCAGCGACTGCAAAGTGACGATCTTGTCGCCGGCATTGAGATACTGACCGATATCCACCGCCCGGATGCCGAGTCGGCCGGTAAAGGGCGCTCGGATATATTTTTTTTCGGCCATGGCCTTTTGTTCGGCCACCTGGGCCTTGGCGTTTTTCAGGTTGGCCTTGTCGGTATCGAGCGTCGCCTTGCTGACGGCGTGCTCCTTGAACTGCTGCGAGGTCGCGTTGTAGGTGGATTTGGCCAGTTCGCGCGGTGGCCCTCAGGGCCGCGAGCTTGGCCAGGTCGGCGCTGGCGTCCAGCTCGATGAGCATATCGCCTTTCTTGACTTCCTGGCCCGATTTGAAGTTGATCTCGGCAACCAGACCGCTCACCTCCGGGGCAAGATCGGAGCCGCGCACGGCCTGCAGCGAGCCCACCGCCTCGAGCGAGCGCTGCCAGGGGTGGGCACTGGCGCTGGTGGTCGACACCGTCTGCGGCGGAATGCCCCGTGACGCCATGTATTTCTGTATCATGGACGACTTGAATTCCTGAAAGCCGAATATCCCGCCAAACAGCAGCCCGACGAGAATCAGCATAATGATCATACGCTTGGTCATTGCAAAACCTCTCTAAAAATAGAAATCATCCTTTTTCGGTGGCACTGTTGGTCTTCGGCTCGGTGGCGGCTCCACCAGCGGTATCCGTGGCCTGCGCCGGGCGGTTCCACCAGCCTCCGCCCAGCGCCTGGAAGAGCGCCGCCGTATCGGCATAGCGCTGGGCCCGGGCGGTAATGAGCCCAATGCGTCCCTGCTGGTAATCGCGCTGGGCCACTAAAAGGGTCAGATAGCTCACCGCCCCGAGTTGGAACTGGCGCTCGGGTGAGATCGAGCGTCGCCTTGGCGGCGGTTTCCGCCTCGGCCTGGTCTTTTAAGGCCTGGGCGTCGGTATCAAGCGCCCGCAGCACGTCGGCGACGTTCTGGAAGGCCTGGAGCACTGTCTGTCTATATTGGGCTCCGGCCTGGGTGTAGGCGTCGATGGCGGCCCGTTGTTTGGCCTTGAGCTCTCCGCCATGGAAAACCGGCTGCAGCAGTCCCGCACCGATGTTCCATATCGTGTTGTTGCTGTCGAACAAGTCGCTGAGCGAGGAGGACTGGCCCCCGAAACCGGCACTGAGGGTGACGTTGGGATAGAGGTTGGCGGTGGCCACTCCGACCGCCGCGGCCGCCTGGTGGAACAGGGCCTCGCTGGCGAGGATGTCCGGACGCTGCCGAACCAGGGCCGATGGCAGGCTGACTGGCAGGTTTTCGGGCAGGTGCAGGGATTTCAGCGTAAATGTCGGTAGCCCCCCTTCACCGGGAAGTTGCCCGGCGAGCGCCGCCAGGGCATGGCGGGTAGACGCCAGTTGCTTTTGCAGCGGAGAGAGAGTGGCCCGGGTCTTGGCCAACTCGGTCTGCTGGGAGAGCACCGAGGTTTTGGGCACCGCGCCGAGTTCGAATTGCCGCTTGATCAGGTCGAGCTGGCGTTGCTCGGCGGCGACGATCTCGTCCGTGGCGGCGATCTGGGCCCGCAGCGAGGCCTCCTGGATGGCGGTGGTGACCAGGTTGGCGGTCAAGTTCAGATAGGCCGCCTCATAGCGGTATCTCTGGTAATCGACCTGGGCTGCCAGTCCTTCGAGCTGCCGTCGGGAGCCGCCGAACAGATCCAGGGTGTAGGAGACGCTGACCGAGGCGCCCAGCAGATTGTAGGTGTCATTCACCCTGGATGCGGCCGCGGAGACCTTCTGACGGGAAGCGGAGAGGCTGGCGTCGACATTTGGGTAGAGAAGATTGCCGCCGGCGGCCCGCAGGTTTTCCTGGGCTTCTTCAACGGCGGCTCTTGCTGCCGTAAGCGATGGGTTTTGTTTGATGCCTTGGGCGATCAGGGCGCCAAGCTGCGGCGAGTGGAACATGTTCCACCACTGGGCAGAGAGTTGCCGGTTGAAATCGAGCTGCTGGGCGGCTCCGTCCTCGGTAGCGGTCGCAATCGTCTGCTTCGGCAGCTTGGAAGCGGTATACCTCGAGACGCCGGGGGCGGCGGGGGACTTGAAATTCGGACCGAGCGTACAGCCGGCCAGCACCATCGTCGCCGCTCCGGCGATGGCGGCGCTAAGTGACAACCATTTCTTCATGTCAGTTTCCAGTTAAGGGGACGAGGTTAATATCTGAAGGTCGCGGATCGATCCCCGAAAGGAGGATCTGCACCGTTTCCCGAAGTTGCATTCGCGTCGAGTCGGCGGTGACTTCCCGGAGCAGGAAGCGGTCGAGCATGGCCTTATGAAAGCTGTCGGAGAGCAGCATCTCGGCGGCGGCCTGAGCGTTGATACCAGCGTTGACCCGCCCCAGGCGCTGTTCGGCCTGGAGGTAAGCGGCCAGCACGGAGGCGGAACATTCGGGGCCGATTGCCCGCTCGTTGACGATTTCACGGGTGCGGGCGAGCAGCTTGTGGTCGGCGTAGAGCGAGCAGACGATGGGCACGATCCGGTAATGGGTTTCATAGGCGGCAATCAGCGTATGTTCCAGGTTCTCGCGCACGGTTCTCTGGCCGACAAGCAGCGGCAAATTCTCCAGCACCTTGCGAAAGTCTCCCATGCTCTGCTGGACCACCGCGTGCACCAGCTCCGCCTTGTCCTTGAAATGGTGATAGAGCGCACCTTCGGCCACCCCGGCCTCCTGGGCTATTTTCCTGGTGGTGACCCGGGCCAGGCCGTCGCGGCGAAGCAGCCGCTCGGTTGCGGCAATGAGTTTTTGCCGGGTGTTTATCGTTGCGCCTTGTGCTGTTACAGCCTCTGTTTCTGCCATGAGCTACCTCGTAAGACCTGCTGCCGGAATGTTTCCGACACCGTAGTATCCCGACATTGAACATCCGCTCAGCAATATTGAACAGACGCTCAAGATTGTCAAGACCAATTTCCGATACTCCTTTGTATTCCGTTACTTGGACGATTGTTTTCAGACTCGCTTTTCTTGCAATCCTGGGCCGGCGGTGGAGGCGCGCTGAAGTGCCATAGCGCCTCGATGAGTTTTGAGAGGTTGGAAATTGTTAGAAAATACAGTAATAAGTTGAGTTCGGTACAGTTACCTTAAGTAAAAGGAGAGGTATGATGAGGCACGAAACGAGCCAAGAGCGCGGGTTCGCATGGAGCGGCCTGGGCGATATCGACAGCGGCAGGGCCAACCTGGGACCGGATCTGCCGGTATGGGCCTATCGCTTGATGCAATACACCTTCCGGGACGCCCTGCTTGCCCGACTGGGGAACGAAGCGGCCTCGGAGATCATCGTGGCAGCGGGCAGGGCCGCCGGCATGGCGTTTTGTCGCAACATGATGCCGGCTGATCTTGATTTTCAGCGGTTCATCGCCAAGTTGCAGCAGGTCCTGCAGAGGGAGAGAATCGGCATACTCCGGGTGGAAAAAGCCGATCTGCATGCGATGTCGTTCACCCTTACCGTGGCCGAGGATCTCGACTGTTCCGGCCTGCCTTTCTCCGGCGAGGTGGTCTGTCAGTACGACGAAGGGTTTATCGCCGGCATTCTCGAGGAATATACAGGAGAGCCGTTTGATGCCAGAGAGATCGACTGCTGGGCCAGCGGCGACCGGGTCTGTCGGTTCGACGTCACCAGAAAGGAGAGCGGCAAATGAGCCGAGATATATCAGCCAGGCTCGACGAGCTTCTCACGGGCCGGCTCCCGCAAAAAGTGGAACTCGAGGGGCTGGAAGCAGAGTCGCGGCGACTCGCCGAGCGGATAAACCGGCTGATCGATTTCGTGGCGGAGATCCATGATTTCATCCTGCCGCTGTCCAAAGGCGAACTGCAAAATCTTCCGAAACTGCGCCGTGACAACTACCTGGCCTCGCCGTTCAAGGAGCTGCACTCGCGCCTTGTTCACCTCACCTGGCAGGCCGAGCAGGTGGCCCGTGGAGATTACGGGCAACGGGTCGATTTTATGGGAGACTTCTCGAAAGCCTTCAATGCCATGGTTATTGCCCTCGATAAAAATGAAAAGGCCTTGCAGCAAAAGATCGCCGAGCTCGAAGGGGCGCTCTCGCACATAAATAAACTCGAGGGCCTGCTACCGATCTGTTCCAATTGCAAGAGGGTGCGGTTGCAAGGCAGCGCTCCGGACAACGAGGGGGGATGGGTGGTGCTGGAACAATATATCGAAGATCGCTCGGAGGCCAAGTTTACCCATTCCATCTGCCCGCAATGTGTGGAAAAACTCTATCCGGACCTGGCAAAGGACATGAAAAAGGGCGGCGGCTGAGCAGCATGACGACGCCTTGCCGAGGCTCGATACGCGGCCCCGGTGACCTGGCAGGAGTTCCGGCGGCTGCAGTACGCCCGCTTCGATGAAAAAAACAAAGAGAAAAGATTGCCTTGGGGCTTACCGCCGCCGCGATTCGATATACTGTGTGCTCAGGTGGCGGCGAGTCTTATTGAAGGCAACCTGCCCACAGAGGTGACACGCCCATGAAAAAGACAACCCGTCCGGGGAACCGGGGCAAGGCTCAGCGTACCAACGATACCGAGACAGACGGCTTCCCGGTGGTCGGCATCGGCGCCTCCGCCGGCGGTCTGGAGGCGCTCAAGGCCTTTTTCGGCGCGGTGCCGGAAAAGAGCGGCATGGCCTATATCGTCAACGTCCACATGACGCCGAAACAGCCGACCATGATGCCCGATCTGCTGCAGCGGGTAACCCCCGTGCCGGTGACGGCCGCTCGGGACAAAGAGCGACTGCAACCCGATCATGTCTATGTGGTACCTTCGGACAGGGTTCTCGGGCTTTGCGACGGAGCAATCGAGCTGACTGAGATCGGCGACAAACATCCCTTTTTAACGATCGATACCTTCCTCAAATCCCTGGCCCGCGACCAGGGCCAATGGGCCGTGGGCGTGATCCTTTCCGGCACCGGCACCGACGGCACCCTGGGGGTGAAGGAAATCAAAGCGGGCGAGGGCCTGGTGCTGGTGCAGACCGAGGAATCGGCCGCCTATGACGGCATGCCCCACAGCGCCATAACCACCGGCATCATCGATATGGTTCTGCCCCCGGAAGAGATGCCGAAGCGGCTCGTGCATTATTTTTCCCAGCCGCATTTGGCGCTGGCGCCCAAAGTCACGGCGGCCGACGGCCAGAAAGAATGGCTGGCGACGATCTTCGCCGTGCTGCGCGCCCGGGTTGGCCATGATTTTTCCCAATACAAGATCAACACGTTGCTGCGCCGCATCAGCAGGCGCATGGGCCTCAATCAGATCACCGAGCAGGAGAAGTATCTGGAGTTTATGCGGCAAAATCCAGAAGAGGTGGATGCCCTGTTCCGGGAGCTGTTGATCGGCGTCACCAGTTTTTTCCGCGATCCCGAATCGTTCGAGGTCCTGAAAACCGTCGTCCTGCCGGAGATGTTCAAGCAGATGCCCGAGGACACCACGTTCCGGGCCTGGATCCCCGGGTGCTCCACCGGCGAGGAGGTCTATTCCCTGGCCATGGTGATCCGAGAGGTGTTGAACGCCAATCCCAGAAGGATCAAGGTGCAGCTTTTTGGCACCGACATCGACGGCATTGCCATCGACAAGGCCAGGGAAGGAGGGTTTGCCGCCAATATCGCCACCGAGGTCGGTCCGGAACGGTTGCGGCGCTTCTTCCTCAAGGAGGGCGATATGTTTCGGATCTCCAAGGAAATCAGGGATTGCGCCGTATTTTCGGTGCAGGATCTGATCAAGGATCCCCCGTTTTCCCGTCTGCATCTGCTCTGCTGCCGCAACCTGCTCATCTACCTGGACACCGAGATCCAGAAGAGGATCCTGCCGCTGTTCCATTACACCTTGAACCCGGAAGGGGTTATGATGCTGGGCTCTTCGGAGTCCATCGGCAGTTTTTCCTCCATGTTCGAGCCGATCAACAAAAAATGGAAGATCTTCCGGCGGCGCGAGATTCCCCAGGGGTTGCGGCGGCAGATCGAGTTCCCCAGCTCGCCGACCGCTGCGGACGTTCAGGGCACGATGCGTACCGGAGCGGCTGTCGAGACGCCGAAGATCGATATCGGCCTGTTGACCCGGCAGGCGGTCTTGGAGCGGTTCGCTCCGGTGGCCGTACTGGTCGACGGCAAGGGGGTCCTGCTCTACGTTCAGGGGCGCATCGGCAAGTATCTGGAAACCCCGAGCGGGGTGCCCACCCACAATATCCTGGACATGGCCCGGGACGGGCTGCGTATCGAACTTTCCTCGGCGCTGAGGCAGGCGAAGTCGTCTGGGCAACCGGTGCTTCGCCGCAACCTGAAGGTGCGCAACAACGACAACCGGCTGGCAATCAACCTGCACGTCTACCCGATGCACTCCCCCAAGGAGCTGGCCGGCCGGCTGTTGGTGATGTTCGAGGAGTTCGAGCAGCCTCCCGAGACCGACACCGCAGGGGACGGGCAGGAGCAGCGCGAATCCGCTCGGATCCTCAGCCTGGAGAGAGAGTTGCAAAATACCCGTGAGAGCCACCAGACCACCATCGAGGAGCTGGAGTCCTCCAACGAGGAGCTGAAGTCCACCAACGAGGAGCTGCAGTCCGACCAACGAAGAGCTGCAGAGCACCAACGAAGAGCTGGAAACGTCCAAGGAGGAGCTGCAGTCGCTCAACGAGGAGCTGCAGACCGTCAACGCCGAGCTGCAGAGCAAGGTGGAGGAGCTGTCCGCGGCCCATGACGATATGCGCAACCTGCTCAACAGCACGGAGATCGCCACCGTATTCGTGGATAACGAGATGCGGATCCGGCGCTTCACCCCCCAGGCCACAGCCATCATCAACCTGATCCAGACCGATACCGGCCGTCCCCTGCAGCATGTGGTCAGCAACCTGCGTCACGAGGGGATGATCGACGACCTGGCCGCGGTGCTGCGGACCCTTACCCCCCGGGAACTCGAAGTCGAAACTATGGACAACAGGTGGTACAAGATGCGCATCATTCCCTATCGCACCACCGATAACCGCATCGATGGGGCGGTGCTCACCTTCTCCTCCATCGATGAACAGAAAAAGGCCCAGAAAAACCTAAGCGCCAGCAATCGTGAGATGTCCCAGGCCTGGCATCTGGTGCGCGATGTCTTCGATTTGACACCGGAGCCGCAGGTGGTACTGGATAAGGATGGAACGATCGTGCTCGCCAATGCCGCCTTCGTTGCGGTGATGGGGATCGCACCCGAACAGATCGGCGGAATGGATATCGAGGAAGTTAACCAGGGGGTCTTCAAAGGTAGCGAATTGGGAGCCAAATTACAGGTCGCGGTGGAGAAAGGAGAAGAACTCCGGATTAATTCCTCGTCCTTGAATCTCCCGAAAAATGTGGGTGTTTGGAGTTTGCGGGGACGGGGCATCGGTGCGGACGCGGCGTTGCCCAGCCGGTTCCTTTTGCAATTCATAAAGGAGACGGAAAATGGATCGTGATGATCGAGACACCGGCAAGCCGGATGACGGCCTGGTCCGGTTGCGCAGGCGAGCGGAAAAGCAGGTGGGCCACGAATCGGCGCCCGCGGCTGAATCGGCCGACGATCTCCATAAACTGATCCACGAGCTGAGAATCAACCAGACAGAGCTGCAAATCCAGAACGAGGAGCTGCAACGGGCCCAGGAGGAGCTCAGTGAGCTGCATCAGGAATTTTTCGACCTCTATGAATTCGCGCCCTGCGGCTATCTGCACCTGGACGCTAATGGACTGGTGATTCGCGCCAATAGGGCCGGGGCCGAGCTCCTGCATAATCGGAGCGGTAAAATCCTCCGTTCAGGCTTTAGCCGCTACCTGGACGAGGATTGTAAGGATGCCTTATTCGCCGCGTTGCGCAAGGTTGAACACAGTGGCGAAAAGCAGGGGCTGGAGCTGCACCTGGGGGGCAGCAAGGGGGCGCCGGGCTGGGTTTGGGCAGAGATTCAGGCGGTGCGCAGTGAGCTTGGCGGGGTGAGCGGCTACCGTCTCACCCTGGTCGACATTGCCGCTAAAAAAAAGGCGGAAGCCGCCCTTGCCGACAGTGAGCGGAAATACCGCCAGTTGTTCAACGAAATGGTCTGTGCGGCAGTGCTGGTAGAGCTTGTCGAAAATACCGCTTCGGGGGAGCCGGACGATGCCCGGATCCTGGAGATCAATTCCGCCTACGAACGGTTTACCGGCATCTCTCGCGACCGGGCGGTCGGCGACACCCTGCGCGGCCTCTGGCCCCAGACCGAGGATGGCTGGTTCGAGGCGGCGCGCCAGGTTCTCCGCACCGGCCAGCCCGTCGAGGTAGAAGGATTTCATAAAGAGCTGGGCAAATATTTCATGATGTCGATTTTCCCGGTGGGAGACGACCGACTGGGCGCTACCTTCATCGACATCACCGCTGGTAAACGCAGCGAGCAAAAGCTGGACAGGGCCAACCGCGATCTGGAGATCGTCGTTCGGGAACGCTCCAGCGAATTGCGGCAAACCCACCTGGATCTGCAGCAGGAGGTCGAGGCGCGCGCCAACGCCCAGTGGGCGCTCGGGGAAAAATCCCGGGAGCTCGAGGCCCGCCTGGCCGAGCTGGCGGAGACCAATGCCGCCCTGCAGGTACTGCTCAAACAACGGGACGGCGAGCGCCTCCGGTTGCAGGAGAATCTGCTCTGCAATATCAACGAGTTGATTCGGCCGCAGTTGGCCAAGCTGGCGGCGGGTAACCTGAGCAAGCATCAGCGCGCTCTGCTCGAATCGATCGAGACGAGTCTTACCGACATCGCCTCGCCGCTGGCCAGGCGGTTTGCCATCGAGACTGGTCGGCTCACGCCCACCCAAACCAGGGTGGCGGCATACATCCGCCAGGGCAGATCCACCAAGGAGATCGCCGATCTCATGGGAGTCGAGACCAGCACCGTCGACTATCACCGACTCCAGATCCGCCACCGGCTGGGGCTGACCAACAAACGGGTCAATCTCCAGACCTATCTGAACTCATTCACCGAGTAAGAGAATTTTCCCCCTACTTCGCCCGAGGTTTTCCCGCATTGCCCTTTCCTGCAAATAGTTTCATTGTGTAACCGGAGGCTTGTTGCGATAGGTTGATGCAAATCGTTTTTGTCGCCGCAATGTTGGCGGGGAGCAAGGGGTCGATTCTCGCAACCGTATGGCTTTCCAGGAGGGGGGAGAAGGCAGCCTGAGGGTCGCTCGCTTCCCTCTACAATGCTTTTCTTTTTTGATATGCCTTCTGGCGGAGAAATGGACCGAGCCGCAAAAATGATCAAAAACGCACCATGGGCCGGCAAGGCGGTCTATGGCGGCGGTTCGTTTACGGCCCTGGTGGTGGACGATCAGGCCGACGTGCTGACATTGGCCTCCATGATGCTCGATGCCCTGGGGTTTCAGGTCGATTCCGTCGGCAGCAGTCGAGAGGCCATGGATCTGCTGGCTACCACTACCTACCGCCTGGTGCTGACCGACCTGAAGATGCCGGGGATGAACGGATATGAACTGGCAAGCTGGGTCAAATCGCGGTCGCGGGATACCCGGCTGGTGATCATGACCGGCTGCCTGGATTCCGAATACCTGCGGGAGTCGGGTCCCGGTCCGGTGGACCGTTGGATTTTCAAACCGTTTGGTTTCAAGGAACTGCGACTTCTTCTCGAAGAAATCCTTTAGCGGGGCAATTGTCTGGGAATACACAGTAAAATCAACATGCGAGGCAGCAATGACTTCTGTAGTGGGCACCAGAGACGAGCGCGGGGTGGCCGATCGGACGGCACAGTTGCCTCAGGGCGCCAGGGCGCTGGTGGTGGACGATGAAGGCATTATGCTGCAGATTGCCGGAGGTATGCTTGAATTGCTGGGATTTCATGTGGACACGGCCCGGAGCTGCGATACCGCCATGGCCTACCTGGCCGAGCACCGCTACGATCTGGTATTGAGCGATCTGGTAATGCCGCGGGTGGATGGTTGCGAATTGGCCGAACGGATCAAGGCGATCTCCAATAAGACCGTTGTCGTTATGATGACCGGTGCCTCTCAGGACAAGGTTCGGAAGAAAATGCGGTCGCGGGCGGTGGATCGCTGGATTTTCAAACCGTTCCCCTTTGTCGAGTTGCAACAGGTGATCGGCCAATTCTGGGAGGAAGGTATTTCCCGCGAATCAGGCTCCTAGGAGCTTCTGGAACTCCTGGCCGACGCCGCATTCCCGTCCCAATCTGCTGCCGGACTCCCGGTAGCGCCGCATCTTGAAGTTCTTCTCCGATCATTTCCCTGGTTGCATTGACATTTTGTGCGCGTGCCGTATACATTCTCTGGACGGGAAGTTTCATATGCTTTCGGCCCAACCGGTGAAAGGTTTAGAGCGGAGGATGGCGACATGCAGGCGGCGGAACGCGAATTTTTGCGAACAGTGAGGGGGGCGATCTTCTCCAATCCCTTCGGCCGGACTCGTTCGGAACTTGATCTGGAGGCCACCGGGCTGGCGCCCGGTTCCGCGGACGAAGATGTCCTGGCGCGGTTGGTGGAGAAAGTCGGCGCGACCATCGGTGCCATCCGGGAGCGCATCGCCCGAGACGGCAGCCAACCGGCGGCGGAGGAGAGACAGCTCTTGGAATACGGCATGCTGTTTCATGCCTTCCACCTCTTCTGCGATGATTACGACGCCCACATTCAGGAGCAGTTGCGCCGGGGCGATGAATGTTGCCCGCTGTCATTTGCCGGCGATCTGCTTTCCCTGCTCTCAGGATACGGTTTTGCCGACCGGGATGCCAGGAGATTCCTGGCGCTTTTCTTTCAGATGCGGCGGGCCTACTTTTTCATCCGCATCATCGCCGGCAGGAGCCGAAGCGTGATCGAGCTGCGGCGGCGGTTGTGGAACAACGTCTTCACCGGCGATATCGCCGTCTACGACCGCTACCTCTGGGATCGGATGGAAGATTTCTCCACCATGATCCTCGGCGAGACCGGCACCGGCAAAGGCATGGCGGCCGCCGCCATCGGCCGCTCGGGCTTTATCCCCTTTAACGAAAAAACCGGCGCCTTCAGCGAGAGTTTCGCCCGCGCCTTCGTTGCCATCAACCTCTCGCAGTACCCCGAGCAGCTCATCGAATCGGAGCTGTTCGGCCATCGCAAGGGGGCCTTCACCGGGGCCATCGACAGTCATCGCGGCATCTTCTCGCGGTGCAGCCCCTGCGGAGCCATCTTTCTCGATGAGATCGGCGATGTGGCGGTTCCGGTGCAGATCAAGCTGCTGCAGGTTATCCAGGAACGCACCTTCACCCCGGTGGGCAGCCACAAGAGCGAGAAGTTTCAGGGGCGGGTCATCGCCGCCACCAACCGGGACCTGCAGATGTTGCGCGAGGGCGGTGAGTTTCGCGACGATTTCTATTACCGGCTCTGCTCCGACGTCATCGAGGTGCCGCCACTCAGGAAGCGGCTGGCCGAGCGTCCCGAGGAACTGCGAGATCTCTTAGAGGTGACCGTGCGGCGCATTCTCGGCCGGCAGTCGCTGGAACTGACCGAGCGGCTGCATGAGACGATAGCGACCAGCCAGCCGGCGGGCTACCCCTGGCCCGGCAATATCCGCGAACTCGAACAATGTGTGAGGCAAACGATGCTAAGCGGCAAATATGCCTGGCGGCCGCCGGTTACTGGGGACGATCCGGCAAGCCGGCTGGCTCACGCGGTGAGCTCCGGAACCCTCACCGCCCAGCAGATCCTGGCCGGCTATTGCGCGCTCCTCTACCAGCGGCACGGCACCTATGGGGAGGTGGCGAATGTCACCGGCCTGGATCGGCGCACGGTAAAAAAACATATCGATTCCTTGACATTGACGGAATCTACGGCGAAAAATGAGTGAGAATCTGGAAACTGACAGCAGTGAGCGAAGGGACATCCCATGGAAAAACAGGTAGTGAAAATAGTCGAGACCTTCCTGGGCGGCATCAACTGGGAGGTGCTTTTGTCCGGCGTTCTGCGGGTCCTCGTCACCCTGGTGCTGGCCTGGCTGGCCATGAAGGTGTTGCTCAAGCTCTTGGAGCGGCTTGAAAAGCACCTCATCAGAGAGAGCAGGGAGGACGGCGAACCCCCTTCGGAGTCGCGCAAACGAATCGAGACCCTCACTCGCCTGCTGCGAAAGGCGGCCCTGCTGACTCTGTGGATAGCAATAGGTCTGGTGCTGCTCAAGGATCTCGGGGTGGAGATCGGCCCGCTTATCGCCGGTGCCGGGATTGCCGGTGTGGCGGTCGGTTTCGGCGCCCAGAGTCTGGTGCGCGACATCATTGCCGGGTTCTTCATCATCCTGGAAAACCAGATTCGGGTGGGGGATGTGGCCATTATCAATGGAACCGGTGGCCTGGTGGAGAAAATCAATTTCCGCACCACCATTCTCCGCGACCAGGGCGGGGTGGTGCATATCTACCCCAACGGGACCATCACCACCTTGAGTAACATGACCAACGAATGGTCTGCCTACGTTTTCGAAATCGGCGTGGCGTACAAGGAAAACACCGACCGGGTGGTGGAGACCATGCGGGAGGTCGGTGACGCCATGCGGGAGGAACCCAGATTCGGCCGGCTCATTTTGGAGGCGCCGGAGATTTTCGGGGTGGATAAATTGGGCGACTCCGCTGTGGTGATCAAGGGGCGGATCAAAACCAAGCCTATCAGGCAGTGGGAGGTTGGCCGCGAATTCCTGCGCCGGATCAAGCTCGCCTTCGACGAAAAAGGCATCGAGATTCCTTTTCCCCACCGTTCGGTCTATTTCGGCGAGAACAGCAAGGCTTTCCAGTTGAATCTGGCCAAGAAATACCGATTCGAGTCGCAAGCGGCGGCTGCCAAAGAGAGCGAGAGGGCGTCAGATAAGCCAAGCGACCGGTAAGGCTTTGGGCAGGTAGGAGCAACCAGCCTTGCATCTAAGGTTCGAATAAGAGATAAAATTACTCCCTTGGAAAATAGCTAGGAGCCTGTCGGATTATGCCCTTTTTCCCCATGTCTTCGTTAAACTCGAAAAAATTATCCTCGGAATATTGATTATATGCCTCCGGTAATTTTTTCGAGTTTGCCTCGATCTGAGCAAAAATGCCTATAATCCGACAGGCTCCTTGGGGGGAAAACGTTCAGCAGTGCTCCATATTTGCACAAGCAGGTTGGCGGGCTATAGCTCCCCCTATGCACGCCAACCTGATCGTGCAAAGATGGAGTGCTGATGGACGCTTTCCAAAAGATTACCGTTTCCAGGCTTCCCTATCCACCTTGCCCAGGAATATCTTGGTGCAGATCTCGACGTTTCTGGGGGTGTCTCCCGCCTGGATCCGCAGCAGCCCCTCGCGGATGATGATTTTTTTCAAGGTCTCCCGACCGTTGGATTCGTTGTAATAGATATCGGAATCGAGCACATCGGTGATGTTTTCCGGCTCGACCCGATCGATGATCAGCTGCATGCCGAGGTTGAAGAAAGGGTCTTTGATCCGCATCAATTCGCCTTCCAGAGCGAGGTGCCCGGATTTGCTGGCAACTTCCGCAAGCTCCCTGAGCTGTTTGACAATCGGTATCAGGGACTCCTGGTCCTCTTTGCTGCAGGCGGCCTTGGCGGCCAGGGACAAGTCGCGTAACATGATCACTCCTGAGGTAGTGGAATTGATAAGAGAAGCAGCGCCAGGCCGTTGCCGTTGTGCCTCTTTGCGCGGTGCAAAAAGAAGAGGCGGTAAATCAGGGATGTTGTGACGCTCGGCGGGTCGGTCGCACGGAATTGGGCGCAACCAACGGGCGCTGGATATCTCAATTTTGCATGTTACGGACCAAAATTTCCAGAAAAGAACAAGCAAAATCTACAACCGTTCACCAGGTCAAGCAAACGTCGGCCAAACCAATGAACGTTGACCAGAATTTTAAAGGAATTCCAGCTGCAGATTTTCCTCGCCTTCCTCCTGTTGCATCCTGAAGTTACCTCCCTCGCGCATGTTGAGTCCCAAAGGCGTGCCGGCCCGCTGCAGCCGCTTGAGCAGTTCCGGCCGGCTGGACTGGGTGGATTCGACGTTAAACCAGACGGCCACATCCTCGCCGCTCTCCCCCATCTGCAGAAGAAAGGCATTGTGTTCGATAAAAACAAGATCGTCGTAGACATAGGTGACCTCGAGACCGGAAACCTCGATCATCTCCTTGATAAGGCCAAGCGGCCGAAACGGTACGGGCATAATCAAACCTCACAATTCAACACGGTGCTCCATCGCTCAACAGCGGAAGCAGAAATTCATGTATCTCCCGGCCGATGGTCACAATGACCTCCGCCTGTTCCCAGCTCGGTTCCTCTCGTCGATAGGTGTCGATATCGCAGATTTCCTGGAAGGTGTCGAGATAGAGCAGCTTGTTGGCCAGTTCGAACGGCAAGTTCCCGTGGTGGCGCTTCAAGGCAGTGAGCAGGTCGGCCATGGTGTGGTTCTCTGCCAGGTCACCGTTTTTCATGAGATAGGCCATTATCGTTTTTTCAATGGCCATGGCCGTTATGTTGTAGATAATTTCGGGGGTGAAGACGTTTCTGCGTTTTGCCAGCCCGCGCGTGGCGGTGCCCAGAAACTGCTCGCCTTCCTGCCAGAAGTTGCGCCAGTCGGAGATTTCGACGATGTTGTGGATCGGTTGAATCGGCATGGGCTGCATGATA
The DNA here is from genome assembly GCA_963745265.1 of uncultured delta proteobacterium. Lineage (GTDB taxonomy): Bacteria > Desulfobacterota > Desulfobulbia > Desulfobulbales > Desulfocapsaceae > Desulfopila. The sequence continues at coordinate 95,212 of CAVUXQ010000020.1, forward strand.
TCTCCTTTATTCGTAACTACTCATGGGGTAAACCGCTTGGTTTGACAAACCTCGGTATTTGTAACTGCTTGCAGGGTGCCGGAGGTTTTCGCAAGCAGCTTGGTGTAGCGTATGTGGTTATACGTAAGCCAGGCTGATCGTGAAAAGATCTGGTGCCCTGTGAGCAGTTACCTTTACTCAATGTATGTTCGCAGGCAGATGAGCTGGGTGGTCTGCCAGCCGGCCCCGGCGTAGAATGCCAGGGCGGCATGGTTGTGGCGGTCGGCGAGCAGCTGCAGACGCGAAATGCCCCGCTCGGCCGCACGGTCGGCGAGCGTCTGCAGCAGCATGCGGCCGATGCCGCGTCCCCGGTTTTCGCCGGCCACGACCACATCCTCCACCAGCAGCGCCGGGCCGCCTTCGGAGGTGGAGATGACGATCTGGCCGCTGCACATGCCGACGACTCTTCCCTCGAGTTCCGCCACGAGAACCAGGCTGTCGGTGTCGAGCAGCTGCCTCAGACCCGCCTCCTGACGCTTGCCGTCAAAACTGAAGTCCTCTTCTACAGAGAACAGACTCTTGAGTAGCGGGATCATCGCCTCGATATCCTGAGGCCGGGCGGGTCGAACGATCGGATCGCGAGCGGTCATGATTGCGGATCAGGGGATGACGTAGTCGGCCGCGGGTTCACCGTCTTCGAGGCCGTCGAGGATGGTGTCGATGGCCTCCTCGCTGTCAACCCCTTTGAACCACCAGTTGTCGGGTTGCACCACCATGATCGGGCCCGCCTCGCACTGCTTGAGGCAACCGGTCGCCACCACCTGCATGTCCAGGCCGCGATCGAGAATCTCTTCTTCTATGTACTGCAAAAAACCATCGGTCTGTTTATGGCAGATGCCCTTGGGATCGCCTCCCGCCCGAAAACTTTGGCAAACCAATATTTGTCTTTCCGGAGTAGCCATGAGTTATACCATTTCCTTATTGTGTTGAGTGAATTGTAAAGAAATCGTTTCTGTTATGGGATGTGCCGCGCTCTGTGACTGCTGAGCACGGTTGGTTCTATTTTTTCCCTTTCCCTTTTTTCTTTCCTCCCCCGTAAAGCGAATCGACTACGCCTTCGATCTGCTCCTGGGATATGAGGATTTGAATGCCGTTTTCGCTCAGGATGCGCCTCGGCCGGTCGCCGGCGCTAGCCGTAAGCAGCGCGAAACAGTCGGGGATGCTGTCTGCCAACAGGTTCCAGCGCTGGTCGCCGATTCCCGGATCCGGTGTCGGCCTGCTCTCCAGCAGGCAGGCAAGGCCGTCTTCGCGCGGACCGTAAATCAGCATCTGAGGGGCCTGGCCGAGGTGAAGGTCGATATCCATGCCGTTGGTGGAAACCACCGCCACATTGGGTCGTTGCTTGGTCGGTTTGGGCAGGGCGCCGGCAGCTGCCGCATCGGTGGCCGGCAGGCAGGTCGCCGGTCGGCCTTTACGCACGGGCAGTACCTCGCCGATGACTGCCAGCAGCCGGTCGATATCGGCAGGATCGGGAGCGGGCAGAGTGATATCCGCTCCCGGTTCCGGCGCATACGGGTGCAGGGTCATGTCGTCGGCACCATATTCGGCAACTTTTTTAGCCAGCTGCTCGAGATGATCGTCGTTCACCGTCGGGTAGAGGGTGGTGATGATATGCACTTTCATGCCGGCGTCCTTGAAGGCCTGGATGGAGCGGGCCTGTTCGCCGCAGAGGATCTCGACGGCTTCCGAGAGCTTGAGCGTCTTATAGCCGGGTCGAACCCAGGCATAAATGTTCTCCAGCACCGATGGCACCACGCCGTCGATCGGCATTTCCACCTCTTCGACCCCAGCCTTGCTCAGCTTATCCGCAAACTTGACGCCGTCCACCCCGATGGTTCGCACCACCACCGTGATTTCGGGGAAGCCGGAACGCACACGGGAGATGGTCTCCAGGGCCGAGTCGATATCGGCCAGGGGATCTCCGGGTCCATAGAGCAGTACGGTTTGCGCTTGCGCGCCGTGCTCCTTGAGATTGACGAGGATCCGTACGGCATCCAGGGGCGTTATATGGTTTTCCCGGTCGGCGGAGAGCGGGGCGAAACGAATGCGGTGGTTGATGCGCGGGGCCACCGGCAGCCGGACCATGCCGGGGTGGCGGTCCGGCCCGCCGCAGCAGGTTACGGTTTCGCGATTGGTATTCTGCATCGCGCAAGTCCTCCTTGGATTTTGCCGGCCGCTTCCCCGGTCGCTGCATCGCATGGCGGCGGCAATGTGCCGCAATGACGAGTTAAAGGGTCATTGCGGCAGAAGATGGTAAGTGTTCTAGAGCGGCGCCGGGTTAGAACACCAGTTCAAACTTCTCCTCAGGATTGTCGCGATCGAGTCGGTCGAGCAATACGCCGAGGATCTTCTCGAGCAACCGCAGCCCGCCTTTGTAGCCGACGGTGGGGAAGTACTGGTGTCCCTGCCGATCGAGGATCGGAAAGCCCCAGCGAACCAGAGGAATATCCTCGTCACGGGCGATGTATTTGCCGTAGGTGTTGCCGATCAGCAGGTCCACCGGCTCGTTCTTGATCCACTGGTGCAGCAGGAACATATCGCCGGCGGCCTTGACGTTGACCGGCTGATCCATCTCCGCGGTGATCTCCTTGATCCGGCGTTCGAACTTCTTGCCCGGCGTACCGGTGACGATATGTATCGGACACATATCGATGGAGACCAGGAACTCGGTCATGGCGATCAACTGATCCGGGTCGCCGAACAGCGCCACCTTCTTCTTGTAGAAATACTGATGCATATCGGAGATCAGGTCGACCAGTTGGCCGCGTTCGGCGCTGAGTTCGTCCGGAACCGTAGTGCCGGCCACCTGGCGCAGGGCGTCGACGAAACGGTCGGTGGCTTTCAAGCCGAACGGCATGTCGAGCACCGAGCAGGGCACCTTGCATTTGGTGTCGAGCAGCCGGGCCGCGTCTGCGGAACACCACTCGCCGAGCGCCAGGGTGCCGATGGAGTCACCGCTGCTCTTAATCTCGGCGATGGTCGCTCCGCCATCGGGAAACATCTTGTACTCACCGGTGAGCGGGCCATTAAGAACACCAGAGGTGTCAGGAAACATAGTGATTTTGATCCCGATCATGGCGGCGATCCGCTTCGATTCCTCCATGTCGGCCGGTTCGACCCAGCCCGGGATAATGTTGACCTTGCCGTTCTTCTTGCCGGTTTTTTCGGCCAAATCGGCCATCGCCTTCACCATGTTGGAGAAGCCGGTGACATGGGAGCCGACATAGCTCGGGGTAGAGGCGCCGAGGACGGTGCAGCCTTCCGGAACCTTTTTCTCCTTGCGGGCCTTGTCGAAAATCTGCGGCAGGTCATCTCCGATGGTCTCGGAGAGGCAGGTGGTGTGCACGGCGATCACTTCCGGCTCGTAGACCGTGAAGATGTTGTTGATGGCCTGCAGCAGGTTGGCCTGCCCACCGAAAACCGAGGCGCCCTCGGTGAAGGAGCTGGTTGCAGCCGAGATCGGTTCCTTGTAGTGCCTGGTCAGGGTTGACCGGTGGTAGGCACAGCAGCCCTGGGAGCCGTGGCTGTGGGGCAGGCAGCCGTGGATCCCCAGGGCGGCGTACATGGCGCCGATGGGCTGGCAGGTCTTGGCCGGATTGATGGTGAGCGCTTTCCGCTCCGTTATCTCTTTTGGTGTATGTCTCAGTAGCATGGCTGTACCTTTTTGGTTATTCCCAGACGTAGGTTGCGGAAAGCTCGGGGTTTTCCTGCCAGGGGGCTTTCATGTAGCTCCACACCCGGCTGTTGACCAGCCTGTCAATCTCCTGATAGAAATTGACGGCTCCACGAAAGCCGGCATAGGGGCCGCCGGAGTCGTAGCTATGGAGCTGCTTCATCGGCACGCCTAGCTTCTGGATGGAAAATTTTTCCTTGATTCCGGCGCAGAACAGATCGGGTTTGAGTATTTCGACCAGCTTCTCTGCTTCGTACTGGTTGAGGTCGTCGATAATCAGGGTGTCTTTTTCCATTTCCGGGATCATGCCCTCGTAATCCTTGAACTCGAAGCCGGATTCTTTCAAGGCGGTGATTTCCTCGTCGGTTTTCCTCGGCTTGTACAGCTCGGGATCGGGCTCGACCTCGATTTCCTCGATATTACGGCTGTCGGCGTCCACCTTGAGGGTTGGGATGACATGGCGGCCCTCGTAGTCGTCGCGGTGGGCGAATTCGTAACCGGCCGAGACGGTCTTCATGCCCATCTCCTTGAACAGCTCCTGGTAATGATGGGCTCGGGAGCCGCCGACGAACAGCATCGCCGTCTTGCCCTGGGTCCTGGGGTACACTTCCTCGAGCGCTTTCCTGACCGTTGGCATTTCCTCGGCGATTACCTCCTCGACCGTATCGATCAGCTCCTGGTCGCCGAAGTATTTGGCAATTTTCCTCAGCGACTTGGCGGTTGCCTCCGCGCCGATGAAATTGACCTTGATCCAGGGAATGCCATACTTGGTTTCCAGCATGTCGGCCACATAGTTGATGGAGCGGTGACACATGACGCAGGAGAGATCCGCCTGGTTGGCGGAGGCGAACTGGTCGTAGGTGGAGTTGCCGGAGAAGGTGGCGATGTTGGTGATACCGCATTTTTTGAGGATACGGTCAATCTCAAAGCCGTCACCGCCGATGTTGTACTCGCCCAGCAGGTTGATTTTGTATTTGTCGGTTTTCTCCTTGTCGCTGGTGCCTACGACATGGGTAAAAATCTGGTTGTTGGCGATATGGTGGCCGGCGGACTGGGAGACACCTTTGTAACCCTCACAGCTGAAGGCGAAGACGTTGCAATCACCGAATTTTGCTTTCATCTTCCTCGCCACGGCATGGATATCGTCACCGATAAGCCCCACCGGGCAGGTGGCGAACACCGCGATGCCCTTGGGATGAAAGAGGTCATAGGCCTCCTGGATGGCCGCTTCGAGCTTTTTCTCGCCACCGAAGATGATATCCGAGTCCTGCATGTCGGTGGAAAGCGCATAGGTCATGAAATTTTCGTTGTTTTCACCGGAAGCGCTGGTCTGGTTGCGCCGGGTCAGCCAGGCGTAGAAGCTGCAGCCGATGGGGCCATGCACCAGGTTGACGATATCGCTGGTCGGGCCCAGGATAACGCCCTTGCAGCCGGCGTAGGTGCAGCCGCGCATGGTGATGATGCCGGGGATGGTCCGGACGTTGGCGGTGATCTCCGGAGTGGTGTTCTCCATGGCCTCGTTGACCATGATCTGCTTGGCGCGCTTGCGGGCCACCTTCGGAGGGTATTTCTCCAGCAGTTTTTCCTTGATGTCAGTGGGGGTCCACTGCACAAGTTTCTGTTTCTTTCCCATGGGGAGTATCTCCTGGCGGGACAGGGGCGAGCGCGGAGGCCCGCTCTGTCCCGCAAATTTTTAGTAATGGTCGAGTAATATCGGGGAGGATCAGGTGAGCGATTTGATACCGGTCTCGCCGGTTCGGATACGGACCGAATCGTTCACCGACCTGACAAAAATTTTGCCGTCGCCCGGTTTGCCGGTCTGGTTGGCGTTGATGATGGCATCAACCACATCGCTCAGGTCGTCATCCTCGATGACCACGGTAATCATGCGTTTTGGATAGAGTTTTCCCTTTTCACCAAGCAGAGCGGCAGCCTCCTCGTACCCTTGCTCGACGCCTTCGAGCAGCATGGGATTGACGAACCCCTTCCCCCGCCCTTGCGCCTCGTGGGCGAAGTAGGCGGCGACACCGGCATCGGAAAGCGCCTTTTTGGTGCGGTTCATCTTGTCCATTCGAATTACGGCAATTACCTCTTTCATGCCGTCACCTCCTCCATGGGCTCCTTGACGCCGGAGCTGATGGTGTAGACTTCCTCGACTTCGGTGATGAAGATTTTGCCATCGCCGAAGGCGCCCTTGGAGCCGGAACGGGCGGCTTCCATAATGGTTTTGATAACGAAGTCCTTGTCCTGCGCCTTGACCACGCTCACCAGCATGGTTTTGGGAATTTCGTCATAGGTCACCTCGCCGATCTTGATGCCGCGCTGTTTACCGCGACCGGCCACAGAATATTTCGTCACCGCTGGAAAGCCGGCATCCATGAGGGCGGCCAGGACATCGTCCGATTTTTCCGGCCTGACTATAGCTCGAATCATGATCATCATAATAACTGTTCTCCTGGTATAAATTGGGATGGGCAATATGTTTTCGGCACTGACGCGGTGCGGGTTGTACGCTCCCCGGCGTCTGTCCCTGAATCTTTGGTTTGTCGCTTGTTCTGCCGACTGTCGAGTCTATCAGGCTTCTTCCAACAAGCCGAAGTCGAGGAGGAGCTTCTCGAGTTCCTCGATTTCCAGCGGGGTAGGGATGACGAATTTGTCGTTTTCATCGATGGCTTTGGCCAGGCCGCGGTACTCATACGCCTGCTTGGCCTCGGGGTTCCATTCGATAACGGTTTTTCTATTGATTTCAGCACGCTGCACGTCGTTGTCGCGGGGGACGAAGTAGATCATCTGGGTGCCGAGTTTCTTGGCGAGTTCCTCGATCATCTCTTTCTCGTTGTCGACGTTACGGGAGTTGCAGATGAGACCGCCGAGCCGCACGCCGCCGGACTGGGCGTACTTCATGATGCCTTTGCAGATGTTGTTGGCGGCATACATGGCCATCATCTCGCCGGAACAGACGATATAGATTTCCTCTGCCTTGCCGTCACGGATGGGCATGGCGAACCCGCCGCAGACAACGTCGCCCAGTACGTCGTAGAAGGCATAGTCCAAACCCTCGCTCTCATCATAGGCGCCAAGGGATTCCAGCATGTTGATCGAGGTGATGATACCGCGGCCGGCACAGCCGACGCCCGGTTCGGGACCGCCGGACTCAACAGCCCAGGAGCCGCCGTAGGCCGGTTTTCTGATATCGTCGAGTTCCACGTCCTCGCCTTCTTCGCGCAGGGTATCGAGTACCGATTTCTGGGCCAGTCCGCCCAGCAACAGACGGGTGGAGTCTGCCTTGGGGTCGCAACCGACCACCATCACCTTACGGCCCATTTCGGCCAGGCCGGCGACTGTATTCTGGGTTGTTGTGGATTTGCCGATTCCGCCTTTTCCGTAGATAGCCACTTTTCGCATTGGGGGGTCTCCTTGTTCGGATGAAACATTGTATTCGAAAATCGATACGGCCTTGGGCTGTTGTGCCTGAGTTCCGATTTCCATCTTGTGGTTGCGACCGTCCAATACGGTCCAGCCAGTCTCGCTCCTTAAACTTTGTGGTGCGCATCGGTGGATACAGTCGGCCTTTTCGCGCCCGGTTTCTCGCGGGTCTGTGGCTTGCCTGTTTGAAGCTGTCCTTTTTTGCTGAGATGGTCAGCTTCGAGGTGCGAACCGTTTGGTCTTCTTATGGCAAGGGCTGTGCCATTCGGGTGAAAATTAAATATATGTTTAAATTACAGTCAGTTGAACGGTTAGATCAGGAGGGAGAGGCAAAATCCTCCCTTACAGGCCGGGAGTTCTGTTTTGTCGAAGAAGCTACAAGATTGTCGGGAGGCAACACAAAATGAAGATTCTTTGTCATTTTGAAAATCGTTTCCGAGCGGCCCGATAAATTAATAAATTGCACAATAATGTAATGACAGGTTGGGGCAGGCGGGGATTTTATGGTTGGTTTTTTGAAGTTCCGATACAAATAAGTATTTATAATATACTGTAATATAAAGATATGCGTATTGGCCTCAGAACGACATGTAGATAGTGGATTGAAATTTGCAAAGAAACTCTTATGGATAAAAGGAATATGTCGGCCATCCGGGTCGATTCCGAAAATTATAACAAAAATGACATACTTCCGGTTTGCCCGGTCGTGATGAGGAGAGGTGCAATGATGGACACTGGCAGATCTGTCCTGCCGCGGGGCAGCGAGGCGACACAGGGCCTCGAACTCATCGCCCTGTATAGGATCACCGAGTTGATCGGCAAGGCCGCGGATCTTGAGACGACACTGTCGAACATTCTCAAAGTGCTGCATGATACCATGCGCATGGAACGAGCGACCTTGCTTTTGCTGGAAAAAACCACGCAGCGCCTGGCCATCAAGGCCAGTTGCGGCCTGACGCCGGCCGAGAGGCTGCGTGGAGTCTACCGGCTGGATGAGGGGGTATGCGGCAAGATTTTCCAGACCCGCTCACCCTTTGTGGTTCCCGATATCCATAGCGAGCCGCTGTTTCTGAACCGTACCGGAGCGCGTCCGGCGTTTAGTAAGAAGCAGTTGTCCTTTATCGGCGTACCGGTGCTGCTCAAAGATACTCCGGTAGGGGTATTGACCGTGGACAGGCTGTTCGACCAGGATGTTTCCTTTGAGGAAGACATTCATTTTCTAGCCGTGCTGGCAACGCTTATCGCCCAATTTGTAAGGCTTCATGAGGAGATCGCCAGAAAAGAGGCTCGGCTACAGGAGGAAAATCGCACCCTCAAGGCCAAGCTGCACAGTTTGCATGACGGCCATTTTATTGTCGGTCATTCCAAGCCGATGCAGGAGGTCTATTCGATTATCGCCAAAATCGCCAGCAGCTCGGTGACCGTGCTGTTGCTCGGGGAGTCGGGCACCGGTAAGGAGCTGGTGGCGAGGGCGATTCATGAGTCGGGCGGCCGCAAGCAGGAGCCGTTTATCAAGGTAAACTGCGCGGCGCTACCGGAAACGCTTCTCGAAAGCGAGCTGTTCGGCCACGAACGCGGGGCCTTCACCGGTGCCCATGCCACTCGACCGGGACGTTTCGAGCAGGCCGATCACGGCACCATATTTCTCGATGAGATCGGCGAGATGCCCCTGGCCCTGCAGGCCAAAATGCTGAGGGTGCTCCAGGAAAAGCAGTTCGAGCGAATCGGCGGCTCGCGCACCTTCACCGCCGATGTGCGGATTGTCGCCGCCACCAATGTCGGGCTCGAACAGGCGGTTGCCGCCGGTACCTTCCGGGCGGATCTGTATTACCGGCTCAATGTGGTGCCGATTGTGTTGCCGCCACTTCGCGGGCGTCAGGAGGATATCCCGCTGTTGCTCAACCACTTTCTCTCCATGAGCAACCAGCGCAACGGCAAAAAACTCAAGCTGACCTCCGAGCTTCTCGATTTTCTGATGGAATATCCATGGCCCGGCAATGTGCGTGAAATGCAGAACATGGTGGAGCGCATGGTCATTCTCGCCGAGGGCGACCGCTTGACCCTGGGTGACTTGTCTTCGGGCGTGCTGGCCTGGAAAAACGATACTTCGGAAAAGCCCCTGGCGGAGCCGGAAAAAGTGGCGAAGCCGGTTGTTAATGAGCGTAAATCGCTCCAGGATATCGAAAAACAGGAGATCGAAGCCGCCCTGCGGCGGCACGGTTGGGTGCAGATCCGAGCCGCTCGTGAACTTGGGCTGACCCAGCGCCAGATCGGTTACCGGATCAAAAAATATGGACTTTCTCGCTACGATACATATCGGTGAGGCGCCGATTTGCCGTTGAGGCGAGGTGGTCATGGGGGCTTGTCGGCAAGGCGATTTGTAGCAAAACTGTAAGAAATGATGTGTCGATCTTACCAAGGTGTAAGAATTTAAGTAAAGCCTGCAAGGCGTGTAAGGCAAGGAAAAGTGCCTTATGTTTGCAAAATTACAGTTAAAATATTGATTTTTGGCTGCTGGCACAACTCTTGTAAACCTGGACTGAAGCGATGTTGGGCGTTGCGTCGAGTGCATTCACTGCAGGCGTTCACCATCGCCGTATCGTGGTCCGATCAGATCGGCGTGGGGATAAGAGAAGTCTGTACCTCGACCGCCTGTTCATGCCAAGATTGAGTAGCGTAGAACGGAGAACAACGCCCGGGTTCAGTGCGGCACTGCTTGACCCGTAGAGGCTTACCACTCACCAACCTTTGATAGAGGGACGAGGCTATGAAAAAAATAGAGGCGATTATCAAGCCGTTTAAATTGGAGAGCGTGAAAGAGGCGCTCACCGAGCTCGGCATTACCGGTATGACCGTGTCGGAGGTCAAAGGTTACGGCCGCCAGAAGGGGCATAAGGAAGTCTATCGCGGCGCCGAGTACGATGTTGAGTTCAATCCCAAGACCAAGGTGGAAGTGGTAGTGGGCGCGGATATCGCCGACAAAGTGGTGGTGGCGATCCGTGAGGCTGCGATGTCCGGCAAAATAGGCGACGGCAAGATTTTCGTCATGCCGGTCGATGAGGTCATGCGCATCCGTACCGGTGAACGGGGCCCGGAGGCTATCTGAATCGGCGCTGTTTCATTACGGGATTGCCAAAGAAAAACCCTGCCTGTCGGCAGGGTTTTTTTATTGGGGCGCAAGCTGAACGATCGCTCCCAGGGATGCGTCAGGCGGAGCCTGGTTATGGTGAGATAGGACGTTTTTTCAGCGAAAATCTCTCCGGGTGGTGGCTCGGCCCACGGTTACCCTGTACCGGTAAGCGAAACTTTTTCTTTGGCCGAACCTCGGTGATCGTAATATAGTGCAGTGCATCGGTGTGGCCGGCGTTGGGTTGATCTGGTGATTGGTAACTCTTTGCCGAACCGTTGCGTGGTTACGCGGCGCATGGTGGAATCGACGTTCCGCCGCAAGGTCCGGGACGAGAATCCTGTTTCCGGGGTATCGGGTTTGGCGAAGGTACGGCAAAAAAGGGAAGGCTTCATGAAGATAAAGGTTCTAAAGGTCGTGCTGTCTCTGGCGCTTGTGCTGCCGGTGTTGACAGGACTTGGAAACCCTCTGCCGCTGTTGGCAAAGGGCGCGCAGGGGAAATATGAGGCGGGCCATATCAAGGATCGGGGCGCCACCATCATCGGTCGTGCCGAGACAACCGCGATGCCGATGCAGGCGCATCTTCAAGCTCCCGCCAAAGTCGATATCGCCACCCGGTTCGAGATCTCCTGGCAGGGGCCCGGCAATGACGGTGACTATATCGCCATCGCCAAACCAGGCGCGGCGGGCGGCGAATCCCTCCAGTATGAATATACGGCGGCCGGCGATCCGGTGGAGATGAGTGCCCCCGCTGTGCCGGGCACCTACGAGATTCGTTATATCCTTGGGCGGGGAGACAAAATCCTCGCCAGGCGAAAGATAGAGATCACTTCGGTGCGGGCAAGTGTGAAGGGGCCGATTTCGGCGGCCATGGGCAGCACCATCGAGGTGAGCTGGCAAGGGCCGAACAGCGAGGGTGACTATATCGCCGTCGCCGCCCCCGCGGCTCTTGGGGGCGAGAGTATTCATTATGAATACACCGCCGCCGGCGATCCGCTCAAACTCATGATGCCGTCCACCGCCGGCAACTACGAGCTGCGCTATATCCTCGGTGAAGGCGACAGAATCCTGGCCCGAAGTGCAATCACGATAAAGCAGGTAGAGGCCTCGATTGCCGCGCCGGACACGGCCCCGGCCGCCTCCACCATTATGGTGAAATGGCAGGGCCCGGACGGTGACGGAGACTATATCGGGATCGCCGCCCCGGAGGCGGACAGCGGTGATGCCATAACCTATGAATACACCACGTCCGGCAACCCGGTTCAGCTCAAGGCCCCATCCGAGCCCGGCACCTATGAGCTTCGCTACATTCTCGGCCACGATGATAGGTTGCTGGCAAAACGAAAGATCGTTATCAAGCCGGTCAACGCTTCGCTCGAGGCGCCTTCGGTGGTGGATATGGCCGGGAAGTTCCAAGTGAAGTGGCAGGGACCCAACGCCGACGGCGATTATATCGGCATTGCCGCACCAGATGCGGGCGATGACGACATCGCCCATTATGAATACACCTCGGCGGGCAACCCGGTGACGCTGCGGGCTCCGTCCAAACCCGGAACCTATGAACTTCGTTATGTTCTCGGCCAGGACGATACGGTGCTGGCCAAGCGGAAGATCGAGGTGAAGCCGGTGGCGGCCAGCCTCCGGGCTCCGGCGACGGCAGGGGTTTCCGACACCATCGAGGTGGGCTGGCAGGGGCCGAACGGGGATTCGGATTATATCGCTATCGCCCGTCCCGAGCAGGAAGATTCGAGCTATCTCCACTACCAGTATACCGCTTCGGGAAATCCGGTCACCATCCGAACCCCGGACCAGCCAGGGAACTACGAGATCCGCTACGTTCTCGGGGATGGGGATAGAGTGCTGGCCTCGGTCAAATTGAAGGTCAAGTAGTGCCCATCCGGAAATGGCCTTTTCCCCTCGATTTTTCGCCAAAAATACCTGCAAAGACCATTTCAATGAGCTGTGGGGTCGCTGAGCAAGGCGGTGAGTTCCCCCTCGCTCAAGGCGCGGCCCATCTGTTGGGCGGTACTGCGTAACTCGGTTACCTTCTGGAACAGGAGCCGCCTGTCGTCGGCCAGCGGCGACCCCTGCGAGCGCAGGTGGGATGCCAGGGCACGCCTGCCGGTCTTGGCGCCGTAGAGCAACTTGCGCTCCAGACCGACCCGTTCCGGGGCATAAGGCTCATAGGTGGCAGGATTATTCTGCAGGCCCTGGAGATGCAGGCCGGTCTCGCAGGTGAAAATTCCCTCCCCCAAAAGCGGCCGGTTGCTCGGGATGCGCATGCCGATGGAGTCGGCCAGCAGCCTGGCCAGCGGCCCGAGCCCCTCTACCCTGAATCCGGCATGGCCGCCGATCAGATGCAGCCAGCCGACCAGTTCCTCCAGTCGGGCGCACCCGCAGCGCTCTCCGAGTCCCAGCACAGTCGCGTCTGCCCAGATCGCCCCGTTCTCCAGGGCGGAGATGGCATTGGCAACCGCCATCCCGAAATCATTGTGGGTGTGAACCGCAAGTTCGGCGCTGCGCAATCCGCTTCCCAGACGGCGGACCAGGGTCCCCATGGTGCCGGGCGAACAGATGCCGACCGTGTCGGCCAGGCGAATTCGGCAGGCGCCTCCCTCTTCCGCGGTGTGGGAGAGCAACTCGAGAAAGGCATGATCGGCCCGGGTGGCGTCTTCAAAGCCGACGGCCGCGGTCAGGCCCAGCCGCTCGGCGGTCTTGAGCGAGCGTTGCAGCGTTTTGAGGGCCCAGCCCCTGTCTTTTCCAAGCTTTTCTTTGAGATGGAGATCCGAAACCGGCAGAGACAGCGAGATGATATCCGGCCCAAGACTTGCGGCGTAAAGTATATCCTCATCGCGGCAGCGGCTCCAGAGCGAAAGCTGAAGATCAGGGTGGTTTTCGCGGCAATAGGCTATCAGCTCGGGCAGACAGGTCGCAAGCGGCGAAGCGATTCCCAGTTCAACCTCGTGCAGACCGATATCGGCCAATTTGTCGATAATATGTTTTTTTTCGCTAACCGTAAGGAGAACTCCGGGAGCCTGCTCCCCTTCTCGTAAGGTTGTGTCGATAATCTTACAATTTTGTAGCATATGTGGTCCCTCTCTGCTTTTTTCAGTAGAACTGCAAGACAGATGCCAGATTCGAGTGACTGTTTGAGGAAAAAAGAGATATTGTATTGCTAATAGTTATTATTATTGACATGGAATTTTCCCTTGTCTATAGTGAAGCAGTGCAAAGGGGAGTTTTGCAAAAATCCGTTGATTTGTCAGGAAGTGGCAGGTTAAACTTTTGAAAATGAAAGACTGTTGGGATTTTCCATGCAGTTGAACCGGCTGGCCGCTGCAGGAGGGTGAGATGCCGACCAGGTACCTAAGAGCTGGCTATCACATGTATCGAGAGGGGTTCCGTCGGATGACGGTGGGCAAAACGCTCTGGAAGATCATCGTGGCGAAGCTCATCATCCTGTTCGTGGTGCTCAAGCTTTTTTTCTTCCCGGATTTTCTCGGGACCAGGTTCGCGACAAATCAACAGCGGGCCGATTATGTCCTGCAACAGCTTACCAAGAGGTAGGGAATTGGGGGGCATCGCCTCTTTTTTTCATGCCGTTATCGTTTCTCAATAGTGCTGCTGGGTTCAGGCCGGTTTGGTTGCGGTTTCATTCTGTTTGTCCGGAAAGCAAGAGTTGCCGCCGGACGTTACATTTTAAGGGAGGGTTGATTTATGGCTGGAGCTGATCTGGTTACGGTGGACTGGGCAAGAGCGCAGTTTGCAATGACCGCAATGTATCATTGGCTATTTGTGCCGTTGACACTGGGGCTGTCCTTTCTCTGCGCGTTTTTCGAATCGATCTACGTGCGTACGGGCAGGGAGGAGTGGCGAAGCATCGCCAAATTCTGGATGACACTCTTCGGCATAAACTTTGCCATCGGTGTCGCCACCGGCATTATTCTCGAGTTCGAGTTCGGCACCAACTGGTCCAATTATTCCTGGATGGTGGGTGATATTTTCGGTGCCCCGCTGGCCATCGAGGGGATCGTCGCCTTTTTTCTCGAAGCCACCTTCTTTGCCGTGATGTTTTTCGGCTGGGACCGGGTTTCCAAAGGATTTCATCTCTTCTCAACCTGGATGGTGGCCATCGGCTCCAACCTCTCGGCCCTCTGGATTCTGGTGGCCAACGGCTGGATGCAGTACCCCACCGGCATGGCTTTCAATCCGGACAATGCCAGGTTTGAGATGCACAACTTCTGGGATGTGCTGTTCTCGCCGGTCGCCATATCCAAGTTCACCCACGCAACCAGCTCCAGCTTCATGGTCGCCTCGCTCTTTGTCATCGCCGTCTCCTCCTGGTATCTGCTTAAAGGGAGAAATCTCGAGATGGCCAGGAAGTCCATTTTAGTGGCGGCGATTTTCGGTCTGGTCTCCACGGTATTCGTGGCCGTCAACGGCGATGAATCGGCGCATACCAACGCGGCCACCCAACCGATGAAACTGGCGGCCTACGAAGGGCTGTGGCAGGGGGAACAGAACGCGGGTCTTGTCGCCTTCGGTATCCCCAACGCCGAGAAAAAAGCGGGGGACAGCCTCGCTCCGTTTAGTACCAGCTTCAAGATCCCGGGTCTTCTCTCTTTTCTCGCCAACCGCAGCTTCAACTCCTATGTTCCCGGCATCAACGACCTCGTTTACGGCAACGAGAAGCAGGGCATCATGGCCGTGGCGGACAAGATGCGGCGGGGCAAGGAAGCGATCGTCGATCTGGCTGCCTACAAAAAGGCGGAAAAAGGCGGTGATGAAAAGGCTGCTTCGGTGGCTTTGACCAAGTTCTCCGCCAATCGGGATTTTCTCGGCTACGGCTATCTCGACAAACCAGAAGATGTGGTGCCGCCGGTGGTGCCAACCTTTTACGCTTTCCATATCATGGTGTTTGGCGGGGTGCTGTTCTTTATCATCTTCCTGCTGAACCTGATCTTCTCGTTCAAGGATACGTTATCGGGGAAAAAGGTGCTGCTCGGCTTTGGCATTCTCAGCTTTTTCCTCTCCATGATCTCCTCCCAGGCCGGCTGGGTGGTCGCGGAATTGGGCCGGCAGCCCTGGGCCATCCAGGACCTTTTGCCGGTGAATGTTGCCACCACCAATATTGCCGCGGGCAATGTCAAGACGACCTTTTTCATGTTCCTGATCATCTTTACCCTGCTGCTGCTCGCGGAAATAAAGATCATGCTCAAACAAATCACAATCGGACCGGAGGACATATAACATGATTGGCAGCCTTGATACTGCAACACTGCAGCAGATCTGGTGGATACTGGCCTCGGTGGTCGGCTCACTCTTTCTCTTTCTCACCTTTGTCCAGGGCGGCCAGAGCCTGCTCTGGCAGGTAGCCGCGGATGAAACCGAGAAATCGTTGGTGATCAATTCGCTGGGCACCAAGTGGGAGTTGACCTTCACCACGCTGGTGCTGTTCGGCGGCGCGCTGTTCGCGGCTTTTCCCAAGTTCTACGCCACCAGTTTTGGTGGCGCCTACTGGGTGTGGATTCTCATCCTCTTCACCTTTATCGGTCAGGCGGTGAGCTACGAGTTTCGCAAGAAACCGGGCAATCTGCTCGGCGCCAAGACCTACGAGGTGTTTCTGTTCGTCAACGGTTCGGTGGGCATCCTGCTCATCGGAGCGGCGGTGGGTACCTTCTTTACCGGGTCCAACTTCGTGTTGAACGACCTCAACCAGGTGAGCTGGACCAGCCCGCTTCGGGGGCTCGAAGCGGCGTTTTCGCTCTTCAATCTCTCCATGGGGCTGTTTCTGGTCTTCAACGCCCGGGTGCTGGGGGCCATGTATCTGGTGAACAATATCGATTTCGCCGGCATGCCGGAGTTCGAAACCCGGCTTCGCAAAGCCTGCCTGACCAATCTGCTCTGCGCCCTGCCGTTTCTGCTCTATGTTCTGGGTGGGCTCTTGCTCATGGACGGTTTCAGTGTCGGCTCGGGCGGAGTAGTGACCATGGTCGCCCATAAATATCTGGCGAACCTGATCGGCATGCCCATCGTCCTCGTTCTGTTGCTGTTGGGGCTGGTTTTAGTGCTTGCCGGCGTCGGCCTCACCAGTCTGGCTTCTTCCACCCACGGCATATGGCTTGGCGGCCTCGGCACGGTTCTGGTCGGACTGGCCGTCTTTTTCACGGCTGGCTTTAACGATACACCCTTTTATCCTTCCAAGGCCGATTTACAGTCGAGTCTGACGATCCATAACGCCTCGTCGAGTCATTTCACCCTGACCGCCATGACCTATGTGGCGCTGGTCATCCCCTTCGTTCTGGCCTATATTGTTTACGTGTGGCGATCGATGAACCTGCGCAAGCTTACCGTGGCGGATATCAGTGGCGGCAAGGCCTACTGAATTTTTCGGAGTGGAAAACAAGAGAGCGAATTCCTCAAGGAGTAAAGCAAATGATGACAGCCGTACTGCTGATAGGTTGGGTAGGAGTATTGTATATCTCCTACCGTGGCGTAATCTTGGCGCTCGATAAGCTGGGCGAACTTTAGAGTTTCCAGGAGCTCTAGGAGTCTGTCGGATTATGCCCTTTTTCCCCATATCTTCGTTAAACTCGAAAAAATTATCCTCAGAATATTCAGTATATGCCTCCGGTAATTTTTTCGAGTTTGCCTCGATCTGAGCAAAAATGCCTATAATCCGACAGGCTCCAGGCTCGGTTTTTTGCAGACCAAGCTGCAAAAAAAAACGTAGAACCGATAAGGGGTTTCGGGCATTGCCCGGAGCCCTTTATCTCTTTTAGGTCGACGGAGAGCTGGGGAGGTCGCCATGCATCTTTTGGCGCAGATACTCGCATAAGACCACGGCTTGGTTGCATTCCACGTCTTTGGCGGAGAACAGCAGGGTCAGCGGACCCTTCTCCGCCGCGGCCAACAACTGGGCCACCACGTCCTGCTTGCTCTCCAGTTCTTGGATATAGCGGATTTTGAAGTCTTCCCATTTGCTGCGGTCGTGGCAGAACCATTTGCGCAGATCGGCGCTTGGTGCCGCCTCTTTAAACCACAGGTCGGCTCGTGCCCGTTCCTTGGTCATGCCGCGCGGCCACACCCGATCGATGAGAACACGCAGGCCGTCCTCGGGCTGAGGCTGTTCGTATATTCGTTTTATATGCACATTGTGCTTCATGCCAGAAGCTCCTCGAGACTTCGGATTGTGCGGACGCCTTCCGGAACATCTTCCGCCCGCCGTTGGCAGAACCATACGGTGTGCATGCCCAGTCTGCGGCAGGGCAGAATATCGTTTTCCAGACTGTCCCCAACCATGGTCATGGAACCAGGGGCCGCGCCAAGGCGCTGAATGATCGTTTGGTAGAATGCCGGCGCCGGCTTGGTATAACCGGTATTGCTTCTGCAAAAGTAGCTGGTGATAAAGGGGCTCAAGCCGACCCTGGCAAAAGCTCGTTCTATATCCTCCGCAGTTGAGTCGCCTGCCGAAGTGGCGATATGAATAGAGGCTGTTCGGGAAAGTTCGCTCAGCGCTTCTTTGGCATGCGCCACCGCCTCGACATGCGGCCAGTCGCACATTTTCCCGGCCGCTCCGGGGAAATCCACCATCAGCGTATCGCCCCAGTCGAAGAGGCATATCTCGGTTGTTTTCATTTCTTTGTGGATGTCCTTTTGCCGTCGTCACTGGCCTGTTTGTCTCAGGGCCGGGGGGAGGGGCTTGCCTGTCAAGTTCGTGACGCCAAAATGTGGATGCCGAAAGAATAGGCAATCGTTACAGGTTATTGTATTGGTAGAGGTCTGTTGTATTTTATAGAACGGTTGCGAAACGATCGGAAAACGATATGTGCCTGGAGGCGCTTTGTCGAGTTTTTTGTTGGAGTTTGGCTTTGCAGGCACCAGCGACCGCAGCTTTCAAACGGGCTCGCCTGCTTTTCGGGAATAGTCGTCCGTGGGAACTTGCAACGGGTTGGAAGTTGCAAAATTGTGATATATACTTTTGTTCGAACGGGTTGAAAACACGGTTGTCCAGCCGGGTTACCTGTGTTAAAAAAGGCGACGGAAGAGCTCTACGCTAAAAACAAGTACCGTCGGTTAGCATAAGCGGCGGATCGCGAGGTGGGGTATGCGTGGTGAAAATGAACCGGTGTTGCTGGTTTGCCCGAAATGCAAGCGGACTAAAATCGTCTATCTGCCGATCGAGGAACTGCCTCCCTGCCCGAATCCCGAGTGCAAGGGGATCCGGATGGTGATCGAGGAACTGTTAGACGAAGGAATGTCTGGCTGAGCGCAGGCAAAGCGTTGGGAGAGGGCCATGATGGGCCCTTTTTTTGTTGGCTGTGGCCGATGATACGGTCAAAGCCGGTTCCTTTAAAAAGAGAAGAGAGGAGATGAGCATGAAAAGAGTATTGAAGATGTGGGCAACTGTTTTGGTTGTGCTGCTGTTCGCCGGCAGTGTCGCCATGGCCGGTACCCTCGATGACATCCAGAAGCGCGGGGTTCTCCGGGTGGGGCTCGAGCCCGGCTACATGCCCTTTGAATTGACGGCCAAGACCGGGAAAACCATCGGGTTCGATGTCGATATCGCCACACGCATGGCCAAGGCCATGGGCGTCAAACTGCAGCTGGTCCCCACTGCCTGGGACGGCATCATTGCCTCTTTATTGACCAATAAGTTCGATATCATCATGAGCGGCATGACCTTGACCCAGCAGCGCAATATGAGCATTAATTTTTCCAAACCCTATATCGAGATCGGCCAAACCTTGGTGGTAAGCAACAAGATCGCCGACAAGATCAAGTCCTACAAGGACCTCAACAAACCCGAATACACCATCGGTTCCAAACTGGGGACCACCGGTGAGCAGGCCGCCAAACGTTTGATTCCAAGGGCCAAGTACATCCCGTTCGATACCGAGCAGGCGGGTTTTCTCGACCTGGTGAACGGCAAGATCGACGCCTGGGTCTATGACATGCCCTACAACGTCGTCGCCGTCGCCCAGCAGGGCCATGGCAAAGTCACTCTGATCGAAAAACCGTTCACCTTCGAGCCGATCGCCTGGGGTGTGCGCAAAGGTGATCCCGATTTCCTCAACTGGCTCGACAACTACATGTACCAGATCAAGCACGACGGTACCTACGCCAAGATCTACGAGAAATGGTTCCAGGGCAACTCCTGGCTCAAAGAAATCCAGTAAGAAAAGGATGGCATTATCGTGAAAGCCACACAGACCATGTGGCCCTGGAAGATTTTGCTCGCGGTCATCCTCATTGTGATGGCCGCGGCAATTTACGGGTCGGTAAAGCAAATAGACTACAAATGGCGGTGGTACCGGGTTCCACAGTACTTTTTCTATAAGGCCGAGACCAACCAATATGTGCCTTTCGACGGCACGGTCTCCGCGCTTGTCGAAAATGAGGCGGCCGCCAAGGTGACCGTGACCTCGGGCAGCGGGAAGACGGCGAACTTCGAGGTCGAAAGCGACTCGCTCAAGGTTGCCAAGGGCGACGATGTCTATGAAGGCGATGTCATTGGCTTTGTCAGGCATTGGCGGGCCGGCCCGTTGGTAACGGGTCTATGGACAACCTTGTGGCTCTCCGCGCTCTCGAGTGTTGTGGCCCTGGTCATCGGCGTACTCGCCGGCCTGGCTAGAATCTCCAAGAATTACACGGTCAGCAGGCTCTCCGCGATTTATGTCGAGTTTATTCGCGGGACCCCGCTGTTGGTGCAGATCTATATCGCCTGGTTCTTCTTCGGGACTGTTTTTCACCTGAGCCGTTACACGGCCGGGATCGGGGCGCTTGGCCTGTTCGAGGGCGCCTATGTGGCGGAGATCGTCCGGGCGGGCATCCAGTCCATTCCCCGGGGCCAGATGGAAGCCGCCAGATCCCTGGGGATGACGGTGCTGCAGTCGATGAAAGACGTGATTCTGCCCCAGGCATTCAAACGCATTCTGCCGCCGCTGGCGGGCCAGTTCATCAGTCTGATCAAGGACTCGTCGCTGGTTTTCGTCATCTCCATCACCGAGTTGACCGAATCGGGGCGGGCAATCGTGTCCAGCAGTTTCGCGACCTTCGAGGTGTGGCTGGTGGTTGCCGCCATGTACCTCATAGTTACGGCAACGCTTTCGCAACTGGTTTTCTATATGGAACGGAGGCTCGCAGTCAGTGATTAAAGCCAAGAATGTGACGAAGATTTTCACCGGTCGCGGCGTGACCGTCCGGGCGGTGGATGACGTATCGGTCGAGGTGGAAAAAGGCGAGGTGGTGGTCATCATCGGTCCCTCGGGGTCTGGTAAATCCACCTTTCTGCGCTGCATTAACGGCCTGGAGATCTTCGACAGCGGCCATATCGTCATCGATGGGGTCGACCTGGCCGACCGGAAGACCAACCTCAACAAGGTCAGGGCCGAGGTCGGCATGGTGTTCCAGCAGTTCAACCTCTTTCCGCACAAGAACGTGCTGCAGAACCTCACGCTGGCGCAGTTACGGGTGCGCAAGCGCAGCAAGGCGGTCGCCGAGGCCAAAGCCAGGGAGTTGCTGAAAAAAGTTGGCATCTTCGATAAGCAGAGCGAATACCCCTCGCGCCTTTCCGGCGGGCAGCAACAGCGGGTGGCCATAGCCAGGGCCCTGGCCATGGACCCGAAGGTGATGCTCTTTGATGAGCCGACCTCGGCGCTCGATCCCGAGATGGTCGGCGAGGTGCTCGATGTCATGAAACAACTGGCGCGCGAAGGCATGACCATGGTGGTCGTCACCCACGAGATGGGCTTTGCCCGCGAGGTGGCGGATCGGGTCATCTTCATGGACGAGGGCAAGGTCGTCGAGGTGGGTTCGCCGGAGCACTTTTTCACCGAACCGCGCGAGCCGCGGGCCAAGTTGTTTCTCAAGCAGGTGCTCTGAGCACATGTGAATAAGGAGAATGAAATTCATGAAAATATTGAAAACGTTACTTTTGACGGCTGTAGTTGTGGCGCTCTGCGCGACCGGGGCCATGGCCAAGGACCTGAAGGTGGGTTTTATCTATGTATCGCCGGTGGGTGACGCCGGTTGGTCGTACGCTCACGATCTGGCCCGCAAGGCCATCGACAAGATGCCAGGGGTCACGACCTCGTACGTAGAGGCGGTCAAGGAAGGTCCCGACTCCGAACGGGTAATGACCAACATGGCCCGCAAGGGCTACGGCCTTATCTTCGCCACCAGTTTCGGGTACATGGATTCGATGCTCAAGGTTGCAAAAAAGTACCCGAACACCGTGTTCATGCACTGCTCCGGTTTTAAAACCGCAAAGAACATGGGCAATTATTTCGGCAGGATGTACCAGGCCCGGTATCTGACCGGGATCGTTGCCGGCGGCATGACCAAGTCCAACATCATCGGGTATGTGGCCGCTTTCCCCATCCCGGAAGTCATTCGCGGCATCAATGCCTTCACTCTGGGGGTCAAATCAATCAACCCCAAGGCCTCCGTACGGGTGGTCTGGACCAAGACCTGGTATGACCCCGCCACCGAAAAGGAAGCCGCCAAATCCCTGCTCGATGTCGGCGCCGACGTCATTACCCAGCATCAGGATTCCCCGGGCCCGCAGGAAGCCGCCGAGGAGCGCGGGGCCTATGCCATCGGCTACAATTCGGATATGTCCAAATTCGCACCCAAGGCCGAGCTGACCGCGGCGGTCTGGGATTGGGTTCCCTACTACAAGAAGGTGGTCGAGAGCGTTATGGACCATACCTGGAAATCCAGCTCCGACTGGCCGGGTCTTGCCCAGGGCACCGTTGGTTTGGCGCCGTTTGGCAAGATGGTTCCCCAGGCGCTCAAAGACAAAGTGGAGGCCGCCAAGGCCGATATTGTCGCCGGCAAGCTCAACGTGTTCGCCGGGCCGCTCAAGGACCAGAAGGGCAAGGTGCGGATCAAGACCGGTTCTTCCGCCACCGACAAGCAACTTCTGGGGATGACCTGGTTTGTGGACGGCGTGGTAGGCACCACTGAATAGCAGAAACAACTCAATTTTTAGCCAGTGGTACACCACTTCCGTCAATGATCCGATTACGGATAGTCAAACGACAGGAGCCCCTCGGATGGAGCTCCTGTTTTGTTATTCTAGGGGCCGTCTGTCTTTCGCTCGCTCTCAGCGGCGCCCTCCTCGCCCTGCGGGGCACCCCGCCTCTTGCCGGAATCCTGGCGCTGTTCAAGGGCGCCTTCGGTTCCGTCTACGCCATCGAGGATAGCCTGGGCAAGGCCATTCCGATATTTCTCTGCTCGCTGGGGGTGGCCATCGCTTTCCGGCTGCAGATCTGGAATATCGGCGCCGAAGGGCAGTTCGCCCTGGGGGCGGTGGGTGCCACCTGGGTGGCTCTGTCCTTTCCCGACTGGCCCTGGTACGTATTGCAGCCGGCGATGGTGGCCATGGCCGCTCTTGCCGGTGGGGCCTGGGGCATGGTGCCGGCGATTCTGCGCCAGAAGCTCAAGACCAATGAGATCATCGTTACCTTGATGATGAACTATATCGCCGTGCTGCTTCTCGATTACCTGGTTTATGGGGTGTGGCGGGATCCGACCAGCTTCGGTTTTCCGATGACCCCGGAGTTTTCCCCCCAGGCCATTGTCGGCGCCATAGGTGGCAGCGAGGTGAACTGGGGTATCGTTCACTGTCTGGTACTCGGTGTTCTGGTCTGGGTCTTGTTCCGTTTTACCCGCCTGGGTTTTGAGCTCAAGGCCAGCGGCGACAGCGTGCGGGCCGCCCGCTATGCCGGCCTGCCCTATGACCGGCTGGTGGTGCTGGTGATGACGCTTTCCGGGGGCCTGGCTGGTTGGGCGGGGTTTCTCGAGGCCTCGGCGACCATCAACCGGTTGCAGCCGAGCATCATGGTGGGGTATGGCTATACCGCCATCGTCGTGGCCTGGCTGGCCCGGCTCAATCCGCTGACCATCGGGGTCGCCGCCTTTCTTTTGGCCGGGCTCAGGGTCGGAGTGGAGAACCTGCAGCTTGATCTGCAGGTGCCTTCCTCCTTCGGCAACATCATGGAGGGTCTGATCCTGCTCAGCGTGCTGGCGGCCGGGCTGTTTACCAGCTACCGGCTGGTGCGGGAGAAAAAGCAATGACGGCGCAGATTCTCATTCCCCTGCTGGCGGCCACCGTCCAGTCGGGGACCCCCATCCTCTATGCCACCCTTGGCGAGATCATCACCGAAAAATCGGGGGTGCTCAATCTCGGTGTCGAAGGGGTGATGATCATCGGGGCGCTCACCGGTTTTCTGGTCTCCAAATACACCGGCAACCCGCTGCTCGGCTTTGTGGCGGCGGGAGCGGCCGGTGCGCTGGCCGCCTCGTTGCACGGCGTGGTCTGCCTCTGGTTCCAGGGCAACCAGGTGGTCAGCGGACTGGCGTTGACCATTTTGGGCACAGGGCTTGCCAACTACCTCGGTACCTCCTTCGTCGGCCAGGCGGCGCCGGGATTTGCGGCGGCGCCGATTCCGCTGCTGGCGAAAATTCCCTTCCTGGGACCGATATTTTTCGATCAGGATCCGCTGGTCTATTGCACCTATGTGCTGCCGCCGCTGATCGCGCTGTTTCTTGGCGCGAGCCGCTGGGGCCTCGGGTTGCGGGCGGCTGGCGAGTATCCGGCGGCGGCGACCGCCGCCGGCTTGAACGTCCAGGGGTACCGGTGGGCCGGGATTCTGGCGGGAGGCTTCTTCATGGGCCTCGGCGGGGCCTACCTCTCGCTGGCCTATACCCATCTGTGGACCAACAACCTGACTGGGGGACGGGGATGGATAGCGGTGGCGCTGGTAATTTTCGCCTTCTGGCGGCCGGGTCGGGCGGTCTTCGGGGCCTATCTCTTCGGGGGCATCATGGCCCTGCAGCTGCACATGCAGGCCGCGGGCACCGCCCTGCCTTCATCGCTGCTGCTGATGCTGCCCTATGCGCTGACCATTATCGTCCTGGTATTGTCCTCCTGGCGGCGTGGAGCCAGCGAGGCGCCGGCAGCACTCGGGGTGAACGTGGAGCCAAGAGATTGACCGGGAACGTCCCGGAGAGGATAGAGAACCGTAGAGGCGCCTGAGTGTTGCGACGCCACCGAATTGCCCAACAATGCGAGGATGTCATATGGCAACGAACACAAAATACAAAAAAACCTATCCGATTTCCTGGGAACAGCTGCACAGGGATTCCAAGGCCCTGGCGTGGCGGCTGCTCAATCTCGATTATTTCAAGGGGATCATCGCCATAACCCGAGGCGGGCTGGTGCCGGCCGCCATTATCGCCAGAGAACTCGATATCCACCTGGTCGACACCATCTGCATCTCCAGCTACGACTGGAAGGATAAAAAGGGTGATGCGGAGATGCTCAAGGGCTTTTCCGGCGATGGAGAGGGCTGGCTGTTGATCGACGACCTGGTCGATACCGGCAGAACCGCCCAGATCGTAAAGGAAATGGTGCCCAAAGCCCATTTCGCCACGGTCTATGCCAAACCCGCCGGCCGACCGCTGGTGGACACCTTCATCACCGAGGTGAGCCAGGATACCTGGATTCTCTTTCCCTGGGATGCCGAATCCCAATTTGCCGCACCGCTGGTGGGCGCTCAACGACCGATGTCATGAGCGAAGACGCCGCATCCCGCGTACGGCTGGCAAACGTCTCCAAGTCGTTCGGAGAGGTTCACGCCAACCGCGATATCTGCCTCGAGATTGTTCCCGGAGAGGTGCTGGCACTGCTCGGGGAAAACGGTGCCGGTAAATCGACCCTGATGTCGATTCTCGCCGGACAGCTCCAGCCGACTTCCGGAACTATTTTTCTCGATGAGCGGCCGGTGGTGCTCTCCTCCACCGAAAAGGCGATTAGCGCCGGGATCGGCATGGTCTATCAGCATTTTAAGCTGGTGGAGGCGATGACGGTGGCCGAAAACGTCTTCCTCGGCCTGCAGGGCGGTTTCTGGTTGCGGGCCGGGCAGATGCACGATGAGGTCCGGCGGCTTGGCGAGCGATACGGCATGAAGATCGATCCGCGGGCGCGGATCAGTGAGCTGTCGATGGGAGAAAAGCAGCAGGTGGAAATTCTCAAACTGCTGCACCGCAAGAGCAACATCCTGATCTTCGACGAGCCGACAGCGGTGCTCACCCCGGCAGAGGCCGAATCCCTCTTTGCCACCATGCGAAAGATGATCGAGCAGGGAAAGGGCATCGTCTTTATCAGTCACAAACTCGAAGAGGTGATGGCGGTGGCCGACCGGATCGCCATTCTGCGCCGAGGCGAGATCGTCGATCAGGTGGCCGCTTCGGCGGTTGCCTCCACCGCGGAGCTGGCTAAGCGGATGGTGGGGCGGCAGGTGCTGCTGCAGGTGAACCGGGAGCCCCTGGAACCCAGGCAGATTGTGCTCAAGATCGATGGTCTCAGCCAGGGGCGGTTGCAGAATATAGACCTCGAACTCCGCCAGGGGCAGATTCTCGGTCTGGTTGGAGTCGCCGGCAACGGCCAGCGTCCGCTGGTGGAGACGGTATGCGGTCTTTCTCGGCCGCCTGCCGGCACGGTCCGCATTCTCGGTATGGACTGGCGAAAGTTTTTCCGCAGTCGCACCTGGGACCAGGCGCTGAGCTATATTCCCGAAGATCGCCAGGGGCTGGCCACCTGCCAGGGGCTGGATCTGGTCGACAACTTTCTGCTCACCACCCGCGGCGGTTTCGTCAAGGGACCCTGGCTACAGCGGGGCCGGGCGAGGGCCAAGGCGGTACAGCTGATCGGCAAGTTCGACATTCGACCTCACAACCCGTCCGCCCTGGCCTGGCAACTCTCCGGGGGCAACCTGCAGAAAATGGTGCTGGCCCGGGAGTTCTACCGGCGACCGCGGCTGATCGTGGCCGAGCAGCCCACCCAGGGGCTTGATATCTCCGCCGCCGAAGATGTCTGGAACCTCCTGTTGAAAGCCAGAGAACAGGCCGGAATCCTTCTTGTTACAGGAGATCTGTCGGAAGCGCTGGCGCTCTCGGACCGGATCGCCGTAATGTTTGGCGGTCGCATCGTCGACTGCTTCGATCGCGAGGACGAAGAGCGGGTTGCCGCCATCCCCAAGCTGATGGCAGGCTTGTAAGTCTCTAACCTTGCCTTACTATTTATAGTGTTGGCAGTAAATAGCGGAGCCCGCGCAAGGGAGGTTTTGAGGCATGTTTTACATCTATGACCCTGACGGGGTGCGTTTTCGCGGGCCACTCGAGGTGTTGGAGCAGCAGAGAAGGGTGAAGCCCCGGGAACCCGTGCCGCCTCTGGAGCAAGGGCGGCGATCCACCCCTTATCCCGAGCGCACCGGCGCCCGCGAGGCGGCGCAAGCCTACCGGCAGGCAGCGGCACGGGAGAACATGGTCGAACCCCTGGTCTATATTTATCAGATCATGTCTGCTCCCGCGATCACCATCGACCACGAGGCACGACTCAGCGAGGCCTGGCGACAACTCCAGGAACATAACATCCGGCAGCTCGTGGTGGTCTCCGAGAAAAACGCCCTGATGGGAATGCTCTCGGACCGGGATATCCTGCAACGGCTCAACGTAATAGGCGATGAGGTTGAAATCGCACGCGATTTAGGTATCGCCCAGCTGGTGCAACGCGAGACGATTACCACAGATGCAATGAGCGATATCCGTCGGGTTGCCCGGGTGATGGCGCTCTATCATGTGGACGCGCTGCCGGTGATCGGCACCGGCAGTCGTCTGGCTGGCATCGTCACCAGGGGAGATATCCTGCGCGGGTTCGCCGAAAACCCTCGTCTCAATCTCTGGGGGTAGCGAGCTTGCGGCAACAGGAGTACTCGTTTATGTGAACCGTTGCCTTTTTTCCATGTGAGCGGACTGCTTGAAAACCAGGATATTTTTTTTTCCCTTTTCACCGACCATTTCGAATCTGTAACAAAATTACATTATAAAAATAAGGCATTGCGGAAATAGTAGCAAAGGTGCCAGAACCATTGTTGCTTCATTTCCACTCCTAGCCGGGGGAATATGCGTTTCTCCCGCTAATATACGGGATAAGTTGTTGGATAACGAAATTAGAAACCAAGTTTCATATTTGTAAATTATTGTATTGGCGTTTAAAAATAGTTGTAAATGGAGCCGGAAGATGTCATATAAATGCTATTTTCCTCTTGAGTTTTCATTATCGGTTTGCTAAACAAAACTTATGCTTCAAAAGACGGGCAGAGGACAGAGGAGTCTGATGTGCCGGTTTCTGCTTTTGCGTATCTGGTCCGTGCGGCGAAAGCAACTTGGAAAAGAGCAACTCGCTTCTCAAATGTGACGTAAATCCAATTGGATTACCGTTCGCGGAGCCGGATCTGCCGCAATATCGGGAGCAGGTCGATGGTGAGGTGCACCTTTTCGACCAAACAGCCGCATGGAGTGTTTCGGCATTGGCGGTGTTTGCGCTTGTGGCAGAGCGGCGAACCCGGTCGGCGGAACGCGAAATTCAGTGGATTCGTGACAGAAACCTGGTTTCGGTAAAGAGAAAGCCGCGGTGGCGTGCAGATTGGCAATCTGTGCAACCAGCGAATAGTACAAAAATTCTCTTCTGGAAGTGCCGCTTCAAACGCAGAGCCGGTGTCAAGAAGAGAGCAGAAGGATTTCCGTTCAGTGCACCGGCCAAGCGTTGCAAAGCCGGCGAAACGTTAAAAAAGGGGGTGTATTTACAAGAAAACAGAGCGACTGGTTCTATCGGCTCGGTTGATGTCGTGCCAGACAAATTCAAACAGCTGTGATAGTAGCAGGTGAATTGAAAAAAACTTAACGCATGAAAGGAGCTACTGCATGAGCGACGAAAAGCAAATCGTGGAAACCTCTGAAGCCCAGATCGCTGTTCACTGGAAAGAAGAAGAATACTATCATCCGTCGAAAGAATTCGTGGCCCAGGCGAATCTGAAGGACAAAGCGGACCTGGAACGGTTCACCCTGGATAAATTTCCTGACTATTATGTAGACTTCGCTGAAATGCTGACCTGGTATAAAAAATGGGACCAGGTGCTCGATTCCAGCGATGCTCCCTGCTACCTGTGGTTCAAGGGCGGTAAACTCAACGCCAGCTACAACTGCATCGACCGTCATCTCGAGAAAAATAAGAACAAAACCGCTATCCATTTCGTCGCCGAGCCTGAAGAAGAGCGGATCACGCATATCACCTATCAGGAATTGTACGTGAAGGTCAACGAAATGGCGGCACTGCTTCGGGATACCGCAAAACTCAAGCGCGGCGACCGGGTTACCATTCATATGCCGATGTCGGCGGAATTGCCGATCACCATGCTGGCCTGCGCCCGCCTCGGCGTCATCCACTCGGTGGTTTTCGGCGGTTTCTCCTCCAGCGCCTGCGCCGACAGGATCATCGATTCCAACAGCCGCGTCCTCATCACCATGGACGCCTACTACCGTGCCGGTAAACTTCTCAATCACAAGGCGGTGGACGATGAGGCCGTCCAGTTGGCTGCCGACGGCGGGCAGAAGGTCGACACCATGCTGATCTGGCAACGCTATTCCGGCAAAATGTCCTGTGATGCCAAAGTGGTGGAAGGCCGCGATGTCGTGGTCAACGATGAGCTGAAAAAATATTATGGCGCTCGGGTTGAACCCGAGGAGATGCTCAGCGAAGATCCGCTGTTCTTGATGTACACCAGCGGCACCACCGGCAAGCCCAAGGGCGCTCAGCATTCGACCGGCGGTTATCTCGCCTATGTAACCGCAATGTCGAAATACATTCAGGATATCCATCCTGAAGATGTCTACTGGTGTATGGCGGATATCGGCTGGATTACCGGCCATTCCTTCATCGTCTACGGCCCGCTCGCGCTCTGCGCCTCCACCGTCATCTACGAAGGTGTGCCGACCTTCCCCGATGCCGGCCGTTCCTGGCGGATCGCCCAGGACCTCGATATCAACATCTTCCATACAGCGCCCACCGCCATTCGGGCCCTGCGCAAGGTCGGCCCGGACGAGCCGGCCAAATACAAATATAAGTTCAAGCATATGACCACGGTTGGCGAGCCTATTGAACCGGAGGTCTGGCGGTGGTACGAATCGGTTGTCGGCCGCGGCGAAGCGGTAATCTGCGACACCTACTGGCAGACCGAGACCGGTGGTTTTCTCTGTTCCACCGTGCCGGGTATCCAGCCGATGAAACCGGGCAGCGCCGGTCCGGGTGTGCCGGGCATCCATCCCGTTATTCTCGATGAGGAAGGGGAGACCCTGCCGGCGGGTTGCGGTAAGGCCGGCAACATTTGTATCCAGAATCCCTGGCCGGGCATGATGATGACCGTCTGGGGCGATCGCGATCGTTTTGTGGAAAGCTACTTCGGTATGTACAACAAAAATCGCGAGAGCAAGGATTGGCGCGATTGGCCGTACATGACCGGTGATGCGGCGGTACAATCCGAGGACGGCTACTTCAGGATCCTCGGCAGGATAGATGACGTCATCAACGTCTCCGGCCATCGTCTCGGCACCAAGGAGATCGAGTCAGCGGCTCTGACCGTGCCGGAAGTGGCTGAAGCGGCGGTTGTGCCGGTCGCCCACGACATCAAAGGCAAGGAGCCGGAGCTCTATGTATCGCTGAAGCCTGGAATCGAGGCATCCGCGGAGATTCAGAAGAAGGTCGCCGACGCGATTACCTTCCAGATCGGCAAGATTGCCAAGTGTAAAAATGTCTGGATCGTACCCGATATGCCAAAGACCCGTTCCGGCAAGCTGATGCGGCGTGTGCTCGGAGCGATATCCAACCGGGGTGATGTGGGTAACGTCATGACCCTGGCCAATCCCGAAATCGTTGATGAAATTATCAAGATGGTTCAGGGATAAAAGCGGCTAACCGGTAGGCCCACGGTCGGCAAAAGGCGGGAATCCGAGGAGACGGGTTCCCGCCTTTTTTTGTTAACGTCCAGCAGTGCCCCCCCATCTTCTAGCGCACCGGCACGATCAGGCACACCTGGGGCACTGCTGGACGTTTCCACCGCGGAGTGAGGAGAGGTCTCGCGCAGTGAGAAATACCAGTTAGATGGTGTTGCCGGCCCGGAGTGAGTCGGCCAGCAGTTCCACCACGAACCGTACCTTTTCCGGGCTCTGATGCTGGCCGAGGTTATCGGCGATATGCATCACGCAGGTCGGGCAGCCGGTGGCCACCATGTCCACCTTGCAGTCCTGAATGTCCTTGATCTTGTGGTTGTTGATCTTGATTGCCGTATCGTAATGGGTGATGCAGTAACTGCCGGCGCTGCCGCAGCAGGTATCGGCGTTTTTCATCTCGGCAAACTCGATTCCCGGAATCATCTGCAGGAGTTCTCGGGGCTGCTGCCGCACTCCCTGGCCCCGGGCGAGATGGCATGGATCGTGATAGGTCACGCGGTAGGGCAGGGGACCCAGGTCTTCTTTTTTGATATCGAGATGCTCGACTATGAACTCGTTGATATCGTAGACCTTGCCGGTAAATTGGCGAAGTTCCGGGCTGTCGTCGATGAAGACGGTGATCTCCTTTTTGAGCGACAGGCCGCAGGAGGAACAGGCGACCACGATAGCGTCGAGGTTTTCCCTGCGGAACAGGTTGAAATTGTGCTCCATCAGTCGTTTGGCGCCGTCGTAATCGCCATTTGCCAGTACCGGTGTGCCGGTGCACTTCTGCTTCTTGGGGATCACCACTTCGCAGCCGTAGGCGGTGAGAATATCGACCACAGATCGGGCGACGCCGGTGTAGATCAGGTTGCCGGCGCAACCGGTGAAATAGCCGACCCGCATCTTGCGAGGGCCTTTTTTGGCGGGGCTGACCTCGGGCAGTTGCGACTGGGCGCTGCGCAGGGCCAGCTGCGGGAAGTTGCGCCGCTTGGCAAAACCAAAGAGCGGAAAAAGGTGGCGTACCGGGTTGTTCGGCCCGATTCCCAGCAGCAGGCGCTGGCTGACCGCCACGCATTTGGCCGCCAGGGTGATCGGCCATTTGCGCCATAGCAGTTGCCGAAACAGCAGGGCCTTGAAAAAGGAGAGCCCCTGCTGGGTGGTGATATACCAGCGCAGGCGCAGAACGACATGCTCCGGGCTGACCCCGGCCGGGCAGTTGGCCGAGCAGGTCTTGCAGTTGAGGCACTCGTTGATGGCGTCCTTCACGCGCTGGGTAATCTGCAGGTCGCCGGAGACGATCTTCTCCGCCAGCTTATTTTTACCCCGGGCGACATAGAGTTCGTTGCCCATCTCCTTGAATACCGGACAGACACTGCGGCATTTGCCACACTGCATGCATTTTTGGAACTCCTTGGCGGCTTCGAGAAGGTGGAGCTCGGCGAGTTGTTTCTGTTTGCTCTGTACGTTCATGGCAGTCCGTTCTCGTCTTCTCAGGCCCCTTCGCCGGTCATGTCGAACATCTTGCCGGGATTGAGGAGGTTTTTCGGGTCAAAGGTCCGTTTGATATCACGCAGCATGCGGGTGCCCGCGGCTCCCAGCTGGTTTTCCAGGTAGGGCTTTTTCTCGAGACCGATGCCGTGTTCGCCGGAAATGGTGCCGCCGAGATCGATGGCGAGCTGGAAAAGTTCGTCCACGGCCTTCTGGCAGCGCGCCGCCTCGTCGCGGTTGCTTTTGTCGAGGAGAAAGGTGGGGTGCAGGTTGCCGTCGCCGGCATGGCCGAAGATGCCGACTTCGATATCGTATTTGTCGGCGATGGCGATAATGCCGCGGACCATGTCCGGCAGCACGCTGCGCATCACGGTGGCGTCCTCCAGGATCAGGTTCGGCTTGACGCTGGCCAGGGCGTTCAGGGCCACCCGTCGACCGGCGAAGAGCATGTCGCGCTCGGCGCTGTCGCGGGCGTGGGTAAAGGCGCGTACCGCGTTTTTGGCTACCTGCGCCTCGACCTTGGCCATCTCTGCCCGGGCGGAATGTTCTTCGCCGTCGGTCTCGATCAGGAGCACCGCTTCGGCGTCCCGGGGCAGGCCGCAGTCCTTGAAGTTCTGAATGGCGTTGATGGTGGCGTTATCCATAAACTCCATGGTGGAGGGGGTCACTCCGGCGGCGATGATGTCGGAGACCGATTGGGCGGCACTGTCGAGATTGTCGAAGATCGCCAGGGCAGATTCCCGATGGGGCGGGATGGGGAGCAGGGCAAGGGTAATCTCGGTGACCACCCCCAGCAGACCCTCGCTGCCGACAAAAAGTATTTCAGAGGCAAATCCGGCAACGTGCTTGACGCACTTGGAGCCGACCGTGACGATGTCGCCCTGGGGCAGGACGACCTTGAGCATCTTGACATAATCCTTGGTGACGCCATACTTGAGGCCGCGCAGTCCGCCGGCGTTTTCCGCCACGTTGCCGCCGATGGACGAAAAGCCGACACTACCAGGGTCAGGTGGATAAAACAGGCCCGCCTCGGCGGCGATGGGATCGATATCGGCGGTGGTGAAACCGGCTTCCACGGTAATCAGCCGGTTGGCGGGGTCGAAATCGATGACCCTCTTCATCCGGTCCATGCACAGGACGATTCCTTTTTTCAGGGGCACCGAGCCCCCGGAGAGGCCGCTGCCCTGTCCCCGCGGGGTGACCGGGATCTCTTCGCGATAGCAGAGCTTCATGAGCTTTGCCACCTGTTCGGTGTCGGTGGCGAAGACAACCGCTTCGGGTTCGACTTCCACATGCGCTGCGTCGTAGCTGTAGGCGATCATGTCTTCGCGCTCCGAGAGGACATTCCCCGGACCGAAGACGGAGACGAGTTCGTCAATCAGGCTTTCTCTCATGGTGTGCTGTGCTCCGTTGGCTGTGCGATACCCGTTTGCGGGAACGGCGATGACAGAGATCGGTCGGGTTGGGCCCTGAGAACCGTCGTCTTTCTTCGCCTCCAGGGGTGGGAACCATTTGGTATCAATAGATAATATAATGGGGTAGTCATGCTACCCCCACAAAAGGTAATACCAATTTAAAAAATACCAATGGTGATGTCAAGACCAATCTGACACCATGGGCGGCGTAGGGGGCGTAATGCCGTGGTGACAATTGATGATATGTATTGTGATATTGAATTGATATGCTGTGAGTTTGTAATTGGTATTACCAATATTCAATAGGCACCTGTTTGTACAGTGACGTCACAGAGGCTGCAATTCGGATCGGAAACGGTCTCGAACAGGCAAGGGGGGGCATGAACTCTGGGCGGCGCTACGTTCGCCGGTGCATCTGGGCGATGATCTGTTCTGCGCTCTTTTTCTTTTTGCGGAATATTCTGGACAACTCTTCGGCGGTGGTGGGCAGTTTGCCCCGTGTTTCGTATATATCCATCAATTCGTTGTAATACTTGTAAAAAAACAAAAACAGATCCTGGAAACAGTCATCGGGAAATGAATTGGTG
This sequence comes from uncultured delta proteobacterium, assembly GCA_963745265.1. Taxonomy (GTDB): domain Bacteria; phylum Desulfobacterota; class Desulfobulbia; order Desulfobulbales; family Desulfocapsaceae; genus Desulfopila. The sequence continues at coordinate 128,803 of CAVUXQ010000020.1, forward strand.
ACGATTTTGATCAATTTGCCGTCCTTGTCGGCCATGACCTTGGTAGTTTGAAACGGCTCGATAGTCTGCTGAAAAATTTTGGTGACATATTCCACATCGCGGGTAGCCAGGATATTTTCGAACTCATCGAGAAACCGACTGATTGTGGAACAGACGAAACGGGTGATTTTGTTCTGGTCGAAGACTTTTTCGGCTTTACTCAGGGCGCTCTCAAAGAGTGCTTTGCTGGTGGTACTCTCCTTTTTGGCCTTGGCCTCGGCGTCGGCTACTTTGGCCAGGATGATCTTTTCCAGTTCGTTTTCTTTTCGCTGCAGTTCGTGTTCACGCAGATCGAGATCTGCCTCACGTTCCTCCAGGCTCAGGGTGAAATGGGTAAAAGACTGATTCAAAACAGTCTGATCAAAAAAGGTTTCCAGTTCCTGGGCGATGGTGGCGATCTGCGCGAGTTCATCCACTTGACTCAGCCCGAGTTGCTGATTCAGTACTCCATCGAGATAGTCGGTGGCATCGGAGACGGCTTCCCGGTCGATGTGGATGGCATGGACGGCGTGGTTTGCGGCGGCCTGGACGGTGGAGATGATGTTGCCCACAGCCTTTTTAACCGTGGTGTTCTCGGCTTCAAGGTATTTTGAGATGGTCCTGGCTCCGGATAGCGGATTTTTGTCGTTCATGGCTGGTCTGTCGATTGGGGTATTGCGGAGAATTGCAACGGTAGCCTGGAACTCCTGGGAGTCTGCCACGCTGAACTCGGCTTAAGTGAACTATAAGGTATAGCATTTTTCAAATCGACACTACCTTGAATTTTGCCCAACGATTGGCAGGAAGGGACTTTTTCCGGTGGTGTTCTTGAATAGCAAAGAGTACTGAGATAGTCTAAAGCAAGAATGGCCGGGAATATCACCCAACCGTTTGCAATGCCGGGGAAGCGCCGTCGTAAACGTGCTCCCTTATAAACTTCCTCACTTTGATTCAGGATGTGTGTGAGACGATGCTTGGATATTTGAAAAAAAGGTTGAGCGCCAAGATATTGACGGTACTTGTCATAATTCTGGTGTGCTCCTTTGCGGGCCTGGGGTTCCTTGTCATCTCCCGGCAGCAGGACCTGCTGGGACAGATGCGGCAAAGGGTTTCAAAGCAGCTCCAGCAGACCGGTGGAGATACCCGCTCGCGATTCGAAATGCTGGAGAGATCCGTCGGGGAGAGGTTGAATGCGATGGGCCGGAACACCGCTGCCGAACTCTCGGATCTTACCTCCAAGGATTTGGCGGAGGAAGAGGGCAATATCATGCAGGGCATGGAGAAACTCCTGGCAGACAATGCCGAGGCGGTGGCGACCACCCTGTCCAAAGTGGCCGAAGATGCGATCATGGCCAAAAAGTATGACCAGTTGACCGGTTTAAGTCGGGCTGTGGCACAGACCAAGGCGATTGCATATGCTTTTTTTCTCGATCGTGACGGCAAGCTGTTGCCGGGATATGTCAACATGGTGGACGATGCGGTGAGGGGGTATTTGCCCAAGGAAGCTGTAGACAGCGATAACGCTGTGGAGAACGAAAAAATCGTTCTGGCCGCCTCGCGAAAAGATCCGCACATCTTGGTTCACGAGCACATCATCACCTATTACGGACTGCCCATAGGCAAGATTGTCATCGGCATCAACAAAGCGGCGTTAAACGGCGAAATGGAGGCGATGCGGGGCAGGTTCGAAAAACTCAAACAAGCCAATGCCCAGAGCGTAAAGCGTATTATCGGCAGCGAATCCACCAAGGTCATTGCTCAAATGCATGGGGACCTGCAAGCCGTCGTCAAAGGCAGTGGCGATTCCATGGACGCGACGGCTCACATCCTGGAGACCTCCTCGCAAGCGGTGCAATCGGGCACCACAAGAAGGGTAATGACAGTCGGAGCCCTGAGCTGCCTCGGCCTGCTGGCGGCGGTCGCCATCATGCTGCGGATCATGGTTCTGCGCCCTATCTTCGCTATTACCCAAGGGTTGCGTGATACGGCCCAGGGAGAGGGCGATCTGACCAAGCGCCTGAATAGCCCCAGGGTTGACGAGATAGGGATGTTGGCGAAATGGTTCGATACCTTTGTCGCCAAGCTCAACAACATCATCGTCGATATTGGAGCCAACGCCGAGACCGTTGCCTCGTCATCATACGAAGTGTTGTCTGTTTCCGAACAGATGCAGACCGAGTCGGAGGATTTGAAGGCCAAAGCCAACACCGTGGCCGCTGCCAGCGAGGAGATGACGGTCAGCATGAATTCGGTGGCGGCCGCAAGCGAAGAGGCCTCGACCAATATCGGTTTTGTGGCCGAGGCGGCGGCTGAAATGAAGAGGGCGTTCGATGAGGTCGTCGGCGAATGCGAGCGCGCCATGCAGACGACCCACTCCGCCACCGATCGGGTTCATGGCGCCACCGCCAAGGTCGGCGAACTCGGCGAGGCGGCGCGGGAGATCAATAAGGTCAGCGAGGTGATTACCGAGATTGCCGATCAAACGAACCTTTTGGCCCTCAATGCCACGATCGAGGCGGCCAGAGCCGGGGAGGCCGGCAAGGGGTTTGCCGTGGTCGCAGGGGAAATCAAGGCCCTGGCGCAGCAGACCCAGCAGGCGACCCAGCAAATCAAGGCCATGATAGACGGCATCCGGCAATCCACCGGTGACACGGTGAGCGAGGTTGGTAAGGTCGCCGAGGTGATAGAAAATGTCGATTCCATCATGACAGCGATTTCCGATTCCATGCAGCAACAGTCGGGCAGGGCTGCAGAGGTGGCGCAAAGCATGGAACAGGCATCGCAAGGCATCGCCGAGGTCAACGAAAACGTGGCCCAAAGCTCTCAGGTCGCCGAGCAGATCGCCGGCGACATCTCCGATGTGAATAGCGTAGCCGGCGAGATGTCGAGCCGGGGAGGACATATGCGCGTGAGTTCGGAAGGGCTCTCGGAGCTGGCCGGGCAACTCAAGTCCATGATCAGTGTCTTCAAGGTATCCATTGAAGAGGGCCACGATCAGGGTGGGGAGAACCGGCAGAGCCGGGAGATGACCGTGCCCGATCTTTTCGTCTGGACGCCCCGGCTCGCCACCGGTATCGAGAAGATTGACCAACAGCACCAACAGTTGATTCGGCTGATCAACGAGTTGCACCGTGCCATGAAATTACGCAAAGGGGCCAGGGAAGCGGGAAGAATCCTCGATGAGTTGGTGGAATACACCAACTATCATTTCGGTTTCGAAGAAGAACTCTTCAAGCGCTACAACTACCCGAACAGAACAGAGCACGAGAAAGCGCACCGGGACCTGGTGGCAAAAGTTACGGAATTCAAGAACCAATTTCAAGAGGGCACGGCGGGCCTTTCAATGGATTTGATGCAATTTCTCACCAGCTGGTTGAAAGGGCATATCATGAAGACCGATATGGCCTACACTTCGCTGCTCGCCGATAAAGATATTTGATCGATAGCCGATTCGCATTGAACTGCCAAGCGGCAGTATCCTGCGGCAGGCAACCGGAACGGCAGATAGTGCGGAGCAATAGAAAGGAGAACGGGAGAGGAGCGGATCAACGATTCGCTCCTCTTCCGTAGCGCTTAACAGCGAGAGCGCAAACGAGACCTACAGGATGGCGGCGATGGCATCCCGCTCGCCCACCAGCTCCTGCTCGGTTTTACTCATCATCTCGCGGCTGAAATCGCTGATAGCAAGGCCGGTGATCTCTTGCCACTCGGCGTTTTCGCAGACGATCGGCCGGGAGTAGATGATATCCTCGTCGATACCGTAGGAATTCCCCTTCGAGTAAACGCCCATGCTCACCCATTTGCCGTCGGTGCCAAGGGCCCAGTCTCGCATGTGGTCGATGGCGGCGGAAGCGGCGGAAGCGGCGCTGGAGGCCCCCCGTGCCTTGATGATGGCCGCGCCGCGCTGCTGCACGGTGGGAATGAAGGTGCCCACGTACCAGTCGTTGTCCACCTTTTGCTTCACCATTTCGCCGCCGGCGGTGGCGTAGCTGATATCGGGATACTGGGTGGCGGAGTGGTTCCCCCAGACTACCATCTTTTCAATGGCGGTGGTTGCGCAGCCGAGCTTTTCGGCGATCTGGGAGATGGACCGGTTGTGATCGAGCCGCATCATGGCGGTGATGTTGCGCGGGTTGATATCCGGGGCGTTTTTCAGGGTGATCAGTGCGTTGGTGTTGGCCGGATTGCCAACCACCAGGATCTTGATATTGCGGCTGGCGTTCTCGTTTATGGCCTTGCCCTGGACGGAGAAGATTTTGGCGTTGGCCTCCAGCAGGTCGCTCCGTTCCATGCCCGGTCCACGCGGGCGGGCGCCGACCAGCAGGGCGTAATCGGTATCCTTGAACGCGACATTTGCGTCATCGGTGGCGATAACGTCGGCAACCAGCGGAAACGCGCAGTCTTTGAGTTCCATCACCACGCCTTTGAGCGCCTCCATCGCCGGGGTGATTTCAAGCAACTGCAGGATCACCGGCTGGTCCTTGCCGAGCATGTCACCGGCGGCAATACGAAAGATGAGGGAATAGCTGATCTGGCCTGCCGCGCCTGTGATTGTTACACGTACTGGCGTTTTCATGTTTGCCTCCATGGAAAAATATTGCGTGAATGAATACCAACCTCGTTAAAGGCCGTTCGTTGGCCTCCACGTCATCCCAGATCGCAACGGTGGAGATGTGGAGCGTGCGGTATCCATCGATCTGAAAACCGCGTTACCGGAGAATGGAACAGCTGGAGAATTCCTAACCTTTTAACGCCCCGGTATTGCTATTGAAGAGAATGGCGTTTGTCGGTATATCGATAAGCATAACTAATATATCGATTATTCAGGATATATGCTGTTATTTATTCAATTGTGATCTGGCTGTTGAGGCGCATCTTACCACAATGATCAGCGAGAAGCCAGCGGTAAACAGCGTTTCAATTGGTAAAACGTTCGAGAAATATCTCTAATATTATTCGTGGTTCGGCGGTCCATACCCGCCTCCGCCCGGGGTGGCAATACGGAATATATCGCCGACGTCCATAGTATATTCCGCATTTCCAGAGATTTCGAGTTCGGTATTGTCGGAAAGGATAACACTGTTACTGCCTACCGATCCCGCCAAGCCCCCGGCAAGACCATAGGGCGCAACCCGTCGATGCGAGGAGAGCACCGTGGCGGTCATCGGCTCCAGAAAACGGATTTGGCGCACCACCCCGTCGCCGCCGGGGAATCGGCCATCGCCGCCGGAGCCGCGTCGGATGGAAAACTCCTCGATGCGCACCGGAAAGCGCCACTCCACCACCTCCGGGTCGGTCATCCGGGTGTTGGTCATGTGACTGTGGACCGCGCTGGTGCCGGGATGGTCGGGGCCGGCGCCGGTCCCGCCGCAGATGGTCTCGTAGTTTTGATAGGTGGCGTTGCCGTAGACGAAGTTGTTCATGGTCCCCTGGGAGGCGGCGAGCACCCCGAGCGCCCCGTAGAGCGCATCGGTGATGGCCTGGGAGACCTCGGTGTTGCCGGCGATCACCGCCGCCGGATAGACCGGGCTGATCATGGATTTTTCCGGAATGAGGATCGAGAGCGGTTTGAGGCAGCCTTCGTTGAGCGGGATATTGTCTTCGACAAGGGTTCGGAACACATAGAGCACCGCCGCCCTGCATACCGCGGTCGGGGCGTTGTAGTTGCCGTCGTCCTGGGGCGAGGTGCCGGTGAAGTCGATGACGGCCTCGCGCGCCTGGCGATCCACAGTGATGCTCACCTGGATGTGCGCGCCGCTATCCAGCGGATAGGTGAATGCGCCGTCGCGAAGCACGCCGAGAACTTTGCGGACCGCCTCCTCGGCGTTGTCCTGGACGTGCCGCATATAGGCCTGGACCACCGCAAGACCATAATGGGAGATCATTTTCCGCAACTCGTTCGCGCCGGTTTCGTTGGCGGCGATCTGGGCGGCGAGATCGGCCAGATTCTGCTCGATGTTGCGGCAGGGATAGGGGCCGGAGGCCAGCAGGGCGCGGGTTTGTGCTTCCCGAAGCCGGCCGCCACGCACCAGCAGGAAATTGTCGATCAAAACGCCCTCTTCCTCGATATGGTGGCTATCGGGTGGCGATGAGCCCGGGGTGCGTCCGCCGATATCGGCATGGTGGCCGCGCGAGCCGACATAAAACAGCACCTTGCTGCCCTTGTCATCGAAAAGCGGTGTAATCACGGTGACATCTGGTAGGTGTGTGCCGCCGTTGTAAGGAGCGTTGAGCATATAGACGTCACCGGGCCGCATGGCGCCTCGGTTTTGCCGAACCACCGCTCGCACCGATTCGCTCATCGAGCCGAGATGCACCGGCACATGGGGAGCGTTGGCCACCAGATTGCCGTCGGTATCAAAGAGCGCACAGGAAAAATCCAGCCGTTCCTTGATATTGACGGAGTGAGCGGTGTTGGCGAGAGTCGCCCCCATCTGCTCGGCGATGGACATGAACAGGTTGTTGAAGACCTCGAGCATCACCGGGTCGACCTGGGTGGAGACCGCCTGTACCAAACGAAGGGCCCGGCGCCGATTGAGCAGCAGGTGGAGGCGGCTGTTGACCGTGGCCTGCCAGCCCTCTTCGACCACCACCGTGCCGGTGGCCTCGACGATGATTGCGGGGCCGGCGATGGTATGGCCGGGCAGCAAGCGTTCCCGGTGGAAGAGGGGGGCGGGGTGGAATGTGCCGCCGCTGTAAATGGTGAGCGTGGCGTCGGGTTCCGGCGGTGCGTCCGCGGTCAGCTCGCTTTCGGGGTCGACAAAGGATTCGGTGTGGCCGATGGCCTCCACCGAGAGCGCCTCGATGACAAGCGCCCTTTCCCGGGCGATGAAACCAAACCGTTGTCGGTGTGCCTGCTCGAAATCGTTTTGCATGGTTTCGGGGGCTGCGACCGATACCGGCAGAGCGGTGTCCGTTCCCTCGTACCGCAGATAGGCGGTGAGCAGTGTCACGATAGTGGTTTTGTCCACTCCCTGGCGTTCGACTTCGGTGGAGGCTTCGGCGGCTAGCGGTGCGGCGGCCTCCAGAAGCAGACCTTCGGCCCGGGGGCCGAACGGCTGTTCAAGCTGTTTCTGGCGCATGGCGCAAATGTCGGCCAGCCCCATGCCATAGGCGGAAAGCACCCCGGCCAGCGGATGGAGAAAGATCTGGCGCATGCCAAGGGCGTCGGCCACCAGGCAGGCGTGCTGGCCTCCGGCGCCTCCGAAACAGTTCAAGGTATATTCGGTGACGTCGTAGCCCCGCTGGACGGAGATTTTTTTAATGGCATTGGCCATGTTTTCCACGGCGATGCGCAAAAAACCTTCGGCAACCTGTTCGGGCTGCTGCTCCGGGGTGCCGGTGGCCCCTGCGATCTCGCGCGCCAGCCGGGCAAAACCGGCCCGCGCCGCGCCCCCGTCCAGCGGCTGGTCGCTGCCCGGCCCGAAGACCCGGGGAAAAAAGTCGGGCTGGATCTTGCCGAGCAAGACGTTGCAGTCGGTGACCGTGAGCGGTCCGCCGCGCCGGTAGCAGGCAGGACCCGGATTGGCGCCGGCGGAGTCCGGGCCCACCCGAAAGCGGGCGCCGTCAAAGCTGAGAATAGAGCCTCCTCCGGCAGCCACGGTGTGAATCCGCATCATCGGGGCGCGCATTCGCACCCCGGCCACCAGAGTCTCGAAACTCCGTTCGTATTCGCCGTCGTAATGGGTGACGTCGGTTGAGGTGCCGCCCATATCGAAACCGATCAGCCGGTGGATACCGCTCATCGCCGCGGTCCGGGCCATGCCCACCACCCCGCCGGCGGGCCCGGAGAGGATGGCGTCCTTGCCCTCGAAGAGGCGGGCATCGGTGAGCCCGCCGCTCGATTGCATGAACATCAGGCGCGGCCCATGATCGGTGCGGCAATCCAGCCGGCTTGCCACCTGGTCGACATATCGCCTGAGAATGGGGGAGAGATAGGCGTCCACCACCGTGGTGTCGCCCCGGGCGACCAATTTCATCAGCGGGCTCACCCGGTGGCTGACCGAAATCTGTTCAAAGCCTATCTCGGCGGCCAGTTCCGCCAGCCGCCGCTCGTGTTCAGGGTAGCGGTAGCCGTGCATGAGAACAATGGCCACGGACCGGATGCCTTGGTTGAAGGCCGCGGCAAGGCCCCGGCGGGCACCATCGCTATCGAGCGGGGTGAGGCAGGCGCCGTCCGCGCCCAGCCGTTCATTGATCTCCAGCACTTGCTCGTGGAGCATTTGCGGCAAAACGATGTGGCGGGCAAAGAGGTCCGGCCGGTTCTGGTAGCCGATGCGCAGCGCGTCGCCAAAACCCCTGGTGATTGCCAGCAGGGTACGATCGCCCTTGCGCTCGAGCAGGGCGTTGGTGGCCACGGTGGTGCCCATCCGCACCTGGTCGATCAGTTCCCCTGGTAGCGGCGCCTCGCCTGTCACGCCCAGCAGGTCGCGGATGCCCTGGATGGCGGCGTCTTGGTAGTTTTCTGGATTTTCCGACAACAACTTGTGGCTGACAAGGCTCCCGTCGGGCCGCCTGGCGACAAGGTCGGTGAAGGTACCTCCGCGGTCGATCCAGATCCGCCATATGTTCATGTGCTCACTCCTTTGTTAGAAAAACCTGTGCGTGCTTCACCCCGCCCCTGCCGTTCGGCGCCGCTTGATATCGCTTTTCGTATATCCGCCATGAAGTTGAAATAAAAGACGAAACAAAGCTATATTGTACTGAATCGGCGAAGAGAAGGCGGGAATTGCATCCGGCAACTTCATTTCTTTACCCACGGCGTTATAATGTAAGGACGACAGGGGTTGCAGAAAACTCGCATAGTTAGTTCCCATCCGAAAACTGTTATTTGGCCCGATATCTTCGTTATTCGCAAATTTTTATCCTCGGAATATCAGTCATATGCCTGTGGTAAAAATTTGCGAATGCCTCGATCTCGAACCAAATCCCTAGTTTTCGGATGGAAACTAGTTATCAGGAAATAGACACAGCCGCATGAGCACCGGCTTACTTTCGCGGGCCGTGGGCGGCAAATCCAGTCTCTTAGCCATTTCGGTTCATGCATGCCTGATATTCCGCAAAAAATACTGGTTATTGACGATGAACCCATGATCCGCCAGGTGTTCACCGCCTTCCTGCAGCAATGGGGCTACCAGGCTTTGGAGGCGGAAAACGGCCGGCAAGGGGTAGCGCTCTTCGAGAGAGAGCGGGCCGATGTGGTTCTTACCGATCTCGATATGCCGGAGATGTCCGGTCTCGAGGTCTTGGCCTATATCCACGACCGGTCGCCGGATACCCCGGTGGTGATCATATCCGGCGTCGGTCAACTCGACGACGCGGTGCAGAGCGTCAAGCTTGGGGCCTGGGATTACCTGACCAAGCCCATAGGCAACATGGCCGTTCTTGAAAACACCATCTCCCGTTGCCTGGAGAGGGTTCGCCTGGTGCGGGAGAATAAGATGTACCAGAGGCACCTCGAGGACGAGGTCGCCCGCAAGACCGAGGAGCTGAGGCGCAAGAACATCGCTCTCGGCCAGGAAGTCATCGAACGCAAACAGCAAGAGGAGGAGGTGTGTCGCCTCAATGCGCATCTCGAAGAGATTGTCGATGCCTCGGGACGGTTATTCATGTATACCACCGTCCGGGACCTGCTGGCAGGAGTTCTGCGTACCATGCACCGGCTGCTCAGGGTGAATATGGGGCGGATCTCACAGGAGGCGAGCGCCGTGGCCAGTTCGTTCGCCGCCCTGCGCGAAGACGAGCAAACCCGGTTGATCTGCGGTGAGGGGGTGTACAGTCATTGCGACGGGTGTCACCCGTCGGCGGTCCTGCCCGAGGAGCTGGAGCACCGCCTGAGCCGCATCCTTCGCCAGGGGGCGAGTGCGTTCTCGGAGAGCGATTATCTCGGCTACTTGCGGTCCTCGGGCGGCGTCGAGTGCATTCTCTATCTCGATAACTGCACTCGGGTGGCCGAGGCGGACCGTCGCCTTCTTCGCATCTATCTCAACAATATCGCCAGCGCCATCGATGCCATTTTGCTGCAGGAGGAGATCATCAACACCCAGAAAGAGGTCGTCATCACTCTGGGCGAGGTTATCGAGACCCGCTCTCAGGAGACCGCCAATCACGTCCGGCGGGTGGCGGAGTATTCCTATCTGCTGGCAAAGAAATACGGGCTGAGCGAACAGGAGGCGAGGCTGCTGCGTTTCGCTTCGCCAATGCACGATGCCGGCAAGATCGGCATTCCCGACGCTGTACTCAATAAGCCCGGCAAGCTGACATCGGATGAAACCCATGTGATGCACGGCCATACCACCATGGGGTTCGATATCCTCAGGAAATCGCAACGCGAGATCCTCAAAATCGCCTCCATCGTCGCCCACGAGCACCACGAACGCTGGGACGGTAGCGGGTATCCCCGTGGGCTGGCCGGGGAAAACATCCATATTTTCGGCCGCATCGTGGCGCTGGCGGATGTCTTCGACGCCCTGGGCACCGCCCGTTGCTACAAGGCAGCCTGGCCGCTCGATCAGGTGCTTGCCAAAATCCGGCATGAACGCGGCGCCCACTTCGATCCCCGGCTGGTGGATCTGCTCTTTGATTTTCTCCCTGACTTTCTGGAGGTGAGAGAACTCTACCCCGAGAGCTGATTCGCCTGGAACTCCTGGACCTGCCCGGAAAACCATCCCCTCAAATGAGTCTCGTCAAGCCGCTTGCGGTGTTCTCTTCCTTCATCAGCTTGTAGTTGATGCTGTCCACCAGCGCCTGCCAGCTCGCTTCGATGATGTTGACCGAGACCCCGACCGTGCCCCAACTGCAGTGTTTGTCCTTGCTCTCCACCAGAACCCGGACCTTGGCCTCGGTGCCGTGCTCTCCGGACAGGACCCGGACCTTATAGTCGGCCAGCTCCATCTCCGTAAGACAGGGATAGAACCTGGCCAGGGCCTTTCTGATGGCCTTGTCGAGGGCGTTCACCGGGCCGTCCCCCATGGCGGCGGTGTGCACCTCGTTGTCGGCGACAAAGAGGCGGATGGTGGCTTCGGTCAACGGGGGCATGTCCATCCGGTACTTGTGGTTCATTACCCGAAAGCTCTCGAACGTGAAGTAGTCCCGCACCTGCCCCAGGGCCCGGCGCATCAGGAGCTCGAAACTCGCCTCGGCGCCCTCGAACATGTAGCCCTGGTTTTCAAGTTCCTTGAGTTCGTTGATGATGGCCGACAGCTCAGGACTGCCGGAATCGAGGGACAGCCCCCACCGTTTGGCCTTGTGCAGGATATTGGCCCGGCCGGACTGGTCGGAGATGAGGATGCGGCGAAAGTTGCCCACCTTGTCCGGCTCGATATGTTCGTAGGTGAGTGGATTGCGCTTGACGGCGCTGACGTGGATGCCGCCCTTGTGGGCGAAAGCGGATTCGCCGACGTAGGGCTGGTAGCGGTTCTGGGGCAGGTTGGCCAGCTCGTTGACCAGCCGCGAGGTGGTATAGAGCTGGTCGATGTGTTTCTGTACCTGGCAGGAGAGCCCCATCTTGAACACCACCGCCGGGATGATGGAGGTGAGGTTGGCGTTGCCGCAGCGCTCGCCGAAGCCGTTGATGGTTCCCTGCACCTGGTCGACGCCGGCCGACACCGCCAGCAGGCTGTTGGCCACCGCCGTCTCGGCGTCGTTGTGGGCGTGGATGCCCAGTCGGACCTCGTGGTCGTGGTCGCGCAGGAACGTGCGCACCCGCTCGATTATGGGGGTGATTTCATGGGGCAGGGTGCCGCCGTTGGTGTCGCAGAGGATAATGGTTTCGGCGCCGCCCCGGGCGGCCTGCAGCAGGGTGGAGAGGGCGTACTGCTCGTTGTTCTTGAAACCGTCGAAGAAATGTTCGGCGTCGTAGAACAGGTGCTCGACATGGGGCCGCAGATAGCTCAGGGTGTCTTCGATGATCTGCAGGTTGTCGGCGAGTTCGATGCCCAGCGCGTCGACCACGTGGATATCCCAGCTCTTGCCGAAGATGGTGATGGCCTGGGGCGCGGCTTCGACCAAGGCCGCCAGGTTCGGGTCGTTCTCCGGGCTGTTCTTGAAATGACGGGTGGAACCGAAGGCTGCAAGCTTGGCGTTTTCGAGCGTGATATCGCGCATCTGTCGAAAATATTCGACCGACAGGGGGTTGGAGCCGGGCCAGCCCCCTTCGATGAAATCGATGCCGAGCCGGTCCAGGGCCTGGGTGATACGGATCTTGTCCTCGACGGAGAGGTTGAAATTTTCTGCCTGGGTGCCGTCACGCAGCGTGGTGTCGTAGAACTCTATTGGTTTCCCCATCTGCTTGAACTTCCTTTTGAGCTTAAATGGCGGGTGGAGGCGGCGGGTCGGGGCGACCCGGTCCGAGATTTTGCCTGGTAATGTTGAAACCCTCCATATTAAATGGATTTGGCCAAAAAGCAAATATTTTAAATTTGTCGTGTAATTATAATGGGATGCATAATCCGATAGGCTCCTAAAAGTCGATCTGGAAGCTGTAGACCCCCTCCTCGAGGCGAGTGGTAACCTTGAACCCGGAGTGGTTGAAAATCGTCTGCATCCGCTGATTTTCTCTGAGCACTCTGGCAGTAAACCCGCCGATGCCGTGACGCGCGGCCAGGTCGGCCAGATGGCGGAAGAGGAAAGTGCCGATACCACGATTCTGCCAGCTGTCCCGAACCACGAACGCCACCTCGGCCCGGTTGCTTTTCTCATCGAGATAGTATCTGCCGACCCCGATGATGATCTCGCCGTAGGCCTCCGGCACGGTGGCGACGATGGTCACCTCCCGCCGGCTGTCGACATAGATGAAATCCTGGATCTGTTTGTAGGTAAAGGTCGACTTGCGGTTCATGAACCGGTAGTGGGTCGTCTCCTGGGAGAGATTGTACATCAGGTCGCGCATGCCCGGTTCGTCGGTGAGTTGCACCGAGCGAAAGGCCAACTGGGTGCCGTCGTCGAGCAGCATGGAGGTGCGCATGGCATCGTCGGTGGGCGAGAGGAAGCGGTCTTCCACCTCGGCCAGCTCCGGACGGATGTAATGGGCGTCGATCGCCTCCTGAAAGAGCTGCTCGCGAAAATCGGGATGGGCGATGCCGATCAGCGACATCACCCGGTCCTGGATGGATTTGCCGTAGAGGTACGCCACGCCGTATTCGGTCACTACGTAATAAACATCGCCTCGAGTAACCGCCACCCCGGCCCCTTTACTGAGGTGGGCGACGATATTTGAGCGGGTGGAATCCGGGTCGGTGGTGGGGATGACCAGGATGGCCATGCCGTCGCGGGAGTGGGCGGCGCCCCGGTTGAAATCCGCCAGGCCGCCGATGCCGGAATAGAGCACCCCCTGCCGGGAGTCGGCGGAGGCCTGGCCGGTGAGGTCGATTTCTCGCGCCAGGTTGATGGCGACCATCCGGGCCTGGCTGCTGATCACCTGGCTGTCGTTGACGTATTCCGTCGGCCGGAAGCAGAACCTCGGGTTGTTGTCGATGGCATCGTAGAGCCTGCGGGTGCCGAGGCAGAAGCTGGTGACGATGCGTCCACGATCACTGCTCTTTCGCCGGCCGCTGACGGCGCCAGAGTCGATCAGATCGAGGATGGCTTCGGTGATCATCTCGCTGTGAATGCCCAGGTCCTTTTTGTCGTGCAGGAACTCGATGGCGGCCTGAGGCACCCGGCCGTACCCTTCCATGCGACCGAGGCCGAATTCGATGGTGGCGCCGTCGGGGATCAGGGCCGCCACCCGCCGGCCGATCTCCCGGCTGACCGGATGGACCGGTTCGACTTCGCGTTCGAGCAGCGGTACGTCCACCGGCACCAAGAGGTCGAGATCGTAGACATCCACCAGGCTGTCGCAGTGGGTGCGCGGCATTTGCGGGTTCACCTGGGCGATGATCAGCGAGGCGTTTTCGACGGCGCTCTTGACGATATCCACCGAGATGCCCAGGCTCACCTTGCCCTGCTCGTCGGGGGGGCTCACCTGGATCAGGGCGATATCGATGGGCAGCTGGCCCGAGTTGAACAGGTGGGGAATGTCGGAGAGCGGCACCGGGGTGTAGCTGCCGAGACCTTCCTGGATCATGGGGCGGACGTTCTCGCCGATGAAAAACGAGTTGAGCCGGAACGAGTCGGCGTATTGGCGGCGGGCATAGGAGGCGTCGCCCTTGGTGAAGAGTTGGAGGATCTCTACATCCTTGAGGTCGTGGGCCCGGGCGGTGAGGGCCTCCACCAGCACGGTGGGCTCGCCGCAGCCGGTGCCGATGAACACCCGCTGCCCGGAGTGGACGTTGCGCAGCGCCTTGCGGGGGCTGCTGATCATAACCCGGTATTTGTCCTGCCAGTTGTTGTCGTACTCCATAGTGCTTCCTTGCCTTGTTTGTAGCATCGCTGGTTTCAAGTGGCGGTTCCTCGGCGCGTTTACACCACCCGAGGCATGCCGCTTTTTATCGCCTCGCTTGCGCGACCGCGCTTTTTCGGTGGCTCGGCAAGTGCGAGCCGGGCTCCGGCGACCAGCGGTTCGGTGCCGTACTCGCCGACGATAAACGGGTTGATGTCGAGTTCGACGATCTCCGGGAAGTCGGTGGTCAGCTGACTGATGCGTTGCAGGCCCGTGGCGATGGCGTCGATATCGACGCTCTTGCGGCCGCGTTTGCCCTTGAGAATGGAATAGGACCGGGTGGATTTGAGCATCTGCACCGCCTCCTCATGGGTGATCGGCGCCAGGTGGAACGTGACGTCCTTCATCACCTCGACGAAGATGCCGCCCAGACCGAACATCAGCATCGGCCCGAACTGCGGGTCCCGGGTCATGCCGAGGATGACGTCGAGACCCGGATCGCCCATGTGTTCCATATAAATGCCATCGATCCGCGCCTCCGGGAACTGCTGGCGGATGCGAAGCATCATCAAATCGTAGCTGTCGCGTACCTCCCGGCTGGTGGTGATGTTGAGTCGGATGCCGCCGATATCCCCTTTTTTGACCAGGTCGGGGCTGGAGATCTTCATGGTCAGCGGAAAGCCGATTCGCCGGGCATGTTCCATGGCTTCGGCCACCGAGGTGACCAGCCGGCCGCCGGGAATGGTGAATCCGTAGGCTTCGAGGATCTTCTTGGTTTTTACTTCACCTAGACGAAAGATGCCGTTGGATTGGCTGCGTTTGATGATGTGCCCGGCCCGCCTGCGGTTGACCCGGAAGCGGGTGACCACCCGGGGTGGTCGCGATTTCCACACCCCATATTCATACATCGCCTTCAGCGCCGCCACCGCCCGCTCCGGCGAGGGGAAGTCGGGCAGGCCTGCCGCGGCCAGCTCATGTCGACCCGGCAATACTTCCTTGCCGCCCATAAAGGAGACCAGCACCGGCTTGGAGCCGTCGATGGCGCGGGCGATGGTGCGCGCCGTCTCGGCGGGGTCGGTCATCGCCTGCGGGGTGAGGATAACGATGATGGCGTCCACCGTGCGGTCGCCAAGCGCCGCCGACAGGGTGTCGGCGTAGCGCTGCGGCGGGGCGTCGCCGAGCACGTCGATGGGATTGGCGACGCTGGCGGTCTTCGGCAGCTTCTCGCGCAGCGAGGTGGTGGTGTTGGAGGCCAGCTCGGCCACCCGCATGCCGGAATGTTCCACGGCGTCGGCCGCCATGATGCCGGGTCCGCCGGCGTTGGTGATAATGAGCACCCGATCTCCGGCGGGCAGCGGCTGCATGGAAAGGGCGGCGGCATAGTCGAAGAGGGCATCGAAGGTGTCCGCCCGGATGACGCCGGCGCGTTTGAAGGCGGCGCCATAGGCGGTATCGGCGCCGGTCAGCACTCCGGTGTGGCTGGCCGCTGCCCTTCGCCCGGCCTGGCTGGTGCCCGATTTGAGAATGATCACCGGCTTGCGGCTTGCGGTTTCGGTGGCGATTTTCACAAAACTGTTGCCGGCGACGATGTTCTCGAGATACCCGACCACCACATCGGTCTCCGGATCTTCTCCGAAGTACTGCAACAGGTCGTCTTCGGTGATGTCCGCTTTATTGCCGATGGAAACCAGCTTGGAAAGCCCCAACTCCCGGATGCCCGCCACATCGATGATGGAGGTGCAGAGGGCGCCGGATTGGGAAAAAACCCCGATGCGTCCCGCCCGCGGCATGCTCCCGGCAAAGGAACAGTTGAGATTATTGGCGGTGTTGATGAGCCCCAGACAGTTGGGGCCGAGCAGGCGGGCCCCGTGCCGCCGACAGGTCTCGCCGAGCTCCTCTTCGAGCAGGGCGCCGTCCCGATTGGTTTCCTTGAAACCGGAGGTGATCGTCACGATGGTGCGGGCACCCTTGGCGAGGGATTCTTTGGCCGCGGCCATTACCTGTGGCTTTGGGACGGCAATGACCGCCAGGTCGATGTTGCCCCGATACTCGCCGAGGGTGGCGTTGACTGGAAGGCCGAAGAGTTCGCCGCCGGCCGGGTTGACCGGGACGATGTTGCCGCCAAAGCCGCCTTCGACCAGGTTGAGCAGGATGTCGTGGCCGACCTTGCCGGGGATCCTTGACGCCCCGATGAGAGCGATTGTTTCCGGGAAAAAGAGGTGACTCAGCATGGTTGTTTTTATTGTAATAAATCTTGTGATAACCCGCTGTTGCGAGTTAAGCGTGTGAGGGGCTTGCGCAGCAGGCTACTTCGCCGCTCGAAAAAGTGCGCTCAAGGGGGGAAACAAATGGTCGATAAGGGCGCGCATACTCCGTACCCCCGGGCGAGGCTTGCATTTACCATCAGCATAATGAGATTGCGGCCGAAGTCCAGGGAATATTCAGGCCTGCCGAAAGGTTGCCGTTGCACAGGCGGGTGGAAGACGTTGTCGGCTTTGCCGATGCGGCCTTGGTGAACTGTTGATGCGGTTCATGGGTATACTGAGTCAACCAGCAGATCCCCACCATGCGGATAATTGGTATGACCAATAATATCGGCGCCTGACCGGATATTTCATGCAAGATTGTGCTTGGTGGTTGATATTATCAGTTGTCTTGGGCATAATGTACTCATGTGGGATCCCCGTATGTGGGAGGTGCGTGTCAGGTTTGTCAATCCTAAATGGTCGTACCAATGCCATAATGCTGCAAGGCGATGGCAACAAAATCCGACCATATTTTCCAACCTCTTGTTTTTATAAAATAACATAGGTATGACGAAAGAACCGGAGAGCATGCGGCGAGCGATTGCAGTTGTGTCAACCTCCATGAGTTCTTCCTGTCTGCGCGCCTGTTTGTCAACTATATGTTTTTAATCTCTTATTTGCTTGTGGGTGTGTCGAGCCATCAGCGCAGGAAGGCGGAAAAGGACGGCATGGTCGTTGCGCCGTCGGTATTCCCAGCCGCGCCTGGCGTCACTCTCGAATTACCAGTCGGAAAATGCAATGAAACTCAAGCCGATCAAACCGAAACGGATTTCAGACCAGGTCTTCGAACAGATCCGGGAGCTGATTTACAAGGGCGAGTTCAAGCCCGGACAGCAAATTCTCCCGGAGCGTGAACTGGCGATTTCCATGGCGGTCAGTCGTACTTCGGTACGCAACGCCATCAACAAGCTCGTTACCATGGGGCTTCTGGAGCATCGCCAGGGCCAGGGAACGTTTGTCAGCTCGCCGGACAGCCGCAAGGGAAATCCCCTGGCCGCCGCCATGGCCACCGAGGACGCGACCCTCGACGACCTTTTGGAGGTGCGCATGGGCCTGGAGTGCAACGCCGCCATGTTGGCCGCGCAGAGGGCGACCAAGAGCGATGTACTCTCACTCGAACGCAGCCTCGAGGAAATGGCGGAAGACCTCGACGCCACGGACAGGATCAGCACCGAGTCGGATGCCGCCTTTCACATGGCGGTAGCTTTTGCCACAAAAAATCCGGTGCTTATCCACCTGATGCGCAACTTTTACGATTTCCTCTTTATCGGCATCAAGAAAAACCTTACCCACATGTACCAGGACTCTCCCACGCTTCACGACGTCCTGGACCATCACCGGGAGGTGCTGGCGGCCATCAGGGAACACGATCCCCTGCGGGCCAGCGACGCCATGCGCTCTCATATCGAGTATGTTCAGAAATATTTTCACCAGAGATAGTGCGGCAGGTCGACGGACGCCCGGCTCGGCGGCGCTCAGATAATTGCCTTGCCGAACAGGGAGGCAGCCAGCGATACCGCTATCTGGGCGGTTTGGTTGCTGACATCGAGGATCGGGTTGATCTCCATGATATCAAAGGAGTGCAGCTTGTCGGTATCGGCGATGGTCTCCATGATGAGTTGGGCTTCGCGGTAGGTCAGACCGCCGCGGCAGGGAGTTCCCACCCCGGGCGCAACCTGCGGGTCGAGCACATCCATGTCGAGGCTGACGTGGATCTTGGGCAGGGTGTTGAAACGGGCCAGGGCTTTGAGCAGCACGGAGTGCATGCCCTGCTCGTCGATGTCGCGCATGGTGAACACCGTGCAGCCGGATTGTTTGAGTAGCACCTTCTCTTCCGGATCGAGGTCGCGCAGACCGATGATCACCACGTGTTCGGGAGCAAGTTTCGGTCCCGGCCTGCCCACATCGACCAGTTCCTTCGGCCCCTGGCCCAGCAGGATGGAGAGCGCCATGCCGTGGACGTTGCCGCTCTCCGAAGTAAGAGGGGTATTGAAATCGCCATGGGCGTCCACCCAGATGGCCCCTACCGGACTCTCATGGGTGATGCCGCCGACGGTGCCGATGGCGGCAGAGTGGTCGCCGCCCAGGAAAACGGGGATTTCGCCTTTGTCGATCGCTTTTTTGCCGATATCGTAGGCGGTGCGGCAGGCCTGTCGGATAGGGGCGAGCCGTTCTTCGAGACTGGTGTTTTTCAGGCTGTAGTGGCCGGGGATGGCGATGTTGCCGCTGTCCTTGGTGGTGTGGCCGAGCGCCGTAGGCGTTTGGGTCAGGCCGGCATAGCGGATGGCGCTCGGCCCCATGTCGACCCCGCGCTGGTTCTGCCCCAGGTCCATGGGGATGCCGATAATCCGGATTTTCTGGGTTTTCATGGGGCGCTCCATTTGGAGAGGTTGTTCCAGAGGTTGACGATGAAATCCTGGACGTTGGTAAGGATGGCCTGGGCCTGGGCCGAGCCGCGGTTGGCCAGCTTGTCGGCGCTGAATTCGGACATGTCGACGATGTAGAAAAAGACCGGCCGGACCGCGCCGTCCTCCATGATCCGGTAGCTGGGCGTCATGTTGCCGAAGGCGATGGAGTGCAGCTGGGTGGCCATGGTGATCACCGTGGTGGCCTGGCGGGCGTGTGCGCGCATGGCGTCCTGGGCCGCGTAGACATCGGCGATGATTTCCGGCAGCGGGCCGTCGTCGCGGATGGAGCCGGCGAGGACGTAGGGGATGTCGTGCTTTTCGCAGGCATAGATGATGCCGTCTGTCGATCTTCAGGTCCTCGAGCGCCCGGCGGATGGAGCCGGCTCGGCGTACTTCGTTGAGGATGTCGAGATGGTTGTAGTGGCCCAGGGCTGAAGCGTCTGGGTGTAGATGTCCTGGCCCAGGCCGGTGCCGAAATGGGCCGCCTCCAGATCGTGGGTGGCCAGGGCGTTGCCGGCCAGCAGGGCGTGGCAGTAGCCGTTTTCGATCAGCCCCTGCATGGCGCCGCGGCTGTCCTTGTCGAAGGCCACGGCCGGGCCCAGCACCCAGACGATATGGCCGTGGTCGCGGTCATGGCGCAGAATGTCGGTAGAGATCGTCGTAGGAGTGGGAAAAAGGGGTCTCCCGGGTGCCGCGGGTGCGGAAGGAGAACTTGTCTTCCCGGGTAGCCTGGGCCTCAAAGCATTTATCGTGTACAAAGATCCCCTCCTCGCCATTTTCCGTGCGGCCGACGACCACCGGATCCCCCCGGCGCAGCCGTCTGGCCTCGGTGACCTCCAGTCTGTCGTCCGCGTAGACCAGCACCGCGTCCATGCGGCTTTCCGGCGCCAGCAGCCACTCTCCCGAGCCGATTTTCACATACTCCGGAAAATTGGAGGTGGCGTGGTAGTTGGCTGGAGCGATGCCGTCCGCGGGCGCGGACTCCATCTTCGCCGCCGGTGCCTGGACAAAGCGCTGCTGGTCGAAATCCGGAGCCTTGTAGGAGAGTTTGATCGTCATGGTTTTCCTCGTGGTAGAAGAATGAAAGCAGGCCAATGAGGGCCTGTAGAGGTCCGCATCCCATGATTGGTGGGTAAATTTGAGTATAGGAAAAAATCGACAAGGAAATCAAATGAATTCCCGGTGGTAAGCGCGTTGGAATTCCTCGCGATCAGGCTGTCTGCTCTCCTGCAGCCTCCCGGTCGGGTCTGTCTTCCTGGTGGAGCGGCAGGATAATGGTGAAGACGGTTCCCGCGCCGGGGTGCGAACAGAGTTGGATGGTGCCGCCGTGCTTGTCGTGTATCACCTGGTAGGCGGTGGACAGCCCCTGCCCGGTGCCTTTACCCACCTCTTTGGTGGTGAAGAAGTGGTCGAATACCTTGTCCTGTATCTCTCTCGGGATGCCGGCCCCGTTGTCCCTGACGGTGATGATCGCCTTGTCGCCCTTCTGCCGGGTTGTTATGGAGATGTGGCCTTGCGATATGTTTTCGTCATCCTGACCGAATTGCTCCCTGATGGCGTCAACGCTGTTGAGGATAAGGTTAAGAATCACCTGTTTGATCTCGAGGATCAAACACGGCACCAGTGGCAGGGCGGGATCGAGATCGGTGTCCAGCCGGGCGGTGTGTTTCCATTTGCTCCTGGAGATGATGACGGTGCTCTCGATCGCCTTATTGAGGTCTTCCATGGTAATGCTTTCGTCTCCGCCGAGGTAGGCGAAATCCTTCATCGCCCGGACGATCTTGCTGATGCTGCGCGCTCCGTCCAGGGTATGCTGCAGGGCTTCCGGCAGCTCGTGGCGGAAAAAGGAGTAATCCAGCTCGCTGGCGATCGCCAGGCTCCGCTGCCGCAACTCGTCAGGGGTGCCAAGGCGGCTCTGCTCCGTCAGCAGGGCCTGATACTCGTCAATCATGGTAAAGAGGTCGCTCACGGCTTCGGTGGCAAAACCAATGTTGTCGCCGATAAACTGGATGGGGGTGTTGATCTCATGGGCGATTCCCGCAGCCAGGGTGCCTATCGCCTCCAACTTCTGGGCCCTGTTCAACTCCTGCTCGAGGGAGAGTTTCTCATCGGCTGCCTGCCGTTTTTCCGTGGTATCCACGCAGTAAAGAACGGTCTGCACGACCTTGCGGTGTCGGTCCAGGATCGGGAAGGCGTGGATCTCAAAATAGCGCTCGCCGCCATTGCCGTCCCGAAACTGCCGTTCGAGCATCAGCACCCTGCCGGTATCCTTCACCTCTTTGAGAGGGCAGGGGGCGTTTTCTTCGTCCGCGAGATAGGTATCGTCGGTTGAGGAGGTGCGACAGTGGAGAATCGAGAGGATGTCGAAAGATGTATTGTCTTGGGCAGCACGATTCTTGATTGCGATGCTGCAGTCGCCGTTGATCACATACATCGGGTGGGGGATGGCGCTTAGCACGGCATCGAGTTGGGCAGTTTGTTCCGCAAAGACCTTGTTGCTGTGGGCTAGGTTTTTGGTGCGCTCATATATTTTGGCTTCCAGGTCGAGGTTGTGTTGCTCGAGTTTTTTCCTGGCGCTTTGGATGTTGCCGCGCATCACCTCGAAGGCCTGGGCAAGCTCGCCTATCTCATCTCTCGATGTGGGAATTACCTCGCAATGGTAGTCGCCGTTGCTGAGCCTTACGGCCATATCCTTGAGCCTGCTGAGCGAGGAAGTAAAGGCGGCGCTGACGGCGAGAATCAAGCCCAGGCCAAGGAGAATCAGGATTCCGGCTATAAGAAAGCTGAATTTCGATGCCAGCCGCAGAGGGGTTGCCGCCTTGTCGAGGAACGCGCTGTTGATGCCGGTGTAGAGGGTACCGATTCGGGTGTTGCGACTTTTGATGGGGACGCTTATCTCGTACACGGACAGCTGTGGGGTAGTGAGGCGATGAATATTGAAATTCGCTCCTTTTTCATAAGGCGTCCACTTTTTGGCTATGCCCGCCGGAATCTGTTGCGCGAAGGTATGGGCTACGATTTTCCCGCTTGTGTCGGTAACGGCGAGAAAATCGAATTGGTGCAAATGCAGTTCACGTTCTCGTTTGAGCAGTGAAGTGATTGTGTCGAATCGGCGTTGCAGCAGCTGGGGGACAAGGATCCGGGCAAGATTTTGGGAAAATACCACCTTGCCATCTTCCAGTCGATTGATTCGTATCTCCCGAAAACTTCGGGCCAAAAGTAGATAGTTGGCGACGGTTGCCAGCAGGATTAACAAAAAGATGATAATGGTCAGTTTGTATTTCAGTCGCATTTCGCAAGGCTTATGAACATACGGACCTGCCTCCTCGTGAGGGCGTTTCTGCAATTATGCCACGAAAGGCAAGCAACTTCCAGGAGAACCGTGACAATCGGTGGAAGAGCGCTCCTGCTCATGCGAGAAGGACCGCGTTTTGGGGCTCCTCGGCCCGCCGGGTCCCCGGAGGTAACTGCTTGACCTGAGGGGAAGTTTCGCATATATTTATGATATAATCTGAAAAATCAACAGGTTCGATCCGCATTGCCAGGGGGACCATGAATCGTTCCGCATACCTCACCACCAGTCTTGCCATCAAGGCGATCGAGAATCTGTCGAAAGCGGATGTTGTCCTGCACGACGCGGAGAACATCCCTAACGGGCCAACCATTTTCGTCGTCAATCATTTCACCCGGATAGAAACCTTTCTGCTGCCGTATCACATCTATACCCTGACCGGCAAACCGGTGTGGTCACTCGCGCATGCCAGCCTGTTCCACGGCGGTTTGGGACGCTTTTTCGATTTGGTGGGCGTTATTTCCACCAACGACCCGAGACGCGACGAGCTGATCGTCAAGACGCTACTCACCGACGAGGCCAACTGGATTATTTTTCCGGAAGGCAGCATGATGAAAACCAAGAAAATCATGGCTCGCGGCAAGTATGTGGTCATCGGCTCGGCCTCCTCCGGCAAGGGGCGGCGTAAACCGCATACCGGCGCGGCTTCCCTGGCCTTGCGCTGCGAGCTGTTTCGTCGCTACCTGCAGGTAAAAGGCCGCGATCACGAGGAAGAGGCTCGGGGGATGCTCGATTTCCTGGGAATCGGCAGCCTCGATGAGGTCCGCGAGAAGAGTGCCACCATCGTGCCGGTGAACATGACGTACTATCCGATTCGGGCACGGGAAAACATCGTTTCGGTGTTGGCGGAGAAGATGGTCAGGGATCTCCCCGAACGGGCGGTGGAGGAGATCATGACCGAGGGGACGATGCTGCTCTCCGGAGTGGATATCGATGTCCGTTTCGGCCGTCCCATCGAGATCGGCCCCTATCTCGAACGCCGTGACGTCCGGGAACGCCTGCAACGTCAGGATATGACGGGATTTCTGATGTCGCCGGCGCTCAAGGAGGTTATGCGTGAACTCTCCGAAGAGATCATGCAGCGGTATATGCGCGATATCTACGCCATGACCACCGTGAATCACGAACATCTCTTCGCCTCTCTGCTGCGTGTTCACTCCCGTCGCCGGATTAGCGAGGACGACCTGCGCAAACGGGTATTCCTCGCGGCTTCCCGCGTTTCCGACCTGGGTGGAGAAGGGGGGATCTACCTGCATAAATCCCTGCAGGAGGATCAGTGCCACCTGCTCACCAATGACCGCTTCGGTAAGGTGGCCAACTTTCTGGAGTTGGCCCGGGAGAAAAAAATCCTCAGCCGGACCGACAACTGGCTGACTCCGGACAGGACACGGCTGTCGGCGCCGCTCAGTTTTCATCGGGGCCGCATTGACAACCCGATAGAAATCATGGCCAATGAGGTGGAGCCGCTCGGTAGCCTGCGAAAGCTGATGACTGTGCTCGCCCTGCAGCCCCGGTTTCTGGTGCGGCTGGGTATCGTGCGCTATCTGTTGAAAAAAGAGAGGGCGCTGCATGAGCGGGAGTACCGGGATTTCGGCTACGGGGACGACCTCGAGCGCAAAAGTTACGGCAGGCCGTTTCTTCTGCCGTGTCTGCGTCGAAAAACAGGGGTGGTTCTGGTCCACAGCTATCTCGCGGCACCGGAGGAGGTGCGCAAACTGGGGCGCTACCTGCGAGGGCAGGGCATGTGGGTACACGCCCCGCGCCTGCCTGGGCACGGCACATCGTCATCAGATCTGGCCGGGAGGTGCTACGAGCAATGGATAGAAGCCGTGGAGAACAGTTATATCCTGCTCGAAACGTCTCTGTGAACGGGTGGTTCTCTGCGGGGTTTCCCTGGGTGCCAGCCTGGCCTTCGAGGTGGCCGGCCGGGCGCCCAAGGTGGCGGGTGTGATCGGTATCTGCCCGCCTTTTAAGCTGCACGATTATTCGCCGAGGTTCATGCCGTCGATCGACGTCTGGAACCGGATGGTGAAACGACTCAAAGGCGGTACCCCCACCAAGGCTTTCGAATTTGCATCCGAGAGACCGCACGTGAACTATCGCCGCAATCCCGTCACCGCCGTTCGAGAGGTGGAGCGGTTGCTGGAGGTGGTGGCGGCCCGGCTGCCCAAACTCACCACCCCGGCGTTGATCCTCCAGGCCGAAAACGACCCGGTGGTCAGCAGCAAGGGCAGCCTCAAGGTTTTCAGTCGCCTGGGAAGCAAGGAAAAACACTACAGTCTCTTCAATCTCGACCGTCATATCATCATCGACGGCGAGGGTGCCGACCGGGTGAACAGGGCCATCGGCATTTTTATCGACGGCCTTTAATTTTTGTAGAGCGTGTCGATCTCCTCCTCAAAGCTGCTGAGGACTTTCCGGCGGCGGATCTTCATGGTCGGCGTCAACAGCCCGCGCTCCACCGTCCATGGTTCCAGGGTGAGGACGACCCGCTTGATAAAGGCATATCCGGGGAAATTGTGGAGCAGTTTGTCCACCCGTTGCAGCACGGCTTTCTGCACCGAGCTGCACAGCAGAGACGACTCGTCAGGCGGCACACCGAGCTCCTCGGCCAGCATGGCCCATCGCTCCTCGGCCAGAACAGCCAGCAGCACGAGGTATGCCCGCCCTTCGCCGACCACCATGCTCTGCTCGAAAAGCGGATCCATGGAGATCGCCAGTTCGAGATCGGAGGGCGAGACCTTCTCGCCATTGCTGAGGACGATAATCTCTTTGATTCTGCCGGTAATTTGCAGCCGACCGTCGACGATCCGGGCCTTGTCGCCGGTGTGCAGCCAGCCCTCGGCGTCGAGAGTCAGCGCCGTGGATTCGGGCGACGCCAGTAGCCCTGCATGACGCTGCTGCTGCGCACCAGAAGTTCGTCGAAATCCCCGATCCGAATCTCCGTGCCTGGCAAGGGGTGGCCAACGCCGGTGGGATCGTTGTCCTCGGCGCGGTTGACGCTGATGATGGGGCTGGTCTCGGTGAGACCGTAGCCCTGGAATATGGGCAACCCCAGGCTGATAAAGAACCTGGCGATGGCAAAAGGCAGGGCGGCGCCCCCGCTGATGACGATTCGTAGCCTGCCGCCGAACCCGTGCCGGATCTTGCGGCCGACCAGCAGGTCGAGCAGAGGGTGCAGCAACAGCGAGGGCGACCAGGCGGCCCTTTGCAGTCGATGTTCGAAAGCGCGCCAGCCGACGGTGACCGCAGCCTCGAACAGCATTTTCATCGGCGGCGACATCTTTTCGAGCCGATTGCCGATGGAAGCGTGGATGCGCTCGAAAATCCTGGGAACGCAGATGAGCAGGGTCGGCCTCACCGTGAGGATATCTTCGGCAAGCTTGGGGATGGATCTGGCAAAGGCGACGGTGGCGCCGGTCATCATCGGCAGGTAGTAGCCGACCGTTCGTTCGAGCATGTGCGAGAGGGGCAAAAAGGAAAGCAGAAGATCCTCACGGTAGACATCGAGGCAACGGGTGCCGTTAAAGGCGTTGTCGATGATGTTGCGGTGGCTGAGCATGACACCCTTGGGAGGACCTGTGGTGCCGGAGGTATAGACGATGGTGGCGGTGTCTTCTGCGGTCGGCCCGTCCGTTGGGGCGGGGGTGGCCTCGTCTCGCAGCCAGTCGGTGATGCAGACTATGCGCTCATCGCTTACGCCTCCGGCGTGGGTCTGGCAGAAATCGATGGTGACTATCCGCTTGAGGTCCTTCTGCCGGGCGCAGACCTCAGCCAGATGGTTACGAATAGCCATGCCGGAACAGAGAAAAAGTCTGGCGTTGGTATCAGCCAGGATATATTCCACATTTTCCGAACGGTCGTTGATATAGAGGGGAACGACGACCAGGCCGAGCGAGAGGGCCGCCTGATCGAAACAGATCCATTCTGGACAGTTGGAGAGCATCAACGCGACCCGTTCGCCTTTTTTCAGTCCCTCGCGCATCAGCGCGGCACGCCATCGGCTCACCTCCTTGGCCATCTCGCGCCAGGTGATCGACTGCCAGACGCCGCTCAGGTGGTGGCAGGATCGGTAGCCGATTCCGCTCGGGGTGCGGGCGGCGCGTTCCTCGAAAAGGGCGGGAAGGGTCGGGGCGGTATCGGGGTTGATGATGTCGAGGGTGCGTTTCATAGGTGGTATTCCTTTGTGGTGACTTTGGTCGTCCACGGCATAGAAGAGACCTGGGGTCATGCGAAGGGACCTCTTACGGGTCGCGACCGGCAGGACTGCTGGTTATATTGTGAAAAAACAATAGACTCGGTGAGGGGCCTCTTCTTTTATGCTCCGTTACCTTGGGGCGGAAGTCAAGTTTCATCAAGTGTGTTTTCCAGGATTTGGGTGAAGCCGTGGCCGTAAGGCGAAACAGGCAGGAGACGTTGGAATCTACATACAATCGGAGGGTGAAATGATTGATAAGCAGGTCGTGGGGTTACCCACTGAAACGGAGCGCATTTTTCTCGGCCATTGTGCTATCTCCCCGCTCTTTCGGGGGGGCGGCGGAGGCGATCCGGAACTTTGCGGAAGATCTGGCCGCAGGGGGAGTGACGGCGCTGCCGAAATATTATGATGTGATGCCGCGTCTGCACCAGAGTATGGCAAGCTTTCTGCGGACCGGGCCGGAAGACATCTCGTTTGTGCAAAACACCGCAACCGCCATGTGCATGATCTCGGGCGGCTATCCTTTTGAAACCGGGGATCAGATCATCAGCTATGTGCATGAATATCCGAGCAACCATTACCCTTGGGTGCTGCAGCGGCAGCGGGGGGTCGAGCTGGTCCTGCTTGGCGACAGCGGGCCGCGCGAAGACGGTTTCACCGGGCCGTCCGGTTGGTCGATGGCCGAACTCGAGAGGCTGGTCACCGAACGGACCCGAGTGATTGCCGTGAGCCACGTCCAGTTTGCCAGCGGCTACGCCGCCGATCTCAAGGAGCTCGGTGCGTTCTGCCGGGCGCGGGGGATCGACCTGGTGGTCGACTGCGCCCAGAGCCTTGGTTGCCTGCCAGTGTATCCAGAGGAGTACAATATCGCCGCCATGGCCTCCTCCGGCTGGAAATGGCTGATGGGCCCATTCGGAGCAGCCATCATGTACACCAGCGAAGCGTTGCGGCAAAAGCTGCGGCCGGTCATGGCCGGGCCGGGACTGATGCGCCAGGGACTCGACTATCTCGATCACACCTGGAATCCGCACACGAACGGGCGGATGTTCGAATATTCGGCACTTCCCTGGGACCATGCAGCCGGGCTTGAAGCCGTTATTTCGCAGGTATTTCTTAAGTTCGCCATGGAGGAGATCCGCGATGAGGTCTTTCGTCTGCAGGACGTATTTCTGGGTCATCTCGATCCGGCCGTCGCTACTCCTTTGGTGCTGCCGGCGCGGCATCGTTCCGGGATCGTTGCCATGGAGGTGCGAGGAGAAGCGGCACAGGTCATCGAAGCCTTGCGGGGCGAAGGCGTCGTCATGACCGGCCCGACCGGCCGGCTGCGCCTGGCGCCGCATTTTTACATGACGGATGAACAGATGATCCGGGCGGCGGCGATCTTTAACGACATTTGCGGCAGCGGTCATTGAAATACCGCGGATGAAATAAAAAAGGAAAATCGGTTGCCTATCCGGTTGAGGGAGAGCTAGAATCAAATAAAAGAGGAAGTTGTTGCTGTGTTGTGTGAGGTCAACGAGGAATTGGAGATACTATGGAACAGAGAACGAAAGTGGGGAAACGGTTGGCATTGCTGCTCTTTTTCATTCTCCTGCCAGGGCTGAGTGCCGGGGCGGAGAAGAGCCCCTGGGACCGGAAGCTGCCGTTTGAAAATGCCACGATCAAGTACGCCATCAGCGGAAACGAGCAGGGAAGCGAAACCCTGTATATCGAGGACTACGGCAGGAAAACGGCTACCTATCACACGACTGTCACAAAAGTCATGGGGTTTGGTGCGGAACACAAAACAGTGAAGATCGAAGATCCGGACTGGGTCTATAGTTACGACCTGAAAAAGCGAAGCGGCACCAAGAGCACCAACCCCAAAAAATACATGCGCGAGGAATACCAAAAGCTCTCCGCCGCCGATAAAGAACAGGTGCAGAAGAATGCCAAACAGCTGGGTATGGGGGTGATGAACAGCATGGGCGGCAGCACGGTGGAGAACGCCGAGGAAATTATGGGATATAAGTGCGACCGGACCACGGTGATGGGCTCTACCATTTACTTGATCCACCACACACCCATAGCGCTCAAGAGCCAGACCGACGTAATGGGCATGAAAATAAACAAGGAAGCGACAAGCTTTATAAAAGGCGCCGTGCCCGAAAAATATTTCAAGGCCCCGGAGGGGATCGAAGCGGTATACGATCAGCAGGCGGATCAGATGGCCCGGCAGATCGCCCAACGGACCATCGCCTGGCTCAAGGACCCTGATGCCGCCAGCAAAATGCCGCGAATAGACGCACCGCAGATGAGAGGCGCCGGCGGTGAGGTCCCGCAGCAGGACGAGGAAATGATGAAAAAGGCTAAAGAGCTGATGAAAGGATTCAAGGGCGCGTTGGGGAACTGAACAGGAGAACAAAGTACCGTTAGGTGCAAGAGGCGGCATGATTTCAACAAACCGACCGAATCCACGCTAAAATTTCCAGTGCCTCGGAAAAGTTGCCGCACAGCGGGAAAAAGCTATTGACACGCTCAGGCCGGCGGTATATATTCTCGCGCTACAAGATTTTCATGAACGGCTCCACTTGAGAGGCGCTCGGAAAACTCTGATTATTCCTCGGTAGCTCAGTCGGTAGAGCGGGTGGCTGTTAACCACCTTGTCGGCGGTTCGAGTCCGTCCCGGGGAGCCAAATATCCCAGCCCGACTCACAAGGTCGGGCTGTTTTTCTTCATACAGTCGGGGCGTAGCGCAGCCTGGTTAGCGCGCCTGCCTTGGGAGCAGGAGGTCGAGTGTTCGAATCACTCCGCCCCGACCACCTTTCGATTAAGAAGCCGGACAGTTACATGCTGTTCGGCTTTTTCTTTTTAATGGAAATTTGAGGCAGGGTGTCCCTCGATAATTTTGCTTCTTTCTAAATTATATTATACGTAATATCGGTGGGTAATGTGGAAATGTGATCACAAGTGACGTTGATTTTGACCTCCTGCCTGCCTGCTATAAGACAGGAGGTCGAGTCTTCGGATGTGGTGTTCTTGTATTTACAGCTATAGCACCTGGTGTTATAGTTGATGATGGAAAAACTGATGACGAGACACTTCTCAAAGTGGGCAGAAAAACAGAAGCTATCTATGGCTGAGCTATTCAATGCTTTATCAGAAGTTCAAGAGGGAGTTGTAGAAGCAAGGTTGGGAGGTAAATTCGATTTCAGGGGCACGGCAAGAGTGGCAGCGCTCGAACGATTATTTGTTACAAAAAGGGAGATAGAGCTATCTTCCTTTATGGATTTGCCAAGAACGAAAAGTCGAATTTATCTAAAAAGGAGCTGGTAGCTTTCAAAGAATTGGCAAAAATCTTACTTGGATTGTCTGATCGTGAGATTGAAATTTCTGTGAAAGAAGGTGCTTTGCTGGAGGTTGAGCCATGAGAGAATCAATTGCAAAATCAATAAAAAGCACTGTGAAAGATCTGCATCAGGTTGGTGTTGTAGATGAAATCACGATGAAGAATATTGAAAACCTTTGCCTGCCGGATATTGGTGATTACAGCCCACAAAAAATTACGTCAATTCGAAAACGTTGCAAACTCAGTCAGGCAGCATTGGCTAATGTGTTCAATGTGAGCAAATCAACAATACAGAAATGGGAACAGGGACAAAAGAAACCTACAGGGGCATCTAAAAAGCTTCTAGATATCATCGATCGAAAGGGCCTTGATGCTTTACTGTAGTGTCTTGCACCCATCTGCACTTGCAAAAAGAGTAAAGCGGTTTGCGTAGATAAAGATCTGCAGACGATTCCGTTGACGATCATTTGACGTTTGAATCAAAATGGATGCGGATTAAACGAAATAGGTGGGGTAAATCGAAATCGATGAATTGGTTAAAGCGTTAAAAATCATAATAACGAGATAATGTGGGACATGCTGATTGCAACGTCCGACGCCTTGGGAGCAGGAGGTCGAGTGTTCGAATCACTCCGCCCCGACCAGTAAATTTAAGGGGCTACGCTTCTACAAGCATAGCCCTGTTCTGTTGTTTCATTCATCCTTGAAATGCCTATTCTATGTTCTCACTTAGAGATCATCGTAGAAAGATTGCGCACTAACATCCTGTTTGCCATGCAGGACACGAATAACGATCATTTGGTCTTTGATAATTCGGAAATAAAAACAACGTCCCTTATATGGAAACGCCCGCAAGTCCACACTGACCCAATCCCTTGAAGAGCCTGTAACACCTGCTTGAGCAAGATGCTCTAGCTTTTCTGATAAGTCCTTGATAAAGGAGATTGCCGCAGTTTCGTTTTCTTTTGCGATATACTCATAGATGGATTTGAGGTCAGACCTTGCAGTATCCGTTAAAGTTAAGCGAAGTGGTTTGATGACAACCCCCTATTTTTTAACAATATCATTGAAGAGAGCTTGTCCGTTTTCATATTCAGTTACACGCCCGGCCTTCAAATCGGAATCTCCTTTGGCAATTTCAAGACGCAATCTTTGCAGCTTTTGCTTATTTTCGTAATCTTCAAGGAGGCGTAATCCCGCTCGCACAACCTCGGTACGATTACCAAAACGTCCTTCGGTTATTTGATTTTCAATGAACGTGCGCTCATGTGAGCCGAGCGAAAAACTTACATTCTTTTGTGTTTCAGCCATAGTCTATACCTTTTGCGTGCAAATAATTTCCAATGTGGGCAATAATAATTATACCATACTATATGCTATACTCCATTGTGACCTTCTTGTCCAAGGTAACGATTATCTCCCAAATCCCGGTGGTACCAAATTAGACGATTTTTGCAAATACACCGAAATAAGTGGGTGTAAATCGGAATCGCTGGTTTTGTTGGCTCGTTAATATCCTATAATAACAGCGGTTGCAAAGGTGGTTGGTTTTAAGGTCCGACGCCTTGGGAGCAGGAGGTCGAGTGTTCGAATCACTCCGCCCCGACCACTTTCGCGAAATAGAAAACTTTGATTTCGTGATTGAGCTTATACCCGAATGGGTATTCAGTCAAGAAGCCGGACAGTTAGATACTGTTCTGCTTTCTTTAATTCTGCTACAAATCAAAAAAACTCAAAATTCAGGAAACCATTCATGTTCGAGAAATGCTTGTCTAAAGAGTAAACCTTGGAAAGGTTCTGCATCGCATTTTGAACAATGATCAAGTCGGGAATGCCGACACCATTTAATCCATTCTGAAGGCAAAGATATTGTAACTCAATTATCTCCTCCCAATTGATATTGATCTTTAATTTGTCAATATTGTGTAACAATTCTATAAGGATGTTTTGTCCTCTTATCTTTAAGAATGGGGTCAACTCAGCAAGAATCAGGTCGTTTGTTACCACCAAATTTTCATCAATCAAGAAATCGACCTTCTCATAATTATTACCATTGCGGAAATATTCTATCCACACCGAAGAATCGATTAGAATCGACATTTACGACCCCGGAGTTCGTTAAGGTCAATATCAAGGTCGACTTGCCCCTTATAGTCTTTAATTCCAGCTATTTTTGACTTTCTGATTAACTGTTCAAGTGCTGCAATGATGACTTTTGTTTTTGTCTTAATATTGGTAGCCTTCATCGCTTCTTCAACCAAATCTTCCGGTAAATCAAGTGTAGTTCTCATGGTATCCTCCTCAGTGGCTATGCATATAAAAATACACAGATATGCATACGAAGTCAAGATGGAGTGTTAGAAGGGTCTAGAAATGAACGGCATTTGTAAGAAACAACCTGTTGATATTATAAAGAATGTTGATCTTATCCCAAAGATCATGAGTAATTTCAGCCAAGCCCGTTGGCGGTGCTGTTGACGATCATTTGACGTTTGAATTAAACCGGTCTCGAATCAGACGAAATTGGTGGGGGTAAATCGAAATCGATGTTTCATGGGACTCGTTAATATCCCATAATAACATATGGTTGTGAAGGTAGTCGAATTTAACGTCCTACGCTTTGGGAGCAGGAGGTCGAGTGTTCGAATCACTGCGCCCCGACCAGTAAAATTTATGGGTTATTCTTCTGCAAGCATAACCCATTATTGTTTTATTCGATTTTGATCTTAGCTATCTTATTGATTGTTTGCGACAAGCTTGATTTCAAGATGACACCCTAATGCTTTTGCATATTTTTTTAGTGTAGCTATTGAGGGGGAATGTTTGCCACTGCTCAGTGAAGACTCAAGTCTTGTAACAGCTGGAGCTTTTGTACCCATTTTCTCAGCAATTTCAGCTTGGCTCAGTCCCGCATTTTGTCTTGCTCTTAAAAGTTCACGCAAGTAAGGAGAATTCGGGTTCCATCTCTTCATAGGCTGCTTTTACGGCTGCTCGTTTGAATGCTTGCTTTTTAAATTCAGAATGATTCATTTTATTGCACCTCCTGCAACCTTGAAATGGCGATTTTAAGTTCTTTGTTCGGGATTTTTTGAGATTTCTTAATATAGGAATGGGGCATTATGATCTTCTTTCCTATTTTCGTACAAAAAAATACTCTCGCTATTCCCTCTTTGCCTTTGATCCTGAGTTCAAAAAGACCTTTGTCGATTGCTTTAGTGTGTGGTAAACCGAGGTTTGAACCAAATTCAACCATTAAATCAGTTAGATGGATGTATCTTGCCAGTAGTCCAACAGGGAGATTAAGGATTTCTTGTTCTAACCCTTCGTTGTAGTAGATGATCTGCCATTTCATGAAAATACAGTGACAAATATGTTACCATCTGGCAAGTGTATTTGCTGAAGAATCCTTAGACGTTTGTACCCGTTCACCGGGCAAGTTCCCAAATTGCCCAAACCAATGATTTGTAAGCGTTCACCAGTGCTCCAGCTTGGTGCAAGCAGGCTGTCGGGCTATAGCCTACCTATGCACGATAGCCTGATCGTGCCAAGATGGGGTGCTGGTGAACGCTTACAGACGTTTTAATCGAAATAGATCCATATTAGACCAAAAAGGCTGGTATATATCGAAATGGTTGCTTTGGCCAAATGAATAATATTTTATAATAACGGTATGTTGTTACGATAAACAGTTTTGTTATCCGACGCTTTGGGAGCTGGAGGTCGAGTGTTCGAATAACTCCGCCCCGACTACTCTAGGAGTACATCGATAAACGTCAGGGGACAGAGGTTTTCCTTGATGAGGGAGGTATTGGTTTGGGCAGCTCTGGGTTTGCCCGGTGAACGGTTACCCGAAGACCAGCTTGATTTATCGAGAGCCAGTGCGTATCTTGCCGTTTCCGGATGGGCTCTGGCGAACTACGCAATCTCAATCCCCCGGTTATGGTAATGTGTTGGCAAGAACGCTATGGTTGAGGCGGCCTGCTTCCCTGGAACTAACTCGAAGTGTACAATATTGTATAAAGTTTTTGTAATATCCGAAAATCATTTTCTCTCACAAGAGCACCTCATTCAATGTCCGCCGACCCGAACCGCCTCATTGCCTCGCTTGCGCGTAACCAGATCAACCTCGACCTGAAGACGGTCGACCTGTGCTTTTTGGCCGGCTTATACCTCCGCGCGGATCGCGCGGCGTTGGCTTCGTTCGAAGAGGACGTGCTCGTCGATATGTTTGAGCAGATCTGTGACGTGGTCGAGCCAGGCGCCGAACGGCCGAGAAAGCGGGCAACACATGCTATACAAAGACTGCGCGATCAGCGCATGTTGGTCCGGGTGGACGGTGCCGGCATCGTCCGCTCAGGCGAGTTCGCATTGACACGGCTAGCCGCCGCCGTCGTGGAGTACTTTCTCGCCGATGAGGCGCTCACCCGCGAGAGCCTCACTCTGCTGACCGGCACGCTCAAAGCTCAGATCGCGGAAATTCTCACGGCGGCCAAGCACGCAGCTACAGAAGAGAATTGGCGCCAACGAGTGGTTGCACCACTTCGGGTCACGGTTGGCGACCTCGTTGGCGGTATCGAGCGGCGGCAACGCGGGCTCGACTCCCAGCAGGAGGAGTTGCAAGCAGAGATCGCGAATCTGCTGCAGGCGGACTGGTTCGGTGCGGTCAAACGCTGTCAGTCATTGCTCGATACGACGACGGACACTCTGCGCGAACTCAATGAGGTATTGCTGCGGGATACCCATCACTTCGTGGCTTTGCTACAAGAGATTCAGGGCCTGGCCGGCGAGGCGCAGCAGGCTGAGACCGAAGAAGCTGTGCAGAGGGTCATCGAACACGTCGACCGCATCGCCGCCTGGGGCGCAGCGAGGCAGCGCGCCTGGTCCGAGTATTACCAATACGTCCATCGCTACCTCCGCGATGTGGTGCGACTCGACCCGGACCGGGCTCTGAGCCAACGCCTGCGCGACCAGGTAACAACGTGGCCATCGATGCCGTTTCATCTGTTGGTGGTGGCAGCGCCTTCAATTCGGCTGCTTCGTCCCCTGGAATCAAGAGTCGAGCGGCCTCCGGTCGCTAGGCCCCGCATCGATCGCGAGGCCGCACCGGAGCTTATCGATCCGGAAGACAAGGGTCTCGCCATCGAAACGTTGGTCGCAGAGGCTCTCGATGCCGGCGCCACATCTCTGGCCCAGGTCACCCAGCGGGTATTGCCCAACTTCGCGGCTCACCAGCAATATGCGATCGCAGGACGCGTAGCCAACGAGCTTGGTCGCCTTGTCCGAGTTCGCAGCGCTTACGAGCGCCCCTGGCGACCAATCGAGCCGGATCTAGAGGTTGAGGACTGGTATTTATCACGACAGGAGGGTGTACGGTGAAGGCTTCCAGCTTTCTGTCTCTCGAAGAGGTTATCGCAGACGAGCATTTCCCGGAAGTGGACCTCGCTCTGCGCCGTGGTCGGCATGTTGGTCGCGACGACGGCACGGCCTACGTCTATCTCGTTGACGCTCTCGACCACCTTGAACCGTTCTACCGACGATTCGGCTGTGAACTGGTTCAGCGCTCCGACGGGTATTTCTACCTACTTCCCTCGGGGGACCGACTCGGTCGTCGCCACCTCTCGGCAGGCGAGATGCTCGTCGGTCAGACGCTGGCTCTGATGTATCTCGATCCTGCCACCCTGCAGCACGGCGGCATCGTAGAGCGGGATGCACTCCTGCAGAGGCTTGCGGGGTTGCTCGGAACCGAGACTTTGGTTCGAATCCTGAATCCGAGGAAGAGGAAGTTCGACGAGCGCATTGCCGCGGAAACCGTGCGAACGAAGGTTGCGGAGGCACTCCGGCGTCTCGCCGACTTGGGGTTCATCGATGCAGTCGATGACGGGATATTGCGACTGCGCCCGGCGTTGATGCGATTTGTCGAGCCGGTCCGAAACCTGAGTGATCAGCACGGCGCGCTGGAACAGTTGGTTCGAAGCGGTGAGATTGTGCTGGGTGAGGTCGATGAGGACGACGACGAGGGAGAAGAGGGCGAGGAATGTGGAACTCCGGAAGACGATGAGGGGGCAATAGAGTGAGCCGTACGCGAGCCCGGGCCCTCGTGCTCGTCAACTGGAAGGGCGTTTTTTACGAGCGATACCTCATCGATCGCCATGTGACAGCCCTCGAAGGGACCAATGGTGCCGGCAAGACGACGGTGATGATCGCCGCCTACGTCGTGCTCTTGCCCGATATGTCGCGGCTCCGATTCACAAACCTCGGCGAGACCGGCGCGACCGGTGGAGACAAGGGTATCTGGGGGCGTCTCGGCGAGGCTGGCCGTCCGGCATACTCGGCCATCGATTTCGCTCTTGCGGGCAATCGGCGACTGCTTGCGGGCGTGCACCTCGAACGCAAAAGCGAGCCGTCGATCGAACCAACCCCATTCATCATCTCCGACCTCGACGCGGATATCCGGCTCCAGGACGTGCTGCTGCTCTCTCAAGGAAACCACGAGGTCGTACCCGAGCTCAGCGAGCTGCGCGAGAACGCAGCCCGCGTCGGGGGGCGTATGCAGGTCTTCGGCACCGCGCGCGACTACTTCGCCGCTCTTTTCGAGCACGGCGTCACTCCGCTGCGTTTGGGTACGGACGAGGAACGCGGTAAATTCAACGAGATGCTGCGAACCAGCATGACCGGCGGCATATCCCGGGCGCTTACCTCCGGGTTGCGCTCGTTCCTCTTAAAGGAGGAGAGCGGTCTGGCCGACACGTTGCAGCGCATGAAGGCGAACCTGGATGCCTGCAGGCGTACACGCACGGAGGTCCAGGAGTCACAGCGATTGGAGCAGGAGATTGGCGGCGTCTTCGAGTCCGGGCAGAGGATGTTTGCGGCCGCCTTCCTGGCCACCCGCGAGCGTGCCGACGAGATGCGACGCAGGCTGGCCGAGGCAGAGCAAATGAGCCGAAAGGCCAGGCAGCAACTGGAAGAAGCTGAAGACCTTCTCAATCGCGTCTCCGACGAGTTGAATAGAAAAGGGGCGCGACGGGAGGCTCTGATCGCCAAGCTCAACACCACCGAGCAGAGGGTCAGGGGTTTGAGGTTGGCTTTGGAGGCCGCCCAAGAGGTTGCCCGCAGACACAGCGAACTCTCTTCCGCCGAAGACAAAACGCAGGTTGCCGCGGAAGAACGTGCGGCGAAGAAAGAGCTTTACGACCAGTGTCGTGCCAATTTGCGCAGTCGCGAAGAGGATCACAAGCGTGCAAGTGCGGGCCTCGCCGACCTTCAGAGTGGTCTCGACGAGCTCCATCGTCGTGCCGGGACCTACAGGCAAGTGGTCCGTCGCAAGAGCGAGGCTGAGCGACTGCTCGGGATCGATGATCTCAGCGTATCGTCCATCGCAGGCCGGATGGCTCAAAGCAAAGCTGGACTCGAGCAGGTGGACCGGGCTCGGCGTGAGGCGAAACGGCGCAGCGCCGACGCAAAGGAGCACAGGCTGGAGCATGCGGCAGCTCTTGCCGCGCTCGAACGGCTGGCAGACGCGCCGATTGCGCCTGGGGACGCCCACCCGGCGGCCCTCGACCAGCTCCGCCGATTTCGGGACCTTCAGTCCCTTGCCGAACAACTGAGCACCGTTGCAGCGCAGCTCGCCGAGGTGCGCACTCTCGCTAGCCGACAAGCCGAGGCAAGAGGGCGACTCGAGAAGTTGGGCCTAACGCTCTCGGGCAAGCGATCTGCCGGCGACGAGATTGCAGAGCACCTGGAACGCGCCGAGCGCGAACATGAGCAATTCCTGGAGCAGGAGCGTAACGCGCGCTCCGACATCGCTGATTGTCAGCGTACCCTGGATTCGTTCAACACGCGGCAGAAGGAACTCGGCGACCGTGAACCGACGTGGCGCGAGCTCGCAACACGCGCCGCGCATCTTGCGGATAAGCTCGACCGATCGGTTGCCTCGCTGCCCGAGCTTCAAGCGGTGCGCGATGTCGTGGGACATCGCTTAACCGAGGCAAAAGCGCGCGAGGCATCACTCGTCAAGCTGCGAGAGGGACTGCATGCCGAGGCCCGGGAGCTCATGGCGAGCCGAGGCCCGTTCGATGCGGAACTCTTGCGCCTCAAGGACGCGCTGGGTGCGGATCTTTTGGCGAGCGCCTTCGAGGATGTCTCCCTGGAAGATGCCGGCGTGCTGGAGGCGCGGCTGGGTCCGTTGGTTCAGGCGCTCGTGGTCGATGATCCGGTGAAGGCGGCCGCTCAGGTCCATGACCGCTCCGAATCGCTCCCCGAGGTGTGGTTCGTCGACCGCAACGAGGACGCCGAGCTACTGGGAGCGGCTGAGCCTGGCCATGATCCGGAGTCGGCCGACGTTGTAGTTGCGCAACTGCATGCCACTCGGGTGACGCGAATCCCGGCGCGTCCACGTCTTGGCCGCAAAGCGCGCGAAAATCGGGCGGCACAGCTCCGGGCGGAGGCAGACGAGTTGGACGTGCAGATCGAGGCTGCGCGAGCAGACAGGCGCGGCCTCGGACGCCTGGCGGCGGATGGAGAAGCCCTGCTCGTGGAGAGAACGGTTTGGCTTTCCGGTGATCCGGCGCCAGAACTTGCGGCGATACGCCGCCAGTTCGTGGAGGTCGAGGCACAGCAGGAGATCCATCGAGGCGCATCTTCGCACCATCGCCAAGCCGCGCTTGAGCTTGAGCCGCGTATCGAGGCTCTACGCAGTCTGCTCGGCATGGCCATGCTGCTCGATCCTCCGGACCATGCCCACCGCCGGGACCTCCTCGCCAGGCAATATGATGCAGCCGTTTGCGCGCAGACCGAGGTGCGGCGGTCCGCAGATGCGGCACGCGAGGTCGAGGACAGGTTGGATGCACTCCGCCGGCTTCCCCTGTCCGAAGCGGAGGCCGTGCAGCTGGAGTCGGAGCTGGAGCGGTTATCGGCGGAGCGCGGCCGCTTGGACGCGGCGATTGAAGCCCTGGAGTACGTCTCTGCCAACTCCGAGGCGCTGAGATGGGATGACGCGCCCAAACAGCTCGAGGAGAACCGCTCGCTCGTCCCGGCACTCGAGGAGCAGCTCCGCCGGGCTGAAGCGGCGCGCGGTGAGGCCGAGACGTCGGCACAGGCGGCAACCCGGGAGTTCGAGCGAGCGACCGCCACCTGGCAGGACGCGGATGGGTATCGACGAGCGGCCGTTGAGCAGCACCGAGCCGCTGAAAAGCGCTTTGCCGAACTGGGTATTCTCGAGCCGACCGAGGCAGCGGTCGAGGACGCGCAGCGGGAATTTCAGCAACTCCAAGACGAGGAGAGAGTCTTTGCCGGGGAACTCGACGTCTTGAAGACCACCATGGGGCGTAGGGAGGCGGAAAAAGAACAGGCCGAGCGCGACTGCAAAGCTGCGCAAGAGAAGGTCGCGGACGAACGCGGTAAGGCCGCGCCCGCGCTTGAGCGGTGGGAACGCTTGCGATCCGCGGTTGCGGAACACAACTTGCCCACCACGGTCCTGCCACCTGGAGACAGCGACCTCGACGGAAACCAAGAGCACGTCAATCTCGAGCAGGAGGCACACAAACAGCGGGCGGTGCTCAACGAGCGTCTGCGAGCGGCCCACGGCGCGCAAGATCTGCTCGCTCAAATCGACAAAAAAAGTGCAGGCATCGAACAGGCGTTTTCAGACGTCTATCTCGACCTCTGGCTGGCCGTGCGCGATTGGCTGCGTCGTCGTCTTCCGGCGCAGGTCTCGGAAGTGGACGACCCGCAGGAGGCGTTGCTGCGACTGCGCGACCAACTGACCGGGCTCGAGGAACGCTTGGCCCGCCAGGAGGACGATCTCCGCGGAGCGAGCGAAGACGTTGCCCGGGGAATCGATGTCCAGATCCGAAAAGCGCGGGGCCAGGTGAACCGTCTCAACAAGAACCTCGCCAGTGTCAGCTTCGGCAGCATCGATGGGATTCAGGTCAAGCTCCAACCCGTGGAGCGAATGGGGCAGGTGCTTCGGGCGTTGCGCAAAGGTGCGGTGCAGGGCCTTCTCTTCCAGGAAAACCTCCCCATAGAGGAGGCGTTAAACGAGATCTTCCGACGCTATGGCGGTGGACAAACGGTTGGGTATCGCCTATTGGATTACCGCGAATACGTTCATATGGAGGTCGAGGTCCGTCGAAATGCAAGCTCGAGTTGGGAGATTGCCAATCCGACCCGGCTCTCCACCGGCGAGGCGATAGGCGTGGGTGCGGCCTTGATGATGGTGGTGCTCACCGAGTGGGAACGTGATGGAAACCTGCTGCGGGGCAAGCGGTCGCATGGTTCACTGCGTTTTCTGTTTCTCGATGAGGCCAATCGACTCTCCCACGATAACCTTGGCGTCCTCTTCGATCTTTGTCAGACCCTCGACCTGCAACTGCTCATCGCGGCACCCGAGGTGGCGAAGGCGGACGGCAACACTACCTATCGCCTGGTGCGTCGCGTCGATGCGAACGGACGCGAGGAGGTGCTCGTCAGTGGGCGCAGAACGAGGGTCGGGGCATGATCTGGGAGAGCGACAAGGCACGCTTGGCGCTGCTTGAATTTCTCTCACGTTGTTCTAATCTTGCCGATAAATCCCTGATAAAGGAGATTGCCGCAGTTTGGTTTTCTCTTGCGATGATTCCCGGTAGAGAAATTACGGATCAGGCGAGGCGGTACTTTTCTCTGAGCTGCCGGGAAAGGCGATTGACCAGGGCAAAACTTTTCTCCACGGTTTGCCCCTTGTCCGGGTTGACCAGGCAGCAGGTGGCTGGGGAGAGCATGCTCTTTGCGAGCAGATACTCGAGATCCACTCCCTTTTTGCCGAGATGGCGCCAGATGCCCTCCAGTTTCATGGCCAGAAAGTCCAGGCTCTCCTTGGCGAAGGCCTCGTAGCCGGTGGGAACGACGCCCCACACCAGGGTGCCGCCGCGATCAAGGAACCTGGTGATGGAGTCGGTGCAGGAGACGAAGATCTCGGCATTGGTGTAGATGTCGAGGGAGAGGATATCGATATCGAGGCCGAGGAGGAAATCCCAGTCGGGATTGCCGCAGAGGTGGATACCCCTGGGGCCGTCGACCATGTCGAAAAATGCGTCCAGGTCGGTTTTCGCCTGTTGTTCCCCATAGCCGGACATGGCGGAAAAGACGAACTGCAGCCCCGGTTCGTCGATGAACATAAAGGCATTGGCGTTGCGCCGTTTCAATCTGGCCAGCTGGACGTTGAGCCGTTTGGCCAGAAATTCGAACATGAAGGGGCGGATGGTGTCATCGAAGAGGATCGGGCGGTCGTCCTGGTCGAGAATGTTGAAACCGAAACTGACGGGGCCTTCGAGCTGGCCCCGGATGGCCGGCCGGGCGGAGAGATCGCGGCCGAGAAACGCGTGATAGACCGTGGAGTATTGTTTACTGATGTCGAGGTAGCCCGGATCCTCCAATTTGCCCATGGCATCTTCGAATTCCGCGATGAAGTTATCCATGGAAAATCGCAGGGTCCTCTTTTCGACATCAACGACGATACCGGGAAAATGTTCTGCCGCCTGGACATACATGTCCTCGTAATAGCATGCATTCGGCAGTTGCGGCCAGAAGGGGACATCCAGGGTCATGGCTGTTGCCAGGGCCTTGTCGACATCGGTGTGCGGCATCACGGCCATCGCCGTGGTGAGAAGATTTCCGGGTATCGGCATGAGATGCTCCTTTGAAATTAGAATTGCGACACTGGCTTACGAATGCGTCAATTCGCTAAAGCTCTCAGCAACATACTTTGCTAATATTTCCGCGGGCTGATGGAGCGTATTTTTCGATTTTATCAGGGTGATGACGATTGCAGGAAGCTCGGGAAAACCTTCACTCGGCCCGATGATTTTGACATCATCGGGTATGGTGCTTCTTCCTGCCGCCGTTATTGCCAGGCCACTTTTTACAGCGGCAAAAATCCCAGTTTTACTCTGGCTCGAATACGCGATCCGATAGCTTTTGTTGACGCCTTTCAGCGATTGGATCGCCCATTGACGATACATGCACCCACAATTATAAACGGCAAGGGGTACAGGATCCTGCTCATGAACAAGATGTTGTTGAGAGGTGATCCAGACGAGTTGATCCCTGCATAAGGTCTCACCCCGTGTGGGTATGTCGCTGTTGCCGTGAATCAACAGATCCAATTTCCCCGAGTCGATTAGTTCTAACATGCTTGCGGTCGGTTGGCAGGAAACCTCTACCTCGACCAATGGATGGGTCCTGGCGAATCGCGACAGCAGGAGCGGAAGCAACCGTTCCGCATAGTCATCCGGCGCGCCGAGTCGCACTCTTCCTGAAATTTCAGGATGTTTCAAGGCCGAGACGGCCTCGTCGTGAACTGTCAGGATACGGCGAGCATGCATCAGCAGATTCTGCCCTTCGGAAGTCAGTGTCATCCGCCGGCCGTTTCGCATGAAAAGAGCGCGGCCGACAAGATCCTCCAACCGTTTTATCTGCATACTCACCGCGGATTGCGTCCTGTGCACGATGGCGGCCGCATCCGTATAACTTCCGCTATCTGCCGCTGTTACAAAGGTTCTCAGAACATCGGTCGGTAGATCCATGACTGTATCTCGCCTAAAACATTAACGTGACGAATAGGTCGCATCAAAACTATTCGTTTCTCTTATGTTTAGGTGTAGCGTATCGTTGAGCTAAAGTCAAACGGGAGGTGTAGATATGAAAACGTTGCCGGGAAAAAATAGTGGTTATGTAATGCACCGTATATACACGACAATGCAGGGTTGGGCGGCGAGGATTCTCTCTTGGCGCAATACGCGGAGGAAGAGCCGGAAAAGCGTGATCGAAAGCGTGCATTTAAGCTCTCATCTCTTGGAAGACCTTGGTTTTGACCAGAACGGTCGGCCCCTGCAATGGTCCACTTTTCATCCAGGCACACCAGGCCGGCGGGTGATCGGAACACTTGCCAGGAGACGTAAAACCGGCCATGAATGTCCGTGTTGTCCGGACGGCCTTGCCGGGTCGTGATGGTGCACGCTTCGAACAAGCCTTGCGTTCCGGAAAGGCGCGTTTATAGTTCCTTACGTATCTTTCACTCAAGCCTGGGGAATATTGACTCTGTAAAAAAGCCGGAACACCCCCGGGCTTGTCCTCATCGGCGCTGCATCCTGCAACGGGTCCATGTCCAGGTTACGCTATTATCTTTTGATGATGCTTCTTTTCCTCTCCCTGGTCGCCGGGGTATGCGCTCTTCTGCATGTGCAATTGCGTCATGCCTTTCTGGCGAACTGGGGGTTCAATCTGCTGATTCTCGGCGCTCTTGTTATCGGTATTCTGCTCAACATCCGCAGAGTCATCGTGCTGGGGCCGGAAATCAAATGGATGGAGATCTTTCGCACCGGCACGGCAGGATTGTCGGTGGCGGAAAGCCCTCAATTGCTGCGGCCACTCGCCAAACATCTCGAAGGCATGCACCGTGATCGCTTCAGCCTCTCGGCGCTGTCGCTGCGGACGGTGCTCGAGGGGATTCAAGGACGTCTGGATGAATCCCGCGAGATTTCACGGTATGTGATCAGTTTATTGGTCTTTCTTGGATTGCTGGGGACCTTCTGGGGGTTGCTCGGCACCATCGGAGCTGTCAGCTCGGTGGTCGGTGGCCTGCAGCTGGGCAACAGTGATTTCGGTATGATGTTCAATAGCCTGAAGACCGGTTTACAGAAACCGTTGCAGGGCATGGGCACGGCTTTTAGTTCCTCGCTTTTCGGCCTGGGCGGCTCCCTGGTTCTGGGTTTTCTCGACATCCAGGCAAACCATGCCCAAAACCGCTTCTTCAACGAACTCGAGGAATGGCTCTCGGGGGTGACACAGCTGGTGGACAAGGGCGAAGGGCGACTCGAGAGGCACCCGTCCGCCTCGGCGAGGGCTGTCGATAATGAGAGGCTCGATCGCCTGATCAGCGAACTGCATCAAACCAACGTCCATCTGCAGGCCATGGTTGGAAAAGAGATGCCCAATCCAGTCCCCGGGCGCTCTGAAGACGACGGCCCGTAGGGAGGTGGTAAGCTTTGCGATCTCGATTCTCTCACGAATCGGTCAGCATATGGCCGGGTTATGTCGATGTGCTGTCTTCTCTCTTGATGGTGGTGATCTTCGTTCTGATGATTTTCACCTTTGCCCAGTTTTTGATGAGCTATATCCTTTCCGGCCAGAGCAGCGAGCTGCAATCCCTGCATGCCCGGATCGCCAGATCTCGCGCCAGCTTGGACTCGAGCGACGCAAAAATAAGGAACTGGGAGGTCGTTTGACGGATCTCTCCGTCCAGATCGAGTCCCTGACCACCGATCGGTCCAATCTGCAAAACGAGGTGGCAACCCTCTCGGCGGAAAAGACGACCGATACGAAGAAAATAAAGGACCAGCTGCTGACCATCGCCAGTCTGCAGCAGGATATTGACGCCTTGCAGACCCTGCGGCGGCAACTAGAGCAGAAGGTGGCGCAGACCGCGGCGGGGTTGAGTCGGGAGCGGCAGTTGAACCTCTCGCTGAGAGACCGCAGTAAGGCCCTTGAAGCCAGGCTAGCCGATGAGCGGGATAAGACCCTGCTTGCCCAGAAAAACATCGAGCAGCGCGATATTCGTATCCAGGCCCTCTCCGCCCTGGTGGGTGAGCAGAAGAAGAGTCTGGATAAGCAGCAGCACCTTACGGCCGATGCCCAGGCCGAGGTCGATCTGTTGAAAGACAAAATAGAACAGCTACAGAGTCAGCTTGTCGAAATCAACCAGGCATTGAGCCATTCCGAGGCCGAGCGGGGAAAACAGCAGGAAAAGATAAAAAATCTCGGGGAGCG
This sequence comes from uncultured delta proteobacterium, assembly GCA_963745265.1. Taxonomy (GTDB): domain Bacteria; phylum Desulfobacterota; class Desulfobulbia; order Desulfobulbales; family Desulfocapsaceae; genus Desulfopila. Next base: position 173,532 of record CAVUXQ010000020.1, read on the forward strand.
GCTCAATATCGAGCTGGCCAGAAAGGTCAACGTGCTGGAGCGCTATCGCTCCGATTTTTTTGGTCGTCTGCGCGGGATTCTCGGCAACAATCCCCTTATCCATATCGAGGGGGACCGGTTTGTGCTCCAGTCCGAGCTCCTGTTCGACTCGGGGACCGCCGAGTTAGGCAAACAGGGGCGGGCGGAACTGCGCCAGCTGGCAAAAGCGTTGAAGCAATTGATCCCCGCCATACCCAGCGACCTGCCATGGATTCTGCGGATCGACGGCCACACCGACCGGGTGCCGATCCACTCGTCGAAATTTGCTTCCAACTGGGAACTCTCCACTGCTCGGGCGGTTTCCGTGGTTCGCTATCTGGCCTCCCAGGGTATCCCGGAAGACCATATGGCGGCAGCCGGATTCAGCAAATTCCATCCCCTCGACCCGGCAGACACAGAGGCGGCCTATCGAAAAAACCGTCGCATCGAAATTAAATTTACCTCGCCGTAACCTTGGGGCCAAAGGGGAAATCGGGGACAGACCCCTATTGATTACTGCAAAAACAAAAGGCCGGTCATTTCTGACCGGCCTTTTGCTTGGGGGGGATGAACCGGATGGCAACGGAGAATCCGTCGGGCGGAACCGTGGTGGGGAGGTTGGGGACTAGGTTCTACCATCCGGTTCAAGGGGGTGGGGGGGTGGGGCTTGGTTCTCTGATAGTATTAATATCCGGAACCGACAATGAGGTTGTTGGCGGTCCGCTTGGCATAGGTATGCTTCATTTTGCCCTGCCACATATAGCTAATCCATACGCCTTCCGGGCTGGCTTTCAAAAGCTCGCTATAAACCTCTGGGGCCTTATCTTTGAGGCTTTCACCGGCGAGGGTGGGATGTACGATCATTTTGCCGTCTTCCTGCATGATGAACGCGTAGGGTTGCATTTTGTCCGCTTGCAGAGTGGCAGCGTCCTTGCCGGCATCGATTTCGGCTACGATTTTATCCACATTACCGCTGATTGCGGTTTCATCGGCGGCAAAAGCACCGGTAACCAGGAAAAAAGCCGCTAACAGGGACAACAGGACTGCAAATCGTTTCATAATTTTCCTCCTTGTTGTGTAGAAATGAAATTGGCGACAGCTGGCGGGCCGGAAAATCGGCCTGGTTGCGATGCTGCCGCATTCCTTTTTCCGGCGGCTTGCGATGCCGGTAAAGTAGCGCTTCGTGATACCTCCATGGGTGTTTTGCAGCTGGCATCACCTCTTCCCTCATTGGAGAACCCTGGGGCCAAAAAGGCCTTTATGCCGCCTGGGGTGTGAGGTGATGGAACGCGATTTTCCATTGGGGTACCGGCATCCTCTTGAGCAAGTTGTGTGCCAAAATATTATCCCCGTCATTTCAGGAGCATGAACCGTGAAGCCGGGAGCGTGTACGCGCACGAGTGCAATTCTTGCTCACCCAGTGTGCAAGAGTGCGTCATCTTTTGCCTGGCAACCACCCTCTTGTAGAGAAAAAAAGTTCGCCAAAACCGCATATTGGCAGAGCGAATGAATCCTTTGCGATAGTGCTGGCGGCCGGGTACTGCAGACGGCTATGGCGAGGTGAAAACCGTATTGCAGGACCGGATCATAAAAATTATCTTGGAAAACAAGAGGAACGATTACAACAAATCATTGAGGAAAACTCATGTCAAACAAGACATCAAGCGGCGCAAAGCCTGACGAAATGAATGCACCCATCGCTAAGAACAGTCATTGTTCGTTTTGCGGCGAGCGTTTCGGCAGTGAACAGCCATGGCCGCGGATCTGTGTCAACTGCGGCCGAACCAGCTTTCTCAACCCCCTTCCGGTAGTGGTTATGCTCTTGCCCGTCGACGATGGTTTGGTTTTGATCCGTCGCGGCATCGAGCCGGGCTATGGCAAATGGGCTTTCCCGGGTGGCTTTATCAACTTAGGTGAAAGTTGGCAGGAGGCCGGAGCCCGCGAGGTTCTCGAGGAGACCCATATCGTTATCGGCCCGGAGGAAATTCGGGAGTTCCGGGTGCGAAGCGCCCCGGACGGCACCTTGCTGATCTTCGGCGTGGCGCCTCCCAGGACCAGCGCCCAGCTCCCGTGCTTTACCGCCACCGACGAAACCATGGAACGGGTGGTGCGCAGACACTTGAGCAATATGGCTTTTGCTCTGCATACCGAAGCCGGACAGGCTTTTTTTTCCAATGGCTTTGCCTGGAAGTGAAGACGTTGTTGCCCCAGAACTCCCGGCGGGAAATCATCGGGCCAAGAGAAGACGCATGAGCACCGCAACACGAACGCGCAACTATGAATCCATTGCGCTTGTTGCCGCTGATGGCTATCGCCTGGCGGCACGGCGCTATGACGCGCACGGTAGCCGGGCCGGCCATCTCGTTGTGGCTGGGGCGACAGGCGTTCCCCAACGGTTTTATCACCGCTTTGCTCGATATGCAGCTCAGCAGGGATTTGCCACCCTTACCCTGGATTATCGGGGAGTTGGGGAGTCGAAGCCGATTGATTTGCGAGGCTTTCAGGCAGATTTCCTGGATTGGGCCGGTCTCGATCTGGCTGCCGCCGTGGATAAAATGGCCGACGACACCGTGCCGCTTTTTCTGGTCGGTCACTCTTTCGGGGGCCAGGCGTTGGGCCTTTTGCCGAACTCTCAGCGAATCGAGGGCTTTTACACCTTCGGTACGGGGGCGGGATGGCACGGGTGGATGCCGTTTTTGGAGAGCCTGCGTGTGCGCCTGCTCTGGAAAGTGGTTCTCCCCTTGCTCACCGGCTGGAAGGGGTACGCGCCGATGTCCATGATTGGCGTTGGCGAAGATTTGCCGCTGGGCGTCTATCGGCAATGGCGCCACTGGTGTGGATTTCCCCACTATTTCTTTGATGATCCTCAAATGTCGGAGGTGGCCGAGCAATTCGCCAGGGTGCGCACACCGATTGCAGCCGCCAATGCGCTCGACGACCTCTGGGCCCAGCCGCGATCGCGAGACGCTTTCGTGCGGGCCTATTGCAACGCACCGATAGAGCGCATCGATCTCCATTCCGATGACTGGCCGGGCGGTCTCGGCCATATGGGATATTTTCGCCGAAAATCCCAGCCACTCTGGGACGATGTCCTCGCCTGGTTTAAGCGACGATAGCCGCCCATCACCGCCCTGCGAGCCTCATTGGGTTGTCGGATCGAGGTGCCGTGGCGAGCTCCAAAAGAAATGCCGATCTTCTCTTGTCAGCCCCGATCTACATGCCGTGACCGACCGGGTTTCGGCGTTTGCACAGGTTCTATCGTATAACCTTGCCGTTGCAGGGCCTGCAACAGGCCATCGGGTCCCACCAGGTGGGCGACCCCGACCAGGATGAATTCTGTTTGGGGTGTTTTGGCCAGGGCCTCGATGCGCGGCAGCCATTTCCTGTTCCGGTAGACCAGTAATTGCCGATAGAGCTTGGGCGTCTGGCTCCTGAAATCCTCGATCATGGAGGCGTCAAGTTTAGCCACATCACCCTTTTTCCATGCATCCACCATGCTGTCATAACGCTTCGCGGTCGATTTCATATCTTCCAGGGTATGCAGAAGAAACGAGTCCTGGTTGCCCTGACCCATGTTGGCAACCAATTGGATCTGCCGTTCGACCGTTTCCAGCCCTTCCACTTTCTTCCCATCGTGTTGTGCCAATTGATAAAAATAGGTGTCGACACCTTCCGGGGTGACGCCCAGCTTCGCCAGTTCCACAAAGGTTATGGTGAAGGCGAGAATGGATGGCTTGTACTGCATGAGTCGGTCGAGGGGTATATGGTGGGAAGCGCAGTATTGCTTCAGTCGTTGGTAGGTGGCGGCGGAAATATGGTTTTTCAGTGTCGAACCATCGGTATATGAAGCCTCGCGCATCATCTTTTGTTGCATTGACGGCTCTTTGAGCTTGCCGATGTCGGTTTCGAAAACGATGATCGAGGAGGCCTTGAATGCTTGAAAAAACTCCTTGGGCGGTGGGAAATCGGTGGGGCGCAGGAGATGGCAGGTGCCCCCCAGATAGAATACGGAGGTTCCCTTTTGGATCTTCCATACCGATGAGGTTGCCAGCGCCTGGCTGGCGGTCAACAAAAACACGAAGATGACGAACAGTGACTTTCGCATGATTTCCTCTCATGTGATGGGCGGTTTCCTTTAAGGAGATCGAACACAGAGCAGGGTAATGGATCGCTGGAGTGTTTGCCAGAAATAGCGGAGGCACAAGACGATAGTGACGGGATTGCCTCTGATTTCGCTTTCTCCTTGACGGGCGAAGTTCTTTTTGCGCCTTCACTTCGCAATAAAAATGACAATAGTACAAAACGAAGTCGGGTTATTTGTAGTAGTGGGCAGGGGCATTGCCTTGAGTTTTCCGTCCGAGAGCTGCTATGTGTCCCGATATCTTCGTTATGCGCGAATTTTCCTCCTCTGCATAGCAATTATATACCTGCTGTAAAATTTGCGCATGCTTCGGAAACGTTCACCGGCCTCTTCTCCGCAGACCGTGCTCGCTTTGATATGAGCGCGAGCGAACGGTTGCCATCCTCTCGCCGGGTTCTCTCATTATGCCGGAGTTAAGACGTTCCATACCTGATGAAATGTCCCTCAGAATGCTCCAGGAAGGCAAACACCAGGGCGCCGTCAAGCGTCTGGCTGGCGACGGAGGGTGTGCTGGCTGGGGCAAGCGGCGATGGTCGCGAGGGAGTCCGAGGGATAATTTTTTTTCATGATCGCAAATGGTTGCGGCTGAATATTTAAATACGAGAGATATATGTCATCGCTTTCAGCTGATTCAGATAGAACCTCCGCCGAATGTTCCCGGCTTCTTGGGCAATGGCAGGACATGCTTTCTTCATCGCTGAGCAGCCTCAAGCAGATGGCTGGAGCGACGGAGCATGAGTTTTTGCATGTCGGCAACCGACTTCAGGATATCTACCAGCGTTCGTCCGGTCTCTCCCGGACAGCCGGACATCTGGTGGAGATTGCCTCAGGTGAGCGGATAGCCTCGCTGATCGAGCGATTGCACCACATACTCACCGAAATGGAAACGTACCTCAGCGAGACCGAAGCGACCGGTGCTGCCAGCAGTGAAATCATGGATTCGGTGAGCACGCTGTTGCAGCAGGTCGCTGGTCCTCTCGAAGTGTTCAAGCGCATGAGTCGCACCCTGTACATGTTTGAGGTCTCGATAAAAATCGAAAGCGCCCACCTTGGGGATGCGGGTGACGAATTTCTTAACCTGGCGCTCGATATCAGAAAACTCTCCCATGAGGTCAAAACCAAGGCCGTCACTCTCCATGACAATCGCCGGCTGTTGATTTCCCTGCTGGCGAAAAATATCGCCGGTATCGGTTCGGCCAGTAAGACCCAGAACGAGGAGGTGCGCAAGACGCTTGCCAGTATTGAAACCAGCCTGGAAGAGTTGCGGTCGGCCAACGAGCGTTTTGCCGGGCTGGGAAACCTTATCGCCGCCACTTCCGAGGACAATTCCCAGCATATCAGCAGCGTTGTCGAGTCGATGCAGATTCACGACATCTTCCGACAGCAGGTCGAGCATGTCATCGAGGCGCTTGAAGGGCTTTTCGCCTCGCTGTCGACTCCTCGCCCCGCCAACCAGGCGGCTGAGCAAGTTTGGGTCCAGGAGATGATGAGCCGGGCAGGAGATGTGTGTGAGCTTCAGGAAGCCCAGCTGCAGTTCGCCGCCGATGAATTTCACTCGGCGGTGGCGAGCGTTGTCGAGAGTCTTGGCGAAATCAGCGAAAAACAACACCAGATGACCGGGAGCATCTATGACCAGTCCGGCATTGCGGACATCTCCGGAGGTTCGTTCATTGACGAGGTCAGCAATCACATGGCAGCCAGCACCAGCTTGCTTACTGGCTGCGCCCGGCAGAATCACGACATGGCCGCCACCATGCAGGAAATCACCTCCACCGTCGAAAAGATGACGGGGTTTGTCAACGATATCGAAGAAATCGGAAAGGAAATCATACATATCTCCCTCAATGCCCGAATCAAGGCGGCGATTACCGGCACCGAGGGTGATTCGCTGAGCGCCCTGGCTGAAGAGATCGGGGAACTCTCCAACGAAGTCGTGGAGCAAACCGATGTGATTACCGGCACTTTGACGGAGATTCACTCCGCCACCACCAATTTGTCCTCCGAGGTGAACAACCTCGAGACCACGCTGACCGACAGGGTGATGGGGTTGGAATCGGAATCGGAGACGGTTCTCGATACCCTCGGTGCCATGGGAAAGGAATTGGTCCGCCTTGTTGCCGGCATCCGCAACGAGGCGGACCCCCTGTCTCGGGAGCTTGAAACGCTCTGCCAAGGTATCGACGTCCATGTTCGCATCAGGGAGAAGGCTGAAACGATCATGAACCGCCTCAAGGCCATCTTCGTGAAGGCAAGAGAATATTGTCCGGCCAGTGTCGCGTTTAAGGAGGGTTTGCGCCGGATGGAAGAAAAATACACCATGGAGAGTGAACGACGTATCCATGAGGCGATCGCCCGCCGGCACCAGTTGCATCCACAGGAGCGGGAAGAATTGAGAAGCGGCTATGCCACAACCCCCTCAGAAGATACGGAATCGGAATTCGGCGACAATGTGGATCTTTTTTAGCGCGAAGTATCGGCGATCGTTCTCCCTGCTCGCCAGGCCATGCCATGGGGAGATGACGAGTAAGATTATTTCTACTAGTAATTAGTTAAACTTATGCTTAGAGGAGGTTTCGTCTATGGCAAAGCTGATTATGACAGCCGATGACTCGGCCAGCGTGCGGCAGATGGTCTCGTTTACCCTCAAACAGAACGGCTATGAGGTGATCGAAGCGGTGGACGGCAGCGATGCCTTGAACAAACTCAAGAGCAAAAAGGTGGATATGTTACTCACCGATCTCAACATGCCCAAACTCGACGGCATCGGCTTGATCAAAGGCGTGCGCTCCAGCGCCTTGAACAAGTTCATCCCCATCATCATGCTGACGACCGAGTCGCAGCAGAACAAGAAGTCGGAGGGCAAGGCCGCGGGAGCAAGCGGCTGGATCGTCAAGCCGTTCAAACCCGAACAGCTGTTGGCGGTGGTGAAGAAGGTTTTGGGTTGAGTAGCGGATCCTGACCTGGAGCACCGGTAAATGACATGAGGAATTGGCAATGCTGAAGATAGAAGAACAAGTACTTGGTGACGGATCGATTGTACTCCATCTCGAAGGTGAACTCACCGTCGAGTACGTCGGAGAGCTGCGCGAGGCCCTGCTGGAGAGACTTATGGAACAGGATGAACTGCTGGTCAACTGCGACCGGGTGACCAATATCGACACCTTCGGCTATCAGCTGCTCTGTTCCGCCCATCGCACTGCGGTCGCCTGGAAAAAGCGTGTGGTCTGGCACGACGGCTCCTCCTCCGCTTTGCGGCAGAGTGCGGGCGACATCGGCTTTTCCCGCTTCGAGAATTGCGATCTGTGTCCTAACGAGACCTGTTGCCTGTGGAGTTGAGCCGCCTCCTCGCGCTACCGATAGAAGAGAGGAATACAAGCTATGCTCGATCAGCACAAAGAGGCATTTAGGGAAGAGGCAGAGGAACTCCTCGCCGAGTTGGAAGACAGTTTACTCGAACTCGAGGAAAACCCTGCGGATACCGAGTTGGTGGCCAAGGTGTTTCGGACCATGCACACCATCAAGGGCTCCGGGGCGATGTTCGGTTTCGATGAGATCGCCGCCTTCACCCATGAGGTGGAGACCGTATTCGATCTGGTGCGTCAGGGAGAGATAGCCGTAACCAAGGAGCTGGTCACCCATTCGCTGGCTGCCCGGGACCATATCCGCAGCCTGTTGGCGGATGATGAGGGCGAGATCGACCGGGCGCATGGCGACGAGCTGGTGGCGGCCTTCAAGGGGCTTGTGCCGGTGGGAAGCCAGGAAGAGGGTGGCGCGTCGCAGGCGCCGGAAAAACAGGGCGAGGATGAAAGCCAAGGCGAAGAGGGCGCCAATGCTACGTACCGGCTCCGTCTGCACGTGGCCGAGGAGATTGCGCAGAGCGGCACTCGCCCGGATGCTCTGCTTCGCGAGCTTGCCGAGCTGGGGGCCTGTCGGGCAATCGCCCAGACGGAAGCCATCCCCCGTCTGGATCGGATCGTCCCGGAAAACTGCTATGTGTTCTGGGATGTGATCCTCACGACGTCCCGGGGGATTAACGCAATTAAGGATGTCTTTATCTTCGTTGAAGACGATGTCGAGCTCACCATCGATGTCATCGACGACGGCGGCCTGCTCGATGCGGAGAGGGACTACAAGCGGATCGGTGAAATTCTGCTCGACCGGGGTGATATTACCAAAGAGGAGCTGGAAGCCATCATCGCCGAAAACAAACGGATCGGCCGCAAACTGGTCGATGCCGGAAAAGTGTCACCGCGCAAGGTGGAAGCCGCCCTCCAGGAGCAGGAGGCGGTACGCACAATCCGTAACGAACGGCAGGCCCAGCAGGCGGCCAGCAGCGTCCGCGTGCCGGCGGATCGGCTTGACGATCTGGTGAATATGGTCGGCGAACTGGTCACGGTGCAGGCCCGGCTGTCGCAGGCCGCCTCTACCCGCGAGGATTCGGAATTGCTCTTTGTCGCCGAGGAAATCGAGCGGCTGACGGCCGAGTTGCGCGATACGTCCCTGAATATGCGAATGCTGCCGATCGGCATCACTTTCAGCAAGTTCAAGCGATTGGTGCGCGACCTCTCCAACGAACTCGGCAAGAAGGTAGAGCTGAAGACCTCCGGGGCCGAGACCGAAATCGACAAGACGGTGATCGAAAAACTCAACGACCCTCTGGTGCACCTGATCCGCAACAGTCTCGACCACGGCATCGAATCGCCGGCGGAACGCCTCGAGCTGGGAAAACCGGCCAGCGGAACGGTGCTGCTGGCGGCGGCTCATTCCGGTGACAGTGTCGAGATCGTCATCCGCGATGACGGCAAAGGGCTCGATCGGGATGCGATCTTTGCCAAAGGCGTGGAAAAAGGGCTGATGCATGCAGATGCCCAGCTCAGCGACAGCGAGGTGTTCAATCTGATCTTCGCTCCCGGCTTTTCCACCGCCGGGACGGTAACCGGAATTTCCGGACGCGGGGTCGGCATGGATGTGGTCAAGCGCGCCATCGAAAGCCTGCGGGGATCGATTGCCATCGACAGCAGGAAAGGGGTCGGTTCGACCATAACCATCCGCATTCCGCTGACTCTGGCGATTATCGAGAGTCTACTGGTCGGCGTCGAGGACGACATATACGCCCTGCCGTTGTCCGTGGTCAAGGAATGTGTGGAGCTCAGCCGCGCCGATATCGACAGGGCCCACGGGCGCCATCTGATCAACGTGCGTGATCGGATCGTGCCCTATATCTCCCTGCGTCGGGAGTTTGCCTTTGCTGAAGAGCCGCCCGCGCTGCAGCAGGTGGTTATCACCAGTGTCAACGGTAACCAGGTGGGGTTCGTGGTCGATCGGGTCATCGGCCAGCATCAGAGTGTTATCAAGACCCTGGGTCGAGTATACCGGGATGTTAAAGGGGTTTCGGGGGCGACCATTCTCGGTGACGGCAGTGTCGCTCTGATCCTCGATATCGCCCATCTGGCGAGCAGTGCGGAAAAGGACGTCCAGTAGTACTGAAGCGAATCGGGGGCGGGCTGCTCTGGCCGCCACGGCGGAAAACCTTTCGCGGACTACCAATCGAAGAGGAATTCACGATGGAAACAGAGAGAATCGACATGAACCAGTACCTGACCTTCAAGCTCGATGACGAGGTGTTTGGTCTGGATATCAGCAAGGTGCGGGAAGTGCTGGATTTCACTACCGTCACCAGGGTGCCGCAAACCCCTGATTACATGCGGGGAGTGATCAACCTGCGTGGCAGCGTGGTGCCGGTGATCGACATGCGCCGCAAGTTCGGTATGCCGCCCGCGGAGAAAACGGTGAACACCTGCATCATTATCGTCGAGATCGAACTCGATGGGGAGGTGACCGTGCTGGGGGCCTTGGCCGACTCCGTCCAGGAGGTGCTGGAACTCGAGCCGGAACAGATCGAGTCGGCGCCGAAGATAGGCACGCAACTCAATACCGAGTTCATTAAAGGGATGGGGAAACAGGACGACAGGTTCTTGATTATACTCGATATCGACAAGGTTTTCTCGGCACAGGAGCTGGCATTCATAAAAAAAGACGACGCGGTGACGCCGACATCGGATGTTGCTACTGAAGACAGTGAGTTAGAGAACCAGCCAAGGGCATGACAATGACATTGACGATCAAAAATAAATTGATACTAGGGTTTACCTCCCTCATTCTCTGTCTGTTTGTCGCGTCTCTCTTTGCATTGAGCAGACTTGCCGACATGAACGACCGTCTGAACAAAATCGTCGATGTCTCGGCGGAAAAGGTCAAGCTGGCCGACGAGGTGAGGCGGGACGTGGTAGCCGTCTCCCGCGATGAAAAAAACCTCATCCTGGCGGATACCGAGGAAAAGATGGATGCTTTCGCCGCTGCTGGCAAAGAGAGCGAGACAAATCTGCAGGAGCGGCTGAAGCAGCTCGACGCTCTGGCGGAAGGGGAAGATCGGACGGCGCTCGCGCAATTCAGGGACCAGTGGGGTACGTATCTGGCGATCAACAAGGAGGTTATCGATCTCTCACGCAAGGACACGAATGTCAAGGCGCGAGAACTCTCCCGAGGCGAACTGGGTAAAGTGTATGAGCTGGCCTCCGAGGCAATCCAGGAGCTCGATAAACAGACGACGATTGAGCTCAAGCAGGCATCCGGCGAAAGAAACGTGGACGCCATGCAGACAGCGGTGCAGAAGCGTGCCCTGGTCAGTGCCATTGCTCGCGGGCTAACCGGGCTGCAACTCGAGGTCAAGAATATGATCCTGGCCAAGACCGCCCAGGAAATGGTCGGTTATGACCGGTTGATCGAGACGGCGCGGAAACAAATCCAGGACCGCCGCAAGGACCTGGAAGGGCTGCTGGGCGGTGATGAGAAAGGCAATCTCGAAGAGTTCACGGTTCAATACCGGAAATACCTCGATCTGGTAAGTGAAGTGAAAACGCTGACCGGTGAAGACAGCAACGCCAAGGCCTTTGAACTCTCGGCCGGCAAGGGGCGCGAGGCTAACGATACCGCCAGCCGGACCATTGCCAAAATCGTCGAGTTGAGTAAAAAAGAGCTGCAAGAGCACAAAACAGTCAGCGACCAGAATTACGGCACTGCCCGCAATTTGATGATTACCATCCTCTGCCTGGGCCTGGTGTTGGGCATAGGTGTCAGCTACTGGATTATCCGTTCCATCAATCAGGGGCTTGCCAGGGCGCTCAGTTTGACCGCCGCGGTGGCCAAGGGCGATCTTACCCAGGAGATCGTTATCACAAGAAACGATGAGATAGGCAACCTGCTCAAGGTGATGCAGGATATGACCGCAGCCCTGGAGTCGATTGTCGGCGATGTTTCCACGGCATCCAATAATGTGGCTTCCGGCAGCCAGGAGTTGGCGGCCACTTCCGAAGAGATGAGCCAGGGGGCCGCCGAACAGGCGGCCGCTGCCGAGGAGGCATCCAGCTCCATGGAACAGATGGCGGCCAACATCCGGCAAAATGCCGACAACGCCATGCAAACCGAGAAGATCGCCATCAAGAGTGCCGAAAATGCCGAGATGGGCGGCGAGTCGGTGGCCAGAACCCTGGCGGCGATGCGCGACATTGCCGGCAAGATCTCGATCATCGAGGAGATTGCCCGCCAGACCAACTTGCTTGCCTTAAATGCGGCCATCGAGGCGGCTCGGGCCGGCGAGCACGGCAAGGGCTTTGCCGTGGTGGCGGCGGAGGTGCGTAAACTGGCCGAACGGAGCCAGCACGCCGCTGCCGAGATTAGCGAACTGTCCCAGAGCAGCGTGCAGGTGGCCGAGCAGGCTGGCGAGATGCTGAAAAAAATGGTTCCCGATATCCAGCGCACCGCCGAACTGGTGCAGGAGATCTCCGCTGCCAGTAAGGAGCAGGATACCGGAGCCGAACAGGTCAACCGGGCCATCCTGCAGCTCGACCAGGTGATTCAGCAAAACGCCGCCGCCTCGGAAGAGATGTCCTCCACAGCTGAAGAACTCTCCAGTCAAGCCGAACAGTTGCAGGATATCATGGCGTTTTTCAAGGTGAAAAATCAAAAATCAGGGGGGCAGATTCCCAAAGCTCCAGCGGTACATGTGATGAGGAAAAAGCGGGTCTCCCTGCCGCCGACGATGAAACCGGGGCCGAAAGTCGACAAGGAAACGGTTGGTGACGACAGCGGCCTGGAACTCGACATGGGCGGGGGGGAGGATCATCTCGATGATGAGTTTATACGTGTCTAGGAACTCCAGAGCTCCTGGCCAATATTCCTCACTTTTTGTGCGAAGTACTCTTGTTCGGAACCCCACCCTGTGAGAACCATGCCGATGATGATCGCGGAACTGAATAAACGTGAGTTCAACCAACTCAGTTCGTTCGTTTATTCCAGACTCGGCATCAAAATGCCGGAAACCAAACGCACCATGCTCAACAGTCGGCTGAGCAAGCGCCTGCGCGCTTTGAATTTCACCAGTTTCAGCCAGTACTGCGATTTTCTCTTTAGCGACCGCGGCATGAAAGAAGAGATGGTGCATTTTATCAACGCCGTCACCACCAACAAGACGGAGTTCTTCCGCGAACCGGCTCACTTCGACTATCTCTCACGGTTCGCGCTGCCTGCTCTGCAGAGCCGTGCCGGGTTTGATGCGCGCAACAAACTACGGGTCTGGAGCGCCGGCTGTTCCACCGGCGAGGAGCCGTACACCCTGGCGATGGTGCTCGCCGACCTGCAGGAAGCCCAACCGCAGTTCAGTTTTGAGATCCTGGCCACCGATATCTCCACCAGGGTGCTCGATGTGGCTCGGCGGGCGGTTTATCCGCTGGATCGGATTGACCCGGTGCCGAAGACCTCTCGCAAAAAATATCTGCTCAGGAGGCGGGACAAGGATATCCCCGAAGTGCGCATCGCCCCGGAGCTGCGCAAGCTGGTGCGCTTTGGCCGCTTGAATTTCATGGCGGACGAGTTCGGTCTCCCCCAAAAGGTCGATATCATCTTCTGCCGCAATGTAATTATTTATTTCGATAAGGAGACCCAGCAGCGGTTGATCGCAAAATTTGCTCGCTACCTCAAGCAGGGGGGCTACCTCTTTCTGGGGCATTCGGAAACCCTGCATGCCTATAACACGCCCTTCGAGCAGGTAGCGCCGACGATCTACCGCAAACCCTGATGGGCACCGCCATGGAAACGGTGGAAAAGATCTACCTCAATACCGCCCAGCTGGTCGTGGCCGAGACGCCCGCCAGCGTCACCACCGTCTTGGGCTCATGTGTTTCGGTGACCTTTTTCCATCCCAGAACGGCCATCGGGGCCATCTGTCACGCGGTGCTGCCCAAGGGCCCCGGGCATGCGCCGGGGAAATACGCGGATCAGTCGGTACGGTATATGATGGCCTGGTTCGATGAACGCGGCATTGCGCGCAGGGAAATCGTGGTCAAATTGTTCGGTGGCTCGGATATGTTCGAGCAGGCCGCTTCCGCCGGGAATATTCTGACCATTGGCGCCCAGAACGTGAACGCGGCCTTGAAAAGTTTGCGGGCCGGCGGCCTGGAGCCTGTGGTTTCCGATACTGGCGGCAGCTGTGCGCGCAAATTGATTTTTTTCACCCATACCGGGGAGGTCTACCTCAAGTGGCTGAATAAAAGCCGGGAGCGACGCCAGGAGAGCTCAGCCTCGCCGAGGCCGGATCGTATCCACCCCGACCCCACGTGGTGGAGGAGTAAGTAAGTACGATGCCGTTTCGGCTAAGAACGAATTATGAAAAAGAAAATTAAAGTATTGATTGTCGATGATTCGGCGGTGGTTCGCCAGACCATAAGCGAAATTCTCTCTGCCGATCCAGAGATCGAGGTGATGGCGACTGCCAACGATCCTTTCACGGCGGCGGCTCGATTAAAAGAGGCTGTCCCGGATGTGATTACCCTCGATGTGGAAATGCCGCGGATGGACGGGTTGACCTTTCTGCAGAAGATCATGACCCAGCATCCGATTCCGGTGGTCATGTGCTCGAGCCTTACCGAGGAAGGGTCGGCCACCGTGCTCAAGGCTCTCGAGTATGGGGCGGTCGATATCGTCACCAAACCCCGAGTCGGGACTAAACAGTTTCTGGAAGAGTCGAGGGTCCGGATCTGCGATGCGGTGAAGGCTGCGGCCTGCAGTCGCCTGAGACCGCTACGTAAATCGACTCTGAACGCGGCTCCCAAGCTGACCGCCGATGCAATTCTGCCTAAAGCCGTCGCCAACCGGGCCATGGCCCGCACTACGGAGAAGGTTGTGGTGGTCGGAGCCTCGACCGGCGGCACCGAGGCCCTCAGAATCTTCCTCGAGGCTTTTCCCGCCGATTCGCCGGGTATCGTGGTTGTACAACACATGCCGGAGAAGTTCACCGCCTCGTTTGCCGACCGGCTCAACGAACTCTGCCGCATTTCGGTAAAGGAGGCCGAAAACAATGACACCGTGGTTCGCGGCCGGGCGCTGATCGCGCCGGGAAACAGGCATACCCTGCTCAAGCGGAGCGGCGCCCGCTATTTTGTGGAAATCAAGGACGGACCGCTGGTATCCCGCCACCGCCCGGCGGTGGATGTCCTCTTTCGCAGCGCTGCCCGCTACGCCGGCAAGAATTGTGTCGGCGTGATTATGACCGGCATGGGCGATGACGGCGCCCGCAGCATGAAGGAGATGTACGATGCCGGGGCTATAACCATTGCCCAGGATGAGGAAAGCTGCGTGGTTTTCGGCATGCCGGCCGAGGCCATCAAACACGGCGGCGTCCACAAGGTTTTGCCGCTCCATCGCATTGCGGCGGAGGTGCAGCATCTCTGTTCGTGAGGATTTTTTCGGGTTTGCCGGTACGTTCGATTGTGCTTCCTCGAGATTTTTATCGATGCTGGGAGTAAGATATGTTTAGTGATATTCATATGATGAAGTTGTGAACTTTCATCTGCCTCACCTATTTTTGGCTCCTCCTGTTTTATTTTCTTGTCTCTTTGCAAAAAGCGGGTATATTGTCTTGTATACGTTTTCAGGTTAACTCTTTCCCCTTTTGCAGGTAATTCCCGCTGTATTCCTTGTTCTCGTTAGACGTTTCATTTTTCGGCATCGTCCCATACCAGGGGAGTCTTCCGCCGATTATCTCAACCGGAGAAAAGCACCCTTGCCCGATGGTTCCGAGATGTGGCGCTGTTCGTTTGCCACGTTCTGGTCAGGTTTGTTAGGTTGCGACGATCTTGGGTCGCCTGTATTTGCGTCATCGCATCGCGGGTACCGCTGCCTCGTGATAACCGACAAACCCTGATATTGGATAGAACGCAAGTGTTGGACAGCGATCGCCCGGGCAGAATACGGTCGTCGCACATGCCGTGCGAGCATCGATGTCCGCCCCCCCGGATGACTATGGGGCGACCCCCGCAACAACCAGACCGGATTCGGCGCCTCTCCGAGAGGGCGAATGATGAGAAAGAACCTGAGATCAAAAATTGCATACAGGCCGTGTAAACCAAAGTGGTGATCACAGCTTGGTTCGGAGATCCGGACACCCAGTCGAACCGCCAGCGTGCGGTGCGGCTCTTTACCAACGTGGTTCCAATCGGAACCCAGTACTATGGAGTATCATAGAAATGGCTGAAGGCACAGTAAAATGGTTTAACAACTCGAAAGGATATGGTTTTATTGAGCAGGATGGCGGCAACGACGTTTTCGTGCATCATTCCGCTATTCAATCCGACGGCTTCAGGTCCCTGGAAGAAGGGGAGCGTGTAAGCTTCGATATTGCCGATGGGCCCAAAGGCCCGGCGGCCCAAAACGTAGTAAAAAGCTAAAAGCAAACCGGCGGCGGCATGTTCGCATGCCGCCGCCGCGTTTCTCTCCTGTTGCGCGGCGACTTCGCCGCGCGACAGGCTGCCTGGCCGATGATGATAGTCGATGCCGGGTGCGATGGATTTCTTCTTACTGTTTGTGGATGAGAGTCCCCACGTGTTCGCCGTTCAAAGCCCTGGTGATGTTGCCGGGCACCATCCCATTGATAACCTGTAGTCTCTCCACTACTTCACTGTTCTGTAAGATTTCAAGACAAGGCCTCTCCACCACCAAATCATCCTGATCACTGTCAAGCAGATCCTGGGCGCCGATTTCGGCTATGAACTCAGCCTCTGGATTTTTCTTGGGATCGTCTGTGAACAGACCGTTCTCATCCTTGATGTACAGGGCGGTTTTTGCCCCGATCAGGTCGGCAAGGAGAATAAGCCCCACATCGGTTCGGTGAATGGGGATCCGCCCGATCTTCGGCTTGATGGCGAAGTAGTCGTAGGGCGGCATACCGTGCATCACCGGGATGATGCCTTCCGTGAAAAAGGTCGGTAGCTTGACGATATCCGCGTGCGATATCTTCACTCCGCCCCAGGGGGAGAGCAGGGTGGCGATCATCAGGGCGTTCTGTTCTGATATCATGCTGCCGAACTTGGCGATGACGCCGGTCGGCATGCCCATCTCCAGGCCGATGCTGTAGATGTGCCGGCTGCGGGTGCCGCCGCCGGTGGTGATGAGCATCTTGTGGCTCTTGCGGTTGGCCACGATTTCCTTGAGAATAGCGGGCAACGCCTTGGCGCCGCGATCACAGATGGATTGCCCGCCGATTTTGAGTACGGAAACATCTGGATACAGCCTCTCCTGCGGGGCGATATCCAGGCTTTCGATGAATTCTTTGCTGACCAGGCTTTCCCCCATCAGCGCGCTTTTTACATGCAGTCTCTTTCCGTCCTTTTCCCGAACCAGTGCCATTCCTCTGTTCCTTTTATTGTCGTGCTCAATAAGCGGATGCCCGCCTGCCTTATCGTCTCGGATAGCTCCCCTGTCAGAATCGCCGTCTGCGCGGAGGCGTGAGACAACACTCCCCCTCCCCCGTAACGCCCGCTTGCAGTACTGCGATCACGGCAAAACCGGTCGGCCTTTGTTCCAAACACTGCGATGATTGGCACACCTCAATTACATTGAAATGACTGAAAAAGAGTTCGTTATCGCAGTGTTACATGCAGAAATTATTTGGTGGTGCCGGCCTGTCTGTGTTTTTCCCCTCGTGCCAGTGCGACCAGGCTAGCCCCCGAATCGGTGGCGAGCTGTTCGAGTTCGGACCTTCGCAGGTGGTCGGCAAAGACCTTGAGATCGACTCCCTGGATTGCTACTACTCTGTAACGAGGCGATTTTGTGCCGTCTTTTCCTTTAACGCGTTCTCTGTAGAATATTTTTCCTGCCATTGTCGTATGCTCCTCAGGTGAAATTGAAAGTCACTTCGACCATTCTTTATCATATGAAGAAATTGAACAATAAACAAGGGAAGCCGTACCTGCTCAACCAGCAATCGTCAAACCGATGAACGTTTACCCATGATTCAACCGATTGCGCCATCGGGAAAGTTGAGCGAAAAGGCAACGCCGTTCCGGCCGTCGCTGAGGTTGTCGGCGCTGATGGTGCCGTGATGGTGAACGGTTATGGCGTGGGCGATATAGAGCCCGAGACCGAGATGCGGCCGGGAGTCGTGGATTTCGCGTTTGGAGACCATCGAATTAAAAATCTGGCTCCGCATTTCCCTGGGAATGGGTGGGCCCTGGTTGTTTACGGTCATGACGATGTGGTTCTCGTGCTTGCGCAGGCCGATCTCGATGGGCGTGCCAGCGGCATGAAAGCTGACCGCATTTTCGATCAGTTTGTCAAGGAGCTGCCGAATCCGGCCGGGATCTCCATGCAGGATCGCTTCTTGCGTCGAATGCACATAGCGGAAATCGACCTCGGGAAAGGCTGGTTGCCAGCTGTGTTGCAGCCAGACCTGGACGGCCTCGGCGAGGTTGAAGTTTTCGTGGGTGTCGCGTTCGAGGGCGTCTTGGAGATTGGTGGCGTCGCGGATGGCGCTGAGCAATCCTTCCAGCCGGGTGGCGTCGGCGAGCGCCCAGTCGAGGTATTTGCTGATTCGCTCCGGTGGGTTGTCGATCTCGTCGCGTAGGTTCTTGAGCGAGGCGGAGATGCCGGCAAGCGGCGTACGCATTTCGTGCTCGAGGTTGTCGGCCATGGTTTCGCGGTAGTCGCTCTGTTCCTTGAGTTGAACCAGCATGGTGGCCAGGGTGCGGGAGAGGTCGCCGAGTTCATCGCGGGCCCCGGTGGGGGGGAAGGTGGTGCGAATCCGGCCGGTCTTGCTGATGGCCATGGCGGCCTGGTCGCGCAGGTGGCGGATTCGCGAGGAGAGGCGTGAAGCAAAGAACAACAGGCCGAGGGCCGCGAAACAAAAGGCCAGAATGGTAAAACTCAGCGACTCTTCGATGACCCGGTTCTGCAGGGCCAGGATGGAGTTGGTGGTCTGTTCGACTACCACGGCGCCTATGACTTTGTCCTTTTCCCGAAGCGGCGCTATGGCTGCCATGATCTCCACCTGCCCCTTGGCGATCCGGTAGCTGGTGATGCTGCTCTTGCCCTGCAGTCCTTCTCTCACCCCGGAGATATCCAGGGTGGTCGGCAGTGCCTCCGGTGTCTGGAACTCATTGGAAAACGGAGTGATGAACAGCCTGTAGAGCGGCTTGAGGACCCCGTAGATGGTGTTGCTGACCCTGCCGGGCAGCCCATCCGGTGAATTTTGGGTCGGGTGATCGGGGCTGAGGGTGCCAAAACTCGCCCGCACCCGTTGGTTGCTGTCGACGATCAGGATGCGCGATTGGGGACGGTTGAGGGACTTGAGGATTTTCTCGATTCCCCTGGCAGGCGAGATCAGCCAGCCGAGTTTGTCCGGGTCCTTGGGGTTGGCGGTGCCTATCACCGCTTTGATCTCTCTGGTGTGCGGGTCGTCGACATCGGCAATGGCGAAGGCGAACTTGTCGCCGATCATATCCTTGGGGATGCGGAGCTCGATGGTGTAGCCGGTGGGTGTCTGGGCCCAGACCCCCTGGATCCGCGTGTCGAGCACCACCGGCAGCGACTGGTTGGGATTGTCCGGCATCCGGTAACCGTTGACCCAGCCGGGTTTTTCGGTGGAAACGATGTAGCGGTGCAGAACCCCTTTGTGGTTTTCGATGCCGATCTCCAGATGGTCGGCTCGATCCACTGCCAGCGAGCCGGGGGCGCGGTAGACCACGTGGTCGTCTGTCACCAGGAAGATGGCGTAGATGTATTTGCCGAGGCTGCCGAGCATGTGCCGGAAATGCAGCGATTTGTAGGAGTAGGGCTCCGCGATGCTCAACAGATGATCGCCGCTGAAGATTTCCGCCTCCCTGAGTTGCGGCGGCCAGTCGTCGGCTTCGCCGTTCAAGCGAATGGAGCTGGAGAGCTGAAAGAGATAGATGTCCCGGCTTCTATTGAGGGAATGGAAGAGTTCCTGGTCGAACAGCCGGGTCCGGCCGGCCAGAGCCGAGGCCACCGCCCGGGCGGTAAAGCGCAGGGTCTCTTTGCGACTCTCCACCAGGTCGCGGGTGATGATCGCACTGAACCGAAAGCCGATGAGCGGGATCAGCAGCAGGAGCAAGGAGATCAGGGTCAGTTTCAGTCGAAGAGAAACACGCATAGCGGGCGCTTGTCGGGTGAGGAGAGAAGAAGGCTAGATGGGGAAAAAAAACCTCTGCAGTGTCCCCAGTCGGGATACTGCGGGACGATTTCTTGCTTAAGCCTGCCAGCGATACCCCATGCCGTACTCCGTTCTGATGCCGTCGAAAGCCGGATCGATCTCCTGGAATTTGTCGCGGATGCGCCGGATATGGGCGGTGATGGCATTGTTGGTCACCACCACGTTGGCCGCCTCCATCAACTGCTCATGGGACTTGACATGGCCGGGCCGGCGGGCCAGCGCCAGCAGCAACCAGTATTCGGTCAGAGTCAGGTTGAGCTGTTGGTCGTGCCAGAACACCTGTTTGCGTTCCACGCTTATTTTAAGAGCGCCGCTTTCGATCACCGTTTCCCGGGTGTCCGGCGCTCCCCTGAGCGACTCTACCATTTGAAAGAGCGAGGCGATCCGCACCGGCAGAAAATCCAGGGTAGTAGTGTTTTTGGTCAGATAATCCCAGGCGCCCAGGCGCAGGCCGGAGACCCGGTCGATATCCGAGTCGCGGGCGGTGAGAAAGATAATCGGAATAGTCGGCGACATCCGGCGGAGCTGGCGACAGAGCTCGAACCCTCCCTCCTTCTCCTCATGGAGCATGACGTCGAGGATAGCCATATCGGGGAGGTTGCGATCAAAGGCTGCCTGGGCGTCCGGACGGCTGCCGTAGCTCTCCACCCGGTAGCCCTCCCGTTCCAGGGCCTGGGAGTAGTTGGCTCTGAGCAGTTCGTCGTCTTCAACCAGTGCGATGGTGTATGTCATGGCATTCCATTATCTTGTAGATAGGGCGGCTGCTCTCCCCTGTTTCTCGTGCTTCACACGTTACCCAAATCGGCGCAGTTTAGCTAGCGCTTCGTGCCGGCTGTCATAATCAGTCATTTTTCCTTCACTGGATGTCATAATTGCGCCATGGCCACATCATTTTCATGCTGTTTAGTGATATCAACACGACATGAAACCGCAGGAGGTTGTCCGAGAAGAGCAATTTTCTTTCAGATCGAGGCGGACTCGAAAGATTTACCGGAGGCATATACACGATATTCCAAGGATAATCTTTTCGAGTTCGACGAAGATATGGGAGAAAAGGGTTTTCTCGGGGAGCACTCCTGGGGTGCCACTTTCGGCTATACAAATGCGAGGCGCCGGCTAAGACGCCGGAAATTGTGGAGAGCATCATGAACAAGATTTCGACACCTGTTGCGGAGAAGAGAAAAGATTCAATGCGGCTTCCCGATCCGGGCAACTTGATGCTGGTGCTGTATATTCTGGCGATCCTGCTGTTTTTGATGTGGGGAGGCATCGCCCGGGCGGATGCGGGGGATGCACGGGTAGGTGGCGGAGAGCGGCGGGCTTTATCTGGAACGGGCGCCCACTCCGTGGCTGACCCTGACACCTCTTATCCGTTCGATGCGGTGCGACCGGGCGGGCGACTGAGATATGTGGTCTTCGCCAGGTTGAAGCGTGGGGTGACGTAAGCGGCGGAGCGGCAGCGGCAACCGGAGTGGAGGCTGCCGCCCCGCGCGGCTCCAATCAGACCTTGAAGGTGTCGACGATTTCCGCCAGCTGCCTGGCATGGGAGCTGAGGCTCTCGGAGCGTTCCCGAACCTGCGCGCTGCTGCGCGAGAGGTGGTCGGTCGCACTATTCACATCTTTAATTTCGTGAGAAATATCTGCTGCAAAGGAGGAGCTTTCGCTGACATATTCGTTGACCTCCTTGATGCCCATCGAAGTACGTGAGATGGCATCGGCGATTTCCCGGGTGGTGGCGGATTGTTCTTCGACAGCGGCGGCGATGCCGGAGACGATTTCGTTGACCTGGTTGATAACTTTGGATACCTTGCCGATATCCTGCACTGTCGAACCGGTGGTTCCCTGGACCCCTTCGATACTCATCTGAATGTCCTTGGTCGCCTCCGCGGTCTGTCGGGCCAACTCTTTGATCTCGTTGGCGACCACCGCAAATCCCTTGCCAGCTTCTCCGGCCCGCGCCGCTTCGATGGTTGCGTTTAAGGCCAGGAGGTTGGTCTGCTCGGAGATTTCTGTTATTGTTTCGGTGACTTTGCCGATTTTTTGAGCGGCTTCGCCGAGTTCGACAATCCTTTGCGAGGCGGCTTGCGCCTGCTGTACCGCCTGCTCGGAGATGGTTCGGGCCTTTTCCGAGTTTTCGGCGATTTCGTTGATCGTCACCGACATCTCTTCGCCCGCCGCCGCCACCATATTGGCGTTGCTGCTGGATTCTTCCATGGTGGTCGCCACCGTGGTGAGGCTGGTGCTCATCTCCTCGATGGCAAACGAGGCATTCTGGGATTTTTCCGATGTAAGTTGGCTGTTGTTTGAGAGTTCCTCTGAAATGCCGAGCAGCTCGGAGGAGGAGGAATCTACCGCCTGGGCGTTTTCGGTGAGCCGCACCACTATCTGCTGCAGTTTTTCCAGAAAGGTGTTGAACCAGCCGGCCAATTCATTGATTTCGTCCCTGCCGGTGATCGGGATGCGCTTGGTCAGGTCGCCTTCGCCCTCGGCTATGTCCTGAAAATTGGCGCTCATGTTTCTCAGCGCCTTGACGATGCCGCGGATAATATAAAGGCTGATCAGCACCATCACCAGCCAGATGGCACCGACGGTAAAGAGCATATACCAGGAGCGCGCCTTGATAAAATCGGAGAGTTGGGTGTCGATGGTATGGAATCTGGTATCGATGTTGTCGATATACACGCCGGTGCCGATCCAGTAATCGGTGCCCGGAATCATGGCGACATAGCTCAATTTCGGGGCGTTGCCATTGCCCGGCTTCGGCCACAGGTAGCGCAGGAAGCCACTGCCCTTTTTCGCGGTCTGCCAGAGTTTGCGAATCACATGGACGCCGTTGGAATTCTTGGTGTCGCCCATGTCGTGCCCTTCCATTTCCGGCTTGACTCCGAGCGCCACGGCCGTGGTGCCTTCATAACAGAAAAAGTATCCGGATTTGTCGGCTTCAAAGCGATGGTCCTCGATCATTGACCGGATTATCTTCTCTCGTGCTTCTTTGTCAGAAATCATCCGAACCTGGTGACCTATAGCGTCTACAAGGGCATCGGTCGCCACCTTGATCTTCGTCCGGTTGGCGTCGACGATCACCGCTTTGGTTTTTTCAAGTCCGAGATCCTTGATCGTATTGATGTTTATCCAGGCAAACTGGGCGCTGACAATGAACATGACAAGGGTCATTGCCAGGATGAGATACATTCTCCAACTGATGGTAAGACGGTTCAACATGCGCTTTCTCCTCTCTTGTGGTACTGGCTGCTGAAAAATAACTCACCTCATCTACCACAAGGTGTCTGTTCGCGCAAATATTAACATCTGGTTATTCTGTTTTTTTTCAGACATGCTTTCAGGATGATAGCAGAATCCCTTGCTCATGGGATTGGCGGACGTTTATGATTTGGCAACGGATTCTCGGCAATTGGTTCCGGAGATCACCTCAGGGTTGAAAAAATAGATGATCATGGTAGAGAGGGGCAGGATGCGCTGCGGTGAACGGTCACCATCGCGGCAGGCGAAGAAAATGGTACCCGTAAAGCCCTTAAGGAGAAAATATGTCGGATGCAAGAGTAAAGGACGTTCTCATACCCGAAGAGCGGATTTGCCAGATCGTCGAACGGCTGGGAGATGAAATCACGCAGTATTATCAGAATCTCGAAAAGGAGCTGATCGTGGTCGGGCTGCTCAAGGGGTCGTTCATCTTCATGGCCGACCTGGTCCGTCATATCAAGCTGCCGCTGGTGGTGGATTTCATGACCGTCGCCAGCTACGGCGACGGCACCGTAAGCAGCGGTGATGTGAAAATTAACATGGACCTCGATTTATCGATCGAAGGCCGGGACGTATTGATGGTCGAGGACATCGTCGATACCGGCAATACCTTCAGCAAGGTAATCCGGATGATGAACAACAGAAAACCCCGGTCACTCAAGATCTGCACCTTCCTCAATAAACCGGACTGCCGAACCGCCGATGTGCATATCGACTTCTGCGGCCAGGATATACCCGACGAGTTCGTCGTCGGCTACGGCCTCGACTACGCCCAGAAATACCGCCATCTGCCTTATGTGGGCATCCTGGAGGTAAAGGAGTAAGCAATACGAGGTGCAGGGGGGGGGAAATAGGGGACAGACCCCAATTTTTTAACAAAAAATTGGGGTCTGTCCCCTATTTCCTGCTGTCCCCATTTTCCAGCCTGCCCATGCCCAACTCTCAACCAAAGAGATGAATAATCCCTAAGCTGAGCCAAGGGAAATAAGTAATAATCGCCAAGGTAACTAGCAGCAGCCCGAGAAAAGGCAAGGACGCACGGTACAGCTCCACGATCGGTCGCTCGAACCGGTACGAGGAGAGGAACAGATTGAGCCCCACCGGCGGGGTGCAGTAGCCGATCTGCAGGTTGGTGAGAAAGATGATCCCCAGGTGCACCGGATCGACGCCGTAGCCTTTGGCGATGGGAAGAATGAGCGGCACCACCAGCACCAGGGCCGAAAAGATGTCGAGCATGGCGCCGACGATGAGCAAAAAGACGTTAAGCAGTAACAAAAAGGTGTATTTGTTGTGGATATAGCTGCGGATGACACTAAAGAGGTGCATCGGCACCTGCTGATCGACCAGGTAGTTGGTCGAGGCCATGGAGGCGGCGAGTATGACCAGGATACCGCCGAAGAGCATCATCGATTTGCTCATTATTTTCGGCAGTTGGGCGAGCGTGACGTCGCGATAGATGAAGACCTCGACGATCAGCACGTAGAGGCTGGTGACAGCCGCGGCCTCGCCGGCGACGAACACGCCGCCATAGATTCCACCCAGGATGATAAACGGCAGGGGCAGCTCCCAGGCGGTGGACGCCAGCGCCTGCCGCACCTCCCGGCGGTTGTATTTGGGCCGGTCTTTGGTGGCGGGGCTTTTGCGCATGGAATAGGCCATCAAGAGCGCCAGCATCAACAGGCCCGGCAAAATGCCGGCCAGAAAGAGGTGGTCGATCCGGGTCTCGCTGATGACGCCGTAGAGAATGAGCGGCAGGCTGGGAGGAAACAGTAACCCCAGACTGCCCGATGACGTGATCAGCCCCATGGAAAACCGTTCGCCATAGCCGTCTTCCATGAGCGCCGGCAAAAGCAGCCCGCCCAGGGCGAAGATTGTCACCCCGGAGGCGCCGGTGAAGGCGGTGAACACCGCGCAGACTGCAAGGGAGACCACCGCCAGACCGCCGGGCATCCAACCGAGGAAGATGCGCGAGAGGAGCAGCATCCTCTCTGGCGCCTTGCTCTCGGAGAGCAGAGTGCCGGCGAAAATAAAGAGCGGCAGGGAGATGAGCAGCGGGGTGTCGGCCAGCCGCGACATCTCGATGACCACCACCGAGAGATCGATGCCCACCCCGTGGAAGGAGAGCATCGCCAGGGCGGCGATCACCAGAAACAGCGGCGCGCTGAGCACGGCCAAGAGCAGGGTGAGGCCTTTTAAAAGCATCATGGCCGGCTGCCTGATTGAGAAAAAAGCAGATCGCGGCCAAGCTGGAGCGCGGAGGAGGCAGCCAAACGCAGATAACGCAGGGCGATCAGCGAAAACGCCAGGGGGAACACCAGCCCCCAAATCCACCGGGGAAGGTTGAAGAGGCCGGGTCCGCCATAGGCGATCTCGCTTTTAATGAAAAGGATCGAGGCCCAGGTGAGAAACCCGGCGGTGACGCAGGAGAACAGCTGGCAGGCCAGCTGCACCAGGGGCAGGAGTCGGGGAGGGACCAAGTACTCGGCGAGGTCGATGGCGATATGGCTGCCCCTGGACGTGGCCATGGCCGCGCCCAGCAGCCCGCACCAGAGCACCATGTACCTCAGCAGCGGATCTATCCACAACAGGCCGCTCTCAAAAAAGCTGCGCAGCACGATTTGCAGGCAGGCCAGGCCGATCATGGCGACGAGCAGCAGGCAGAGCACCCCTTCCTCAAACCGGGCGGCCACCAGCGCCAGCGGTCCTGCGCGCTCCGGGCTTGCGGCAGCGCTCACTGTGTTTTCTCCGCCGGGTGGTTCTCCCGGCTCTGCCGCAGGTATTTTTCTACCTGGTCGTACGCCTCTTTGGAAAAGGAGGAGCCAACCAGCTGATCAATGGTCTTTTGGCGGTATTGTTCAAACTGGTTAACGGTTTCCGGGGTGGTGGCGACGAAATGAACGCCGTGGCGCGCGAGCACCTGGCGCGACTCCTGGTTCGACTTGCGGGTCTGGTCGATGAGTATCCTGAAATGAGCTTCGGCGGTGGTGCGAACGATTTGAGCGTCTTGAGGAGGCAGCTGATCGAATTTGCGCTTATCGACCAGAAAAGCGCCGTAGGCGTAGCCGAACGGGATGTCGGTCACGTAGTCGGCCTTGGTGAACCACTGCAGGACGATGGAACCGTAGAGGGAGTTGAAGACGGTATTGATCAACCCGGTCTGCAGCGAGGAGAGCACGTCGGGAATGGAGAGTTGCACCGGTGAGATCCCCAGGTTCCTCATAAAGGCAGCGGACAGCGGGTCGTCCTGGGGAACCCAGCACACGGCTTTCTTCAGGTCCTGGGTGGTGGCGATGGGATGGGTCGACATGGTGTAGACGAAGCCCACTTCAGTCATGGCGAGAAGTTCGAGGCCCTTGTCGTTAAAGCGCTTGCGAAAGAGCGGCAGCAGGCCGCGGCGTACCGCGTCCACCTCCTGATAGGAATGGAACAGAAAGGGCAGAGCCATGACCCGGAAGTCCGGCACGATCGAGGCGATGCCGGTCATGGTGAAGCCGCCGCCCTGGAGTTGGCCGACTCGCATCTTGCGGTACATGGCCAGGTCGTCGCCCATGATGCCGCCGGGGTAGATGCGAAAGTCCACCTCGCCGGCGGTTTTTTCTTTCACCTCCTGGGCGAATTTGCGGAACTGGGTGATCCATACCGATCCATCCGGTGCGAGCGTCGCGACCTTGAAGAGGTATCGGGGGGCTGCCGCGCGGGATGAAGAAACTCCAACAAGTGCGGCAGCAAAACAAATGACGAGCGCAATGATGAGTGAACGCATGATAGACTCCGCTGAAATACTTTTTACTCTTCCTTATTGTGCAAAATAGTTTTCGTCAAGAAGCTGTTTTGCCTTGCGTTTGGCAATCTGATTGCTGAGCGCGAAGTCCGGCGCGGAGCCGATCGGAAAATCGAGGACTTCGTGGAGCAGCCGGTCGTGCAGTTTTTGGTCGAAAAGCTGCCGGGCCAGGGTTTCGGCATAGGTGGTCTGGACGAGAAGGAATTGGCGATGGGAAATTGCCAGCGCCTTTTCGAAATGGTACCGGCTCTTGGCGGGATCACCGCCCAGCATCGGTGGTCGCGAGGCGTAATAGGCGCCGAAGAACAGGTGGACGCTGCCCGCCTGGTAGGTGTCGTCGAGCTCGAGCAGGCGGTGCATGAGCTTTTTCACCGTCACCAGATCGGCCATGGCCGCCGGCGCCCCTTGCTGCTCGCGGATCCAGCTGAGCCAGGCCATGGCCCCCCAGAAGAGTCTCGGCACCTGGCTGGTGCGCATCGCCGCGAGCCGCGCCTCGAGCTTGCCCGCGGGAACGCCGGGGCCGATGGGGAGCAGTTCCGCGAGGAGTCGGGTGCCGTAGAGGCGGGCCTTCTCGGCGATAGCGTTCATGCGCGCGGCGGCAAAGCCGCACTCGCCCATTGCCGCCAGGTAGCCGCTGTAGGCCTGGGAACCGACCTGGAGCAGGTCGACGCTATGGGGATCGGAGGCGATCATGCTGTCGATCATCAGCAGGTAGGCCGGCGCCCCTTGGCAGACGAGGTCGAGGTCGGTCTGTTTTTGCAGGTTATCGACGGTCGGTTCGACCAGGGTGGTGGTCACCAGAGAAGTGCAGGAACTCAAAAATAATGTCATGCAGCAGAGCAGCAGCACCCTGCCGAGGGATGTGGCCTTGACCTTGGGCATAATGTCGCTCCCGGCGCAGGATTGCGGAAAGGCGAAGGGTGAGTCTTCTTTTTTTGCTTTCGCGCTGTTGTCGAGGAATGGTTATGTAATATCAGAACGAGAGGTATGGCGAGCGCTTCGCGCACTTTTGTCTTCGCGCGCTAACGCTTTTTCCCGACAGCTTCGGGGGCTATCGGGTGTTGCGCCGATGCTTGACCGGCAGGATCTTCATCTGTTCCCGGTACTTGGCGACGGTGCGCCGGGCGATCTTGATGTCGTGTTCGGCGAGTTTTTGGGAGATGGCGCTATCGCTCAGTGGTTTATCCTTGTCTTCATCCTGAATCATTTTGCGGATCCGGGTCTTGATCGACTCTGCCGCCAGTGCTTCGCCGCCTTCGCGGGGAATGGCGGTGGAGAAGAAATATTTCAGCTCGTAGATACCCTGGGGGGTATGGGCGTATTTATTGGAAGTCACGCGGCTGATGGTCGACTCGTGCATGTCGATGTCTTCGGCCACGTCGCGCAGGATCAGTGGCTTGAGGTGGCTGGGGCCCCGCTCGAAAAAGTCGCGCTGGAAACGGAGAATGGACTCCATCACCTTGTAGATGGTGCGTTGCCGCTGGTGTAACGATTTGATGAACCACTCGGCGCTTTTGATCTTATCCGCGATGTAGCTTCGTGACTCCTTCTGCAGCGCATCTTTACTGTTTTTGTTTTGCAACAGCTCCAGGTAGTGGTTGGAGAGTTTGAGGTGCGGCAAGTCGTCGTCGTTGAGGTGGATGAGGTATTCGTCGTCCACCTTGGTGACATAGACATCGGGGACGATATAGTTGGTGGCGTCGGTGGAGTAGGGCAGGCCGGGATAGGGGGTGAGCTCGGCGGTGATGAAATCGATGGCCTTGACGACATCGTTTCGCTTTTTGCCGGTAGCTTTCATCAACTCCTTGTAGTTGCGCGTTTCAAGGAGCGGCAGGTGGTAGCGGACGATCTCCGCCGCCAGACTCTTGCCCTCGCCCAGGCGCTCGAGCTGCAGGTACAGGGATTCGCTGACGTCCCGGGCGGCGATGCCGGGGGGATCGAGGTCCTGAATCACCTCCAGAACGTATTCCACTTCGTCGTGATCGCTGCCGGTCGTGGCCATGATTTCTTCGGCCGTTACCTCCAGGAACCCGTAACGGTTGAGGTTGCCAATGATGAACATGGCAATCTCCATTTCCTTCTCGTCCATGTCCTGGTGGGCGAGCTGCCACTGGAGATAAGCGGAGAGTCCTGGTTTTTCGGAAATGAAGTCGAATTGCGACGGGGCGTCCGCCGCCGGTGTCTCGTGTGCGAAGGAGAAGTTGGAGTCGAAGTTGTTGGCGTAATCTTCCCAGTTGACCTCGCTGAGGTTATCGCGCACTGCCACCTGTTCGGTGAAGTCCGCTTCTTTGGATGGCTCCAAATTCTCAACATTCGTGCTCAATTCCGGGGGCAACTCCAGGCTGTCTGCCGGCGAGAGGTCTTCTTCCAGGGCGGGGTTTTGTTCGAGTTCCGCCTGAAGGGCGCCGGTCAGCTCCAGACGGTTGAGCTGCAGCAACTTGATAGCCTGCCGCAACTGCGGCGTCATTACCAGTTTCTGAGCGAGCTTGAGCTGTTGTCTGAGTTCCAGTGCCATATACGCTGAGGACTACATGGTGAAGTTTTCGCCTAAATACATTTTTCGTGCCACTTCGCTTTCGATTATATCATCAGCCACCCCACTTGTTAATATCTGCCCGGCATTCATAATATAGGCAAAGTCACAAACTTGTAGAGTTTCTCGGACGTTGTGGTCGGAAATAAGAATACCGAGGCCGAGATTCTTGAGGCTGCAAATGAGCTTCTGGAGTTCGCCAACCGCCAGCGGATCGATCCCGGCAAACGGTTCGTCGAGCAGAATAAACTGTGGTCGGGTAGCCAGTGAGCGCATGATCTCGACCCGTCGCCGCTCTCCGCCTGAGAGGGCATGGCCCAGGTTATTGCGCAAATATTCAATTTTCAGGGTGGCCAGCAGTTCGTCGATCCGGTTATTGATCTCGTTTTTGCTGAGGCCCAGCGGTTCGAGGATGATCCGCACATTTTCTTCTACCGTCAGTTTCTTGAACACCGACGGCTCCTGCGCCAGGTACGAGATGCCTTTGCGTGCCCGCATGTGAATGGGCAGGTTGGTGATCACCTCGCCATCGAGCAAAATATTGCCCTCCGAAGGTCGGATGAACCCGGCGATAGAATAAAAAGAGGTGGTTTTCCCGGCTCCGTTGGGCCCGAGCAGGCCGACGATGACGCCGGTCTTCACCTGGAGGCTCACTCCATCGACCACGGTGCGGGGACCGTAGCGCTTGACGATGTTGCGGGTTTCGAGCAATGCCATGGAGAATTCGCGGAGGTTCCTCTCGTGTTGGGTATCGCCGGTTCGCGGCTATTGCAGGATGGTCATCTTGACCCTGCCCGGTTGTTTCTTCTTCTTGCCTTCGTCGGCGCCGAAGGTACCGTGGGTACGATCATCAGCTACCACTTCCGAGCGACCTTCGTCAAGATAATAGATGATTTTGTCGCCGCTGACCATATTTTGTCCCTGCCAGGCCTTGGCGTTGCCGATAAGCACGAATTGGCGCAGCTTGGCGAGGTATATCGCTCTCTTGGAAGTCCCCAGCCACTCTTTCTGGGTGATTTTTACGTTGCCCACGCAGATCATTTTTTCCACCTTGCGGGTAACCGGGGCGGCGGCGGTGTTCTTTTTGGCGCTGCTATTGTAATAAACGGTCATTTTGTCCGAGCGGATGCGCACATCGGCCTGGCGAGCGTCGACCGCACCGGTAAAGACCACGGAATCGGTCTTCTCGATGGAGCTCATGTGGTCCGCGGCGATGCTGATCGGCGCCTGATTGGCCGCCATGCTTGCGGATATCCCGGAAAAGCAAGCCAGTAGCGCGATAAAAACATAGACGAGAAAGTGTGAGCCGGCTCTCTTCATACAAACTCTCCAACGGTCCTAAAGGTGAAGACGTTGTCACTTGCAATTAGCGGACCTATGGTAGTCTATGGTTGGGGAAAAGTAAAGTGGTTGGTTTGGTTGCGGCGCAGGTGATGGGCGCGTGAGCCCGAGCGAGTCGTTTTATCGGGGATCGTCTGAAGAACGACATAATCCAGCCCAAACCAATGCATTGTAAACGTTTATCGCGCATAGAGAGTGCTTTACTTCCCTTTTGTGAGTAAGTACAATGGGAACCGTTTGACAACGTAGCGCCGAAATCGACTGGAGCAGACGGTTCACCTGCCTGAAATTCGCTTTTTTCGGACAGCCACATGCAATGCGTCTCCACCGATGTTCCGGTGATTACACCAAGCAAAAATATTTTTCAAGTCGGCCGGGTGCCCCGATGGGCCAAGGCCGCGGGCAGAATAACATGAGAGAGGATATTGAGAGGGCCAAAGTACTTGTCGAATCGCTCCCGTACATGCAGAAGTTTCGCGGCAAGACGGTGGTGATCAAATACGGCGGCCATGCCATGGTCGATGAAAACCTCAAAAAACAGTTTGCGCTCGATGTCATCCTGCTCAAACAGATAGGAATCAACCCGGTGATTGTCCATGGCGGCGGTCCGCAGATCAATCGTTTTCTGGATAGGCTCAATATCAAGCCGAGCTACGTCCAGGGAATGCGGGTGACCGACGGCGAGACCATGGACGTAGTGGAGATGGTGCTGGTGGGCAAGGTCAACAAGGAGATCGTCGGTCTGATCAACCACTGCGGCGGCAAAGCCGTGGGGCTTTCCGGTCGCGACGGCGATTTGGTCTACGCCCGCAAGCTGCAGGTAGGGGTTAAAAAAACCGAGGGCGATGCCCAGGTGACGCCGCCGGAGTTGATCGATCTGGGCCGAGTCGGTCAGGTGACCAGCGTCAATACGGGGGTGTTGGAGAGTCTCTACCGTGGCGACTTCATCCCGGTGATCGCCCCGGTCGGGGTCGGCGAAGATGGCCAGGCCTTCAATATCAACGCCGACCTGGTGGCCGGGGCGATCGCCGGCGAACTGGCCGCCGAAAAGCTCATCCTGCTCACCGATGTGGCCGGGGTGAAAGATCGCGATGGCGAACTCATCACCACCCTGCCGCGCGGTGAGCTGCAAAAGCTGATCGATGACGAAACCATCGTTGGCGGCATGATCCCCAAGGTGCGCTGCTGTGAAGACGCCCTGGCGAGAGGAGTGACGAAAACCTGCATTATCGACGGTCGGATGGAACACGCCATCCTGCTGGAGATGTTTACCCGCGAAGGCGCGGGGACGGAGATCTATTGATGGGCACGGCAAACCAGGAGTGGCAAGAGCGAGGGAATCGAGTTTTTATCGGCAATTACGCGCGATATCCGGTGGCGATGGTCAAAGGCGAAGGGTGCAGGCTGATCGATGCCGACGGCCGCGAGTATCTCGATTTTCTCTCTGGGATCGCGGTCTGTAGCCTGGGACACTGCCATCCGGCGGTGACCGAGGCCATCCGCCGTCAGGCCGGGGAGCTGGTGCATGTCTCCAACCTCTACTACACGCGCCCGCAGACCGAGCTGGCCGAACTGCTGGTGGCCAATTCGTTTGCCGACAAGGTGTTCATGGCCAACAGCGGCGCCGAGGCCAACGAGGCGGCCATCAAGCTGGCCCGGATCGCCAGCGGCCCCGGCAAGTTCGGGATCATCAGCCTGGCGGGTTCTTTTCACGGGCGAACACTCGCCACGGTGGCCGCCACCGGCCAGCCCAAGTTTCATCAGGGTTTCGAGCCGATGCCCGAGGGGTTTGCCTTCGCGCCGTTCGGAGACCTTGGGGCCCTGGAGGAAATGATCACCGAATCGACCTGCGCCATCCTCTGCGAGCCGCTGCAGGGCGAGGGCGGTGTGCGACCGCTGGCCCGCGAGTATCTTCAGGGCATAAAAAGACTCTGCGAAAAGCACGGATTGCTGCTGATCTTCGATGAGGTGCAGACCGGAATCGGCCGCACCGGCACCCTCTTTGCCTACCAGCAGCTGGGGATCGTTCCGGACATCATGACCGTGGCCAAAGCGCTTGGCAACGGTCTGCCCATCAGCGCCATGCTGACCACCGACAACCTCGCCGCGGCCCTGGTGCCGGGAACCCACGCCTCTACCTTTGGGGGCAATCCGGTGGCTTCGGCGGCGGCGGTGGCCACAATGCAGGTGATGCTCGAAGATGGCTTTTTCGAAACAGTCGGGGCAAAAAGCGAGTGCTTCCGCGGGAAACTGCAGGAGTTGGCGGAGCGTTTCCCGGCACTCGTCACCGAGGTGCGGGGGTTGGGGATGATCCTTGGCATGGTGCTCACCGAACGTGGGGTCGCGCTCGGCACGGAGATTGTCAATGCGATGTTCGCCAAGGGCTTTTTGATGAACTTCGCCGGTGGCGCGGCCTTGCGTTTTGTGCCGCCGCTGATCGTGAGCCGCGAGGAGATCGACCTGCTGGTGAAAGCCTTGGCCGAAGTCCTGGCCGAATATTGACCAGCTTGCCGGGAAGTGTCCCCTTCGGATTGTGCGTACGGTTGGGATGGCTGCTTCATGTTTTTGGGGGAAAAGGTTTTGCAAATCACCTCACTTTTATGTAATGATAATTCTTTTCTCCCCAAAAAATGCACAATAAACGGGTATGGGGGGACTCAACTCCGGGAGTTGTGTGTCCGCGGGCTAATCGATCAGCAATGGGCCGAAGTTATGGTATGATCCGAGCTGATACACGCTTATCTTCAATGAGACACCTGCACAACGCTTACCGGTTGATCAACAGGTGCCAAATATGCCGAAACATCTAATTGCATTAGAGGATTTTACCAAGCTCGAACTGCTCGAGTTCATCGAACGTGCCATTGTTCTGAAAAAAGAGCGCAAGGAAGGCTGCCGCCACGAGCATCTGGCCGGTAAGACGGTGGGCCTGGTGTTCGAGAAACCTTCCACCAGAACCAGGGTGTCTTTCGAGTCCGCCATGTATGGGCTTGGCGGTCAGGTCATCTTTCTCTCGGCCCGCGATACCCAGCTGGCCCGATCCGAACCCTTGAAGGACATGGCCCGGGTCATGTCCCGCTATGTCGAGGGCATGGTGGTCCGAACCTTCGGCCAGCATGTGGTCGAGGAGTTGGCTGCCTATTCTTCCGTACCGGTGATCAACGCCTTGACCGATCTGCATCATCCCTGTCAGGTGCTCAGCGATGTGATGACCGTTATCGAGAAAAAGGGGCCGATCGAGGACCTCCATGTCGCCTGGGTCGGCGACGGCAACAATATGGCCAACTCCTGGGTTCAGGCGGCCGCACGGTTGGGTTTTGACTTGACGCTGGCTTGTCCGGAGGGCTATGAGCCCGATGCGGAGATCCTGGCCGGCGCCAGAAAAGAGGCGAGCAAGCCGATCACAATGGTGCGCAAGCCCGAAGAGGCGGTGTGCCAGGCCGACGTGATCAATGTCGACGTCTGGGCCTCCATGGGCCAGGAGGCCGAACAGGCCGAGCGTCTGGAGATCTTTTCGGCCTATCAGGTGAACAAGGAATTGCTGGCCAAGGCCCCGGAGGATGCCATCGTCATGCATTGCCTGCCTGCCCACCGGGAAGAAGAGATCACCGCGGAAGTTTTGGAATCGCCGCAGAGCGTGGTCTTCGATCAGGCTGAAAACAAGATGCACATTCACAAGGCAATTCTCGAGAATTCTGATTAAATAAATAACGATTTCAAATATATGAGGTTTTGCAGATGGATGTGAAGAAAATCGTACTGGCCTATTCGGGCGGGCTTGATACCTCGGTCATTCTCAAATGGCTCGCCGAGGAGTATGACTGCCCGGTGGTGGCCTACTGCCGCCGACATCGGCCAGGAAGAAGACTGGGAGGCGGTGAAGAAAAAGGGTCTGGCCACCGGCGCCGAGAAGGTGATCATCTCCGACCTGAAGAAGGAGTTTGTCGAGGAGTATATCTTTCCCGGCCTTTCGCTCCAACGCCATTTATGAGGGAACCTATCTGCTGGGCACCTCCCTGGCCCGACCGCTGATCGCCAAGGAGCAGGTGCGTATCGCCCATGAGGAAGGCGCCGACGCCGTCAGCCATGGGGCCACCGGCAAGGGCAACGATCAGGTGCGTTTCGAACTGGCCTATATCGGCCTCGATCCCAAACTTGAAGATCATCGCCCCCTGGCGGACCTGGGATCTCAATTCGCGCACCAAGCTGGTGGAATTCGCCAAGCAACACAACATCCCGGTGCCGGTCACCAAGGAAAAACCGTACAGCTGCGATGAGAACCTGCTGCACATCAGTTATCGAGGGCGGCATCCTGGAAGATCCCTGGAACGAGCCGGACGAGGCGATGTTCCAGATGACCGTCTCGCCGGAGAAGGCGCCGGACAAGCCGACCTATCTGGAGATCGAGTTTGAAAATGGCGATCCGGTGGCCCTGGACGGCGTAGCGATGGAGCCGCTGGCGCTTTTCACTCGGCTCAACAAGCTGGGCGGCGCCAACGGCATCGGCCGTCTCGACCTGGTGGAAAACCGTTTCGTGGGCATGAAATCGCGCGGCGTCTACGAGACTCCCGGCGGCACCATTCTGCGGGCGGCTCACCGGGCGCTGGAAACCATTACCCTGGACCGCGAGGTCATGAAGATCCGCGATTCGCTGGTGCCGCGCTATTCCGAACTGATTTACAACGGTTTCTGGTTTTCCCCGGAACGTGAACTGCTGCAGACGACCATGGACGCCACCCAGAAGACGGTCAACGGCACGGTGCGGCTGAAACTGTACAAGGGCAACTGCATCGGCCGTTGGGCCGGAAGTCCGATCAGTCGCTCTATCAGGAGAGTTTTGCCACCTTCGAGGAGGACAAGGTCTACAATCAGGCCGATGCCACCGGCTTTATCCGCCTCAATGGCCTGCGGCTGCGGATTCAGGCCTTACAGAAAAAATAATAACTTCATGAGTAAGCAGAAAAAAGCGGCTCGGAAAAACTGTGGGGCGGGCGTTTTGCCGAGGCGACGGCCGGTTCGGTGGAGGCCTTCACCGCCTCGATCCATTACGACTCCCGGCTCTATAAATACGATATCGCCGGCAGCAAGGCCCATGCCGCCATGCTGGCCGCATCAGGGCATTCTGAGCAAGCGAAGAGCGTGACGGCGATCATCGCGGGCTCTCGGCCATCGAAGAGCGAGATCGAGGCCGGCACCTTCGAGTTCAAGCGTGAACTGGAAGATATTCACATGAATATCGAAAAGGCCCTGGTGGAACGGATCGGCCCGGCCGGGGCCAAGCTGCACAGCGCCCGCAGCCGCAACGACCAGATCGCCCTTGATTTGAAGCTCTATCTGCGCGATCAGTGCGACCGCCTGGTGGATCTGCTCGACTGAGGTGCAGCCGGGCCTTCGTGGTGCTGGCCCGCAAGTACTCGGGCAAGGTGATGCCCGGCTATACCCATCTGCAGCGGGCCCAGCCGGTGCTGATCTCGCATCATATGCTGGCCTATTTCGAGATGTTCGGCCGGGACAAGGAGCGGCTGCTCGACTGCCGCAAGCGGATCAACCTCTTGCCGCTGGGATGTGCCGCCCTGGCCGGGACCGGGCTTGCCCATCGACCGGGAGCAGGTGGCGGCGGAGCTGGGTTTTGCCGGGGTGACCGCCAACTCCATGGATACCTCTGGCGACCGGGATTTTGCCATCGAGTTCGTCAGCTGCTGCACCATGATCCAGCTGCATCTGTCCCGGCTCTCCGAGGAGCTGGTGCTCTGGTCGAGCCAGGAATTTGCCTTTGTCGATATCGCCGATACATTCTGTACCGGCTCTTCGATCATGCCGCAGAAGAAAAATCCGGATATTCCCGAGCTGATCCGCGGCAAAACCGGCCGGGTGATCGGCAGTCTGATGGCCTTATCACCTTGATGAAAGGGTTGCCGCTGACCTATAACCGTGATCTGCAGGAGGATAAGGAACCGGTTTTCGATGCGGTGGATACCGTCTCGGCCTCGCTTGCCATCATGGCGGAGCTATTGGGGAATCTCACGTTCAGGACCGAGAGGATGGCGCGAGCCACCGAGACCGGGTTTATAACCGCCACCGATCTGGCGGACTATCTGGTTCTCAAAAATGTGCCGTTCCGTGAGGCGCACGGCATTGTCGGACGGGCCGTGGCCTATTGCCTGGACAAGGGATGCGAACTGGATGAACTGAGTGTGCCCGAGCTGCAACAGTTTTCCCCGGCGATCGGGGAGGATGTGTTTGAAGTTTTGAGAGTGGAAGGATCTGTCAACAGCCGGATATCAACGGGCGGAACCGGCCTCGTGCGGGTAGAGGAGGCGCTGGTGCGCGCCGAACAACAAATGGGGATTGCCGAATGAGACCAGTATGGGGAGGGAACATTGCGGGGAGCGTCGCTTTGGCGGCTGCTTTCCTCTTTTTGGGAGGTTGTGGATTCAAGACCATGCCGGTGCCGCCGGCAACCGTGGTGCCAAAGCCCATCAACGATCTGCGCTATACCCTCGGCGACCAGGGTGTCCGGCTTGACTGGTCGTACCCGATTGAGACGATTCGAGGAACTGATATTAATGATATCAGTGAGTTCGATCTCTATCGTGCGGATGTTCCTCTGGATTCCTACTGCCCGACGTGTCCCATCCCTTTTGGTAAACCGATCAAGGTGGATGGCGGTGTCACGATTGTAAACGGCAAACAGCGCACGGCAACTTATGAGAGTTCGCTGCTTGAGAGCGATCATAAGTATTTCTTCAAGGTCCGGTCTCGGACCAGCTGGTGGGCCGCCAGTGCCGACTCCAATATCGTTACCTTCGTCTGGAGCGAGCCGCCGTCTTCTGTTACCGGGCTTGCCGCCACCGCTGCCGATTCCCGGGTCATCCTGAACTGGAAGGCTGTCACCACCCGCCGAGACGGCAAACCGGCCAAGGAACCGGTGCAGTACCAGGTGTATCGTAAGGCGCCCGGAGGCGACTTCCAGCCCTTGGGTAAACCGATCGCATCGACCCATCTGGACGATAGGCAGGTCAAGAACGGTAAGAAGTACAGCTACCGGGTGCAAGCCGAATTTCTTTTCGGCAAGGATCTGGTGCAAAGTGGGATGAGCCAAGCGGTAGCGGCGGTGCCCGTTGATCTGATGCCGCCGGCGGTGCCCAGCGGAGTCACCGCGGTTCAGACCGCAAGCGGCGTCAAGGTAATATGGGAAGGCTCGCAGGAAGATGACCTGGCGGGGTACCATATCTATCGACGCAAGGATGGCGAGCGGCAATTCAAGCGTATCGGCACGGTGAAGGCGCCATATACCATTTATGTGGATTCCGGCATCGGCCAGGGGCAAGGGTACTATTATGCGGTAACCTCGTTTGATACCGCCAAACCCGCCAATGAGAGTGAAAAATCGAAACCGGCAACGGTAAGCCGCTGATAGTATAAGGTAATTCGTAAACGCTCACCAGCACCCCATCTTGGCACGATCTGGGGCACCGGAGAACGTTTACCGTTCATTGATTTGGCCGATTTTGGTTGACCTGGTGAAGTGTTACGGTAATTCCGGCATCGGAAAGGCGGGCGAGGATAGAAAACGGCCCTTCAGTCATTCCCTGTGGCTGGAGGGCCTCTTGTATTAAAGAGCTGAGCAGACTCGCCGAGCCGGTTTTGAAAGGAGGGCGCAAATGGCAGTGACTTTTCCTATCGCTTTTGAGAAAATGAGCGGGACGGGCAATGATTTCATCATTGTCGACCATCGGAAAAAGATGATCCCGCTGGACGAGCAGCCGGAATTTGCCAGAAAGGTCTGCCGCCGGATGTTCTCGGTAGGCGCTGACGGCCTTATCCTGATTGAGAATTCCGAGGTTGCCGATTTCCGCTGGCAGTTCTACAATTCCGACGGCTCGATGCCCGAGATGTGCGGCAACGGCTCACGCTGCGCCGCTCGGTTTGCCTGGCGACACGGCATCGCCGGCAGGGCTATGCGCTTTGAGACTCTGGCAGGGATTATCGAGGCTGAGGTCACCGGAGAGGAGGAAAACGTCCGGATCTTGATGACGCCCCCGGAGGATTTTCGCTTCGGGATTTCACTGGTTCTGGACGGTGTGCAGCGCGAGATCGATTTCGTCAATACCGGCGTGCCCCACGCGGTGGTTTTCGTTGAGAGCGATGAGGTGCCGGTCAAGAAATGGGGACGGAAGATTCGCTTCGACGAAGCGTTTCAGCCAGCTGGGACCAATGCCAATTTCGTCCGGTTATTGGGTGGCGACGAGATCCTGGTGCGAACCTACGAGCGCGGGGTGGAAAAGGAGACCATGGCCTGCGGTACCGGGGCGGTGGCCGCCGCTCTCATGGCTGCTTTGAAACAGGGGCTTGCATCTCCGGTACGGGTTCGGACCTCGGGTGGCGACACCCTGAGAGTCTACTTCGAGCTGGAGCGGGGGCCGCTGGCGCGAAAGGTCTATCTGCAAGGGCCGACTCGAAGGATATACGGCGGAGAGTTGACCGAGGAAGCGCTGTTGTAGAACAGCCGAAGCACCAGTCGCATTTGGCGGTACAAGAGGGAAGTGAAATATAATATAGGGAGGAATCATGGAAAAGTTTCACGGCGCGTTTACAGCCATGGTAACCCCGTTTATCGACGGCAAGGTTGATGAGCAGGGACTTGAGGACCTGATCGAATTTCAAATTCAGAACGGCATCCACGGCCTGGTGCCCTGTGGTACCACCGGCGAATCGGCCACCCTTGGTTTCGACGAGCATAAACGGGTGATCGAACTGACCGTGAATACGGTCGCTGGCAGGGTACCGGTGATTGCCGGCACCGGCGCCAACAACACCCTCGAGGCGATCGAATTCACCGAGAGCGCCAAGGAGAGTGGGGCGGACGCGGTACTGTCGGTGGCGCCCTACTACAACAAACCGAGCCAGGAGGGTATCTACCAGCATTTCAAGGCGGTGGCCGAAGCGGTGGATATCCCCATGTTTCTCTACAATGTGCCGGGTCGCACAGTGGTCAACATTTTGCCGGAAACGACGGCCCGCCTAGCCGAAATCGACAATATCATCGGCATCAAGGAGGCCTGCGGGAGCCTTGAGCAGATCAGTGATGTCATTCGCCTTTGCCCCAAGGACTTCATCGTGCTATCCGGAGATGACTTCACCTCCATGCCCACCATCATGATCGGCGGCAAGGGGGCGATTTCCGTGGTCTCCAACCTGCATCCGCGGGCAATGGCGGAACTTATGGAGGCGTCGCTTGACTTGCGATGTGGAAAAGGCTCGGGAACTGCATTACCGGCTCTATCCGCTGATGAAGACCATGTTCGCCTGCCCGAGTCCCGCTCCCGCCAAAAAGGGGTTGCAGCTCATGGGCAAGATTAAGGACGCCACTCCCCGGTTGCCGATTACGCCGGTGGACGAGTCCACCTTGAAAAAGCTCAAAGACGCCATGCAAGGACTCGAGATGATTTAAAAGGAGAGGCGTTCGAGGATGGTGCGCCGCTACGTAGCAAACTAAAATATTCAACCATTAAACGAAGACCATGATAAAGGTGATAATTGCCGGGGCCGCCGGCAGGATGGGACAGCGCATAGGCCATATGGTGAGCAGTCATCCGCGACTGGAGTATGCGGCAGCATTCGAGGCCGCCGGCAGTCCCGCCATCGGCAGGGATGCGGGCACCCTGGTGTTCGGGGAGGAAAACGGCATCGTCATCGAGGATGGCCTGGAGAAGGTGATCGACAAGGGCGATGTGATCATCGATTTTACCTTCCATGCGGCCACCATGGAGTTTGCCCGGCTGGCGGCCAAACATCAGCGGGCCATGGTCATCGGCACCACCGGTCTTTCCGCCGAAAACGTGGCGGAATTGCGGGAACTCGCCCGCAACTTTCCCTGCGTACAGGCGCCGAACATGTCGGTGTGCGTCAATGTCCTCTTTAAGCTGGTCAAGAAGACAGCGGCGATCCTGGGCGACGATTACGACATCGAGATCATCGAGGCTCACCACAACAAGAAAAAGGACGCCCCCAGCGGCACCGCCTTAAAACTCGGGGAGATGGCTGCCGAGGGTGTAAACCGTAAGCTCTCGGAAGTGGGCGTGTTCGAGCGGCACGGCATCATCGGCGAGCGCAAGGCTGGGGAGATCGGCATCCAGACCATTCGGGCGGCGGATATCGTCGGCGAGCATACCGTCATGTTTGCCGGGGCCGGCGAACGTATCGAACTCTCCCATCGGGCGCATAACCGCGACCACTTCGCCAAGGGGGCGA
Organism: uncultured delta proteobacterium; assembly: GCA_963745265.1. GTDB lineage: Bacteria > Desulfobacterota > Desulfobulbia > Desulfobulbales > Desulfocapsaceae > Desulfopila. The sequence goes on from CAVUXQ010000020.1 coordinate 214,420, forward strand.
CGACCGCCGCAGCCTGGGTGGTCGGCAGGGAAAACGGTGTCTACGACATGTCCGACGTCCTCGGCCTCAAAGACCTCTAAGCTGGTGGCGCACGAGAGATGAAAAGCGAGGATTCGGTGCGGGTGTTTATCGGCATGGGGTCGAACCTGGGCGACGGGCCACGGAATCTGCTCCAGGCATGGAAGCAGCTGGGCGGCGATCCCGACATCCGATGCGTCGCCCTCTCCAGCCCCTACGTCACAGCCCCTGTCGATATGCAAAGTCAGCACTGGTTCACCAATTGCGTCGGCGAGCTGCGTACCACGCTCACCGCCGAACAGCTATTGGTCCGACTGCTGGAGATAGAAAAACTCCTCGGCCGGGTTCGCGAAGAGCAGGTCTTCGGCTACCAGGATCGGGTGATCGATATCGACCTCCTCTATTACGGCGAATTGCAGACGGATGAGCCGAATCTGATTCTTCCCCATCCCCATCTGTTGGACCGTCTCTTCGTGCTCTCTCCTCTTACGGAAATCGCCCCTGACTTTATGGATTGCAAGCGCCGCGAAACGGTACGGGAATTGGAAGCAGAGTTGCGCCGGAAGATCGACCGCCGGGAGGTGCGGCACCAGGAGATCAATCGCGGCGAGTGGCCGGAAGTCGATTAGGAGCTGTTTTCATTGAAGGTCTATCCCGTGGCATCTCTTTGACATTTCGTGCAAACGAATTGATTGTGGAGAATGTGGCATAAGGGCTTGCAGTTTATCCTGTATCTGGTAATACCAGGGCAGGTCGTCAGCGCCGGACGCTGGTCCGGGGCAGTTACAACCAGGGAGAGGGAAATTGGGTCCTCTACGTTTACTCATTCTTGCCGCGCTGTTTTATATCGGCTATAGGCTGTTGGTCAGCGGGCAGAAAAAGAAACACAAAAACACTACGAAACAGACAACCAAACAGGGTCCTCCGGATCTCCCGGTAAACGATGTTCTCGTCGAGGATCCCGTATGCCACAGCCTTGTACCCAAGCAGCAGGCGATACATCTGCAACACCGCGGTTCGATGGTCTACTTCTGCAGTGAAGAGTGCTGTAATAAATTTATCGCTCAAGAAGGAGAAGCAGGATGAAATTTTTCATCGATACAGCCAACATAGATGAAATAGTTAAAGGCGTAGAGATGGGCATGGTGGACGGCGTTACCACCAACCCCTCGCTGGTCGCCAAGGAAGGCAAGCCTTTTGTGGAGATACTGGCTGAAATCTGCAAGATTGTCGATGGACCGATAAGCGCGGAAGTGGTCGGCCTCGAGGCGGACGGCATGGTGGCCGAGGCCAGGGAACTGGCCAAGCTCGACGAGAAAATCGTCGTCAAGGTGCCGATGATCACCGAGGGCATCAAGGCGGTGAAAAGACTGAGCGCCGAGGGCATCAAGACCAACGTTACCCTGGTGTTCTCCGCCGCTCAGGCCCTGCTGGCCGCCAAGGCCGGGGCCACCTTCGTCAGCCCCTTCGTGGGCCGGCTTGACGATATCGGCGTCAACGGTATGGACCTCATCAACGATATCGTCACCATCTACGATAACTACGGCTACCAGAGCGAGGTGATCGTGGCCAGTGTGCGCAGCCCGCAGCACGTTTTGGACGCGGCGCTGATCGGCGCCGATATCGCCACCATCCCGTTCAAGGTCATCGAACAGCTCGCCAAGCATCCGCTCACGGATGTCGGCATCGAGAAATTCCTGGCCGACTGGGAGAAACGCGCGAAATAGCTGGATACGGGCGGTGAGATGGTAAGCCCGTGCTTAGGTTCTCCTCCCGCCCATAATCGCTCTGCGATGTGGGATGGCGTGCGCGCTCTCTGGGGGGGCGCCGGCGGCAGGCAGGGCGATTGGGGATGTAAGTAGGAAAGATGGGGAAAAAGAAGCGACTTGTGTTGTCGGTGAATACGATTTTTGCCTCGCATCTCTTGGGCATGTTCCGTAAGAGAGAATGGTGTCTTTCGCTGTTTAGGCAGCCGAAATTGTCGAGTTTTCCTGATAGCAGCCATCCTGGCGCTGATTCATCCCCACATGGCAAAGGCGGAGGTTTACGCCTGCCGTGACGCCGGCGGTTCCATCCATTTCACCAACGCACCGGCAACTGCCGGATGCTCTTTTTTCAACGAGAACAGCATTATTCTTCACCTCCTCTGTGCCGGAGTGGGAGTTGCCTGGTTCTTCCGCCTACGATCGATACATCCGACAAGCCGCCGATCGATACAACATCGATTCCAGATTGATCAAGGCGGTGATCCGCATCGAGTCCGGCTTTGACCGGAAGGCGGTTTCCAGACACGGCGCCCAGGGGCTAATGCAGCTCATGCCGGCAACCAGCCGGGAACTGCAGGTCCGCGACCCGTTCGATCCCCGCCAGAATATCAACGGCGGCACCCGGTATCTCCGCTACCTGCTCGACACCTTCGCGGGCAACCTGATGCTGTCGCTAGCGGCCTATAGCGCCGGCCCAGGCACGGTCAGAAGGGCGGGCGGCATCCCCAGGATCCCCGAGACGATCCAGTACGTGGTGCGCGTACTGAAATGCTACCGAGGCTATCGCCAAGAAGAGGAACGGAGCCTGGCGCAAAACCTGCCCGGAAGCTGATTCACGCCATGCTGCCATCTGGCCACGGTCGCTGCAGGAAATTTGCCTCCACTACGAGCAATGCCGCTGAAAACAAGCACGGATTGGCCCTCGGCTCGCCTTTCCTCTTGACTGGCAAGGAAAAAGTGCGGTATAAACATCCTCTACCATGCCGGAGTGGTGAAACTGGTAGACGCACTGGACTCAAAATCCAGCGGGGGCAACCCCGTGTCGGTTCGATTCCGACCTCCGGCACCAGATTGCTAAGGCGCAACTCTTTGCTTATCAAAGGGTTGCGCCTTTGTTGTTTCTGGCGTGTCGTATCCTGCAAACATGCAGGGATGATGTGATGCGTTGGGGCAGGTTATATCGAAAAGAGCAGTGCTGATAGCAAATAGTGGTAAACGGCTACCCTTAAGGAGAGGACGGTGGAGCAATTTGTACGATCGATTACGGCCAGAACCGAGTTCTTTATCGTAATAGGAGGCGCATTCGGCTATTTATTGCTGGGCAATATCCTCTCTCTCTTTCTCCCCAAGGGGAATGCGCCCATTTCGGAATCACAGCTGCAATCCCTCCTCGTCTACGAGTCGTTGCTCTTCATTGCCTTAGGCGGATTTCTTTTGCTGCGTGGCTGGAAGATCCAGCAGGTAGGCTTCCCTCCAAAGATCAAGGACGCCGCCACAGGGATCGGCCTCGCAATTCTCGCTTACGCTTTTTACACCATTATCTGGATAGCCTTCAGCGGCTTTATTCCCGGCATCCGGGAACAGGCAGCCGGCTTGGTGACGCCGAATCTGAGTTTGATAACGGTCCTCACCGTCTCCGTCGTCAATTCGATTTTCGAAGAAGTCTTCGTCTGTGGGTATGTTATCGCGGCCCTGAAAAAAAGCCGCAGCGACTCATTCGCCATCAATGTCAGTATCGCTATTCGGCTCGCGTATCACTTGTATCAAGGTCCGGTCGCTGTTATCAGCATCATTCCGCTGGGCTTGGTCTTTGCCCACTGGTTTGCCAAAACCCATCGTATTGGGCCCGTGGTGGTCGCCCATGGCCTTTTCGATTTCATAGGCCTGATAGCCTATGTTCAGCTGTAGCCGGCGATCCGTCGAAGTTTGGCAAAGGTCCACGGTCCACCAGCAGTTCAGCTGAGCACGATCAGTCTGTCGTGCAGAGAGAGAGGCTGTTGTACGCTTTTTTTCGACAAAGGCATTGCCGATATGGTAACCGTTCACGAGGCTGACTGAAAAACTGTAGCAATATGAGGTCTATTTGACTCATCCTACCAAACAAGGTGATAACATAGAAGGCGATCAAGAAAACAGAACTCTACAGCTCCCTCTGGGCAAGCTGTGATGAACTGCGTGGCGGCATGGATGCCTCGCAGTATAAGGATTATATCCTTACCCTGCTTCGGTACTAATATTCGCCACAACAGGCAAGTGATCTGAAGCAATCCGGCTTAGTTTTGTGGAATGGCTGTGCAGGGAGGCAAGTCTTCCGATTGGCCGGATCAGCAACCGATCGAGTTTGAGAAATGGCTTCCAGGCGGGAAAGGTGGCGGCTGAAGGACCATGAGACCCTGTCGGGTTGAACTGACGAAGCAAAGCAGCCAGGGGACGGCTCCAGGAGAACCATTCATTGAGGTCGCCGAGAAGAATGCTGATTTCCGCATCAGAGGCGGAAGTTAATTGCAGCAAGGCATTTATCTGTTTGCGCCGTTCGCCAATGTGCAACGATGGATGTTGTAGGTGGCAATACGCATAACCGTCAGGAGCCGCTTTGCTGTTTTTTGCGCAGATATCTCTGCCGGATCCACTTACGGAACAAGATTAGTCCTCCTGCCATGACGACAACCGCGGCAAACAAGGAGGTAAAAGTTGTAAGATCCGGACGGCGCAGGGATTCTGACAGCCTATCGGCGACAAAGGCCAGAGCGGTAATACCCGGTAGAATACCGATCAGGGTTCCCAGGGCAAAGTCCCGCAGGGAAATCGCAGATACCCCGGCAATTAGGTTAATCAGCGAAAAAGGTGCAAATGGAATTATCCGAAACGTTATGACGGTCATAAGACCATTTTGAGCAAGCTGTTGATCCACCCGATTGATAAGGCCGCCGGACAGTTTGCCGACCATGTTATCCCGGTTAAAATCCTGGCATATCTTCTTCTTTTGTCGCTTTCGACATGACCGGCCAGACAGCAAAATTACTCTTTTTCTTAAACCCCACACCAACTGCACCTTTGTTTAGATAAAGGACGTAGGACCAGTCGGTTTCGAAGCTACTGGTGGTTGAAGACCAGTAGCCATCATGGATATCGAGAAAGGGATGGGGTGAGGGGAGGGCAGGACTATGGGTCGAGGCGTCTACCAGACTTTCCAGCTCATTGACTGGCGCACGCTGTCCTGCTGGTGTCCTCCAACAAGACCAACCGAACCAGCACATAACACTACCATTTTGCTCTCACGAGGAGTGACCGATGGCAGCGACAGGATGGGACCCGCCGGCGCAGTCAGCCACGGGCGACCGCGAGATCGTCATCGCGCGGGTCATTCACGCCCCGCGGGAGCTGGTGTTCGAGGCGTTCACGGAGGTGCGGCACCTGTCGCAGTGGTGGGGACCGGAGGGGTTCACCACCACCACGCGGGCGTTCGAGTTCCGTGTCGGCGGGGTGTGGGACTTCGTGATGCACGGACCGGACGGGACGGACTACCGGAGTGGATCTGCTGGACCGAGATCGTCCCGCCGGAGCGGATCGCGCTGCTGCACGGTGAGTCCGGCGACGACCCGAACGCCTTCGAGTCGGTCCTCACGTTCGTGCCCGACGGAGCGGCGACCCGGATCGAGATGCGCACGGTGTTCCCCACCGCGCAGCTGCGCGACGAGGCAGTCGAGAACTACCACGCGATCGAGGGTGGTCAGCAGACCCTTAGCAACCTGGTGGCCTACGTCACCGAGCTCGCGGAGAAGCAGGGGACCTGGAGTACCTGAGCAGGTCTGTGCGGAACCCTCCCCGAGCGTTCAGGCGGGGACGATCTCTCCGGCGTCGGGGTCCCAGGCGTGAT
>CAVUXQ010000021.1:0-182500 GCA_963745265.1 uncultured delta proteobacterium
GATCTGGTCCTGGCTCCTTTGGGTCTTGAATAAACCTAAACGTGCAGTGTGCTTCAAGTTGGGTATGAACAGAGAATGCTAGTATAGATACTCACTTTAACCTGCCAGAAATCCGGCCATTATTCTCAAGAATGGTTACCTGCCGCGAGAAAACGTTTACCAGAAAAAATCAAAACATTTTTCTGAAATGTAAGTATTTCCCAGCAACCAATTTGGGTGTTATGCTCTGATAGATAGCGCAAAAATAGGGTGCTGTTGAACGTTTACAACTCCTTAAGAAACAAGCGTTCGTAATATTTCTCAAACAGCATTGCAGATCACCTCTTCTCCCCGCATGATATTCAAATATTTGGAAAAATTTTGAAATGCTTGCAACTCGGAAGGAGCACAGGTTATGGGAGGAATTTGCGGTGTTCACCCAAGGACATGCACTCGCTATTGTCCTTCACCTTAAACTCTTTTACATATGCTGGCACTGTTAGATAGTGTCCTTCCGGAAATAGCTATTTTTCTCTGACTCTTCGTTGTGCTCAAAAAATTAATCCTCGGAATATTCATTACATTCCTTCTGTTAAAGTTCCAGCTGCGCCTAGATTCGTGACAAAATATCTCATTTCTGGATGAGCACTAGGTAGTGTTCAATCGGATATGAGATCCTTTTTTTTCAAAGTACAAGTGCGCAAGTGAATTTGAAGAGACGCGTATGCTTAATATTCCGATGACTAAATTTGTTGAATCAACAGGGCGTTAGATTGGAATTACTATTTCTGGATGAGCACCTGGATGAAAGGTGCTGACACTCACGAACAGCCTCATCACATTGCAAATAAGTGTCTGGACTTGAAGTGAAAATTATCACATCATCTACAGGTGCATGTATATGATGTAATTAATCGAAAGTATAGCCGATTTTATTCCCGGAAATTGACAGAGGTGGTTTGTCTGGTACCATATCGGCTGGATTTTTCCAAGGTGGTATCTCAAAAGTACTACGTTCGGCTATTTTCTGATTGATCTGCAAAAGGAAAGAGGGCTCTTTTGTCTAGTCATAGGGCAGGTCTGTCCTTTGGTCAGCACTTGCTTTATGGGCCAGGTATGATGAAGGTGTTTCGTACTCTTCAAGCGATAAAATAAAAAGTATAATAATTTAAAATAGAAACAACATAGGCATGTCTGTTGAAGCTGATAGGCTGATTCGGTAACAAGAAATTCCTGATCTAATGTCAGATAATTGTCAGATCTGGGGTGAACAATGCGGGAAAAAAACGAAAACGGAAACGAAATGACTGATCGATTGAAAAAAAAGGTCCTGGTTGTCAGTTGGCGAATCTGCTTGTCTGTTGCTGCTATCTCGCCCAGCAAATGGGGGAGGATTTTCTTGTATCTCAATTGCAACGCCTTAGAGAAGCCGAAGGAGCCGAATGTAAAAAGGAAACGCTGGAGAGCGTGATTCAGACAGCCCGAGGTGAGGGGTTGGCCACCCTGATTATTCGTCCAAATGTACAACAATTAATTGGTCAACAATTACAGGCAGTTGTTGAGTTGTGTGATGGTCGCTATAGCATTCTTGCCGGTATCGAAAAAACGGGCTCGGGGGCGCCAAAATGCGTAACTCTAATGGAGGTAGGCCCAAAAGGGGAAGTGCTAAAAGAGCAGATGTCTTTTTCTGATTTTCAGAGGATTTGGAGTGGAGGCATGCTGCGCTTTGAACGAATAAATACGGCGCTCATCTGTTTTTCCATTGTCGCTCGCGAGCACAAGATCGAGTTGACCAAAGACCGACTTATCCATGAATATAATCTCGATGCAAACGAGATAGATACCAACAAGTTTCTGCGCATGGCCAAGGAACAGGGGTTGAAGTCAAAGCTCCTCAAATTGAATTGGAATTCCCTCGCCAAGCTGCAAAAGGCCTACCCTGCCATTGCCAGGCTTCGCAACGGTCGTCATCTGGTCCTTGTCGGTGCTATACCCCAAGGCCAGGAAAAGGACGTCACCATTGCCTGTTACGACCCACTGGCGGGAGGAAGCGGGCATCTTCGATTGTCCCGGCAGGAACTCGAGGCAATATGGGATGGTGAAGTCTATATCCTTAAGCGTGTCTACGAACTCGGGGACGAGTCGCAGCCATTTAGCTTGCGGTGGTTTTTGCCTGTAATATTCCGTCAGAAAAGGACCTTCTTTGACATTGCCTTGGCGGTTATCTTCATTGACGCTATCGCCCTTGTGACCCCAATTTTCTTTCAACTGGTTATCGACAAGGTCCTGGTCAATCAGGCCGTCACTACGCTCGAAGTCTTGGGGATCGCCATGACTGGGGCGCTGATGGTCAATGCGGGACTCGATTTTCTGCGCGACTATTTGCTCCTGCATGCCACCAATAAGATCGACTTGAGGGTCACCACGCGGACCTTCAGGCACATGCTGAACCTGCCGCTCGATTTTTTTGAGCACATGACCGCCGGGGTCTTGACCAAACATATGCAGCAGACCTCGAAGATCCGGAATTTTTTAACCGGCAATGTCTTTTTGACTCTGCTCGAGACATCTTCGCTTTTCGTCTTTCTGCCCTTCCTCTTTTTCTATAGCGCCAAGCTTACCGGTATCGTTTTGGTTTTCACCGCCGTGATCGCGCTGGTGATAGCGGCTCTGATCGGTCCGTTCAAACGGCGGCTCGATGCGCTGTATAATGCCGAGGGCCATCGCCAAGCCATGCTGGTCGAGACCATTAACGGCATGGCCACGGTCAAGGCGATGGCCATCGAACCGCTATTGCGCAAGCGCTGGGAAGAGAAGGTGGCCAGAGCAATCAGCATGGAATATCGGGTCGGCAAGATCTCTATCACCGCCAAATCGATAACGCAAATGATGGGAAGGTTGATGACCGTGGTCATCATCTGGATGGGGGCCAGCCAGGTTTTCGACGGCAGCATGACTGTCGGCGCCCTGATCGCCTTTCAGATGTTGGCCGGCCGGGTGACCTCGCCGCTGATCCGCTTGGTGGGCCTGGTCAATCAATATCAGGAGGCGGCCCTCTCGGTTGAAAAGCTTGGTCTAGTAATGAATGCCAGGCCGGAGTGGGGGGCCGACCGCCATGGGGCGAGACCGTCTCTTGCCGGAGACATTGTGCTCGATAGGGTGAGTTTTCGTTATGCTCCCGATCTGCCCAATGCCTTGAATGAGATTTCACTGACCATTGCCGCGGGAAAGACCCTAGGTATAGTCGGACCCAGTGGCTCAGGCAAGACGACCCTTACCCGGATGCTGCAGAAAATGTATTTCCCGAGCACCGGCACGATACGCATAAACGGATGCTATCTCAACGAACTCGATACCGCGCATCTGCGTAGGAATATGGGCGTCGTGCTGCAGGAGAGCTTTCTCTTCAATACAACCGTGGCTGAAAACATCAGGGCGGGGCAGTCGAACGCCACCCGTGAAGAGATCATACAGGCGGCGATCCTGGCGGGAGCCGACGAGTTTATCGTCAATCTTCGCCAAGGGTATGACACCATGCTGGAGGAAGGGGCGATGAACCTCTCCGGCGGTCAGCGGCAACGGCTGGCCATTGCCAGGGCCCTGTTGACCCGTCCGGAAATCTTGATTCTCGATGAGGCCACAAGTTCTCTCGATCCGGAAAGTGAGCGAATTGTCCGCGACAACCTGGCCGAGATCGCCAGGAGACGGACGGTGATCGTGGTTTCGCACCGTCTCTCCATGCTAACGGGTGCTGACAGCATCATCGTTTTGGAAAACGGCAACCTGGTCGGACAAGGTAGCCATGGCCGGTTGCTCAAGGACTGCACGCTTTACCGGCATCTCTGGCAGCAACAGATGCAGATCAACTGAGAATGATGACTCGGTTTAAGGGACAGGAGATGAAAGATAAAGAGAAAAAGGAAAACAGATTGAGCCGCGAAGTCCTCGAGTATCATCCCGATGCCGTGGAGATAGAGGAACGCCAGGTTTCCGGCAAAGTCCGCTGGGTGCTGTATTTGATCTTAGGCGCACTCGTTTTAATAGTGGTCGGCGCGATTGTCTTCAAAGTGGACCGGTTTGTGGTAGCCGAAGGGAAATTGATCACCACCAGTCCGACCATTGTCGTCCAATCGCTCAATACCGCCATGATCCGTTCGATCAACGTCAAGGTCGGGGACATCGTCAAGAAGAACCAGGTCCTGGTGACGCTGGATCCTACTTTTGCCAGTGCGGATCTGAGCCAACTACGGAAAAAAGGTGTGGCTCTCGGCGTGCAGATACGACGAATTCAGGCCGAACTTGACGGGAAAGCATTTTCGGCCCGACCCGGCGAGGGGGAGGACGGACGGCTGCAGGAACAGGTTTATCACCAGCAGAAAAGCATTCTCAAACGCAACAAACAATTGACCGACGACAAGATCGCCACCTTGCGCGCCAAATCGGCCCAGAATGCCATTCAGGAAAAGGATCTGGAGAAGCAGCTGAAAGTCCTGCGGGATGTCGAAGGTACAACGGCAATGAAACCGCAGACCGATAACGATTATCGTCTGCGGCTGCTCGATGCCCGCAAATCGATCATCGATGCCACGAGTCAGATCGACAACCTTAAAGCGCAGGAGAAGGTGATCGATCGCCAGTTGCACCAGACCGAGTCGGATTGGCACCGTTTTGTGGCGGAACGCAACGGCAAGTTGGTCGAGCAGGAAGTGCAGCTGCGCGATGAGTTGGAAAAAAACACCGAGGATCTCAGCAAAGCCAAAAGGATGCATGAACTGGTCGTTCTTCGTTCGCCGCAAGACGGGGTGGTATTGAAGATAGAGGATCGGTCCATCGGCTCGATCCTGCGTCCGGCGGAACCTTTCATGACTCTTGTGCCGGTGGGTTGCGCCGTCGAAGCCGATGTAAATGTTCCGGCTAAGGATGTGGGTCGAATCCGAGCCGGTGATTCGGCCAGGATCAAGTTGAGCGCCTTTCCGTTTCAACGGCACGGCACTTTGCCCGGCAAGGTCAGAGTGATCAGTGACGATGCCTTTTCCCGCCCGGATTTGGAGACGAAAAAGAAACCTAATCCAGTAAAGCAACAGGGAAATGCCTATTATCGAACCCGTATCAAGCTCTTGTCGGTATCCTTAAGGAATGTGCCGAAAGGATTCCGGCTTATTCCCGGAATGGAAGTCAGGGCGGAAATCAAAATCGGCAAGCGTTCGGTAATCTCCTATTTTCTTTACCCAATAATCAGAGCGCTTGATGAAAGCATGCGTGAACCATAAACACTTAATGTAGAAGAATGTAATGAAGAACTTGCACAACACGATGAAGCGATACAATCAATGCTGTTTGGTCCGACGAGTATTTATTGTTGTTTTCCTCTTTGGAATTTCAGTTTTTTTCACAGGTTGTGGGGCCATGACCGGTCTGCCCGGGCATGGCGGCGGCAAACGATTTGCCATTGAACAGGAACTGGTATCGGCTTCATCCCATGGGGCTCTCAAGCAGATCGATGTTTCAAAACTCAAAGGGAAAAAAGTAGATCTTTTCGTCAACGCCGTTGGCGATATTGGCGCCGGCAATCTCGCCGGAGGCCGCCTTTCGATGATTTCACAGCTGCGCGGCGATTACGTCGTGGCCCCGCCTACCATAACTCGCAATTCCGAATTTCCGGGTTATACGACGCAAACGAATTCGTCTAGCACCACCAACAATTCATCGACTTCTTCGGATACTACGACAACGAGCAATTCTACGACAAATAGCTCAAGTACGACAAATTCGGTGCTCAACTATCCGGGAAAGACAACCAGCCAGCAGACCGGAAGCGGAGGCATGGCACAGGTCGGTGTCCAATTCAAGGGTTTGGGAGAGTATCATAATTCGGAAACGCTGTTCGGTTCCAGCGACCTCCAGTATCTCACAGCTTTGCTCGGCACCTATTTATTTTTGAAAGGGGTATATGTCGTACCGCCGTCGGAGGCCGATATCGATATCTATGTCAGCGTCAATGTCTTTGGAACGATCAGGACCAGAGTGGATTGGTATCTCGCCAACAATGAAATTCTCAAGGCGCGAACGGCGCTCGAGGTCATGGCCGTCGAGCACAGGACCGGCAAATTGGTGATGCCGCCCCAGGATGTGGGAGCGGAAGCTGAATATAATGAACAATATGTCATCTGGGTCGGCCCCTTCCTGGCACGAAAGACCATGCGCAAAACAGAGCCTCCTCTCTGCGATTTCTCCGATCTAGCCACAGAAAAATTCCCTCCGAAAATATCCACCGAAGAGGATGAATCGATAGAATATCCGTTTCGCTATTCTATTCAAAAAAAGTTGAGGGAGAAAAAGAAAAGCAAGGTTTCACTCACAATTATACATTCATGAACTACATGGAATTAGCATATTGCAGAATAGCAGTACAATATGGAAATTCGAGAGCTCAAAATAATCTTGGGGCCTTATATGCTAAAGGAGAAGGTGTTCCGAAGGACTATGCCAAGGCCGTTAAATGGTTCACATTGGCAGCTAAGCAGGGATATGCTGGAAGCGAATATAATCGGCTCATCCGGATAACGAGTACCCCTGGTTGTGGAGGTGGTAGAGCCTGAGCTTGAAATATTGCATATCTCTGTAGCCGTAAGCTTGCCTTTTAAGTGTCTTGATCTTGTTGTTAATGCCTTCAACAGGGGCATTGGTTATTCGGTGCTTATAGAAATTGAGCATTTCATCCTTGTATCGGTGTAGCGTCGCACCCAGAGTGGCGAGTTGCTTTATCCCAGATGCCATGGCATCGGCACACCACATTTCGAGATATTTTTTCGCCGCCTTTTCACTGGAAAATTGCCAAAAATATCTCAGCAATTCCTTCATGATATACAAGGTGAACAGAGGGCCGTTGAGATCGAGAAGGTTTTTGAGCTTTCCCTTTTTTTCATCTTTGAGATTGCAGTAGTTGTACAACAGTAGAAAACGACTTCCTTTTAATGATTTCCTGGCGTTGGGCTCCAATTGCCGCTGTAGTTCTCTGCGCAACTTATCCAAAGCACGATTTGCCAGAGCACTGATGTGATATCGATCAAACACGATATCAACATGTTGTAGCTCCTTTTTGAGTGCTTTGTGGTAGCTAGTGCTCATATCAATGGCTACTGCCCTAAGATTTTTGGCTTTTTTGGAAATCTTTCGAAGAAATGGGGTGATGGCCTCACTCGAGTTGCCCTCTACAGCATGGATGATGCGACCCGTGGAAAGATCGACAAAAATCGTCATGTACGAATTGCCTTTGCGGATGCTAAACTCGTCGATACCAAGATGGACCAAATTCTTCAGCTGAGGACGGCGATACTGCTGCTGGAGACGCGTTTTGTGGATATCCTTGATCATGTCCCAGCCAACTCGAAGATACTTGGCTACTGCTTTAATCGTAGCAAATTGCAGGAGGTCCAGTACGGTCAGCGCGAAGGCTCGAGTGTAACGTTTGGTGCCAAGCATGAATGGGAGTTGCGGCCACCACATCCGGCCACATTTCTTGCAAAGAACCCGATGAATGGTGCACTCCAGTATGCTGCGTTTTCGTCCAATAGGAGGCATGTGGAAGCGTCGCGTTTTCTTTCCCTTGAAAATAACGTCTCGATTGCCGCAATCCTTGCAATGGACAGACTTTTCAGACATTTCAGCCTGGAAAATCACCAAATTGCCAACGTACTGTGTGGCTAAATATTCGACCCCTCTAACATTGAAAGCATGGTATAGTTCTGACGTGGACATGGCATAGGCTCCTTTATGGAAGGTTGTCGGTTTGGTCGCCAAACAACCTGCCTTATGCCATGTCCTTTTTCAACTCCTCTTTCTACCACCTCCGCAACCAGGGGTACTCGTTATCCGGATGAGCCATATAATCTCGGTCTCATGTATGTGGATGGGGAAGGCGTACCAAAAGACAATAGCAAGGCAGCAAAATGGTTCACCGCAGCGGCCGAGCAAGGTTATGCAGAAAGTGAATATAATCTTGCTGTTGCGTGCTATAAGGGAAGAGGGGTTCCGAAGAATTATAACAAGGCTTTTGAATGGTATAAAAAAGCGGCTGGTCAAGGATTCGCATCATCCCAGAGAAATCCTGGAGTACCGTATTACAAAGGGGAAGGCGTTAATAAGGATTCTGATAAGGCATTTGAATGGATTTCAAAAGCCGCTAAACAGGGAGATATAATAGCGCAAGATTTCCAAAAGAAGCATAAGTGGAATTTTAAGTAATAGCACAATTTTGTTTGGATAACATCAAAATGCAGATATTGTCTGAAAAAACAGCATATATCAACTAGCAACAATTCATGATTACTATGAAGCCGGTGAGAGCATAAATTGGAAGAAGATCAGATGAGTATTCACAATAAAGAAGAAGAGCAAAAAGCCGGTTCACCACTTCCCCCATTGAGAAAAGCTATTTGTATCTCTATCTTTTGGTTTTTCATAATCTGCTCATTCTATACGGCTTTTTTTGTTTCATGGTTTGGGACTCTGGTACCATTTGCCTTTGCGTCGATCTTGCTGAAATACTGCATCAGAACACATGCATTGCCAATTTTCCCATATCAGAGGAGGTTCATCCAGTGGCTTAATAATACCAATTTGTATCATAATTATCAAAAAGTATATAAAGTACATCCTGTGCTTATGCGACTAATTTTCTGGATACCTGTGATAGGGTCAGCATTGTTAGCTTTAGCTTATTCCCATCCAGTTTTAGGTTTGAAAGATATGAAACAGGTGCATGGTGCATATATGAGCTATAGTAAGTTAAGGAGGAGTGATCCGTGTGGGCATTATCTTATTGATTTTCGGCTAACTAATGGAAAAATTGCAAGATTATGGTGGAGTGGTCATTATCTTGTTATATGGAACCTTCAATTAAACAAAGGTGATCTGTTCACAATATGGGAGGAACAAAATGACCGTTCATTTATTCCTGATTGTAGAAGATTTCCCCATTTAAGCCAGATTGTTGGTTCTAATTATGAATATAAATACAATATAAAATATTCTGAGGAAGCTCATAGTTTCTGTTTGATCGTCGGAGCGACTTTTTGGGCATTTTTTATTCTTTTCTTTTCTCGGTTGGCATGGAGTCGTCATGAATACTAACTACTGCCCAATCAGAGATGGGTATTTTATCCTGGCTCTTCGTTTCACTTGGAAAATTAAACCTTTAAATAACCAGCATATGCCTCCGGCAGGAGACCAAAGTGATCCTCTAATCAGAATGAAATATTTCATTTAAGGATGGGTGCCAACTAAAAATTAACCGTAGGTTATGGGGGGAGAAAAATGGGAGAAGCAGGAGTTATAAATGGTTTAACCATACCTGATATTATCAAAGAAGGTGACGCTGCTAATTATCCAGGTAAAACTGCGCGAATCCAAAAAGTTCTTGGAGAACAAATATTCGATCCAGGTGCTCCTGCCGACACCACTGGAAAATGGAAGGTGCTCGATCCGTACTTCAATCCAAGCTATGCGACTACCGGCCACAGCGATCCTGCAAGCGGTTTTGCGTCAATGTTAGTCGAGAATGATACCTATGGAAAGGTTTTGGCTATTGCTGGGACTGAGCCAAGCGGGCCGGAGCAAAAAGAGCAAGATCTGGCAGAAGCGGATATTCTTGAAATCGGTTTGTGGGGAATTGCTTTTAAACAGGTAGTCTCACTATACAATTATGTCCAAATATTGAAGGGTCCGCGCAATAGCAAGGTTGATCAGCTTGTGGTTCAAACAGGTGAAACACCGCCAACCGGCGTTCAATCCGTGTGCCTATTTAAAGGGAATCCAGATAACGCTATTCCTGGGAAATACCTGTGGCTTGAAAAAACAACCCAAGCCGATGGTCTGGGGAAGATCAATGCAGATGAAAAACTTACTGTCACCGGTCACAGCCTTGGCGGACATCTGGCGGCATTAGCCGTAGCGTTGTTTCCAAATTTATTCAAATCGGCCGTCACCTTCAATGCGCCTGGGTATGATCCTCCAACATCAGATTCCGATCTCGGCGCTGATCATTTGCTTGATTTATTCTCACAATTCGGTGCACAGCCAATCCCGGTGGAAAATATTGAAGATCGAGTATCGACTTTTGAATCAGAAGATGCCGCTACTGGCGATGATTGGGAAGTGGTATCCAGTGACGGCACAGGAACTCCGTTTAGTAAAGAGAAGTACATTACTGTCGAAAAAAATACTCATGATGTTGGGCATATGATGGACGGCTTGGCTCTTCAAGCTCTTTTTTTTCAATTAGATCCATCGCTTGATATCGACAAAACCGGTGGCATTATCAAGGCTGTAAGCTCTGAAACAGGAAAAAGTTACGAACAACTGTTGGGGAAATTGTATCAATTGATTAAGGGAAAGGCATTAACAGGTGTAACGAATACATGGCCAGGTTTGTCAATGGTTGATGCCGGTGATTTTAATGCACGAAGTAGCTATTATGACAAATTGATTGAACTGTCTAACTCTGAGGGATCAAATCTATTGCTGGCAATGTCAAAGTCGCAAGTATTTTTGATCAGAGTGATGATACCCTGACGCCGTTCAGCCCTTCTGCCATTGAAAACTTAGCTCAAGGCGATATTGCCTATCGATATGCTTTGGTAAACCTCAATCCCTTTGCTGTTCAAGGCGTTGATTATAGCAGTTTTAATAAAAATGGAGAGCTTGACCTTTATAGCTCATCGACCAAGACAGGCAAGTTAAGCCAAATGTATCTTGAAGATCGTTCGGAGATGCTTTCATATCTGATACAAAATAACATTTATGATGGTGCAAACAAGTCGCTCACCCACTTTGAAGACAAGGCAACTGGCACGATCGTTTTTCAACCACTACTTTCCGTTCCGCCAAATCGGAGTATTATCTTCGGCAGCGACCAGGACGATACCATTGATGGTACGAAGCCTACTCCAGAGTGTCCCGCCTGCGGCGGAAGGGAAGGAAAGAACCGCACAATCGTTCCAAATTTGATGAACCGTATCTGCCTTTTATAACGAGAAAAAATATTTGCAATAGCGGCAAGATATGTTAGGTTATGTCGCTGGTTAGTGTGTAGCTGATTTCTTTTCTTTTTTAACTGATTTTTGAACATCTCCTGTTTCGTTGAAGCTGCAATATCGTTTTGGGCTACTGCCTGGGCGAAAAAGCCAGCTTTTATTGGCTATGAATGTGGGCAAAACGAAAAAATAAACCAAGGAAGGATGCTGCAATGAGAATAGTCCTGATAAATGTTGTTGCGCTGTTGGGTTTCCTGTTCCCGCAAATGCTTTTGGCAGGCGGAGATGCAGCGGAATTTACCATGACGCCACGAGCGCAGAAGATATTTGATCAAGCGCCAAAGACACCGGAAAAATTCCTATTGGTGATCAAATCGTTTCTGAAAAATCAAACAATGAGCGGGGATGATTTCATTGAGAAATTGATCGGTATTGATCGGAACAATTGGGGACCCGGCGATACCAGTAAAGGCTATTGGTATGATCCTGAGGCAGAGGCTGTAGACTATCATTACAATATTTCTTCTGATCAGAAGTCAGAAAATCGTTTTTTAGTTCCATTCAAACATACTGAATTTTTAATAGACAAAAAACGTAGCTTTCTGGTTCGGCTGACCCTAATCGAAACCATGGATTCTTTTCGTTTAACTCCGTCCGATATTCGAGCCGTGTTTGGTGTCCCACAGAAAATTTATGCCACCAACCCCAGGGATGAATTCAGTGTAGGTGTTATTCATGTTGATTATTATTACAATTTTGGCATGTATGAATTGAGTGTTAGCACGGAGGATACGCTCCAGTATTTTAGAAAGATGAAACATTTGCAAGGCAAGAAGATCAGCCCGAGGCAATATATGGAAAAATATGAAAACCACGCCAACTACCGTATTGTTAACCTGTCAATTACTTTGAATTAATTACAAATATTCAACAAAAACAGATTAAAGAGGAAATGTCATGGCCGATATAACCGATTTCCAACTGACTGATACGATTTTTTCCGATCCGAGTTTGCGGGCAATGCTCACGCAGGATGAGATTGATCTGATCAATAGTTCACCACTTCTGAAGTCCCTGTTACATGCATATGAATCGTTAGACATAAAGATAACCCATGATTCGTCAAAGGATTACAGTGGTTATGACCCTAAATTCAAAACAATCAACATCACCCAGACCGGCAGTGATTTTGTCAGGGTGCTGGGTCATGAACTGACCCATTATTACGATCAGATTAAAAGGAAAGAGCTAACTTTAACCCGGAACAATTTTGATGACATCATCAACCGTGAAATGGATGAATCTGAGGCCACAGCTGCCAGTTTTATCATCCGGCGACAAATCATGGCCAACCACGATGAACACCCGGATATAGGTATCTCCAACCGAATCAATGTGTTTGATCCAGACCCAGGTCGGGATATCATTGCCGATTTAGATAGTGCATACGCCAGCCAGGTGTCTTCTAGTATGACGATTGATGACTTTTGGGCTCTCACTAACCAAATCGCCACTGAAAAAATATGGGGCATGAATTTTCACACAAGACCTCATAAAACGACCAATCGCTGGGAAGATGCCTTGAATGATGTTTATATACTAAGAGACGCTTGGGGAGATATTATTAGCGACGACACCCCAGACTTTCTGAAAGACGACACTCGCATCTTTCAGTCAGCGGAGTTGCTGGAAGATGGAACACATAAGTTTACCTTTCAAGACCAGGATGCAAATCACACGGAAAGAACGTGGATCTATGAATCACGAAATGGGGATGATGGGGACAACCTTGTAACCGGTACCGAAAGTGTTACGGATGATCATCTTACCGGCGGCGCCGGCAATGATATTATTTATGGTGATTGGCAGGAGACTGACGCCGGTAACGATACTCTCGATGGTGGTCTTGGAGACGATCATTTGTACGATTCATCACCCAAAGCCTTCTCTCCCCATAGAGCTGTTTTTCTTTTAGCCGCTTGATCTATTTTTGTTTTGCCGCCTATCAATTTATTGAACCAAAACGTAAAATGGGTCTTGTTTTTAGCCTCTTTTTTGCAGTTAAAGGAAAAAAACTTTAAAAAATCATTTCTGCCAACTCTCCCTTGGATGGAACCTGTCATGTGCTTCTTTGAGATCCTTGATGGTCATCCTGGTATATATCTGGGTGGTGGTGAGAGAGTCGTGGCCGAGCAGCTCCTGGATGATCCGGACATTGGCCCCGTTTTGCAGCATATGCGTGGCGCAGGAATGTCGGAAGACATGGCAGGTGATATTCTTCTTGAGTCCTGCTTTTTCGCCGCAATTTTTGACGATCTTGAGTATCCCCTTGTAGTTGAACATCTTTCCATAGCGGTTGAAAATAAGCGTGCCGTCGTCATCGGCTCTGGCAAAGGAGGGACGGACAAGCATCTTGTAGCGTCTGATAAGGTCACAGACCCGGCTTGAGACGGGCACCACCCTGTCCTTATCCCCCTTGCCGCTTCTGACATGGAGAAAGCCGCCGGCCAGATCGAGATCATCGTTGTTGATACCACATAACTCGGAACCCCGTGACACCGGTATCATAGAGGATTTCAATGATAATCCTGTTGCGGCAGCCCCGGTTGCTGGTGGTGTCGCAGGCATCTATAAGCTTGCGTATCTCAGCAAGTGTTAAGATGACCTTGGGCAGCTTTTTGGGTATCTTGGGCATAACAAGATCCGCCGCCGGGTTACCCACCAGCAACTCTTTACTGTGCAGATATTCACAGAAGCTGCGCACCACCGACAGATAACCCCGTCTGGTCTGGGCCGAGAGTTTTTTTTTGTTGTGATCCGTATGACGAAAGGTGAGATTCTGTTTGTATTCCTCAAGAACATCGAGGTTAAGCTGGTCCACCAGAACAACTTCTCTTGTACTCAGGAAGTGGATAAAACTCCTGAGACTATAGACGCGGCGGTTAATGGTTTCCTGCGAGTAGTTTCTGGCCTGCAGCTCCTGCAGGTATGGTTCGAGCATATCAAGGATAATCATAGGTTCCTCCCCGGATGATATTTGTGATGGGCCTCTTTCAGATCAACAGGAGCAATGAAGGTGTAGAGCTGGGTGGTGTGGAGGTGTTCATGGCCCAGCAGTTCCTGAATAGAGCGCAGATCAGCGCCCCCGCTGAGCATATGAGCGCCACAGGAGCGGCGCAGGATATGGGAACCGCGCTGCTTGGTAATACCAGCCTGGCGGTGATATATCCGTAGAAAATCCTTTACCGTGCCTCCCGCAAGCGTTGCGCCCCGGTGGGTGAGAAAGAGAGAGTCATTCGTCGGATTTTTCCCGGCAAAGGTGGGCCGGACTTCATCAAGATAGCGTTTCAGGTAATAACAGGCATTCTTTCCCACCGGCACCATCCTGTCTTTTCCACCTTTGCCGCTTCGAACCGTTACAACCCGCCCACCAAGATCAAGATCATGAACTTTGAGTCCGCACAACTCGGAGCGTCTGAGTGCGCTGCTGTAGAACAGCTCCATGATGGCACGGTTACGCAAACCTATTTTGGTGCTGAGATCCGGCTGGGCCATGAGTTTCTGCACTTCCAGGGTGGTTAAGATGGGCATGATCTTTCGCCCCGTCCTGATACTATCCGCCAACCCTTCGGCGGGATTGAGAAGCAGCACATGTGTTTTCGTAAGCCAGGTAAAAAGACGGGCAACAATCCGCAGCCGTTTTTGTTTGGTGGTAACGGCAAGTGCCGTTGCCATAACCTTTCTCTTGTAATCGGCCATGATGCCGGCAGTAACCTGGAGCAGATCCGTTACCCCTTTTTCCCTCAGATACTCTGCAAAGACACTTAGGTTGTCTTTGCCGGAGGCCAGAGTAGTTGCCGCTTGGCCAAAGCCTTCCAGGTGCTGTAAATACTCAGTGATAGTTTGCTCAATATCCATATTGCGGTTCCTCTGACTTCTGTCCTCTGACCTCTGTCTTCTGATACCCCCCGGGCCTTGTTCTCCCGGCTCTACCGCCAAGTAGTTATCTTTTTCTTTTAACTGCAAAGAGTTAAGCCTGTTTTGGCTCACCACCAAGTACCCTCTAACTCCCTCCTGGAGGCCACCAAGTTGTAAAAATACCCTCCAGGTAAGCACCCTAAGCGGGCATAAACTCCGACTCCGGGTTACTCCTCCTTTGCCATTTGCTTTTTGATCTCTTCAACCGTGGTCAAGCTGAGAAAGCATTTATCAGTTTCCTCGGCCTGGCCTCGATAGTTGAGGATGTAGGAGTATTCCTTGCCTTTGGAACCGATTCTGGCCGCCAGATATTCAAGGTCGCAGAGCTGCCCGATATGGGTCTTGACCTGCCAGTCCGACCAGTCGGTATGCTCTCGGATCATTCGGCGGGTAAAAAAGATTTCATCCGGGGTTTTGTTTTGCTTTGTGGCCATTTGTTTCACCATCTTGTAGATCAGAGATAAAAGCGTCCTTGATGGCTGGGCCAGCTCGTCCATGGTCTGCCCCAGAACCTCACTTGCCAGTTTGTTTGCCTTGTCGATGTCATCTAAAGTCACTTCGATGTAGTCAATCGGCTCACCGTCAACCTTTACGGTTTTAATATCTCGTTGGAACTGGTGGATAAAACAGGTGGCCCTGATCAGGCCAAGGTATTTCTTGTGGTCTCGCCGAGACCTGAGTGAGTGTGCTGGATAGGTAAGATATTTTGCAAAGGGATTGACCACGCCAAGAGCTTCAGATACGCTGGGCGGTGTGGTGTTTTCTGATGATATTTTCCTGTTTCTTGTCCCTGATTAAGCCTTCAAGGGTTTCCGCCTGCCGTTGCATCCGGTGGATGGCCTCGGTCATTTGGTTGATTCATCAATGGTCAGGAAAATAAAACGACTGGCGGTTTCCTGATCGATGTCTGTGGCCGTGGTGGTAATCATCACCGATACCGGGCCTTTTACCTTATACTCCTGGGTTTCCATCTTGCCGGTGCTGTCTTTGCCGGTGGCGGCAATGGTGATCTCCTTGGCTGATTGGATATTACGGATGGAATAGGCCGCCCCGCCCATGCCCTCCGCCTCCTCGATGGCCAGAACCTTGTGGACCAGGGAGTCTTCCTCTTTGTAGAACAAGGCCTGGTCGGTAATTCGGGTATATTTCTCGTACTCTTCATCAGGGATAAGGGACAGTATGGCATCCTGCAGGGTGGATTTACCGGCAGCTGATCTGGACTGGATCAGGACGGATAAAGGATCGGCCAGTTTTCTGGAGGCGGCCGCCAGGTAGCCCACCAGCTTATTGGTCTTTTCGCCGGTCACGCCCAGGGTGTCGAAGTCCTGTAGCAACTGGGAGAAGATGTCTTTGTTTTTCAGGAAGGAAAGGGCCAGCTTTTTGTCCTGTGGTGTGATGATGACCTTCTCTTCATCCTTATCCGCAGGTGGTTGATACTCTTCAACCAGGGTCATGAGCTTGACGATATCTTGTTTTATCAGGGCTTCCGGTTCATTAAAAAGCCCTGCGCAGAGCTTCGCGAACCATGCCCGTGACCGGGACGAGTACAGATCGATCGTGGTCAGCTCGAACTCCTTGGAGCTGTTGTTCAGGTCAGTTGAAGCCTTGATCGTTGCTTTCAGCTGGGTACCACCTTTCTGGATGGACTTAATCTGGTATTGCCTGCGGCCGTAGCCGACCCTGAAGCCTCTCTCCTCCGCCCGGTACATGGACTGGCGTCTGGATTCACCTGAGACGGCTTTTTCCGGGCGAGCGTCTCCCAGGAGCTGTTCGAACTCCGCCGGGCCATGATCCTCGAAGAAGAGGTTGCAGTCCTTGACGGGCAGGGTGACGGGATAACAGGCTATGCCCAGCTCTTCAAGCTGCTTTCCCACTCTGGCCATGCCGTCAATGCCTGCCTGATCATTATCAAAGGCCAGGAAGATCTCTTGTATTTTGCCGTTAAAAAGAAAAAGATGATCCCTATTTAGTGCTTGACAGAAAACTCAACAACAACGATAAATCAACATGATAACACTATCCCTCTAAGTTAGGAAAATAATCTCGCGGGCAGGGATGACCGTTAAATATTGGTGTAACTTACTGGTTTGCATGGTATATTTATCATTAGCTAACATTTTCATTGATGTAACATGGACATATAAAACAACCAAATCTGCCAAGTCTTCCTCGGGTAAAAATACATGCGGCAAGTAATCGCGCCACAAATGAAGTTGGGTGAACAGGCTATCGCCGATATAGAGCTGGATCCTAAATCCCGCGACGATATTCCACAAATTCTGCGGGGGCTCCAGCACCTGTACACAACACCTGAAGTGCGAGAACCTGTATTTGCCATCCTAAAAAAAGTCTTGCCTGTACGCCAAATCAACGGGCAAAGTGTTAAAGCCAATCCCAGCAACGGTCGCCCGGGCATGACGCAGTGGCAGATCTTGGTGCTCGCGGTACTGAGATTAGGACTCAATGCCGATTATGATCGTATCCACCAGTTGGCGAACGAGCATAAGACTCTTCGGCAAATGCTGGGGCACAGTGATTGGTTGGATAAAAAACACTACCATCTGCAGACCCTCAAGGATAATCTGCGGCTGTTTACGCCGGAACTGCTGGATCGGCTTAACCGGCAAATAGTCCTGGCGGGACACGACGCATTACGGATTAATCCGGACGAAGGTCTCGCAGGCCGTTGCGACTCCTTTGTGGTAGAGACAAACGTCCATTATCCAACCGACATCAACCTGCTCCTTGACGCTATCAGTAAGGTTATCGAAATCAGCGCAGAACTGTCCAGCACCTACAACCTATCGGACTGGCAAGACCACCATCACTACCAGCTTCAATTCAAAAAGCAGTACCGCACTGCACAACGGCTCAAACGCTCCACGTCCCAAAACGAGAGCAAGCAGGAGAAAAAAGAGCAGGAGATTAAAGACGCTCATAGTGTCTACCTGGACCTGGCGGTGAGCCATTTGGAGCGAGCGGAACAAACTCGCAACCAGATCTCCCCGGAGGATCCTCTCGTTGCGGCCCAGCTTAGCATGTTGCATAACTTCATGGAACATGCCTGGCGGCAGATTGACCAGATTGATCGACGAGTGCTCCAAGGTGAGCGAATTCCTCACGACGAAAAGGTATTTTCCCTGTTTGAGCCGCATACCGAATGGATCAGTAAAGGCAAGGCCGGTGTTCCGGTGGAATTGGGCCTGCGTGTGTGCATCATGGAAGACCAGCACCGCTTTATTCTGCATCATCGAGTGATGGAAAAGATCACCGATGACAAGGTCGCCATTGCAATGGCGGTCGAAACCAAACAGAAATTCAGCATGTTACGCGCTGTCAGCATGGACAAGGGTTTCTATACTCCGGCTAATCTTAAAGACCTTCAATCGCGTCTTGAGCGTGTCGTGCTCCCTAAGAAAGGCAAGTTATCCCAGGCTGATAAAGCCAGCGAAACCGATCCTGAATTTGTAAATTTACGTAAACAACACTCAGCGGTGGAATCGGCAATCAACGCGCTTGAAATCCACGGACTGGACAAATGTCCCGATCACGGTCTCGACGGATTTAAACGCTACGTCGCCATGGCGGTAGTGGCACGTAACATACAGCGTCTTGGTGCAGTCTTGCGTCAACAAGAAAAAGAAGCCGCTCAGCAGGAACGTAGATCTTATAAGCAAGCTGCCTGACGTAAATTGGCTGATTCGATAGCAGCCTCAATGGCGGAGCTATGCTCCAGCTACGGTCAAGATTAGCATTGTTGTCATGTTTGGCGTAACTAATTGAAAATGGAGGTCTTCAGCCGAAGAGTTTCGTGTTACTGCCTTATGAATTCGTGTTATCTCTCTTCGATTCTGGGGTTTTCTGCCAGGCACTAATTAAACAGGTTTAACTAATGCCACCGCCTTGACATGGCGGGTCACTACTGTATTTGTCAAAAATTACCTCTTCAATATCGTTAACGTTTATACAGCTATCCTCAAAAACAAGCTCGATGGTGGGTTCGTTATAGTTTTCCATAGTGTTCTCCAATATATGACTATTTTGGTTATTGTCATCTCCATTGATATTGTGAATTAATATAACCAATTAAACTCAGCTCAAGATTGACTGATTGGCTCAGAGGACAGATTGTGCTGTTCCTTCTGATGCCAGATGAAGAGCACTTATACACTGTTAAGAGCAATTTCATGAGCGCCCATTTGGGGGGGGGAAGAATTGAAATGCTCTGCATAGATGTGCAAGTACTTCCTTTTGGTTATGAATAGGGCAACTTGACACACCATAGCGTATCATATTTGGCTCATCCGGATAACGAGTACCCCTGGTTGCGGAGGTGGTAGAAAGAGGAGTTGAAAAAGGACATGGCATAAGGCAGGTTGTTTGGCGACCAAACCGACAACCTTCCATAAAGGAGCCTATACCATGTCCACGTCAGAACTATACCATGCTTTCAATGTTAGAGGGGTCGAATATTTAGCCACACAGTACGTTGGCAATTTGGTGATTTTCCAGGCTGAAATGTCTGAAAAGTCTGTCCATTGCAAGGATTGCGGCAATCGAGACGTTATTTTCAAGGGAAAGAAAACGCGACGCTTCCACATGCCTCCTATTGGACGAAAACGCAGCATACTGGAGTGCACCATTCATCGGGTTCTTTGCAAGAAATGTGGCCGGATGTGGTGGCCGCAACTCCCATTCATGCTTGGCACCAAACGATACACTCGAGCCTTCGCGCTGACCGTACTGGACCTCCTGCAATTTGCTACGATTAAAGCAGTGGCCAAGTATCTTCGAGTTGGCTGGGACCATGATCAAGGATATCCACAAAACGCGTCTCCAGCAGCAGTATCGCCGTCCTCAGCTGAAGAATTTGCTGTACGTCATGCCCGATTACAGACGGCGTGGCCTCTATCGTCTCCTGTATGAGTTTGTGAAAAAGGAGGCGGAAGCCGATGACACGGTCTGCGGATTCCGCCTCTACGTCGATCGCGATAACCTCACGGCCCAAAAGACCTATGCGGCACTTGGCATGGAAGAGACCGCGTACAAGCTCTATGAGGAGATGAAAGTGGTAAAATAACATTTGGTACTCATCAGATGAATCCGAAACCAAACCACTTCCGTTCCTGACTCGTGTTTCGCTGTCGATACATGCGCTGGCCAGGAAAGAAATGCACAGTGCTTCAATAAAAATGGATTGAAATGAATATTTGGGTAGATGCGGATGCGTGTCCTGTAGTTATCAAAGATATCTTGTATAAAGCAGCTGAGAGGACAAGTTCACAATTGACCCTGGTGGCAAACAGACCTGTGCGCATACCAAGATCTTCGTATATCAAGTTCCTCCAGGTTGCTTCGGGTCTCGATGTCGCCGACAAGAAAATAGTCGAGAAGCTTGAATCTGGAGATCTTGTCATTACCGCCGATATTCCGCTTGCTGCAAAAGTTGTGGAAAAAGGAGGGCTCGCTCTTAATCCTCGAGGCGAAATGTATACTGCTGAAAATATAAATGAACGATTGAGCACTAGAGATTTTATGGACAGTCTGCGTTCGAGTGGTATAGAAACCGGAGGGCCAAGCGCCCTAAGCAAGCGTGATCGACAAACCTTTGCAAATTGTTTAGATCAGCTACTGAGGAAATATTCACAAAATGCATAGCGATTAAGACTGCCATAGCGGCGCTTTCCCTCCTCCGTCCTTCCGCCGCCGCTTCACTTCCGAAACCGCCTGATCAACTGCACTCCTGTAAATGTATCCTCACAACCTATTGGTGTGTCGTGAGATATCGGTATTACCAATTTGACACCTTCGTATCGCTCTTCTATTTTGCCTGTAATTTCTTTGCATTTTGATGCAATTTCGGCATCTGTTCCCGATGGGATGCCGGTGAATGGTTACACAAAAGAGAAGGAGATGAAGAATATGAAGATGAAACGCAGACTGGTACACGCATTGATAGTCCTCTTTGTAGTTTCCGTTGCGGCAAGTGCTAGTGCGAAAGCTCGAGAGCCGGGATTGGAAAATACTGTCGTGGTCTATTCGACCCATGACGAATCGATGCTGGAAGTTGTTGCTGAGGCCTTTGAGCAGAAAACCGGTGTCAAAGTAGAGTTTATCAACCTCAAGGGGGAGCTGGCCGACCGGGTTCGCGCCGAAAAGGCGAATCCACAGTCGGATGTCATGTACGGCGGGCCGTCGTCGGTGTATATCGAACTGGAATCGGAAAATCTGTTTGCACGTTATGTGCCTTCCTGGGCAAAAAAGCTCAATCCACTCTTCAAAGATCCCGCAGGGTACTGGTATGGCACCATTCAGACTCCGGTGCTCATGTTTTACAACACCGAGAGCCTTTCGAAAGAGGACGCTCCGAAGGACTGGAGTGATCTCGCCAAGCCGCAATACAAAAATCGGCTTGTATTTCGCAATGCTTTGTCCTCCTCCGCTCGGGCGACCTATACGGCTCTTTTGCAGCAGTATGAACGAAAAAACGATCTGGCCGGTGGCTGGGCATTTCTGAAGGCCGTCGACGCGAATACCAAGAGGTATTATGGGAGCGGCGCACTCCTCTTTCAGGCAATCGGCAGGAAGGAGGCGAGCATCAGTTTTGCGGTGTTAAATGACATTGTCGACAATACATTGAAGAACCATCTGCCGCTTGCAACTATAAATGCCACGAGTGGCTCTCCGGTCATCACCGATGGCATTGCCCTCATCAATGGCGCTAAACATCCCCATGCGGCGAAGGCATTTATCGATTTTGCAGGCAGCTCCGCGGTACAATTGCTGCTCGCCAGAAAATTCAATCGCATGCCAACACTCCCCTCGGCCATCAAGGATGCCCCCCAATGGATGGCGGAGTCTCAATTTAAGGTTATGGATGTGAATTGGGGGGCTCTTGCCGCCAAGCAGTCGGAATGGATGCAGAAGTGGGATTCGAACATCAAAGGTGCCGGTAAGGAGTAAGGGCAATGCCGTCCTGGTCGACCGGCACGTGCATTGCTTTTTCCACACGCTTGGAAAGAGAACGGGGAGTATATCGCCATGCGGGGCGTGGTTTTGAAAGAGGTTACCAGATCCTTTAACGGTACGACCGCCTGTTTTCGAGTGAGCCTCTCGATCCAGGAAGGTGAATTTTTCACCTTCCTGGGTCCTTCAGGCTGCGGCAAGACCACTCTGTTGCGTCTCATCGCGGGATTTGTCGAACCGGAGGAGGGGAGCATTCTTCTCGGCGGCAAAGACATAACCCGTCTTGCCGCGGAAAAACGCAAGGTGGGAATGGTTTTTCAAAATTATGCCCTGTTTCCTTTTTTGACCGTCTATGAGAACGTTGCGTATGGTCTCAAGATCAGAAAATGGCCTTCCGTAAAAATCGGACCGCGAGTGGATAAATATCTGGAACTCGTCGGTCTTCGCGGCTTGGGCAGGCGTAACATCGATGAACTCTCGGGAGGAGAACAGCAGCGGGTGGCATTGGCGCGATCGCTTGCCACGGAACCAAAGGTCCTGCTGTTGGACGAGCCGCTCTCCAACCTGGACGCACGGTTGCGCGACAGGATGCGGGGTGAGATCAAATCGTTGCAGAGAGAGCTGGGCATCACCACCATATTTGTCACCCATGACCAGACAGAAGCGTTGACGATGTCGGATCGGATTGCGGTTTTCGATCGTGGCCGGTGCATACAGGTAGGCTCACCGGAGGAAATCTATTCGCACCCACGAAACGTGTTTGTTGCCGGGTTTGTAGGGGAAACCAACCTGTTCAAAGTTCATTGCAGAGACGGCATCGCCTTTGTTTCAGAGGAAATCGGTATCGATATCGGCGAGCTATCCCCGGGGAAGTTTCTCTCCTTCAGGCCCCAGGATGTCGAGATTTCGAAGGCAAAAAAGCAACAGGGCAACACATTTGCCGGAAGAGTCGTGAGTTCGCAGGTCAACGGCGTGGTCGTCGACTATATCGTCGAAGTACATGAAGTGAGGGTGCGGGCAACCGTGCTGAATACATATGCGGAGCGAGAGCGGATAGTGTCCGGTGACGAGGTCTACCTGTGCATCGACCGTGGCTGCATCCGGATGCTGGATGAATAGCCCGGTTTTCTTTTTTAGAAACCGTTCACCGGGTCAACCAAAGACTGGCCAAGCCAATGAACTGTAAACGTTCCCCAGTGCCCCAGGTTGGCACAAGCAGGCTGTCGGGCTATAGCCTATCCATGCACGTCTGCCTGATCGCGCCAAGATGGGGTGCTGGTGAACGTTTACCTTTATTATGAGGTTCTTGCCAGGTAATAAAGCTCTGCTTGCGACAGTCGGAGTCGCTATTTTGCTCTGGTTTCTGGTGGGTGTGATACTCTATCCGGCTGTTAAAACCGTCGAGTTGAGCTTGATGGATAATGGCCATTTTTCCCCTATCCATTTTGTCCGACTGTTCACTGACCCAGCCGCCAGGGTTGTGGTCTTGCATTCCGTTATCCTGGGCTGCCTGACGGTTCTGATCTGCGGCATCATCGGGACAACCCTGGCCTTTTTCGTGCATTTTTTTGAATTCCGTTGGAAACAGCTGATCGATAAGTTGTTGCTGTTGCCGATCATGCTGCCGGGAATCATTATCGTCTTTTCCTTCGTGCAGCTCTATGGAGAAAGCGGGCTGATCACCAAGACACTGGAATCGCTGTTCGGGTTGCACGGCGCTCCTTACACATTTGCAGGACTGCCGGGAATTCTTTTCGTCCATGCGTATACGCAGTACGTCTATTTCTACATCGGCGTTTCCATTGCTATCGGCAACATCGATTATTCCACGGTTGAAAATGCCCGCTCTCTCGGCGCTTCTAAAGTGCAGATCGCCACTTCGGTACTTCTCCCTTTTATTACCCCCGCCCTGGTCGCCTCAGGTGCGATCACCTTCATGTCGGGGATTGGCTCCTTTACCGCTCCCAGCATCATCGGGGAGGGATACAAGGTGCTCACTACCCAGATTTTGCTCTCCAAGGCAAATAATTACATGGATGTGGCTTCCGCCCAAGTGGTGGTGTTGACCTGTATTTCGATGTTTTTCTTCTTTATTTTCCGACACTACGAAAAACGAAAGCGGTTTGCGACGACTGTGAAGGGAGTACCGATTCAGCCGATCCGGATAAGGAACCCGGTTGCGCGCACCCTGGTGCTCTTGATGTTTTACATGCTGGTTTTGCTTATCTTGTTGCCTATTGTGACCATTGTCCTGTTGTCTTTCGTCAAGTCCGGGTCATGGATGGTCAGCATCTACCCCAGAGAATTCACGCTTGAAAATTATGCCGATATTCTGTTGAAATCCAGGAAGCTCGCTCCGTTTCAGAACAGTGTCGTCATGGCGTTGCTCGCCGCCATGGCTGGACTGTTGATTGCAGTGCCTTCATCGTATCTCATCAAAAAAACACAACTTCGGATCAGATGGGCGGTCGAAATGCTGATCATGCTGCCATGGGCCATGCCGGGCAGCGCCATCGCCATAAACATGATAAACGCCTATAACAGGCCGAATCCGTTTTCTTTTCACTTTATATTGGTGGGGTCGTTCATTTTGTTGCCGTTGGGTTACCTGCTTCGTTCATTGACCATCATGGTCGAGACCACCAATATTTCTTTTCAGAGCGTAAATGACAGCTATATCGAAGCCGCAAAAAGTCTGGGTTCAACCAGCAGCCAAACCTTTCGAAAAGTAGTGGTCCCGCTTCTTTCCCCCGGCCTTTTTGCGGGTTTTCTGCTTCTATTCATTCGCAGTATCGGTGAATATACGGTTTCCGCCTTTCTCTACAATGCCTCCAATCAACCCGTCTCCATTGCCATGGTCAACTCCATATTTGAGTACAATATCGGTCTGGCCATGGCGTATGGCGCACTGCTGGTGCTGGTGGCCATGGTTCTGAGCTTGGCAATCAGCAGGTTATCCTCCTTGTCACTGCGCCACTGCAGTTAGTTTGTTTTCATCAGAAAACTAGGGATATGGTTCGAGATCGAAGCATGCGCAAATTTTACCGCAGGCATATACGCGATATCTCGGAGTCTCATTTCGTTCGCTTACCTGAGGATAAAAATTTGCGAAAAACGAAGAGATCGGGCCTGATAGGCGCAGACTCCGAACAGACCGTTGCGCTATAGTCTGTCATGACCTTAAGCTTTCATTAATCATTAACGAGGGATACTCTCTGTGGTCTTATTTTTCAAGACCTGACCCTTTGCCTTCGGATGTCAAGAACAGCCAGATGAATCCTGTAATACCGGCAATTGCGGAGCCGATCAGGATTCCACTCTTGGCCATTAATAGATCTCCTGGATGGTGGACGAAGGCTAACTCAGCGATGAAAATCGACATCGTAAAGCCGATACCGCCCATCAGACCGATGCCAAACAGATGTTTGATACCCAGATCAGGCGGCAGGGTGGTAAACCCGAGTTGCACCGCTATCCAGGAGAAGCCGACGATGCCGAGGAGTTTACCCAGCACCAGACCGGCTATGATGCCAAGGGAGACCGGGTTGGCGAGGATGTTGCCGAACGATGACCAGTCTATGGGGACACCGGCATTGGCAAGGGAGAATATCGGGATAACGATGTACGCCGAGGGGAGGTGTGCCTTGTGCTCGATAATTTGCGCCGGTGCCTGCACCAGGCGAACTCCTTCGCCCAGGGCCCTGACCCGTGAGCGCAGCGCATCATTGGTGACGATATTCTCATCATGCAAATAGGCTTGCCTGATCTGCCCGGCCATATCGTCGAGGTATTGCAGAAACCGTTCAGGATCGTATTTGGAGTGCATCGGGATGGTGAAAGCGAGCAGGATGCCGGCGAGTGTTGCATGGACACCGCTTTTAAGCATCGCAATCCAGAGCAGAATGCCAATGAGGATATATGGTAGTGGTGCACGAATACCCCCACGATTAAGACTTATAAGGAGGATCAGCATCGCGGCGACCAGGCCCAATGCAACCAGGCTGAGCTGTTCGGTATAGAAGAGGGCGATCACGGTGACGGCACCGAGGTCATCGACGATCGCCAGCGCCACCAGAAATGTCAGCAAGCTGCTGGGTACCCGATTGCCGAGCAGTGCCAGCGCACCCAGGGCAAAGGCGATGTCCGTCGCCAAAGGGATGCCCCAACCGTTGAACGTGTGGCCCTCCGGGTTGATCCCCATATATATGAGGGTTGGCATCAGCATGCCCCCGACTGCCGCGACGATCGGCAGCATCGCCTGCTTCGGATCGGACAGCTCACCCATCAGGATCTCGCGTTTGAGTTCGAGCCCGACAACAAAGAAAAACAGTGCCATCAGGCCGTCGTTTATCCAGTGGTGCAGGGGTTTGGAGAGCTGGAACCCTTCGATGCCGATGGTAAACTGCGTCTCCAGCAGGTGGTGGTAGGCATTTTGCCAAGGGCTGTTGGCGATGATCAGGGCGGTGACGGCACAGACCATCAGCAGGATACCACTGGTGGTCTGGCGGTGAATAAATTCATCCAGTGGTGTCAGTACCTTGTCAAATGCTCTTTCCCAGGGGGCGATGTACTCGTTTCCGCTCGAATTTTTCATGACAGCCCTGAACCTGCATCTGAATGAGAACAGCCGTAACCTTGGGCCCCAGAGATTTGACCCAGAACGGTTATCGACCTCAATTTGCAATACATTGAGTTGTCAGAAAGGTCAAGGTAACATTGTATTTTGTATGAAACATCCCGACACCTCCAGCGTGCACAATGAAAATGGGGTCTCGGGCCAGAGGCGCCGACCGGAGTTCATTTACACCCCAAATGAACCGCTTATCGCCTTTCTCTGCATCCGATCGCTTTATCATACGCACTTTCCCGTGCTTTTCCCCACAAATTAAGAGAGAGAAGTATCTTTTGACATATCTGCTGGATACTCTTACCTTTTAGTGAGAAACTACCCTAAATGTAAGGAGAAAGTTATGTCCATAGCTCCTCTCGCAACAAAGCTCATGCAAGGATGCCCGCCAGTTCGCCAGAGCCAGCCACGCTTACTGCTGCCAGTGCTGTCACTCCGCTTGTTCCGCAACCGTCGCCTGCGTCCAATACTCTTTTTGCTGCCCTTTCTGCTCATGCTGTCGGTTCAGGCCAGCGCTGTTCCGTTTGCGCAATTATCCGACTCCTCTATTTCTCTGAAGGCAAAACCGGGGCAGATACAACCCGGCGACATGACGATTCCGGTGGGGCAGGCCACCAATGTAGTGTGCGGCGGCACCATCACCATGGCTGGCGACGGAGGATATTTCTCGTTTCCCTCAAATCACATTCGGATCGGCAAAGTGGACGATTTCGACCCGTCTGCCTGGGCGGTCGTGAGAAAGTTCACCCTGCCGAGTAAAGCCGCCAAACAAGAATGGGTCAGGATATGGAAGAAGAACAAATACGAATTCAAGGACGAATTCTGGCTGCCATGGACCCCTAAAAAAGTTGGCGATTACGAAGTGCAATGTTCGCTGGATGCCGGCTATGTGAACGGAGGTACCCTCGTTTCGAGCCATGAAATACAAATCGGGCAGCCCGGCTACACAAATCTTGTTCACAAAAAAACAATCCATGTGACTGCACCGCCGCCCAGCAAACCTCCGACGATTACAAAGCTTGAACCGAATCATTTTCCGATCGGCAATCAGCCGGTTCATGTAGCGGTGTATGCCACCAACCTGGATATGTATGCAGACAACCATGTGACTATCGGTGGAATAGGAGCGAGTTATGACTGGACGGCCCCGCGATATCATTACGGAGAGAAATACGTTATCGTGTATATGCCTTTTGAAGTTCTCAAAAAAAAGGGCCTCTATAAAGTACAGATAACGACTCGTGCCGGTAAATCGAATACGCTTGAATTAGGGGTTGGAGAAGTGCCCAAGCCGCCGCTCAGGCAGATGAAGTATCAGGGCCTCAAGGTTTCCAGGCAACCGGCAGGCAAATTGCCCAAGCCGCCGCTCAGCTCGATGGGACATGAGGGCATGAGCACCTTGGGGCATGCACGCTCGCCGGCGAACGCCAACTTGCAACTGCCGCCGCCCAATATCAAGGTCCTAGGTGAGACCGACCATATCGATAAGACATGTGCGGATATGCACCGCTTGATTACCTACAACGTAACTGTGCGTAACGATGGCGGCCCCTTGGCGATGCATCGATGGTCGCTGTTCGTGATGGAGGGCGGCGGCGCAGATCTCTCCAGCGGCGGCTTCTGGGTACCGCCTTTGGCGCCACACGCCCAGGCGACCGTCTCGATTCCGGTGCTCGTGTTGAAGAGTCATGTCTCCCAGCTTCCCGGCACCCATTGGCTGAAGCTAATTTCGCTCGACAACCGTACTCACAAGAAGTCGACCACCAAGCTTCGCCTCTTCACCCTGAGCCGAGGCATCTGCCAGCCGAAGATGCATGTCGTCTCTCCGGCGAGGATGCACATGCAGCCGAACCAGCACCCTGTGCGCCGGATGCAGTTGCCGGCAGTTCAGTGATCAGCTTAGGAGAAACAACATTATGGGGAATAGGGGACTCCTCTTCTCCCCTAGGAGCCTGTCGGATTATAGGCATTTTTGCTCAGATCGAGGCAAACTCGAAAAAATTACCGGAGGCATATACTGAATATCTCGGAGTCTCACTCCGTTCGCTTACCGGAGGATAATTTTTTCGAGTTTAACGAAGATATGGGGAAAAAGGGCATAATCCGACAGGCTCCTAGGGCTTCTATTGCTTTAACCTGGAATTATAGTTGTCCACGCAACGCTTATACGCTTCATACGATTCATCGGTAACTTTTACTTTCTCGTTGTGTTCTTTATAGAGGCTATTGACTTCACCGTGCAAATATCGAACTATGGGGCGAACATGGCCGATTCTTTGTTTGGCCATAGCAGCATCGTACTTATCCTTTGCAGCCTTGACCTTTTTGTCTAACGCCTTTAATTCATTATAATTATCTTCATACGCAGCCCGTTCGCTACTGCACGGGGCAGAAGACGCCATGCAAAGCGCTGGCACGAGCAGAAGGCCAAGCCCTGCGATTATGACAAGAAAAAAGCGAATGAGTGCGGTTTGCCGGATCATGTTCATGTGATTGCCGTGCGTTGTTGTTGACATGTTGGTGCTCCTTCTGGGGTTACTCCTGTAATGATTGCTACCTGTGATAGGTATAGAGGCAGTGGCAGCACTTCGGATCCTCTAAGAGTTTGTCGGCTTGCCGACATAATTTCTGAATAAGAAAAAAGGAATATCAATAAGATGAAATTTGAGATCGAGTCGACCTGAATGCGCCTTGTGCCAGGGTGCTTCCCGGTTCCAGCCAGATGTCCGGCCAGTTGTCATTGCCGGTATGGTACGTCAGGCGAACGGCCTCCCCCGGGGGGGAACCTATCTCCCACACGAATATTTCATAATCGGCCCGATCATGCTCGTGACCACCGGTACTGGCGCCGAACACCAGGATATTGCCGGTATTTCCGACACGTGGAAAATACTCATGACTGTATTCGGTCGGTGAATCGAACCACAATTCCCGTTTCAGCGTTTTGGGATCGACGCGGTAAAATGCATTTTCCATTTTCCCGCCATGATCCACATAATAGAGGTAGGATGAATCGGGACTCCAGGCCAACTCGCAGCCGTCTCCAACCTGACGGAGGGCGCCCTCTGCGGAAACGATAAAAGTTCCTCTCACTCCATCCCGCAGGGTAACGGCCAGTTCATCTCTGACATCGCTCCAATCAGGGGTTGTCAGGGCGGCCGAGGCCGGTATAGCCAGGGTACGTCCAGATTCAAAAAGGACCTTCTCCTTACCGCTGGCAAGATCATATTCGACAAACTGATTTCCATTTTTTTCAAAACGGATACGGTCTCCCCTCTGGGACCAGGTTGGGGCATTTGCGTTTCTGGCGATCAGTTTTTCGCGGCCGGTGGCAAGATCCAGCATGATGACATCCCAGGCCAGGAGATTTCGCTGCGAGACATATTTCTCATGCCCCCTGGCAAAAACAATAAAGCGGCCATTGGGAGAAATTCGCGGAAAATACTCAGAATTCGGGTGACGGGTCAAACGAGTTATTCGTTTATCCGGCAGGGACATCCGCCAGATGTCATGGTTGCCTGAGCGATTGCTGGACCAGACCATAAAACCGTGCAGATTTCGAAGACGAGGCTCCGGCAGCCCGTCCGCCTGAGCTTTGGCAACCGTCTGTCCGGAAGGAGGAGGGGAAAATCCGCCCATCTTTTTGAGCTGGTGGAGTTGATAAGCCAAGACAAGCATCCCGCAAAAAAGAAAGGCAACTGCCGCGGACCATGCCCTGATGCCTGCTCCCGCGGCTCGTTTCTCCGGCCTGCGGGTTTTTGCGACTATAAAGAAAAAAATCACCAGTGCCGCGATTCCCAGACTGTAATCAATGGCCTGGCTCCAAAGATGCACGGCCAGCATGATGATCAGCGATCCGGCCTTATCCATCCCGAGTGCCGTCAAGGCCAAAGCGCCTCCTGCCTCGTAGGTGCCAAAACTCATAAAGGACGGGATGGGTAGACTGGCACTGGCTTCGCCACTGACAAGGGCCGTCAGCACCGCGCCGAAATCGCTGCGAATGCTGGGATATGCATGCACGATTACGGCCATGAAAAGCAGATAGAGTCCAAGATATTTGATTATTCTTATACCGACCGACAACAGCAGAACCCGGCTGAAAATACCGGCCTCGGCAGCTTTTTGCAGGGCGGCGGCGGTTTTCTGAAGAAACCTCACCGGTCGCCTGAGAAGCCGCGACCGCTCGTTCCCCCATCGATTCAAGGCCGGGGAAAGCCAGCGCAATATCGGAAACAGCATGAAATAACCGCAGGCAGAAAGAATGACCACGCCGATCAGGACACCGGCAAGCCAGGGTTCAAAAGTCGAGCGGACAAGCTGATAGATCGCCAACAGAAACAGCAACACAGCCAAGGCAAGCAGGTCGAAGACAAAACTGATGGAAAGCGCTGCCAGGCAAAGGTCGGCAGCCATTTTATATCCCCGGTTGAGCATGGCGATAAAACTGATCTCCCCGATTCTCGCAGGCAGCAGATCGACAAACATATTCCGGGACTGGGAGACGATATACAGATGAAAAAGACCCGGCACCGAGGAGGAACCGGTTCGTAATATCACCCGGTAGCGCCAGGCCCGTAAAAATGTCTGGACAATGGAGGAGAGCAGGTACAGGGCTACATAATCCAGCCCAACCTGACGCAAGATTCTAACCAATCGTGGCAGAAATTCTGCACCGGACAACCCACTGAAGCCATGAATCAAAATGCCCA
The DNA here is from genome assembly GCA_963745265.1 of uncultured delta proteobacterium. Taxonomy (GTDB): domain Bacteria; phylum Desulfobacterota; class Desulfobulbia; order Desulfobulbales; family Desulfocapsaceae; genus Desulfopila. The sequence continues at coordinate 31,293 of CAVUXQ010000021.1, forward strand.
CAAGCGACATGGAGACGCCGAGTGACAGGAGGCTGGTTAGGACGAAACGCGATGAGGGGTGGGAGGTCATGATATGACGGAATAGTTGGAAATTCCAAGAACAACCCTTTTTTCTTCGACCTGAATCCGTGCACGTTCAAGAACAGGTAAGCGTCCACCGGGGTGGCAAAATGCTGGCCATACCAATGGACCGTAAGCGCTCACCGGTGCTCCAGCTTGGTGCAGGTAAACGCAGACTCCGAGCAGACCTTCGAGGCTTAACTGTGCGCTACGGTCTAATCGTGCCAAGATGGGGTGCTGGTGAACGTTTACATCCGGTTCAAGAAAGAATACTCCAGGCAAGTCGATAAAACAAATTATTCATCGGCCGGTTTGAGGGGCGTCACCTGAGAGATCATCGCTGGCCTCGCGCTGCTACGTTGCTTGAAAGATGAGTTCCGGGGGTGAGGTATCAAGCAGATCGGGCAAGGATTCCGGGAAGAAATCGAGATGGTCGAAGAGGTGGGTTTCGAAGTTTCGGCACTGGTTGAAATTCTTGATGATCAGCGCTTCTCTGGAGGGGTTGTTGGCGCCGTAGTTGGTGAGGATATAATCGAGCCGGGCGTCGAGGGAGACCACCTGGTGGTGATTGACTCGTTTATCGGCGTAGAAGACCAGTTCGGTGGCGTTGAAGATGCCCTGTTGGTACTTCTCGTTGCGATACTTGGAGAGGATCACGTGGTCGCGGACGATGGGGGCGATCTGCGGCAGGCCGAGATCGTTACAGATGGTTTCGCCTTCCTGGTCGTGTCGGCATTTCTCCTCGATGCATTTGGTCTTGGCGATATCGTGCAGGAGGGCGCCGGCTATTACCAGATCGCGGTTGGGCAGCTTGTGGGGTGGAATTTCGGTCTGTTCAAGGCCACGGAGGAGAATCTCCGCTACTCGGGCTACCATGAAGGAGTGTTCGCGGATGTTGTCGTACATGGAGAAATCTTCCATGTAGCGGCGGCACTGGTCGATGCTTGGGGTTGGGATAGGCTTGCTCATGGCTTAGTGCTGGATTGAATTCCTACTCGGGGAGAGGGTGGTGCTCAAGCGGATTCGTTTTGGTTCATTCTAATTCGGGGACAGAATGATTTTCGCAGTCTGCGCGAAAAAAATTCTGTCCCTTTGCGGTGATGCTCCCCTCTTGCGCTGATCGTTTCAATGAACCTTTTGTTTGTTTTTTGCCCCTTTTTGATTTAGTCGCGGGCGCTCAGTTCATGGACGGTTTCCACCGCGAATTTCGCTTGCTCGGGCGGGGTGTGCTGGTGGATGCCGTGGCCGAGGTTGAAGATATGTCCCCACGCTTCCCTGGCGCCTTCGAGCAGGTGCTGGATTCTGGTTTTCAGTTCTTCCTGGGGCAGCAGCAGGGCGAAGGGGTCGAGGTTGCCCTGCACCGCCCGCTGGCCGACTTTGGCGATGGCGTCCGAGATGTTGATCCGCCAGTCGAGGCCGATCACGTCCGCTCCGGTATGCACCGAATGGTCGAGAAGCGTGGCGCCGTTGTTGGCGAAATAGATCAGCGGCACCTCGCTCGATTGGAGGCTGTGGATAATTCGCTGCACGTAGGGAAGGGCGAACAGCTCGAAGTCGCAGGGGGCCAGCACCCCGGCCCAGCTGTCGAAGAGCTGCAGGGCCTGGGCCCCGGCGCGGACCTGGGCCTTGAGGTAGAGGATGGTTGCCTTGGTGATCAGGTCCATCATTTTATGGAACGTGCCCGGATGGGTGAACATCAGCTTCTTGGTTTCCCAGAACACTTTGGAGCTGCCGCCCTCGATCAGATAGGTGGCACAGGTAAAGGGGGCGCCGGCAAAACCGATGAGCGGCACCTTGAGTTCATTGCGCAGCAGGCGGATGGTCTCCATCACAAAGCCGAGTTCTTCGTCGGGGTCCGGCACATGCAGTTTATCGAGGGTTTCGCGGTCGCGGATGGTCTCGCGGAAGATCGGCCCCTGGCCTTCGTGAAACTCCAGTGGTGCGCCCATTGCTTCCATCAGGATGAGGATGTCCGAGAAGAGGATCGCCGCGTCCACCCCCAGGTAGTCGACCGGCTGCAGGGTGACTTCCACGCACAGTTCCGGGGTTTTGCACAGTTCCAGAAAGGAAATATTGCCGCGCACTTTTTGATATTCGGGCAGATACCGTCCGGCCTGACGCATAATCCAGATCGGCGTGTAGTCGGTTTTCTCGCCCCGGCATGCTTTGAGGAATGTGTCGTTCATAGAAGCCCCTCGTAGTTTTTATAGGTTGTTTTTCACTTTCAACGGCACATGGCTGCAGAACGGCTCCTGGGCCAGGAAATCGCCGGTCATGGCGTAGGCCCGGGCCCGGCAACCGCCGCAGACCCCCACATATTCGCACTTGCCGCAGTTGCCCTTGTAGCTCTTGAAATCGCGAAGTTGCTGAAAGAGATCCGATTTATCCCAGATCTCGCGAAACGGCGTGGTTTTGACGTTGCCGGCCGATTTGGGGAAGTAGCTGCAGGGCAGCACTTCGCCGTCGACGTCGATTAAGCAGATGAGCTGACCGGCCAGGCAGCCCTTGGAGCCGCCGGTGGAGAATTTGAGATTGCGCCGGGTGTATTTCTCGCCCTCCTCCTTGGCCTTCTCGCGGATGATCCGGTAGTAGTGGGGAGCGCAGGTGGGGCGCATCAGCAGCTCGTTTTCCTGCTTTTCCACCTGGTAATGCCAGTCGAGGATCTCGTCGTAGATCTTCTCGGGGATCAGCTCTGCCATGATGTCTTCACCCCGGCCGGTGGGCACGATCATGAACATATACCAGGCGGTGGCCCCGAGGCTTTTCACCAGCTTGGTAGATCTCGGGGATCTGTTCTTTGTTCCTGACCGTAAACGATGAGTTGACGAGAAAGGGGATCTCATGCCGGTTGAACAGCTCGATGGCTCGCATCACGCCGTCGAAGGCCCCTTTCTGGTTGCGGAAATCGTCGTGGGTTTCGGCGTCGGCGCCATCGAGGCTGAGTGACACCATCTTGATCTCCGCCTCCTTGAGCCGGCGGCAGACCTCCTCGGTCACCAGGGTGCCGTTGGTTGCAAGACACATCCGAAACCCCAGGTCGGTGCCGTAGCGGGCGATGTCGAAGACGTCTTCGCGAAGCAGGGGTTCGCCGCCGGAGAGCACCATCACCGGGCTGGCGGTGGTGGCGATGTCGTCCATGATCGCTTTGGCCTCATCCAGGCTGAAATCGGGATGCCCCTCGATCTCCAATGCCGACGATGAGCGGCAGTGCACGCAGGAGAGGTTGCAGCGGCGGGTGATTTCCCAGGCGATCCATTTGGGTTCGAATTCCATTGAAAGACTCCGGTAGCAAAAAGTATACAAATTACATCCAACTTCTCCATTATATTGTCTTTTTCCTTATGTGAAAAGGCAAAATGGCAGGAGCTGGACACAAAACGATATATAATCGTAACCATTTCCGCGGAAAAATAAAGGCGGTGTTGCCGAGCGGAGCAAGCTGCAAACGGGCAGGAAAAGGCTCGGGCTGCTTTTCAATTCCGTTGAAATTTATGTTCAGTCGACTATATTCCCCCGGATTACCGCAATTCCATGGTAGACGCTACTCTGCGGCACCCCGGCCGGATTTTTGCTTGCCTGGGGATCAGCAGGTTGCTCGAGAAGATGAGTGCCGGTCTTTCGTCACGGCAGCACATCGTCTATAGTGTCGGTAGTCGTTTATCGGTAAACGTTTATGGCTCATTGGCATAGCCAAGAATTTCGCCTTCTGGTGAACGGTTACGTTTATCGGCGCTTTGCGTCGTAAGACGAGGCGTCGCATGTGTATATCTCGTATTTTCATGTGTCGGCCCGAATTTTTCTCGGGGCGCGACCTTACCCAATATTTATCGATAGAAAAAAATCATGACGATAACACCAGTATCCACAACCAGTCCGGAAGGCGAGAAGATAATCGCCAGGTTGCTCAACCGCTTTCAGGATGCGGACACCGCCTGCCAGCAGGCCGTGGAGGAGATCCTCCTTGACGTACGGCGCAACAAAGACGCGGCGGTGGTCGAATACGGCCGCAAATACGACGCGCCGAACCTGACCGCCGAACATCTGCAGGTGAGCGTGGGCGAGATGCAGGCGGCTTACGAGGCGGTGGATCAGGCGTTCCTCGACTCACTCACCCTTGCCATCGAGCGCATTCAGGATTTTCACGAGCGGGAGATGGAAGACAGCTGGTTGCAGACCCGGGAGGACGGCACCATCGTCGGCCGGCTGGTACGGCCGGTGGATACCGCCGGGCTCTATGTGCCGGGCGGCAAGGGCGGCTCCACGCCGCTGGTCTCCTCGGTATTGATGAACGGCATTCCGGCGGCCATCGCCGGGGTGCCCCGGCGGGTGATGGTGACCCCGCCCGATAAGGACGGCAAGATCAGCCCGCACCTGCTGGTCGCTGCCCAGGAGATCGGCATCACCGAGATCTTCAAGGCCGGCTCGGCCTGGGCGATCGCGGCTCTGGCTTATGGTACCGAGATCATCCCGAAGGTGGATGTGATCGTCGGGCCCGGCAACCAGTACGTAACCGAAGCAAAGCGGCTGGTTTCCGGCATGGTGCGCATCGATATGATCGCCGGTCCCTCCGAGGTGTTGATCGTCGCCGACCAAACGGCCGAGGCGGTGCATGTGGCGGCGGATATGCTGGCCCAGGCGGAACACGATACCCAGGCCCTGGCGGTGGTGGTGACCACCGACGAAAAGCTGGCGGCGGCGAATCCCGCAGAGTTGGTAAAGCAGCTGGCGACCCTGTCGCGGCGCGCTATCGCCGAAAAAGCCTTGGCCGACCGGGGCGTCATCCTGGTGGCCGAGGATCTTGACGAGGCGATCGCGTTGGCCAACGATATCGCCATCGAGCACCTGGAGCTCTCCATCGCCGATCCCTGGAGCCGCATCCCCCATATTCGCCATGCCGGCGCCATTTTCTTAGGTGGCCATACTCCCGAGGCCGCGGGCGACTACCTGGCGGGGCCGAACCATGTGCTGCCCACCATGGGCACCGCCCGCTTTGCCTCCGCGCTGGGGGTGGAGACCTTCTTGAAGAAATGCTCGCTGATCAGCTATTCCAGGCAGGCGCTGGAGGCGGATAGCGATCATATCCAGCGGCTGGCAAAGCTCGAAGGCCTTACCGCCCATGCCAATTCGGTGGCGGTGCGGGTAGCGAAATAGCGGGGCGGATCGGGTGGAGGAAGCACTGTTTTGTGAGCGGCTCGCCAAAGGGTGCGCATCACTAGGGCTGGAGGTGGATGACGCGGCCGCGGGGCGACTATACGGCTATTTCCGGGAACTCAAGAAATGGAGCCGCAAGGTCAACCTCATCGCCCGAGGCACGGGGGATGAGCAGATCGTCGAAAACCATTTCCTCGATTCCCTGACCCTGCTGCCGTTCTTGCAAGGTGAGGACATCCGCCTGCTCGATGTGGGCAGCGGCGCCGGCTTCCCCGGTCTGGTGGTGGCCGCCGCCCGGCCGGAGATCGGTATCACTTTGGTGGAACCCCGTTTGAAGCGGGTCTCGTTTTTGCGCCATGTGGTCCGGACCCTGGGGCTTGGCGAAGTGACGGTGCTCTCCTGCCGGGTTGAGGATGAGGCGGTGCTGCCGTCGGACATGCGTTTAAGCCACATCACCAGCCGGGCAGTCAGCGAGGTTGGTGAATTTTTGGCCATGGCGGCCCGCTTCGCCCGCCCCGGGTGCGAGGTGATCTGCATGAAGGGGCCGAAGTGGCGGGAGGAGCTGGAGGCGGGCGCTTCGCAAATCGAGGCCTTGCCCTTTTGCCTCAAGCGAGTGGTTGAGCATCGGTTGCCGTTTTCCGGCGCGGAACGGGCGCTTCTGGTTTTTGGTCATCGCGGCTCTTGCGATCGGGGATGAATTGATCAGGAATGAATATTTCATGCACAGGTGCCTATCTATGCGCGACTGCCTGATCGTGCTCAGATGGGGTGCTGGTGAACGTTTACGAATTTTTCATGCACAGGCGCCTAGTAAGTAAAGGCGTCCTGTCCGTGTTTTAGCGAACAATAATTCGAAGGTGAAATAATGAAGAAAATAGCAGTGTTGCCTGGGGACGGCATCGGCCCCGAGGTAATGGCGGAGGCGATCAAGGTGCTTGACGCCGTCCAGAAGAAGTTTGGTTTCGAGCTGAGCTATGAATATGGCGACGTCGGCGGCATAGCCATCGACAACCACGGCGAGGCGCTGCCGGCATCGACCCTGAGCCTCTGCGAGAACAGCGACGCCATCCTCTTCGGTTCGGTGGGCGGGCCCAAGTGGGAGAGCCTGCCGCCGGAAAAACAGCCGGAGCGTGCCGCGCTGCTGCCTCTGCGGAAGCATTTCGATCTGTTCTGCAACCTGCGGCCGGCGAAGGTCTTCAAATCGCTGGCGGGCGCCTGTCCGCTGCGCGCCGATATCGTCGGCGAGGGTTTTGATATCCTCTGTATGCGAGAGCTGACCTCCGGCATCTATTTCGGCACCCCCAAAGGCCGGGAAGGCGAGGGGCGAGAGTGAACGGGCCTACGATACCATGGGCTACACCCGGGCGGAGATCGCCCGTATCGCCCGGCTGGCGTTCGAGGCCGCGCGCCTGCGCCGCAACAGGGTGACCTCGGTGGACAAGGCCAACGTGCTCACCACCATGGTGCTTTGGCGCGAGGTGGTGATGGAGATCCATAAGGAATATCCGGACGTGGAACTGAACCACATCTATGTGGACAATGCCACCATGCAGCTGGTGCGCGATCCGCATCAGTTCGACGTGATGCTCTGCGGCAACATGTTCGGCGACATCATCAGCGATGAGGCGGCGATGTTGACCGGCTCCATGGGGCTGCTCGCCTCCGCCTCGCTCAATGCCGATAAGTTCGGGTTGTATGAGCCAGCGGGCGGTTCCGCCCCGGACATCGCCGGCAAAGGCATCGCCAACCCGATCGCCGAGATTCTCTCCGCCGCGATGATGCTGCGGTACAGCTTCGGGTATGACGAGGCTGCGGCCGCCATCGATGCCGCCGTCGAGGCGACCCTGAACAAGGGCGTCTTTACCGCCGATATCGCCGTCGACAAGGCGAAAGCGGTTTCCACCGCCGCCATGGGCGACGCCATCGTTGCCGCCCTGTAAAAGGGCGGTCAGCCGATTTTCGTTCGTCGGTTGTGGCCGGGCCACAAGTATCTGGCCACAACCAATCCTGCAATAAAGGGGGGATCTGCATGGTTTCCAGAAGAAGTCTCGTCGTGGTGGCCAATGAGGCTTCCACGGCATTGGGTCGCAAAGTTGCCACCCATCTCGAGGTGCCGTTTTCCGAGATGGTCCGCAAGACATTCACCGATGGCGAGAGGTACCACGCTTTTGCCCAGGCGATCGCCGGGCAGCACCTGGTGATCATCGGCGCCACCCATACCGAGGAGTCCTTTCAGGAGTTGCTCGATCTCATCCAGGGTGGCAGGTACTGGAACGCGGCTTCGGTAAACGTGGTGATCCCTTATCTTGGTTACTCCACCATGGAACGGGCCAAGCCGTTTTCCTACGAGATTCCCAAAGGCATCACTCGCGCCCGGCAGATCTTTCGGGCGCGGCCCGATTTCGTCGCCTTCGTCGACCTGCATTCGGAGGCGGTGCTTCATGCCCACGCGGGTGAGATCGGCACCCACCACGTCTGGACGGATTCGCTGGCGGCGGAGAAGATCCGCTCCACGCGACTTTCCGATTACGTATTGGTCTCCCCCGATTACGGCTTCTCAAAACGGGTCGCCAGGCTGGCCAGCATCCTCAATTGCCCGCATACCGCCGCCGACAAGGATCGTTACGATACCGACAAGACCATCGTCGGACAGGTTTCGAGTGTGGTTCGGGGCCGGACCGCCATCGTCTGCGACGACATGATCCGCACCGGCGGCTCCATCATCCAGACCGCCCAGCGGTGCCTGGACGCGGGCGCCGTGGATGTAATGGTGATGGCGACCCATCTGGTGCTGGCGGGCAAGGCGGTGGAAAAGCTGCAGGCAAGCCCCATCTCGCGGGTGATCGGTTCCGATACGTATCCGGAGCGGCAGAGCGATGCGATGCTCGATGTCTATTCGGTGGCCCCGCTGTTGGCTAAGGTGCTGGAAGGACAGCTGCAGCTCAGCAGGTGAGCAGGAGAGGTGGCCCGCATTTGCTGGGGCCCAAAAAGAAATCGGGCAGAGTCGGCAGCAAGTGCCGGGGCTCTACCCGATTGGGGGGGGCTGAGTAAAAGGTTTAGTGCAACCCGTTTGCACACCCTTTATATAGCATTCCGCGTGCCATCCGATAAAAAAACATCGATATTTTGTAACTTGCCTATATTGTGCGTAAAAAATGTTCGTCCCTTTTTCTATGCTCAGGGGCCAGCCTGCTGTGGGCTCCGAAGCACGATGTTGTAATTCACAATTGCAATTCGAGCGTGAAAAGTGTAATTGGCGGCCGCGGTCATTGAGCCTGATCGAGATAGGTTTCAATGCGTTGCCTAGCCTGTAGATCCTGCATCCACTCCGTGTCGAGGGCTGCTTCACCCAAGTGCGCACCGAGCAGCATGCCTACCACCAGCCCCCGGGCGGCGGAGTCACCGCCTGCCATCACGTTCTGGATGAAGGCCTCGCGCGGATTGTCCGGATAGGCCAGCACCAGATGCATCGCGCCAGGCAGGGCGGCGGAGATGTTGCACATCTGGCCGAATTCGCCAATGACCTCGCGGCTCTTCGAAGCACCGGTCTCCAGACTTTTTGCAAGCCGCATATCAAGATCCATATCGGCTACGCCCTCTTCGAGCGACTGTTCAATCGCCTCCCCAGGGTTCTTCCCGCCCAGCACCGCCAGGGTGGTACGCACCAGAAAGTCGGTGCCGGCCGCGATCCCGGTGCCGCAATGGGTCAACCGTGTCTGCTGCCTGGCGTATTCCAGCAGTTTGTCGGGTTCGTTGCGGTACCAGTAGACGAGCGGTGCGATCCGGGCCGGCCCGCCAAGATCCCCGGAGTCGGAGCCGCAATCCTTGAAGGATTTTCCCTCGGCAATCCCGGCCAGGGTGCTTTTAGTGGCATGATCGATATAGCCTGTGTATTCCTGGGCGAAGCGACGCCAGAGGTCCCCGAAGCGGTCCAGGTCAAACCCGCCGTTATCAGCCAGGTGGCGCAGCAACAGCAGGGTCTGGTCGCCGTAATGGGTGAAATCCCCCTTGTTCTTGGTGGGGTGGAATTTCGTCTCCACCGGCGCCTGAAGCCGGTCGAGGGAGCCAATTTCCCGGTCGATTTTCTTTGTGTCATATATCCAGTGGGCCGCCAGGGCCAGGGCGTCGCCTTGAAAAGATGCCAGTACCATGGCACGAGCTTTGTTTTTCATATCTGTTCTCCTTTCCATATAGAGTAGCTTTTCATGCCGGTTTATTCGGGAAGCTCACAATGCTTCAGAAAAAAGGATAGGTTCGCTTAAGTGAAGTGTCAAAAGACATCGCCGGAATATCAGCCGTGGCAACGGGTATATGGCGTGAATTTGATTTGCCTTTTTTCGGTGCAGTGCCTATACCTTAGGGGAAGCCCCGTAATTACAATCAACCTGTATTTGATGTGCGATGCGATGGAGCCGATCGCGCAAACCGCGATATGGGAGAGCATGTATGAAAAAACTGATCAAGTTCGGACTCTGGCTGGTTGGCATATTTCTGGTGCTGCTGGTGGCGGCGATTTTCATTGTTCCGCGAGTGGTCGATGTGCAGAAGTACAAACCGATGATCGCCAAAAAAATATCGGCGGCAACCGGACGCCCGGTCACGCTTGGCGGACCGCTGCATCTCTCGCTCTTTCCCTGGGTCGGGGTGTCGCTTACCGATTTCCATATGGGCAATCCGTCCGGCTTTGCCCACAAGGATTTTGTCAAGGTCGACTCCTTTGAAGTGCACCTGAAGCTGTTGCCGCTGATTTCGAACAAAGTGGAAATCAACCGGTTCGTGCTCGATGGCCCGGAGATCGACCTCGAGCGGCAAAAAAACGGACGGGCCAACTGGGAGGGGATCGGCGCGAAAAAAGCACCGGCAAAGGCCGGGACAGCAGAGGTGCCAAAAGCCGGGGAAAAAGAAGCGGAAAAGACGCATGAGGCTGGCAGCGGCACGGGCGCGATCCCCCTCAAATCGCTTGAGATCGGTGAGTTTGCGATAAACAACGGCAAGATCCATTATCTCGATCGGCAAACTGGTCAGCAGCAGGATATTTCCGGCCTCAACCTGCAGCTCAAAGATGTCAGCCTGGTGCGGCCCATAACGATCAGCTTCACGGCCTTGGTCAACGGTAACCAGGTTGGGCTGACCGGCCGGATCGGGCCTCTGGGGCAGAACCCGGGCCAGGGGAGTCTACCCATCGATCTCACCTTTACCGCCCCGGGCAACTTTAAGGCGCATCTTGAAGGCCGAGTCGACAAGCCGGCCGGAGCGCTCGCTTACGACGTTTCCATCGCGGTGCCGCAATTTTCCCCGAAGCAGTTAGTGAAAGCATTGCAAGTGGATCTGCCCGTGCAGACCGCCGATCCAAAAGCCTTGGATGCGGTCGCCCTGGATATGAAGATCAAAGGCGGAAAGGACCAACTGGCGATCAGCGACGGGCGCTTGGGATTGGACGGTTCCGAGCTGAAGTTTTCAGGCGATGCCCGGAGATTCGCACCGCTTGATCTGGTGTTCACCGGCGATCTTGATCAGCTCGATCTCGACCGCTACCTGCCACCGAAAAGTGTGAAAAAGGCGGGGGCCGTACAAGCGGCAAAGCCCCAACCCCAAAAAGGCGAGGTCGCGCAAGAGAGCGCTCAAGTCGAGCAACCCCAGCCGAAAAAGGCAGAAAAAATCGACTACACGCCGCTGAGGCAACTGACGCTTGATACCAATTTCGCGATAGGTAAGCTCAAGGCGCAGGGGGGGCAGGTGGAAAACATCAAGCTGCACCTCACCGCCAAGGACGGCATCTTCCACCTTCAGCCTTTTGTCATGGATCTGTACAAGGGCAGTTTCAAAACCACGGGGACGATGAATGTACAGGGGGCTACCCCGCGTATCGCGGTGGACGCGGATGGCGCCGGGATTGCAGTGGGACCCCTACTGCATGATTTTCTGAAAAAAGACATTTTGGAAGGAACGCTCAAGTCGCAGCTCTCGCTACAGATGACGGGAGACACCCCGGAGGCGATCAAGAAGAGCTTGAACGGCAAGGGGGACCTGCTCTTTACCGATGGTGCGATCGTGGGCATCGATCTTGCCGGCATGGTGCGAAACGTACAGTCCACCTTTACTGGCGGCGGGATGGCTTCGACAGAAAAGCCCAAGACCGATTTTTCGGAGCTGCACGCCCCGTTCACCATCAAAAACGGCCTGTTCAACACGCCGGGCACAACGCTCCAGTCGCCCCTTTTGCGGGTGACCACCACGGGATCGGCCGATCTGGTGGCTCAGACCCTGGATATGCGGGTGCAGCCAAAGTTCGTGGCTACCTTGAAGGGGCAGGGGGATACCGAGCAGCATAAAGGGCTGATGGTGCCGGTGTTGGTGCAGGGGACCTTTGCTTCGCCGAAGTTCAGTCCTGATCTGGCAGGGATGATCAAACAGCAGTTGCCGACCACGGAGACCCTGAAAAAGACCTTGCAGGAGCAGCTCGCCCCAAGCGATAAAACCAAAAAACCGAGTCTTGAGAAGAGCTTGAAGGGGCTGCTGCCTAAACTCCCCTTTTAACAGGAGTGCGCTACTCCCCGACGCCAGGCTGCAGCCGGCCTTCCTTGAGCGTGTAGATATGGTCCATGCGCCCGGCTAGATCGAGGTTGTGGGTGACCATGATCACCGCCAGCGAGCGCTCGCGGCATAGGCGCTGCAGCAGCTCGAAAACCAGGTTGCCGGCGCGGCTGTCGAGGTTGCCGGTGGGCTCGTCGGCCAGCAGCAGTTCCGGCTCCATGATCAGGGCGCGGGCCAGGGCGGTGCGCTGCTGTTCACCGCCGGAGAGTTCACTCACCCGGTGCTGCGCCCGCTCGTCCACCTCGACCTGGCGCAGCAGTTCCATGGCAGGTTGTTCCATGTGTTTCTTGTTTTTGCCGGCGATGAGCGCCGGCATCATCACGTTTTCCAGGGCGCTGAATTCCGGCAACAGGTGGTGGAACTGGAAGATGAACCCAAGCGAGCGGTTGCGGAAGCGGGCCAGGGCGCGATCGTCCTTGCCGGCCAGCGGCTCGCCGCGATAGAACAGCTCGCCTTCGGTGGGGGTGGCGAGGGTGCCGAGAATCTGCAGCAGCGTGGTCTTCCCCGAGCCGGAGGCGCCGACGATGGCCGCCATCTCACCCGCTTTGACGGTGATGTCGATGTGATCGAGCACGGTCAGCGGTTTGTGACCGCCGTTGTAGATCTTTTTAACAGCCCGGGCCTCGAATAAAGCGCTCATGCCAGCACCTCGGCGGGCCGCACCTTCGAGGCTTTCCAGGAGGGGTAGAGGGTGGCCGTAAGGGTAATGATAATCGAACTTATGGCGACGATGGTCACGTCCGAGGGCAGCACCTTGATCGGCAGGGTGGTCATCGGGTAGACTTTGGATGGCAGCTCGATGAAGTGGTATTTCGAGAGCAGTTCGCAGAGTCCCAATCCGCCGAAAACACCCAGGATCGTGCCGGTCACACCAATCACCAGGCCCTGGAAGAAGAAGATCCGCATAATCGAGGCCGAGGTCGCTCCCATTGATTTCAAGATGGCGATATCCCGCCCCTTTTCCATTACAACCATGATCAGGGCGCTGATGATGTTGAGCGCCGCCACCAGGATGATCAGCGCCAGGCAGATGAACATGCCGATTTTTTCGAGCTTGAAGGCGGCGAAAAGGTTGCGGTTCATCGACATCCAGTCCTTGGCGATAAAGCCGGCGCCCAGCCGGGCGGCGATTCGCGCCGCGATCCGGTCGGCGTTGTTCAACTGGTCGTGAGTCACCGCGACCTCGATGCCGTGGGCGATATGGCCTTGGCCCAGGAAAGCCTGAACGTTTTTCAGCGACATGTAGGCAAGACTCGAGTCATATTCGTACATGCCGGTCTCGAACAGGCCGCTCACCAGACAGGTCTTGATTTTCGGGATCACACCCATGGGGGTGAGGGGGCCGGAAGGCGAGATCAGGCGCACTTTGCTGCCCACCGTGACCCGCAGATCCGCCGCCAGGTCTTTACCGAGGATGATGGATGGTATCCGGGGATCTTCGGGGTGGACGAGTTCCTTGAGCGAGCCCGCCTTCATCTGCTTGGCGAGTGCCACGACTCCGCCGGCGGTGGCCGGGTCGATGCCGCGCAGCACCACGCCGCTGCCGCCCGAGGCGCTGCTGAGCAGCGTCTGGACGTAGAGGTAGGGGGTAGCCCCGGTCACGTCGCGCACCGAGAGGATTTTGTTGCGCACCTCTTCGTAGTTGCTGATCGAGCCGGCGTAGCGCTGGACGATGATCTGCGAGTTGACCCCCAGGATCTGGTCACGCAATCCGTCGGTGAAACCGGAATAGACCGCCAGCACCACGATCAGGGCGATCACCCCGACGGTGATCCCCGCCACGGAGAGAAAGGAGATCAGCGAGATGAATCCGTGTTTATGCTTGGCCCGCAGGTAGCGCAGGCTGATGAACCATTCGTACATGGCGTTCGCCTGCAGCCTCACGCCTCCTCGCCTTCGGGTTTGGTCTTTTCTTTTTCCTGGCCGGTCCGATTCCGGTTTGAGGTGCGGAAAGAGGATGACGTCCCGGATGGAAGGGGCGTCGGTGAGCAGCATCACCAGCCGGTCGATGCCGATGCCCTCGCCGGCGGCGGAAGGCATGCCGTACTCCAGGGCGCGGATGTAATCGCGTCGAGTTCGGGGTGGATCTCCTCGTCGTCGCCCCGTTCGGCGATCTGTTTTTCAAAGCGCGCCAGCTGATCCACCGGGTCGTTGAGTTCGCTAAACGCATTGGCCAGTTCGCGGCCGGTGATAAAGAGCTCGAAGCGGTCGGTGACCGTTGGGTCTTCTTCGTTTCTGCGCGCCAGCGGTGAGACTTCGGTGGGATAGGAGGTGATGAAGGTGGGGTCGATCAGTTGTTCTTCCACCAGCAGCTCGAACAGCTCGGTCTTGGCCTTGCCCGGGCCGGCCTGGGCTTCGAGTTGGATGCCCTTTTCCTTGGCCAGGGCGATGATCGCCGCATCGTCGCCAAGCAGCGCCGCGTCGATGCCGCCGATTTCAACCAGCGCCTCGTCCATGGTCAGCCGCCGCCATGGGGGCGTGAGATCAACAGGAGCGCCCTCATAGGTGATCTTCATGGTACCGTTCACCGCCTGGCAGATCGAAGAGATCATGTCTTCGGTGAGGTCCATCAGGTCGTGATAGGTGGCATAGGCCTGGTAGAACTCGAGCATGGTGAACTCGGGGTTGTGGCGGGTGGAGAGTCCCTCGTTTCTGAAATTGCGGTTGATCTCGAAGACCCGCTCGAATCCGCCCACCAGAAGGCGTTTGAGGTAGAGTTCCGGGGCGATGCGCAGGTAGAGATCCATGGCGAGCGCGTTGTGATGGGTCCGGAAGGGCTTGGCGGTGGCGCCGCCGGGCACCGCCTGCATCATCGGGGTTTCCACCTCCATGAACCCGAGATTGTTGAGAAATTCGCGCACCAGTCGGATGATTTCCACCCGTTTCCTGAAGGTTTCGCGACTCTCGGGGGTGACGATCAGATCCACGTATCGCTGGCGGTAGCGGGTCTCGACATCGGTGAGTCCGTGCCATTTTTCCGGCAGGGGCCGCATGGATTTGGAGATCATGGTGACGGCCTCGGCCTGGATGGAGGGCTCGCCCATCTTGGTCTTGAACAGCGTGCCCTCGACGCCGACCACGTCGCCGATATCCCACTTCTTGAATTGGGCGAAGCACTCGGTCCCCAGCACGTCCCGCTTCAGATAGACCTGAATGCGTCCGCTCCGGTCGGCAAGGTGAACAAAGGCGGCCTTGCCGAACTTGCGCATGGACATGATGCGTCCGGCAACTGAATACTTGGCACTGCCGGCTTCGTGTTCTTCCGGTTCGAGCGCCTCACCCCTGGGCAGGATCTCGGCCGCGACATTGGCGGGCTTGAAGGTGTTGCTGTAGAGTTTGACGCCCAGATCGGCGAGCGCTTCCGCCTTTTCACGTCGTTGCTGCAATATTTGGTTATCTTTGTTCATGATTTTCTGACAATGGAAGGAGATGAAGGGAACTCTTTAAGCGAGAAAGCGATAAAAAAAAGCGGCAGAAATCTGCCGCTGTCGTGCATTTACAACTCTTCTTAGGAATTACCGGGAATTGGCTTTTCTGTCAATTCTTTTCCAGTAATACAACAGTCTCGACGTGATGGGTCTGGGGGAACATATCAACCGGCTGGATCTTTTTGATGATAAAACCGGTGACGCACAGCTCCACCAGGTCGCGGCAGAGGGTGGCTGGATCGCAGGAGATATACACAAGTCGCCGAGGGTGGAATTCGTGCAAGCGCCCGGCCAGTCCGGGAATTCCTTGCCTTGGCGGGTCGACGACCAGGCAATCGAACCGCTCGCCGGCAGCGATGAGCTCGAGGGCGCCCGCATGGATCGGCGCCTTGCGAAAGGTGGTATTGACAAGACCGGCCAGCGCGCTGTTTTCCCTGGCACTGCGGATGGCTGCGCCTTGCCCTTCGAGGCCGAGCAGGCAGTGGGCCCGGCGGGCCAAGGGAACCGAAAAATTGCCCATGCCGCAAAAGAGATCGAGGACCCTGTCGTGCGAACCTATCTCGGCCAGCTCGACCGCCAGCCCGATCAGCTGCAGGTTCTGCTCCAAGTTGACCTGGCAAAAGCCGCCTACTTCCCACCCCAGGACCAGCGGCTGCGCTGCAGGTCCGCTGCCGGCGGGATAGGTAATGCTCAGCCGATTGCCGCCATCCTTTGGGGCGGCCGGGGTAAGCGGGAAGTGTTCTCCCTGAAAAAAGACCCGTTCGAGAACCTCTACGGCCGCAAGCAGATCAGCTGCGGCGCCGAAATCGGCAGGGCGTGGCTTGCGGCGCAGATGAAACAGGGCGGTAACCCGGGCGGTGTCGGGGTTGAACAGCAGTTCCAGCTCGGCGGTGAGCGCGAGCAGTTGCCTGAAGACGGCCAGGGCGCGCAGTGCAGCCAGGGCCTGATTGAGTTCCTCGCGGGCGATCAGGCACCGCTCTATGGCCACGATATCATGGCTGCGGTAGCGGCGGAAACCGCACTCCGCCCCATGCCGGTCCGCCAATAGTCGGATGCGTTGCCGATAGTGCAGGGCGCAAGGCGAGGCCAGTGTCGGTTCGACGCCGCAGGCTAGCTCCGGCGTTTCGGGACCGGCGAACTGCCGGGTGAGCAGGTCGAGAGCGATGTCTTGTTTGAGCCGCAGCTGTTCGTCGTACGACGCGTGCTGCAGGTCGCAGCCGCCGCAGTCCCCGTAATACGGGCAGGGAGCGGCCACCCGCGAAGCGGAGGCCTGGTCGATCTGGCGGAGTCGGCAGAGGTCGTGATCTTTCCTGGCTTCCTCGAGGCTTACGGTGACCCGTTCGCCGGGCAGGGTGTACCGGACCATGGCCAGTCGGCCGTCGTCGCGCCGGCCGAGGCCCCAGCCGCCGTTGATCACCTTGGAAATAAGAAGAGAATGGTTATTCATCTTTAAAATTAAGCGAAGTGTAGTACAATACCGGTGGAGAATATCGCTGCAAATCTCAAAGCCTCATACCCTAATAATATACCTGCCTTGTATTGTCGAATCCTATTGCTCATCTGTGTGCTGGTGTTGCCTCCCGTCACCGCCTTTGCCGTAAGCCTCAAGGTTTCGATTACCGGGGTCCGCGGGGAGCTGCACAGCAACGTTATGGCCCGGCTCGGTCTGTATCTGCACCGAAAGAATCCGCAACTCAGCGCCAACGATATCCGGATTCTCTATCGACAATCGGGCGAAGATATCCGTTCGGCGCTTGCTCCGTACGGGTATTATGATCCGACCATTACCTCCAACCTGACCCATAAGGGGGGCGATTACCAGGCTGCATTCGCCATTACCTCGGCAAGCCGGTGCGGGTCCGCAATCTCAGTGTCAAGGTAGAGGGGCCGGGCAAATCCCGGCAGATCTTCCTCTTTGCCCAGGAGCAGTTTCCGCTGCAACAGGGACAGATTCTCAATCAGGGGGAATACGAAAACGGCAAGAAACGGCTCATCAACATCGCCCTGGGGGAGGGGTTTGTAAAGGCCCGTTTTACCGTACACGTATTGCGGATCAATCGACAAACCCGCCAGGCTGATATTCGCCTTGTGCTCGATACCGGTCCACAATTCGTCTTCGGCGAGACCACCTTCGAGCAGCAGGGCCTGCGCACCCAGCTCTTGCAACGGTATCTACCGTACCGGACGGGCGATCCGTACCGGCCCGCCAAATTGACCGAACTCAGAAACACCCTGTATCGTACCGACTATTTCAGTAATGTGGTGGTGGAGGGCAGGCTGACGGCGGCCAAGGGGCTGGCGGTGCCGGTGATCGTCCGGCTGGGGATGCCCGAGCATCTCAATCGCTATAGCTTCGGTCTGGGTTATGCAACCGATACCGGTCCCAGGGTGAAATTCAAATGGCACAACAGACTCTTGAACACCCGCGGCCACAAACTGCGCGGTAGCGCTCAGGTGAGCCAGTACGAGAACACGCTTGGGTTGAACTACGACGTGCCCTTGGGAAATCCCAGGTACGACCAGCTGGAATATCGGGTGTCGTATAACGATCAAACCTGGAATGACACCGACACCAAACTCTTCACCATCGGCACCGGACTCTCCCATAACGGCGAGCTGGTCAGTTACGGCGGTTCCATCGACTATCGGGATGAGAAATACAGCGTCGGCGTGACCGAAGGGCACTCGCAGCTGTTTCTGCCTACGCTCACCGGCAACCTGATCTGGGCCGACAACCTGCTCGATACCCACTACGGCCTGGAAATCACCGCCAGCGTCAGCGGCGCGGACGAGTATGTGGGGTCGGATGTCACCTTTATAAAAGGGACATTGAGCGGCAAGGTGATCCTCACCCTGATGCCCCGCTGGCGGTTGATCGGCCGTGGCGATCTGGGAGCGACGGCGGTGAACTCCATCGACGAGCTGCCGCCATCGCTAAGGTTCTATACCGGTGGCGACCAGTCCATTCGGGGCTACGCCTACAAATCGATCGGCCCAACCGATTCCTCGGGCACGGTGGTGGGTGGCCGCTATCTGGTGGTCGGCAGCCTGGAGCTGGAGCGGCAGGTCGCCGAGGACTGGAGCGTTGCCGCTTTCTGGGACGTGGGTAACGCCTTTAACGACTTCAACCTCGCTTTCAAGCAGGGCGCCGGGGTTGGCGTGCGCTACCGTCTGCCTTTCGGGCAGATTCGGGTTGATGTGGCGAGCGCCATCGTCGAAGGCGGCTTTCCGCTGCGGCTGCATCTTAGCGTGGGGGCGGATCTGTGAAACGGCTGGTGCGTTATCTCATTTTCGTGCTGGTCATCGGTCTGCTCGGGCTGATCTGGCTGGGCGCCACCCAAACCGGGCTGCGATTGCTGGTCGATGCCGCCTCCCGTTTCTCGGCCGGGGCGCTGCGGGTCGGTACGGTGAACGGCGCCCTGTTCACCTCCTGGCGGCTGCAGAAAGCGGAAATCGTGACCGACGCGGCCAGGGTTACTATCGGGGAGCTTTCCACCGCCTGGCGACCCGGGGAGCTGCTTGCCGGACGGCTTCACCTGGTGCGGGTTGTGGCCAGCGATATCGATGTCTTTATAAAGAAAACCAAAGGCGAGGCTGCTTCCGGGCCGCCAGCGGGGCCGCCGAGTGTGGCCTTGCCGCTTCCCCTGCGGGTAGACAAGTTGCTGTGCCGCCACCTGCGGCTCTATGGGGAAGACGGGAGCAAAGCGACCGAGGTGGATCGGCTCTCCTTCTCGTTTTCCGGGGCTTCCCACCGCTTGCGGGTGCCGGAGTTCGAACTTGCCGCCCCCGATTTCAGCAGCAGGCTTCAAGGGACGATCGATACCACCGGCAGCTGGAAGGTCGACCTCAAAGGCAGCCTGCAGGCCGCCGGCGGGGGCAATAAACACAAACCTTTGGCGGCACAATTCGGGCTGCACGGCACCCTGGCGCGGCTTGCGGTTGCGCTCACTCTCACCCGGCCCTCCGTCGCCAGCCTCACTGGTGAGATCTCCGATCTCTTCGGCACGCTTTCCTGGCAGGCCGCTCTCGTGGCGACTGAGTTCCATCTCGCCGATGTGCGCGGGGACTGGCCGAAGGCGCCGTTCAGTCTCCACGGATCGCTCACCGGCGATCTGCAACAGGCGCGGCTCAAACAACTTATGGTTTCCGGGGATGCGGGCCAGGCGGAAGTGACGGAAGGAATCTTTTCCTGGAACGACGGCCTGAAAGGGAGTGCGCGGCTGCTGCTGACAAAAATACAGACCGGCAAGCTCGATGCGGCGTATCCGGGCACGGTTTCCGGCGAGTTGACCGTAAGCGGGAGCTTCAATCGTGGAAAAATCGCCGGTACAGCCGAGGTGCATTCTCTCTCCGGAACGTTGCGAAACTATCCGCTCAAAGGCGGTGGCCGTATCAAAGTGGATGACTCTTCCGTAACCCTTGAGGCCCTGCGCCTGGAAAACGGCCGATCCCGATTGCTGATCGACGGCCGGGCGGAGATGGCGCACGGTCTGGCGAACTGGCGCACTGCCCTTGTTTGGCGGGCCGGTGTATCGCTTGAGAGTTTCGACCCCGCATTGATCCAGGCTGACTATCCTGGCGCCGTCGACCTCCAGCTGACCACCGACGGCACCATCGATGCGGGCAAAGTGAGCGCTCAGATGCGGCTTGCTTCCCTGCACGGCACTGTGCGCGGCTATCCGGTGCGAGGAAGCGGCGCGGCGCGGTTTGCCGATCACACGTTGCTGCTGGACCATATCCGGCTTGCCAGCGGCGGCTCCACCCTGGAGATCGGTGGTACCGCGGGTGATATGCTGGATCTTTCGGTTTCGCTTGCCTCCGCCGATCTCGGTGAGACCGTGAAGGGCGCTGCCGGCCGGCTGGATCTGCACGGCACGGTGAACGGCAGCCGAAAGCTGCCGCATCTCAAAGCCCGGCTTGAGGCCGATGGCCTCGGGTACGAGGATTATTCGATCGCCCGGTTGCGCGGCGAGTTCGCCGGAGGTCTGGAGGCGACCGCCAAGGTTGCGGCGCGGCTCCATGGCAGCGACCTGCGTCATGGGACAAGGGCTGTGGACAACCTCGATCTGACCCTGACCGGCTCGGCCCAAAAGCATGAGCTCGTTTTGCGGTTGAGCTCCGGGACGAGCCGTGCAAAACTTGAGGCCAGCGGCGCTCTCGGCACGGATTACACCTGGTCGGGAACAGTGCACGATATTGCGATGTCCTCACCGGACTACGGCTCCTGGAGACAAGCCGGCAAAGCTCCGGTCATCCTCGGCGCCAGGCAGGCTTCAAGTAAAAAGCTCTGCCTTGGGGCGGGCGCGCAAAAGATCTGTCTCTCGGCTCAGTGGGAGCGTGAAAACGGGCAGTGGCAGGGACGATTGGCCTGGCAGCACCTCGAGCTCTCCCCGCTCTCCGCCCTGCTCGATTTGCCGCAACCCCTGACGGGCGCCAGCACCGCCACGCTTTTCGCCGCGGGCGATATGCACCGCGTAACCGCCGCAAATGCCGATATCGAGGTGGCGGATGCCCGTATTGGCGACCACGAACCCGAATGGCAGCATCTGGCGCCGGGCAGGGCGACGCTTACCGTGCGGCTCGCCGATCGGTTGCTGCTCTCGGATTTCAAGGCCGACTTCGCCGACGGCAGCAAATGCTATCTCACCATGCGCAGCCCCGGTTTCGGCAGTTTCGACGTCTCCCCGACCAGAATACCGCTACAGGGAACGGCCGATATCGATCTCAAGGATCTCGGGTTTGTGGCGCTTCTTACCCGCTATACGGTGCACCCCTCGGGTTCGCTGACCGGCAAGCTTGCCCTCTCCGGGTCGCTGGTGAGGCCGGTGGCTCGCGGCACGCTGGTGCTCAAGAAAGGGAAAATCGATCTGCCCTCCTGGGGCATTGGTATGCATGACGTGAGCTTTCAGCTCACCGGCACCGGCAACACCATTCATATCCAGGGCGATGCCGCTTCCGGTCCCGGTCGGTTGCAGGCAACCGGGGACCTCACCATCTCCGGGGACGGGGTGAAGGGGGATTTTCACCTGGTCGGCAAGGATTTCGATACCTTTGATCTGCCGGAGTACGAGATTCGCACCAGTCCCGATGTGCGCATGGTGTTCGACGAGAATGGTGGCGTTCTGACCGGCCGGCTCACGGTGCCCCACGCCATGCTTACCCCCGAGGAGATGAACAATTCGGTCGATGTCTCCGACGATGTGGTCTACGTAGGGGCGAAGGAGGCGAAGCCGGCCGAGAGCTGGAGTTTTGCCACCTCTCTGCAGGTCGATCTCGGCGACGACGTGCAGCTCAAGGGATACGGCCTGAAAGGCTTTCTGCACGGTAGTCTCAAAGTGAAAAAGGCGGCTGGGGAATTTATTGTCGGGGAAGGGGTGCTCACCATGAAAAAGGGCATCTTTTCCATCTATGGACGAACCCTGGACATAGCCCGAGGCAAGGTGCTGTTTCAGGGCGGGCCAATCGACAATCCCGGCATCGATCTGCGGGCCCAGAAGGTTGTGGCCCAGAAGGATGTCAACGGCAGCAGCATCAAGGTTGGCGTCGATGTGAGCGGTACCGTGGACAATCTCCAGTTCAAGCTGTTTTCCGACCCCTACATGGAAGACAGCGACATCCTGGCCTATATGGTGGTCGGCCGCTCCATGTCGGATACCGGTAAAAAGGACGAGAATCTGCTCAGTTCCGTGGCGATCGCCCTCGGGCTCGAAAAGAGCGCCAGCCTGGTCAACAGCCTCTCCAGCCTGCTGCCGCTGGCCGATGTGTCGCTGCAGGGAACCGCTGCCGACGAGAACATGTCGCTGGTGGTCGGCAAGCGGCTGACCAAAGAGCTCTACATCGGTTACGACCACAACCTCTTCGACCAGAAGGGGGAAGTGTCGATTCGCTACAGCCTCGGCTCCGGCTTTTCCCTGGAATCGAAGACGTCCGGGGATTCGACCGGAGCCGATCTGCTCTATAGTTTTGAAAAGTAGAGGGTGTTCAACGGGTTAATCCCGGCCCTCGGGCATGATCTCCTCGAATCTGTTGACTGCGAGGTTCTTACGCACGTTGCCGGCGGTGAAGATGGCGCCGTTCATGGCGATGTACACCCCTGGTGGCAGGGCCTGCACGGCGCCGATGGCGCAGCCGATGTTGAACAGCGCATCACTGGTCTTGAACAGCGCGGGCTCCAGGGCGCCGGTGAGCACGATGGTTTTCCCGGATAAGCCCATGAGCGCCTGGGCGGTTTCCGCCATGGTGTCCGTGCCGTGGGTAATGAGGATGAGATCGGTGCCCGCCGCTGCCGCCGCCTGCCGGACGGCCGCCCGGTCGGCGTCGGTTATCTCCAGGCTGTCCTTGCGAAAAAGCGGAGTGATCGTGTAGGAAAGGGCGAGGTTGAGTTCGCCGAGCACCCGTTCGATGTTGGGTGGTCCGACCTCGTATTCACTTTTGGCATCGAAATAGATCTTGTCTATAGTGCCGCCGGTGGTGAGAATAGTGAGTTTTTTCATGGCAGTTCCCTGTTGGTAAGGCCCCGGCCGAGTGGTGTATCACCCTGCCGCACGCTCGCGTAAGAGAATCCTCTCTTACCTTTTCCTGGCCCGTTTGACAAGTGTTGCGAACGTTCGTGGTCTCTCGCGTTTCGGCGGTATCGGGTGGTGCTCCTCTCTGGGACGGAGGACAGGGGGCGGGAAGTGGGGTGGGCGCTTTCCCTTTGAAAAAAGTGTGTATTTCTGCTTGCTTTTCCCTGGCGATGGACACATATTTCGTCATTGTTTGCCAACTCCTCGACGAGTTGTGTTCAAAGAGGTTCGACAATCCCCGAAAAGGACAAGATAGTGGGAAAATTACAGAAAAACCAGACAGTACTGGTGGTCGACGACGAGCAGGTGCACCGTTACATGCTCCGCTCCCTTTTGGGGGAATGGGGCTGGCGGTGCGCAGAGGCGGATGACGGCAGCACCGCGGTATCGGCGGTGCAGGCAAACGAGTACGTCGCCGTGCTGATGGATATCCGCATGGTGCAGATGGACGGCCGCGAGGCCTTCCGGCGTATTCACGAATTGCGACCAGCCCTGCCGGTGATTCTCATGACCGCCTATTCCTCGGTGGACGACGCGGTGTTGATGATCAAGGAAGGCGCCTATGATTATCTGACCAAACCGCTTGATTTCGATCGACTCCACCTGGCGCTCGAGAGGGCGGTCGATCATGGTCAGGTGGCCCGCAAACGCCAGGAGCCGCAGGTGGAGGGCCCCCCGCCGCCCACGTCGATCATCGGCAGCTCACAGCCGATGCAGGAGCTGCTCGACATGATCGGTTATGTGGCCCCCACCGAGGCCACGGTATTGATCTACGGCGAGTCGGGCACCGGCAAGGAGCTGGTGGCGGAGGCGCTGCACACCGGGAGTGAAAGGAAAAGCGGACCGTTTGTGAAAGTCAACTGCGCCGCCCTGGCAGAGAGTTTGCTGGAATCCGAGTTGTTCGGCCATGAAAAAGGCGCCTTTACCGGCGCCGACCGGCAGCGGGACGGCAAGTTCGTTCAGGCCGACGGCGGCACCCTGTTTCTCGATGAGATTGGCGAGACCTCCCAGGCCATGCAGGTCAAGTTGCTCAGGGTTTTGCAGGAACAGGAGCTGCAGCGGGTGGGCGGTGAGGAGACCGTCCATGTGGACGTGCGCATCATCGCCGCCACCAACCGCAACCTTGAAGACGAGGTGAAGGCGGGGAACTTCCGGGAGGATCTCTATTACCGGCTCAATGTGGTGATGCTGACGGTGCCACCGCTCCGGGATCGGGGCGACGATGTCTCGCTTCTGGCTCGCCATTTCGTCGCGAAGTTCGCCGAAAAAAACCGGCGGACCGTCTCCAGGATTACTCCGGATTGCCTTGAGATGCTCTGCCGGTACAACTGGCCCGGCAATGTGCGGGAGCTGGAAAACGCCATCGAACGCGGCATCATCCTCATGCGCGGCGACCAGCTGACCGGCAAGAGCCTGCCGCTTTCGGTGCAGCAGTACGCTGGCGAGCAGAGCGAAGCCGTCACCCGAGAACAGCCGGCGTCGCTGCACGAAGCCGAAAAGGTGTTGATTCTGGAGACCCTGCGGGAAACCGGAGGCAACAAGAGCGAGGCCGCCCGGCGGCTCGGCATTACCCGCAAGACGCTGCAAAACAAGCTCAACCGGTATGAGCAGGGGTGAGCGGGATTGTCTCTTTGCATGTGCAATCGCGAGGTTTCTTCTCGGAACCCGTGGGGGCGATAGCGATGCACTGGAGCCGAAAGAGGTGCTGAGAAGAAACACGGCTCGCGGCGTAAGTGGAAGAGCTTGCAGGATAAAATAATTCCAAACTATTGGCGCCAAGAATCTTGACAATGGAGCTTGGCTACTTATTGTTCGCACAAGTTTTGGGGTTGTACCGGGGCAAGCGTTCGCCAGTACCCCCCATTTTGGCACGATCGGGCCGTGGTGCGGAGTTGACGGGCTTATGGCGCCAAAAGGTCTGTTTGCACCAGGCCGGAGCACTGGTGAACGTTTACAGCTCAGTGGTATGGCCGGCTTTTGGCCGAACCGGTGAACGGTTACATGCCGGGAGGGCCTGCTGGCTCCGGGCGGCAGAAGATTTTTATGAGTGAGTACACAGTGGAGGTTTAGGTAAGCGTGGAGAATAAAGAAAATACTCTTCAGGACGAAAACGAGAAGCTTGAAGCTGAGATAAGGCCCGATGAAGCAGATGCCGAATCATCTTCGGAAGCCGGCGAGGCAGGTCCGGAGACCGAGGTGCAGGACATGGCTCAGTTGCTCGCCTCGGCCCAGGAAGAGTCTGCCGACCTGCGGGACAAGATGTTGCGACTGGCTGCCGACTACGAGAATTTCAAGAAGCGCATGGAACGCGAGCGCCTCACGGCCTTGAAGTATTCCGGCGAGCAGATTTTCAGGGAGATCCTGCCGGTGGTCGACAATCTCGAGCGAGCCATCGACCAGGGAGTCGTGGACGGCGCCGATGCCGAGAAGAATCTCGCCGCCCTGCTCGAAGGGGTGCAGCTGACCTTGAAAAGCCTGTTGGCAACGTTGGAAAAGTTCGAGGTCAAACCCGTCGAGGCGGTTGGAAAACCGTTCGATCCCAACCAGGAGGAAGCCCTTACAATGGAGCACAGCGACACGGTGCCGGCCAATCATGTGGTCAGCCAGTTCGAGAAGGGATACTTCTTCAAGGACCGCTTGCTGCGGGCCGCCAGAGTCGTCGTTTCCTCGGGGAAGGCAGAGGGTTGAGCAAGGTCTGGAGATCGCGAAAAATCTTGGGCCCTCACTTGACAAACCGTGGAAGATGACCAACTTACAAAGGGTCGAACACTGCAGATTTTACACAATAAATTAGAGGATTCTCGGAAGGTCGAACCAGTCCGATTCAGCTATATATAAGGAGAAAGTAGACATGGGTAAAATTATCGGAATAGATTTGGGAACCACCAACTCGTGCGTGGCGATCATGGAGGGTGGTGATCCGAAGGTCATCGCCAATGTTGAAGGCAACAGGACGACGCCCTCGGTCGTCGCCTTTGCCGATAACGACCGCCTGGTCGGTCAGGTAGCCAAACGCCAGGCGGTGACCAATCCGGAGAGAACCCTGTACGCGATAAAGCGGCTTATCGGCCGGAAATTCACCGATCCCGAAGTGCGGCGATCCATGGAGGTCAGTCCCTTCAAGATCGTGGAAGGATCCAGCGGCAGCGTGGCCGTGGAGGTTTCCGGCAAGGTCTATCGGCCTGCGGAGATCTCCGCCATGGTGCTGGCCAAGATGAAACAGACCGCCGAAGAGTATCTCGGCGAAGAAGTCACCGACGCGGTGGTGACCGTGCCCGCCTACTTCAACGATTCCCAGCGTCAGGCAACCAAGGATGCCGGCAAGATCGCCGGGCTCAACGTGCAGCGGATCATCAACGAGCCGACCGCGGCTTCCCTTGCCTACGGTCTCGACAAGAAAGGCGAGGAAAAAATCGCCGTATTTCGACTTGGGCGGCGGCACCTTCGATATCTCGATCCTCGAGATCGGCGACGGCGTTTTCGAGGTGAAATCGACCAACGGCGATACCTTCCTCGGCGGCGAAGACTTCGACATGCGGATTGTCAACTGGCTGGCCGACGAGTTCAATCGCGACCAGGGCATCGATCTGCGCAGCGACAAGATGGCCCTGCAGCGTCTGAAGGAAGAAGCGGAAAAGGCCAAGATGGAGCTCTCCACCACCATGGAGACCGATATCAACCTGCCGTTTATTACTGCCGATGCTTCCGGCCCGAAACATCTCAACATCAAGCTCAGCCGGGCCAAACTCGAGAGCCTGGTGGAAGATCTGATCGAACGCACCGTCGGCCCCTGCCGGACCGCTTTGAAAGATGCCGGCCTGTAGGCCTCGGATATCGACGAGGTCATCCTGGTCGGCGGCATGACCAGAATGCCGAAAGTGCAGGAAAAGGTTAAGGAGATCTTCGGCAAGGATCCGCATAAGGGCGTTAACCCGGACGAGGTGGTTGCCATCGGTGCCGCCATTCAGGGCGGTGTTCTCCAGGGCGACGTCAAAGACGTTCTGCTGCTCGATGTCACTCCGCTGTCTCTGGGGATCGAGACCTTGGGCGGTGTCATGACCAAACTGATCGAAAAGAACACCACCGTGCCGACCAAGAAGAGCCAGGTCTTCTCCACCGCGGCGGATAACCAGCCGGCGGTTTCCATCCATGTGCTGCAGGGTGAGCGGGAGATGGCCCAGGACAACAAGACCATCGGCCGATTCGAGCTCGACCGATATCCCGCCCGCTCCCCGAGGCGTGCCGCAGATCGAGGTAACGTTTGATCTCGATGCCAACGGCATCCTCCATGTCTCCGCCAAGGACCTGGGCACCGGCAAGGAGCAATCCATCCGGATCACCGCCTCCTCCGGTCTTACCGAAGATGAAATCAAGCGGATGACAGAGGATGCCGAACTCCATGCCGAGGAGGATAAAAACCGCAAAGAACTGGTCGAAGCCCGGAACCAGGCGGATGCCGTTGTCCATGCCACCGAAAAGAGCCTCAAGGATCTCGGCGACAAGGTCGATGCAGACACCAAGGTCCAACGTGGAAAAAGAGATGGCCAATGTGAAAGAGGTCATGGACAGCGACGATGTCGGAAGCCATCAAGACGCCGTCGAGGCCCTTGACCAATGCTTCCCATAAACTCGCCGAGATGATGTATGCCCAGGCCTCGAAGGAGAACCCGGCGAAGGCGAGGGGCGGTGGCGGCGCTGCCGGTGGAACCTCGGGCAGCAAAGACGACGACGATGTCGTCGATGCGGACTTTGAGGAAGTGAAGTAACCCTACAGCTTCCCGGAGAGCGCCGATTGCCGGCGAAAAAATCAGCGGGGAGTGAGGAAAATGGTTTTCCTCACTCCCCATTTTTTTGTGTTTTACGCTATGGTATGCGAACTTGGGCACAGGCTTGGCTCTTTTGGGGGCCGAATCGGTGAGTCGCTACGGCAAGTATCCACACCTCAATAAAATCAACCAGTCTTGATAGCATGAAAATACTTCTCCGGCATCCAACCCTCCGGCAACTCCATATCGGCAATTATTTCGGCATGATGAAGACGATGATCTCCCATATGGAAGACTCGGAACTCTATGTCTTCATCGTCGATCTGCATGCCTTGACTTCAGTGCAGGAGGCGCAGAAGCTGGCTCACCGGAACACTGGAGGCGGCGGCGGATTTCCTGGCCTTGGGCCTCGATCCCGAAGATGCATCTTCTGGGTCCAGTCCGATGTCCCCGAAGTGTGCGAGCTGACCTGGGTACTCTCCACCCTGGCGCCGATGGGTCTCATCGAACGCTGCCATTCCTACAAGGACAAGGTCGCCAAGGGGATCATGCCGAGTCACGGCCTGTTTTCCTATCCGGTGTTGATGGCAGCCGATATTCTGCTGTATCAGGCCGATCAGGTCCCGGTGGGCAAGGACCAGAAGCAGCATCTCGAGGTGGCTCGGGATCTGGCCCAGAAGTTCAACAACGAGTATGGCGAGACCTTCGTTGTTCCCGAACCCGCCATCAATGAGACGACAGCCATCGTCCCCGGTCTGGACGGCCAGAAGATGTCCAAGTCCTATGGCAATACCATCCCCATTTTCCTCGAGGGAAAACCGCTCAAGAAACGGATTATGGCCATCGAGACCGATGCCACCCCGGTGGAGGACCCAAAAGATCCGGACAAGTGCAATCTCTATAATATTTTCAAATTGTTCGCCGCACCCGAACGCCTGGCGGAAGTCCGCTCACTCTATATCGACGGCGGCGCCGCTTACGGCTACATCAAACTGGAACTCTTCGAGCTGATCAGCGAAAAATTTGCCGAAGCCCGCAAGAAGAAGGCGGAATTTCTCGCCGATCCGAGTTCGCTCAGGGCAATTCTCGCCAAAGGTGGGGAGCGAGCGCGAGAGAAGGCCACGGTCACCCTGGATCTGGTTCGGGAGAGGGTGGGACTGAAATACTAACCTGGAAGAATCGGTTGAGAAACGTCGTGAAGTCTCGGCTGGCATACGGAGGAATCTCTCATGGACTATGGCATAGACCGTGAAAAAGCTCTGGCTCTGGTCAAAAAGCATCTGCGCAACCCTAACCTGGTGAACCATTCGCTTGCCTCTGAAGCGGTCATGCGGGCCCTGGCCGCCCGTCTCGGCGAAGACCAGGAACTGTGGGGTTTGGCCGGGCTGCTGCATGATCTCGACGCGGAGCTGGATCCTGATTTAGCAACCCATACCACCTTGACAGCCCAAATCCTCAAGGAAAACGGGGTGCATCCGCTCATTATCGAAGCAATCTGTCTTCACAATCTCACTGCCCATCCCGGCAAGGAACGAACCTCGCCGCTGCACCACAGTCTGGCAGCCGGGGAGACCATAACCGGCCTGATTGTCGCCACCACCCTGGTCTACCCAGACAAGAAGCTGGCCTCGGTGAAACCCAAGTCGGTGAAGAAGCGGTACAAGGAGAAGGCTTTTGCCCGGGGCGCCAACCGGGAGATCATCGCCGAGTGCGAGGCGGTGGGCATTCCGCTTGCCGAGTTCTGCGAGCTCAGTCTTGCGGCCATGCAGGGGATTGCTGCTGATATTGGGTTGTAACAGTTTTTTAAGCGCTACCAGGCGCGAAAAAAGTCTCAGGGGATGGCGAAAGAATTTCGTCATCCCCTTTGTTTTTCAGGCTCTCCCTCGGGCGTTGATTTGGTCAATGGCTTCTATCATGCTTACACTTTCAACCAGACTGTAACCGTTCACCAGTACCCCATCCTGGCACGGCCTGGGGATAAGCTCCTAGCCCGTCAGCCAGTTCGGGGGCTGCGCTTACCTGCGCCAATCCGGGGCACTGGTGAACGGTTACCCCGGAATATGAATGCAAGATGCAAATGTTTTGCCTTGCAAATTACTTGCGCAGAAGGGGGAAACACTATGGCGAATTCGTTTCAGATCGATATATTACCGGTTGAGATCACGGTGAAGGAAGCGGCGAAACTCCTTGGGGTCAGCAGAAGGGTCATCTATCAGCTGCTGGACTTCGGCGAATTGCAGGCGACCCGGGAAAGAGGGAAAATTCTTATCGATCCCAAGTCGCTGCAGGAGTATCGGCATGGCGGTAAAATGCTCTAACGGCGCGATGGCGAAAAAATCGCCTTTTTTCGAATAGAGATATAATGAAATGTTCCTATAAACACGGGAGGAAGCAATGGGGAAAGCGTACCGGGTAGTGGAGGAGAGATTTCAGCGGCTCGCCCAGCTGGATCATGCAATCACCTTTCTGCAGTGGGATCAGCTGGTGATGATGCCCCCCGGGGGAAATGAGAGCCGGGCAAAATCTATCGCCGAACTGGCCGCCATGCGCCATGAGATGCTGACGGCCGACGACATGGAGGAGTTGCTCGATGCGGCGGACGGGCAGGAGAAAGATCCTGTATCGACGGCGCAGCATCCTCGAGATGCGGCGCGAGTGGCAGCATGGGGCCTGTCTACCCTCCCAGCTGGTGAAGGCAAAATCCCTGGCCGGCTCGAAATGCGAACACGGATGGCGCACCCAGCGCAAGGAAAACGATTGGCCGGGTTTTCTCGCCAACTTCCGGGAAGTGGTCAACCTCTCTCGGGAGGAGGCTCAGGCCAGGCAGGCGGTGGCGCAGGACGACCTTCCCCACGCCCTACGACGCCCTGCTCGATCTCTACTGTGCTGGGGAGAGCAGCACCTTCATCGCCGAGGTCTTCTCCCGCTTGAAGGAGGAGCTTCCCGTTTTGCTGGCGAAAGTGCTCGAGCACCAGCCGGAGCCGGCGATCGACTTGCGCGGGGCCTATCCGGTAGCCGATCAGCAACGGCTCAACCACAAGCTCATGGAGTGTCTCGGCTTCGATTTCCAGGCCGGCCGGATGGACGTCAGCATGCACCCTTTCAGCACCGGGGGACCGGGCGATCAGCGCATCACCACCCGGTTTCGCGACACGGAGTTTGCCGAAGCATTGATGGCGACGGCGCACGAGACCGGCCATGCCAGCTACGAGAGCGGTCTGCCCCGCCAGTGGGAGGGGCTGCCGATCGGACATGCCCGCAACATGTGCATCCATGAGAGCCAGAGTCTCCTGTTTGAAAAGCAGCTCTTTCTCAGCCAACCGTTTTTGCGGTTCTTTTCCCGGCATATCCGCGAGGTCTTGCCCGATGCCGCACGATTTGACGAGGACCTGATCTGGACGAGCATGCACTCGAGTGGCTCCCAGCTTCATCAGGGTCGAGGCGGATGAGCTCACCTATCCGCTGCATGTGATTCTGCGTTTTGAGATTGAGAGCGCGCTGATGAACGGCACCCTGCAGCCGGACGACATTCCGGAGCTCTGGGATGAGAAGATGCGGCACTATCTGGGCTTGTCCACAAGGGGCAACGACCGGGACGGTTGTCTCCAGGATATCCACTGGACCGACGGCTCTTTCGGCTATTTCCCTTCCTACACCATCGGCGCCTTGAACGCGGCGCAACTGGCCGCGGCGATTCGCAGACGGCATCCCGACTGGAGGGACCGGTTGGGGCGGGGTGAGGTGGAATTTGTCCGCGCATGGTTGGCGGATAAGGTGTGGAGCAAAGCCAGCACCATGGAATCCCAGGATATTGTCAGAAACGCCACGGGTGAGGGAACCAATCCGGAGTATTTTCTCGCCCATCTCCGCGCCAGGTATCTCGACGGCGAGTATTGACCGGCGAGATACCCGGCACCTTGAGATCTTCTTCCGGGATGAGGGTCAATCCATTTTCTGGTGATTGATGAGCAGCCCTATCATGGCCAGAACGGCGAATGCGGCTCCAGTGAGAAACGTGCTGCGTCCGCCCCAGGAACTCCACACCTCGCCGGCGATAACACTGGCCAGCAACAGGGAAACCCCGGTGACCAGGTTGAAGATGCCGAAGGCGGTGCCGTACAGTTTTCGCGGTGAGGTGTCGGCCACCAGTTTGGCGAACAGCCCCTGGGTGAATCCCATATGCAGCCCCCAGAGTGCCGCTCCGACAAGAGCCGGAAAAGGTGATGTCGCCTCCGCCAGAAACAGATCGGCGAAAATCAGCGTGATCAGCCCGATGATCAGCAGAGCTCGATGGCCGCGCCGATCGCTGATCGCGCCAACCGGGTAGGCCGAGGCCGCGTACACCACATTCATCACGATCATCACCACGGGTACATACCCGATCGATATGCCCACATCCTGGGCGCGCAGCACGAGGAAGGCTTCGCTGAAACGGGCCATGGTGAAGATGGCGCCTAGCAGGACGACGAACCAGTAGCGAAACGGCAGTTCTTTTGTATCGGCAAGTGAGAAGGGCGTACTCGTCTTGCTCTCTGCCCGGATGATTGCCGGGTCCTGCACTCCAAAGGCAAGCAGGGCCACGGCAAGGAAGGCCGGGATGGTCGCCACCCACAAGACCGCCCTGATATTGTCCGCCAGCCAGATCATCAGTATCACCGCTGCCAGCGGGCCGATAAAGGCGCCTACAGAATCGAGCGATTGTCGCAGGCCATAGGCGGCGCCGCGCAGTTCCTCAGGGGTGATATTGGCCACCAGCGCGTCGCGCGGGGCGCCGCGAATCCCCTTGCCGACCCGGTCGAGGAATCGGGCTCCGAACACCCAGCCGATGGTCTGCGCCATGGGAAATACCGGTTTGACCAAGGTCGCCAGTCCGTACCCGAGCAGGGCCAGAAGTTTGCGTTTTTTCAAATAGTCGCTCAGCGCTCCGGAAAAAATCTTGGTGATTGCCGCGGTGGCTTCGGCTACGCCCTCGATGATGCCAATGGTGCTCATGGAAGCTCCGAGCACCGTGGCCATGAAAACCGGCAGAAGGCTGTGAATAAGCTCGGAGGAAATGTCCATGAACATCGACACGAAGCCCAGGGCCCAGATGCCCCTGGGCAAGGAGCGAAGCGGACTCGGATTGGCGCGGGAAGAAGAGCGAAAGGGAAAATAACGGGGAAATTTCATTTGAATATCCAATGACCTCTTAGCTGAAAGTACAGGGCGTGGCGTAGTCGGTTTCTTTTATTTTCTCCTGTTATTTCTCTGGAATTCAAGTAAACGTTCACAAATTCAAGAAGTTTTCCTTCGGAATAGGTCGAATCCCGTGTTGGGCCCTTAGTTGGCGGAAATTATGTGTCGTGCCTGACAATCAATTGATTCTAATTTAGGCTCGGCCCTATATTTTTCAAAATACTATTATTTTCCAATACTTAAATTAAATGCAAAGGGAGTCGGACGACCACCTGGTGCAAAATTTTTAACGAGCCATAGCCTCCCGGTCAGAAAATTGTAATGTTTCAATAGTACGGTTGGCGGACAGGCGGGAAGTTTTCGTTTGAAATCGCCATGTTTGCAGTGTTAGGCGGATGAAAATCTTGGTTGGGGCGACGTTGTGTAGGTAATTATTTAGAAAAAGCATATTGTTATGTCCTTATTACGGATTGTGATCCTTCGGGTTTCGGTGCCGCGTGTCCGGTTCAGCATCCTGGCGATGTTGTTTCTTGGTCCTGTTTATGCTACCAACGGCCTTGCCCATGCCGCCGCTCTGGTGGTCAGCGAGAGAACGCCTGTTTGCGAGACCTGGTGGTTTTGTACCGCGATATTGAGCGCACTCGTCGGCTTGTTCGCTCTGCTCTATTTCCTCCGCGTTCGGCATCTCACCGCATTCAACCGAGAACTCGAAAAAGCCTATCTCGATTTACGTAAGGCGGAAAATAACTATAAGGAAATATTTGATAATGCACTTGACGGTATTTTTCAGCTGACCCCGCAATGCGCTCTCCAGAGTGCCAATCCGGCGGCGGCAGCGATTATGGGATACGCGAGCCCCGCCGAAATGCAACAGGAGATCACCAATGTGCTCGATCATGCCCTGCTCTCCGACCACGCGCGTCGCCAGCTTCTGCTTTGCCTGGAAAAAGAAGGGGCGGTGATCAATTACGAACTCAGGGCCCGCCGGAAAAACCAGGATATTATCTGGCTGACGGTCAATCTGAGAATGGTCCGCTCCGATACCGGCAAGATGAAATATCTCGAAGGCCTGATGGAGGATATCACCGCCAGGAAAAAGACCGCCGAACAACTCCAGCTCTACAGGGAGCATCTCGAGCAACTCGTCGATGAGCGAACCGAGGAGTACCAGCAGGCGAATCTCGAACTGCAGAAGGAAATTCTTGAGCGGGAGCGGGTGGAGGAGGATCTTCTGCGTTCTCGAAAACTCGAATCCATCGGGGTGCTTGCAGGTGGTATAGCGCATGATTTCAATAATCTCATGACCATCGTCATGGGCAATATCAATCTGGTTCAATTCAAACGAGGCCAGGATTGCGAGAGTGAACTCCGGGATGCTGTCCACGCGCTGCAACGGGCCCGCGCATTGACCCAGAAATTTATCACCTTTTCTTCGGGCGGCGATCCGGTGAAGCGGGTTGTCGGCATTGAAGCGGTGACTCGGTCAGCCGTGGAACTGGCTCTCTCCGGTTCCAATGTACAGGCGGTTTTCAGCGTGGACTCGGGGGTAAACCGCGTCAATATCGATCAAAGCCAGATCAGCCAGGCCCTGTACAACGTAATCGAAAACAGCAAGCAAGCCATGAAAGAGGGCGGTTCGCTCAAGGTGACCATCAGCAACCTCGATGTGGACGGTGTCAAAAAGAGAGAAGAATGGCCCATAGAACAGCGGGAGTATGTCCTGGTCGAATTCGAGGACAGCGGCGGGGGCATCCTGCCGGAACATTTGCCTCTGGTTTTCGACCCCTATTTCACCACCGCCGGCATGGGGAGCCAGCATGGTAAAGGCTTGGGGCTGACCATCGCCTACTCGATTGTCAAAAAGCATGGAGGCTATATTCTGATCGATTCGAAACTCGGCCAGGGAACACAGGTTCGGGTATTGTTACCGGCGGTAGTCGAGCACCGTCCTGCTCAAACCAGAACCGACGGCATCCGGGCCGTGCGCGGCGCACGAGTGCTGGTGATGGATGACGAGGAGATGCTGCTGGCGATGGCGAAAAACCTTCTGACCAGGATGGGGCATGAGGTCGCTCTGGCCCCCGACGGTCCCACCGCGATCAATCTGCAGAAACAGGCACTGGCGACCGGAAAACCCTTTCAGGTGGCCATCCTCGATCTGACCATCCCCGGTGGTGTGGGCGGCAGGGAGGTTGTGAAGATTCTCCGGCAGCAGGATCCTCACCTCAAGGCGATCGTTTCCAGCGGTTATGCCGGTGACCCGGCGATCGCGGACTTCAGCTCATACGGATTTGTGGATACGTTGTTAAAACCATATACTATACAGGCGTTGCAAGACGTGCTCGACAAGACCATTTCCATGGACGGTGCGTAAGAAGCGCCAAATAGGCAGGAGGCCAAGAAGTCGGGGAAGTGGGAAATATGTTGTCTCCAATAGTAAAAAACGATAGGGTATAGCAGGTTTGTTCGCAGGTTTGGGGACTCCCGTTTCCCGGGGGGGGGTGAGGCCATCAAAAAGACTTGCTGCGTCAAGAACTTGCCCAAAACATGCAGTTGAAAACGAGTTTACCTTCTTCAGCCTACTGCCATTGGAGGTTTTGGCGTGCCGGAGCTGTCGCCTGTTTCGGTGGTGATACCGACGCTCAATGAAGAAGAGCGCCTGGGCCGCCTGTTGCCCGCGCTTCTGGCGCTCGACCCTGTTCCGGAAATCGTCGTCAGTGATGGGGGCAGCACGGATCGTACCGTAGCCGTGGCTAGCGCGGCCGGCGCCATTGTCGTGAACGAGGCCCGAGGGCGTGGGCCGCAGCTCAATGCCGGTGGCGATCGGAGCGGGGGGGAGGCGATTTTGTTCCTCCATGCCGATTGCTGTTTGCCTGCTGCAAGCTACCACGGTCTTATTGAAATCCTCCACCGCTGGCCGTACGTGGATGGTGGCGCTTTCCGTTTTTCCCTCGGCCACACAGCCGGACTCTGGGCGCGCGTATATGAATTCAACGTCGGCTTGAGAAGCCGCATCTTCAATCTCCCCTACGGGGATCAGGGCTTTTTCATTCGGCGCGCCAGCTGGCTGGCCGGCCACCGTTTCGCCCCCCTGCCGCTTATGGAAGATGTGGAATGGTGGCAGCGGCTTAGCCGCGAACTCCGCCTCGCTATTCTTCCCTGGCCCCTTATCACTTCCGCGCGACGGTTCGATGAGCGCGGCTACCTCCGAAGTGCACTGCGCAACCTCTGGACATTGACACGTTACAAACTGGGAGTTTCTCCCACTACCCTGGCAAAGGAATATCATCGATGAGTAGATTGACCCCGCATGAGCAGATCGCCCTCTTAAATGAGTCGCCCTGGAAATTCACCACCGAGCTCAAGCCGACCGGGCTGACCATTTTTCAGATCAATATGGGGCGCTGGTGCAATCAGGCCTGCATACATTGTCACGTGGATTCTTCGCCCGCCGGTACCGAGGCGATCAGCGACCGGGTGGTGGACAGATGTCTCGAGGTTATTGCCGAAACCCCTTCGATCGAGGTTGTCGACTTGACCGGTGGCGCCCCGGAGGGACACACCGAATTCCGACGGCTGGCCGAGGCCTGCCGCAAACTGGGAAAACGGGTGATCGACCGCTGCAACCTGACCATCCTGAGCGAGCCGGGCTACGAGGACCTGGCCGGCTGGCTGGCGGAGCAGGAGATAGAGATCGTCGCTTCCATGCCGTTTTATACCGTCGATCGTGTTGACGGGCAACGGGGGCGCGGGGTCTTCGAACGCTCCTTTAATGGACTCAGGACGCTGAACGGATTGGGATACGGGACCACAAAGCCGCTGTATCTGGTCTACAACCCGGTCGACCTCTCGCTTGCCGGCAGTCAGGCGGCCGTCGAGACCGAGTTTCGTCGGCAGCTCAGCCCCCAGGGTATCGAGTTCAGCGGGCTCTATGCGCTCAACAATATGCCGCTGGGCCGTTTTCTGCGCGCCCTCATTCGAGACGAAAAGTATCATGAATACATGGAGCTGCTGGTCAATTCCTTCAACCCGGCGACCCTGCCAGGGCTGATGTGCCGGCACCAGGTGTCCGTGGGCTGGGACGGCAGGGTCTATGACTGCGACTTTAATCAGATGCTCGATCTGGAGCAGCCCGGGTGTACGACGATCTTCGATTTCGACGCCGCAACCTGGTTGGGGCGCTCCATCCGCACCTCGGTCCATTGCTTTGGCTGCACAGCTGGCATCGGCAGTTCCTGCGGTGGCAGTCTGGCGCCGGAAAACCCGATGCTCGCCTCGGCGCCAAAGCATGGCGGGGCGTTGTCGGCACAACCGGTCGCCGAAGAATCGCCCGCGCCCGCCGGCGGTCTCTCGGTCCCCGAGGGCAACATGGATCTGGAAGCGGTCCGCACCTATTACGGCAAGGTCCTGCAGGGGAGCAGCGATCTGAAAACCGATGCCTGCTGCACCACCGGGGAGATGCCGGCATGGCTGCGGAGGGCGCTGGCAAACGTCCATACCGAGGTCCTCGATCGCTACTATGGATGCGGGCTGGTGGCCCCGGAAGCGGTGGAGGGCTGCACGGTGGTGGACCTGGGCAGCGGCAGCGGTCGGGATGTCTACGTGCTCGCCCAGCTGGTGGGCGGCGAGGGGAGGGTGATCGGAGTGGACATGACACCGGAACAACTGGCGGTAGCTCGCAAACACCAGCACTGGCACGCCCTGCGCCAGGGATATATGCGCCCCAATACCGAGTTCATCGAAGGCTATATCGAGGACCTCTCGGCCATCGAGGATCAATCGGTGGATATCGTCATCAGCAACTGCGTGCTCAACCTGAGTCCCGAAAAACCGCGGGTGCTCGCCGAGGTGTATCGGATTTTAAAACCGGGGGGCGAATTTTATTTCTCCGATGTCTATGCCGACCGCCGTCTCTCCTGGGACATTCGCAACAACGAAGTGCTGTGGGGGGAATGTCTGGCTGGAGCCCTCTACTGGCGCGATTTTCTGACCCTCGCCAACAAGATAGGTTTCCTGGATCCCCGGCTGGTTACCGACCGGGTGCTGGGTATCGAAAATCCGGAATTGGAAGCGATGCTGGCCCCAGCCAGGTTCTGGTCGGCCACCTGGCGGTTGTTCAAGCTCGATATGCTGGAGCCCATCTGCGAGGATTACGGCCAGGTGGTGCGCTACAAGGGCGGAATCTCAGGGCATGAAGCTGTATTTTCCCTCGACGATCATCACACCTTCGAGCGGGGGCAGAGCGTGAAGGTCTGCACCAATACCTGGAACATGCTGCAGAAGACCCGCTTTGCCTCCTACTTCGAGTTCTGGGGAGACGAGACGGTACATTTCGGCGCCTTTGCCGACTGCGGTTCGGTTGCGCCCTTTGCCTCCCGCCATGACGAGGAGAGCGAGAAGCCGGTTGGCGGCGGCTCCAGTTGTTGTGGTTGATGAACCTGGGATTGCTGAGACTTCTAAACAAACCAAGCCGGAACTAGGTGTTGCCGTCTTTGCGCGAACCCCCGGCTCGGGCGGCAAATCCAGGCTGGCGGCCGGCTTGGGCGTTGAACGAACCAGCCGCTTTTATGAGCACTGCCTGCGCTGTGCCGGCCAATGGCTGGGCGGCGGGCCGGTGGAGGTGGGTTGCTATTGGGCCTTGACCGGCCCGGGAGGGCGCGATCAGGACTATTGGCGGGGCGGCACCGTCCTCGAGCAGGGTTCGGGTGGGCTGGGAGAGCGGATGCATCGCATCGCCTCTTTGCTGCATGCCCGCCACCGCCTCTGGTGCCTCGTGGGCACCGATATTCCGCAGATGCCGGCACTGGCCGAACTGGATCTCGCCGGGCGGCTCACCCACTCTGACTTCGTGGTCGGCCCATCCGCGGACGGCGGTTTCTGGCTGATTGCCGGCCGCCATCCGCTGCCGCGAAGGGCATGGATCGATATCACCTATTCCCAAGCCGATACCCTCGAGTGGTTTCTGGCCAATATCCAGAGGGAGTGCCGAGACTGGCTGGTCGATACCGATCTGCCGGTTCTCACCGATATCGATGGCGAGGCCGATCTCTCGGTACTGCTGGCGGATCTGCAATCCGGAGAACCGATGCTTGGCTCCGCTCAGCGCCGGCTTCTGGTCTGGCTCCGTGAAGTGACTGGAACCAAGGGCGAATGAACTATTGGTGCGGTGGTTTCTGGATTGCATTGCAGAGCACAACACCGTGAAGAGAGGAAGGAAGAAATGTTTACGACCATTGCTTGTGAGCTGAATCCGGTAATGGTATCGAAGAGGCAGATGGAGCTATGAAATCCATGCAGGAGGCGCTTGCCAATGCCCATGAGGCGGCGGTGTTGGGACCCTGTTCGAAGACGAAGGGGGGCGACCGGTGCTGCACATCCATATGGCGTGCGGCCGAAAGGCGCAAACCATCACCGGCTGCATTCGAAAAGGTGTCAAGGTCTGGCAAGTAATGGAAGTGATACTCTTCGAACTGCTGGACACCTCGGCAAAGCGGGTGATGGAGCAGCCGCTGGGGTTGCAATTGCTCGATCCGTAAGATCCCACCCCCGACAGTGTCCGTATCGGACTGCAGGCAGATGGAGCAAGACTTCACCTGCCTGCATGCAGTCCTTCCTGGCAAGTACCGAGGGTTGTCTTCCCCCAGAACTCCCGGCAGGCAATGGGGGATTAGAATCCGACCAACTCCACATCGAAGATCATATAGGCGTTGGGGGGGATGGGGCCGCGACCGGCCGGGCCGTAGCCGAGATCCGGCGGAATGATCAGTACCCGTTTTTCGCCTTGCTTCATGCTCAGAAACGCTTCATCCCAGCCTTTGATGACCCGTCCGCTTCCAACCGGGAACTCGATCGGTGTGCCGCGATCGTAGGAAGAATCGAATTTGGTGCCGTCGAGGAGTTTTCCCGTATAGTGCGCCTTTATCATGGCGCCTGCTTTGGGTGCATCGCCGGACCCCTCTTCAACCACTACATATTTGAGTCCGGAATCGGTGGTGACGGCATTGGGATACTGCTCCTCGATTTGTTTGATGGTGGCCTCCATCGCTGCCCGTGCTTTTTCCTCACGGTGCTTTTCCAGGCCCTCGAGCAGGTTGTCGAATGCCTGTTGATCGCAGGTGAATGCCTGCGCCTTTTTGCCGACCCGCACGATCTCCACGGATTCGAGTGTATCGTTTTGCTCGATGGCATCGACCACATCCTGGCCGGTAACTACATGGCCGAACACTGTGTGCTTGCCATCGAGCCAGGGGGTCGGAACATGGGTGATGAAGAATTGGCTGCCGTTGGTGTTCGGTCCGGCGTTGGCCATGGACAGGATGCCGGGCCCGGTATGCTTGAGGCTCGGGTCGATCTCATCGGGGAAGGTATAGCCCGGCCCGCCGGTGCCGGTGCCCAGAGGACAGCCGCCCTGGATCATGAAATTGGGGATGACCCGGTGAAAAGTGAGGTTGTCGTAGAATTTGTCGCCTTTTGCCTTGGCCCCGCCGCCGAGATCCTTGGTGCCCTCCGCCAGTCCGACAAAATTGGTGACCGTCATCGGGGCCTTCTCGAATTCGAGGCTACAGAGGATCTCTCCTTTTGAGGTGTTGAATTTGGCGTAAAGGCCGTCTTGAAGATTTTCATTTGCCATTCCTGGTTCTCCGGTAGAGTTGTGTGGAAGATGGAGCGGTATCTAGGTGTCCTAAGGCGCTTTGCGCGCAAGGTCCGACGACAAAAGCCGGCACCGGGACCAGCGCTGGTCCCGGTGCCGGCTTTAGCCTGCCGTTTGCCCATAAGACGCAGCTGCACACCCGTCCGCTGGTTTATTCCCTGTTGACGATGCGGAAATTTCCGGTTTTATTGACCGGTGCCTTGGTGATGCGACTGTGGTAAGCAGCCCGTATCCTTATACTATAACCGTTAGTTCGTATCTATCCATAAACGGAAATATTTTTTCTTTTCCACCGCTCCCGCCTCTTCGTTTGCCTGAAGATGGTTGGCGCACGCTCTCGATGCAGTTGATGAGAAATCACGGCTCGGGGAAAAGAAGCATGCCCCGCTGGACGGACGCTGTTCCCTGGAGAGGAACCTTTGTATACACTGTATCAGCTGATTCTGACCCTGCTGTTTTATGCCGTATTGCCGATACTTTTTATCTCTGTGCTGATAACCGGTAACCACCGTCGAGGTATTCGTCAACGGTTGGGTTTGTATCGTCGCTTGCCGATCCGGCCCGGGGGAACTCGGATCTGGCTGCATGCCGCTTCGGTAGGCGAGGTGCAGGCCGCCGCGAATTTAATCGAGGAGTTGCGCTTACGGTTGCCTCAAGCCGTTTTCCTTCTCACTACCATGACCGTCCAGGGCCGAGAGGTGGCGACCCGTCAACTGCCGGGCGTGAGCTGTCTGCTCGCCCCGCTCGATGTCCCCGGTATCGTCGACTGGGTGATCCACGCTCTGGCCCCAGATATCTATGTGTGCCTGGAAACCGAACTGTGGCCGGTGCTCCTGCGCCGGTTGCACCGCCGGCACGTTCCCGTCGTCCTGGCCAATGGCCGTATGTCCGCCCATTCCGCCGAGCGCTACCAGAGGTATGCGCGCTTTTTCCGAAAGGTGCTGGAAAATTTCGATCGGCTCTGCCTGATCAGCTCCACCGACCGCGATCGTTACCTGGCCGCGGGGGCGGACGAAGAGCGATGCGAGGTGACCGGAAATCTCAAATATGACCGACAGTTGCCGACCGACCCGGCTGAAATTCGCAGCGCATGTCGACAGCTCCTGAAGATCGGACCGGAACACGAGGTTCTGATCACCGGTTCCACCCATGGCGACGAGGAAGAGCGGTTGCTACCGGCCTTCCGGCGCCTGCGGGACGCACGGCCGCTGCTGTGGATCGTCGCCCCACGGCATCTCGACAGGCTCGACCAGGTGCGGGAACTGCTGGCAGCGCGTGGTCTTGGGTTTGATCTGCTCAGCAGCTTGAAGGCGGGAGAGACCCGGAGACACCACGTGGTGCTGGTCGACTCCCTCGGTGACTTGAGCAGGCTGTACTCGGTCGGCACCTATATCTTCTGCGGCGGCAGCCTGGTGGCACGACGAGGCCACAATATCATGGAGGCGGCGCTCTGGAACAGGGCGGTCCTCTATGGCCCCAGTATGGACGACTTTCGCGATGCCGCCGATCTGCTCGAGGCGGCGGGCGCCGGATTCGCGGTGCGCAGCGGCGAGGAGTTGGCGGAGCGAATCGCCGTATTTCGCGACAATCCAGAAGAATATCGCCTTGCCTGCGAACGGGCCGGGGCGGTGGCTCGGGCCCAGCAGGGAGCTGCCGGCCGGCATGCCGAGGAAATTGTCGCGTTGCTGCGGCGCTCAAGGGGTGCCTGATCAGGGATGCGGCCCTGTTTGGTCGGCTTGAATCAGCTGCACCGAAAGCTCCTCGCGCTGCGCTCCGTTCTCCCCGCTCCGCTCGACCTGGACCGGGATGGCGGTGCCAGGCCGGACATCGAGCATGGCGATGCGGATGTCCTCCATCTCTTTAATCGGGTAGCGGTTGACGGCCAGCAGTTCGTCGCCTTTTTTCAGCCCGGCCTCCGGCCCCTTGCTGCCTGGAATAAAATCGATAATTG
The DNA here is from genome assembly GCA_963745265.1 of uncultured delta proteobacterium. GTDB lineage: Bacteria > Desulfobacterota > Desulfobulbia > Desulfobulbales > Desulfocapsaceae > Desulfopila. The sequence continues at coordinate 73,634 of CAVUXQ010000021.1, forward strand.
TGAGTCGCGGACCCTCTGTACGCTGTTCTTCCTGGACGATGATTCCCAACTTCCCCGCCTCCGGCAATTCCATGGGCTCTTCGAGAAAAAAGTAATCGGCGATCTCGGCCAGGTTGGTCGGGGCGGACCCGTCAAGGACGTTGAGTACCGAAGCCTGGCGCACGTCGATCCGCCTTGCCACCCGCGGCGGGATGCCGGAGTCTTTGCGGGTATGTTCGCTGCCGGCCAGCACGATCATTTTCGTCCCGCTATGCTGATGGAGGTAGCGTGCGATATTCCGGGCCATGGTCTCGTCCCAGAGCGCCTGGGCCTGGATAAATCCGCCGAGGCTCCCCATGCTGATATGGTCCTGCTCGTGGATGGAGTGCATGGCGCGAAGCCGCCCGGAGTAGCCCGGCATGTCGAGGTCGCGGTTTTTGGGTAGATCGGCCAGCGTGTTTGGCGGCAGTTTGTCGGTGTCGCCATGGGCGAAGACCGACGAGACGATGGAACGATCCAGGTTGAGGCCGATGACAGGGGTCTTGTGGCGGCGGGCGAACTGGAAGATCTCCCGGAACAAGCGCCAATCGAAGCCCCAGACCTTGAAATAGTGCGAGGCCTTCAAAAACTCTTTTTCCGTCATGGCGCCGTCGCCCAGCACGTAGCGATCGAGCGCTTCCTGGCTTGTGGCGGGAAACATCTCCATGCCGATGGCGAGCTGAGGCGAACGCTGGGCGAGGGCCTCGATCAGCCGCAATTGCAGCCGGTGGTCGCCTACCGAGGTATGGCTCTCACCGATATAGACAATGTCGTCTGTGCTCAATTTCCCGACGATGGCCGAGAAATCGGCAAGTGGGGCGGTGCTGCCGCCCTCGGGCAAGGTTTCCAGTTGATAGACCTCCCCCGAGGCGGAGGGGGCGATGGATTCCTGCGCGATTTTTCCCCCTTCAAAATGAAGAAGCGAGTATTTGCCGTAATGGGACAAGCGTCCGGCCACCGCCCGGCTTTCCGAGGCGTTGGCACTGGAGATGAGCACCGCCACACGGTCCCGGTTCAGGGGATTGTGGCGAACATCGAGGGTGAATCCGTGATCCGGGTGTGGGGGCAGCGCGAAAAGGGAGCGGCTGGTGCGTTGGTCGAGTCCTAAAAAGAGCAGGTCGCGGTCGGCCAGCTCGGCGTTTTTCACCTCATCGTCAAACTTGACCTGCCAGTCGTTTTGCCGCAGCCGCTCGAGTACGGGGGCGTAGATCGGCAGCACAGCTTTTGAGGCGATCACCACCAGTTTGTGCCTGGAACCGAGAAAATGCGACCAGATGGGCGGGGTCTCGCTGGGTGCAAGGCGGCGGAGCATGGAATAGTCCGGGTCGATGGTGAATTTCAGGGGCCGCTCGGCTGTGGTGAGCCGGATCTCGGCGGAGGCGCCGTCGATGGGTCGGATAAAGTCGAAGCTGCCCGACGGGGTGGAGACCCGGATGGGGACCGCAAGGCAATAGGGCGTGGCGGTCTTTTGGTGCAATTGAAAATGGAGTATCGAGGAGTCGCCCTCGTGGCTGATGCCGATCTGGTCCGCCGCAAGCCACGGGATGTCGGTTCGGGTCAGCCGCTGGTGAAAGAAGGTGGAGAGGTCGCGGCCGGAGGCTGTTGCGAAGGTGTGCTCGATATCCTGCCAGGAAGCGGTCTTGCCCCGGAAGTTGGCGTAAAAGGCGCGGAGCGCGCGCATGAAGCTCTCGTGGCCGATGAGCTGATGCAGTTCATGAAAAAGCATCAGCGATCGGGAGTAGCCCACGGCCCGGCGGGCCCTGGCCAGGGGCTGGCTGTGACCGGCATTAGTGAAGGCTGACAGGGGTATGACGTTCTCCGCGTTGATGTAGCTCAGGTAATTGAGTATGCTTTCCTTCCGGTAGGCGGCGCCCTCGCCTTTGTCCTGCCGGAAGGCGTGATCGGCAAGATACGAGGTGAGTCCCTCGCACCAGTTGCCCTGGGAGAGGTCGACATCGATGGCATTGCCGAACCAGGAATGCAGGATCTCATGGCCCAGTGAGGTGGCCTTGATAAACGGCAGCCGCAGCACTACCTGGCCAAGGAGGGTGAAGGTCGGCATCCCCAGGCCGGTGGGCAGCCGATTGTCGACAATAAGGTAATGGCGGTAGGGAAAGGGGCCGATCTCTTTTCGTAGCGCAGTATGTAGGCGCGGGCCGCCTCGAGGTAGCCTTGGGCGAGGTCGCGGTCTTCGGGAAAAAACAGGGTGAAGACAAAGAGGTCTTTTCGGACCTTCAGCTTGTCGAGCGCGTAACGGGCGGCCGCAAAGTGCAGGGAGTCCAGCATGCCGGAAAAGTCGGCACTGACCGTGTTGCCGGTGCGGGCCAGGGGAAACGTGTCGGATTCGGTGACGGCGGTGAATTTCGGGGGCAGAGTGGCGCTCAGATGATACGCCATCCTGTGATCGGGGAGGGGATACCAGTTGTCAAGCAGCACGATTGCCTCTTCGCCGAGCAGATTGTCGGTGCCACTGGTGATGGTGCGGGTATAGGAGATAAGCAGGTGGCGTTTCCGGTGGTCCGCCGGTACGGTCAGCATCGGGCCCTCCGGGGGGCGCATTTCGTAGCTTTCGCCGCTCCTGGTGGTGATGACGATGCCGGTGATGTCCAATTGCTCGATCGCCAGGTGCAGGACGCGGTCCGGCGGCAGGGGAATGCGGGCGGTACCGGTGAGCCGGTGGGCGCCGAGATCAAAGGAGATGGCCAACTCGTAGGTATTCGCTGCGGCGGGGGAAGTCGGGGCCGCCTCGGCGAAAGAGGCCAGAAGAAATATGGGGAGAAGACACAACAACAGGACTTTTGCGGAAATGATCATGCCGGTGCTCCATCTGCTGAACGGTTATGACTGTAAAGAGCGGGTGCAAGTCGAGGAGACTGCAGGCTAACACCAATATATCAGGAAACAAATTAATGACACAAACGGATTTGTGCCAAAACAAATCGGCCAACAGCCCAGCGGCCCCGAAAATAAAGCTGGTGGGCATCAACTCCAGGTATGTGCATTCGTGCCTGGCGCTATTTTATCTGCGCAACGAACTTGCCACCCATTTTGTCGAGGCGGAGGTGGAGATCCTGCAGCCGACGATCAACGACAACTATTACGAGACGTTGCTGCGAATCAGTTGTGGTGAGCCCTTTGCTGTGTTTTTCTCCGCCGCTATCTGGAATAGCGAACGGGTGGAACAACTGGTTCGCGATGTGCACGGTTGTCTGCCGCACTGCCGGATCGTGGTGGGTGGTCCCCAGGCCACGGTTCTACGCGGGACGCTGCCGACAGCGTGCTGCTCCATGGTGATCGGCGAGATCGAAGCGGTCGACCCCGGTTTTTACCGCGATCTGCGGAGCGGTGCGATGCAGCCGCGTTATACGGCAAATTTCCTGCGGCAGTCGCACCGGCAGCTCGATTTTGCCTACAAGGCAGAGGATTTCACCTCGCATTTGAACAACCGGCATATCTATTATGAGAGTTCGCGCGGCTGCCCGCATCGGTGCACCTATTGCCTGTCGGCATCCGAGCGGGGACTGTTCCACAAGGACCTCGACCAGGTGAGGGAGGAGTTGGCCACCATCCTGGCTCATCGGCCCAAGGTGGTGCGCTTCGTCGACCGAACCTTCAATGACATTCCCGAGCGGGCACTGGCGATCTGGCGGTTTTTGCTTGCCCAAAAAAGCGAAACCCTGTTCCATTTCGAGATCGCTCCGGAGAGGTTTGCCGAGGAGATGTTTACCTTGCTCACCCGGGTGGAGAGCGGCCGCTTCCAATTCGAAATCGGCATCCAATCAACTCACCATGAGACCCTTGAGGCCATCCATCGACCACTGGATAGCCGTCAGGTGGCGATGATCGTCCGGCGCCTGGCGGAGCTGAATACCATTCATCTGCATGTCGACTTGATCCTTGGTCTGCCCCATGAGACGCGGGAGAGTTTTGCCGCTTCCTTTGCCGATGTCTTCGCCATGGGCGCCCATTATATCCAGATGGGGCTGCTAAAAATTCTGCCCGACACCCCGATCTGTCATACCGCGGCTGATGACGGCTACTGCTGGTGCCAGAGTCCGCCCTACAGCGTGTATGCCAACCGCTGGCTGGATCACCGCGCCATGAGTGAACTGTATTGGTTCTGTGAGTGCGTGGAAAAATTCCACAACAACCGTTACTTCGTTTCCTTGTGGTCCTGGCTGCGCCGGCAAGGCGAGGATATCTTCTCGTTCTTTCAGGGACTACTCGAGTGTGGCAGGCAAATCGGACTGTTTCGACTGGCCGCCACCCAGGAGTTGCTCTGCACGATTCTGGTGGAGCACTGCCGCGCGCGACCGGACCGGCTGCTGATCATCGACCTGCTCCGGTACGACTGGCTGCGCTGCGGCTATCGCACCCTGCCGGATTGTCTCGGGTTTGGCCAGGGCGACGAGGATCTTGCCGCCGCCAGGGCGTACTGCTACCGGGAGTGGCCGGAAAGCCTTGCCCCCCTCTACGGGCGAAGAGAGAGGAATAGATTTTTCAAGCGCGCGATTCTTTTGCCTCTTTCGCAAGAGGTGCGTGAATTCCTCGGGTTTGCCGCCGGGCGCGGAACGAGAATCTGCATCCTTGCCGAGCGCGAACCGACCCTCCATGGGCATCAGCGGGCGATGCTTCCGGTAACGGGTGGGGAAAGTGTTTGACTTCACGAGGTTTCTGCGTATAATGACAATCGTCTGTCGATTTTGTGGCTATTATGTGGGACCAACTCAAGTTCAACACGGGAATGAACCATGAACGTCTACAGAATAAAAAAGATGAATGCCATCGCCGAAGAGGGACTCCGTCTCTTCAGCGAGCGATTCGAGGTTTCCGAAGAGGAGCGCGATCCCCACGGCGTCCTGGTGCGGAGTTCACCGGTGGATGTCGACGACTACCCCTCGCTCTACGTGGTCGCCCGGGCGGGAGCGGGAGTCAACAACATCAATGTCGGCCGGGCGACGGAAAAAGGCATCTGCGTCTTCAATACTCCCGGGGCCAACGCCAACGCGGTGGTCGATCTGGTCTTCCCGATGATCGGGGTATGGAAGCGGCATATCTATCGGGGCATTCGCTATTGTAAATCGCTCAACGACCTGGTCGACGACGAAGTCGCCCGGGTGGTGGAAAAGCACAAGTCCGCCTTCAAGGGCGAAGAGATTGCCGGCAAGACCCTGGCCGTGGTGGGGCTTGGCCAGATCGGCACCCGTCTCGCCAATGCCGGCATCCATCGGCATATGCGGGTTCACGGTTACGATCCCTCACCGGCCCTGGAGAACATCCATCAGCTGCTGCCGGATGTGCGAATCTGCCGTTCGCTCCGGGACGCGGTGAGCAGCGCCGACGTGGTCAGCCTCCATCTGCCGCTCAACGATCGAACCAGGGGGCTGGTAAACGCTGAATTTATCGAGAAGATGAAGGCGGGAGCGATACTGGTGAACTACTCCCGCGAGCAGATCGTCGACGAGGAAGCGGTCCTGGCCGCCCTGGACGCCGAGCGGTTGGAGGCGTATCTCACCGATTTTCCGACCGCCAGAAATATCCGCCACCGCAAGGTGCTGACTACGCCCCATCTGGGCGCCTCCACTTCGGAGTCGGAAGAGAATTGTGCCTGCATGGCGGTTCGCGAGATTTCCGCCTATCTCAAGTATGGCAATGTGGTGCACAGCGTCAACTTCCCCAATATCGAATCGACCCCGAGTGACAAGATCCATACCCGTCTGATCGTCATCAATCGCGACGTACCGGGCATGATCGCTTTCATCTCCAATGTTTTCGGGAGCCACAACCTCAATATCGCCAGCTACCTCAACCAGTCCAATGGCACGGTGGGGTACAATATTATCGACGTGGAGGCGACCATCCCCGCCGAGGTGGTGACGGCGGTCGAGCAGAATCGGGATGTTATCAGGACCAGGTTGATCCGGCTCAAATAATACTCCGAAGCCCCTGATTTTGGTACAAATCAGTCGGTTAAAAAAATCATGACGTATATGTTGTCGTATTTGCATAAATATTGGCATTTTTTTCTCGGCGAGTCCTGACTGTGTACAAAAAATTGAATGATTTTGGGGTAAACAGGATGAAGATTTGTGCCGGCGTCATCCCGGCAACAGCTGGAAATATAAGGGTTATTCCTAAAATTTCAGGGGTAGGGCATTGCGTGGCACGGTTGCTGCAATATCAATTATGCTTTTATCTCTTCTCTCCTTTCTCCTAGAAAAACCGACCTGGCACCCCCGCCTGGTCGGTTTTTCTCTTTGTGCCGCCCAAAGCGGGGGCGTTCCCCATAGCCGAAAATGACAGCAGTTTCCAATCAGACAGTGCTTCTTCGACACTGCCACGATTACAGCCGGCAGGCGCTCGGTGAAGGCTGCGGACTTCTCCTTGAGCGGTTGTGCGATCCGCGGGAGCTGTACTCCAAGGCGGTGCTGCTCAAACCCAATCTGATCAGTTCGCGGGGTCCGGCTCTTGCCTGCACGAACGGGAATTTCTTGGCAGAGGTGGCGACCTGGTTCCTCGATCACGGTGCACGGGTGCGCATTGGCGATTCTCCAGCCTTTGGCTCGACTGCCTCGGTGCTTGAGCGTCAAGGTATCAAATCGCTGCTGGATCCTCTGGACGTCAAATTGATCCCTTTTCGGCAGCCCGTCGAACGTCGCCTGGAGAACGGTTTTCGGGTCCGGGTGGCGGCCGAGGCCCTGGATTGCGACCTCTTCGTCAATCTCCCGAAATTAAAGGCCCACAGCCAGATGTATCTGACTGCGGCGGTGAAAAATATCTTCGGGATTGTGGTTGGGATGCGCAAAGCAATGCTGCATATGCGCCACGGCGCCGACCACCGGCAGTTTGCAGAAATTATACTTGGGTTGGCGGCGCTGCTGCCCCCAAACGTTTCACTGCTTGATGGTATCGAGGTCATGCACGGTAGCGGTCCCGTTAACGGCGTTCCTCTCGCTCTTGGTTGTATTGCCGGTGCCGCAAACCCGGTGGCTCTGGATACGGCCGTGCTGGAACTCCTGGAACTCCCTGCCGGGAGGAGTCCGCTGTGGCAGGCTGCCGCTGCCGCGTGCCACGCTGGCAGTAGACCCGAAGAGCTGCATTATCCCCTGGAAAAGCCAATCGATTTTTCTGGATCCGGTTTTCTGGCGCCGGCAACGCTTAACTCCATTCGATTTCGTCCCAGAAGATTTCTGATGAACAGCATCAAGAAGATTTGCGCTTGCCTTTCCAGCTGAAATCTGCTGGAATAGGCCGCCCCTTCCAGGCTCCCGGCCAGGCGCGACGGAGGAAGATTGTCTAGGTGGTGTTCAAAAAACTATCCTCGACGTCCGACCCATCTCCGATCTGGTTGTAAAGCCGGAAGCTCCAAGAGCGGGTGTGGGGAGATGCCTCGGAAGGAGTCTCGACGACACTGTTCTAATAACGAAGAAGGATTAAAAATACTATGTTTGACCTAGGTGGAAAAGTCGCCCTCGTTACCGGGGGCTCCCGTGGAATCGGTCGGGCCATTGCCCTGCGGCTGGCCGAAAACGGGGTCGATGTGGTGGTAAATTATGTTCGTCATAAAAAGGATGCCATGGAAACGGCGGAGCAGGTGGAAAAAAGAGGAAGCCGCTGCCTGCTGGTCAAGGCCAACGTCGCCAAAGAAGACGATGTGAAGGAGATGTTCGGGGTGATGGAAAACACCTTCGGCCGGCTCGATTTTCTGGTAAGCAATGCCGCTTCCGGGGTCCTCAAACCGGCGATGGAGCTGACCGAACGCCACTGGAACTGGGCGATGGATATCAATGCCCGGGCCCTGCTGGTCCTGGTGCAGCACGGGGTGCGGATGATGCACTCCGGCTCCAGGGTGGTGGCCGTTTCCAGTCTCGGCGCGGTGCGGGCGATCGAAAATTACACCACGGTTGGCGCTTCGAAGGCGGCGCTGGAATCCCTGGTTCGCCATTTGGCCGTCGAGCTGGGTCCCAAGGGGATCAATATCAACACCATCAGCGCCGGTGCGGTCGACACCGATGCTCTGAAACATTTTCCCAATCGGCAGGAAATCCTGCGCACCGCGCTGGAACGTACGCCGCTTGGGCGGTTGACCACCCCGGAGGATGTCGCCGATATCGCCCTTTTTCTCTGCAGCGATCTCTCTGCGATGATCCAGGGACAGGTGGTCACCGTGGATGGAGGGTACGCGATTCGCGGCTGACGGATTAGAGACGTTCACCGCCACTCCATCCAGCGGTTGCCCATCCCTGTGCCCAGTCGGAGGAACGTTTGCTATGCACTGGTTCGGGTAACTCTAAGCTTGACCGGTGAACGGTTACGCCGATTTCATGGTTTATCCCACAGATTTTTCAACAAGTGGCATCAAATGATATATCAGACGGTTAAACCACTGATTCTTGCCTCGAACTCCCCCAGACGCAAAGATTTTCTCCACGACCTCGGTCTTGATTTCATGATCTGCGCGCGCGAGATCGACGAGTCGGTGCATCCGGGAGAGGAAGCTATCGCCTATGTGGAGAGGGTGGCAAGAGAGAAAGCCGTGGCGGTACGGCAGATCAATCCCGACAGCTACATAGTGGCCGCAGACACGGTTGTCTGCCTCGAGGACAGGATACTCGGCAAGCCGGCCGGTCTCGAGGAGGCGGTCGCCATGCTCTTGTCGCTGGCGGGCAAACGCCATGTGGTGCGTACGGGAGTCTGTATCGCCTGTGGCCGGGAAGGGGTGGAGACGGTGCGGTCGGTCGATACCTCGGTGTACTTTGTCGATTTCGACGAGACCGTGGCCAGAGCTTACGTCGCCCAGGGAGAATCGCTTGATAAGGCGGGAGGCTATGGCATTCAGGGTCAGGGCGCCTTTTTGGTGGAAAGAGTGGAAGGGTCCTACTCCAATGTCGTCGGTCTGCCCCTGGCTGAGGTGGTGATGCTGTTGACCGGTTATGGCGCGATTGCTCCGGCTGGCTGTGATATGAACGGCAAAGAGAAGATCGGTTCCTAAAAAAGACATTCTCCAAACAGCAGGGTAGAAGTCTTTGGCGTAGGGAGGTCCGCTGGCAGCTTGACTTTTATGCTCCGCATAGGTATCTGTTGTTGTCTTGGAAAGTATTTTATATTTCACGTTTTTTTTTGATAGGGTACGGTTTGACGGTAGCCCGTGGCGGTGCCGTGGAGCACCGCTCGGATGAGGGAGGCATCCGGCGCCCGGTCAAACAGCGACGCCGGAATATCCAATGTCTCGCACCCACCTTGGATTTTTAGCCATTTTCCAGTATTATCTTTACAGTCCGTCGATTTTCGATTGCTCTGGTGAAACCGACGCAGATTGGCAATAGGGAGCAGTACAGGGGGGCGGAAGTCTTTTCTTTTGAGTTGGAGCCCGTTACATGATAGAGGCAGGCCGACAGCAGAAGTGTTTCGAGACGCTGAAAACATTCAACAGCGCCATCGTAACCATACGACTTTACCCGGCGAATGCGCCGCAGATCACCACCAGTGTGGAGCGCGGGTACCAGGCGATGAAGCAGCACCTGCGCCATTACGGCAAGTTCACCTTTGGGCTGCGCGGAGCCGAGGCGGTGCTCTGCGGTGAAGCACTTCCCGACGAGGTGCTGCAATCCATCTCCAATCTTATCGTCTATCGGCAGCTCACTCTGCTGCAGCTCGACCGGTTTGCCCTGGCGCCGGGAATCGATCGTGGCGCCTTTAAAAAAATACTTGGGCTCTTTTCCGCCAAAGTCGAACAGGTAAAACAGGAAGGCGGCGGCAGGCCATTTGCCAAACGACTCGGTCTCGACGGTTTCTTCCCGGAAGAGGAAGAACCCGAACCCTCTCCCCCTCCGGGCCTGGAACCGGGCAGGGAGGCAGATGAGAGGTCGGTGAGCAGGGAATATATCGATGTCCTGCATGGCCGGGAAAAGAGGGCTGAACTCATCGACGAGGTCAGGGGGCGCCTGGCTTCTCCCGAGCAGGGGGGAGCGATTATCGCGGCCGCGGTGAGCGGGGTATTGGGCGATATGGAGCAAAAACAGCTTTTCGCCGCGTCCCAGCTGCTCAATAAAATTCTGGAAAATTGCGATGAACTGCTGCCCGAAGAGGGTAAAGATGCCTGTGTGAGACAGACCGCCTCTGTGTTGCTCGACCAGCTCGACGTTCCACGAGCCGTATTGCTCTTTTCGCAGGATTTGTGCGGCGGCGTGGGGGAGATGCTCGGTAATGCCCTGTTGCAGCAGGTGTCGCTAGACGCATTCGGCGATATCGTTCAAGAGCTGCGGCGGTACCTGGAGCAATTCCGTCGCACCCAATCCGCCGATTCCCCCCAGTTGCAGTTCAGCACCGGCGCTCTCGATCGGCTGCTGGCGACCGCTAAGGGCAAACAGTTTCAGGGGCAGGAAAAAGCGAAAAGCATTATCGAGGCGGGCGAAAAGGTCAGGCGGGGCAAACGGTTGCAGGCGGGTATCCAGTCGCTTTTGCACGGCAATTACGATGTCCTGCAAAGTGATGAATTCGCGGTGCATTTTCCTTTAGTCATCCGGAAACTGGGGGCGGAGGGCAAAGAGAGGGAAGTCTCCGCGCTGCTTAAAGCGTTGACCATGCACCTTGAGGATTCGGATCCCGAAATCCATCGGCGCATTATTACCAGCATGGCCCAGATTGGTGAAGACCTGGTTACCGGGGAAAAATGGGACCGGCTGCGGCTCATTGCCGAACCGCTTATCTCCTGGGTTCGAAAATCCGATCAAGCCGACGACGCCTACGAGAAGACCTGCGCAGTGCTTCAGACGCTGATGGTGCACTGCCTGCGCTCGAAAGAATTCGAACTGGGGGACAATATCCTCTCGGTATTCTACCAAATTCGTTCCGGCGCCTTGAAAAAATCGGAAAAGGTACGTGCCATGGTCAGTCGGGCTCAGGAGCAGGGGGCGGACCGGGGACTGCTGGCGCAACTCTATGAAGAGTGTCTGGCCTCGCCCACCGAAGAGGCCAAAAGCCGCAGGCTCATCCTCCAGGGGCCGGTCGTTACTCGCTTTCTGCTGGATACGCTGATTGGTGCCGAACGGAGCCAGGATCGGTATAAAATACTCGATCTTCTCACCTATGGTGAACCGTTTCTGCCGACGATTCTTACTGAGAAACTGGCGGAACCCATGCCCTGGTATGGCAGGCGCAATCTCCTCAAACTCCTGGCCGATTGTGGTTCGGAGAAGCACCTTGAAACGGTATACCCTTATTTGTGCCACGAGGATCTGCGGGTCCAGCGGGAAGCCTTCGCCTGCCTCTACAAGATCAGCGGCAAGAGACGCAAGCAGGCTCTGTTGCGGGCGTTGGCCGAGGCAGGGGAGACCACGAAGCTGGAGGTGGTGCGAGCGCTGACCCCTTTTGCCGATAATCTGGTCGCCAAAGCACTTGAACAGATACTCAAAGAGCATGCCTATTACTCCCCGGAGGTACAAGACGCCTTGCTGATCAACACCTGCCTGTTGCTGGGGCGTTGCCCCTATCAGCTGGCAGAAAAGATCCTGCGGAAGTTCTTGGAGCTGCGAGGCCAGCGTGCGGGGCGAAAGATCGACGCTACCGTCTGGCAGGCCGCGGAAAAGGCCATGCGTCAGCTGGCGGAGAGCCAGCAGGGGGAGAGACAACGGCAGGTCAAGGCCAGCCAGCTTCGCAAGCAGGCCCTTGGGCAGACGAGCCTTGCCGCGAAAAAAACCGAACAGGATCGCAAGAGCCTGACGGGCACGCACGAGGAAGTCCGGATCAGGCAAATGCTGGCCCAGGGAATGAAAGACCAGGCCAAACCCCTGCTGCTGGAGTTGATAACCAAGGTGGCCCAGGTTCAGCGTTTTACCCAGGCGGAGCAACTGCGGCAGTGGCTGATCGAAATCGATCCGATGGCGCTCACGGAAATCATCAGGGCGGCGGAGATCATCGAGCAGGAAAAATCGGCAACGGTGGACCGGCAGTATATGGAGATCTGGGCCGATCTTTTCGACGTCTTGACCACGGAAGAGTTCTCCACCCTTTATCACGGCCTGGAGCATAGGACATATGCGGGTGAGGATCTGCTGGTCAAGAAAGGGGACAGCCAGGCCTCGCTGTACTTTATCAACTCCGGAAAGGTAAAGCTGTATTACCAGGAGAAGCGTGGAGAAGTACTAGTCAAGGTTTTGCAAAGCGGCGAGGTGTTGGGCGCCGGAACGTTTTTCTCTCCCTCGGTATGGACCCTGTCGGCCGCGACCCTGGGGGCCGCCGATATCGCCGTGCTCAGCCTGGAACAAATGCAGAGGTGGCGGGATGATTATCCCGCGCTTGAATCCAAGCTCAATGATTTCTGCAGCAAATTCGAGAAGGTCGACGATTTTTTCCGCAACTCGGGAAAAGACAGGAGACACTCTCAGCGGTTCAAGATAAGTTCCAGGGTAACCGCGGCTCTGCTCAACAACAAGGGGCAGAGTACCGGCGTGAATGCCAAGGGGGACATGGTCGATATCTCCTGTGGCGGGACCTCCTTTTTCATGCGTATTTCCAAGAAGGAAAACGTTCGCCTGTTGCTCGGTCGCAGGATGCGGATCACCATGCCGCTCGATGAGACCATGGGGCGTCCGGTCTTTTTCGACGGGGTGGTCATGGCGGTCCGAGCTCATCATGCCATGGAGTTCGAATACTCCGTGCACATCGAATTCGATGAACTCTTGGACAAGGGAGAATTGCAACAGCTCCTGTAGAGCGAGTGCCGATCCAATGAGTCGTCCAGATGATCCCGTAAGCCATTTTTATCTCGAGCACCTTCAGAGCAGCCGGCAGGAAGGCGGCATCTTGAGCGGCCCGTGTCCGTTTTGCCGGCAGGAGGACGGCACGGCCGCCGGCAAAATTGTGGTGGTGCTCAACCAGGCCAGTTTTTTTCACGGCTATTTTCGCTGTCTCTCCCGCTGCGTGCCGGGCGGGTATCCGCTCTGGTTCGCTTCGCTTGCCGGCATAGAACCGGTCGAAGTGCCGGGTTACGATCCGGATGCCGACCAATTCCGGCAGCAGCCCGACTATCCGGTCGCCAACCAAAACGCGGAAATGCAGTCCTATCACCACCGGCTCTCGGAGCAGCTGCTGGAGAACTTCCGGCGGATGGGCGTCCTGCCGCCAGTTTTGCGTGAGCTGCAGATAGGCTTCAACGGCCGGTATCTCACCTATCCCTATCTGCAGACGGATGGCAATTGTTATGCGCTGCGCTGTGTCTTTCCGGATCGGCCCGAGGACTTTTTCTGGCATGGCGACGATCGTTTTTTTGTCGATCCCTTCCGGCTCTTCAACGTCCAGGACATCGATCGGTGTGCCGGCGGGGCCCTCTTTCTCTGCGAGGGGGAGGAGAACCTGTTGGTCATACGCCAGCTCGGCTATCCCGGTGTGGCGGTGCCGCACTGGCAAGTCTTCGAAACCCTCGATCCTGCCCGCTTTGCCGCCATCCAGACCTTGTTCCTGGTGACCAGAAACAGCGCCGAGGCGGACTCGGCCGCCAGGGAACTGGCCTCTCGCATCGGTTACAAGGTTCGGCTGCTCTCCTGGCCGGCGGGTACCCCCCGTCATTACAGCCTTTGCGAACTGGCCAGGGAGCAGGGCAAAAAGACGCACCAGGCGGTGGCCGCGATGATTCGCGGCTCCACCGCCTTTTCCCCTTTTGCCAGCCCGGATCGCGAGTACCATAGGTGTCTGCAGGGGCTCGCCGGTCGCCACCAGTCCGCCTACGCCGCGCTGCGTACCGGTTTCGGGCGTTTAGACGAAGCGCTCGAGGGGCTGCACGGCATCAATGTCATCGGCGGGGCGCCCAAGGTGGGTAAATCCGCCTTCGTCATCCAGATTGCCGGTCAGGTCGCGGAGCAGCGCATCCCGGTTCTTTACTACGACTTCGAAAATGGTCGGCAGAGGATCTATCAGCGAATCCTGAGCCGCCTGGCGAGACTGCCGGTTCGTCGGCTGGGAGGAGATGATCTCGCGGCGCGGGAGCGGCAGGAATACGAACTGTCCCTCGAGCGTTTGCGCCGGATGCTTCTCTCATTGCGGGTGGTCAACGACCGTCGGTTGACGCCGGAGCTGATGCGCCGCCACATCGATTTCATTCGCCATGAGACCCGCAGCGATTACACCGTGGTGGTAATCGACAGTCTGCACAAGTTGCCGTTCAAGGACTTTGCCGAACGACGTACCGGCATCGACGCCTGGCTGCGCCAGCTCGAATCGATTCGCGACGAGATGCAGGTCTCGTTTCTGGTGATCTCCGAACTCGCCAGAGGCAATGAGAGAGCGTATTCCGAAAGACCGCATCTCGGGGTGTTCAAGGGGTCGGGTGACATCGAGTACAGTGCCGACAACGCCATGGTGCTCTTTGATGCCGGCGGCGCCGAACAGGCCGTGGCGGATGGAGGGCGGAGGTTGACCATGTCGGTGGTGGCTTCCCGGGAACACCGGCCCGGTCCGGTGGCGGATTATCGACTCGATTACCCATACTGGGGTTTTATAGAAGAACCTGGTCCCGGCGATCATGAAGAAATTTCTTTATGATCGCGGTATATTTTGCAGACGACGACTCGTTTTTACCCCACAAGGACCTCTTCTGCTTCCAGCCACTGGGCCAGGGCCGCCAGTGCGGTTGCCGCTCTTTTTTCGCCGCGCAGCCGTTTCGGAACCTTTTTCTCCCAGGGGGGGAAGAGGCCGAAGTTGACGTTTGCGGGTTGAAAGTGGCGCGGATCGCTTGCGGTCAGGTGGATGATGAGGGCGCCAAGGGCGGTAGTCGGTGGCGGCGTCACCGGGGCTTTCCCAGCGGCCTTGCGGGCGGCGTTGATGCCAGCCAGCAGCCCCATGGCGGTTGATTCGACGTAGCCTTCCACACCGGAGAGTTGACCTGCGAGCAACAGGTCGGGGCGGGCCTTGAACTCCAGGGTGGGGCGCAGCAATTCCGGGGAACAGATAAAGGTGTTGCGATGAATGGAGCCGAGTCGGGCGAACTCGGCCTGCTCCATGCCCGGAATCATCCGAAATATCCGTTGCTGCTCGCTGTAGGTGAGCTTGGTCTGGAATCCGACCATATTATAGGTGGTTTGCGCATTGTTCTCGGCGCGCAGCTGCACAACGGCATAGGGGTCGCGACCGGTGCGCGGGTCCGCAAGGCCAACAGGTTTCATCGGCCCGAACCGCAGGGTATCGTCGCCCCGGGCCCGAATCACCTCGATCGGCAGGCAGCCCTCGAAATATTTGGGCTCCTCGAATTCCTTGAGTGGCACGTACCGGGCTTCAGCCAGGGCAGTGATGAAACGGTGGTACGTCTCTTTATCCAGAGGGCAATTCAGGTAGTCGCCGGGTCCGTCGTCGTAGCGCGATTTGCGGTAGACCACCCGCATATCGAGGGATTCGGCGGTGACGATGGGTGCGATGGCGTCATAGAAGGCCAGCCGGCCCCGTCCGGTGAAATCGGCCAGCGCGTCGGCCAGCGGATCGGAGGTGAGCGGCCCGGTCGCCAAGACGATCGGTGCTGGGCTGGGTGGCGGCAGCTCGGTAATTTCTCTGCGGACAATTTCGATCTGCGGGTGCTCGGCGAGGATCTGGGTGATCTGTTTGGAAAAGGCCTCGCGATCCACCGCCAGGGCCTTGCCCGCTGGCACCCGGCACTCCTCGGCCACCCGCATGAGAAGCGAATCGCAGCGCCGCATCTCTTCCTTGAGCAGTCCCACCGCCGAGTGGGGATCGTCCGAGCGCAGCGAGTTGGAGCAGACCAACTCGGCCAGCCCCGACAAGTGATGGGCGGGGCTGAACTTGGTAGGTTTCATGTCAAAGAGCGTCACCCGGCAACCGCGCCGGACTGCCTGCCAGGCCGCCTCGCTGCCCGCCAGGCCGCCGCCGATTATGATGATTTCGTTCATGGTCATTAGAGCTTTGATTGAGTATCTATCAGCTGGTTTCCATCCGGAAACGGCTATTGTATTTTTCAATTCAGTTCATTGTTTACGGGACACTCGGCTTGGCTTACACAGGCGATGTTGCCTCGCCTCACCTTCGGTATAATTTGATTTCCCCTACCGACCATTCGACATGGGGATTGGCCTCACTGATTTTCACCCTCAGCCTCGATGTCTTTACTGCCGGCAGATAGATGTGCTGGACCTCGTCTCCAGGCACCAGATGCCCATTTCTCATGTCGAGAACGGACGCGTCTTTCTTTATGTCTTCTTTGATTGGCACCAGTTGCCCGTCTTGGACTGCCATGATGGTCAATTTGCCGGCCTGGCCACGGTGATGCCGGTTGTAATAAAGCGCCATGTGGCTGATCCGAAGCTTTTCGGGCAGTTGTATATCAATAAACATACCCTGCTCTTGCTTGCTATCCGTATGCCATCGATGAATAGGGTCTCCATCGAGAAGTGCAGCCGCCAGCTCGGGGTTGTGGCTCACGGTAACGTTCAGGTCCCGTGCATCGATTAATTTGCGGTCTGCTCCCTGCTTGTATACAAAGTTACTATATACAGTGTACACCCCACACTTCTGCTTTCTATAGGATATCTCAGGAAATACTCTCTTTATCTCGGTTTCAAAGCGCTTCGGGCTCAGGCTTCTGGTAGTATCGAGGATAAACGCAACCTTCTTGCGGGCGTCAATCTGGGTCTTAAAAGGTGTGGGCCAGCCGTAAAAGCGCTCGTTATAATACTGTCCACTGATAATACGGCTATCAGTAGCATAGGTGATGCGGTGCGATGAGAACCACGAACCGTAAGCATAAGTGATTCCCTGCCGATCCAAGAAATCAATTACCGGCTGCACGGATGGTGCGTCAGCATAAACTCTGGCAAAATGCGGCTGCCGCCAGGCAGCAATCAGTTTGTAACTGTGTACTACGTTAATGAATACTAAAAAAACACCGATTCCGGCCAGCATGAATTGCAAGGGCTTTCTGCTGTGTTTATACAAGTAAGCCAGTTGGAAAGGAAAACTCATTACAGCAGGCAGCAGGTAGCGATACGAATGCGACATCGCGCGGTTGCTCAAGCCAAACAAGACGATATCGCACACTGCGATAATTGTGAAAATATGTGCTCTGTCGAGCCGAGGCCAACCGCTATTTCGGGTATTTTTGTACAACCGGCAACCCCCCAGAATCACAACCGCACAAAAAAGTGCGAGCCAGAGCCAGGGGAATACCTCTGTCAGACCTGAAAAGGAAGACGCCGGTTTTTTGGTAAGGTCAGGGAAATAAGGATAGCGGATGCCGAAACTCCCCGGCAAAGTGTACTGAATTGCTGTCAACCAGATCTTTGCCAGCGTATCGTGCACGGAACGATATCCCGATACCGCGACATAAGCACCGGGTATCGAGATTTTGGCCCAAATGTAAGGCAGCAAACCCAGAAAAGCGCTGGCGCAAAACAAGAGGCTGTCTCGGATAGATCTCCAAAATTTTCCTCCCATCCCATAAAAAAGGCCGAGTGCGAGGAGAACAGGGGTTGCCAGCAGAGTTACCGAACAGGCAAGACCTCCGGAAATTCCCGACAGCAGCACCCAGATGAGGCGACGTTTGCCCGTGATGGTTTCGCGACTCAGGTTGGCAAAATATATCGCGGCCAGCATCAATCCAATAAAAGAAGGGTAGCTCGGTGGTGCATAAGCCGATTGAATAGTCAACAGGTACACCGATGGGAACAGCAACAGCAGGTGGCCAGGCCAGGTTTCGCGCAGTGACCCTAGCTTTCTCATTATCAAGAGAGCGAGGACGAGGGCTAATAACCCCCAAGCCCAAAACAGAAATCTTGCGCCAAAGGCATCGTTTGGCAATATGCCCGTCAGAGGGGCATTGAGATATGACTCCAGCGGAAATGTATATGGTTGCGCCCAAAATAGCAGGGGCATTTCACCGGTCTGCCATATATGTTTTGCCTGAAGCATCAGTATGCCTTCGTCGCCAGTGGGCGGCACATGAATACAACTGACTACAAAGAATACAAGACGCAGACCTATTGCCGCTATAACCAGCAGAGGAAAATAATATCGTGCAAAATTGTTTGGCAAAGTAAATATTGATGTGGGTTTCATAGCTACACAGCGGGAGAAAAACAGAATTGAAGTTTAAAGATTGACACGCCGCCGATCATCGGGCGGGTGGTGGGTTACGACCCGGCTCTACGTTCTTGGCGGCTGAAATCTTCGGCATGTTGGGTGCCGCCTGTCCCGAACCCGGACACTCGTTTCTATGCGAATGGAAAATCCGGATTTCAGGCGCTGTTGTGGAACTGCGGTAAACAAAGGCGTTATTACTTCAGATAACGGTTCTGTTCAACTTATTCCATAGCAACGCATGGTCTTTTGCCGATTCAGCCTTAACTTTCACCAGCACCCCATCTTGGCACGATCAGGTTGACGTGCATAGATAGGATATTCCGAGGATAAAAATTTGCGAATAACGAAGATATCGGGCCAAATAACAGTTTTCGAATGGGAACTACCTATACACTAAAAGTGTGAAGTCGAGGAAGAGGAAGGATTGTAAGAGGTTCGAAGCGGCAATATGAACGCTACACCGCCCAGCGGTGGCTTGAGGGACACGATCGGCCGGAAAGCTCAATAAGGTACAAATAGGTAATAATGTTCAATGCGTGCCGCTTTTGGCCATCCGCGTTTAGTGTCAGGTTGGGCCTCAAGCCTTCGCCTCCACGTACCGGCCGAAGTTATCCAAAATAGCCTGCCAGCCCATGCGCTGGACTTCGGTGGGGTTCTCGGTTTCCGCCTCGAACGTAACCTTGAGGAGGACGTCGCCGGCGCGCTCGATGAACTCGTTTTTGACCTCCCGACCATCACTTATCCTGTATTCGATGATCTTGTGAGGCACAATACGAGTGTACGTACCCGTAAAGTCGAAGCCAACGCTGCCATCCTTGGCTTCCATACGAGAAAAGAACTTTCCACCTTCATGCAAATCGACGGTGCTCCTGGTCGTGTGCCAGTCGTCCTGGGGCGAATTCCACATCTTGATGTCTGCGGGACTGTTCCAGACATCCCAGACTTTATTGAGTTTGTCCTTTACGACAGTTTCAACAGTGATCTTCATAGCTATCTCCTTTGGTGCCAGCAAGTAGGCTCCTGTTAGTCGAACGGGCCAGAGCCGAATGTAAACCTGCTGCTTGTCTCGTTATGTTCAGTATAATAGTAAGGGGTTGTGCTTCTTGTGCGGTCCCCCCCTGAGTACCGGGTGGGCTAGGTTGTCGCTGATTGCCTGTCAAAGCCCGGGTTTAAATACCATATCCCACACGACGACCAAAAGAATGATCAAGAGGATTCCCATAGCCGGCAATCCACCGGTCAAGGATCTTGCCGGCCTCCGCTGCATTGACACCTGCGCCCTTTGCAACTCGTTCGAGCTGTATGGCGATTCGGCTCAAGTATATCGCTCCGATCAGAAAGGCTACGATAAACGCACCAAGAGCGAGCAGAACCCACAACAGGGTGAAGCTGTACTCGATCAAAACGAGCCAAACTCCGGTAACCAGAACTGCAACAGCCGCCGGCATCAGAACACGCAGGCCAACATACGGCAGCAACTTAGCGAAGTCTCCCATCAGACGGATATCCCTGCTCTGCCGAGTTCGGATACCCATAACGAGGAGCAACGTTGCTCCGCCAAGCCAGACGATGGCCCCTAAGACATGAATATAATGAAGATAAGACTCTAATATAATTTGATGTTTTTATTTATCCTGTTTCTTGTTTCCTATGAGATGGTGTCTTTAAGGAGGCCCAACATTATGATAAACCGCTCAGGCGATGAATTATTATGTTGGAAATTTTTAGAACGGAGTCGATCCTTGGTTTTCTTTCCCCTATTTCCCCTGATCGAAATCTTCTTCCGTGAAAATTTGCCGGATTTCAATAATGTCGCCGTCCTGTGCCGGGCAACGTTGGGCCCATTTCACCACCTCGTCTTTGGATTTGGCGTTGATAAACCAGTAGCCACCCAACACTTCCTTTGTTTCAATAAACGGACCATCGGTGACAGTTGGCTTTCCCTTGGCGAACGACACACGCGCTCCCCTGGTCAGAGGGTGCAGGCCATTTAACTCACCGAGCAGGCCCGCATTAGCCAACTCATTGTTATACATGGTCATTTTCTCAACTATATCCGCCGGCGGAACAAAGTTGTCCAGTTTCTTGTTGCCGTGGTAAACGGCAGGGATCATCAGCATCATGAATTTCATGGCATGTCTCCTTTCGACGAAGTCTTGTTCTTACATCTTGAGTCGTTTGGCTCCTCTGGAAATCGACACCCTTTTCGAAAAAAGGCTAAGTTCCTGCGACGGCTTGGTCAAGAAGTGGCCTTATGCTTTACCAGACACGCGGGATCAATCGATAGGTAACCTTTTGACAGTATTCATCATAGCCTGGCAGGTGGTGGGACAGGTAGCGCTCCTCGTCAAGGAGCCGGACAATAAGAAGGATGCAAAGCAGAGTGACAGGAACAAAAGCCAACAGCGAACCCAGAGCGATCAGGGTAGCGAGGAATCCGAGGGCGCTGCCGGTATACATCGGATGGCGAACCAAGGCGTAGGGGCCGGTGGCAATAACCGGCTGATCCGGTGCCACTTGCACGGTTCCGGCGGTAAAGCTGTTCTCCAGGAAGACACGGAAGACAATCAGCAGGGCGAGCAGCACAACGGCATCGGAAGCCAGGCTAATGCTCGTTGGCACAGATGACCAGTGATATCTCTGATCAAGTCCGGAAACCACCAACAACATGGTGATCGACAGACCTGCCGGCTGTTGCACATCGGACAAAAACCGCGTTGTAACTTGAAATCCCCGCTTCCCGTAAAACAGGCCAATCGTTCCGGCTAAGATCATTGCGGCACTCCCGGAGGGCGGCAAAGGGTCTCGAAGAGATAAGACACCGGCGCGAATTGATATTCGATATCTATCCTCTAATCCTCTGGAAAGATTGAAGATGTGCCCTGGATGCGGCTGGCTTTTTCTGGATAACAGCCGGGCGCAACGCCGCCGATGGTGCACGATGGAAGATTGTGGCAACCGGGCCAAAGCCAAACGGCATTACCATAAACACGCCGATCGGGGGTCAACATCAGGTTATGCCTTGCATTGCACTGGATGAAAGCTGCAAGGATAGCGACCTCAATCACGGCATGCGGCCTCGATTGCAGCAATGTCGATCTTTTTCATCTGCATCATCGCATCAAATGCGCGCTTGGCGACAGCACGATCGGGGTTGGTGAATGCTTTTGTCAGGGCGATAGGTGTAATTTGCCAGAACAGGCCCCATTTATCCTTGCACCAGCCGCATACACTTTCCTGGCCACCGTTGCCGACGATCGCCTGCCAATAACGATCTGTTTCAGCCTGATCAACAGTTGCGACTTGGAACGAAAATGCTTCGTTGTGCTTGACCTCAGGTCCACCATTCAGCCCGAGGCAGGGAATCCCTATCACTGTAAACTCGACGGTCAACACATCCCCTTGCTTTCCCGCCGGATAGTCTCCAGGGGCGAGGTGCACCGCGTCGACGTATGAATCGGGAAAGGTCTCGGCGTAAAAGTGCGCCGCATCCTCGGCGTCGCCATCGTACCAAAGACAAATCGTATTCTTTGCTTGCTTGACCATTTCGTGTCTCCTTTGTGATAATCCCGAAGACGCTTCATGCGGCTCTCTGTCTTGAGCGCCGTGTACGACCAGTGAAGCCTTATAGTCGTCGGTATGTTGAGCGATTCCCAGGAAAATTGTCAGGCGTCGCTTTCGTCCCCCCGTTTCAGGATAAGGTGTGATGCCGCCTTTGATCCGATAAGGTCTGAGCACCTATAGTCGAGGGTGTGGACGCGACAGATCAAGGCCGGTTTCCTCATGCGCCCATTGCACGCGCAGGTCACGCCCCTCGCCAATCATGCCTGGATGAACACGCCCGAAGGCATAGAGTGTGATCCATAGCGACCTCCACTATTTATTTCAGCATGGCCTTCGTGCATCGATATTGCTTGATAAGAGCCTACTGACCTAAAGTAGTCGCGCGAGCCGGCCGCAATTCGACAACGTTAGAAAAAGTTCTGTTTTGTCGAGACATACTCTGCGTTGCTATGCACGCCAGCCGGATCGTGCCAAGATGAGGTGCTGGTGAACGTTTACATTCTTGCCAGAAGCCAAGCTCTACGTTCAGAGTATGAGAGACAGATTCGTGAAAGCAAGGTTGAAAAGAGCGTGCAGCACAGGGATCTCTCTTGCTGCGACCGTATTCGGCAAGTTTCCATCTGTTTGACGGTTATGCATGGGCTCCGGCTGCTTAAGAAAAGAAAGGGTTACCGGGGTGGGCATTTATGGCCGTTGCACCAGTACCCTGAGCCTCTTGCGGCCCCAGTGCATGGCATCGTAGTGTGAGTCGAAGAAGAGATCGATATGTTTTCTGCCTTTGATGGCACCGCCCCTATCTTCAACCCGGCCCCAGCCGTAGCCGGGCACGTACATGCGGGTGCCGAACGGGTAGTAGCGGGTGTCGGCGGCAATGGTGCCGTCTTCGGGGAAGAGATACCAGGGGAGAATACGTATAGGAATCATCCAGGGGTGGGTGAGCGAGTTCACCGACAGCAGACCGGGCTGAGGTTCATGAGGATCGGTGCCGCTGGCGGTCAGCCCGCTATATGGCCTGCCGGCGTATTTGCCTT
Organism: uncultured delta proteobacterium; assembly: GCA_963745265.1. Lineage (GTDB taxonomy): Bacteria > Desulfobacterota > Desulfobulbia > Desulfobulbales > Desulfocapsaceae > Desulfopila. The sequence continues at coordinate 96,325 of CAVUXQ010000021.1, forward strand.
TGCTGATGTATTTGTTCCAGAAGTCGAGCTTGAGGTATTTCCAGCTGCCCCGCTCCCAGTTGCAGCTCACGGGGCCATCGTCGTAGGCGGTGGTCAGCATCACCCGGCCGACCGGATGCTTGGCGCAGGCGCCCAGAAGAAGCAGCAGCAGGCAGGGGAGGATAGCCATACGTATCTTCTTATGCAAGGTAGTGCGGGAACATCGTTTTACGTCCGATAAAACCATTTTTTTATCTCGCTGGCGGTGAAGCGCTTGGCCACGGGACGGCCGTGAGGACAATGGGAAAAGAGGTCGGCACGGGCCATCTTGGTAAGCAGCGCTTCGATTTCACGGGTACTCAGAGCGGTGCCGGCTTTGACCGCCGCCCGGCAGGCCATGGTGGCAAGCACCATGTCGATCTTGTCTCCGCTTTCGCGGCGACTGTTTTCGCTGCCGAACTGCTCGAGAACGTCAAACAGCAGCTCCTTGGGATTGCCGCGGCCGACCAGAGCCGGCACCGCGGATATGACAAATGAGGTGCCGCCGAATTCGCGCAGGGAAAACCCCATGTGCTCCAGCTCCTCGCCGTGCTTTTCCACAAGCTGGGCCTGGAAGACCGAGAGCTCCACCGTCTCGGGAAACAGCAGATTCTGGCTGGCAAGACCCTTTTGCCGGAACTGTTGCCGCAGCTCCTCGTAGAGCAGCCGTTCATGGGCCGCGTGTTGATCGATGACCAGCAACCCTTCGGCGCTGCGGCAGAAGATATAGAGGTCGTCGTATTGACCGATGATCTGCAGACCATGCTCTGTCGGGGGATCCGGCAGGAGCGATCCGGGGTGTGGGGCCGCCTCACTCGGTTTTGTCGCTGCTTTGGGAAACGCGGCGGGCGTCGGCGGTTCGGCGGTGGCAAGTGGCTGGCGCGCATGCTCCGCGTTGAGACCACTACTCGTTTTGACGGTGGGGTGCGGCGGCGTGGGGTTGAGAGGGGCGGAGTTCGTGGGTGGGTTCGCGGGCCTTGACGCCTTTGGGAGAACGGCTCTTTCGTTAGGATGCGGAGTGGGAACCGGCCTCTCGCTTGCCGTGGGAGGTGCGAACGGGTCTTCGGCCTGCTGGTCGCGCTCCAGGGGGATGGGGGCAGTCTGCGCATGACCGCCGCCGAAAATCGAGGCCTGCAGCCGCCGCTGTTCGGCATGCATGGCGCCGGCCACCGTCTGGCTGATGAGCAAATGGACCTCGCGGCTGTGGCGAAAACGCACCTCGTGTTTGGCCGGATGCACGTTGACATCGACCTCGGCGGCGGGCAGGACCAGGTGCAGCAGGCCGGCGGGGTTTTTCCCCTTCATTAAAAAGCCTCGGAGGCCTTCCGCCGCCCCGTGCATCATCAGCCGATCCTTGACGGCCCGACCGTTGACGAACAGCCGCAGCCTGGCTGGGCCGTTGGGCAGTCTTTCGGGCGGGATGAGATATCCGTACAACCTTCGCTCGGGTTGAGTCGCCTGCTCGTCTCCCACCTTGAGGAATTCACCTTGAAAATGGAGCAGGCGGGCGAGACGGTCGCCGAGTGAACGGTTCGCGTCCAGATAGAGACTCTGTTTGCCGCCCACCGTGAGCGAAAAGGTGACATCGGGTCTAGCCAGGGCGTAATTCTTCATGACCTCGTCGATATGACCAAGTTCGGTGCGGGCGGTGCGCAGAAATTTGCGGCGCGCCGGCGTGTTGCCGAACAGATCCTTGACTTCGAACATGGTGCCGGCCGGACAGCCCGCCTCGTGCACCCGGACCAATTTGCCGAAGTGCATCTCCGCGCGGGTGCCGAGTTCGGCGTCGTGCCTGCGCGAGGTAATGATCATTCGGGAGACCGAGCTGATCGAGGGGATCGCCTCACCGCGAAATCCCAGGGTGGCGATGGCTGCAAGATCATCATCGGAGCGGATCTTCGAGGTGCCGTGACGCTCGAGGCTGAGGAGCACGTCGTCCTCGTCCATGCCTTCGCCGTCGTCGATGATCCGGATCAGACGGGTTGACCCCTCGACTTCCACCTCGATTCGGCCGGCGCCCGCATCCAGGCTGTTTTCCACCAGCTCCTTGACCACCGAGGCCGGACGTTCCACCACCTCACCGGCAGCGATTTGATTGGCGAGTTGTTCTGGCAGTATACGTATTTTGGACATGGACAGCGATCCAAAGGTAGGGGGCAAAGGTGCCGGTTGCGGCTTTGCCTCGAATTAGAGTTGCGCGACTAGGGCTGCATGGTATTCTTCTTTGTTTCAAAGGATACCGAAACCGACAATTTTTGCCATTATTTATTCGCCGCACGTGACTGCCGAAAAAAAAACGACCCGTAGCCGGACGACCTCGAATAGATCGCGAGTCCGGAAAAATCCCCTGAACGAAAAGCATATCATCGGCTTTTTCTTTCTCATCTGTTTGCTCCTCACCGTATTTCTGGGCTCCATGCTTGTTGCCCTGAAAAAACTGCATATCCCCGATTTGCGAACCGTGGCGCACTACGCTCCACCCCAGGCCACGATCATCTATGACAGAAACGGCCGGGAGGTCGACCGGCTGTTCCGGCAAAACAGGACCTTGATTTCCCTCTCGGCGATGAACCCGCTGGTGCCCAAGGCCTTTGTTGCCGCCGAAGACGGTCGATTCTATCAGCATCCCGGCCTGGATCTGCTCTCGGTGCTGCGGGCCGCCATCAACGATATGCGCCAGGGGCGCAGGGGGCAAGGGGGCTCGACCATTACCCAGCAGGTGGCCCGTGGCCTGCTCCTCACCCCGGAGAAGACCTATATCCGCAAGTTCAAGGAAGCGATTCTCGCCTGGCGGATCGATACCTTGCTGACAAAGAACGAGATCCTCTACATCTACCTCAATCAGATCTATCTCGGTGAAGGGGCCTACGGGGTGGAGGCGGCAAGCGAGGTCTACTTCGGCAGACACGCCTCCGAGCTGACCCTGGGAGAGGTGGCTCTGTTGGCGGGATTGCCCCAGGCGCCGAGCACCTATTCGCCGATGCGCCATCCGGATCTGGCCAAGGCCCGTCAACGCTATGTACTCAACCGGATGGCGGCCGACGGCTATATCACCTCCGAAGACGCTCGCAGAGCCTATGCGGCGCCGCTGGGGTTGAGGAAGCAGCAGTCCGCCTCTTCGGCGGTCAACGGCTATTATCTCGATGAGGTGAGAAAGCGGGCCGCCGAGCTCCTGGACGAACCGCTGATGGAAGCCGGGGCCAGGATTTACACCAATCTCGATCAGCGGCTGCAAAGCGAGGCGGTGGCGGCGGTTCGAAGCGGGGTGAGGGCGGTGCAGGCCAGGCGGGTGGTGAGCGGAGGGCGGAAATCGGCGGCGCCACAGGGTGCCCTGGTCTGCCTCGAAAAGGGCAGCGGCCGGGTGCGGGCCCTGGTTGGTGGTACGGATTTCGCCGCTTCACCGTTCAATCGCGCCACTCAGGCCCATCGGCCGGCCGGCTCCATCTTCAAACCATTCGTTTATACCGCGGCGCTCAAAAGCGGTTGGCAGCCGCAATCACTCATCAGCGACACGCCTCTCGCCATTCCCGGGGCGGACGGCAAAATCTGGCGGCCGAAAAACTATTCGCGTCACTTTCACGGCGAGGTAACGCTGGCCACCGCGCTAGCCCATTCCTACAATGTCGCCACGGTGCGCCTGATGCAAAAGGTCGGAGTGGCCAGGGTGCAAGAGACGGCACGGGCTGCCGGCATAGGCGATAACCTGCCGGATGACCTCAGTCTGGCGCTTGGCACCGTCGACGTCTCGCTCCTGGAGATCACCGCCGCTTATGTACCCTTTGCCGAAAACGGCGTCTATCGCCGTCCATCGCTCATTCGCCGCATCGAATGCCATGGCAGGACCCTGCCGGGAGAAGGCGGGGAACATCGTCGGGTGCTGCGCCCGGAACTTTCTTTGCAGATGCGGCAGCTGCTCGAGGGGGTGGTGCGGAGCGGCACCGGTCGTCGTGCGGCGGGGCTTTCAGGTATCACCGGGGGCAAGACCGGCACTTCCGAAGATGATCGCGATGCCTGGTTCATCGGTTTCAACGGTGGGTTCATCACCGGGGTTTGGGTGGGGTACGACCACAATCAGAGCCTGGGAAGCACCGAGAGCGGCGGTCATACCGCCGCTCCAATCTGGCGCAAGTTCATGGGGCGGGCGACGGCGCACTAAAGCACCGCAGCCTGCTCCTCGAGAGAGCCGACTCAGCCGAAAAACCCCTTGAGGGTGTAGAAGAACAGGATCGACATCACCGCGCCGGCAGGCAGGGTGACAAGCCAGGAGATAATAATATTGCCCACCACCCGCAGGTCGATGGCGCCGACGCCGCGCGCCATGCCGACCCCGAGCACGGCTCCCACCAGGATGTGGGTGGTCGACACCGGCAGGCCGGTGCGCGAAGCCACTACCACGGTGATCGCCGCCGCCAGTTCCGCGCAGAATCCGCGCGAGGGGGTCAGCTCGGTGATCTTTTTACCGACGGTCAGCATAACTCGATACCCCAGAGTCACGAGCCCCAGGACAATGCCGCCGCCGCCCAGAAAGAGAATCCAGATGGGCAGCGCGGATTTCTGCATGACCTCGCCGCCGGAGGTGACAATGCTGAATATGGCCGCCAGCGGTCCGATGCCGTTGGCGACATCGTTGGAGCCGTGGGCGAAGGCCATGGAGCAGGCGGTAAAGAGCATCATCGGGGTGAAGACCTTTTCGACTCCGGCGAAGTGGAATTCGCGGCTTACGCCGAGATCCTCCTTGATATTGCGGATGAAATACCAGCTGAGCGTGGCGGTGGCGAGCCCGATGACGGATGAAAAGAGAAAGCTCTCCGCGGTGGTGAGGTGAATGTGCAGATGGCTCAGACCCTTGAACAGGGTGACCAGCGAAATGATGAAACCAACCAGGAAGATATAAAAGGGGGCATATTTTTTGGCGTTTCTTAAGGGCGTATCGGTGTCGAAGATAAGCTTTCTGGTGCTCATCACCAGTAAAAAGGAAATGATCCCTCCAATGACCGGTGAAATGACCCAGCTGGCAACGACCCTGCCGACCTCGCTCCAGTGGATCGCGTCGGCATCGATGCCGACCAGAGCAAAGCCGATCAAGGCGCCGATGATGGAGTGGGTGGTGGAAACCGGCCAGCCTTTGGCGGATGCGATCATCAGCCAGAACGCCGCGGCCAGTAGCGAAGCCAGCATGCCGTAAACCAGAATTTCGGGATGGTGGACGATGCTCGCCGGATCGATGATCCCTTTACGGATGGTGGAGGTGACATTGCCGCCGGCGAGGACGGCGCCCAGAAACTCGAAGATGATGGCAATGCCCACCGCCTGCCGAATGGAGACGGCGCCCGCGCCCACCGAGGTTCCCATGGCGTTGGCAAGATCGTTGGCGCCGATGCCCCAGGTCATATATGTTCCGAAAATTACCGCCAAAATGAGCATGACGGTACCGTATGCGGATATAATTTCCATTATTCTTCCTTGGTTGTGAACCGGTCGGAAAATAAGGGTGTTCCCTGGCCCGAACCGGAGTCAGTTTTCAGACAAAAGGCCTTTCCCGTTGCCTTGTAGCCTTTTTACTTGGAGAGGAACAGCAGCAGCCGGTCCGCAACATTTTCACATTGGTCGGAGATGCTGCCGAGCATATCGATGATCTGGTACCAGAACATCACGGAAACCGGATCGAGCCGGCTTTCCACGGCAAAGAGCGCTTTTCTGGTGCGCTGCAGGATGGCGTCGAGATTATGTTCGCTGCGTCGGACTCCGGCGATCATGGTGGTGAGCTTGTCGATTTCCCGACCGCCGAAACCGACTTCGAGCAGTTCATCGAGCTCTTCGATCATCTCCTTGGCATTGGAGGCGATTTCCATAGTCCCTTCGAGGAGTTCGTCAAGAAGGGTCTTGATCTCCTCCGGTACCGTCATTTTCCGGAAGTTGAAGACCTGACTGATGGCCTCGGCGGTGTCGGCAATGGCGTCCTGATCGCTGATAAGTCCCAGCAGGTCCTTTCTGTCGACCGGAAGCAGCAGGGAGGTCGGCATGCTTAGCCGGAAGGTGCTTTTGATCTTATCCGCATCGGTCTCCAGAGAATCGATCTGCGCGGCAATTTCCTCGATCTTTTCAATATCTTCGAGATATACCGCGTCGAAGAGAGGGGGCACCTGGCAGGCGCAGGAAAAGACGATCCGCATGTGTTCCTGGATCGGCTTGAAGGGCGAGCGTCGGAACAGGCCCGACAGGGGGGTGGTTGATCGAATCGGCATGTTCGGTAACCTCCTGGTTCAGGGGCAGGTATTTATATTCGGACTGCGTTGGATTATGATGAAGAATCAGTTAGTTTATCCCGGCTCCGAAAATAATTCCAGACAAATGTCAAGGGATTTTTGCACTGCGTAAAGGGGGAGGGACTGCCGATGCCGGGCATTCGCTTTACTGGAGGTCGTTGATCAGTTTGGTCAGCGGTTCGGCAGGATAGCTCAAAGGGATGAGTTCGTCGCCGGCAGGTTGCAAGATGGTCGGCCCCTGCTGGTGGGCGCTGTAGATGATGTAGTGGTTTTTGATGGCGCCGACGTTTTTCCAGACGCCGCCAAAGGGGTCGAGAGGGGTGTGGCCGACTACAAAAGGTGTCCCTTTGGCGACGCCGAGGGCTTTCCGGAAGCGTTTGACGTCGCTCTTTTTGTATCCGCCGGGATAGTGGGGACGTTGCAGTCTGTTACAGGTGACTTCCTGGATCAGGGACGGATTGTCGGCGATATGCACGAGGTCGTCGAGGGTCGCGGGCGTACGGGGCGGCGCCGCATGGCAACCGTAAAAATAGGGCGACTTGATGATGTAAGGCAGCGCTTGGTAGAAGCGCTCCATTTCCGCCACGTAGTGCTCGCCGCGCAGTTCGAGCAAGCGCCTCCGCATGAGAAGCCCCTGGGAGATGCCGTTCTTGCTGATGCTGGAATCAAAGCTATCGTGATTACCGCGGATGTAGTAGAAATTCCAGGGGAACCGCAGTTTCAGGGTAAAGATGAGATCCATCATCAGGATGGAGCTGTCCATCTCTTCCATTTCATTACTATTTTCTGAATGTACTGCGTCGCCCAGGAGCACGAGGGTGGCGGATTTGTTGCCGAGACTGGTGAGAAGACAGTTCTCGCTCAATATTTTCAGCAAGTTGTCAACCTGAGCGTGGAGATCTCCGACAATGACCGGAATGGCTCGTTGTTGCAGGTCGATTACACCGCCGGGCGTGCCGGACCTGGTGGATGGCCGCATCGACTCCCCTGCCATCAGGGTGTTGACCTGGCGCAACAGGGCCAGGGCCCGGTCCGGCGCCAGAGGTTCGAGGCGGCCTCCGAACAGGGCTTTGAGGATGACGAAGGCCTTGTATCGTCTGGCCTCGACCCGTTCGCGGTGGTCGAGGTCATCGAATCTGACCAGGCGTACGCTTTTCTCATCGTCGAGGGGGGTGATAGTAAGGTCGCCGCGCCGGTTGGTAACGGCCACATGGCGTTTTGCCACCTCCTTGGGGAACTGAAGAATTGAGTTATACTCCTTGTTGCCACGGCCGATGACGACCGTTTCCCCGACCTTGAGACGAACAAAAGCGGTGGGGCTGGTTGCGGAACAGGCCTGGGGGGTATTGATAATCCAGTTTTTCCGGATGGTCTTGCGTTTGACGCCCAAAGGGAGTTCGGGTTGAAAGCGTAGCCGGTGACTCCCAAGCAGCATCTCGAAGGTTCTGCCGTCATGGGCGATGCGATTGAGGCCGTGGAGCTGTTGGACCTCATCGGTGATGGTGAACCAGCTGCTTTGGCGGGAGCCTCTAAGCAGGTGTTTCCAGCCCTCCCAGGATTTGAGGCTGGGACGGGGCGGCTTCATGTTGATGGTAAAACCGGGGACGATGGCGACGCCTTTCTCGGCGATACGCAGAGGCCCGCCTTCCAGCCCTTTGCGAATATAGACATTCATGCCGGCGCGGTGCATATAGAGCGCCATCTCCTGGTAGGCGAGCACCTGTTGTGCCACCATTTCTTCCGAGAGATCGGTGTCGACCGGGAAATACCCCTGGTTCTGTCTGGCCTTGCGGCGGTTGTAGATGACTTCCGGCGCTGGAATCAGGAACTCGAAGATATAGCGGTGCCGCCAGTTGGTCGCAAAGAGGGAATCGCCTGCCGGTGGTATCTTCACCCGAGCGAGTTCCAGGGCCGGCGGCGGCGAGCATTCCAGCCATTCCTTGTCAAATACCGTAAGCGGCTCGGGATGGCCGACGAAGGGCATCCCCAAATGGACCTCTCGGGGGCGGAAGGTGAGGGTTTGGTCCCGCCACCATCCTTTACGGGTGAGATCGATATATCCTTCGTTGGGCCATCCTCGTATCTGGTTGATATAGTAAGATTTTCCTGCTCCTGGTGGGCCGGTGACCACCAGCTGCAGGTACTCGAGCCCGATCGGCATGGCGATTCCGCGGATCATCTGCACGTCTTTGATGGGAACCAGGATTTTTTTCAGAAGGTTGTGCATACTTGGAAAAAAATTACACGTTTCTGGATGGGTACGAGTTAGGGACAATTTCAGCAGAAGGTAGTATACTAAGAGCAAATAGAGAAGAAAAACTTCCAGGGAAGGAGCGAAGCATTATGGAAATCATCATCGGATCGACGCTGCCGTTAAGCCCTCAGGCGGGCAAACCGGCGGAGAGAATGACCAATGTGGTCGAGGCCCAGTTGTTGCACGTCCGCCCGCCCAGGAAAGGGATCGCCGGCCCTTCAGGCCGCGAGAGGCGGGAAAAACCGGCCAAGGACCCGATCAAGGGCAGGGTCTTGACCATCATGGTGCCGGATGCGAATCTGCTGCCCGCCGATATCGATCGTGCCAAATATAGTGTCTATATGCGCTTTGTCCGTAAATAGTTTTCATCCAGAAATGGCTATTTTCATCTGACCCTTCGTTGCACTGAAAAAATAATCCGGCGGTAAGCGAGGCACGAGACTCCGAGATCTTAACTCGATGCCTCCCGTTAGATTCCCCAGTGCGCCTCGATTCAGAAGATAATCTCTCATTTCTGGATGGACACGAAAAAAGGGGGCAGCCCACCGCCCGCCTTTTCCAAGGTCGGCGGTGCCGGGAATATATTGTTTCTCCTACCAGCAAACGAGAAAAAGCCTGTCGGTTGCTTCAACCGACAGGCTTTTTGTTTTCAAGCGAAGCAAGGAAACGTTGGGGATGTGGAGTAAGCCCCAGTATTCCTCTATGTGCTTCTAGGAGCCTGTCGCATTATGCCCTTTTGCCCCATATCTTCGTTAAACTCGAAAAAATTATCCTCGGAATATTCAGTATATGCCTCCGGTAATTTTTTCGAGTTTGCCTCGATCTGAGCAAAAATGCCTATAATCCGACAGGCTCCTGGAACTCCTGGTTCTTAATATGGATTCATCCGCCAGACGCCGCAGGGGCAGGTATCGGCGCAAAAGCCGCAGGCGATACACTTATCGTCATCGGAGACATATTCAAAGCCGCCGTGCACCAGGGGTCGATCGGCTTCGCGCGATCCGGCCTGCACCTCCTGGCGACTGATGGCGCCGGTCGGGCAGATGGTCTCGCAGAGATGGCAGTCGCGGCAGGAAGCGCAGGACAGACAACGGTCTGCCTGGTCGCTCTCGCTTTCGCCCACCGGTCCCGGCGCGTAATGGGTAATGGTCAGGGCCTGTTGTGGGATCAACTCTTTTTCAAAGGGCTTCCACTCCTCTCCGCGGCACTGGGCCAGGATATATTCCGCAGCTTCCTTGCCGGCGCCCAAGGCGTTGGTGGCCAGTCCCGGTTTTTCCACGTCGCCTACCGCCAGGACGGTGGCTGCGGAGGTCACATGGGCCTTGTTGGTGGTGATCCAGTTCGCGCCACCGACGGTGATGGTTTCCACACTCTTCGGTAAAAAGGAGAGGGCGGGTACATCGCCGATGGAGATGAGCACCGTCTGGGCCGGAATGAGTTCGTCGTCGGTGGTCACCAGACCCCGATCGGTCACCTCCTTGGTGAAAACCGGCCAGCGGAATTGGGCGCCAAGCCGCTCCGCCGCTTCCTTTTCCTTACCGAAAGCGAGCGGTTTCTGGATGTCGACCAGGGTGACCCGTTCCGCCCCGAGCCGGTAGGCTTCGCAGGCGACGTCGCAGCCGACGTTACCGGCGCCGATCACTACCACTTCCTTGCCGACGGGCATCGGCTTCTCGCTCTTGGCCCTTTTGAGGAAGTCGAGGGCGGTGATTACCTTCTCGTGACCAGGGAAGGGGAGCCTTCGCGGTTCATGGGTGCCGACGGCGATGACTACGTAGTCGAACTGCTGCTGCAACTCGGCAAACTTTTCCTCGGTCATGGTCGTGTTCAGCGATACCTCGATGCCGGACATGGAGAGAAAACGCTGGATTTCCACATCCCAGACCGCCTGGGGCAACCTCTCCCAGGGGATGACCTGGCCGAGCTTGCCGCCGATGTGATCACTCTGTTCGAAGATATGGGTTTCAACGCCGGCCAGGGCCAGTTGCCAGGCGACATTCATGCCTGCCGGGCCGCCGCCAATGATCGCAACTCTCTTACCCATGGCGGGGGCGGGTTTGGGGGCGTCGAAATGACGGACCGCGTGGCCCAGCACCTGCATGTCGATGGCTTCGTCCACTCCGGATCGTGAGCAGTTTTCCATGCACAGGTTGGGGCAGACGGAACCGCACACCGAGGCCGGCAGCGGCGTGTGCCTCAAAATCATCTCGTAGGCCTCGTCCACGCGGCCATCCCGGATCAAACGCAACCGGTCGACGGTGGGAATGTGGATCGGACAATAGTAGGTGCAGGGGGCGGCGGACTCGCAGTTGGCCCACCACGGTTTCTTGCGCCTCAGCTCGCCGGAGACGATGGTGTCGATGGGGCTTCGATCGAGACCGGGGGCGATATCGCGTAGCGGGTCGCCGCCGCCGAAGGCCTTGTTCCAGTGGTTGTTGCGAAATTCCGCCATGGGCATGGGGCCGGACCACATCAAGGCGCGCTCTTGGGGCGTGACGGCAACCAGCATCTGCCACTGCTCGCGCTTGTTGAGGGTGTCGAGCAGATCCGGGCGGCGAATGCGCTCGAGGTAGGCAGGCATGTTGTCCATCAGCCATTGCCACTGGGCGTCGTCGGGCCTGGCGAGGCGGGCATTGGTTTGTGAATAGGAATCGTCGATCTCGCCCCTAAAGAAGATGGTGCCGCCGACCATGCCGATACAGGGGCGATAGCCCAGCACATTCGCCGCGTTTTTCGGCTCGATGCCGCAAACGACGGCAATGCCGCCGCAGTTGAATTCGGCAAAGGAATCGCCGGTGGAGCCCAGTACCCAGAGTTCGGGTTTGTCGTAGTCCGGGTTCCATTTGGTCATGGTCAAGCCGCGGGCGCCGATGGAACCGGCGATGGAGACCCGCCGGCGGCCATGGCATTGCAGGCGCCGTTGGTGGCGTCGCCGAGCACGGTAATGTCCGCGCCGATATTGAGATAGCCGACGTCGTCGGAAGTAGCCCCTTCACAGACGATACTGGTGCCCGGCTGGCCCATGCAGCCCAGACGTTGTCCGGAAGGTCCCTTGACAGTGATCTCAAGTCCGTCCTGCCTGGCGAGCCGGATACCGATATTGTGCTGACCGTATGTTTCAAGGCAAAGAGAAGCTGATTCCGATGCGGCGGTGCGCACCAGCTTCTCAAAATCCATGGAACTGATCCGTTGGCCGTTTTCGTCCTGGCCTTTTACCACAGTCGTAGTCACTGATAACTCCTCATATCTTATAACAGGGCGATATCATGGTCAATTTGTACCTGCCCAGTAAATGTATTGCCGTTTCCAGGAACCCGTCGGATTCTGCCTTTTTTGCCTGACTCCGCGTTGTATCCAAAAATCAACGCTCGCAAAATCAACCGCCTGAAGATGGTTAATTTTCGAAAAATGCTTTGAGCCGAAAACAAATTGCCATACTCCGAAAAATTCCTGTGAGTTCTAGCAGACATATTTGATTTGCAGCCTCTTCGCCGCGTCTTTGTCGGCGATGCCCAGTGCATCGGACATGCCCACCGGCAGACTCTGGGAACGGCCCAGCGGCGCCATGATCTTCTTCACCTCGGTGTTGATGGCCATGAAGGTTTCGGCCACCCGCTCGGCCACCAGGTCGGGATCGAGGCGACGGTAGAGCTTCGGAGTTCTGGCTGGTGATGCCTTTGGGGCAGATGCCGACGTTGCAGACATTGCATCGGTTTTTCTCGTTGCCGAGGCAACCGGCCGCGGACTGCATGATATATTTGCCGATATGCACGCCGGAGGCGCCAAGCATGATCAGGGCCATGCCGTTCTGGGTGACATTGCCGTTTTTGCCGATGCCGCCGGCGGCGAAGATCGGGATTTCGTTCTGTTTGCCCTGGGCGACCAGGTCGAGATAGCATTCGCGGATATTGGAGGCGACTCGGATGGCCGGTGGCGTCCATGGAGACGTTGTAGGCCGCGCCGGTTCCGCCGTCGATACCGTCGATCACCAGGCCGGCCGCATAGGGGTTTCTCACCAGATTGTTGAGTACCGACTTGGCCGAGGTGGATGCGGAAATCTTCGGATAGACCGGAACCTTGTGCTCAAAGGCCATGGACAGGGTCTGGATCATCTTCATGACGCTCTCCTCGATGGAGTAGAGGGTCTGATGCACCGGAGGCGATGGCAGATCGACGCCTTCGGGGACGCCGCGCAGGCGGGCGATCAGCTTGGTCACCTTGTACCACATGAGCAGGCCGCCGTCGCCGGGCTTGGCGCCCTGGCCGTATTTGATCTCGATGGCGGCCGGATCGCACTGCATCTCCGGGATGGCCCGGATGATCTCGTCCCAGCCGAAATAGCCGGAGGCGATCTGCAGGATGATGTATTTGAGATAGGGGCTCTTCAGGACCCATGGCGGGCAGCCGCCTTCACCGGTGCACATCACCACCGGGATGCCGAGAACCTCGTTGCAGTAGGCAACGCCCTGGAGCAGGCCCAGCCACATGTTCGGCGAAAGCGCGCCGAAGGACATGGAGCCGATCACAAAGGGGAAGATCTCCCGGGTGGGCGGAATCCAGCCGCCGTTGATGGTGCGTTCCAGAAAATCTTCCGGGGAGCAGGACCCGGCCCAGGGTGGTGGTTACGTTGAACTCATGCCGGCCGGCATCCAGCGCCGGGTCGGTGAGCATGGAGATGCGGTCGAACATAATCCGGTCAAGCAGCGTGGCGCCTCGGCATTTCGGCGGCCGCCCCGTTTGTACGGCTCACCCTTCTGGTTGTGCAAAGAAAATGGACCGGTTTCGTTGGTGTTGGGTACCGGCCCGATGGCCTCGTTGGGGCAGACCATGGAGCACATGCCGCAACCGATGCAGCCGTTGGCCATGTTGGTTTTCTGGCGGATGCCGACAAAGGTTCGATACTCGTTGCCGCGCTGTTTGCTTAGGATGTCGAGCTTGGGCATGCTCTGGCGCCGGTGGGCCAGGTAGATCGCATTCTTCGGGCAGACCGAGGTGCATTGCCGCAGAGGGTGCAGCGGTCCTCTCGATGTTCGATGATCCAGGGGAAATCGCTGTAGGTCAGGCTGCTTGGGGTAACGGATAACGGATCGTACTGAGACCATATTGTCAATTCCTTTCTATCTGGTGGGATAATAATTGTATGTTCACGCATGGGTTGGAAGTCGAAAGACGGGTCCCGGTCGGGAACCATGGCGTTGACGCCGCACATTTCGGAGGCGATGGCCCAGGTTCCCGGTCTGCCGCCGACAGTGGCCGGCCGCAGCTTCTTCTGGTCCATGACCAGCATGCAGGTCTCATCGGGCAGGGTGCCGATGACGGCGTTGGGGCCGTCGATGATCAGCCGTCTGCAGACGTTGCGCAGCCCCATCAGGAATTCTCCCTGGGGATGGTTGTCAGTTCTCTGGGGCTCAGCGGGGTGATGATATGTTTATAGGCCTGCAGGGGCAGTTTCAGCTCTTTCAGGGTATAGTGAAGAATATGGGTGAACACCTCGGAATCACTCTGATAGCCCATATAGCCGGGAAATCCTTGCCGAGCAGCCAGTCGCGGATCGGCACAAAGGCGGTGTTTTCGCCGTTGGTCATCGTGGCGATGCCCTGGAGGAAGAACGGATGGCAGGCGTAGAGGTTGATGCCGTAATTGGTGTTCTGCCTCCCCTGGGCCATGCAGATGCGGGATTTGATCTGACCGTCGTGCAGGCAGAGGATGTCGCCGATCTGCAGCGGCCAGCCGACTTCCTTGATCATGGCCACATCGGGCCAGAAGGAAAATACCGTCAGGTCGCCGCCATGTTCCTCGCCGATCTTTCTCAGGGCCAGGCGGGTGCGCATCAGCTCGTCCTCCTTTTCTTCCTTGGATTTTTCCTTGGAAAACCGGTCGGCATACGGTAGGCTCGGACGAAATAGCGATAGCGGTCTTTGGCCTCGATCAGACTCCCGGCGCATGGCGAAGTTGTGATCGTATTTCAGTTCGTAGCCGCGATCTTCCATAAATCGTCGAGACGGTGCCAGGCTTTTTCGCTATGGGCGATTCCCGAGAGGATGGGGAATTTCGGGTTGTATTTGAAATCCTCGAATTCCATGCCCCGAAGCAGGAGGCCGAGGCCGGAGCCGTCGTAGCCTTCCTTCATGGCTTCCATGGCTGTCAGAACCTCATAGGGCGAGAAAGGTTCATTGGCTGTTTTCAGGGCTAAACGACACATGTTTTTCTCCTGATGATAGAGTGGAAATACCCGGGAGGGCACAACTTTAGCGTCTATGGGATACGAGCCGGGGTGGGAGTTCCTGCCGGACCAACAAAGGGTAAAAAAAGGGGTCTTGCAAGCCTCGAAGAAACCCAAGACCCACCAAGCTTCGTATTGCGAATCGACGAAAAAACAAAGCTTGAATCGTTGGTTTCATGCTTACTTGCGAGACCAACGACTGTAACGCTGGACTAGTATGTATAAAGAACTCACGGGAGAAAGTCAAGCGAAATGCCGGAATTTCCTGAACCGGATCGTCTCGGACCAAAGAGCGGGATTGCCGCTCCGATTCCGGTCGGAGGGCCTGAAAGATCGGGGGAAAACAGCGGGAAAAGCAGGAACGGATCTCCTCGCGATAGTCGGGCCGGGCAGGGAGTCTTCGGCAATGTGCTCAAGGTGGAGTGGCCGAGCGATGCATGCGCCTGCGGATGCGCACCCTGTCAGTGACTCGGGAGCGGTAGAAATATTGGGTTGGAGTTTTTGAAACGACAGGAAATTCTTGCGGTTTAGAGGGATCCGGCGATCCTGCTCGCGAGGTCGCCGGATCGGAAACGCTATTTCAGAATCTGGGTAATATTTTTTACCTGGTCGACTTTTTCTTTGACTTCCTGGGCCTGTTTTACGCCGGGGATGTCATCGACCACGCTTTTCGTCTCGTTTTCGATATCGCGCAGCCCGCTTTTAAAGGAAGAAATGGCTTTGCCGAGGCCGTGGCCGACTTCCGGCAGCCGTTTGCCGCCGAAGATCAGAAAGGCGATACAGAGAATGACGATCAATTCAGGGGTTCCGAGTCCAAACATGGTTTACTCCTCTGAGGTGGGTTGTGCTCTTGTGATCAATGATTGCATGGCCGTTCAGCAGGGGTGGTAAAACGTTTGCCATACCGATGAACGGGTGATTTCTCTATGGTTTCAGGCAGTCTTGTCACTGTCCTCATCGCTATTGATTTTCTTGGCCTCGTCGTCCTGCCGGGTCGCTTCTTTGAAGTTCTTGATGCCTTTTCCGATTCCGGAACCGATTTCGGGGAGCTTTCCGGCGCCGAAAATAATCACGATGATAACCAGAATGACAATAAGCTCTGGCATACCGAGTCCAAACATAACCTTTACCTCAGCAGAAATTTACTGGAAACCGGCCATCTCGAGGTGGCTGAGTTGGTCGAAGAAACACCAGAAAGAATGTAGAGTAGTATTGGGAGAAAGTCAAGAACGTTGATCCTGGGCCCCAACCCGCCGGGAACTGTGGCTTACTCTTCGCCTATGGTCCTGGCGATGGCCGCCATCCGGGCAAGAATCTCCTTTTCGTCCAGTGTCTGCAGCATTCTGTCCCGCATGACGATGCGACCGCCGATAACCGAATGGAGAACGTCCCCGCCCCTGGCGGCATACACCAGGTGGGAGGGGATATTATAACATGGAGTGAGATGAGGTTGGTCGAGGTCGATGACGATACAGTCCGCTTTCTTGCCCACTTCGAGCGATCCAAGAATATCGCCAACCCCAAGCGCTTCGGCGCCACCCACAGTGGCGGCGCGCAGGGTGGTCTCGGCGTCCATGACGGTGGGGTCGAGGTGAATGGCCTTGTGCACCTTGGCGACACTGTTCATTTCCCCGAACATATCGACATCGTTATTGCTGGCGCTGCCGTCGGTGCCAAGCGATACGGTAATGCCGGCTCGCAGCAGCTCCACCACCGGGGCCGTGCCGGAGGCGAGTTTCATGTTCGACTCCAGGCAGTGACTCACCTTGACGCGGCGTGCAGCGAGGAGTTCGATCTCTTGCTGGTCGAGGATCACGCAATGGGCGGCCAGCGTCCGGTCGCCCAGCAGCCCCAGCTTTTCCAGATGTTGCACAGGGGTCATCGCATAGCGCTCGCGGCAGGTGGCTACTTCGGTTGCATTTTCAGAGAGGTGGATGTGGCAGAGCGCCCCTTCGCTCTGAGCCGCTTCGCCCAATCGCCTGAGCAGCTCTGGCGAACAGGTGTAGACCGAATGCGGGTCGGCGGTGACCCGGATGAGCGGGTGGTGCCGGTAGTGAGCGAACATCTCGGCAATGTAGGAAAAACCGTTTTCCAGTTCGCCGTAACATGGGGATGGAAAATCGTAGAGCACCTCTCCGACCCAGGCGCGGATGCCGGCGGTTTCCGCGGCCCGCGCCACTTCCCGGGAGAAGAGGTACATGTCGCAGAAACTGGTAGTGCCGGACTTGATCATCTCGGCGATGGAGAGCAGTGTCGAGTGATAGACCATATCCGGATTGAGCTTGGCCTCGGCCGGGAAGATATGTTCGGTAAGCCAGGTCATCAGCGGCAGGTCGTCGGCAATGCCTCGAAAACAGGCCATGGGAGCGTGGGTGTGGGTGTTGATCAGCCCCGGCATTATCAGGCCATGCTCGGTGTGCAGGAGGTGCGCGCTCGGAAACCTCCGCTTCAGGGTCTCGGCTGGACCGATCTCCGTGATGGCATCGCCCCTGATGGCGAGGCCGTGGTCTGTGAGAAGCGCCGCCTGGCTGGCCGTCGGCAGCAGGTATTTTCCACTTACAATGAGATCGGGCTGGGACATGGTCGGTTGCCGTGTAGAGGTTGAGGTAATGGGGGTTGCCTGGATCTTCCGGGGACGTCCTGCTCGAGCGAAAAGGCGAGCTTAAGCTATAAAAAAGCTTGATTCAGCCGCGGTTTTCCGGGCCGGATCCGCTCCCCTGGTCGTAGCTCTGGAAAAACTCGCCAGCGAGGCGGGTGCAGATCCGGGTGATCAGTCGGGTCAAAAGCGGCGTTACCTGGGCCGAGACGGCCAGAATGTCCTCTAGGATAATGGGCTGAAAGTCATCGGGATCGTTGACATTGGACACTACGGAGAGCCCCAGCGTCTCAAGGCCCGCGTGACGGGCCACGATTACCTCGGGAACCGACGACATGCCAACCGCATCGGCGCCGCTGTCGCGCAGCCAGCGGGTCTCGGCGGGGGTCTCCAGACTCGGCCCCGGGATGCAGACGTACACCCCGGAAACGACCTTTTGCATGCCGCACTCGGTGGCGCTGTCCAGAGCCAGCCTGATGAGACCGGGATGGTAGGGGACCGAGAGATCGGGAAAACGCGGTCCCCACTCTTCGACGTTTGGTCCCCGGAGCGGGTTTTCCCCGAGAAAATTGAGATGATCCCGGATCACCATGATGGAGCCGGGGGCGATGATCGGGTTGAGCCCGCCTGCGGCGTTGGTCACCAGCAGGAGCTTGGCGCCCAGAAGCGAGAGGACCCGGATGGGGAAGGCGACTTCTCTCGTGGAGTAACCCTCGTAGTAGTGGAACCTCCCCTGTAGGATCGCCACCGGCTCGCCGGCCAGGTACCCCAGAATAAGGTTGCCTTCGTGGCCGGATACCGTCGAACAGGGGAAGTGCGGGATCTGGTTGTAGGCGATGACCTTTTCGGTCGTAACCTCGGCGGCCAGCTCTCCGAGACCGGTTCCGAGCTGGATCACGGTCCGCGGCCGGAAGGGCAGCAGGTTGCCGAGAAACGCCACGCATTCCCGCACGTTGCGGACATAAAGGTCGTGGCCCGTCTCAGCCATGGCGGGCATGTGCTTGAAGATAATCCTGAATCTGGTTGGCGTCGGCGTCCATCAATTCGCAACGCGAGGGCCGATTCATGATATCGGCAAGAGAAGCCGGCAGATCCGGTTGCCGGCCGATGGCATGCTCTACCGCCTCGCCGAATTTGGCCGGGTGGGCGGTCGCCAGGCAGACCATGGGAACGCCCTCCTTTTTATGCCGATGCGCAGCGCTTACCCCCACGGCCGTGTGCGGGTCGAGGATGTAGTTGTGCTGCCGGTAGAAGTCCCGAATGGTCTCGGTAACCTCTTCTTCGCTCACCGCCTTGGCCGCGAAATCGCGGCGTACTTTATCCTGACAATCCGAGAGGTCGATGGCGCCGGTGGTGGCGAAGCTCTGCATCAACTCGCGGGTCCTCTCGGGCTCGCAGTCCAACAGATAATAGAGATAGCGCTCGAAATTCGAGGCGGCCTGGATGTCCATGGACGGGCTGGAGGTCTGTACCACCGTGCCCAGGGAATAGACGCCGCTTGCCACGAACCGGCAAGGATGTCGTTGGCATTGGTGGCCAGCACCAGTCGACGGATAGTGCCCTCGGGCAACATCTTCTTTGCTATGTACCCTGCGAAGATATCACCGAAATTTCCTGTCGGTATCGCAAAATCGAGGGTGGAATCCCGCTCGTGATTGCCGATGTGCAGGCAACTCCAGACATAATAGACCACCTGGGCGAGAACTCGGGCCCAATTGATCGAATTGATGGCGCCGAGGTGGTACCGGTTCTTGAAATCGACGTTGCCGAAAATCTTCTTGACGATGGCCTGGCCGTCGTCGAACGAGCCGCGGATGGCGATATTGAAGACATTGTCGTCCAGGATGGTGGTCATCTGCTTTTCCTGGACCGGGCTCACCCGCTGGTGGGGGTGGAGGATGAAGATGTTGATCCGCTCCTTGCCGCGCACCCCCGCGATGGCGGCGCTGCCGGTATCGCCCGAGGTGGCGCCCAGGATGTTGAGCACGGAGTCCTCTTTTTCCAGCAGGTACTCGAAGAGATTACCCAGGAATTGCAAGGCGATGTCCTTGAACGCCAGGGTGGGACCGTGGAACAGCTCGAGGATGTGAATATCGCCGCAGTGGATGAGCGGAGTGACTTGCTCGTGGTTGAATGCCCTGTAGGAGCGGTTGATCAATGATCGCAGCTCGCTTTTGGGTATGTCGTCTATAAATCGCGACATCACCTCAAACGCCAGCTCGCTGTAACTCAGATCCTGCCATGAACTAAACGTTTCGCAACCTATCCGCGGGATGGTTCGCGGCAGGAGCAGACCGCCGTCCTCGGCAAGGCCCATGAGAACCGCCCGGCTGAACGGGATATGGGCGATGCCGCCCCGTGTGCTTAGATATTGCATATGGATTCTACCTGCAAGTTATTCATCTTCGGCCGCGATGCGCGGGGCATCGTGCCACAGACCTTCCAGATCGTAAAAGCCCCGTTGCTCGTGGTAGAAAATGTGGACGACGACATCCTCGAAATCGAGGAGGACCCACATTCCTTCCTGCATGCCTTCAGCCTGGGAGGTCTTGATCCGTTTGGATCGCATTGCGCCTTCGATAGCCTCGGCCAGACCCTGGACATGCCGGGTGGATCTGCCGCTCATGATTACGAAATAATCGGTAAACGAGGCAAGGCCCCGCACATCGAGTATGACAACGTCTTCCGCCTTGGTATCGAGGGCGATATGTGCACACAGTTTCGCAATTTCCAGTCCGCTTTTGTCGCGGTATTCCTTTTTAATCTGTTTCATACAGTTACTTGTGCCCTTTTCTCTGCAGGCTGTCAAATTGTTTATTCTCGGGTGAATGCAGGGGATAATGCTGCGGGTTCACGTGCCAATACGGTTCCGCTAGGTATCCTGCGCTGACGAGCGACTCCCCTTGCGCTGCTTGCGAGGGGGGAACTCAAAGCTGATCTTCCCGTTTTTCGCCAGCAGCAGGTAGGCATCGAACGGCCGCTTCTTTTTCGAAATAAAACCGGTGATCAACTCCGTCTTCCCCTCGCTGAGAAGCTGCCTGATATGCTCAGGGGTGATCTCCCGGGCGAGAATGATCTTGCCGATCTTCAGGCCTTTTTTCTCGTCGCCGTCAAGCGCTGAACCGGACATGTAGCCGGCGGGAGTTTCGTAGACCGGCGTCTGGTCCAACGGCGAGAGGCCGAGGGACGGGCCGCGTTTTATGGACTCGATATCGAGATCGTCCGTGGAACCGGCGAAGAGGAATTCGATTTTGCTCTCGCCGAGTCGCACCGAAGCGGTGAAAGGTTTGCCCCGTTTTGAGCGGAAATCGCTATAGGGGCCAAGTGTCTCACCTTGCAGGAGCCGGACGATATCATCTTCGCTCATTACCCTGCCGCCGAGGATTTTGCGGATGGTGATATTGCCGTCCTCGGAAACATAGGCGGTGGGCGTACTGTAATAACGGCGGCCGTCCAGGGGGCTGAAAGGGGCTTCGGTACGCGCCTCGACTGTCTTGAAATTCTTGATCTGATCCGTGATATGTTGGGTCAGATCACGGATCTCCTGCATGAATTTTTCTCGGGTCAGTTGGCCTTTCAAGATCTGGTTGAGTTTGTACTCCCATTCGCCGGTCATCTCCGGGGAGGCCAGTACCTCTATTTTCATGGCTTCGAGAAGCGAGAGCAGCTCGAAGGCCTTGCCGGTCGGAGCCAGGTCCTTGCCTTCGCGGACCACGTATTTCTCGTTGATCAGTTTTTCGATGATTGCCGCCCGGGTGGCCGGAGTGCCCAGACCGCGCTCTTTCATGGCATCGGCCAACTCGTCGTCATCCACCAGTTTGTCGGAATTCTCCATGGCCGAGAGCAACGTCGCCTCTGAAAAGCGCGGCGGTGGGGTGGTCTCTTTGTCCTCGCGATCGATCTTTATACAGTTGACGGGCGTGTTCGGAGCAATGGGCTGCAGCAGTTTTTCACTCTCTCCCTCCTGGGTCGCACCGTAGATGGCTTTCCATCCGGGTTCGAGCAGGATCTTGCCTTCGGTGAGAAAGGTCTCTTCGCTGACCACCGAGAGCCGCCGGGTGTTGTTGTAGATAGCGGCGGGAAAGAAGACGGCCAGAAAGCGCTGGACAACCATCTGATAAATTTTCTGTTCCGGCTCCGAAAGTTCTTTCGGCAGCACCGTGGTCGGCATGAGCGCGTGATGATCGGATACCTTGGCGTTATTGAAAATCCGCTTGTCGTGGCGGATGTATCCCTGCTCCAGGGCCTGGGTCGCAAACCGGCCGAACTGCCAGTCGACCTGGCGCTCCACGGTCTGTCGCGCCGTTTGGAGATAATCTTCAGGGAGATGCCGGCTGTCGGTACGCGGATAGGTAAGCACCTTGTGCCGTTCATAAAGGGCCTGGGCCAGAGTCAAGGTGTTTTTGGCCGAAAAGCCAAACCGCGAGTTGGCTTCTCGCTGCAGGGAGGTCAGATCGTAGAGCTGCGGGGAGCGCTGGCTCGACTGCTTGCTGGTTTCCTCGACTGTCGCCTGCTGTCCCACGCATTTGGCGATGATCGCATCTGCTGTGCTTTGCTCCCAGATCCGATCCGCCTTGGCCTGGTCGTTGCGCGCATCTTTCTTGAACCCGGGATCGATCCACTTGCCGGTGTACTGGGACTCCCCGGCGCCAAAGGTGGCGATGAGATTGCTGTAGGGCACGGGAACGAAACTGTTGCGCACCTGCTCCCTCTTGACGATCAGCGACAGGGTTGGGGTCTGCACCCTGCCGCATGGGGTGAGGAAGAACCCGCCTTTGCGGGAGTTGTAGCCGGTCAGGGCCCGGGTGGCGTTGATGCCTATCAGCCAGTCCGATTCGGAGCGGCAGAGCGCGGTGTGTTCCAGGGGCAGCATCTCGCTATCGTTGCGAAGGTGCGAGAAACCCCGTCGGATTGCGTCTGCGGTCATCGATTGGAGCCACAGCCGTTTGAAGGTTTTCTGGGCAACGGAGTTGTTCCAGACATAACGAAGGATATATTTGAAAATGAGCTCGCCCTCGCGTCCTGCGTCGCAACCGTTGATGATTTCCTTGACATCTTTTCGACGAATGAGTTTCTGCAGGGCATTGAGCTGCGTTTTGGTGCCGTCGAGTCCCTTGAGAGGAAAACTCTCGGGGAGGATCGGCAGCGTTGCCATGTTCCACTTCTGGTAGGCCGGGTCGATCTCTTCCGGGTAGCAGATGGAGACCAGATGGCCGATGGCGAAGGTGACGATATAGCGGTCGCTCTCGTAATGGGTTTTCGACCTCGTGAATTTCCCCGGGAGGACCTTGACGAGATCGCCTGCCACACTTGGCTTTTCCGCGATGATGAGAGTTTTTTCAGTCATGGGTAGTAGGGGGTGATTAGCCGTCGGTCAGCCGTTGTGCCGTAAAGCCGGAATCCATGAGACTGTCCGGACTATACTGGTTTTGGGGACGGTCCGGGCGATGGTCGCCCGTGGTCGATGCCTCCGCTGGAGCGGCGTCCGGTTCACCTTCTCTCCGAGGTTCCAGGTTTGCCCCAGCGTCTATGCCTGGTCATATATTGGATTGCGCTGGATGCGTGGAGTGAAGGCGGGATTGGCTCTTCGAGAGAGCGTCAACCGATAGCAAGTAATATGCCCGGACCCGCCGGAAAATTGTCCGATGTTGTATATTTCTGTGTACTGTTTGTCAATTGTATTTTCAAATATTTTTCTTCCATCTTCTCACTGCGCTTGTCGGCAACTACAGGAAAATTCAAAAAATATGGCGTGGGCTGCAACCTGCCGCGGCCGTAACGCCGCCTGCCAAGGCACTTTTTAGCAACATAGTCATTGCCTTGTCGAGCGTCCAGTGTGTGACCTGGTGTCTAAGTGAGGGTGTTTCTGTTGTTTGTTTCGAGGGTTTTACCGGTTCTTGCTTGACAATACCTGATATACGTGGTTAATATGCTCGGCAGAAAGGCCGGATCCTCCATCTCTTTCAGATATGCTGCCGGTTTCATGCTGGTTTGGCAGACTGGTCTTTCGCTTCGGGCGGAGCTGATTTTTGGCTATACCTCCTGAATCTGCCGGCATACCTCCTGCAGAAGTTTGCAGGCAGGCTTTGAAAGTGGGCTCTGCCCGCTTTTTTTTATGCCCGACCGAGCAAGATTTCCAGGTCAACGTCATCTTTCGCCTGCAGGCGCAAAGAGAGGGAAGGAGCCTGTGACTCGGAGCCGGAGGCGGAAGGCGCCACGGCGGATCCGGGGAAGCTGCGTCGCACGAGAAAAGGTGCCAGGGTGATGAACGAATTTATTATTGAAAAAGTTGCGGAGTTTGCAGAATCACTGCTGCCGGCAATGGGACTCGAACTCGTTGAGGTGCAGTTCCGCCGCGAAGGTCACGGCTGGGTGCTGCGCATCTTCATCGATAGTGATGGGGGGATTACCGTCGATCACTGTGCCGATGTCAGCCGGGAGGTGAGCGATTTCCTCGATGTGGAAGATCTGATCGACCATCCGTATCACCTGGAAGTGTCTTCTCCGGGGCTGGAGCGTCCGTTGCGATCCCGGGAGGATTTTCAGAGATTTGCCGGCAGAAAGGCCCGGGTGAAGCTGCACGAGGCGGTCGATGGGCAGAAGGTGTTCGTGGGGACTCTGCAGGCGAGCGGCGACGACACGATAGAACTGCTACTCGATGATGCATCCACGGTGCGGTTTACATTTGAAAGTATCAGCAAGGCCAGATTGTCACTGTGACGGCGGTTCTTATAAGGTAAAGCAGTAATAACAGGATCCGAACGTCCTCGACACCCTCGAGGCGAGAAGGGATATGGATGGAGTGAAAGAATGGTATCGGAGCTAAAGCGCATAATCGACCAAATCAGCAGGGATCGCGGTTTCGACAAACAGTTGCTGATTGAGGCCATTGAGGAGGCAGTGCAGTCCGCCGCCAGGAAAAAGTTGGGCAGCAGGCGAGATATCGAGGTCCGCTACAACGACGAGTTCGGCGAAGTCGAGGTATTTCAGTTCCGGAGCGTGGTCGAAGAGGCCGAGGATGAGCAGACCGAGATCTCCATCGATGAGGCAAAAAGTCTGGATCCCGAGGTGCAGCTGGGTGACGAGTTGGGCGAGAAGATGGAAAACATCACCGATCTAGGCCGAATCGCCGCCCAGTCCGCCAAACAGGTCATCATCCACAGGATGAAAGACGCGGAGCGCGAGGTTATCTTTGAGATGTTCAGGGATCGCAAGGGCGAGGTGGTCAGCGGCATCGTCCAGCGTTTTGAGCGCGGCAATATGATTATCAACCTTGGCCGCACCGACGCCATCCTGCCCAAGGATCAGCAGATCCCCAAACGCAGTTTCAAGCAGGGGGACCGCATTCGGGCCTATTTGCTCGATGTTCGCCAGTCGGCCCGTGATTCGCAGCTGCTGTTGTCCCGCACCTGTGACGAGTTTTTGGCCAAGCTGTTTCAGATGGAAGTTCCGGAAATAGCCGAAGGCATCGTCCGGATCATGGGAGTCAGCCGGGAACCGGGATTTCGGGCCAAGATCGCTGTGAGCTCCTCTGAGAGCGATGTCGACCCGGTCGGCGCCTGCGTGGGCATGAAAGGTTCCCGAGTGCAAAATGTCGTCCAGGAGCTGCAAGGCGAACGCATCGATATCGTTACCTGGTCACCAGATCCGGCCAAGTACGTGTACAATGCCCTCGCTCCCGCCCACGTCACCATGGTCAGGGTCGACGAGGACGCCAACTCGATGCTGGTGGTGGTGCCCAACGACCAGTTGTCACTGGCTATTGGCCGCCAGGGCCAGAATGTGCGGCTTGCTTCCCGACTGCTCGGTTGGCGGATCGATGTAAAAAGCGAACAGCGATGGCAGAATCTGCAGGATCCCGGCTACCAGACGCTCCTGGCTCTTGACGGGGTGGAGGAGTCGCTGGCGGATCAACTCATCGCCAAGGGCATCACCTCGGCGGCCGACTTGGCCACCCGCGGGGTCGAGGATCTGCTGGCGATCCGCACCCTCGACGAAAATTCCGCCGCACTCCTGATCGAAAAAGCCAAAATCGCGGTGGTTGAAATGGGCGAGGAGGAGGTCGAGTTGGCGCAGGCCACGGACGAGACACTGCAAACCGGCGAGCCGGAAGAGGAGGAATCCGCAGAGCTTGACGAATCCGAGGCAACTCAAGCCGAAGAGAGCGAGGAGCCGGTGGCGGAGGTGCCCGACGAGGACGATGAGCACAGCCGGGTAGAGCAGGAGCCGTTCGTCGGAGAACAGACAGCGGCGGATGAGTCGCCGGAACCGAGCGCGGCCGATGAGGAAGAGACCGCTCGACCGGCAGCTACCGATGAGTCGGCTGAATAGTAAGCACGATAGGTCGATTTGTGGCGGAACCGATTCGAACATGTGTCTCTTGCGGCAGAAAAGAGAAGAAGGGTTCGTTGCAGAGATTTGTCTGGGGCGGTACCGAACCGCTACCCGACGATACCGGTCATCGCCAAGGTCGGGGAGTGTATTGCTGCCGGTCCGAGAATTGTCTTACAAGGCTTGCAAGGCAGAAAAAAAAATGGAAAAGAGTATTTCGTCTTTCATGAGTGCCTATTTTATAATAGGACATATGACGGAAAACGTACTGACGGCGCGTCTATTCTCAGGCAAAAACTGTTTGGGAGAAGGTAATACGGGAGTAAAGAATGAGCAGGGTGAGGATTTACGAACTAGCCAAAGAGGCCGGCATGAGTAGCAAAGCGTTGGCCGCCAAGCTGCAGGAACAGGGCTATGATGTCAAGGGCCACAGTTCCACCGTGGATGAAGACACGGCTGCCATGATCCGCAAGACGGTACTGCAGGCGTCGGATACGGAAATGGTCGAGAAGCGCATAAGCGGCGGCCAGGGGTCGACGGTCATTCGCCGCCGGACAACGGTCATCCGCCGCAAAGCAAAGCCCAGTCCGGAGGCGGCTGAGGAAATAGAAGAAGAGCTGGAAGCGGAACCGGAGGGTATCGCCGAGGAGTCCGCAGCCGTGGCTGCGCCGGAGAAACCGGAGGAGGAAGTTCAAAAGCCCGTCGCCAAGGAGCCCGTTGTCAAAGAGACTCCACCAGAGCCCGCCACTCCCGGGGCTGAAGGTGAGGTCCACGCGGAGCAGAGCGCTGAGGCAAGCGCATCCGCTCAGCAGACCGTCGAAGAGAAAAAAACCGAGTCTGCTCAGCCGATCGAATCCGCGAAAGCCGCTGTCGAGGTTGCGCCCGAGGAGGGCACTCGGGAACCGGTCGACCGGCAAGCCAATGCACCTTCAGCCGAAACCAAGGAGCCGGTTGAAACCGCAGGACAAGCCAAGCGAGCCGAGGCCGGCGCCAAACCGGAAAAAGAAGTCAAGAAAAGCCGGCCCGCACCGCCTCCGCGCAAGGGCATGGCGAGGGTGGTCGGCACCATCGATCTGCCGGTTGACACTACCGAGGACCCAAGTAGCAGGGCCAGGAAAAAGCCGGGTAAGCCGGCTCCCTCGCGCAAACCGCGTACCGATCAGCCGGAGGCGACCACATTTGCGCCCAACCAGGCCGGTGACGATGCCAGTCGCGGCAAGAAGAAGGGCAAACGTGGTTTTGCCGGCGATGAAGACGATCGGGGACGGCGCCAGGGCAAGGGAGCCAAGAAGGCCGGCAAGAATGTGAAGTTCACCCATTTCAGCGACGATTATCAGCGGGGACCCGGCGGCAGACGCGGCAAGAGAGGCAAAGGCCGAGTGGAACGCAATGTCCAGCAGGTCAGCGAGATGAAGGCCAGCAAGCGACGTATCGTCGTCTATGAGACCATCAGTGTCAGCGAGTTGGCAAGCCGGATGCGGGTCAAGGCCAGCGAGGTTATCGCCAAACTCATGGGGCTTGGCGTAATGGCCACCATCAATCAGGCGGTGGATGTCGATACCGCCATGCTCATCGCCACGGATTTCGGTTACGAAGTCGAACAGGGCATCACCGAAGAGATCGGTATCCAGATGCTCGACGAGGCCCAGGCTCAGGAAGGCGGCGAACTGTTGCCGCGTCCGCCGGTGGTTACGGTCATGGGCCATGTCGATCACGGTAAAACCTCGATCCTCGATGCCATCCGGAAAACCGATGTCGCCGAAGGCGAGGCGGGCGGCATAACCCAGCATATCGGCGCCTACCATGTCCGCTCGAGCGCCGGTGACGTGACGTTTGTCGATACCCCGGGCCATGCGGCTTTTACCGAGATGCGCTCCCGCGGCGCCCAGGTCACCGACCTGGTCATCCTGGTGGTAGCCGCCGACGACGGCGTGATGGATCAGACCCGTGAGGCGATCCACCACTCGCAGGCCGCCGATGTACCGATCCTGGTGGCGGTGAACAAGATAGACAAGGACAACGCCGATCCAGATCGGGTCAAGAGGGAACTTTCCGATTTCGGGCTTATCCCGGAAGATTGGGGTGGCCAGACCATCTACTGTGAGACCAGCGCCAAACAGCATATCGGCATCGACGAGCTGATGGAATCGATTCAGCTGATGGCAGAGATGCTCGAGCTCAAGGCTGACCGCGAGCGCAAGGCCAAGGGTCGGGTTATCGAGGCCAAACTCGATAAGGGACGCGGCGCGGTGGCCACCGTACTCGTCCAGGAAGGGACGCTTTCGGTCGGCGACTATTTCGTGGTCGGCTTGCACAGCGGCAAGGTTCGGGCCATGCTCGACGACCATGGGCGCAAGATTGATTCCGCCGGCCCCTCCATTCCGGTGGAGGTCCAGGGGCTGTCCGGCGTGCCGCTTGCCGGCGACGAGTTCATCGTGGTAACCGATGAGAAGATGGCCAAAAACGTCAGCCAGGTTCGGGCCATGAAAGCGCGTGAAGTCGAACTCGGCTCCAGCAGCAAGATCTCCCTCGACAGACTGTTCGAGAAGATGAGTGAGGGCGAAGTGCAGGAGCTGCGGGTAGTCATCCGCGCCGATGTCCAGGGTACCCTGGAAGCTTTCGCCAAGGCGGCGGAGGAGCTCTCCACCAAAGATATCAAGGTGCGGGTGCTCCATGAAGGCACGGGCACCATCACCGAATCCGATATCCTGCTGGCTTCGGCGTCCGAAGCGATCATTATCGGTTTCAATGTCCGACCCACCGTTAAGGTCAAGGAGCTGGCCGCCAAAGAGAATGTCGACGTGCGCTCCTATGACGTCATCTACCACGCGCTTGATGACATCAGAAAGGCCATGGTCGGGATGCTCGAGCCGACCTATAAGGAAGACGTTATCGGAACCGCCGAGGTTCGCGAGACCTTCGGCGTTCCCAAGGTTGGCACCATCGCCGGCTGTTGCGTGATCGACGGCAAGATTCAGCGCAATGCCGGTGTGCGGGTCCTGCGCGACGGGGTGGTGGTCTACACCGGTAAGATTAGCTCGCTCAAGCGCTTCAAGGACGATGTCAAGGAAGTCGCCTCCGGCTACGAGTGTGGTATCGGTGTGGAAAATTTCAATGATATCAAGGTTGGCGACCAGCTCGAAGCGTTTGTAATGCTCGAAGTGGAAGCGACCTTGGAATAAGCATGGGGCAAGTGTGAGTATCTGGGATCCGAAAGAGACACTCGATTCGATCGGTCTCGGCAGACAGGAACAGAAGCGATCGAAGCGGGTGGCGGACGCGATCCGCAACGAGTTGGCAGTGCTGCTGCTGAGAAAAGCACGCGACCCTCAACTGGCGGAGGTGAATATCTCGAAAGTCGAGGTAACGGACGATTTGAAAATTGCCCGCATATATTTCACCACCCTGGGCAACGCCAAGAATGCGCCCGGATTAAAAAAGGCGCTGGAACGCGCCGGGGCTTTATGCGCAGCCATCTGGCTCACACACTGAACCTGCGCTTTACGCCGGAATTGCGGTTTCGCTATGATGACACGGCGGAGAAGGTTGCCCGGATCGAATCGATCTTTCAGGAAATAGAAAATGAGCGAAAAGGCAGTGAGGATACCTGAGGCAGTTGTCAGCGGCATCAAGTCGGCTTCTAACGTGGTGCTCCTCACCCATGTCCACCCCGACGGGGACGCCATTGGCTCATCGCTCGGTTTTGCCGATATCCTCGAGGCAATGGGGAAAAAGGTGTTCATCTTCCTCGAAGAGCCGGTATCGGTGCACTACGCTTTTTTGCCTGGCATCGGGAGGGTGGAGACCAGTATCGAGAAATTGCAAGGGTTCGTCGATGAGTGTGGCGGCAATGTTATCGCCGTAGCCCTCGATTCCGGAGACGACAGCCGCCTTGGCAAATTCCGGCACGACCTGCTCCGGCTTACCCCCTTCATGGTGATCGACCACCATAAGTCCCACCGGGATTTCGGGGAATACCGCTGGGTGGAACCGGGCTTGTCCTCAACCGGCGAAATGGTTTATGAGTTGGCGCAAGCGCTGGAGACCGAGATAACGCTTGCGGCGGCCCGATGTCTCTATGTGGCGATCTGCACGGACACCGGATCGTTTCGCTACGAATCCACCAGCCCGCGAACACTGCAGATAGCCGCGGAGTTGGTTGCGATGGGCGTTCGCCCCGAAGAGATCGCCAAATGCCTCTACGACAATGTCAGTCTTGCCAGATTGCATCTGCTGCGCCTGGTGCTTGGTACACTGCAGGTGTACGAAGACAACCGTCTGGCATGTATTCATGTGACTCGCGAGATGCTTCTCGAGAGCGGGGCCAGCATACGCGACGTGGAAGGTTTTATCGACATCCCCAGGTCGCTGGGAACGGCGAAAGTTGCGATTTTTCTTAAAGAGAGCGACGACGGCCAGATTTCCGTCAGCCTGCGGGCCAAGGGGGAATGCGACGTTGCCGAGGTGGCGGGAAAATTTCAGGGTGGCGGCCACCGCAATGCCGCGGGGTTCCGCTATCAGGGCGGTTCGCTGGAAGACGTGCGGACGTTGGTGCTTGCTGAATTGCGCCAAAAATTGTAGCCAAGATACGGTCGAGGAGGTTGTCCGAGAAGAGCAATTTTCTTTCGGATCGAGGTGGACTCGAAAAAAATACCTGAGGCATATGATTGATATTCCAAGGATAATTATTTCGAGTTCAACCAAGATATGGGAGGATAGGGCATCCCTGGACAGCCACCTGGGAGTGGGTAGAAAAGTGGAGAAAAAGTTCGAGGCCGGAGTACTGTTGATTGATAAACCATCCGGTCCAACATCTTTTGCAATGGTGCGCCAGGTCCGGCGCCTGGTGGGAATAAAGAAAGTTGGTCATGCAGGCACGCTCGATCCCTTCGCTTCCGGGCTGTTGGTGATTTGTGCAGGTCGACCGGCGACCAGAATGATCTCTTCTTTTATGGACGGCGAGAAGGAGTACCTCGCGACCCTGCGACTGGGAGTGCGCACCACCACCCTCGATCCCGAGGGCGAGGTGATCGACCAGCGGCCGGTAGGTAAGATCACGACCACGGAAATAGAACGTTGTCTGGATCGCTTTCGGGGCGAGTTGCTGCAGCGACCGCCGATCTACTCGGCGGTGAAGCACAAGGGAAAGCCTCTCTATTATTATGCCCGCCGGGGAATCGAGATTGTTAAAGAGCCGCGCCGCGTGACCATTGACCTTCTCGAGCGGCAGGGTGAGGCGGTCGATATTTGCGGCGATCAGGCCCTGCTGCAGCTGCGGGTAGTATGCAGCAAGGGGACGTATATCCGCGTATTGGCGTCCGATATCGGTGATGCTTTGGGCTGCGGTGCCTCACTTTGCGAATTGCGGCGCTTGCGGAGCGGTCGACTGACGGTCGAGCAGGCCGTGGACGGCAAGCTGCTTAACCAAGAACAGGAGCGGGAAACGGTTTTGCAGCGCATGATATCGGTGGAGTCGGTCGGTAATTTGTTGCAATAGTCGATGGATTTGGCTATCGTTGCAAATTCGGATCACTCTTCGAAGTTCCAGTGATGGATCAGGGTACGCCACCTATCCCCTGAACTCACTCACGGCTCGGTGCGAAGGCGCGCCGAACGTTCGCCGCAAGGGAGGCCCAAGCCAACTTGCCCTTTCGGCCATTGAAACCAGATGATATCGTTATTATTATAGGTTGAGTATACAGCTACAGGAGGAATGTTGTGGCACAAACGACTGCAAAAAAAAGTGAGATAATCGAAAAATACAAGACTCATCCGTCAGACACCGGTTCGTCCGAGGTGCAGATTGCGCTTTTGACGGATCGTATCCAGTACCTGACCGAGCATTTCAAGACCCATAAAAAGGATCACCATTCACGTCAGGGGCTGCTCAAGCTGGTCGGTCAGCGACGGAGTCTGCTCGACTATCTGAAGAACAAGGATGTCAATAAATACAGAACCCTCATTCAGGACCTCGGTATTCGAAAGTAGGTTCCCGCCCTCCCCGGAAGGTGCCCGGTGCGGCGCCTCGGGGATAGATATCCTCTCTCCTGCCGCTGAACGCCTACCTCCGCCATTTACAAAGGGGCGGGGGTGGAGTCGGAAGTCGTGGTATCTTCGTCACCCGCACGGTAGTGCCATTTACGCCTCAGGCTGTTGCACAGATATGCTGGTAACACCCTGAGGCTTTTGTTGTTGTAGGAATTCGGTAAAAAGAAAAGAGCATACGGGGCTGGTGGATAATCCAGTCGGAAAAATGGCGCTGGGCATTTCCCTGATGCTGCAAATCTGGAGATATTATGTATACAAAAGTTGAAGCCGAAGTCGGTGGAAAGGTCATTTCCATCGAGACGGGCAAAATTGCCAAACAGGCATCAGGTTCCGTGGTCGTCCGATGCGGCGGCACGGTTGTCCTCGTGACGGCGGTTGGCGCGAAAACGAATCGGCCGGATGCCGCTTTCTTTCCGCTCACCATTGAATATCAGGAAAAACTCGCCGCGGTCGGTAGAATTCCCGGCAACTATTTTCGCCGGGAGATCGGCAGACCCAGCGAACACGAGGTCCTGACCTGCCGGATCATCGATCGACCGCTGCGGCCGCTCTTTCCTTCCGAGTACATGGCGGAAACCCAAGTGATCGCAACCGTCCTCTCCGCCGATCAGCAGAACGATCCCGATGTGCTGGCTTTGACCGGTGCCTCCTGCGCGGTGACGCTGTCGGATATCCCGTTCAACGGGCCGGTGGCCGGCGGCCGGGTCGGTTATATCGACGGACGGTACGTCCTCAATCCGACTCGAGCCGAGTTGGAAAACTCGACCATGGACATCGTGGTGGCCTGCACCAGGAAAGCGGTGGTGATGGTGGAGGGCAAGGCGGACGAGTTGACCGAAGATGAGGTTCTCTCCGGAATATTCTTCGGTTTTGAGCAGTTGCAGCCGCTCATCGATCTACAGGAAGATCTGCAGAAGACCAACGGCCGGCCGAAGCGGGAAGTTGCGCCAGTCGAGGTCGATGAAGACCTGATGGCCAAAGTCAAGGAAATAGCCGCCTCTCCGATGGCCGATGTCATCTCCACACCGGAGAAAATGGAGCGTTACGACAGCTATGACCGGCTCAAGGATCAGGTGGTCGCTGCCTTGGACGAAAGCGGCGAGCGGGCCGGCGAAATTGGAGACTATCTCTCTTCGTACAAGAAGACCCTGATGCGGGCCAAGATCGTCGAGGACCAGATCCGGATCGATGGGAGATCTTTCGATCAGATCAGGCCGATCAGTTGTGAAGTTGGCTGTCTGCCGATGACCCACGGTTCCGCCCTGTTCACCCGCGGAGAGACCCAGGCTATGGTGACTGCAACCCTGGGCAGCGAACGTGATCAGCAGCGGGTCGAGACCCTGACCGGCGAAGAGAACGTTCGCTTCATGCTGCACTATAATTTTCCCGCCGTTCTGTGTCGGCGAAGCCCGTATGATGCGCGGCCCCTCCCGACGGGATATCGGCCATGGGACGCTCGCCATGCGGGGTCTTTCCGCCGTGTTGCCGAGCGATGAGGACTTTCCCTATTCCGTCCGTGTGGTCTCGGAGGTTTTGGAGTCCAACGGCTCCTCGTCAATGGCCACGGTCTGTGGCGGCAGCATGGCACTGATGGACGCCGGCGTGCCTATTCAGCAATTCGGTATCTGGTATTGCCATGGGACTCATCAAGGAAGGGGAGACCGTCGTCATCCTCTCCGATATTCTCGGCGACGAGGACCACCTGGGCGATATGGACTTCAAGGTGGTCGGCACTCGGGACGGCATCACCGCCCTGCAGATGGATATCAAGATCGAGGGTGTCGATCGAGATATCATGGGTCGTGCCCTGGCGCAGGCCCGAGAGGGTCGGATCCATATCCTCGGGGAGATGGCCAAGGGGATTTCCCAGGCCCGTGAGGAGGTTGCCGAGCATGCCCCGAAATACTTCGTACATAAGATCAATCCCGACAAGATCCGGGATATCATCGGCCCCGGCGGCAAGGTGATCAAGGAACTCTCTTCCGAGTTCGACGCCAAGATCGAAGTGGACGATTCCGGGCCTGGTGAAGATGTTTACCCATAACGGCACGCTGGCCGAGGCGCTGATTGCCAAGGTCAAGGAGATTACCGCCGAAGTCGAGATCGGAGCAGTCTATAAGGGAACCGTCAAGACCATCAAGGATTTCGGTGCATTCGTGGAAATTCTGCCCGGTACCGATGGGCTGGTGCATATCTCCGAGCTGGACACAAAACGGGTGGCCAAAGTCTCTGACGTAGTAAAGGAAGGGGACGTTATCGAGGTCACCGTGCTCGATGTGGATAACCGGGGCCGCATTCGGCTGAGCCGCAAGGCGCTGCTGGAAGGATGAAATACCCCGAAGAGCCACAGCAGGAAAGCGGGACGCGGCAGGTGGAGATATGCTGGCTCACCAGCGAAAACACTGCTGATCTCCCGCTTCCCGCGTATGAAACCGCAGGGTCCGCCGGCATGGATGTGGCCGCCGCCGTGGATGGCGAGGTCGTGCTGACTCCTGGCGACATCGCGTTGATCCCCACCGGATTTGCCGTGGCCATTCCGTCGGGTTGGGAAATACAGGTGCGACCGCGCAGTGGCTTGGCGGTGCGCCATGGTATCACCATCGTCAACAGTCCCGGAACCATCGATTCCGATTACCGGGGTGAGGTGAAGATAGGTCTTATCAACCTCGGGCGCGAAAGCTTTGTCGTCAAGCGTGGCGACCGCATCGCCCAGCTGGTGCTGGCGCCGGTGGCCAGGGTCGAGTGGCGTGCTGTCGCTCGCCTGGACAGCACGGCAAGGGCGGCGGGCGGTTTCGGTCATACCGGAGTGCGGTAGGCGGCGTGCGTTTTGCGGTGCTCGGCAGCGGCAGTCGCGGCAACAGCGTCTATATCGAAGCGGGCGCGACCGCAATCCTGATCGACAACGGCTTTTCCGGCAAGGAACTGGCGCGTCGTCTGGAACTGCTCGGTCGTAGCCTCAGCCAGGTATCAGCCATTTGCCTCACCCACGAACATAACGATCATATCGGCGGGGTGGGTGTGGTTTCCCGTCGATACCGGTCGGCGGTCTACGCCAATCCGGCCACTTTTGCCGCTGGCGACAAAAAATTTGGCAAGCTGCACAAGCGGGTTGAATTTGCGACCGGCGAGAGCTTTGCCATCGGCGATCTTCACATTCACTCCTACCCGGTTTCCCACGATGCCGCCGATCCTGTTGGATACGTGGTGGCCAGCGGTGGCGAGTATCTTGGCTACTGCACCGACACCGGTCGGGTCACCCGGCTGATGGAGGTGCGTCTTGCCCGTTGCCACGGCCTGATTCTCGAGTTCAATCACAACCGCGAAATGCTCAAGAACGGTCCCTATCCCCTGCCTTTGCAGCAGCGGGTGCGTTCCAGCCAGGGACACCTGGCAAATGAGGATGGCGCCGGTTTTCTGGCACGACTGATCCATCGGGACCTCAAGGTGGCGGTGCTTGCCCATTTGAGCGAAACCAACAATACCCCACAACTGGCTCATGCCGCGGCTTTGCCCTGCTTTGCCGAGCATCCGCATATCGAACTGGTGCTGGCAAGTCAACATCAGCCGACCCGCCTATTTTCCCTCAGCAGCATTCGTCCTTAGTCTCTCCATGGATTGATGGTTCATGATTCGCTCTCAATAGAAAAAACAGGACCACGGCACGTTGCCGAAAGTCCTGTAATATTGGGAGCTTCAGAAATTTATGTGCCACAATGTAAAGGGTAATTTTTTGTATTTGCTCAGGATTGGGTGAAATACGGATTAATGCAGTAAAAACGATGGAGTACTGGCCTTGGCCGTGGGAGGGGCGGGCGGAATCGCTGCCATCACAGAGGATGACAGCGATTTGATATGATGTTATGCCTTGGGCAGCTGGATTCTTTCCTCTTTTTTCCGTTTCGGGTTTCTTCGGTAGAGCACGAGCGTTTTACCAATGATCTGCACCAGGTGGCTGGAAGTGGCGCTGGCCAGGGTCGGCCCCGCTTCTTCTTTGTTTACACCGCTGTTGGTGCCGATTTTGACTTTGATGAGTTCTCGGCGCTGCAATTCCTGATCGGTTGCCTCGATGACCCCGGCGCTTAATCCCTCTTTGCCGATCATCACGGCCGGGGTAAGCGCATGGGCGAGGGCCTTGAGAAATTTCTTTTGTCTGCTGCTCAGCGTTACCACTTCCTGTTTACTGCGCTCTGGCATATATGTATTTCCTTGATATGTAACGTTAATTTTTTGGTCCTTTGCAATTGCAACCTTGAACCTGTGAGCAATGCAACCGCTCTCTAGGCTCGCTCAAAGTTGCCCGAATCAATGCTGTGCGAACGTTTACTCAGAAGTGAAGAATTATCCGAACAAGTTTTTAAAGATCTGATAGCCGCCTACCCAGGTACCGATAGCCGAACCGAGGCCGGTAAAGAAAAAAACTAAAAATATCCTGAGCAGCTTGTTTTTCCACCAGCCGACAAACGAGGATATATCCTCCCCCACGGTCTCGAACTCATGTACCACCGGTGGTCGTTTCATCACCTGGATAAAAGCGGTGACATAGCCGGCGCCGATGACCGGGGTGAGGCTGGTTATAGGCGCGGCGGTAAAAGCTCCCAGGGTGGTGTACGGATGAGCGAGAGCCAGCAGCGCGCCGCAGGCCGCCGGTATGCCGTTTGCCAATATCCAGAAGAGGGCGTTGGACCCGGCTACGCCAGCACCTTTTTCCACGCCGATGGCACAAAGCGAGCCGATGATGAGGAGAGGAATAGTCCAGCCGGCAATTTTCCAGCTCCGCGACATCGGTGGGATGGTGGAAATATCGTCGAGCCGGTGACGGCTATCATCCGTCAGTGCGGCTTTGATGCCTTCCACATGACCGGCCCCGACCACCGCAACCAGTCGTGCCCCCGGCGATGCTTTGATCTTCTCGGCCAGGAAGATGTCCCTCTCATCGATCAGCACCCGTTTGAGGTCGGGGAGCGATTGTCCCATTTCTTCCAGCAGACTGGCGAGCATATCCTTTCTTTTGAGTTCCTCGAGCTTTTCTTCGTCGATTTCCTCCGAATCGAAAATGCCGGCCAGAAGAGAGGCTAGCAGATAGCCCTTGCGGAAAAAGGAAGTGGACTTCCAGGCCCGTCGCAGGGTAATGCGCACGTCGCGGTCGCACAGGGAAATGGGAATGTCGAGCTCTTCCGCCGTATTGGCGGCGGCCAGCAGCTCTGCACCCGGGGTGACGCCGAGTTTTCCCCCAAGCTTTTTCTGATATGTGGCCATCAGCAGACTGACCAGAAGAGTGGAGAGCTGCTTTTTACGGATGACCTCTTTGAGGTCCAGGGCCTGCCAACGGTCTTTTTGGGAGAGAGCCTGGTAGCGCTTGCTGTCGAGTTCGAGGCAAACCCTGTCCGGAAGCTCCTGCCTGATCACCTTTTCGACAAGATCGACCGATTCTTGCGAAATATGGGCCGTGCCGATAAGCAGGACGGCCTTGTTCTCAAGTTTGACCAGATGGACATCGGGTCCGTAGTGGGAAGCGGGAAACTGGGCCGTATCCACTGATTCTTCTTGATTGTTCTGCGTGGAGACCACATTACGGTCAAGATCTTCTGCAAACGCACCTGGCATCAGTCATACTCCGGATGGGGTTGGTTGGTGTTCAACAGCGAGGGGTGCTTCTGCATACTGGGTAGTGGGAATATTCGCTGTTCAAGCAGCGGTCGCCGGCAAACCGTCTGTCACCGCCACCAGGAAAAGATAGGTCCTGCCTGGGGGAATACAAGCTATCAGGCTCCTAGCTTGCAGACCTAGACGTCCTTTAAAAGAAGCCTGCTTCCAGGGTGGATAAGGTTTGATTTGAGGTTGTTCCACTTGCGAATGAGAGAGGCGGTGGTATTGAATTTCTGCGAAATCGTCCACAGCGAGTCACCGTCTTTCACCCGGTACCAGCTAAAACTCTCCTCAACCTCGTCACTGTCGTCGGGAGCGCTTTTTTTCTGCGCTGTAAATACCGGCAGCGTGGTATCTATCGATGGCTGATTGCTCGCAGCCAGTTGGATCTGCGAGTGTTTTCCTGTTTTCCGAGAGCTTGCCAGGTGGCCGCCTTCGTCTTTAATATACAGTGCCAACTGCTGGCCGGCCCTAATCCTGCGCGGGTCTTTCAGACCGTTCCAGGTGAGGATCATTTCCTGGGGTACCCTGTATTGATGGGCTATTTTTGAGATTGTCTCACCGCGCTTGATGCGATGAAGAACAAGCGAGTCACGCAATGCTGCCAGTCGCCGGGAATTGCCCTTGGGCAACAACGCGTATTTGACGGTGCTATAGGGAATGCGCAGATGGGTACCCACCGCGATGCGGGGAGAACGCAGGCCATTGACCCGCAGCAGGGTCGCACTGTTGATGTCGTAATGGCGGCAGACGGAGGCGATGCTCTCACCTTTTTTCAGCGTATGCGACTTGTACCCCGTGCTGACATAGCTGTGCAGACGTTTGAGGTTTTTCTCGGCAAGGAGTTTGGTGCCCACGGGAATTTTCACTGTAAAGTGTTTCCTGTTGGGCGGCGTCTTGCCAAGACGCAGTTCCTGGTTCAGCTCTTTTACCGCATCGATCCTGCTCCCGCAGAGGAGGGCTATTGCCTGCAGACTCATATTGGGGCCCACCTGCAGCGTTTCGTAGGTCAACGGATCGATATAGTCGATATTGGTAAAACCGTATTTGGCGGGTTGTTTGGCTATGAGAATGGTGGCGATAAGTTTCGGTACATAGCGACGGGTTTCGAGATTGAGGTAGCCATGCTTAGCCAAGTCCCAGAAATTGTTGACCTTATATTTTCTCAGGCCGTAGCTGATCTTGCCGGCGCCGGCATTGTAGGCGGCGACCGCGAGATACCAGTCTCCGAAGTTGTCGTAGAGGTCGCGTAAGAGAGCGATGGCAGCCGTCGTCGACTTTTCCACATTGCGGCGTTCGTCTATATATTTGTTGGTCGTCAGGTCATACTGCCTGCCTGTCGAGGCCATGAATTGCCAGAGGCCGACCGCACTTGCCTGGGAGCAGGCACGCTGACTGAAGCCGCTTTCGATCATGGAAAGGTAGGCCAGATCCCGCGGCAGCCCGGCTTGCTGCAACTGTCGGCGGATATACGGGAGATATTTGGTGGAACGGGAAAGCCAGTATTGAAAAAGCTTATGCTGCCTGTGCCGGAACAGGTCGATGTACATTTTTACCTGTTTGTTCATCGTCACCGGGAAATCGTAGTGCACGGACGCATACCCCCTGGAGGGCTTTACCGGCGAAGTACGGTCGTCCCAATTGCCGGTGGCTTTGAGGGCTGCGAGTTCCTGCTTGAGGCACACTGTCGATTCGGTGGAGACGAGCGGCAGATCGGCATCGTCGGCATCGTCGGCGGCCGGTTGTTTTGAGGCGGCCTGTGGCGCGAAACCGGGGAGAAATGTGAGGTGATCACGGACGGCGCAGCCGTTGAGCAGGACGATCAGAAAAAAGACAATAAGTTGGCGACAGATTCTGGTAAAAGGATGAAACATATGTATATTCAAATGGCTGCGTGCGCGGGGGCGGAGCATGAAAAATGGTGCATTACCCCATAAAACGCGGTTGAGTTATGCGATATAACCTAGTACATTCAGATCGGATTTTTCTTCAAGTTTATTAAGGCATTTGGAGCCTATTTAAAACCTAAGTGTCGGAGAATTGCAACAAGAATACGTTTTTTGATCCGATTCCCGAGGTGGAATCGCGCCTGAACCGTCGGTTAGAGGTGTGGCCGCCGGCAAGAAAATCATGCTGAAAAAAATCTTCTACTTCATTGTATTCATTGGGTGTATCTCAGTTCTGGCAGGGGCCGGTGGACTCTACTACTACCTGGTCATCCTTCATCCCGGCCCGAAAATAAAAGAGAGCTATATTGAATCGATTCTGGGCAAAGAGAGCCCGGTATATTACAGCGACGGCAAGACGCAGCTGGGGGTCTTCTTCGATCAGGCGCACCGTCAGTACGTAAGCTACAGCGAGATTCCCTCCAATTTCGTCAATGCCTTGGTCGCCGCCGAAGACAACCGTTTCTTCAGCCACCATGGTTTTGATATTTTGGGTATTATCAGGGCGGCGATTAAAGATATCGAAGCTCGTCGGGTGGTGGAGGGTGGCAGCACCTTGACCCAGCAAACGGCAAAAAACCTCTTTAAACGCTCAGGGCGATCGTTTGAGGCGAAACTCAAGGAATTGCTGTACGCCCTGCGGCTCGAGCACCGGTATTCCAAGGAAAAGATTCTCGAGTTCTATGCGAACCAGTTCTATGTCAGCGGCAATGGGCATGGTCTGGGAGTCGCCGCCCGGTATTATTTCGATAAAAATCCCGAAGACCTTACTCTGGCGGAATGCGCCTTTATCGCCGGGAGCGTCAAGCGGCCCAACTACTACAACCCCTTCATCAAAAAGACGAAGGCGGGGGCGGAGCTGGCCCGGCAACGGGCTCGCACCCGGTTGAAGTACGTGCTCGGCAAGATGCTCGATCTGAAAATGATCAGCTATGTCAGGTACAAACAGGCTCTTGCCTCGGGGTTGCCGTTCAATCAGGGGAGAGTCGGCTATTCGCTCAATTACGCCATGGAGATGGTCAAGGATGCCGTATCCTCCAATCAGGTGCTGAGCGCACTTGCGAATCACGGCATCGACAACGTGGCAACCTCTGGAGTTCGGATCATCACCACGGTGGATAAAGATGTCCAGAGCAAAACCCTCTACGCTCTGCGGCACGACCTCTCCCGGCTCGACGTCATGCTGCGTGGCTATGATCGGGCCGAAGTGCAGAAACAGTATCGGTCACTGGATTATACCGGTGACAGCACCGTCAAACCGGACAGTTTTCTCTTTGGCAGGGTGGTCGGACGCCGGGGACACGGCAAAGAGCTGAACGTAGAAGTGGAATTCGAGAAAAAGCGGGGGAGTGGAAGTATCGATTATTCCGGGCTCCAGCGATTGGCGGACGCCCGGGTCAAATGGCAAAAAAATCTTTGGACCCAGGCAAGATCGAAAGATATCCTGAGCTTAGCCGATCAGTTGCACAAGGGTGATCTGGTCTGGGTGAGCGTACGTGCGGTGCGCGAAGACGGGAGTGTTTTGCTCAATCTGGAGAAGTATCCGCAGGTTCAGGGCGGCGCTTTGGTCCTCAAGGACGGGGCCATCCGGGCCATGGTCGGCGGCACGGAAAACAGGTTTTATAACCGGGCTGTCGCCGCCCAGCGAACCATGGGCTCTTCCTTCAAGCCGTTTGTCTATACCGCTGCCCTGCAGCTCGGCTGGAACACCAGCGATCTGCTCGACAACCAGCGCAACGTCTTTATCTATCAGAACCAGGCCTATTTTCCCCGACCCGATCACCACAGTCCCTACAAGAGGGTCTCGATGAGCTGGGCCGGGGTGCATTCCGAAAACCTGGCCTCGGTCTGGCTGCTCGTGCACCTCTGCGATCATCTCAACCCCGTCCAGTTTCGGGAGGTGGCGGCGCATCTCGGCCTTACCCCCGGGGTCAAGGGAGGCCAGAGGGAGCCCTACAGCAGCTATAGCTATCGGATACGCGATCGGTACGGCATCGTGATTACCGACGACACCCTGCGTACGGCGGCGTATCATGCAGCCATAAGGGAGAGCGAGCCCGATTTCGTGTTCGAGAACATGACCGCGGACTACGCCTTTTTCAAGCAGCTGCATTACGGCCTCAATTTTGATCTCTACGCCCACAGAATCAGAGCGAACCTGGATGGTTCCGGACGGCTGTCCGGCAGGGATTACGATGAGATGAAGCTGCGACGCAAGCTCCTTTCCGAGAGTTACCTGGCGATAAAAGATCTCCGGGACCAGTTGCGGCAATATGCCGACGTCGGGGCGGATCAGCCGGGTTTTTCAGGCTCGGGCACCACAACCGATTCTTCACGGACTGCCGATCTCTACTATGACCCCGCGGGCGGAAACTATCTCTTTCTGGCCGGCTCTTCCGTCGAGCCGGGCCTGGAACCGGTAAACAGGCAGTATCTGCTGGGGAAACTTTTCTCCCTTACCGATGAGGCGCGGCAAAAATTCTGGCAGGGCGTGCGGCTCGACGGCAAGGTGAGTGTGGCGGCATTCGACCTGCTGACGCGCGCTATGCAGCAGGAGTACCAACGGTTGAGCAAAGAACGTTCGTACAGCCTCGACGTGCTGGAACACGTCCCGGATTTCCGGATTCTGGTCGGCCTCAAATATCTAGTCGCCCTGGGCAGGGCCATGGGGATCAGTAGTGATCTCCAGCCGGTGCTCTCCTTCCCCTTAGGCTCCAATGTGGTCAGTCTGCTGGAAGCGACCCGGATGTATGAGACCATCGTCACCGGAAAACTGACCACCTATGGATCTGCGGTGCATGATGACAGTAGTGATAGTCTGCTCATCATCGATCGCATCGAGTCCGAAGACGGCAAGATCCTCTACCGCCCCGAGCGTCATGACCAGAAGGTACTGGACGCCAAACAGCGGATAGCAATCGATCATGTCCTTGAAAACGTGATAAAGTTCGGTACCGGTCGCCAGGCGGACCGCGAGGTGCGACTGGGCGATACGACGCCGGGTGCGGACGGGCTCGATTCCCTGAACCTGCCGGTGCCTTTGCTGGGAAAAACCGGGACCGCGAACAGCTATACCAATGCCGCCTTTTTCGGTTACCTCCCGGGGCCGGCGGGCAGCTCAGAGAAGATGACGATTGCAGGCGGGTATACCGTCGGCGTCTATGTCGGCTACGACGATAATTCCCCAATGCGAAAAGGCACGATTCGCATTACAGGCGCGGCCGGAGCCCTACCCGCCTGGATCGGTATCGTCAACACGCTGGTGAGCCGCAAGGCGTATACCGAGAACTTCGATCCGGTGGATCTGTCGTTTTCCGGTTTGCAACTGCAATGGGATCAGGACGGTGAACTGAACCTGGCTGTCGATCCCGATAATGGCGGGGCCCTTGTTCAGCCGCCCGCCAAGGTTCCCGAAGACAAACGCTACCAACCGTCCATCATGACCTTTGGCACAATCACGCCGGGAGGGCGTTTTTTGCCGGAGCGGGACTATCGGCCTTTCTGGAAGGTGGAGGCAGGCGCACGTTAGGATGGGGAGGTGTGCCCCGGCTTGCTTTCTGGTTGGGGTTTGTCTTGGCCTCTTTGGGCCCATGTGGTAACATAATGCGGATGATTCACCAGTAACCCGCCTCACTAACGGATTGTCATGAGCGGATTTTTCAGCGGCCAGGGCGCAAATCATGAAGGCGGGGAGCACAACCGCCGATATCCCGAATACCCTGGATCCTACGCGGAGAAAAGCGCCCACCCTCCCCTGACAGGAGGGATGCATCCGGCCTGCCGGTCGATGCGAACAACATCCGCCGGCCTCCTACTTGCAGGACAACCAAATAATCTGGAAATATCATGAGAAAAATTTTGTATTGGGGTGCTGTACCCTGGTGTTTGTTGGCAATGGTCGGCTGTTATCCACTGGAAAAGCAAGCGGTGGCGCCAGCTCCGGGTTATCAACGTCAGGCGCAGACCGCTGGGAACGGACAAGCGGCTGGTGGAGGCGCCGCCTCCGGGAGCGCCGGCAAGACCGTACCCAAACCCGCCTACCTGGATATTTCCGATCAGGGGACGCCGACCATAAAAGAGGTGACGACCGAGAACGAAGCGCCCTCCATGGAATATGTTGACAGCCGTATCGCCGCCTATGGCAAAAAGCTGGCTCACTGGCGGGATCTCGACGACCAATCGCTGGTCCTCAACTTGAGCCAGGAAGAGACCGAGCGGATGGTGAACTGTTTTCGGGATTTGCAGAAAGTCCTGAATGGGTATGGCGTATTGCGCAGCGATCTGTTGCGGCAACAGGGCCAGGGAACCGCGACTCCGATGGCCGGCATCACGCTCAGGGATCTGCAGAGAGAGGATATCGCATTTCTCGAGAGTCCCTGCGGGAGTATGCTGGCTGGCAAAGGCCAGAAAGCAGGGGGCATGGAAAAGGAGGAACAGCAGGCTAATCTTCCCCAACTCGAGGCGCTGATCGGCAGATATGCCGCGCACCAGCAGTATGAAGAGGTGGTGCAGGTCTGGCTGCAGATTGCCCCTTCCCAAACCGATAACGTCGATTTACGCACCCGACTGCGCTATGCCAATGCCCTGATGTATCTTCATCAGGGAGAGAAGGCAGCTCAGATGTATCAGAAGATCGTCGACTGGATGTCCTCTGACCGAAGAGCAGTCGACCGATCTCGTTGCCTTGCGCAAGAGGCTCGCGGATCTTTATGCCGCGTCCGGCAACTATACAGCGGCGGAAGACCAATACCGGAAAATAACCGATGACTATCAGTCGCTGGGGAGTATCGACGACTGGTCCAAGCAGCAGCTGGCCATGCTCAAGCAGAGCGATACGGGGAGTCCGGAGCTGCACGCCTATTCCGACTTGCTAAAGAATTACCTGGGATTCATCCCCGAAAAAGACG
The DNA here is from genome assembly GCA_963745265.1 of uncultured delta proteobacterium. Lineage (GTDB taxonomy): Bacteria > Desulfobacterota > Desulfobulbia > Desulfobulbales > Desulfocapsaceae > Desulfopila. Next base: position 140,560 of record CAVUXQ010000021.1, read on the forward strand.
GCTATAAGATTGTCTGGCAGGCGGATAAGTTTTTGAGCAGCTATCCCTATGCCGCTGTTTCCGCAAACGTCGACTCCATTAAAACCAAGGCCAAGGACAAGGCGGATACCTGGTTCAACGACCAATTGGCCAAGGCCGATCAACTGGCCAAGGGGAAAAAATTCAGGGAAGCCATGGACCTCCTGGAAAATATCCCCAAGGATATTATCGATAAAGGGCAACAGGACGAACTCAAGCGCAAGCACGACGACCTGGTGCTCGCCGATGCGGTGGCAAAGGAAACCGACAAGTTGGCAAAATCCCAGGAACTGCAACGGCAGTGGAATAACGGCATGCTGTTGATCAAGTCCGAAAAGTTCGATCAGGCCATTGCGCTCTTCACCGGTATGCTGGATACGGATTATGCGGCCAAAGCCAAGGAGAAGATAGCCCAGGTATCACTTATGGCCGCAAAGGCGGATCGTCGCAAGGCTGCTGATTTATTTATCAGGTTTACCAAGACTTCCGATCTCGAGAGCAAGAAGAAGTTGCTGGTCGAATCTCGCAAGGTGCTCAAACAGATCCTGGTCAAATATCCGGATGTGGAAATCGCCGATAAAGTGCGAGACAACATTCAGAAGGTGGAGCAGGAGATGAACGCCCTCGACCCGGCGCTGCTTCCAAAGGTGGAACAGGCGGAGAGTTCTCCCGGGGCCAGTGAACAGCAGCCAATCGATGCGTTTGATGTCACAGGTAAAAATGAACAGCCAACCGCGGCACAACCGCCGGTTGTCGAAAAATCACTGAAGCAATAAGTTGCCTTCGGCCCCTCTCTCTCCTCCCCCCGTACGCTGCATTTTCGGGGGGATTGTCTGCTGTGCGGATAATTCCGCTCTGTGACGGCTTATGCTATACTGTATAAGGCGATGAAAAACGACTTGAATTCGGAAGTCTTTTTACAGATACCGTCGCAGTCGTATTTACCTTTTCCCCGTTGTTCTGACCCCCATTGCGGGCCGGAGATGAACACCTACCCAGCCGGCCTCGTGGAGCGGAGCAATCCCTTGGCGCTGATCGGTCACCAAAAGAAATCCCATGTCTGCTGATTCCTCCCCTGCCGGAAAAACCTCCGGCACTTCGTTCGATGCGCATTTCAAAAGGTTGATGAACGAGATCCATGCGGCGGCCAGCCCCAACGCCATAATGGTCGGGCTGCGCAATAAGATCTTGAAGGTGTACGATGTCGAGATGGCGACCATCTTTCTGGTCGACGCCAAAAAACACCAGCTGGTCTCCTGGGTGTTGCTGCCCGGCGAATCGCTGAGAAAAATCAGGATGGGGATCAATCGTTCGAGTATCGTCGGTTTTGTCGCCGACACCAGGAAGACTCTCAATATTTCCGATGTCTACGACAAGGAGGAGTTGACCCGGATCCATCCGACGCTCACCTTCGATCCGAGCTGGGATCGAAAAGGCGGATCGAGGTCGAAACAGATCTTGACCACGCCCATCGTCAATCAGACAACGCTCATGGGCGTTATCCAGCTCATCAACAAAAAAAATGGCGCCGAATTCGATACCCGGGACGAGCAACGGCTCGCTGAATTGGCGGAGACCCTCGGCATCGCCCTGTTCAACCACTACCGAACAGGCAAGAAGGTGCCCCTGCGCTATGAGGAACTGGTCAAACGGGAGATCATCTCCGCCCAGGAGATGGAACGGGCCATGGTGATCGCCACTCAGCAGGAGCGGGATGTGGAGACGGTCTTGATGGAGAATTTTTTAATCGACAAGACCGAACTCGGAGAGACGCTGGCTTCAGTGTATCGTACCCGGTTCGTGGATCTGAAAAAAACAGTCTACAGGGCAGAGACTCTGGCTCGCGAGGTGGATATCGAACTGCTGCGCAGGAACCTGGTGGTGCCCCTCGAGAAAAAGAAAACCACCCTGTTTCTGGCCGCCAAGGATCCGGTGAACCAGAGCGAGACCCATCTTATCAAGAGTGGCTTCGAGGTTAGCGAGGTGCGTTTTTTTCTCGCCATGGGCGATGATATCCGGGGTTTTCTGGAGACGATCGCGCCCACGCTGGATGAGAACGTGGAAGATGTGGAGGAGTCCGCGGCCGAGGAGGAATATGGTGAGTCGGGCGGCATCGAGGTTGTCGAAAAAGAAATCGAGGTGGACAGCAGCCCCGCAATCCAACTGGTCAACAAAATCATCGAGGATGCATATTATACCGGCGCTTCGGATATTCATATCGAGCCATACGGCCAGACCAGGGATTCTGAAGTCCGTTACCGGATCGATGGCAACTGTATCGATATTCTGCGAATACCGAGCCTCAACGTGCGCTCGGTCATCGCCCGGATAAAGGTGCTGGCGGACCTCGATATCTCGGAGAAGAGAAAACCCCAGGACGGAAAGATCAAGTTCACCACCACCAGGGCCGACAATATTGAACTGCGGGTGGCGACTATTCCCACCGCCGGCGCCAACGAGGATGTGGTGCTGCGTGTTCTGGCCGACAGCAAGCCGCTGCCGCTCAAGGAAATAACCCCCAGTCGGGTGTACGACCGTCTCACCTCGCTGATCACCAGGCCCCATGGCCTTTTTCTGGTGGTGGGCCCGACTGGTTCGGGCAAGACCACTACCCTGCATTCGGCGCTCGGCTATATCAATACCCCGGAAAAAAAGATCTGGACCGCGGAGGATCCGGTGGAAATCACCCAGTATCGGCTCCGCCAGGTCCAGGTGAAACCCAATATCGGCTACACCTTCGCCGCCGCCATGCGCGCCTTTCTGCGAGCCGATCCCGACGTCATCATGATCGGCGAGATGCGCGACAATGAGACCGCCAGCATGGCTATCGAGGCGTCGCTCACCGGGCACCTGGTGTTCAGCACCCTGCATACCAATTCGGCGGCGGAAACCATTGTTCGGCTCATCGACATGGGCCTTGATACCTTCAACTTTGCCGATTCGCTTCTGGGCATCCTGGCGCAGCGGCTGGTACGAACCCTCTGCGAGAATTGCAAGGAATCCTACCACCCGACCCGCAAGGAGTACGATCATCTTGTGCAGAGTTACGGCGTCCTGTTTTACGATCAGATCCAGGCCCATTATTCCGATTCCTTCACCCTGTATCGGGCCAAGGGGTGCGAGGAGTGCAACAACAGCGGCTATCGCGGCCGCGCCGGACTGTTCGAGCTGCTGGTCGCCAACCAGAGGATCAAGGATATGATTATCGATCGGGCAAGTTCCGAGGAAATCAAGCAAGAAGCGATCAACAACGGTATGACGGTGCTGTTGCAGGAGGGACTCCATCTGATTTTCGAAGGCAGGACGGACCTCAAACAGGTGATGAGTACCTGTATGGCCTGAGGGCTCACCGAGCGATGCGGGGGTGGCTTTCAGATCAGCCGGGATCGCGATCGAGCAGTTTCGGCGGGGTCGGCTGGAGGCTGCGCAGGGCTTCGATGAGAATATCCGGGGGAAAGTAGGCGGCGATTACGTGGCGTTGCCTCTCCAGGACGGGAAGTGCCTTGGCGGCGATTTTCCGGGCCTGGGCGATAAACCCGTATTCCAGCTTGATGTACATGCCGGCGGCCCGGATCAGGGCTTGCAACAGCTGTTTTTCTTCTCCCTCGGCGTGGTACCAGGTGAGTTCGAGCACATGGTGCATTTCAAAAAACAGCTCGAGGTCCCAGAGAACCAATGCCTGCCGGATCGGGTCGGAAGCGGCGGAGCCGATGATTCCTGTTGCCTGCTCGTAGCGCTCCAGCCGGTCCTCGATATAGCGGACGTAGAACGGGAGCGGTTTGTTCGCCAGAAACCCTTGGGCAACTTCACGAGCCGGGTCGACCGTGCCGGCCGCAAGGCATCGCATCAGGGTGGAGGAGAGCGCGTTGCGGATATCCCGGCTCAGTCGGTCGGTAAAGGGGTTGAATCGGCTTGTTTGCATTGGGTTCCCTCCTCTTGAGTGAATCTACGCTATCTCTATCCTGATCCGGTTCGTCAGCTGGTCGTCGCTTTGCCTGCCTTGTGGTTTTTGAGCATGAAATAGAGCACCGGCACCGCCATCCTGCTGATGAGCAGGGAGGCGATTTCCCCAAACATGAGCGAGAGCGCCAATCCCTGAAAAATCGGGTCGGCGAGGATCACCGAGGCGCCCACCACCACCGCCAGGGCGGTCAGCAGCATCGGCCGAAACCTGATAGCCCCGGCGTCGACCACCGCCTGCGCCAGCGGTTGGCCGTCCCGCACCCGCAATTCGATAAAGTCGACCAGGATGATCGAGTTGCGCACCACGATGCCCGCCCCTGCCATGAAGCCGATCATCGAGGTGGCGGTGAAAAAAGCCCCAAATCCCCAGTGGGCCGGCAGGATGCCGATCAGGGAGAAGGGAATGGCGGCCATCACCACAAAAGGCGTCAGATAGTCCTTGAACCAGCCGACCATCAGCATGTAGATGAGCACCATCACCACGCAGAAGGCGAGCCCGAGGTCGCGGAACACTTCGAGGGTGATGTGCCACTCGCCGTCCCATTTGATCGCCGGCTGGGATTGGGTGAACGGCTGGTGCAGGTTGTAGATCTCGATGTGTTTTTTCGTGCCGCCGTAATCCGCCGGATGCAGGGCGGCCAGACGTTTGTTCATATCGAAAATGGCATATGCCGGGCTCTCCACCGCCCCGGCAATGTCGCCGATCACATAAATCACCGGCTTGAGATTCTTGCGATAGATGGGTTGGTCGACCGGCTGGTCGCTGACATGGACCAGCTCCCGGAGCGGCACCAGTTGGCCGTGGGGAGTATTTTCTGGGCGCAGGGAAATATTGAGAATGTTTTCGATTCGGGCCCGATCGGCGGGGGGCAGTTCAATCACCATGTTGATCTCTTCCTTGTCGTTGGGCTGATGAAAGAGATCAAACGGCATTCCGGCCACCGCGATCCTGATGGTCCTGGTGATCTGTTCTTCGGAGATGCCGGCCAGGGCGGCCTTTTCCTTATCCACCGTCAGCACCTTTTTCACCCGATCCTTCTCACGATACCAATCGACATCGACCACCCCTTCGGTGGTTTCGAAGATGTGTTTCACCGCGGTGGCGAGTTGTACCCGGTCGTTGTCGGTCGGGCCGTATATTTCGGCTACCAGGGTTTCGAGCACCGGCGGGCCGGGCGGCACCTCCGCGACCGCGACCGTGGCGCCATACCGGGCGGCGATGGCCGCAACCGCGGGTCGGATGCGTTGGGCAATGGCGTGGCTCTGGAGGCTGCGCTCCTCCTTGGGCAGCAGGTTGACCTGAATATCGGCCACGTCGGGGCCGGAACGCAGGAAGTAATGGCGGACCAGGCCGTTGAAGTTGTACGGTGCGGCCGTACCGGCATAGATCTGGTAGTTGATCACCGTCGGGTCGCGCCTAACCGCTTCCGCCATTTCCATGGCCACCCGATTGGTGTGCTCCAGGGTCGAGCCTTCCGGCATATTGAGGATGATCTGGAACTCGCTCTTGTTGTCAAAGGGCAGCATCTTGACCTTCACCAGCCCGAAATAGACCATGGATATGGCGCCCATCAGCAGAGCCAGGATGCTCGCGAAGAAGATAACGCGCCAACCCCGGTGGCCCAGGAGCGGTTCCATGAACCAGTGATACACCCGGGTAAACCAGTCATCGGGAGTTGCAGCGGACGTCTCTCCCTGGGTTGGTGAGTGCTCTTTTTTCAGCAGGTGCGTGGCGGCCCAGGGAGTAACGGTGAAGGCGATGAACAACGAGAAGAACATGGCCGCCGAGGAACCGATGGGGATCGGGCGCATGTACGGGCCCATCAGGCCACCGACAAAGGCCATGGGCAGAATGGCGGCGATAACCGCCAGGGTGGCGAGGATGGTGGGGTTGCCGACTTCGCTCACCGCCTCGATGGCCACCTCAACCCGCGGCCGCCCCTTGTTTTCCGGCAGGTGCATGTGACGGGTGATATTTTCCACCACCACAATGGCGTCGTCGACCAGGATGCCGATGGAGAAAATCAGCGCGAAGAGGGTAATCCGGTTGAGCGTATAACCGTGGAGAAAGAATACGAGCAGGGTCAGGGACAGGGTGGAAGGGATGGCCAACAGCACCACCAGCGACTCCCGCCAGCCGAGGAAGAGCAGAATCAGCAGGGCGACGCCGAAAACGGCGATACCCATATGAAAGAGCAGCTCGTTGGATTTGTCCGCGGCGGTCTGACCGTAATTTCTGGTAATGGTCATGTGGATATCGCTGGGGATCAGAGTCCCTTGCAGCGTCCCCACCTTGTCGAGCACCTGCTTGACCACCGCCACTGCGTTGGAGCCCGGCCGTTTGGCCACCGACAGGGTGACCGCCGCCTCCTGCCCCGGTTTTGAATGGGTACCAAACAGCACATAGTCCTTCGGCTCTTCCGGTCCGTCGGTGATCTTGGCCACTTCGTCGAGGTAAACCGGGCGGCCCCCGTAAACCCCGACCACTACCCGTCCGAGTTCGCGAGCGCTGCCGAGAAAGGTGCCGGTCTGGAGCAGGATTCGCTGGTTGAGCGACTCCAGGCTACCGGAATGGGACTTGAGGTTCACCTGCTGAATGTTGCGCACCAGGTCGGTCACGGTGAGGTTGCGGGAGGCGAGCAGCAGCGGATCGAACTGAATGGTCACCTGCCGGCGATTGCCGCCGATCAATTTGGTTTCCGCCACGTTGTGGATGCTCTTGATACTATCATCCACCTGCGCGGCCAGTCGCCTCAAGGTCTCCGGGGGATACTTGGCGCTATGAAAGGTGAGCGCCAGGATCGGCACATCATCTATGGTATGCGGCTTGATCAGCGGCTTGGAGACCGAAAAGGGGATGCGATCGTAGTTGGTCTGCAGCTTCTGGTTGAGCCGGACAATGGAATTTTCCAGGTCTTCGCCCACATAGAAGCGGACGATCAGCAGGCTTTTACCGGCCATGGAGGTGGAATAGATATACTCGACGCCAGGGATTTCATAGAGCAGTTTTTCCATGGGAATGGTCAGCCGTTGCTCGACCTCTTTGGGCGAGGCCCCGGGCATGGTGACCATAACGTCGATCATCGGTACTTTGATCTGCGGCTCTTCTTCCCGGGGCAGCATCACAATGGCGAGGACACCGAGCAGGATCGAGGCGATAATCGCCAGCGGTGTCAGTTTCGAGTTGACGAACATCGCGGCGAGGCGGCCGGCGAAACCGGGAGGGTGTGCGTGGTGTTGGGTCATGGCAAGGAAATTGAGATTCGGTGTTCGGGTAAAAAAGACGGAGTCATACGCTGTTCTTGCACTGGCGAAATGTTACAAAACCGTAACCGGTTGCCCGTCCATTACGATGTGTTGTCCACCTACCACAACCCGCTCCCCAGCTGTGAGGCCGGAGAGGATCTCGATGTCGTTGCCGTATTCGGCGCCGGTCCGAACAAGGCGAAGGTGGGCGATGCCGTTCTTGACCACGAAGATCCGTTCCATCTGGCCAAACGGGAAGATCGCCTGTTGGGGAACGGTCAGGGTCTTGGCGACTTTAGCGGCTAGTGTGACCCGGGCAAATTGCCCCGGCCGCAGACGGGGGGTGGCGTCGATGGCCAGTTTGATTGGAGCGGTATGGGAGAGGGGGCTGGCGGTGGGCGCCACTTCGGCGACGGTGCCGGGTATCGTAAGGCCCGCCGCAGGTACCGAAACTGAAAGGACATCCCCCTTTTTCACCTGCAGCAGAAAAGCCTCAGGGATATCAGTGACCACCTGGAGATGGTTTTCGTCCTCCAGCGTGAGCAACGGTTTGCCCGGGGTGGCCAGGTCGCCGATATCGACCATTTTACGGGTGATGCTGCCTTTAAAGGGAGCCTTGATGCGGGTGTAGCTCTGCATGGTTTGGGCTTCCGCGAAGGCCGCTTCGGCGATCTGCAGTGATTCGCGCAGTGACTTGACGGTCTCCTGCGTGGCGGCGTTTTTGGCAAGTAGCTTCTGCTCCCTGGTGAGGTTGCGCCGAGCCTGGGCCAGCTGGGCCCGGGCCTTTTCAACCTTGGCGTCGATTTCGCCGGCACTGATGACGACCAGGAGGTCGCCGGCGCTCACCATCGACCCCATTTTGACTGGCACATCGGTGATGGTACCACTGAGCTTGGCTGCGATCTCAGCGCTGTTGACCGACTCCACCGTGCCCAGAAGCTCAATCTGGTTATGAACCGGAACGAGCTGCGCCTCGGCCACCTTGACCTGGCGTTTGGGCAGCGGAGGGGGAGTGTCGGTCAGGTGAGGTTCGCTTTTACAGCCGCTTATCGTCAGGGAGACGGCTCCGATGAGCAGCAGCAACACGTTAAGGTGCCACAACGGTTTCATACTTCGTTCTCCTCTCTACAAAAAAAAGTCGCTTTTTCGGCGGTTCCTGAGCTCGATGCGAATTCAGTTGTCTGGATCGACGCTCGTTGTCGGGCCTTCGGCGGTAACTCCAGGGAACTGCGGAGTGCCTGTAACCCTGCGCAAATTGGCGATGGCGATGCGGTTATCGGCTCTGGCGGCGGCCCGTTTGGCTTGCGCATCGGTTAGACGCATCTCGGTATCAATCAGATCGGAGGCCAGAATCACACCCTGCTGAAAACGCACCCGGCTCAGCTTGGCGCTTTCCATGGCCACTTCCACCATCTTGGCAGTGACCCGCAGTCTCTCCCGCGATTGCTGGTAGGAGATCTCCGCTTGTTGGAGCTCAAGACGCAGGTCGAGTCGCAGCCGTGCTTTTTCCGCCTCCAATTCCCGGACGCGCGCCTGGGCGGCGGCAATGTCCGACCTGCTGCGGCCCCCGTCGAAAAGGGAATAATTGAGCCGGATGCCCGCCATCCATGAGTTCCCGGATTCTCCGAGGATGCTCCCCTGTTCAAACTGATAATCGGCAAAGGTGTCGACGGAAGGCAGGGTTTCGCTTTGTGCGCCCGCGAGCGTGGCGCGGGCCCCGTCGATTTGGCGATCGACGGCCTGTAATTCCTTTCTTCGCGAGTAATCGAGCGTTTTCGGTACGGCTTGTTTATGGTCGTATTTCGGCAGGGGATGAGGCTGATCGTCGTCTATTCCCAGCAGATTCCAGAAAGCCCGCTCGGCGAGTTCCAGGGCGTGACGGCTGCGGATGCGCTCTTCTTCGGCGCGTGCCTGCTGGAGTTCGAGATTGAGCAGGTCAGAGCGCAGCAAATCGCCCGCCTGATTCCGGGCGCGCCCTACCGCCACCGAGGCGGAAATGGCATCAACCGCGGCATTTCTGACCTGCACCATATCCTGGGCCTGGAGAATGGTGTGGTACGCCTGGACCACCCCAAAGGCGAGTTGCTGACGCACCACATCGAGCTGGTTGCCCGCGGCGGCCGACCTGGCACGAGCAGCCTCGACCCCGGCCTTGATTTTGCCGCCGTCGTAGAGCCGGTAGCTGATCTGCGCCTTGAGCATCAGATCATCAGTGCGGCCGGGATCGTTAAAATTGATGCTGTTGTCGAAAGCGCCCTGGTTGAGGATATTACCAAAGGAATACATCGGATTATCTGTTTGACTGTACTCGGAGGCAAGAGTAACCTCCGGCAACATATGGGAATGGGCGGATTTTTCGGCGGCCGCGGCTGCGGCCAGCCGCTGCATGGCGATGTGGGGTTGCGGGTTGTTTTTCAGCGCATAGGCCACGGCCTGGGCGAGGTTCCAGGGCCGAGGCGGCTGGAACGAATCTCCGGCAAGGCCGGCCGCCATCGTCGGGCCGGCGCACACCAATACACCGAGGAGAAGAGGGAGAAAGAATTTTTTCATCGAGTGTGAAAATATCATGTAATATTAGTTAAATGAATAATTTAATTTTTTAGTTAAATAGAGTAGGGCCTTTCGCTCTAATTGTCAAAGAAAAAATAACCGGATGCTTTGCTCGTCGGCGAAGCAGATGAAATATAAACGAAAAAATGCTACAGAGTAAGACGCCGTATTCATCCGGCAATGTTACCTGGATTATAAAAGAAGTTAGGCAGTAATAGTAGTCTTTTTCTCCGGCATTTTCGCTGCATCACTTTGGAAGGGGAGGGTGACGCCTGGAAGGTGTCCCTGGTCTATGGCATGCCCTGCGCCATTTATCACCAGTTACCGGCCGCCTACTATCTCGCCGCGCGATTCCATACCGATGTCGAGTCCGCTGTCCTGCACGCCATAAACGGAGGAGGGCAGAACCAGGTGCGTGCCATTTTAGCGGGCACGCTCGTTGGAGCTCAGGTCGGCTTGAGCAAAATTCCCGAGCGGCTGCTGGCTGGTCTTGAAAAAAGAACTGAACTGCAAGAAATGGCGACCCGCCTGGCGCTGCAGGTGCCGCTGAAGTGAAAATTTTCAAACGAGCCGGATAAATATTCGATAGTAAAGTTGATCAAAGGTAAACTAATTTAGCATGGTACGTGGCATAGCAGATGTTATATCGTTGAGGAGGCTGCAATGATCTGTGTTATCCATTGTTCGAGCGCACGACCACCTGGTGGATGAAGGCGACTTTTTGGAGGTTGAATATGGACAGACAGCACGCCCTTGAACTGTTGAGCCGCAGCAAGTCCGAACTGCAGTTCCGTTTCGGGGTGACCCGGTTGGCGTTGTTCGGTTCGACAGCCCGGGATACGGCGACCAGTGAAAGCGATGTCGATATCCTCGTGGCCTTTGATGGTCCCGCCACTTCCAAACGATATTTCGGCGTGCAGTTCTACCTTGAAGACGTGTTTGGCTGTCCGGTAGATCTCGTCACCGAAAAAGCTCTGCGGCCGGAGTTGCGCCCCTATATCGAACAGGAGAGGGTCAATGTCTGATGCTGGCGGGCGCGAATGGCGTTTTTACATCGATGACATGATCGCTTTTGCTGAAAAGGTATTGGCCTACAAACTGGTGGACTCGACAAGGCCGGATTCGCGGGACGAGGACTGACCTATGGACGCCACGCTGCGCAACCTGGAATTGATCGGCGAGGCAGCCACCCGCATTTCTGAGATACGACATTGCAGGTATCAAGGCTAAGTTAGCCCAAAGCTCATCTGGTTGAGACAATTCCATGAACGCCTCATGGTCTTTTGCGTGCCTTTGTTGAGCAACACCTTACAATGTCATATTGCCGACCCCTCTTTAAACTTGAGCTTTCCAACGAGCAACTTGTTCAACTTTGGCTTTTGTCGCAGTCGCCATGGCAGTTTGTCTTCCAGCAAAGAAAAATTTGTTCAAGCAAATTGCGCTAATACCCTATATATTCATGACCGGAGTGGTTAAATTAATGGAAAAACAAAGGACCGCCGACTGCCAAGGAGGAAGCAAAACGAAAGCGAGAGATGAAATAATTTGCGATGAGCATAAAGAGCGAGGTGACGTTCTCGACCTTTTCAATGCAACGCCGTTTGCCATGGTGTTAATCGATTCCGAGGGTGTGCTCCGCGACGCGAACCAGACCTGGCTGGATCTGGCCGGATGCGACCGGAAGGAAACGGTGATAGGCAAAACCAGCGCGGAGATGGGGCTTTTCGGTGATGCTGAATCGAGAGAACGAATCCTTGAGGATTTCCACACGCACGGTTCCGTTCGCCATCGGGAGACCACCTTCCACTCAAAGAATGGCGCCAATCTTCACGTCCTCGTCAATATGAACTGGGTCAGGACGGAGGGTGGCCATTTCATCCTCCTCTCAATGCAAGACCTTTCCGAGCACAAGCGAACAGAGGAGTTGCAGGGGCGTTTGGCTGCCATCGTCTCCAGTGCTGATGATGCTATCATTGGTAAGGATTTGAAGGGTATTATTCGAACCTGGAATGTAGGCGCGGAGAAGCTCTTTGGTTACAAGGCTGAAGAAGTGATAGGGAAAAACATCTCACTTCTTCTTCCTCCCGGACACAAGGATGAGGTGTCAGGTATTCTCGAACGCCTGTCGGAGGGTGAGCAGATCGGCAACTTCGAATCCCTTCGCATGCGCAAGGACGGTACTGTTTTTCCCGCATTCCTGACCTACTCCGCGATCAAGGACGCAAACGGCAAGGTGGTCGGCGCCTCAAAATTCGTACACGACATCACTGAGCGCAAAAAGGTCGAGGAGGAGCGGGAAGCGACGGTCGAATTCCTCCACTTGATCAATAAAAGCAGGAAAACCAGAGAACTTATCCGCGGCGCGTTGCTCTTCTTTCAGAAACACTCCGACTGCGAAGCTATTGGAATACGTTTGCAGGAAGGTGATGACTACCCCTATTACGAAACCCGGGGATTCCCAGAGAGGTTTGTTTTAGCCGACATGCACCTCTGCACTCGAGACGGGAAGGGGGGCTTTCTCCGTGACGGCGCCGGTAGACCAGAGCTTACCTGTATGTGCGGCAACGTCATCCGGGGCCGATTCGATCCCGCCAAACCCTTCTTTACGACAAAGGGGAGCTTTTGGAGCAACTGCACGACCGACCTGCTCGATTCGACCTCCGAATCGGAACGCCAGGCTCGCATACTCAACCGATGCAGCGGTGAAGGATATGAATCGGTGGCCCTGATTCCCCTCAAACTTGGTGTTGAGCGCTTTGGGCTTCTCCAGCTCAATGACCGGCGCCGAGATCGATTCACCCTTCAATCCATCACCCTATGGGAACGGTTTGCCGACTATCTGGCCGTGGCGCTGGCCAAATTCCGCGCCGAAGAGGCATTGCACAGGGCCAAGGCAGAGTGGGAAAGAACGTTCGACAGCGTCCCCGACCTGATTGCGATCCTCGACAACCGGCACCGGGTTCTGCAGGTCAATAAAGCGATGGCCCGGCGCCTGGGGGTGGGGGCCGAGAAATGCGTAGGGCTCCATTGTCATGAAATCGTGCACGGAACCTCTTGTCCACCCGGGTTCTGTCCCCATTCGCGCACCATAGACGATGGGGGCGAGCATTGCGAGGAAGTGCATCAGGAAAATCTGGGCGGCGATTTCCTGATTACTACAACCCCTCTTCTCGATGAGAGGGGCCAAAGCATCGGCTCTGTCCATATCGCCCACGACATCACCGAGAGAAAGCAGGCCGAGGAGGCGCTGAAAAAATTAAACGAGGAACTCGAAGCAAGGGTTGCCAAGCGAACGGAAGAACTCCGTTTCTCTATGGAAAATCTGGAGAAGGAAATAGAGAATCGCAAACGAACAGAGATCCAACTGCAGCAAACCCTGAGGGAAGTCGAGCGCTCCAATAAGGAACTTGAGCAATTCGCGTATGTCGCCTCGCATGACCTCCAAGAACCTCTACGGATGGTTTCGAGCTATACGCAGCTCCTTGGCCAGCGATACGAGGGGCAGCTTGATGATAAGGCCAAGAAGTTCATCAACTACGCCGTGGACGGCGCGGTGCGCATGCAGAGGCTGATCAATGATCTGTTGGCCTATTCGCGCGTCAACTCACAGGGCAAGGCTCCCGAGATGGTGGACTCGCAGGCGGTACTCAGCGAGACGCTCCGCGCTCTGGCGCCGGTCATTACAGAAAATCAGGCCATCGTCATAAGCGATGCCCTGCCCGTCGTGCGTGCCGATGCACTCCAGTTGAGCCAGCTGTTTCAGAACCTGATCGCAAACGCCATCAAGTTTCGGAGAGCCGATATTCCGCGGATCCACGTTGCAACCGACGATCTCGGTAGTGAATGGCGTTTCTCGTTCAAGGACAACGGCATTGGGATCGAGAGGCAGTATGCCGATAAGGTTTTCGTAATTTTTCAGCGCTTGCACACCAGGATGGAATATCCGGGGACCGGCATCGGGCTTGCGGTGTGTAAACGCATCGTGGAGCGACACGGCGGCAGGATATGGTTCGAATCCGTACCCGGTGAAGGCACGACGTTTTTATTCACATTACAGAAATAGAGGATACTAGGGCCCATGAGTGCTCATCAACTGGTCAGACCTGTCAATATCTTGTTGGTGGAGGATAATCCCGGCGATGCGGACCTCGCCCGCGAAGCGCTGGAGAGCAGCAAAGTCAACAACGAGCTCCATGTCGTGGAGGACGGGGTAAAGGCGATGTCCTTTCTCCGCGGGGAAGGCGTGTATTCAGATACGCCTCATCCCGATCTTATCCTTCTCGATCTGAACCTTCCTAAAAAGGATGGTCGGCAGGTACTCGAAGAAATTAAGCAGGACGACAATCTCAAACGCATTCCGGTGGTTATCCTGACCACCTCCAAAGCGGAGGAAGATGTTCTCCGAAGCTACAACCTTCATGCCAACTGTTACATCACCAAACCCATCGACCTGAACCAGTTCCTCCATGTGGTCAGGTCCATCGAAGACTTTTGGCTGAGCATTGTTCTCCTGCCGCCAAAAGGAGAAAAAAGTGAGTGAACGGCAGCGAATCCTGTTGGTTGAGGACAACACCGGCGATGCGGACCTGATCATTGAGATGCTGCCCACGGCCGGTGTCAAGATCTTTGAGGTCGTTTGCTCGAGCAGACTCTCTGAAGCGGTCGAAATTCTAGCAGCAAGCCGGTTTGACATCATACTCCTCGACCTTGGCCTTCCCGACAGCGACGGCATACAAACGATTCGAGCCATGCGGGAGCGTACCGCCGAGCTGCCCATCATCGTACTCACCGGAAATAGTGATGAACGAACCGGCCTGACCGCGGTCTTGGAGGGGGCGCAGGATTATCTCATAAAGGGGCAGATTCAAGCGGATATGCTCAACCGATCGATCACCTATGCTGTTGCCAGAAAACTGGTGGAAAATAGGCTGAAAAACCTCAATGACACCCTGGAGGAGCGGATTGCGGAAAGGACCGCGCAGCTCACCGCCAGTAACAAAGCGCTGCGACTCGAAATCGCTGAGCGCAGACTGGCCGAGCACGCGCTGCAGAAGGCTTTTGATGAGCTCAAGACCTTGCGCGGCATCGTGCCTATATGTGCAAGCTGCAAGAAAATCCGTGACGACAAAGGTTTTTGGAACCAGGTCGAGGACTATATCCGGGATCATACCGAAGCAGAGTTCACCCATGGTCTGTGCCCGGATTGTGCAAACAAACTCTATCCGGACTATTCTGCGGATATCGAAAGTCCGCCGGACAAGGAAAAAGATCAGACCTGATACAGGAGAAGGGAATGCATTGATAGTCGTAACCATTCGCCGGTACCCCATCTTGGGCACGATCTGGCTGGCGTGCAGAGTACGGGCTGTCGGGCTACTCTTTGCAAAAGGGCATTCGCAGTTCCACCTCGTCCCCGTTGTATTTTGTTTTGGTGTTTGGGAAACATTTTTTAGCCAGTTTGATCATCGAGCGGTTTTCCGGCAAGGTGGTCGCCAGAAATCCGTCGAAACCGTTTTCTGAGGCGATCCTTTCGAGTTCCTCGAACAGATAGCTGGCAACGCCCTGGTGGTGCAGATCTTCTCGGACCACAAAGGCTACCTCCGCCCATTTGTCGTCGATCGCCGCATAGGTGGCGAGGGCGACGATCTCGTTGTTCCCTCGATTTTGGATAAGACCGGCCAGGGTAATATTTTTACGATAATCAATGGCTGCCCAATGCTCCTGGGCCATTTTTCGTGAGAAGATATTGATGGAGTGAAAGAATCGCAGGAAGATTGTCTCTTTTTTCAGGGAGTAGAAGAAATTGCTGTAGGCGATCTCATCGGAGGGCAAAAGCGGCCGTACTGACATGGTCTTCCCGTTGTTGAGGGTGATCCGGCTCTTGTATGCCTCGATGAAGATCAGGTCCTCGGCCAGCGGCGGCAAGTGATCAGGGAAAATATAGTGATTTCGTTTGGCCTCTTCGATCAGTTCGGCACGAAAATCGGGATGGGCGATCTGGCTTAACTCGATCACTCGCTGACTGACGCTTTTGCCCTTCAATTGGGCGATTCCGTATTCGGTGACCACATAGTTGACGTCGGCTCTGAGCGTCGCCACGCTGGCACCGGCACTGAGGTTGGCGACAATCCGGGAAATTTGTCCATCACCCGCGGTAGAGGGCAAAGCAATGATCGACAGGCCACCTTTGGACAGGGTGGCGCCGCGGATGAAGTTCGACTGATCACCCGTACCGCTAAAGAACTGTCGTCCGATAGAATCGGAACAGACCTGGCCGGTCAGGTCGACCTCCAGGGCCGAGCTGATCGAAATGAAATTGTCGTTCTTGCCGATGATGCCTGGGGTGTTCACCCAGTCGGCGGTGCCGAAATAAAACTGGATATTGTTGTCTATATAATCGTAAGCCAACCTCGAACCCATGCAGAAGGCGGCTACGGCCCGGCCGGTCATGAAATTTTTCCGTTTATTGTTGATAATGCCCTGCTTCATCAGCGGGATGAAGGCATCGGAGATCATGTGGGTGTGGATGCCAAGGTCGTTTTTATCGGTGAAATAGCGCAGCAGGGCATAGGGCATATGGCCATAGCCAACCTGCAGGGTGCTGCCGTCGTCGATCAGCTCCTTGACATAGAGGGCGATTCGGGCGGCGATCTCCTCGTCGACCGTGTGCTGATCTGATGCAGGGCAACTCTTCCTCGAACGGGACCAGGTAGTCGATATCGTCGATATGGATAAAACCGTCACCGTGGGTGCGGGGCATCCGGGGATTGATCTGGGCGATGACGGTTTTGGCGCTCTTCACCGCTTCCAGGGTGACGTCGACGGAGACTCCGAGACTGGCGATACCAAAGCGATCGGGCGGGCTTATCTGGATGAGCACCGTATCGATGACGATCTGTTTGTTTCGTAGCAGCTTGGGTAGTTGGGACAGGTACGTGGGGATGTAATCCACCTTGCCCTCGAAGGCGGCTTGCTGCATTTTTACCGGTACGAAAAAGAGCTTGACCGAAAAACGCTCCAGAAAGCTGTTGTCGTCGAGATAATCGGCCAGGCTGTGGGCCAGCATCTGGAAGATCATGATATCGCTCACACCGCGATCAGCCACCAGTGCATGGATCAGATGTTGGGGTTCACCACACCCCGAGCCGATAAAAATTCGGCTACCGTTCTTGATCGACGCTATCGCTTCGGCCGCCGTAACGATTTTGCCATGATTATCTTGTGCCATTTCTTCTCCTTACGCCGGCTTGAAATGGAAGAAAGAGGTGACGGACTTAAGGTTCGGTCGCCCCATGAGAAACCAAGGTGGCAACGACCTTCAGCAGTCGGCGTGTTGTCGGAGGGCTTGCTCCAGAGCTTTGAAATCGACCGGCTTGGAGAGGTAACCGTTCATGCCGGCCTGCAGGCATTTTTCCTTGTCTCCGGTCATGGCGAAAGCGGTGAGGGCGACAATGGGGATGTTGGCGCGATCTTGGTATTTTTTACTGGTCCGGATTCGGCGGGTCGCTTCGTACCCATCCATCTCCGGCATCTGGATGTCCATGAGGACGAAATCGTATTCACTCTTCAAGAGCGCCTGCAGCGCCTGCCTGCCATTGTGGGCGATGGTTACGGTATGGTGCATTTTCTCGAGGATGGAGCGGAGGATCTGCTGGTTAATCAGTTCATCTTCCACCAGAAGGATATGCAGGTGTTTTTTGCCGGTGCACGGCTGGTACAGGGTGATCTCACTTGGCATGGAGGATGTGGCGGTCGGGCTGGTTCCGGCGACGATATCAAAGGTGACGGTGGTCCCATGACCTTCCCTGCCGGTAATTTGCACACTTCCTCCCATCAGGGTCACCAGCCGCCGAACGATGCTGAGTCCCAGCCCCGTTCCCTTGTATTTGCGGCGAAAGGCGCACTCTATCTGGGTAAACGGTTCGAACAGGTCGAGTTCTTCGTGGTCCGGCAGACCGATGCCGGTGTCGGTGACGGTACAGGAAAGCCGGATTTTCTCTTTTGGCAGTTTCGCCTTTAATTGCAGGCGAATGTTGATATGCCCCTCCTCGGTAAATTTGATCGAATTGCTGATGAGGTTGGAGAGAATCTGACGAAACCGGACCTGGTCGGCGATGATGATTGCCGGAACATCGGGGTCTATCCGATAGGTGAAGAGCAGGTCGGGATTGGAGGTAATGGTTTTGAAGGTCGCGATCAGGGAGGTGATCAGATCATGAGGCGAGAATCGTTCGCTCTGGATCACGACCTTGCCGGCCTCTATCTTCGAAAAGTCGAGGATGTCATTGATGATGGTGAGAAGACTGTGCCCGGATCTCAGGGCAGTTTCCACAAGCTCCCGTTGCTCCGAGGAGAGATCGGTGAGACCGAGCAACTGCAGGGTGCCGAGCACTCCGTTCATCGGGGTCCGGATTTCATGGCTCATATTGGCCAGAAACTCGGATTTTGCCTGGTTGGCGTGGTTGGCCTGTTCCTTGGCGGCTTCGAGTTCGATCATGATCGACTTGCGGCTGGTAATGTCTCGCGTCACCCCTATAATGCCGCTGAAGACGCCGGAACTGCTCCAAAGCGGCGAGGCGATGCTTTCCACCCAGATTCGGGCCCCGTCCTTCTTCCGCATTTCCAGCTCCCAATGCAGGGGAGGCACCTCGGTTTTATGGGGGATCTTGCGGAAATCCTCGAAGAGGGGCGATTCCAGGATGATCGAACGATAGAGGATGGTCATTGCCCTGGCGGGGTCGTAGCCGCCAAGCGCGGTAATGGCGGGGCTGATATAGACCGGTCTGAGATCTCGGTCGGTAGTCCAGATGACATCCTGGACGTTATCAGCAAGGAGTCGGTACAGCCTCTCGCTTTCTTTGAGGGCGATCTCCGCCTGTTTTCTCTCTGAAATGTCGCGGGCGCCGGCAAGGATCAACAGCTCGCCGTCGACCTCGAGCAGCAGCGTGTTGAGTTCCACCGGGATGCGAGCACCGTTTCGGCAGACGTGCACACTCTCATAAATCACGGTGCCTGTCTGGAGAAGCTCAACGAATTTTTCATGCAGGAACAGCCTATTTTCCGGCGGGGTGATGTCGAGCGGGCACATGCCGAGAAATTCCTTGCGGGTATATCCAAGCCTCCGGATCGCCTCTTTGTTCACATCGATATAGGTGCTGTAAACTCCCTTTTCCTGGTCGGGTATGATGACGAACATGGCATCGCTGGCGTAATTGAAATATTTGCGATACCTGTTTTTGCTTCTGCGCAGCTCTCTGCGCATTTTTTCAAAAGTGTTCCAGTTGCTTTGTGGTGAATCCACGAATGGCGGCACAGTGCCGGCAACTGCCCGCAACTCCTCCTCGAGCCGGGCGATACGCTCCTGCGCAGCCCGAAGCCGTTTTTGAAGGGTCTTCTTGTCGGTGCTATGATCGGCGGACATGGAGAACGAAGATCGGGCAGATGATATTTTCGATCCCGCTGCAAACGGCCTCGGGTTGGACCGTAGGTAACAGCAAGATCGTCATACTCCTGCAATTCTTCTCAGGAGCCGCTGTGGCTCAATGCCGAAATTTCGTTGGAACGATGCTGATCGTACCGCATAGGCAGGAATTACGTCAATCAAAAAAGTAACAGTTTGCCGGAGATAGATCGCTATGACACAATCCTGCCGCTGAGGTTTATGGTTTTGCGATGGCTTCGGGAACCTTGGCAAGAAGAAAGCAAGCGGCGGCTGCCGCGAGCAAGAGCAGAAGAGAACCGGCAAGCACCAGGGCTTTACCCAGACTAGCCTCCCGCGAGATAAACCCGATGAGCGGGCCGAGGACGGCGAAACCGATACGGATGATCAGGCTGCGGATGGAAAGCACGGTAGCCCGGATGTCCGAGGTGCAGTACTGATTGGTCAGATCCTTTAACACCGGTGTCGCATATCCCCTGATCGCATAGAAAAGCAGAAGTGCGGCCAGTGCCGGTAGCAGCGGCAGGCTGCCGAGTAGAATGTAGGCGCAGGGGATGTAGACGACGATCAGCGCCAGGGAGAGTCGGCGTCCGAGTCGGTCGCGGGTGGTGTGGGCAACCGCGGCGACGAGGGCGACCGTGAGGTTGAGCACCACCCAGAGCGGGGTGATGGTCACCTCGGTCAATCCCTGGCCGACGAAATAGACCTGACAGGTCCAGGCCATGCAGAGGGTGGCGGTGCCGATTACCGAGGAGAGAAGAATGGTGGCGGAGAGCTTGAGGTTGACAAAGAGAGAGCGATGACAGATGGCCAGGATCTGTCGCGGGCCGGGCCGGTCGCGCAAACGCTCTCGGTCAGGTTCCACCAGCAGCAGGGAGGCGGGAATAGCCAGGGCGGCAACGATCGTTTGCGACACGTAGACGGCGCGATAACTAAGAGTTGCGGCGATCAGTCCCCCGCAGATGGCGGCAACGGTTTCGGCGAAATTGCCAAGCGAGGTGAGTCTTCCTTCATACTGCAGGTAACGGTTCTCATCGCCGGTCGTCGCCAGACTGTCGTAGAGCAGGGCGGAATCGGAGCCGGAGATAAAACTGCCGCCCATCCCCAGAATGATTTCAGCCACCAGAAAATTAGCAAAACTGCCGGAGATGGAATATAGGGCGAACCCGAGGGTGCCGAGGATCGAGCCGACGATGAGCGAAGTCCGGCGGCCGATGACATCGGCCATGTAGCCGGAGGGAATCTCCATTGCGGCTACACTGAGGGAATAGACGGCCTGTAGGAGGTAGATATCAAGATCGTCCAGACCGTTTGCGCTGTAGAACAGTGCCACCACCGGCATGATGAGCATCAGCCACTTGGAGAGCTTGATCAGGTAGAGCAGATAGATGTTGGTTGTTACCGACGGCGATGGACGCATGGTCGAGTCCGCAAAACAGGTGCAGGAGAAAAAAGAAGGGAGTTGATTTCGTAAACGAAATCAACTCCCCACGATGACGGCAGTTTGAGCGTAATACCGCCCGGAATCAATTTATATGGACAAGTCCCGGAGCTGGAAAGCTGCGGCACAGCTCCCGTACCTGGGTTGCGGTGGCGGCCCGCAGATCCGTGTTGTCCGGCTCGGCGAGGACGGCGTCGATTTTTTCGCCGATAAACCTCATCTCGGCTTCTTTGAAGCCGCGGGTGGTCACCGCGCAGGTCCCCATGCGGATGCCGCTGGGATCAAACGGCTTTCTGGTATCAAAGGGCACCGCGTTGTAGTTGAGCACCAGGCCGGCTTCGTCGAGGGCTTTGGCCGCCTTTTTGCCGGTAATGCCCTTGTTGGTCAGATCGACCAGCATCAGGTGGTTGTCGGTGCCACCGGTGACCAGCTCAAAGCCCTTGCCTATCAGGGTCTCGGCCAGGGCCTGGGCATTTTTTATTACCTGGGCGGCGTACTCCTTGTAGGTATCGGAGGCTGCTTCCTTCATGGCGACGGCGATGGCGGCGGTGGTATTGTCGTGCGGGCCGCCCTGGATTCCAGGAAATACCGCTTTGTCGATAGCGGCAGCATGCTCCTTCTTGCACAGGATCATAGCGCCGCGAGGACCGCGCAGGGATTTATGGGTGGTGGTGGTGACCACATCGGCGTAGGGCACCGGCGATGGGTGGGCGCCACCTGCTACCAGTCCGGCGAAATGGGCCATATCGACCATGAAAAGGGCGCCGACCTCATCGGCGATCTCCCGCAGTCGCTTGAAATCGGGGATACGGGGATAGGCGGAGTGACCGGCGATGAGGATCTTCGGTTTACAGGCCAGGGCCTTCTCTCGGATGGCGTCGTAATTGAGCCGCCTTGTTGTGGGGTCGAGGGAATAGGACTGGGCATCGAAATACCTGCCGGAGATGCTGATCGCCGCCCCGTGGGTCAGGTGTCCGCCGTGCGGCAGGGCCATGCCGAGGATGGTGTCTCCCGGCTGCAGGAAGGCGAGGTAGACCGCCAGGTTTGCCGGGGATCCGGAATAGGGCTGAACGTTGACATGCTCGGCGCCAAAGAGCGCCTTAGCCCTCTCGACGGCCAGGGTTTCCACCCGATCGATCACCTGCTGGCCTTCGTAGTAGCGTTTGCCGGGATAGCCTTCCGAGTATTTGTTGGTAAGTACCGAGCCGGTGGCCTGCAGCACGGGGGCGGATACATAATTCTCAGACGCAATGAGACGTATTTTTTCAGCCTGACGCTGTTCTTCTTCTCTGATCAGGGAGAAGATTTCCTGATCCGAATCGTGTAGTTCTACCATTTTACCTCCTTCAGGCTCGCTGCTGCCATGGTGCTCTATCTGTAAAGGTTGTACGGGAAATCAGGTGCTTTTTCAAAACGGTGAGTGGGACTCCCGGAGGGTTGGTTTTTACGTTCAAGGTCGCCGACGGCGCCAATGCAATCGCCGACTGTGGCGGTGCGTGGGGCTATATCCCGCCGGCAAGCTGCAAACTATACCCAAATAAGATAATAATGCACAGCAGAAATTCGATACATGGTAAAAAACTGCGGAATAGCTCTGTATTGTCGGAAATGAACGCATCCTCAGCGATTACTCGCTTTCCCGGTGGCTGGAATAGACGAAGAGAGTGTGTTATCCTGACACATACGGGGAGAACAAATGCGGAATCCGCAGGCACGATTTTACTCCGGAGAGGGGTTGTGCTTTTGCTCTTCTCACACGTTGTCCGCTCTTGCGGCGACAAGTGATCGGCGCCGAGCGATTTGATGTGGAAAATCATCAGGGAGTACAACCATGCATGTCATCATGAATCTTTCACTTGTACCCATGGGAGTTGGAGTATCCGTTTCGCGCTATGTCGCCGCATGTGAAAAGATAATTCAGGCGGCGGGACTCAACAGCGAGCTCCATGCCAACGGCACCAATATCGAAGGAGAATGGGATGAGGTTATGGCGGCAGTCAAGAAATGTCATGAACAGGTTCACGATATGGGGGCGCCGCGAATCACTACCTCGATCCAGATCGGCACCCGGACCGACAGGGGACAGAGCATGGAAGACAAGGTGGATAGCGTGCGCCGGCAAATGACGTAAGGTTCACGGTTTTACCGGCGTTGAATTCGCTCACGCATCCTCGCCGTCATCCTCTGGCAGAAAAAGACTCTTTTCGACTCTTGGCTGGATGGCCGCGAGCAGGTCGTCGCGGGTCAGGTAGGGGCAGGGCTGATCGTACGGGAAGTCGCGGCATTGCCGCGGGCGGGCGGTGTGGACCGTGCACCTTCGGCACATCCGGCCGTTGGCAAGAAAGATGCAGGAGCCGTCCTTGTTGACCTTGAAGGTATTTTTCCCCTCGATATAACGGCGGCGTATTTCCCCGTCGGTGATACCGAAATGGCGGGCAAGCCGATTGATATCGGTAGCGTCCAGGTAAAGGGTCGAACCGGCAAGCCGATAGCAGCAATAGCCCGGACAGTAGTTGCAATAGGTCCTGCCGGGGTTGGGACTGCCAGGTGTTGACGGTTCGCTCATGGCCACTCCAGGTTGCCGATCGTCCGCCGGCTGGGTTCAAGGGGAATGGAAAACAGCGCCCTGAATCACTATATAATCAATTGTTATCGAAGTAGCAGCTCCTTATGGACTCCAGTTTGCGTTTTCCGCGTTCGATATCTTCGATCGTTTTCCATATCCCTTCCGGCAGGTAGTTTTTCAGCGCTTGTTCCACCCGGATGATATCCGGGAAGGCAGCGGCAATATTTGCGTCCCACATACCGCTGTAGCGCAGCAGGTCGTCAGGGTAGACCACTGTCCGCTGGCCGCCCTCCGGCTGAGCCTCGAACGGTTCGATGATGTTGAGATAGCCGTAATCATCGGTGAGTTCCTCGCCCGGGGCGATGTCGCGAATGGCGATTTCGAAGTTGTAGGGAGTAAGACAACAGTTCGAATCGAAACTGTGGTTGATGTATCGGCCGTTATCCCAGCAGAAAATATAGTTGCCGCGGTTGTTGCGGAAGGAATATTTCAACAGGATGTCCCGGAACCGTTCTTCATAACCGGCCATCTCCGCCGGCGATATCTGCCTGTCGAGCGGGTCGAGCGTCCAGGTGATGGTGCCGCGGGGGAGTGTTCGGACGGCGACGAGGCCGTATCCCTTTTCCTCATTGATAAAGTGTACTTGCGTGTCAGGATGGATCATGATCGTGGGTAGGTGCGTTGTTGCTCATTGGCTTGTCGGCGCCTGGCCGCAAACCGTGGTGTTCCAAAGGGGCTTGCAAGTGCTCCTCAAGTGAAACTTCTGCCTTTTCGAGAGTGAAAGGCAGAGGCAGCCGGATCGGACGATGTGATTGCGGCTGCATCGCCGTGCTTTCGAGCGGGTGCCAGTCGATGCGTTTTCGCATCACCAGGGCGGTGCCTCCGTCTTCATAATACTCTACCTTTATCCCGCAGGGGCAAAAGCCGCTGGCGCGATAGAGATCTATGGCCGGATGGTTGTCGATACTCACCTCGAGCGTCAAACGGTCGCAGCCGTGATCGGGAGCCATCATCTCGGCGCAGGCGAGCAGTTGCCTGGCAATGCCGCGTTTCCTGGCATCCGGATGAACGCCGAGGGAATAGATGCGCAGTCCGGTGCTGTTGGCCCGTTTTAATAGCACCAGGTATCCCGCCAGAACGTCGCCCAACTCCTTTTTGATCACCAGGGCATTCGCCTTGGTCAGCAGGTAACGGAACTGGCGATAGGAAATCCGGTCGCAGGTAAAGAGCAGAATTTCCAGCTCGGCGAGCCGTCGGCAATCTTGGAGCTGGGCATACGTATAGGTGTGCATAAGTTTTCGAATTCAGCCTATGAAAAAAAGAAAAGAGGTGTGGGAGGCGACAGATGGGAGCGGCTTACGACCTGCTTTTTCTTGTTAGTTGCTGCGTGAATTCGCGCAGGATGATCCGATACAGTTCATTGCCCAGGATCTTATCCTCGATGCCGTGGTCGATTGACGGGTTGTCGTTTACTTCGATGACCAGTGCCTTTTCACCGCCGTTTTTGATATCCACGCCGTACAGCCCCTTGCCGATGGAGGCGGACACCTTGACGGCGAGGCGGGTGACGGTTTTGGGCACCATATGCACCGGGATGGTTTCCACCCTGCCGGCCCGGGTGCAGCCGCTCGATTTGTGGTGGTAGATCTGCCAGTGTCCCCGGGCCATGAAATATTTGCAGCTGTAGATGCACTCGCCGTTGAGCACTCCGATGCGCCAGTCGTACTCGGTGGGTATATATTCCTGGGCGAGGAGAATCGAGGAATGGGCAAAGAGCGGTTCGATGGTGGCGGCGTACTCTTCACTGCTGGCCACCCGTTTGACCCCCAGCGAGAAGGAGCCGTCCGGGATCTTGATCACCATGGTGCCTCCCAGCTCGGCTGCAAGCTCCTCGTATGCAAGGGGTTTGGCCTTGAACAACAGGCGCGATTTGGGGGCGGGAATGGATGCGTTGTCCAGCAGCTCCTTGAGGTACACCTTGTTGGTGCAGCGGATGATGGAAGTCGGGTCGTCGATGACCACCATGTCCGCCTGTCGGGCCGCCTGGGCCAACTGGTAGGTGATGTGGTTCACCGCCGTCGTCTGGCGGATGAACAGGGCGTCGAATTCCATCAGCCGTGCGGAATCCTGCTCGGTGATGAGCTCGGCGTTGATGTTCATCTTCTTGGCTTCGCTGACAAAGAGATTGAGCGCGCTCTTGTTGCTGGGCGGAAAGGCTTCTTCGGGGTCATGGAAAATGGCCAGGTCGTATCGGGCCGGTTTTTTGCTCCGGGGTTGGCGCCAGACCTTCCGGTTGAACTGGTCGAGGCTGTCCGCGAAAAGATCCTGCTGCGTGTCGTCAAGTTCTTTTAAGGACAGGGGCCGGATTCTGCTGATTTGTGCCGGTTGGCCGCCGCTGAAGCTTACGCGCAGAAGCGGCGCCGGGTATTGGTCGAAAAGAAATCGGGCGAGTCGTTCGAGTCGGGGGTCTTGGCATTTGCCGAAGAAGATATCGAGGTCGAAGTCCTCCACCCTCTGCTCATCGGGTTTGCGCTCGTGACAACGGCAAAGCTTCATCAGGGAGCTGTCGAGCTTGAGCGGGGTGGTGCTGTCCAGCCTGCTCAGGGTCTCGACGCTGGGGATGACCTTGTGTTTGCGGGCCTGGGCCAGAAGCGAGCAGTAGTACCCCTCTGAATGATAGGAAATGTCCGAACAGAGGTTGATCACCAGATGCTGTCCTCTGCTGAGATCCTCGTTCTGCAGATACTGGATCGGAGTAATTACGCTTTCCGTCTGGTAGTACGGAGCCCACTGATCGACGGAATCGATGATGATAAGTACGGTGTTCATGGATGCGTCCCGGTTTTTCAACGAGATTATGCCGGTAAGGGGTATGGGTGCGAAACCCGTTCAAGCCTCACCGGCGATCAAAATTATCTCATGCGTTCCATGATGTTTATGTAGTGCAGCCCCTTCGGGCCGATATACTCCGCCCGAGGCCGGATCAACCGGTTGTTGCTCCACTGCTCGAGGATATGCGAGGTCCAGCCGATGGTCCGGCTGATCGCGAAAATCGGGGTGAAGAGTTCCTGGGGCAGGTCCATGGCGCTGTAGAGCGAAGCGGTATAGAGGTCGACGTTGGGGAACACCTTGGTCTTTTCGAGCACCACGCGTTCGATTTCCTGGGTAATCTCAAAATTTTTCGTATTGCCGGTGTGCCGGGTGACGGTGCGGGCGTGTTCCCTCAAGGCGCAAACCCGGGGATCTTCGCAACGGTAGACTCGGTGGCCGAAACCGGGGATCTTGACCTTGTTGGCCAGCTTCTCCAGCACGACTTCCTCGGCTCGTTCCGGGCTGCCGATTTCCTGGATCAATTGCATTACCTCCATGTTCGCCCCGCCGTGCAGCGGTCCCTTGAGGGTGCCGATCGCCGAAGTAACCGAAGAATAGATATCCGACATGGTGGCGGCGGTAACCCTGGCGGCGAAGGTGGAGGCATTGAGTTCGTGGTCGGCATGAAGGATCAACGCCACGTCGAAGGCCCGCTCGATCACCGGATTGGGCGCCTTGCCCTGCAGGGTGTAGAGGAAGTTATAGGCGATGCCGTGGCCGGGGACCGGTTTGATCGGCTCGAGCCCCTCGCGCAGCCGTTGGTGAGCGGCGATCAACAGCGGAATCCGTAACGCCAACCGCTGCGCCTTGCGCAGGCAGGCGTCGAGTCCGGTATTGCCGCTGTCGGGGTCCCAGTGGCCCAGGGAGGAGACGGCGGTGCGGATGACTTCCATCGGGGTGGCGGCCTTGGGGAACATCCGCAGGATCATCACGGTTTCCACCGGCAGCGACATCGACCCGGTAAACCCGTCCAGGAACGCCCTGAATTCGGTTATCCGGGGCAGGCAACCGTACCAGAGAAGGTAGGCGACTTCTTCAAAAGTGCTTTTTTCAGCCAGCTCGAGGGCGTCGTACCCCCGATAGATCAGACGGCCTTCCCGACCGTCGATAAAGCATATCTCGGAATCGCAGGCGACAATATCGGCCAGTCCGGCCTCCGCCTGCTTCGGCATGGGAATTTCGCTATTGCTCACTACATATACCTCCTGAAGGTGACAATGATTTGGTGCTTCGCGAAAATTTAGCAAATCCTGTGCCGGGTTGCTTGATCGTTCAGGTGAAAATGGCACCGAGGGCGGGGAGCTGCCGAAACCAGCAGGCGATAGTCACAAATTCAAGCCCCGCGGCACCGGGATCGAGCCACTGCGACGCCTGGTGGGAAGTGGCCAACGAGGCCGATCGCCCTTAATTGGGCCTTCTCTTTGGCGGGCGGCAGGAGATGCCAGGGAGGGTTTAGGAAAATTTTTTCCGAAATCATTTTGGGTATTCAGGCCCTCTTTATGGCGTTTGCACGCGCCGTTGCTAAAAAAGATTTGGCATTTTCGAAAAAATAGGCCATTTTTCACCTCGCGAAAAAGTTCGGCAATCCGTTTCTCACTTTTGGGGCATGGCGGACTGTAGTTGGGAAAAGAAGAAAATGATTTCTTGTGTGAAAGAATGTTAACGAGAATGGTTCTGGCCGTGGAGGACGCGCGGCTGCAGCAGCAATTGGCCGACAAGATCATGCTGGCCGATATTCAGGTGGAATGCTACGGACAGCATCCTCATGTCTGGCAACAGGTTGTGCAGAGTTGTGCGGATATTATAGTGATTAGCGACGCAGTCATCCCATCGCCGGTAGAGGCGGGGATCGGCACCTTGAGTGAGTTGCCGGAAAATCCAACCACGGTTATCCTTCACGGCGCCAATTCTCCGGAGTTGCAGGCCGGGTATATCGCCGCCGGCGCCCATACGGCCCTCTATGCAGGGGTCTCTCTGCAACGACTGATCAATGCCCTCGAGGCGACGGTTGAATCGCGACGGCAGGCCGTCAAACACGAACGCTTCGACCACCGGGGCAAGGCCAAGCCCAAGATCTCCGATTTTTCCTCGGCCAGCGAGGCGATGCAGATTTTCATGAACGAGGTGCAGCAGGTGGCGCCAAGCGATTCCCTGCTGTTGATCCTGGGGGAGACCGGGGTCGGCAAGGAGCATTTGGCCAAAGTCATTCACGCCGAAAGCGCCCGGGCGGCCGGGCCGTTTGTGGCGGTTAACGTCGCGGCGCTGCCGGAACAGTTGCTGGAGAGTGAGCTGTTCGGGCATCGGCAGGGCGCTTTCACCGGTGCTACCAGGTCGCGGCGCGGGGCCTTCGAACAGGCCCATGGCGGCACCATCTTCCTCGATGAGATCGGCGAGATGCCCCTGCATCTGCAAGCCAAGCTGCTCAGGGTGCTGCAGGAATACGAGATTCGGCCCATAGGCGCCGAAAAACCGTCCTGGATCGATGTGCGCGTTATCGCCGCTACCAATCGCGATCTCGAAGAGGAAGTGCAGCAAGGCACTTTCCGCAAGGATTTGTATTATCGACTCAGCGTTGTCCGGCTGCAGATCCCGGCTCTGCGCTACCGGATGGAGGATATTCCCCATTTGGCTCGCCGGTTTGTCGTGGATTTCCGGCACAAAATCGGACGGGAGATTCGCCAGATATCCGAGCCGGCGATGGCGGCGCTTTGTCGCTATGACTGGCCCGGGAATATCCGGGAGCTGATGAACGTTATTGAACGTTCGATGTTGCTCTGCCGTACCGATGAGATAACTGTTGAAAACTTGCCTTCCGTCTTTCATAATGGAGCCATGCTCTCGAAAGTACAGCAGATCGGGCGAAATGCCCCCGAGGCCTGGCGGGAAAAGACGCTTGCTGCGGTGCTCGGCTCCATCCAGGAGGAGGTGGAACGCAACTACCTGGAGATGGTGCTGGAATCCACCGGCGGACGTCTGAACAAGACAGCGGCCATTGCCGGGATAACCACCAGAAGCCTCTACAGCAAAATGCGCAAGTATGGTTTGAACAAGAATGATTTTAAATAGTCTTCGGATGGGAACTGTTTAGTTTCCGTCCGTCAAAGTCATCTGGGGCATATGGTGAATCCAGTATGGGACGGTTGCCGTGAAACAGATACGATGATGCTGATAGATACCCACTGCCACGTCGATTTGCAGAGCCATTTCCCCGATTATCATCAAGTGCTCGAAAGAGCCGGGGCGGTGGGCGTACACGATATGGTCATGGCCGGTGTTTGTCGCAACGGATGGTCGCGGATGCTGGAACTCAGCAGGAAACACTGTCAGCTCCACGCCGCACCGGGGCTCCATCCGATGTACCTTGCCCGGCATCACCACTCGGATCTCGATGAGCTGGCACGGCTGGCCGGCACCGGCGAATTGGTCGCCATCGGTGAAGTCGGTCTAGATTATTATATCGAGGATGTCGATCACCAGGCCCAGCAGCAGCTTTTCGAATCCCAGGTGGAGATTGCCGCGCAAGCCGGCCTCCCCCTGTTGCTCCATGTCAGAAAAGCGCACGACAAAGTTCTATCCACCCTGCGCCGAAAGCGATTTACCCACGGCGGTATCGTTCATGCCTTTAATGGCAGTTACCAGCAGGCCTCTCACTTTATCAAGCTCGGTTTCGTGATCGGCATCTGCGGCACCGTCACCTACGACCGGGCCAGAAAGATCCGAAAAGTGGCCCGCGACCTGCCATCGGATTCTCTGGTGCTGGAGACCGACGCCCCGGATATCCCCCTGGCCACACATCGTCCGGGCCGCAATTCTCCCGAATTCCTCCCTGAGGTACTCACTGCGCTTGCACAGCTGCGTGGCGAGCAGACAGCGCTGCTGGCCCGACAGACGACCCAGAACGCCCGCCGTGTCCTCGCCTTTCGTTGATGTATCGCCGACAGAGCTTTGCGAGGCTTTTCCTCGGCCGACTTCTTGACTGAAACCCTGGGTGGAATGCCGGTGATTGCTTGCCGCTTATGTGCCGAGAATATCGCGCTATCTCCCGTTATTATGAAATAGATGGAAATTTTAGGTTAAGGTGTGGTATATATTAAATGAATTTACCTGACTTATAGGTGGGTCGAGCAGGAAAAGGGGAGGGGCTTTGCATTGAATCGGGACGCGGGCTTGGGGTTACTAGGAGCCTGTCGGATTATAGGCATTTTTGCTCAGATCGAGGCAAACTCGAAAAAATTACCGGAGGCATATACTGAATATTCCGAGGATAATTTTTTCGAGTTTAACGAAGATATGGGGAAAAAGGGCATAATCCGACAGGCTCCTAGGGCCAAGTCGGTGTTGACGAGCACTATAAGGTGGGAGGGGGATACATGGAAATGGAAAGAAAAAGAGTCAGTGTGGATCCACGGGAGCATATGCGTCTTCGTTGCGACGTTC
Source organism: uncultured delta proteobacterium (assembly GCA_963745265.1). Lineage (GTDB taxonomy): Bacteria > Desulfobacterota > Desulfobulbia > Desulfobulbales > Desulfocapsaceae > Desulfopila. The sequence continues at coordinate 171,091 of CAVUXQ010000021.1, forward strand.
AAGTGGTTGTGGAGACGATTGACCACCGCTTGATTACAGGGCGGCTGAGGGATATAGGTATCAACTCCCTCTATCTCTTTACAAATCAGGAAGATGATAATTTTCTGATCGAAGGCGAAAAGGTGAGCGTGTCGGTGCACATGCATCGAGGAGAAAATCGCCTGACGATCGATATGGGCGCAACTGTCGTTCGTTTGGATGCCACGGGTTTTGCGGTGAAATTTAAAGATCTGCTGCGGTGGTGGCCAATATTTGCCATGTATCCCGCCTGAACATCTCTCCGCGAGAAAAGTCCTGGGCCTCATGCGGCGTTGTCATGCAGCATCTTCTCCTTGATTGACTCTCCGCTGTATTACCGGCAACCGTTCAGCAACGTGCGAAATTACCAGCATAACAGGTTGGGTGTTGCCTTGTATCGTCACTCATCCTTCTCCAGGCTCTGTTTTGAGGTCGATGCAACACGCCTCATGCGGTTTCTTCTTTCTCCTTGGCTAACTTTTGACTATTCTAAACGTTCATCAGTACGCCATCCGGGCATAATCAGGCCGACTTGCCATTTTCGCAGCGTTGATGTGAGCAACCTTTGGCTTGCCCGGAGAATGGTTCTTTTTTTTAGTACAAGAGGAGTGGTGTGGTGAAGATGCAGCCGCAATTAAAAAAAACAGTGTGCCCCCTGGATTGTCCGGATAGTTGCGCAGTGATCGCGAAGGTAGTCGATGGCAGGGTGGTATCGCTCTCCGGGGATCGGGACCATCCCTATACCCAAGGGTTCATTTGCCGGAAAATGCGGTCCTATCCCCAGCGGCTCTATAGCGAAGAACGCATCCTTTACCCGCAACTGCGGGTCGGCGATAAAGGCGAAGGGCGGTTTCGTCGGATCGGGTGGGAAGAGGCCTTGCGGTTGTTTGCCGACAAAATCCGGGAGGTGGTTGCGAGCTACGGTGGTGAAGCGATCCTGCCCTTCCAGTATGCCGGGAATATGGGCGTCATCAATCGTAACGCGGGGTATGCGCTTTACCACAAAATAGGCGCCAGCCGGTTGCGGGAGACCATCTGCTCGTCCGCCGCCGGTCGGGGGTGGGCCCTGCATCTGGGCAGCGTGCCCGGCAGTCCGCCGGAACTTGCGGCTGACGCCGATTTGATCGTAGCCTGGGGCATCAACATCAAGGTGACCAACCTCCATTTCTGGCCCTATGTGGCGACCGCGCGCAAACGGGGCGCCAGGCTGTTGGTGATTGATCCGTATCGCAGCGAGACGGCCAAGGGGGCGGATATTCATCTCCAGGTTCGGCCGGGCGGTGATGGCGCCCTGGCGCTCGGAGCGATGAAAGCACTCCTCGAAAACGACCTGCTCGACCGCGATATGCTGGCAAAGGAGACTACCGGGTTTACTGAAATGGCGAGTTATCTCGCCGCCACCCCGTGGGAAGCATTTAGCCGCGAGAGCGGTCTTTTGAAAGAGCAAATCGAGGAATTCAGCCGGTTGCTGGTCAAGCAGCGGAAAACCTTCTTTCGTATCGGCATTGGTTTGAGCCGCAACAGTCGAGGCGGGATGAGTGTTCGTTCGATTGTCTCCCTGGCAGCGGCGCTTGGCTTGTTCGGCGGCGGCGAGGGGAGGGGTGTATTGCTCTCTTCCAAGGCATTTTCAGGCAATATCGATACACTGCGATTTCCCGAGTTGGCCGAGCGCCAGACCAGGCAAATCAACATGGCCCATTTGGGTCATGCTCTGACCAGTATCGAGCCGCCGGTGCATATGTGCATTGTCTATAATTCCAACCCGGCTAGCGTGGCCCCGGACAGTTCCCAGGTTCGTCGAGGTTTGGCCAGGGAGGACCTCTTCACCGTTGTGCACGAACAGATGATGACCCCGACTGCCCGGTATGCCGATTTGCTGCTGCCGGCCACCACGTTTCTCGAAAACAGGGACCTCTACACCGGGTATGGCCACTTCTATCTGGGGGTGGTCGATCCGGTTATTGATCCGGTCGGGGAGGCAAGAAGCAACTTCGATCTGTTTCAGGGACTGGCGAAGGAATTGGGGTATGACGACGCACCCTTTACCCAGAGTGCGGAACAGCGTCTTGCCTCCTATCTTGCGACCATGGATGGGGTGCCGGAAGATTTCAGGATTGGACCCGAAACCGCTGGCGTGTGGATTGTCTCCAACCGTCGCCGCACCGGCGAGTCGGTACGGCGACGCTTTGGGGTGCCTTTTGCCTTTCGGACCACGACGCAACCCGACACGCCGGAGATCCCCTGTCTGCTCGAGGCGGTGGAGTTTGAGGATCGGGATCTGCTATCGCGCTACCCGTTCCAATTGATCACACCGCCCCATCAGGACCTGCTCAATTCCACCTTTGGCGAAAGCTCCGCCCCTTTCCCGGGAGAAGTGCTGGTGCACCCCGAGGATGGCCGACAGCATGGCATCATCGACGGGGCCACGGTGGTCTTGTCCAACCATCGCGGCCGCACTCGGCGAATCGCCAGACTCAGCGAAGATACGCGTCGAGGACTGCTGGTGGCGGAGGGGATCTTTTGGCAGGCGGGTGGTGATTGGGGTGGCATCAACGATCTAACCTCCCAGAAAACCACGGATATCGGCGGAGGCCCCACCTTTCACGAATCACTGGTCGCCATTTCGGTTTTAGATGGGTGACGACGTATACCCTCGAGAGGGGATCTGTTTTTTTGTCAACCTGTCGCTGTCGGCAGGATGTTGAACCGGCGCAGCATGGTCTCATCGCGCATATGAGCACGGATGTGTTGTCCGAAAAGCTTTTCGGCGACGGGTGGTACCTTATCCTGGAGTTGCACCAGCGACATGGTGTTGATGGCATTCGGGGTGTCGGTGGTAATGGGGATGATGCTGCCGGCTGCGATCTCCTTCCAGACCATATGCGAGGAGGTAACGGTCAGTCCCATGCCCAGTTTGACGCAGCGCAGGTTTGCCTGATGGCTCTCTACGGTGAGTACGACGTCAGGCTGAACGCCTGTTTTACCGAAGTGGTGGAAAAACCAGTGCTTTAAAAACATATCGTCGCGCTCGTCCGAAATGTAATCTTTGCCGATCAGATTGGCATAGGAGTGGTCCCCCGCTATTTCCCTGTTGTAATAATCCCGTGAGCAGATCATTGCGAGTTCCTCGTCGATCAGCGAGTCGATGCTGTAGAAGTCGCCGCTGCTCCCCATCTGTCGTACGGTATCCTGCACCATATCGATGACTGCGAAGTCGATGTCCCCTTCTTTGAGCAGGCGCAGAAGCGGCAGGGGTTCCCCGAGCCGTATGGCGAATCGTACCTCAGGATAGCTGGTGCGGAAAGCCTGGCAGACGTCCGGCAGGTATGCTTGGCCAAATTCATACGGCGCCCCGATCCTAACCTTTCCATGAGGCGTGTCCGCTTGATAGCGTAACGCTTGGAGTACTTCGGGCAAGCTGGTGAGGAAGGGTTCCACAGCTGCATAGAGCTGTCTTCCGGCGGCGGTCGGCACCAGCTTTTTGTGCATCCTGGTAAAGAGCGGCACTCGCAGTTCCTTTTCCAGTTTTTGCAAATGCTGGCTGACAGCCGGCTGGGAAAGATTGAGTTCTTTCGCCGCCTCGCTGACGCTGTTGCGGCTGTACACTTGATAGAAAATCTCGATGCGATTGAGGTTGTGGTGCATAATTGTTACTTATTAGCAAGATTGTTTTTATATATTTTACTTATTAACACCTCTCGGGTATCGTGACAATCACAATTTGAAAGTTTATGAATTACCAACCATACAGGTGGGATAGGGGGTATCGCCATGGAGAAAGTTCAAATCAGAAGGGTGGAGCGACGCGATCTCGAGGCGTGCGCGCAACTCGAACACCAATGCTATTCGCCTCTGGAGGCGGCGCCGCGCAACCATCTCGAACGGCGTATCGAAATATATCCTGACGGCTTTTATGTTGCCGAGTCGGGGGGCCGGATTGTTGGCATGATCAACAGTGGCGCTACCCACAAAGACGATATAACCGATGAGAGACTCAAACATCTTGTCGGCCACGTTCGTAACGGCAGAAACTGTGTGATTTTCTCTCTCGCCGTCCATCCGGATTTTCGGCACGCAAACATTGCCCGAATGTTGGTGACCAAGCTTATCGAGGTAGCGGAATATAAAGAGAAGCAGAGAGTTCTTCTGCTTTGTAGAGAAAATCTGCTGGATTTTTATCGACGCCTCGGATTTGGCTACGGGGGGCTTTCGCGATCTACCTTTGGCGGCTTCAATTGGCATCAGATGCACTACGATCTGTTGCCGCCCGCCTCACTGGTTGCAAACCCGAGGCAAGTCCAGCGATCGCTGAACGCGGTTCGGCGAACCGGATTCGCCTGCAAATCCGGTTCCTCTCAGTTCAGCCGGGCGGCCATCGGTTTTCAGCCTTGATAATCTTGGCAAAACCTGCTAACCAGATAGTTGATCCCCAAGAAATCAAGACGTTAGAAAATCACTGAGACTGACTGGACATCGGTTATCCGGCTCAGCTGAAAGAGAGCCACCACGATCGAAGAGGCAGCAGTATGGGCGCGAGGGTAAAGTGGCAAGCCGGGATGCTGAAATCATCTCTCTTAAGAGTTTTGAACAGACAACTACTGAGCGTAAGCAGGGGTTAAAATCATGGTAACATCTATTGTCCTCATCAAAGCTGAACGGACGAAAATCAACACCATCGCCGAAAATCTGGTGGAACTGGAGGGAATCTCCGAGGTCTATTCGGTCAGCGGCGCGTACGACCTGATAGCGATTGTCCGGGTCAAGGCCAACGATGATCTGGCGCGGCTGGTCACCGGGAAGATGATTGAGATCGAAGGGATTCTGAAAACCGAGACCATGCTCGCTTTCAAGGCGTATTCCCGACACGATCTCGAGGCCATGTTTTCCTTGGGGATGTAACAGGGGAGGAAGCAGCGCCAAGGTGTCGATTGGTTCTTTCAAGTAAACAGAAGCCGGAAAAGAGGACCGACGATTTTGCCGGCGTGGAACAAATGGGGGAGAGTAGTGATAAGAGCGATAAAGAGGGATGATTTTCGGCTAATCGGTTGAAAAAAAATTGTCTTACTGGTATCAATGTCTCTCGGAAAGGAGGAGTGCCGGAGCGGCTGAACGGGACGGTCTCGAAAACCGTTGATGGGGTGACTCATCCCAGGGTTCGAATCCCTGCTCCTCCGCCAATTATTTATCGTTAATGGGTAGTTGTCGCTGATTTTCCGCAATCTCAAGGTGGTTGTCTGAAAATCGATGTCACTAGCCCCCCCTCTATTGCAGTCGCCATCCCCAGTATCGTAGAAAATCCGGAAAATCTCGAAGATCTGAGGCACTGCGTGCCCAAGGTTTCAGGCTGGTGTAGAATACGATGCCATCGTCAAGATTGCGTCCCAGCCTCTTGTCTTCTCCTATTCGCCAATCAAGGGCCCACCAACTCATTAACAGGCGCTCCCAGGGCTTTTCGCTGCCTCGGACATAATCCTTGCGTGGCCCGCTGGTTTCGAAAAATGAGATTGTCGTACCATCCGGTGCGGGCAGTCTGGTTAGAGACGCGAGTGGTTTGAGTGGCGTTTTTTGCACAACCAGCGAGGAAAGTTGCGACTTCGAGGCGAGCCAGAGATCTGCGATTCTGTGGGTGCCATTGTGCAAAAGGATGAATAGCTTTTTATCAGACGAGCCTGCACCGTTGTAGTCCAGAAACGAAGGCAGATATTCCCCATAGACATTTTGCCTTCCTTTCTTCCAGCCGTCGGGAAAACTTGCTTGAGTCATGAACGAGGTGGGAACAAAGGTGAGATAGCATCCGCAGGTATGAACGGCGGTAAAAAGGACCGGACGCATATGCGAATCGAGGGTAATGATGACGAAGAGTCCGATGTTTTTTCCTGCCCCCAGGTAGAATGGAACAAGTTGAAAGGGGACTTCCGGAAAATGAATCCGGTAAACGAGGTTGGTGTAGGATTGTTTTTTTCCCTGCCAGTATCGAGTCTGGGTGAAGAAGGCAGGATGGTCGGGATCGACTGAAACCACCGGCTGCTCTCCGTCGATGGCTTGAACCTCGGGACTGCCGATATGGTTGTACTCTTTCGCGGGATCCTCAATGAGAAACACCGGAGCATATCGGGCCGAAAGGCTGTCGCCCTGGGCAGCATATGCCAGCATGCTAGCTGCTGGCGGGTGTTTTGGTAGGGTGGCACAAGAGGGAAGGACGAGAAATATCAGCGCTGCAAGCAAGAGTCCTTTGCTTGGCCGAAGCATCAAAAAACGAATGAGAAGCGGAGGATTCTCCATTGTCGTTGGATGGCACCGACAACCCTGTCGCCCGCTGTTGCACGTTTTGTTGCACTGCATTGTCTGTCTCCGCTCTTGTAACCCCTAGGAGCCTGTCGGATTATAGGCATTTTTGCTCAGATCGAGGCAAACTCGAAAAAATTACCGGAGGCATATACTCAATATTCCGAGGATAATTTTTTCGAGTTTAACGAAGATATGGGGAAAAAGGGCATAATCCGACAGGCTCCCAGGCCCATTGGTTGAGGGTAAAGGTTCACCGACCAGGTGAGAAGTGGTTTTTGCTATACACGTTGCTTAATCTTACTATAGGACAGGATCTTCAGGCGTCAAAAAAAGCTTAGAATTTAATACGGGTTGCCAACAGCAACGAAGACATTTCAGATTAACCAAGAGGGTACTTATGATCAATCGTGCAGCTGTTCTCGTCAGGCTCAGAGCGCCTTTTGTCGACTGGATCAATCAGGCGGATCAGGCCGATAAACGTCCGCAGATCACCTTGCAGGAAGCCAATGAGGATAGAACCATTTATTTGATCGAGGAAGATGAAGCGGACTGTCTCGAAGAGTGGATTGCCTTGAATTACGAACAGATCTTTACCTATGAGTTGGAAGACTGGCAGACAGATATGGAGAAGTGGCCGCAAAAACGCACGCGGGAGATGTTTGACGCATGGTGTGAAATCGAGTGTCATACTGTCATTGTCGATACCGTGGGAGGAGATATAATCGATGATGAAGCATAATCCGACAGGTTCTTAGGGCGTTTGGAAATGCATACAGGGGAGCAAGCGAACATGCCTCTCATTGATCTCTCACATCCAATAGTTACCGGAATGCCGGTATATCCAGGTACGGAAAATATTGGTATCGAACAGAGCAGCGACATACCATCCCATGGATTTCGGGAGAAACGATTCTGTTTGAACTCCCATACCGGTACCCACATGGACGCCCCAGCTCATATGATTGCTGATGGCAAAACGCTGGACCAGTTGCCAATAGATCAATTTATGGGTTCCGCCTGTGTCTATCGTCACCCTGCGGCGACAGCGGATGTCATCACCGTGGAGCATTTGCGGCCTTGGCACGAACTTCTGCGCAAGGTGGAATTCCTGCTAATATGCACCGGTTGGGATAGGAACTGGGGAACGCCCGAATATTTCACAGGATTTCCGGTACTCAGTGCGCAAGCGGCGAAATGGCTGTGTGAGTTCAACCTTAAAGGCGTCGGCCTGGACACTCTCTCCGCCGATAGACTTGACTCCCGTGATTTCGAGGTCCACATGCATCTTCTGCACCATAATGTGGTGATTATCGAGAATTTGCGGAATTTGCAGAGGGTCCCGGATCAGCCTGTTCTGTTCTCCTGTCTGCCGATACCGCTGGCGGATGCCGATGGGGCCCCTGTGAGGGCCGTGGTTGTCGTCGATATGGAGTAATCGAAGGGAGAGGAAAGAGGAGAGGGCGCTACAAAACAAAAAACCCCGGTCAGGTGGACCCTGACCGGGGTTTTCTTGTAAAGAATTCGGCGACGACCTACTCTCCCACATAGTCTCCCATGCAGTACCATCGGCGCTGAAGAGCTTAACTTCCGTGTTCGGAATGGGAACGGGTGGAACCTCTTCGCTATGGCCGCCGAAAAAACTTTGCAAACTGTCCAGCAGCACGCCATCTAGGCACGATCAGTCCGTCCAGCGTAGCGTCAAGTACAGCAGAACGAACTGCTTGTACCTAGATGGCGCACTGCTGAACAGTCTGCACCAACCCATTTCATCGCTGGATCGGTTACTGCCTGAACAGTTATAAAAAAAATGATAATTGAATAGTAGTGTAGCCAGCAGCGTATCAATCAAAAAAAGTGGATAAGCCGCACGGCTGATTAGTATCGGTTAGCTCCACGTGTTACCACGCTTCCACACCCGACCTATCGACGTTGTGGTCTACAACGAGCCTTCAGATGGCGACTAGGCCATGGGATATCTTATCTTGGAGTGGGCTTCCCGCTTAGATGCTTTCAGCGGTTATCCCTTCCGAACATAGCTACCCAGCAATGCCCCTGGCGGAACAACTGGAACACCATAGGTTCGTCCATCCCGGTCCTCTCGTACTAGGGAAAGATCTCCTCAAATATCCTGCGCCCGCAACAGATAAGGACCAAACTGTCTCACGACGTTTTAAACCCAGCTCGCGTACCACTTTAATTGGCGAACAGCCAAACCCTTGGGACCTGCTCCAGCCCCAGGATGTGATGAGCCGACATCGAGGTGCCAAACCTCCCCGTCGATATGGACTCTTGGGGGAGATAAGCCTGTTATCCCCGGAGTACCTTTTATCCGTTGAGCGACGACCCTTCCATGCGGAATCGCCGGATCACTAAGACCTACTTTCGTACCTGCTCGAGATGTCTCTCTCGCAGTCAAGCTCCCTTATGCCTTTACACTCTGCGGTTGGTTTCCAATCAACCTGAGGGAACCTTCGCGCGCCTCCGTTACTCTTTGGGAGGCGACCGCCCCAGTCAAACTACCCACCAGACAATGTCCCGGATCCGGATAACGGACCGCGGTTAGATTCCTAAGATAACAAGGGTGGTATTTCAAGGTTGACTCCATGAGCACTGGCGTGCCCACTTCAAAGTCTCCCACCTATCCTACACATGTTACCTCAAAAACCAATGCCAAGCTGTAGTAAAGGTTCACGGGGTCTTTCTGTCTTGTTGCGGGTAACCGGCATCTTCACCGGTGCTACAGTTTCGCTGAGTCCCTGGTTGAGACAGTGGGGAAATCGTTACGCCATTCGTGCAGGTCGGAACTTACCCGACAAGGAATTTCGCTACCTTAGGACCGTTATAGTTACGGCCGCCGTTTACCGGGGCTTCGGTTCAATGCTTCGCTTGCGCTGACATGTCCCCTTAACCTTCCGGCACCGGGCAGGCGTCAGACCCTATACTTCGTCTTTCGACTTCGCAGAGTCCTGTGTTTTTAGTAAACAGTCGCTCCCCCCATTTCACTGCAACCTGCGTAAGCTCCATGAGCAAGTCATTTCACCATGCAGGCACACCTTCTCCCGAAGTTACGGTGCTATTTTGCCGAGTTCCTTAACCAGAGTTCTCTCAAGCGCCTTAGTATTCTCTACCTGCCTACCTGTGTCGGTTTACGGTACGGTCACATCCATAACTAGATACGAGGATTTTCCTGGAAGCATGGAACCAGCCACTTTATTGTCCGTTAGGACATCGTCGTCACGCCTCAGTGTTACGAAGGTCCGGATTTGCCAAAACCTTCCACCTACACGCTTGAACCGGGACTACCAACGCCCGGATGGCCTTACCTTCTCCGTCCCCCCTTACCATAACATTATGGAAGTGGTACAGGAATATTAACCTGTTTCCCATCGACTACGCCTCTCGGCCTCGCCTTAGGGGCCGACTAACCCTGAGCAGATTAACTTGACTACAGGAAACCTGAGGCTTTCGGCGTGAGGGTTTCTCGCCCTCATTTTCGCTACTCGTGTCAACATAAGCTCTTGTGGGACCTCCAGCACTTCTTTCGATGTACCTTCTCAGGCGACCACAATGTTCTCCTACCATTCAGAAGTCAGAAGTCAGAGGACAGAAGTCAGAATAGTTTGGCGCGGACGCGCTCGTAAACACTATTTCCAGCTTCTGTTCAAAACCATGAGCATTTTCGAGATGGCTTGATACTCATCTCGCCAACGCTGCCAGGTTGCTTCTGATATATATTCCAGATCAAGACAGTATCGTATCCAGACTCTCATCTCATCACTTGAACCGACGGCTATTGCTACATATCGCTTGAACTCCTTTGCGGAGTAGCTTTGTTTGGCAAATCCTTCCGCTATATTGGCGCAAATGGATTTGCTAGCTCGTCGTATCTGTTCCCCGAGCCCATATTGCTCTCTTTGGGGAAATCCCAAGCTCAGCTTGTGAATCTCCAAAGAAAACCTATACGCTCGTTGAAAGACTTCCAACTCTTCAAATGAGTTGATCATCCGTCTTCTGTCCTCTGAGTTCCGACTTCTGAATCCGTAGCTTCGGTACTATGCTTAGCCCCGTTAAATTTTCGGCGCGGTACCACTAGACCAGTGAGCTATTACGCTTTCTTTAAAGGGTTGCTGCTTCTAAGCCAACCTCCTGGTTGTATCTGCGATTCCACATCCTTTACCACTTAGCATAGATTTTGGGACCTTAGCTGACGGTCTGGGTTCTTTCCCTCTCGACCACGGAACTTATCTCCCGCGATCTGACTCCCATATTCGAACTTGACGGCATTCGGAGTTTGAAAAGGGTTGGTAATCCGGTGGGACCCCTAGCCTTGTCAGTGCTCTACCTCCGTCAGTCAACATATGAGGCTATACCTAAATATATTTCGGAGAAAACCAGCTATCACCGAGTTTGATTAGCCTTTCACTCCTATCCACAGCTCATCCGAACAGTTTTCAACCTATATCGGTTCGGGCCTCCATCTCGTGTTACCGAGACTTCACCCTGGCCATGGATAGATCACCCGGTTTCGGGTCTACCCCATGCAACTCGTCGCCCTCTTAAGACTCGCTTTCGCTGCGGCTCCACCTCGCGGCTTAACCTCGCTGCATAGGGTAAGTCGTTGACTCATTATGCAAAAGGCACGCTGTCACCCTGTGCAAGCACATAGGGCTCCAACTGCTTGTAAGCTAACGGTTTCAGTTTCTATTTCACTCGGGTTCCCCCGTTCTTTTCACCTTTCCCTCACGGTACTCGTTCACTATCGGTCATCGGTTAGTATTTAGCCTTGGAAGATGGTCCTCCCGTATTCCCACAGGGTTTCACGTGTCCCGTGGTACTCTTTCCAGCTAGGTCGGAGACTATTTCGTGTACCGGACTATCACCGTCTCTGGTCGGCCTTTCCATGCCGCTCCACTATAGACTCACGATCCATATCGCTGATTTGGGCTGGTCCGCGTTCGCTCGCCGCTACTTGCGGAATCTCTGTTGATTTCTTTTCCTGTAGGTACTTAGATGTTTCAGTTCCCCACGTTCGCTTCCCACCGCCTATGTATTCAGCGGGGGATGACAGGATATAACTCCTGCCGGGTTGCCCCATTCGGAAACC